>CBFHJH010000001.1:0-199239 GCA_965656185.1 Croceimicrobium sp.
ACCTAATCGACGAAGCAGCTTCTAAGTTGAGAATGGAAATTAATTCGAAGCCAGAGGAAATCGACAAGCTAGATCGTAAGATCATGCAATTAGAGATCGAATTGGAAGCGATCAAGCGTGAAGGCGATCCTGAAAAGCAAGCTAGCATTAAAGAAGAATTAGCTTCCTACAACGAAGAAAGACAAGCATTGAATGCTAAATGGGAGTCAGAAAAATCGATCGTAGAGGGCATTCAGACCGCCAAGGAAGAAATGGAAAGCTTACGCCTAAGCGCTGAGCAAGCGGAACGCAGTGGTGACTATGGACGGGTTGCCGAAATTCGCTACGGCAAGCTTAAAGAAGCCGAAGAACGCCTACGTAAATTTGAGGCTGAGGCTGCGGAGCTGCAGAATAAGAATGCCTTGATCAAGGAGGAAGTAGATTCGGAAGACATCGCAGACGTAGTAAGCCGTTGGACCGGTATTCCGGTGCGAAAGATGTTACAGTCGGAACGGGAAAAGCTTTTGAACTTAGAGCAGGAGCTCCACAAGAGGGTTGTTGGTCAGGAAGAAGCGATCTTGGCGGTGAGTGACGCGGTACGTCGCAGTAGGGCTGGTTTACAAGATAAAAACCGTCCCATCGGTAGCTTTATTTTCTTAGGAACTACCGGGGTGGGTAAAACAGAACTAGCCAAGGCCCTGGCCGAGTTTCTCTTTGACGACGAAAATGCGATGACCCGGATCGATATGAGTGAGTATCAAGAGCGTCACTCTGTGAGCAGGCTCATTGGTGCACCTCCCGGTTATGTAGGTTACGACGAAGGGGGGCAGCTTACGGAGTCGGTGCGCCGTAAACCCTATTCTGTAGTATTACTGGATGAGATCGAAAAGGCCCATCCCGATGTTTTTAACATCTTATTACAGGTTTTAGATGAAGGGCGCTTAACCGATAATAAAGGTCGTCTCGCTAATTTCCGCAATAGCATTGTGATCATGACCTCCAACCTTGGATCTAATCTCATCCAAGAGCGTTTCGATACGATTACAGCGGATAATAAGTATCAGGTCTATGAAGATACCCGTACCGACTTGATGCAGCTATTGCGCAAGACGATCCGTCCGGAGTTCATTAACCGTATCGACGAAAGCATAATGTTTTTGCCGCTGGAAAAAAGTGATGTGCGTGAGATCGTGCGCTTACAGTTAAAGCAGGTGCAAAATAATTTGGCCGAACAAAATCTCAGCTTAGAGGCAACCGATGCCGCGGTGAATTATTTAGCAGAAGTGGGTTATGACCCGCAATTTGGCGGAAGGCCGGTCAAGCGAGTGATCCAGAAGCGAGTATTGAATGAATTATCCAAACAGATCTTGGCTGGTAAGGTAAATCGGGATGATGCGATCCTTTTAGATATGGAAGAGGGGCAACTAGTCTTTAGTAACGCTAGTATAGATCTAGAAGGTATAGCCTAGTTATACATGCAAAATAAAAAGCCCCCGTTCCTTATAAGGAGCGGGGGCTTTATTCTATAGGAGCTTCACTTACTCTTTAATTAGCCGTAAGCTTGCCGTTTCATTATCATTCTGAACTTCGATAAGATAAACGCCGGCACTTAAGTCGCGCAGATCTATTTCCATGCGATTTTGACCTTTGTTAGCTTCGAAGGCAGCAGACCAAATCAATTGTCCACGAAGGTCGCGAACCTGAACGGTACTTTCTCTATCCAATTCTTGAATAGACTCTATGGTGAAAAGTCCATTACTAGGGTTTGGATATACTTTAAGGCCTAAGGCTAAAGCGTTTTCACTAAGACCTACACCAGAACTATCTACCAAGCTGAAATCATCAATGGCAATATCACTGCGGAATCCTTGACCAGTTTTAGCGCGGTAACGGATGCTAATGGTCTTACCACTAAAGGCACTTAAGTCAGCGGTAAGTGGTTCCCAACGGGCGCCTTGACTGCCTACTACCGGAGGGGCAATGTCTAAGTGCCAACGCTCACCGTCATACACGTCCATGGCCAAGCGGCCCATTTGGTCTAATCCATTCATGTGATAATATATGGTAGCGTGAGGGCGGAAAGCTCCAGTTAGGTCGAAACATGGAGTAAGTAATAAGGCCGCTGCGCTATCGCAACCACCCGATGCTTCCGTATAAAGGTATTTACCGCTGGAATTACCCGGATTGTGGTCGAAGTTAGGACCAGTTCCATTACTAAAGGTAGTACCATTGTGCGTTCTAAAGTCGATATCATCGCTTAGGAAGTTCTGAGAATTATGCCACCCTTCGGTAAGGTTACAAGTAGTAGCGCCACAATCGGCATTATCAGAACAATTCACGAAGGCCTCAAAGTCTTGATAGTAAGGTAAAGTATCGATCTGTGCTCCGGTGTTTACGCGACGTACCGTAATATCTAAACTATCGTTAAAGGCATTTCCATCTGGACTAGCACTGATCCAGAAGCGGTAATTTAGGTTTACATTATTCAATAAAGTTAGGCGATTATTGAAATAGTAAACGATGGTATCACCAGGGTTTACGGTGCGGTTAATGGTTTCCACGTTGGGAGTTGCCCCGCTACGCTCATAACCTACGGTAATGGTATTGTAAGTGCTGCTGCCGGTATTGCGGATCAGCACAGAAGGACGATCTACATTTGGTCCGGCCGCACAATCGGGAATTTCTCCATTGCCAGGAGCCAATACCGCTTCGAGCGCTAAGTCATTAGGCACAACACAGTTGAAGACGCCCGGTTGCTTTTCGATAGCTTCACTGCGGAAGCCGATCGAAGTATCATTCACCACGGTGGCCACGGC
Organism: Croceimicrobium sp.; assembly: GCA_965656185.1. Classification (GTDB taxonomy): domain Bacteria; phylum Bacteroidota; class Bacteroidia; order Flavobacteriales; family Schleiferiaceae; genus Croceimicrobium. The sequence goes on from CBFHJH010000001.1 coordinate 2,796, forward strand.
ATACCAATCGGTACCTAGTGGACTATGAGGAACGGTAACATAACTACTGTCGGAATAAGCGATCGAATCCATGTATTTGGCTCCCAAACGGTAAATCACGTAGCCACTGGCATTGTTAACATCGCCCCAATCAAGGCTAATGCTATCCGGACAAGAAGCTACAACCTGCAGATTACTTGGTACCGGAGCAATGGTAATAGGACCGGTAATAGCAGTATCTTGACTAGATCTAGCTCTTAGGTAGATCTGATCGTTGGTAAAACCAGGTACATTCCAAGCTACCGTACGTGTGCTATTGTTAAAAGTGCTTTGCAACAAGTTCCAGGTGGCGCCACCATCGGTGGAGTAATCGATCACATGGGTCGTTGCATGAGGAGCGTCAAAACGAATCAATTGAGAGCTACCAGTAGCCAAAGCCATTCCCGGTAGAGGGTAGGTGATCTCTAGTTTATCTTCTTCGTAAAAAGCGATCAGATAGAATTTTTGATCACCTTGAGGTACATTAAAACCTTTCACCTTGAGGCTAACCGTACCAGCGGTAGGATTGTCTAAGGTTACTTGCTCCATATTGTTGAGACTATCGCGGTTGCGCGTAGCCAAACTATTAAGATTGGTAGCATTAGGGGTAGGATCTAAGACCCATGGCTGGTATGTAGTATTGTTATAGTCTACTTCTAGGTCTAGGTCATTTACCAAATCCCTAGCGGCAGAGGGTTGTGCTTGTGGATCGGCCCAGATCAAGAAAAAGCGAGCCTGCGCCGTATTACTTGGAATGGTCATATTAACCACTACCGAGTCGCCAGTGCCAACACTATCCATGGTGTAAGATCCATTCTCGATCACTGAAAAGGCATTACGGGCGTTGATTCGGCCATAACCAAAGCGGTAATCAGGACCTGCATTTCCTAGATCATCGGCAGTATTCTGAATGATACCTTTTAAAAGGGCACCTTCTGCTTCGTTACCATTATTAAGGTCTTTATAGGCCTGCATTAATACCGCCAGGGTTCCGGTAACTCCCGGACAAGACATAGAAGTACCAGTTTTAGAATTGTAAGAATTTGGGCCATTGGCATCGGTGGTTGAATAAACCTGAGTACCTACTGCTACCACATCGGGTTTAATCCGGCCATCGCTAGCGGGACCGCGACTACTAGAAGGCGCTAAGCCGTCTAAACGGGTCACGTTTCCAACTGTAACTACGTTTTTCGCTTGTTTGTGACCACCGGTAATATTACCCCAGCCAATGCCAGCACCGTAGTTATTAGCGCAAGAAGAACTTCCATTGTTCCCGGCCGAGAATACGTGCAACATCAAAGGATTGTCGCTAGCATCTTTATCCAATTGTTGCGACCATGAGGTGTAACCTTGGTTGCAACCATTACTGAATGAGTTCGATGTTAAACGAGCATTGAGGGTGGTGTAAACATTATCGGCATTATTCAAGTTAGCCGGATATTCGCGGTAGAACATATCTGCGCCTGGCGCCATACCAACGGCATAAGGATCGCGGTTTCCTGCCCCGGAAATAGTACCAGCGGTATGATCACCGTGATCGGAACCAGCACCACCGGCATTTTGTGAAAAACGACCTTTAAAGTCGATGTGGTCGGTAATACCGCCAGCATCGTTGTGGGCCACCATGATGCCACTGCCATCATAATTTAAGCCACCATTAACTTCTTGTTGTAAGTAATCGATACGATGATTGGTGCGAGCGGTAAAGTTTTCCGGCTCACCAGGTGCGTATTTTTCTTCAATGTATTGTAGACAGCCTAAAGCCAATAATTGATCGATATTTTCCGGATCGAAGATTACTTGGATCCGACGATCATTGGGTACCTCCTGCAAGATTTCAATGTCTTGGGCTTGCAAACTTTGTAAGACTTCTAAATGGGCTAAGCCATCCCAGTAGGTAAGCCAGAGCACCATCGATTGGCCATCGCCCGCCCAAGCCCATTCGGGATAGTTGTTGAGATACATCGCCTCCGATAAACGCCAGGCATCTGCAATTTCCAATACATTACCGCCAGCTGCTTCCAGCTTGTTTTTGGCGTTTTCAAATTCGGCTAGACTTACGCGAGCGAAAGCTGCGTTTTTAGGTACGTAATTCATGGTCTCGAAACCATAAAAATCACCTTTCAATTTTAACTGAGGATGTTGTACCACCACGTAGTGGTAATTGCCGAACTCAACTCTTTCATTCAGGTTATGCTCCGAGGCAATAACCGTTTCATTCGCAAATAAAATAGGTTGATTGAAACTTTGAGCAGATGCCGTGGCAGAGACCAGACAAAATACCCACGTCAAACGTAGAATTTTTCGCATAGGGTTAAATCTTATGCCGTAAAGATAAAGGATGAGATTTAACTTATATTTAGGATTGGATAGATATTTGATTAATAGTTAATAATGGGGGCTTATTTCTTATCGAGCTGGTCGATGAGCTTCCTTGCTTCTTTAATTATTGATAGCTTTGAGCTTTCCAAAAAATACCTCCTATGAAAAAGTACCTTCTCGGGATCATGTTGATCGGTTTCGCACTTTCTGCCAAAGCTCAGCAGAAGTCATCTTCAAACTTATTGCATCGCGTAAACCAATTACAGAATCCCTTAAGAGTACTCTATCTAGCCGCTCATCCAGATGATGAGAATACTCGGATGATTTCTTGGCTTGCCAATGACATTGGAGCCGAAACCGCTTATCTCAGTTTGACGCGGGGAGATGGCGGTCAAAATTTGATCGGCACCGAATTGGGCGCTCAATTAGGGGTACTACGGACTCAAGAGTTAATGCAGGCCCGAAATATAGACGGAGGGAAGCAATATTTCAGTAGAGCGGTAGACTTTGGCTACAGTAAGAATCCAGAGGAAACTTTTAAGCAATGGGACCGCGAGCAGGTGCTTAGCGATGCGGTGAAGGTTATTCGCCAGTTTCGACCCCATATGATCATCACTCGCTTTCCGCCCGATCGTCGCGCTGGTCACGGTCATCATACCGCCAGTGCCATGATCGCTCTGGAGGCCTTTGATGTAGCGGCCGATCCCGAGGCCTTTCCAGAGCACCAGCTCGAAGCCTGGCAGGTAGATCGAATCTTTTGGAATCACTCCTCTTGGTGGGAACGCAATATCGATAGTTTGGCCGCGTCCGATCCTTCCTATTTCGTAGTAGATGTGGGCACTTATTTGCCGGAACTAGGCCTTTCCTGTAATGAACTGGCAAGCTACAGCCGCAGTCAGCATAAGAGTCAAGGCTTTGGAGTGGCGGTGGCCCGTGGTAGTCAGAAGGAGTATTTGAAGCTGATGAAGGGATCAGTTGATGGCGAAAATATTTTTGATGGTTTACCGATGTCTTGGCAAGACAAGGGTTTTAAGCAATGGGACCAGCTTTTGGCCTCGATCGAAACTAGTTTCGATCCACAAAAGCCTCAAGCTATGTTACCCGCCATTTTAGAAGCGATTTACTCTATTCGACCTAAAGCCGGCGGAGGAGCTTGGCATTATCAGTGGCTCCTCGACGGATTAAGTCAGCTGGCCGCTGATGCGCTTGGTTTAAAGCTGGAATTATTGGCCCAAGAGGAATTTGCCGTGGCGGGCGAGCGCATGAAGTTCACCGCTAGAGCCATTCAACGCAGTCCGCTCAAGGTGCGGATCGCCGATCCACGAACCAATTGGGGACAACCCTATAATTCCAATTACCAGGAAGTGGAGCTGATAGAGAATGAGGTTTTAGAACAAGAAATTGAATTGGAGATTCCTCATAAGGCTACTTCTCAGCCTTATTGGCTGCGCGAGGAGTATGGCGCGATGTTTCAAGTGCGCGATACCAAGTTTATTGGTATGGCCGAAACTCCCCCGGTTTATGAGGTGAGTGTGAGTGTAATGCTCGGAGAGCGTGGATTTCGATTACGCGTTCCCGCACGTTATAAGTTCTCCGATCGAGTGGAAGGGGAGATCGAGCGTCCCTTGGCCGTTTTGCCGAAACTCACTGCCAGTAGCAAGAGCAGTAAGTTATTTTTCCTGGATGCCAAGGCCAAAGAAATAGAATTGGATTTTCGCGCTTTCGCGCCAGAGAATTACAGCATTATGCTCGAAGCAGAGGGCTGGGAACTGGAACCCCAGCAATTTGACCTGCAATTCGATGCCAATGACCAAGTGATTTCGCAAAAGGTCAAGATCAGCCCCAAGGCAGGGAATTCTAGCACGGACCTTATGCTCTACCTAAAGCAAGTGTCTGAGGATATATCAGGTGAGTCTTACAAGTTAAAGCCCTTGCAGAAACTCGTAGAGATCGACTATTCGCATATTGATAAACGCGTGCTATTGGAAGATCCCGCTATCAAGCTCATTCCTCTCGACCTTAAAAAGCGCGGTGAGCGAGTGGCTTATATCATTGGTGCCGGCGACAAAGTACCAGAGGGCATTGCCCAAATGGGCTACCAAGTGGATATCCTCGATGAAACGCTAATGCGTACTTCCGACTTAGAGCAATACCAGGCCGTGATCTTGGGAATCAGGGCTTATAATACCCAAGATTGGTTATGGAATAGACAAGAACAGCTCATGGCCTATGTGGAGCAAGGCGGAACCATGATCGTACAATACAACACGCGCAGCCGGTCTTTTCAAGGAGATGATTTTGCGCCCTATCCTTTTAAAATCAGCCGGGAAAGGGTGACCGAAGAAAGGGCCGCTCCCCGTTTTACTTTGCCCGAGCACCCGGTTTTAAATGAACCCAATAAGATTAGCCTAAAAGACTTTGAAGGCTGGGTGCAAGAGAGAGGTTTGTACTTCGCCGATTCTTGGGATGAAGCCTATGCGGCTCCGATCGCGTGGCACGATCAAAGTGAGCCCGATCGCTTAGGCGGCCTTCTGATCGCCAATCACGGCCAAGGCGCCTTTATATACACCGGTATCTCTTTCTTCCGGGAACTGCCGGCCGGGGTGCCTGGAGCTTACCGTTTATTGGCCAATTTAATATCTTACCAAAATGGAGGAGAGTAAGTATAAATGGCGCCAATTGTATAGCATGGTGCTCATCTTTCTGTTTTTACAGATCATCTTTTATTACCTCATTACCGCTTACTACGCTTAAATGAATACGGTAGATTGGATCGTTTTATTCGGAACCCTTTTCGCTATAGTTGCCTATGGCACTTGGCGTACTCGGCACTCTAAGGATCTCAATGACTTCTTGCGGGGCGGCAATGAAATGAAGTGGTTTACGATCGGTCTTTCCGTAATGGCTACCCAAGCCAGTGCGATCACTTTTTTGAGTGCACCGGGTTTAGGTTACGAATCCGGATTGCGCTTTGTCCAGTTCTATTTTGGCTTGCCCATTGCTTTGGTGATCATCGCAGCTTTTATCATTCCGATCTATTATAAACTTAAGGTATATACGGCCTATGAGTATCTTGAAAAACGTTTCGATCTAAAAACCCGCTTATTAGCTGCTTTTTTATTTTTGGTTCAACGAGGTTTAGCGGCTGGTCTCACAATTTTTGCTCCAGCTATTATTCTTTCTACCATCTTAAACTGGAACCTACAGTTTACCAATCTCTTTGTTGGTATTTTGGTGATCATCTATACCGTTAGTGGGGGAAGTAAGGCGGTAAGTATTACCCAGAAATTACAAATGGGAATCATCCTGTTGGGAATGGCATTTGCCTTCGGGATCTTAGTCTACCGAATTGGTGATTTTACCGATATGGCAACCGCACTGAAAGTAGCGGGAAGCGCCGGAAGAATGCAAGTTTTAGATTTTGATTTTGACCTCAATGAACGCTATACGGTATGGTCCGGTTTAACTGGAGGCTTGTTTTTAGCACTTTCATATTTCGGGACCGATCAAAGTCAGGTCCAGCGGTATTTAACCGGAAAAAATATTCGGGAGAGCCGGTTAGGCTTGATGTTTAACGCTATGCTAAAAATACCGATGCAGCTCTTTATCCTCTTCACCGGTGTTTTGGTCTTCGTTTTTTACCTCTACGTAAAGCCTCCGATTTTCTTTAATGAGGTGGCCCTGGAAGACCTGGCGCAAAGTGAGCATAAGGAGGAGTATCTGGAACTTGAGGAGCGCTATAGTGTTAATTATGAAGAACTTCAAAACAATCGAGAGCAATATGAACTAGCTTTGGAAGAAGGTGGTTTAAGAGCAGAAGCCCTCAGTCGCGATGCCTTTTTAAAGCGCTTGGAAGCAGATAGTGAAATAAGAAATGAACTCAAGCAATTACTACTCAAATCGAACCCTGACTTTAAGGTGAAGGACACCAATTATGTATTCTTGACCTTTGTAATGGATTACTTGCCGGTGGGCATTGTGGGTTTGATCATTGCTTTGATCTTCTCGGCCGCGATGTCTTCTACTTCCAGTGAGCTCAATGCCTTAGCTACGACTACTTCGGTCGATTTCTACAATCGCCTCTTTAAGCGGGAGGCCACCGATCGAGAGCAATTGGTGATGTCTAAGCTCTTTACGGTCTTCTGGGGTATTCTGGCCATATCCTTTGCCTTGGTGGCGAACTTGTTCGATAATCTGATCGAGATGGTGAATGTCCTAGGCTCTCTCTTTTACGGCACTATTTTAGGAATCTTCATCGTAGCCTTCTTCTTGAAAAGAATTCGAGGCGGGGTATTCTGGGCGGCGCTGATCGCAGAGTCGGTGGTGCTATTGATTCATTTCGCTCAAGTATACCAGTGGCCCATGCTTGGAGAGCTTAATGTAGAATACCTCTGGTATAATGTGATCGGTTGTGGTTTAGTAGTGCTCCTAAGCTTTCCTCTCAATATCATCAGCAAACAAAAAAAGGCCTCCTAAGAGACCTTTTTATCACTCTTCACGTATTATTTCATCATTAGGATTGAGGTCACCCTGAGTGTCACTCACCACTTTGGTAGGACCATCATTTAGGTACTGACGATCTTCATTCTCTTTGTTGCAGGCGCTTAGGCTCAAGCCTAGGACGGCGAATAAGATAAGCTTTTTCATTTCTGTTTAATTTTAGTTTCATGACTAAAGTATTGACAGAAAGAACCTTAGGCTTGTCGAATCTTGTTCTTTTGCGCTTAAAGAGCTGTTAAATTAGAACTGAACGATTATTCCGATCGATGGAATTCGCGTACCATTTCCATTCTCAAGCAACTTGGTGGCATAGCGTTGCTGGTCTGCCGGATCGCCGGGGTTAAGGATGATTGGGTCTCCTTGGGCATCGCGTTCTAAGGCTAATAGAGGTTCACCGTCTACCGATTGCCCGAGAAGGTTTTGAACGTCTAAGTATAGGTTGAGCGCCCATTTTTCGAAAAACCACTTTTTATCGATCCTTACGTTTACCCGATTAAAGTTATCGAATCGGGACTCATTTAGGCGGTTCCAATCAGGTAAACCCCGTCGGTTCACATTATACACATTCACTAGCGAGCTAGTTGCTATATCGGTTGGGGTGAAAGGTGCGCCACCTAAGAATTGGTATTGGATTCCGGCTTCCCAGTTTTTACCGAATTTTTTACCTCCGGTAAGGGTGATTATATTCTGATTGTCCCAAGAAGAGGGAACCAGATTCCCTTGGGCATCTTCGAACTCCGACTTCACGAGAGTATAGGCTAAGGTACCGAACCAACCATCGTAGAGCTTTTGTTGATATAAGAACTCTAGGCCATAGGCTCTACCACTGGAACTTGACTGCGCCGGTTCATTACCGATCACGCCAAAGTCGCTACCCAAATTGGCCAGGGTGATGCCCCTTTCGGTAAGGAAAGGATAGTTGTCGTAGATTTTATAAAAGCCTTCTAAGCTCACCTTAGCGCTCCATGGCAAGTAATAGGCAAAGCCCGCCACAATATGCTGGGTATTGATGTATTGCAGATCTTCATTTACCAAATTACCGAGGGTATCTCTAAAGCCAAGGGTGGTATAGGGAGGTAATTGGTTATAGATGGAGTAGGAGGTATTAAAACTTAGTTCGGGGCTAATATTCCAAGATAGTGCAAGCTTGGGTGAAATTTGGTTTAAGGGATTGGCGGTGCTGCTGTTAAAGGTATTTCCATCTAAACGCAGGCCCAAGTTCAAATTGATTCTTTCACTAAAGAAACTCCGGTTAAGATTAGCGAAGGCAAAATATTGAAATAATCTTAGGTCGGTTTCATAATCACGAGGGGCAGCACCAGGAGCGACACGCAGATCGAACTCAGAGGTAATATATTTAGCTTCCTCAAAACCAAAACCAGAGGTAATGCGCCAATCGCCGCCGCGGTAAAAGTTTTCGATCCTCAGTTTATTCTCGATTTCACGTGACTGGTAATCCAACAGCTGCTGGAGGTTCTCATCATTGTCTTGATACTTCACAGCGGTATTATTCAACATAAAGCGACTCAAGATGAAATTGGTATAGGAGTTCTTGCCAAAACGGGTGTATTTGGCACCGATCGAATAGTTCCACTGTTCATTTACCGGTAAAAATGCCAATTGAAATTGTTGCGCTTCGGTTTCATTGGCGTCAAGGTTCAATTGAAATTGATCGATCGCACCCAGGCCTAGGATAGTGAGCTGATTTTTATCGTCGAATTTGTGCTTTACCTTAAATTGAAAATCGTTGTAGGTGGGTAAGAAGGGGAGTTCTAAAACCGAAAAAAGGAATTGGAGGTAACTCCGACGGGCGGAAGCCAAAAAAGTGGTTTTCTCATTGATCGGTCCCTCTAGGGTTAGACCCACTTCCGAGGCGCCCACTTGAAAGATGCCACCGATCCTATCTTTCCTACCGTCCTTCAATTTAATGTCCAAGACCGAACTCAGAGCATTGGCTTTTTCTACTGGAAAGGCCGAGGTATAAAGGTCTACTTCTCTAATAAAGTTCACATTTATAAGGCCCACCGGACCTCCACTAGAGCCTTGGGTGGCGAAGTGATTGATGCTGGGAATTTCGATCCCATCGAGGAAAAAGCTGTTTTCATTAGGAGCACCACCACGAATAATGATATCGTTTCTAAAATTGGGCGTGGAGGCTACACCGGGTAAAGATTGGATAACCAAGGAAATGTCCTGGTTCCCCCCAGGATTACGCTGAATTTCGTTAATGCCCAGAGTGCTTACCGATACGGGACTTTCCACCTTGCGGGTAATTTTATCCTGAGCACTTACTTCTACCTCTTTCAAGGTCTCACTGTTTTCGCTCAGACGAAAGTCGAGTTCACGTGGACGAGAGAGACTAACTTGAACCTCGTATTCCGTTTTGTTACGGTAACCAACAAATGAAGCAGTTACATTGTAAAGACCGGGTGCTACCTCGAGGGTATAATTACCGTCGAGATCGGTAGTAGTGCCAATTTCGGTTCCCTCTATCACCACATTCGCAAAGGGCAAGGCCTCATTGTTGATTTCGTCGAATACACGACCGGTTATTTTACCTTTTTGGGCTTGGAGGGATAAACTCGCTAAAAAGGGGAGGCAGAGTAGGATTAATCGCTTCAAAATTTGGATTGTTGATGATTCAGCATAAAAAACCCCGACCAATGGTCAGGGTTCACGGCTAGATCAATTTTTTATAATGTTGGATAGTACACCTTGGTAAGCCATTTATTCGTATCCGGCTCTTCGCTGGGATCGGTTACGTAAAATTCTAGGCCGATGCCCGCCAACTCGATTTTATTTTCCAAGGCATAGTCTTCGATCATTTGATGAGCTTTGCCTGTGAGCTCGTAAGGTCCGTAGAAATCAACTTCTAAGCCTTTAGAAGCAGAGAGCACTCTTTTTTGAATCTCATCTTGCTCTTCAAGATCGGTAAGAATAGGGATACAGAATTCAATGGTGGTTTGGCGCGTTTCTTCGTTCCATTCGTGGTAAATGGCGAAGGGGGCATCTTTCACCTTTTGCATGTCTTTCCCAAGGTAATTGATGATCTTGGTGTAATTCTTGGCGAAGTATTCTGAACCGTTCTCCGCAAATTCCGCCATATCTACCGTTTGGGTAATACTAAAAAAGGGGATGGAGTCTTTTTCAACTGTAATCACTGGGCTCTCCACCGTTTCTACCTTTTGACTTTCTACCAGGTATTTAATATTAGCCAAACCGGTTTCAAAATCGCCAGCAATGGCCCCTTTAAAAAGGCTGCCGAAGATGCGCATAAAGAAGGAGTATTTGGTAACAAAACCCCAGGTTACTTCAATGCGGTTGTCGCTTACCTTGTTAAAAGACCAAAATCCATCTGCTTCTCCCATACCATTAAAAATAATGTGGGTCTTGATCGAGTCATTTTCCACGACCTTGGTAATGCGTTGACTGCCACCCTCGTCCTGATCACTGGTCCAGGAATAAGAAGCCCCTTGTCCGGTGGTTTGTTCGTTATACCTAAATTTCATGCTGGGGTCTTTTGCTAACCAGGGCGACCAATTTTCCCAATTGCGGAAATCGACCACCTGTTCAAATGCGGCTTTTTTGGAACCCTTGATATTGATGCTCCGCTGCACAACGACCTCGGAGGGCAAGAAAAGGCTAATAATTACGTAGATCCCAAAGAGGATCAATAGGATAATAAGGACAAGTTTAAGGATGCGCATGCTTGGTTCTTTGATGAGCCGCAAATTACTAAATTCAGTTCTAGGGGAATATTTATTAGGATCGCTTGTTGAAATTTTCTTGCTCTTAGCCAGAATATGCCTTTCGGTTGACGCAAAATGAAATAACTTTGCGGCATGCAAGAAAAAATCCTCATTCTCGATTGTGGTTCTCAATATACTCAGTTGATAGCCAGAAGAGTACGCGAGTTAAACGTGTACTGTGAAATCTACCCCTACAATAATATTCCAGAAATCGATGCCGATTTCAAAGGTCTGATCATTAGCGGCAGTCCTTCTTCGGTAAATGATAGTGAAGCCCCTCAGATCGATTTGAGTGCCTTTCGCAGGAATATGCCAGTGCTAGGAGTGTGTTATGGGGCCCAGTATCTTGCGAAGACCGAAGGAGGTAAGGTAGAAGCCTCGGAAACCCGCGAGTACGGAAGGGCCAAATTAGAGAGCTTCGACCATGACTCTCCTTTAATGAAGGGGATGCCTAGCCATTCTCAAGTTTGGATGAGTCACGGTGATACGATTTTAAACATTCCAGAGAGCTTCCAATTGATAGCCAGTACCCGCGACGTAAAAGTTGCGGCCTATCACATCAAAGGAGAGGATACCTATGGAATTCAATTTCATCCCGAGGTATATCACAGTACCGATGGTAAGATATTGATCCGTAATTTCTTAGTGGATATTTGTGCTTGCACACAAGACTGGACACCCAGTTCTTTCGTAGAAGATACGGTAGAGGCTATGCAAGCCAAATTGGGATCAGATAAAGTAGTTTTAGGCCTTAGTGGTGGTGTAGATAGTACAGTTACGGCGGTATTGCTTTCGAAAGCGATCGGGGAGAACCTACACTGTATTTTCGTGAATAATGGATTGCTGCGCAAGAATGAGTTCGAGGATGTTTTGGAGCAGTACCAAGGAATGGGCTTAAATGTAAAAGGAGTGGATGCAAGCGATCAGTTCCTTTCAGCCTTAGCGGGAGAAAAAGATCCTGAGAAGAAGCGCAAGATCATTGGCCGCGTATTTATAGAGGTATTTGATCAGGAAGCTTCCGCCATTAGCGGAGTAGACTGGCTTGCTCAAGGAACGATCTATCCCGATGTAATCGAATCAGTATCGGTAAAAGGACCTTCGGCTACTATTAAATCGCATCACAATGTTGGCGGCTTACCCGACTTTATGAAATTGAAGGTGGTAGAGCCCATGAACACCTTATTTAAGGACGAAGTACGGAGGGTTGGAGCCGCTATGGGTATTGCCGATAACCTCTTAGGTCGTCATCCTTTCCCCGGCCCCGGCTTGGCCATCCGAATACTGGGTGACATTACCCCAGAAAAGGTTAGCATATTACAAGAGGTGGACGCCATCTTTATCAATGGCCTTAAAGAACATGATCTTTATGACGAAGTTTGGCAGGCCGGCGCGATCTTATTACCGGTACAATCGGTAGGCGTAATGGGCGATGAGCGGACTTACGAGCAAGTGGTAGCGCTGCGTGCAGTAGAGAGTACTGATGGAATGACGGCAGATTGGGTACATTTGCCCTATGAGTTCTTAGCGGAGACCTCGAATAAAATAATTAACCGGGTAAAAGGCGTTAACCGTGTGGTATATGATATCAGCTCTAAACCACCGGCAACAATCGAATGGGAATAAAGAATATCGCAAAAATCACTGTTTTTTTCTGCTTTCTGTTTCTAGGCTTTACGCTGAAGGGGCAGAATAGTAGTCGTATTCATCAGGTCAAACAAGGAGAGACTCTTTATGGGATTTCACGTCAGTACGACTTGAAACCAGAAGATATCCTACGTTTCAACCCTGAGGTAAAAGCAGATGGGCTTAAAATCGGAACCAAGCTTTTAATACCCGACCCAAAGTCATTGAGTTTGGCCGAGGAAAAGGAAGTAGAAGAAAAGCGAGATTCGAGCCGCTATTTTTACCACACAGTAAGCGAAGGAGAAACCCTTTATTCGATCGCTAAGCAATACGATCGAAGTATGGCCTCGATAGAATTGGCCAATCCCGCCCTTCAAGAAGGCGGTTTAAAAGCGGGTATGGTCCTACGCATACCTAAGCAGAAGCTTCAATCTGAACCAAGCGAAGAAGATCAAACCACCAAGGCTGACCAAAAGACGGGCACCGAAGACATTACTAATGCCGATGAGGATTGGTTTTACCATAAAGTGGCGGTGGGACAAACCGCTTATTCCTTATCTAAAAAATATTCGATCAGCCTAGATAGTCTTTACCTTTTGAATCCCAGCGCGGAGAATGGTTTGAGAATCGATCAGTGGTTGAAGTTTCCCTTAAATCGCAAGCCAAAGCCTAAAGCGAAAAAGCAACCTTTTGAAGGAGAAGTGCTTCAAGCGGAAGCGCCAACGGCAGTGCAGGATACCCCAAAGGTGAGCGGTAGCGGCAATAGCAAGTATTTTCTGTACAAGGTTAAGGCGGGAGATACTTTTTTCAGTCTTAAACAACGCTACTTTGTAGAGGAGGAAGAGTTGATCGATTTGAATCCGGAGCTTAAGAAAGGTCTGGAGCAAGGGCGCTATATCATTATGCCTAAGAAGGAGGAATCCAAGGAACTATCTTGGTTGGAGAAACTTTTGAAGGACCAAGATAAAACGCCTAAGGATACTAGTTCAGTTTCGGACGACACCAAGGCACAAAAGGACGCACTTAATGAGCCTGATTCTCTGGAGCCGGATAGCATTGACCTGCCCATTGATAGTGCCGCAATCGATAGTAATGAGCGTTACACCATTGGCGTAATTCTACCTTTCCGCGCTTATTTATATTCAGATACCTTAGACTACCGCAATTTTGAGGCCCATCGAGATAGTGAGATGGCCATGCAGTTCTACCTGGGTTTGAAAATGGCGGCCGATTCGCTGAAAAAGCAAGGAATGAACTTAAAGCTCCGCGTTTATGATTCGGAAGGCAATACCAATCGTATAAAGGCCATCGCAGCCGATATGGAGGAAAATGAGATCGACTTGGTATTCGGTCCAGCCTATTCCAAAAACGTGGAAATGCTTGCTGAGGAGCTTCCGGAAGTTCCCATTATTAGTCCGTTGAGTAGAGCAGTTGAGGTCGCAAATAAGCCTTATTTAGTGCAAATGGTGCCACCGGATGAGGTGCGAAACCAGCGTATCGCTGATTTAATAAACGATCAGTATCCGCAATCAAAGGTGTTTTTTGCGCACTGCGGCACTGAGGAAGAAAAAAAACAGGCCCAGGCGATAAAGGCTTATCTAAATCCGCGTGAACATGGCTTTATCAATAATATCCTAGACTGTGAGGAATTGCAGAATAGTAGGAGTTTTAGCCTTGGTCCTAAAGACAGTATTGCCAAGGTAGTGATCTTGCTTAGCAATAAACCGGTCTTTACTACCGACTTGGTTTCTAAATTATACGGATTAAGGGATAGCACCGTAGTATTGGTGGCAAGTCCGCGGGTATTGAACATGCCTACCATGGAGCTCCATTATCTAGATGCCTTGAATTATGCTACTTATGAGGTTCGAAATGTGAATTATAAGGATAGTTTAACAGAAGCATTGATCATGAGGTTTCGGGCTATAAATGAGGCCGATGCTGGTCCTTTTGCCCTTCAAGGTTTCGACGCAGCCTATTATTTCTTGTCGAATTTATGGGGTTTGGGGCCATTTATGCTCGATCATTTAGAGCCGTCACTTGGTCGGAGTACCGGCTTTAAGTTTGAACGTATCAAAGACGGTGGGCTTGAGAACCAATACCTCTTTCTAAGCCAGATGCATGATTTTAAAATGCATCGCATACCCTAAGTAATACAAATCACGGTATTTCTGAAACTTCTTCACGAAATTTCATTTAAATATTTTGTGATGAAGAATTACCTGGGAAATGGCTTAATACTTGCCTTTGCCGCGGCAAGTTTATGGGCCTGTGAAAAGGAAGAATCTACGGCAACAGAACCAAACCTTAACTCCAATATTTCGGTAGAGGACCGCGAAGCTTTGTTATTTATGTTGGAGGAAGAAAAGCTGGCTCGTGACACCTATCGCTATTTGGACAGTATTTATCAATTTCAACCGTTGACCAATATTGCAGCAAGTGAGCAGGTACATATGAATGCTATTGCAAGCTTATTGGATCAGTATGGTATTTCTTATGCCATAGCTCAGCCTGGAGTCTTTAGCGATGCCGATCTACAACATTTCTATGATCAATTTATATCAAGTGGAGCAACGAGTGGCACTTCAGCCCTTTATGTAGGAGCTACTATTGAGGACCTCGATATCGTTGACTTGCAAGAGTATATTGATGCCTCAACGAACAATGAATTAATTGCTGTTTTTACCAAGCTTCAATGTGGCTCACGGAATCACCTACGAGCCTTTAGCTCTAACCTCAGTAGCCTGGGCGAGACTTATGAACCCCAATTCTTAGATTCTGCCCAGTATGCCGCCATACTAGCCCGAAGTCACGAGCATTGCAATTAAATTTCGCCACCTCTTAAGTAGGAACCGAAAAGATCGGCGAAGTTGAAGCCTTCCTCGATCTTTTCTTTATTCAGCTTGGCATGCTCGGCAAGAGCCCAAAGAATCAGTTCCATCAAGAAGTATTTGTCACTCTCACTAGCGCTAGATTGATTCATTTCCACGATCTGTAGCAATGGTCCCACTGACTCCAAAGTCTTTCGATAATCGCTATCACTAGCTTCGAAAAGGAGGTCTACTGTATTGCCTTGGCTAAACCAGTTTAAAAGTCCGTGATAGGGGTTTTGCGCATCGCCAGACTTCAGCTTATCGAGAGGAGGGAAGTATTCGGGGAGTAAATTCTTCACTGCCGCACCGATCAGATTTTCGGCTACGATACCCGCGCCTTCTTGCTCACCTTCATATACCAATTCTACTTTTCCGGTGATGGCCGGGATAATTCCCATGAAGTCATTTAAGCGAACCTGCGTTTGCTTGCTTCCGTCCACCAGGGAACGTCTTTCGGCCGTGCTAATCAAGTTTTCCAATGCCGAAATAGTCAAGCGGGTAGAAACCCCACTTTTAGCATCGATGAACTCATTGTCGCGCGCTTCAAAAGCAATTTGTTCTAAGAGTGACAAAGCCACTTCAGGTATCTCTACCCGCTCTCTCTGCGCTGGATTTAAACGAGCTTCTTGGCGGGTAATCTTGGCTGCCGTAGCAATGTCTTTTGGATAATGGGTGAGAATCTGGCTGCCGATACGGTCCTTAAGCGGGGTTACGATAGAGCCTCGATTGGTGTAATCTTCCGGATTTGCGGTAAACACGAATTGCAGATCTAAAGGCAACCGAAGTTTAAAGCCTCTAATTTGTATGTCGCCTTCTTGTAAGATGTTAAATAGAGCCACTTGGATACGGGCTTGTAGGTCGGGCAACTCGTTAATAACGAAGATGCCCCGATTTGCCCGAGGAATCATACCAAAATGAATGGTTCTCTCATCGGAGTATGGAAGCTTGAGGTTAGCTGCCTTGATGGGATCGACATCGCCAATAAGGTCAGCCACACTAACATCTGGAGTGGCTAATTTCTCATAATAACGCTCATCTCGATGAAGCCAACTAATGGGGCAGTTATCCCCCTTTTCGGCAATAAGATCTTGTCCCTGTCGGCTGATCGGATTGAGGGGATCGTCATTGATCTCATTGCCAGCGATCACGGGAATATATTCATCCAGTAAGGCGGTCATTTGCCTTGCCATTCTAGTTTTAGCCTGCCCTCTCAGACCAAGGAAGTTAATATTATGGCCGGCTAAGATCGCCCGCTCCACGTCGGGAATCACCGTATTTTCATAGCCATGAATCCCATCAAAAACGGTCTTTCCTGCCGTTAGGGTTTTGATGAGGTTGTCTCTTAGTTCTGTTTTTATATCCTTGGATTGGTAGCCGCTTTTCTTAAGGGCGCCGAGGGTCTTGATTTTGTTGATATCCATATTAGATCTTTCGCTTGCGATTGTTTTCGTAATCCTGAAAAATAAACTCGCCCAAACCTTTCAGGCCAGTGTAGAAAGCCTTGCCTTTATTGGCCTGGGTAAAGTTTTCTACGAACTGTTGGAGGTAAGGGTCTTGGGCGATCATGAAGGTGGTAATGGGGATATTAGCTCTTCGGCAGGCGGCGGCTCGATTGTAGCATTTGCCTACGATATATTCGTCTAGGCCGAAACTGTTTTTATAGTATGAACCATCTCTTTCGTGCAGACAGCTAGGTTTTCCATCGGTGATCATAAAGATCTGCTTGTTCGCATTCTTTTTCTTGCGTAAGAGGTCCATGGCTAGGTCTAAACCAGCTACCGTATTGGTGTGATAAGGTCCAACTTTTAAATAAGGTACCTCCTCTAAACTGATCTGCCATGCATCATTGCCAAAGACAATGATATCCAAACTGTCTTTGGGGTATTTACGCTTGATAAACTCTGCCAAAGCCAGTGCTACTCGTTTGGCTGGGGTTATGCGGTCTTCGCCATATAAGATCATCGAATGACTGATATCGATCATTAGCACCGTACTAACTTGGCTTTTGTGATACTGTTCTTCAACTACTAAGTCGTCCTGATTAATGCTAAAATTATCGATTCCGCCATTGGCATAAGCGTTCTTAACGCTCTGCTGCATATCGATTTGATCGATGCTATCGCCAAATTGAAAAGGTCGATGATCGCTGCTTGTTTCATCGCCTGGCCCCGTATATTTCGTTTGATGATTACCGGTCTGACTCTTTTTAAGCTTACCAAAAACCTGCTCTAAGGCCCTCTGGCGAATAGAACGCTCAGTTTTAGCGGTCATGCTTAATCCACCGGGACCTGTGCCATCGTCTATTTCTTCCCGTAGAAACCCTTTCTTTTTAAGGTCCTCGATAAAGTCGTCGATGGTGTAATCCTTGGTGCTCAGATTATATTCTTGATCAAGCTCTCGGAGCCAATCGATCGCCTCATCCACATCGCCGGAGGTATGCAATAAAAGTTCCTTGAAAACATCGAGGAGCTTTTCAAATGTACTTTTTCCTTTACCGGAATATTGAGTAAAACGCAGTCCTTGCATAGGGTGAAGTTGCTAATTAAAACCCAAGTTCCCAAGGAAGGTTTTCTAAAATGATCGCTTGATAGCTTTAGTTGATGGACCCCATTACTCGTTCCATAAATTTATTTAGGGCCTCTTTTCGGCTGGTGCCGGATTGAATGTCTTTATGCACCTCTAAGGCACCGTAAAAATTAGACATTAGTTCGCCAATTACTTCAAGCTCTTCGTCTTTCATGCCTTTGGCATCTGCCATATGCTCTAATAATTCAATAGTTTCGTTAACCCAGTCTTCATCATTAGCTTCGATGAAGTCTACCGCGTGTTTTATTATTGGTAATCTCATATATCTTGATTTTTAACAAAAGTAACATTAGCCGGTAACTATCAGATTAAAATAACTATAGCTTTTAATTATAATTTAATCACAAAGCAGACATGGCAAGAATTTCAAATTTAGAGTATCAAGGTGCACTTCGTACTAAATTACAACATATCCGTTCGGGAAAGGAGATCATTACCGATGCCCCACTCGATAATAAAGGCAAGGGTGAGGCTTTTTCTCCAACCGATTTGGTGGCAAGTGCCTTAGTCTCTTGTGCAATTACGGTGATGGGTATTCGGGCTCAGCAAGAAGGCTTTGAAATAGAGGAGTGCAGCGCAAGCGTCGAAAAGGAAATGGGCAATGCACCAAGAAAAATAAATGGCATCACCATCCACTTTAAGTTAAAAGCGGATTGTGACGCCAAAATGAGAAAAGTCTTGGAAGGAATCGGTCGAAACTGTCCGGTAGCAAAAAGCTTAGCTCCTGAATTAACACAAGACTTGTTGTTTAACTGGCTTTAGTGGGTAAGCATTAATTTTTCGGTAAATACTCCATTCTCCGTATTCATTTTAAGCAGGTAAATACCGGAAGGGAAATCAGCGATCGAGTAGCTCGCCTGTGCTACGGAACGGTACATTAACTTTCCTCCCATGGATAGTATTTCAATGCTATTTAGGTCCAAATCTGATTCGATCTGAAAGGCACGGTGGGCCGGATTGGGATAAACCTTCAACTTATGGAGAGGGCTCTTGGTTTGGCCGATATTGCCCTGCCCATTCTTATAAACATCTTTAAAGTTCAGCGCCGCAAACATATAGCCTCCTGCTTCTTGGAACACACGAACAGCGTTGGTGCCAAATGGATCTATTGGTAAGTTCAGGCTGTCTACGGTCCATGAATTACCGCGATCGTCCGAAAAAAAGATTTCGGTTCGAGTATTCTGACCTTTAGAGGTCGGGCTAAGCCAAATTTTATCGCCAATGGCATAAATACGATTTACTCCCCTTTTCAAACCAAATGCACCGGTACCTAGTAAATTTTGCAAGTAAATGGTGTCCCAGCTTTGAGCTGAGTTGGCGCTGCGGTATAAAACCCAATCAAGATTAAAGTCGTTTCCAGCTACGAAAATATTTCCTCCCGATTTATAAATGTGACTACTGGCAATTAGGGGTAGGTTATTGTTAGCGGGCACGGTATAAGTCGATTTTGGTATTGTGAGGAATTCGAAGGCGCCACTCTTAACCGCCCACAAAGTATCATTAGCAATATCCCAACCACTCATTTGATTAATGTTGGCGTAGGCATCTACGTGATAAACAGATGAGTCTTTATGTCGCCATTGAAAGGCATTGGGTATGTTAAACTGATAGAAAATATAATCACCAAGCATCTCTGCTTTTATAACCGAGGCTTTATAACTGGCATTAACGGCACTTCCAGGCATGCCCAAAGTGTCTATGGTCCAACTTAGCCCTTTATCGGTGCTAAAATATTGGTAGCCACCGGCCGCGCCACTTACTGATGTTGAGACGTACAATTTTTGATCTAATTCATAAATAAAGCTTGGGGCACCGGTAAAGCTCGTATTTAGACTAGTCCAATTATCGCCATAATCGTCGGAGTAAACCATACCTTTCAAGAAAGTGTGAGCGAATAGTCGACCCTGGTGTTCCAAAAAGGCATCGATGGCCTCGATAGAGGGATTATTTAAGCCATTGGTAACCCCACACGAATCCCACTGCGCTTGGGAATTTAGTCCTAGAATGACAAGTAAGGGAAAGTATAAGTGCCTCATAATTAAATTTTTAACTAATGTAAATATATTCTCTCCCTATAGAAATAAGGCATATGCCTTAGATTACCATAAACTATACTGGCCTTTTGGAATGGCTTTAAAATGGCTACGGTCGTAGTCTATCTTTCTTGCCTTAGGGAAGTGTTTTTTTTTCGCTAGGTTGATGCTTTGCTTAATTTGTTTGGCGACATTCCCGGAGCCTTTCATCCTCCGGCCAAATTGGGAATCATTGAGCTTGCCGCCGTGGCACTCCTTGACCAAGTTTAGGACTTTGTCGCTGCGGTCGGGATAATGTTCTTGCAACCAGGGTTTAAATATCTCCACTAATTGACCATTAAGTCGCAGGAGGGTATGGCCAATAGTATAGGCACCAGCTTGAGCCGCAACTTTGCTAATAGCCATCACTTCATGACTATTAAGCCCTGGGATGATGGGGGCAATCATTACCATGGTGGGTACACCCAATTCTCGGAGAGAACTGATTAATTTGAGCCTTTGCTTTACGCTAGCAGTGCGAGGTTCCATTTTTTGCCGCAGTTTTTCATCGAGACTGTTCAAGCTAATCGCTACTTGTACCAAGCCTTTTTCCGCTAAAGGTTTCAGAAGGTCGAAGTCGCGTTTTAAGAGCGCATTCTTGGTGATGATTCCTACCGGGTTTCCGTATTCTAAAAATACCTGAAGAAGCTTTCGAGTGAGGCCTAACTTTGCTTCTAATGGTTGATAGCAGTCAGTATTGCCCGAGAGCATGATGGGTTCGCCCTGCCAATTTTTTTTATTTAGGTGTTGATGAAGTAGGGCGACGGCGTTTTCCTTAACCAGAATTTTCCTTTCGAAATCCAAACCGGCATTCATTGACCAATAGCTATGGCTATTGCGGGCGTAACAATAAGAACAACCGTGTTCGCAACCCTGATAGGGGTTCAGGCTCCAGCGGTGACCAATGTCGGGGCTCTTTACTTCATTGACCAAGCTCTTGGCCTGCACCAGAGTGAAGCTAGTTTTTTGATCGCTAAATGGATTTTCCCCATCCTGTTTTAAATGCTCTAGATACTCAGGATCTTGATGGTATTCTTGGCTAGAAAAAGGATTATGGATATGGGTTTGACTACCGCGCCCCTTGATCATTCATCTGCAGCTTCAATTCTTTTAACTCCGATTTTATTTCTTCCATGTTTTGCATCATCTGGCGGTAATTTTGATCCTGGATATCATTCTCGGTAGGAACCTGAAAACTAAGCACCCCCTTGGCATGCCATACTTCTAATATCTCCAGAGCGTCTAGGTAGTAAGGTTTGTAATCGCGGTTATCGGATTTGAGTAAAAGCCGGTTATTTGGAGTCAGTTCATTTTCTACCCGTTTGTAAACGATGCCATCATTGAGCGTGAGTAATAGATAGCATTCGTTTTTTTTGATGGTTTCCCAATTTTCAACAAACTCTCCGATGATATAAGAGCCAGGCTGCACTGGGAGCATAGAGTCACCCTCGATCTGGAAAATACGTAAAGAGCCGCTTTGTTGTAGTTCGGGTAGGGGTAAACTGATCGATTTCAAACCTTCGATGTACTCGCTATCGGCATAGCCCTGTGTGTACCCGGCTGCTGCTTTTTGCGGGATTAGGCTAATTAACTCCTCTCCATTAGGGTCCACGGTAATCGGTAATACCCGCAGGGGGTATTCTCGTCTTCCACCTCGCGGAGCTTGTTTGTCTAGCGGTTTGTAGAGTAATTCTTCTAAGGATACGTCGAAAAGATGACAAAGCACTTGGAGCGTGTCTAATCGTGGTTCGGTCCGACCATCTTCATACGCTCCGATCAGACTGCGGTTTACAACTAATTTATCGGCTAAATTTGCTTGTGTCCAGCTCTTGGACTTCCTTAAAAAGCGAATATTGGCTCCTAATGATTTCATCCTCCGGTTATTTTTTTTGCTAAAATAAAAAGAATGATAAAAATATAAGCATATAATTTACGCTCTTGAACATTTTACTTTGCATTGTATTCTTTGGGTATGGAAAAAATTAAATCGATCATAGATGCGGCCCCCGCCCATATGCCGGGCCTTAAAACCTGGCGAGCTTTACCACAGCGTCGCATGGACGAATTAGATCCTTTTCTATTTCTCAATCACCACGGACCAGAACATTTTGAACCTAATAACAATGGATTACCCTTTGGTCCTCACCCGCACAGGGGTTTCGAAACGCTTACCTTTATTGTTAAAGGGGAGCTGGTTCATAAAGATAGCGAGGGTTTTAGCAGTCGTATTACCACAGGCGGCGCACAATGGATGACCGCTGGAGCAGGAATCGTTCATTCAGAAACCTCTTCTGAGCAATTCTTAAAAGAAGGAGGGGAGATCGAGGTCCTTCAGTTATGGATCAATTTACCCGCGGCAAAGAAGAATAGTCCGGCCCATTATCAAGGAATAAAGGAAAGTCAAATTCCACACATCGAATTAAAGCAGGGCGTAATGCTCGATCTGATCTGCGGAACTTGGGCCGAGCAAAGCGGTCCGGTTGAAAGTCCATACCCTCAATTCATGTCTACTTTGAGGATGGAGACCAACACAGAAATAGACTTGGATCTTGCCGCTAATGAACAGACTTTATTCTATTTGGTTTCCGGAGAAATCGAATTGGAAGGACAAGTGATAGGTAAACGGCAATTGGTGCAATTGGATCCATCCGCCGAAAGGCTAAATATTAAGGCCCAAAGTGACACCTACATTATTTACGGCCACGCTAAGCCTTTAAATGAGCCTATTGCCGCACAGGGTCCCTTTGTGATGAATACGCAGGCGGAGATCCAACAAGCTTTTATGGATTATCAAGCAGGAAAGATGGGGGTTTGGCGCGATTAGGGCAAGCTTAATCACAGATGCTAGGCATTTCTAGCAGCTTTCATCATATTTGTATGGTTCTTGTTCTAGATAAATCCTATGCGTTCCCTTTTCTCAATTTTTGCCCTTTTAATTTGTTTTAGCATTTCGCTTCAGGCACAGCGTGATGACGCCATTCGCGATCTTACTAAGGCACGCCAGTATGCGCGTTCTCAGGAGTATGAAAAGGCCATTGAAGCAGCGAATGATGCCTTGGAAGAAGATCCAACCTTTGGTGATGTTTATTTGCTGAAGGCTGATGTATACAAGATCATGGGAGAGGGAGATAGTGCCTTGGTGCAATATGAGCGGCTGCGTAATTATGATCCTCCTTATTACTTAGATCTTTTTCAGGGTCGATTATTATTTGAGTTAGAACGATACGAAGAGGCAATCTTGTTTTTCGAGTCTTATTTGGAGCATCCTCGAGCGAATAAGCGGTATTTTGATGAGATCGAGCAAAAGATAGAAAGCGCCCGCTTTGCGCAAGAAGTGGTGGAAAATCAATACCCCTATGATCCCCAGAATTTAGGCCCCAAAGTAAATACAGATCAATTAGAATACTTCCCTTCTATTTCGGCTGATGGGCGGACGCTGGTTTTTACCCACCGCAAGCTTGAAGGGCAAAAGTTGGATGAAGATTTTTGGTTTACCATCCGTGATAGTGTTAGTGGCGAATGGCAATCGGCTCAATTATTACCCGGGCGATTGAATACACGGGGAAATGAAGGGGCGCAAAGTCAAAATGCCTTTGGCGATATTATCTTTTTTGCTGCATGTGATCGGCCCGATGGCTTTGGGAGCTGCGATATTTTCGCCTCTTTTTTAGATGCCCAGGGTCGATGGTCCAAGGCTGTTAATTTGGGTCCGGCTATTAATAGTAATCTATGGGAGAGTCAACCTTCGATAGCGCCAGACGGTAAAACCCTCTATTTCGTGCGCGGTCGTAACGGCGATGACTCGCGGATGAATATTTATCAATCGACCTTTGAAAAGGGGAGATGGACCAAGGCAAAGCCCGTGCCTGGTCAAATCAATACGGGTGGACAAGAGACCTCCCCATTCATTCACTTCGACAATCAACATTTATATTTTAGCAGTAATGGCCATCCCGGGATGGGGGATCTTGATTTTTTTGTCTCCGAGCGACAAGCCGACGGTACATGGGGAGAACCTTTGAATTTAGGGAAGCCCATCAATACTCCATTTCAGGAATTCAGTTTAATCGTGGCTCCCGACGGTAAAACGGGCTTTTTCAGTTCGGATGCTTTGGAAGATGGTCAAGGGAAGTTAGACCTCTATGAATTTGAATTACCTCCACCGGCGCGAGCGCTTCCCATTGCTTATTTAAAAGGCAAGGTGATCGATATCGAAAGTCGAGAAAGTCTGCAAGCCACCTTGGAATTCCGGAATCTAGATGATTCGAGCCGGGTGGTATTGGGGTCGACCAATCGGCAAGGTCGTTTTTATGCTGTTCTACCCGCACAATCAGATTATGGACTGAGTGTAGCTAAGCCCGGCTATTTATTTTACTCTAAAAACTTTGCTTTGGGGAACCAAGACCAAGAATCGGCCCTGAGTTTATTGGTAGAACTCACTCCTTTAAAACAAGGGCAATCGGTAGTCTTAGAGAACATTTTCTTTGATACGGACTCTTATGAGCTCGACGCTCGGAGCGATAATGAGATCCATGAGTTGGTACGATTTTTAGAGATGAATCCGGAGCTGAAAGTGAGTTTAGAAGGGCATACCGACGATCAAGGAGGGGATCAACACAATCAAAAACTTAGTGAAAACCGGGCAAAAGCCGTTTTTGAGGCATTGGTGGCCTCGGGAATAAGCAAATCGCGATTAGAGTATAAAGGTTTTGGTAGTTCTAAGCCAATCGCTAGTAATGACAAGGAATTGGGACGTGCTCAAAATCGACGTACCGAGATGAAGATACTTTAGGTAGAAAAAGTATTATGTCGTTTATATACTAAAATCTGTCGTTTACGCACATTATCTGGCACTTATGCTTTCAATTTTGCATATTTGTTGGAAGTAATTTTAACCCACATGAACCGTAAACGAAGCTCCAAGCTCTTTCAGTTTGGGATTCTTTCTGCCCTCTTTTTAGGCCTATTTTCTTGTAGTAAGGAATTAGATTTCGATATGATCGATGACGTGGTCTTTGAAAGTTCAGCCAAAGTGCCACTCGCCTCATTAACCTTAAGTCTGGCTGATCTTACTTCGGATGTCGAGGATTCTACCTTGGTCGTAGATCCCGATAATGCCTTGCGCATTTATTACCGCCAGGATTCAGTGTTCACTTATGAAATCGACGATATCTTGACCATTCCTGATCAGGATCCAATTGGCCTACCAGTAGAGAAGACCCAACCAAATTTCGATTTAAATGTAGCCTTGGGAACCATCGCAGGAGCCCAGCTGTACGATGCTACTTTCTCTAACGGTACCATTGCAATTACTATAGATGGCCCTAATGCCCCCAGTAGTGATGCGCGCTTTGTTTTCACCTTGCGTAATGCTACCATTAATGGTCAGACTTATGCGGATACCTTTCGTCTGGAAGCGGGCAATACAACTGCCGTAGACTCTTCCATCATTAACAATATGATATTCGACTTTACCAATGGCGGAACTTCTGCTAATGCCTTGGACATCGGGGTAGAGTTGGTAGATACCAGTGCGGTGCAAGCCGGGGATGTTTATAATTTCAATTTTGCTTTGAAAGATCTTGAGATCGAAGTAGCTACGGGTTATTTTGGGGATCGCGTTCAAGCGGCACCTCCCGGCGATTTTGAATTTAACATTAATGGATTTGATCAGTTTGCCGGTGGTTTTTACTTGACCAATCCTACCTTGACCTTATATACCCGCTCTACCGTGGGATTACCACTGCAGATCGAAACTGAGTTTATTGGAGAGAATGCTGAATTAAATCGGGTGGCCTTGGATGCGGCTCCCTTCGAGATCACTGCTTCACCTTCCCCAGGCGTGGAAGCGGTTTCGAATATTACCCTCGATCCAAATAATTCGCAGATCACAGAATTCCTTGCGAACATACCTAATAAGATCTATTACTCGGGCGCGGTCCAGGTTAATCCCAACGGACAAACCGCCACCCCTAACTTCATTTCCAATACTTCGAATGTGGTTCTTGACTTTGAAGTTGATGTGCCACTTGAATTCCGCCTGGAAGACATGCGCCTGGATGAGGTAGTGGAGGATCTAGGTGCTGAAATCCAAAGCTTTGAGAATCTCGATGAGATGACCTTATTTTTCCGTTCAGAGAATCGTCTGCCATTCGACCTTATCTTAGACGTTTCCTTCATTAACGCCCAAGGTGATAGCATCAATGGTTTTGAGTTACCATTGTTAAATGCTGCTAGTGTTGATGCTAATGGTCGGGTTAGTGGACCAAGCATCCAAGAAAACCCCGTTGTTTTCGATGAGGATCTCATTGCCGATTTCTTATTGATGAAGGATCTGCGATTCGTGGCTCGTGTTAATACCACCAATGGTGGTCAGACCAGCGTAAAGCTTTACGACGACTACGATCTAAAAATTCAAACGGCCATTCAGGCTAGAGGTAACTATCAAATTTCTAACGACTAATGAAAAAGTTATTTTCCCTGGGTCTAATTATGGTAGTGGCCTTAGGCGTGAAGGCCCAGAGCGATATGTTGCTCTACAACTTTAACGCGATTCCACAGGTTCATCATACCAACCCAGCCTATCCTCAACAGACAAAATGGTATATTGGATTACCTGGCTTGTCGGGTTTTTCGACCCATTATCACAATTCTGGTTTTGCTTTAGTAGACATCTTTGAGGCAGAGACCAATATCAATCAGAACTTACGTCGCTTAAGTACCAACCTAGATGAAAGCAGTCAGCTTAACTTGAATAACAGAGTTGAGCTGCTAGGAGTAGGGTTTAAAGCAGGTAAAGGCTTTGTTACTTTAGGAGCTACCCAAACCATCGACTTTAAAATGGATCTGCCCTATGAGTTGTTCCAGGTATTGTTCAGTGGCAATGGTAGTGTGACCGAATTAGACTTGAACACCTTCGACCTTGAAACAATTAATCGAACCGATATTTATGTAGGTTATCAACACAAATTGCTCGACGATCGTTTGATCCTCGGTTTCAAGGCCAAGTATATCTTCGCCCAGCAACATGCCTACATCGACCGGATGAACTTGAGTTTGCGCAATGATGGCAATTACAATTTGATTGCCACCAGTGATATTCTAGTTAGGAGCTCGGGTCCATCGGCTTTCGAATCATTCGATGATCAGGAGATCATGGACATCGCTATGCCCGATAATCGAGGATTAGCTTGGGATTTTGGTGTATTCTATAAGATCAATGAGAAAATGGACGTGAGTGCTTCATTTTTAGATCTCGGCACCATTACTTACAATAGTTTCAACCGTGATTACGTGAGTGAAGGAGATTTCGAGTTTGAAGGAATTGAATTCGACCTAAGTGAAGATGATTTCAGTAATGTAGGCAATGCCACGGTAGATAGTTTAGAAGCCGCTTTCAATTTTAGAGAGGAGGATGGTAATAGTTACAGCCGTCCTTTGATGAATCGTGCCTTTGCTTCTTTTAACTACCATTTAAATCCTAAGCATAGTTTCGGAGCTCTCTTCCATACCCGTATCTGGAATGGGGAGATGTTCAATGACTATGGTGTCAATTACGTAGGCCGTTGGGGCCGCTTCTTCCAATTTACCGCTGGATATAGCGTTATTAATGGAACGATGCATAATATCGGTGCAGGCTTCGACATGAAATTAGGTCCAGTTCAATTGTATTTAATGACCGACAATGTGATGGCGGCTGATTACGCGAGCGTTCAGACCACCAATTTAAGAGTTGGTTTAAACTTTACATTCTACGGCCGTAAGGCGAAGAAAAAGCAAGAACAGGAAGAAGAAGTAAAAGAAGAAGAACAAGAAAAGGCTGCAGAGGTAGCCAGTTTATCCATAAATTATTAATCTAAATCCCTCCAAATCATGAAAAAGATCAATTACCAATTAATAGCTTTGGCCTTAGCCGCAATGAGCTTTACCGCTTGCGACGAAGAAGGTTTAGGCTCTATAGGTGAACTTGAAGCTGCCATGGGCGAAGCTTACGTTAATGCAGAAGCTACGGCTAGTCAGTTATTCAAGAATGTGGACGAGGCGATGCGCGCCATCGACGAAGGACAAACCTTGCCACTTACCATCGATAATGCTGAATTTAAGGTAGACCCCGATGGTACCTATGATTATATCCTGGATTATACCAATACCGGAACCAATACTCGTGGTTTAGTAGTAAAAGGTAAGATCGGGGTTAATTTAACCGGTGCTAATTATTTAGATAATGGTTCAGAAGTTCAAGTAGCTTATGTGAATTACTCCGAAACTAGTGGTGACGTGGAGAAGCCAGTTACTGGTGGTATTACCGTTACCAATAATAGTACTCCTACCGACACAACTTTCCGTTTCCAAATCCAAAACCTATCGGTACAAGACGATGGTGTTGCAGATGAAAATGGAGATGGTGGTCCCAAGACCTTATCTCTAAGTAGTGATAAGCGTTTAACTTGGACCAAAGGTGCTGATACCCCAAATGACGTATCGGATGACTCTTATACCATTGCCGACAATACGGGTGGTTCTACCCAAGCAGATTACGATAATGGCAATTTTACCATGGACGTAACTCTTACTAGCCCATTGTTAATCGACAATACCTGTAGTGTTCGTTTGGTAGAAGGAATTATTGACCTTACTATATCTACCACTCTTACCGGTGAAGACAATCCCCTCAGCTTTAACTCAGCCACCATCGACTTTTTAGCAGCAGATGGCTGTAGTAACTTTTTCCAAATCAGCTTAGATAGCGACGATCCCGAAGGTGCTTCAATTAGCGACCTTACTCGTCAGTTCAATTCTTTCTAAGGATTGTAGTTCTATTTAAAGTATTTAGGCCAGCGGTGTTTCATTACATCGCTGGTTTTTTTTTCGGCCGGATTGTCGCTCGGCTTATAAAGCGCTTCTCCTTCAATTTCTGAGGGTAGGAACTCTTGCTCCACGAAATTCCCCGGATAGTCGTGACTGTATTTATAACCATCGCCATAGTTGAGCTCCTTCATTAACTGGGTGGGGGCATTTCGCAAGGAGAGCGGTACTGCTAGATCACCACTTTGTTTCACTAAGGCTTGCGCCTGATTAATAGCCATATAAGCACTATTGCTCTTGGGCGAATTGGCCAGGTATATGGTGCACTGGGCTAGGGGTATTCTCCCTTCCGGCCAACCTATTTTTGATACCGCCTCAAAGCATGAATTGGCAATGAGCAGGGCATTAGGGTTGGCTAAGCCAATATCTTCAGAAGCGGAAATGATCAGGCGTCGAGCGATGAACTTAGGGTCTTCCCCACCTTCTATCATCCGCGCTAACCAGTAAACCGATGCGTTTGGATCACTACCGCGAATAGATTTGATAAAGGCGCTAATGATATCATAATGCTGCTCTCCATTCTTGTCGTAATTGCTCACTGTCCCGCTGAGGATCTTTTCCACCTTTTCGTTCTCTACCCTAGCTCCTTTACCCAGCTGGCCTACCACTAATTCTAAGTTATTTAGAAACTTACGGGCGTCGCCTCCGCTGTAGCGCATAAGCGCTTCTTTTTCTTTGACCTCTATAGCCTGGTCTTTTAGCCAGCTATCTTCAGCAAAGGCCCTTTCTAATAGTTGCTCTAAGGCAGCTTTGTCTAGGGCGGACAGTACGTAAACTTGACAGCGGGATCGAAGGGCTGGAATTACCTCGAAACTGGGATTTTCTGTAGTGGCACCTATTAAGACCACTATACCTTTCTCAACCGCATTCAAGAGGCTGTCTTGCTGAGATTTACTAAAGCGGTGGATCTCATCAATAAAGAGAACTGGCGATTTCCCTTGAGCAAAAAGTCCTTGACCTTGAGCCTTTTGTAGGATTTCCCTGACATCTTTAACACCACTATTTATAGCGCTGAGGGTAAAAAACTTGCGACCCGAGCGCTCGGCAATGAGTTGGGCCAGGGTAGTCTTTCCTACTCCAGGCGGTCCCCATAAGATCAAGGATGGTATAAGATCGTTATCCAATAGCCTCCGCAATTGGCCATCTGTTCCAAGCAGGTCATCCTGACCGATTATTTGATCGATATTTCTGGGTCTCAGCCGTTCTGCCAGTGGCGCGTCCATAGGAACTGTTTTTGCGGTCTAAATTACTACATTTAAAATCCAAGCATGACTAAGGTGCAGCCAAATTCCCCCATACAGCCCCCTTCCTTTTGGAAGCAAGCCTATACTATTCTGCCCTTAGGATTAGCCACCCTCATGAGCTTGATCTTTGTGGTGGACCGTTATTTCGATTTAAGCTTGTATCAATTCGGTGTGTACCCTCAGAAAGGTGAAGGTTTAATTGGCTTGATCGTTTCACCATTGATTCACGGCAGTTTTGAGCACCTGCGTAATAATCTAATATCTTTTACTGTATTGAGCGGTGCTTTGTGGTATTTCTATCCCCGGAAGGCTTTACCACTTTTAATCGTCGCCTGGATCTTTAGTGGACTGGCCATTTGGATCTGGGGTCGTCCTTCTTATCATATTGGGGCCAGTGGGGTAATTTATGCCTTGGCCGCTTTTATCTTTATTAGCGGTATTTTAAGAGCACATCCTAATTTATTGGCCCTTAGCCTATTGGTGGTATTTTTGTACGGAAGTATGGTTTGGGGCTTGGTGCCGATAGAAGAGGGGGTTAGTCACGAGGCCCATATTTCAGGCGCATTGATCGGGGTTTTATTGGCGGTTTATTTACGAAACTCTCCACCGCGAGACTTTCCACGTGCTTTTAGCTATGAAGACATTAGTGACGATTTAAGCGAGGAGATCGAAAAGTACGGGCCTGATTACTGGCAGGTAGATAATGACTCGATCCAGCAGGAAATAAAGATAAATTATGAATACAAGTCGCGCGATAGGAATCCTTCTTAGCATTTTCTTTTGCACCGCAAACCTGGTGGCGCAAGACTACCTTTATCTTCTGCAAAAGGAAGGCGGTTTACCGGTGCAGCGTTGGAAGCAAGGTGAAAAAATTGAAATTGAGATCAAAAATGGTGAAGAGGCCTATTGGCAAGTGGGCTATTTTAATGGAGGGGACAGTGCAGGAATTAATTTTGGTACCCGTTACATAGAGTTTGAATCGATAGAACGCATCAAAGTGGCGCGCGGACTTTTACCTTTTATGGCCTATGCCTCTTATTCGGCCGCAGCCTTGTTCACCGGAATTTTTGCTGTAAATGCCATCATCAATGATGATCGTCCTATACTTAGGCCTGGTCAGATTGGCTTGGGCTTAGGTTTGGCCGGAGCAGGACTGCTCGCCGACCTATTTGCTTATCGGAAGTATGAGCTTGATAGCCATTACTTTAAAATTATAAATACAGATTAAATGAAGAAGGTCGCAATTTTAGGTGCGAGTGGATTAGTTGGTTCATTCCTTTTAGAACATTTGTTAAATAGTGAGGAAATTGCTTCGGTGCTGTCCATCGGACGAAAGTCGCTCGCCAAGGATCACTCTAAATTGAGTGAGCACAATGGCGATCTTTTAAATGATCGATTCTGGGATTTTGAGTCGAAGGTGGATCTAGTATTTGTTTGTATTGGAACCACTAAGGCTAAAACTCCGGATGAAGAAAAGTATAAAGCGATCGATTATGGTATTCCTCTAGAAGTGGCAAAATGGGCCCAAAAGAACGGAGCTCAGCTTATATCCGTTGTATCATCGATGGGGGCCAATGCGAAATCGGGGAATTTCTACCTCCGTACAAAAGGCGAAATGGAGGAGGCGCTTCAGGCGGAAGCGATCAAAAGCCATATTCTGCGTCCATCCATGATCTTAGGTCCTCGCAATGAATCACGCTTAGGTGAAAAAATCGGTAAAATTATGATGCGCTTAATCTTACCTTTTTTGCCAAAGAACTATCGTCCCATCGAAGCAGATAGTATTGCCCAAGCGATGCTGAATTTGGCCCTAGAAGCGCCGCAGTCTAAGGTCTTGCTTTCGGCTGAAATTAAAGGCTGGGCCGCTAATTAGAATTGCTCAAATACACCGAGACCAAATAGGGCATAGTCGTATTTCACTGGGTCCTCAGGATCTAGATCTAGTAAACTAGCTCGAAGTTCTTCAGCCGCTTTCCAGTCATTGGCTTTGCGATGAAGTAGACCTAATTTACGGGCAACCCGGCCACTGTGCACATCCAAAGGGCAGTAAAGTCCCGAGCTTTTAAGATCCTTCCATATGCCGAAATCAACCCCATGCTCTGCTTTGCGCACCATCCAACGTAAATACATGTTGAGGCGTTTGGCAGCCGAGCCCTTGAAGGGATCAGACAGGTGCTTTTCACTGCGTTTTTGATGCGGAGTTTGGAGCATTAAGCGCCGAAATTGGCTTATCCCTTCTTTTATGCCCTGGGGGTGCTTAAAGCTGGCTTCCAATCCTACAGACTTATAAATATTCTGGAGCGCCCGTAGGAAAAAATGTAGATCATCTAAGTTGAAAGTGCGGTGAACAAAATGGTCCATTGCGGCTAGGTCGCTTTCCTGGTGATTTAGAATAAAATCATGCGGGCAACCATCTAATAGCTCAATAAGGCGGTGACCATTTTTAATTATGCTCAAACGATTACCCCAGGCTATGGTTGCTACCAATAATCCAATGATCTCGATATCCTCTTTTTTGCTAAAGCGATGAGGGATGCAAATAGGGTCGGAAGCAATAAAACTCACTTGTTCGTATTGCTCGGCCTTGAGGTCTAAAAATTCGCGCAGTTCCTTAGTCTTCAAGCTTCTTGATAATGGTCCGTATTGCTTCTAAATCCTCCGGTGTGTCTACACTAAGCGATTCGAACTTGCTAAAGGCAACCTTGATTTTACCACCATTTTCAAGCCAGCGATTTTGTTCCAATGCTTCCGCTTTTTCCAAACTAGATTGCGCAAGGAGGGCAAAGCGTTCCAAGCTCTTTGGTCGGTAGGCGTAAAGTCCAATGTGTTTATAGAATTGGTGATGATCGAGCCATGCATGATAGGGTATATCTCTTAAAAATGGGATAAGTTGACGAGAGAAGTAAAGCGCTTCCTGTCGTTTATTGAGGACAACGAAACAACCGCTACGGTTGTCTAACTCGGCTTTAGTTTCGATGGCCTTCACTAGGGTACCAAGCTCAACAGAAGGATCTTGAAATAGAGCTTTTAAGTCGAGCAATTCACTAGGCTCTAAAAGAGGCTCGTCTCCTTGAATATTAATAATGACCTCAAAATCTCCAGCTTTCTTGCGCCAAACTTGATAAGCCTCTAAGCAGCGATTGGTACCGGTGTTGTGATCGGGCGAAGTCATAACAACCGGAGCCCCAAATTCTTCGGCCTTGGCCTTTATTCGCTCATCATCGGTGGCAATGATCACTTGATCCAAAGCTTGCTTACTCCTTTCGTAAACTCTCTGGATCATGCTTTTCCCATTGATATCTGCCAGCGGCTTTGCCGGCAGGCGGCTGCTTTGATAGCGCGCTGGTATGATTCCCAAAACTTTCATCGAAAAATTTTGTCGAAGTTACTAAACAGCGCGCGCTTTCTTACCTTTGTTAGATGGCGTCTGATAAAGAAAAAATTGCGGCTGGCATTCGTTTTTTAGCGATTGCCTTACCACTTATCTTTAGTGGTCCGGCCTTATATGTAGCCCTTGGCCTTCCAGCGGCTAGACAAGGAAATTACCTCTGGATGGGTATAAGCATCCTTCTTATGCTGGTGGCTGTGTTTTTTGCGGTAAAAGGTATTCGGACCGTTTTACGCGGCTTTTTTAATGATTAAGCTCAAATAAAGCTACGGCCTCCACGTGGGCTGTATGAGGAAACTGATCTACCAAGCTGTATTTTTTCAGTTCATATCCATGCTCGGCCAAAATTTGCATATCTCGGGCCTGAGTGGCAGGATTACATGAGATGTAGACCATTCTTTCGGCCCCTAAACGAATCACCTTTCTAAGAGTTTTGGGCGCTATTCCGGCCCGAGGTGGATCTAAGGTTAGGGTATTGATCTTCCCGGCATGCTGAGGATTCTCAAGCAGGAATTTACCCACGTCGTTGGCATAAAATTCTAAATTACTTATACCATTTCGCTTTGCATTCTCTTTGGCGTCCTCTACCGCTTCGGGAACGATCTCCACTCCAATTACTTTTGCTTTATTGGCCCTTTGTGCCAATAACTGGGTTATGGTGCCGGTACCGGCAAATAGATCCAAGATAATGGGCTTGTCTTCGATCTCTTTCTCGAAAACATAGTCCAGAGCTTTTTGATAAAGCCTTTGAGCAGAAGCGGGATTTGTTTGGAAAAAGCTTTCCATGCTGATTTCGAAATCCAAGCCATTAATTTCTTCCCGAATCGTTTCCTTGCCATAAAGTAGGATTCGTTTTCCTTCGGTGGCTTTGGGTCGATCGCTAATGTCGTCATTAACAGTATGAATAAGGCCAGCCAATCGCCCACCCAATTCGTCGGTAAATAACTGGGTGAATTCTTCAGCCTTAAAGTGGTCCAACTCGCTTGAGCTGGTCATGAAGTTTACTAGAAGTTGGTCATCCTTATAAGATTTACGCACTGCTAACAGTCTGCAAAAACCACTGTGTTTGCGTCCGTGCCAGGCGCTGTGTCCTTCGGCTTGCAAATGCTTACTTAATTTTGCCAAGAACTCTTCAAACTG
Organism: Croceimicrobium sp.; assembly: GCA_965656185.1. Lineage (GTDB taxonomy): Bacteria > Bacteroidota > Bacteroidia > Flavobacteriales > Schleiferiaceae > Croceimicrobium. The sequence goes on from CBFHJH010000001.1 coordinate 37,176, forward strand.
GGCATCGAAAATACCAGAGTCTCCATTTAGTTTTTCTACTGCCAACCATTGGCCACGACGCTTAAAGCCCAAGGCAAAGCCATCTTTAAACTTGTCATCATCCAGCTCAGCCACTACAGCAGCAAATGAATATTCCATTTTATTGCGGTAATGGTAGATCCGTGGCGATTCTATGTATTCATCCAGCAAGGCTTCTGCCTTTTCGATCTTCCCGATCCGGCGGAAAAGCTCAATGCTGGTCTTTTCTTTGTAATAGCGCTGTTTCTCGATAGGAAGACTAATGTATGGAGCGCCCGGAATGCTGTGGTAGGGGCTATCTACTTCATCTGAGGCCGATTCTAGAACCTCTATCAAGCGAGCTTCCGCGTATGCCTTTTTAACCTTTACCATTTTGCAACGTACCAGCTGCCCTGGAAGGGTATTGGCGATAAAGATGATGTAATGGCCTTTCTCGGTTTCAACCTTGGCAATTCCCTTGCCCTCAAAGGCTAAATCTTGAATTCGAAGTTCAAGTTCTTGTCCGCGGTGATATAGGTATTTTCTTGCCATAGAGCGCGCAAAATTACCTAATTTGCGCCGCGAATCCTCTCATCAAAAAATTAAAATTTAAACGAATGGCTAATACACAAGCTGACCTTGGTTCCAAAGAATTAATGGCCCTTGAAGATAAACATGGCGCCCATAATTACCATCCCTTACCGGTGGTACTCGATAGGGGCGAGGGAGTTTATGTTTGGGATATAGAAGGTAAGCGTTATTATGACTTCCTGTCGGCTTATTCTGCTGTAAATCAGGGGCATTGCCATCCACGCATCATCGGCACATTAAAAGAACAAGCCGAAAAAATTACTCTTACCAGTCGTGCCTTTTACAATTCCAAACTAGGTGAGTACGATAAGTTCATCACCGAGTACTTTGGTTTCGATAAGGTTTTACCGATGAATACCGGAGCGGAAGCGGTTGAGACGGCGATCAAAATTTGTCGTAAATGGGCACAGGAAGCAAAAGGTTATCCCGAAGAAGCTACTAAGATCGTGGTGGCAGAGAATAACTTCCATGGAAGAACGACCACTATCATATCCTTTTCGAACGACGAAGAAGCACGAAAGGGTTTTGGACCGTATACCCCTGGCTTCATAAAGATCCCTTACAATGATATTTCAGCGCTAGAAAAAGCCTTGGAAGACGAGCATGTAGCGGGCTTTTTAGTGGAACCTATTCAGGGTGAAGCAGGTGTGGTAACCCCAGATGAAGACTATCTGCGAGCAGCCCGTGACCTTTGTAAATCGAAAGAAGTGCTCTTTATTGCCGATGAGATCCAAACCGGTATTGCTAGAACAGGCTCTTTACTTGCGGTGTGTGGCGATTGTAATTGTCAGGCTCACTGCGAGCGTCAAGAAGCTACTTATGTACGTCCCGATATGTTGATCTTAGGTAAAGCTTTAAGTGGCGGGGCTTATCCGGTTTCGGCGGTATTGGCCGACGATGCGGTTATGCACGTTATCAAGCCCGGAACCCACGGCTCTACTTTTGGCGGTAATCCTTTGGGGGTAGCGGTAGCAATGAGTGCTTTAGAAGTGGTACAGGATGAGAAACTGGCTCAGAATGCACGACGCCTAGGAGACTTGTTTCGCAGTGAAATGAATAAGTATATTCAAGAAAGTAAGATCGTTAATCTGGTACGCGGCAAAGGGCTCTTAAATGCTATCGTGATCAATGATTCACCAGAAAGTGATACAGCTTGGAACATTTGCCTACGTTTGCGCGACAATGGTTTATTGGCCAAGCCCACTCATGGAAACATCATTCGTTTCGCTCCGCCATTGGTAATGGATGAAGAGCAGTTAATGGACTGTGTTTCGATAATAAAGAAAACACTCAACGAATTTGAATAATATAAGAAAGCGGCCTAAGTGCCGCTTTTTTTAGCTTTTAGAGTCGATGAGCTCTTCCAGTTTGTTAACGTTTTGCAATTCCTTGGGATCACTAACCATTTTACGGGCCTTTTGCAGGTCGGCCTTAGCTTTTTCGCGGTCTTCCATCAAATATTGCAGGTAAGCCATTAACATTCGGGCGCGGTAAGAAGCTTCTTTTTGATCGGAATAGCTCGCCAAGGTGTAGGCCCCTTTAAGGGAGCTCTTCACATTGTAGTCTTCGCTTATGGCGTAAGCCTCATCAAATAAAAGATCGGCGGCTAAAACAGGCGCCATAGCATCGGCCTTCTTGATCACCAAATCAGCGTAAAGTGAGAAGTCACCGCTTTCTTCGGCGTAAGCGCTGTGGTAGGCCTCACGGTAAAAATCAAGACTATCCTCTTTTACGAATGGGGGCTTTAGAAAGAGCTCAAGGGCTTGAGTGAAAAGTTCTGGAGCTTGATTGTTGATAGCAAGCCCAAGGTTGTATTCCATAGCCTGCATTTGAAATTCCTTTAGCTCAAAAGCTGGGTAGATCGTTTCAATTTGGTCTTGCTGATCTAAAATAAATAGTGGATATGGGGTTTCGAGGTCTAGACCATAGGCACAAAGGAGGGGGAGGTCGGCTTTATTAAGTAAGTTGCTTTTTTCCTTGGCATTGAAGTACTCTAGGGCTAGTAAGGCGGTATTATTGAAGTCAAAGTTCAGGGCATATAATTCCAGTAATTCGCGCCATTCGGTATCGCTTAAGGTATTGTCGTTGTACTTCATCAAAAGACTGTCGTAGCGATAAGGGTTTTTTGCGATCTCATTTAAAACATCACTCAATTGCTTGCTGCTTTGGTAGCCCTCAACCTGACTTAAAACGAACTCATCTTTATTCATGATGAGGAAACTTGGAAACTCGTCGAAGGCAAAAATGGTGGACAGTCTCTCGCCCATTTCGCCGTCTATATTAACCGCAATAGGGGTATAGGCCCTTTGCATGCGATCGAGCTGAGGGTCTTTAAAGACACCATCAAAATACATTTTGCGAAAATCCCCTTGATCTTTGTGCACGGCGACCCAAAGTAATTTATCCTGTTGCTTTACCGTAGCTAAAACGGTTTCATAATCCTCAATACTATTGGTTTGGATAAAGCGGACTTGTCCCCAAAGGGTGATACTGCTTAAAAAACTGAAGGCTAAAAAAAGAGTCTTTTTCATTTTCCGAAGTTTTGAACCAGGTATACATCAAAATTAGGGCCTTTTTTTTCGGGCACTAATTCCGACACTCCAATTCCAAGGTAATTATAATTGCCCAGCAAGTTTTTTCGGTGTCCCTCAGAACGGTACCACCCCTGCACAACTTCCTGTGCGAGTTGACTGTAGCTGCGCATTGGAATCAATTCACCATCTTGGTCCACAGCATTTCCGGCCTCGTCGATATAATAACTTTGACCCGAAGGAAAGTCGAGTAAATAATCGCGAGCAATATTTTCACTACTGCCTTCGAAGTCGCCACCATATTTCTTGAGTCTGAGCGAAAGGTTTTTATGGCGTCGATCCTTGGGCCAATTGTGCTGAAGTTTTTTGGTTCGGGCCATTTTAGAAGCCTGAAAATTGGCAGCAGCGTCCAAGGTCTTATGCTGCTTTAAGGTCTTTAGCCCTTTATTATGGCGCAGCTCATTGGTGGCTTCAAAGATTGCCTCAGCCAATAGGTCGGGGTCGAAGTTTAAAGGATCGATCGGCTTTTGCTCTTGACCACTAACTTGTAGGCACACTAAAACTAGGATGGAGAGCCAGTATCTCATTTTGTAAAAAGGTCAGCTTTACTAAGAGGCCTTTCTTCGAAACGTGGATTAAAACCATCGAGGGTTTTGCGGTCCGGGGGAATCTGATCGATCGGGTGCATTTTCCCCTCGGGCGTTTTTAAGAAGGTAATCCGTTTGACTTCGCTTTCGCGGAGTCGAATTAAAATATTACTGCAAATACTGCGGTTCATCCCGAGATAGTCGCCGTTTTCTTCCTTAGGGTAATATACGGTTTGACCATTGCCACTAACGTAGACCTTGCGCAATTCCTTTTCGATAAACTTACCGGTCATTTTACGTCCGCTTACTTGGTTGTAACGGATGCTGTCGCTGCGGCTGATCATAAAGGTATTACCCAAAACCAAAAGGGTGTCTGGCTGATTGTTTTGGGTAAGTAAATGGATGGTATCGCCCGTAATTTGGGTAGAATCATCCCACATGATTGGATCCTGATAAAGGGTAAAAGTGGAGTCTTCGGTTAGGTAAATCAGCGAATCACATTTACCCTGCATATCACTGCGGTAAAATCGCACCCCATAAAAGATCTGCAGTTTCCTGAATTTATTACCCAGACTATCTTGATATGCGCTAGAGTAGAGGGTATCGCCGTGCACAAAGAGGCTGTCTTTTTCTTCGTCTACCAAAATGTAGAGCGGTTCACCGGTTACATAAGCGCTGTCTAATTCCCCAAAGTACTCTCCATACTCACCGGTTATAAGGTAATTTTCTACCGTATCGTGAATTATCACATTACGGAAAGCTTCACCGTATTCGCCTGCTCTTTCATAATACAGACTATCACCGGTTAGGTATTTTGGGCCATCGTATATGAAGGCGTTTTTATTGAACTGGGCGATATCGCGATCAGTATCATATCGACCATTTTCACAGTAAATGCTACTACTGTCGCTAATTATCCGGGTGGGACCTCTAAAAAAGGAAATATGACTTTCACTACTGTATTCCAGTGTATCCGAATACATGATGTAATCGGGATTGGTAAGTACCACGGAGTCCTTAAAACTGAAGTACTTGGTATTGCTATTGTAGAAACCTTTCTTAGAAACGAGTTTGTTGTCCTTATTCGTTACTGTTCCGCCCGTAGTATAATAAGCGATATTGGTGTTTCGATCCAAGAGTAGTTCGTCGGTAATTAAGGTCATTTGCGGATCGCGGAGCTCAACCACCTCGCCGGTAACCCGAGCCAGGCGAGTTTCGCCCGAGTATTCTAGGTAATCGCCGCTAAGAAAAAGGGTGTCACCTTGATTGATGCGTACTTTCTGAAAGGCTTGGATGCGATTATCTTTCGCGTACAACCAGGCCGAATCACAATACATCAGAGCACCATCGTGTTCGAAGATCACATTTCCAATCAGGCGGTTTTTAGCCTCAGCTTTATTGTAATAACCTTTGTCGGCTTGGCGAATATTGATCTTTTTGGCCTTACTTTCTTCTTGGCCCATCAGGCTTCCGCCGATAAGGAAAAGAAATAAAGTGAGGATGCTATTAAAGCGCCAATTCTTCAAGCTGAATAGTTTGGGTACGATTTGGTCCCACCGATAGAATGCTGATTGGCACCCCAATCTTGTCTTCCACGTATTTGATGTAATCTTTAAGAGCCTGCGGTGCATCTTCATAATTGTCCAATCCCGTAAGGTCGTCGTGCCAACCTTCGATCTCTTCATAAACGGGTTCAATTAGATTTTCATCTATCGAATAAGGAAGATGTTCGATCAATTTACCTTGATAACGGTAATGGGTGCAAACCTTGATCTTATCAAAACCGCTTAGAACATCGGCTTTCATCATGATTAGGTTAGTGACCCCATTGATCGATACCGCGTATTTTAGGGCCGGAATGTCTAACCAACCACAACGACGAGGTCGGCCAGTGGTAGCGCCAAATTCATGACCTTTAGCCCTTAGTTCCTCACCGGTATCATCGAATAATTCGGTAGGGAAGGGACCGGAGCCCACTCGAGTACAGTAAGCTTTAAAGATTCCGAAGACCTTTTTGATCGTATTGGGAGCGATACCCAAACCGGTGCAACTGCCAGCACAGGTAGTGGTAGAAGAAGTAACGAAAGGATAAGATCCGAAATCGATGTCGAGCAAAGAACCTTGCGCCCCTTCGGCTAAGATCCTTTGGCCCTGGGCCATGGCTTGGTGTAAGTAGTGTTCCGAGTCGATCAAGGTCATTGCTCGCATTTGGTCGATCGCCGCAAACCACTCCATTTCCATTTTTTCTAGGTCAGACTGGTATTCGAATTCGTAATGACCTAACAACTGCTCGTGCTTAGACTTGAGGTTATTGTAGCGTTCTTTGAAATCACTTAATTCGATATCGCCTACGCGTAAACCATTTCGACCGGTTTTATCCATATAAGTAGGGCCGATTCCCTTAAGGGTTGACCCGATTTTATTTTTACCCTTTGCAGCTTCTGAAGCTGCGTCTAACATACGATGGGTAGGTAAAATTAAATGCGCTTTACGCGAGATGAGCAAGGCTTCTTTTACATCTACTTGATGTTCTTTTAAGGCCTCGATCTCTTTGGCGAAGATGACCGGATCGATTACCACGCCATTGCCAATTAAGTTTTTGATGCCCTGGTGAAAGATGCCACTGGGAATGGTATGAAGTACGTGTTTAATGCCGTCGAACTCCAAGGTATGTCCGGCATTGGGGCCGCCTTGAAATCTGGCGATGATGTCATACTTACGGGTAAGTACGTCAACAATCTTTCCTTTTCCTTCGTCCCCCCATTGGAGGCCTAAGAGTACATCAACAGTCATTTGAAATAATTATTGGATGGCTAATTCTTTGATTCGGTATTTTGATCGGCGTCTTCATCGCTGCGAGTGCCGTATAAATAAAGGGAATGTGAGTTGATATTGATCCCAAAGATCTCGGCTACGGTATCTTTAATTTGCTGAATGCGTGGATCGCAAAACTCGAGCACTTCACCGGTATCGGTTAAAATAATATGATCATGTTGCTTATTGTAGAAGGACTTCTCATAATAAGCTTGGTTTTGCCCAAATTGATGCTTGCGAACCAATTTGGAGTCCAACAAGAGTTCGATGGTATTGTAAAGAGTGGCGCGGGATACGCGGTAATTCTTATTCTTCATGAGAATGTAGAGCGATTCGATGTCGAAGTGCTCGTCATTTTCATAGATTTCCTGAAGGATAGCGTAACGCTCGGGGGTTTTACGCTGTTTGTTATTTTCCAGGTAATCCGTAAATACCTTCTTTACAGTAGAAAACTCTTGTTCGTTCATATCGAAAAACAAACGGCAAATGTAATCAATCTCGCTCAGCAAATCGCCTTTCCACCGAGCTTACCCCGTCGATCTTACGCAATTGGTTAATAATTTTCTCTAAGTGCATTTTATCCTGTACTACCACGGTAATTAATCCTTCAAAAATACCGTCGTCCCCGGCAATGTTAATACTACGAATATTTACATTTAAGTCATTGGAAATGATTTGGGTAACCTCATTTACCAAGCCAACCGTATCGATCCCACGAATCACTAAAACGGAGGAGAACTCGCGTTTTTTGTTACTGATCCATTTGGCTTTCAAAATACGACCAGCAAAGTGCGATTGTAGATAAATACTATTAGGGCAGTTTTTGTGGTGTAACTTAATGCCTTCATTAGCGGTCACAAAACCAAATACATCGTCACCCGGAATAGGGTTGCAGCATTTGGCTGGTTTGTAATCAAGTTTTTGTTCATCGGCGCCAAATACCACAAATTGATCGGCCCCCTTAGATTTGATCGCTTCTTCTTTCTGCTTCGCTTTTTGGAGATCGTTTTTAGACCGACCGATAATACGATTGCGCAGATAGGAGTAAAAACCTTGGTTCTGATCGCGCATGAAGGTCTTTAACTGACTATTGTCGATGATCTTCATGCCTACCTTATAGTAGAGCTCGGTGGAGTTTTTGGCCCGGAAGTACTTCACCATTTCTTGGATCAGATTCTTACTGGGCTTTACCTTAATGTACTTTAACTTACGTTCGAGGATTTCCTTGCCGTCTTCGGCGATCTCTTTCCTTTCACTCTTTAAAGCCGATTTGATATTATTGCGCGCCTTAGAGCTAACTACGTAATTGAGCCAATCTTCCTTAGGCTTTTGCTTCTGTGAGGTTATGATTTCAACCTGATCACCACTTTTAAGGCGGTAATTAAGCGGTACTAGTCGACCGTTCACCTTGGCACCTAGGGTTTTGAGTCCAATGTCGGTGTGAATGCTGAAGCTAAAATCGAGCGGCGTGGAGCCGGAGGGCAAGATCTTAAGATCACCGCGTGGGGTAAATATGTAGATCTCATCGGCCATGAGATTCATTTTGAACTCATCTACAAAGTCTACCGCCGATCCTTCATTATTTTCTAAGACTTCACGGATTCGATTGATCCAGTCGTCGAGTTTGCTTTGACCCGAGGCATCTTCTTTGTATTTCCAGTGTGCCGCATAGCCCCTTTCTGCTACCTCGTCCATCCGCCGAGAACGAATTTGCACTTCTACCCAATGACCTTCTGGTCCCATCACGGTGGTGTGCAAGCTCTCGTAGCCATTGGCCTTCGGTGCGGAGATCCAATCGCGCAGCCTTTCGGTATTGGGTCTAAAGTGATCGGTTACGATCGAATAGGCTCGCCAACAGTCTGACTTTTCTTTTTCACGGGTCGACTCAATGATAATACGAATAGCAAATTTGTCGTACACTTCATCGAAGCCTACGCCTTGGCTAAGCATTTTCTTGCGAATGCTGTAAATACTTTTGGTACGCTCTTTAATCGTAAACTCAAAGCCTTCCGCCTTTAGGTATTTCCTTAGGAATTTGCTGAAATTGTTCAGGTACCGGTGCGCTTCAGACTGGCTGTTCTTAAGTCGCAGTACGATGTCTCGGTAAACCTCAGGCTCGGTATATTTCAAGCTGAGGTCTTCTAACTCGGTTTTAACATTAAAAAGGCCGATGCGATGGGCCAGGGGAGCGTAGAGGTAAAGAGTTTCCGAAGCAATTTTTAACTGCTTGTGCTGGGGCATGGCATCCATAGTTCGCATATTATGCAAACGATCCGCCAGCTTGATCAGGATTACTCGAATGTCATCCGAAAGGGTAAGCAGCATCTTTCGGAAGTTTTCCGCTTGCAGCGAAATATCCATATCAAAAATACCGCTGATCTTAGTGAGACCATCGATGATCTTGGCAATGTTTTCATCGAATAATCGCTCTATGTCCTCCAGCGTATAATCGCTGTCTTCTACCACATCGTGAATAAGGGCACTGGCCACCGATTTAGGGCCTAAACCAATTTCTTCCGATACGATGCGAGCTACTTCCAGAGGATGGAAAATGTAGGGTTCACCCGATTTGCGACGTACCTCCGCGTGGGCATCCTTGGCCAATTTGAAAGCGCGTTTAATGAGGTCTTTGTCCTCATCATCCATCCGGTCTTTCATGCCTCTTAAAAGCTTGCGAAAGCGCGAAGCAATTTCCTTCTCTTCTTCTGCTAATTCAGTTTCTGTCATCTGTTTTCCTGAAACATCTAAGTTAAAAATAAATGTTCGCTGTTGGACAGTAATTTGGAATTAAGGAATTGTCTGAAAATGCAGATATTAGCGGCTTTTAGCCGATGTTCCGTTGATTGGAACTCCTAAATCTTTTCACATCTTGAGCGCGTTTGCCACGGTGTTTGGTGGAACGACCTTGTACCCTTTTGCGCCACATTTTAAAACTACTTTCTTTCATTTCGCGCCGCATGATCTTAATGACCTCTGCCTCGGCCACCCCAAATTGGGCTTCGATGGCATCAAAGGGAGTGCGATCCTCCCAAGCCATTTCAATAATGCGGTCAATTTCTCGGGGTTCTAAATTCTGCATAATTTTAAAACCAATTGTAATTCCTAAAGTTTAGACAGACCTTTGCTTTTATGTTAAAAGATCTAAACATTAAACCGGTCGAAGGCCTGAGTCTCGTTATTGCCAAGACTCCCGAAGAAACAGGTGAGCACACTTTTTACCTTTATCTCATCAATGAGAATGACTATGAACTAGAAAATGTGATGGTAATGACCGAGGCCTTTGAGCATGAAGATGGCTCGGGAAAAAGCACTTCTAAATTGCGCCATTTTTTCGACGCGGTCGCTCCGCAAGGGCAGCAGAAAATCGAAACGGTAGATCCTAGCGTCTTTGGATTTCACAATCGGGTTTGGGTTTCCTATTACAAAGATGGGGAGATGCGTGACCGCAAATTTTTATTTAAACCCTTTGTGGAGTTCGATTTGGAGCCCATTTCTAGCTTAGACCTAAAAGGGAGAATTGCAGAATAGTGAAATATTTTTTGGTCAAATAAAATTTTAGGCCTTTACTTTGCACTCATGTTCACAGCAATAAACCATCATCATCATTTTTCCACCGTCCACCATCACCGGTAGAGGAATGCTTTGATGTATCTAATATTCATGAAGCCCATCCAACCGGATGGGCTTTTTTTTTGCCCCTATCCTAATCCAATTTTGAAAATGAAACCACTTACCATCGCCCTGCAAAAGGGTGGTCGCTTGAATGAAGAATCACTGAAACTGCTTAAGGGCTGCGGTATTCGACTCAGCACCGGTAGCCGCAAATTGAAGAGTGAGGCCAAGAATTTCCCTTTAGAGGTACTCTTTTTACGCGATGACGATATTCCTCAATATGTGGAAGACGGTATTGCTGATGCGGGAATTCTCGGTTTGGATGTGATTCGTGAAACTGGAAAGCAGATCGATGAAAAACTAGCTTTAGGCTTTTCCACTTGTCGTTTGTCCATTGCGCTTCCGCGCGATAGGAATTACCGCGGGCTAAGGTCTTTAGCCGACAAAACCATCGCTACTAGCTTCCCTAATTTGTTACGTAAGTACTTAGCTTCAAAAGGTGTTGAAGCTAAAATAGAATACATCAGTGGTAGTGTGGAGGTCGCTACTGGAATTGGTTTGGCTGATGCAATTTGTGATATCGTATCCAGTGGGAGTACCTTGGTAATGAATGGATTAAAGGAAGTGGAGACCATACTCGATTCGGAAGCAACATTGATCGCAAATTCCAATTTATCCGTTGGAAAGCAGGCCACCCTGGCTCAATTGATCTTTCGCATAGAAGCGGTAATGCGTGCCAAAACCGGGAAGTACATCACCCTCAATGCACCCAATGAAGCCTTGACTCAAATTCGCTCGATCTTACCGGGATTAAAGAGCCCTACGGTGATCCCCCTCGCCGATGAAGGCTGGTCAGCCGTGCACACGGTGGTAGCCGAGAAGGATTTTTGGGAACGCATCGATCGCCTTAAATCGGCTGGGGCGGAAGGAATACTAGTATTACCGATCGAAAAAACAATTCTATGAAACGACTGATCAACCCGAGTCCTCAGGAATACGCTGAGATTAGAAGTCAAAATGCTAAAACAGGGGAAGTCCTCCAAAGCGAGGTTAGCAAGATCATGGAGGCGGTAAGAGCTGAGGGCGACCAGGCTTTGGTCAACTACAATCGGCGCTTCGACAATTACGAAGGCAGTCTTCCTCTTACCGAGCGAGAGCTGAATGCAGCAGAGCGCAGTATCTCGCCAGCTCTGAAGGAGGCCATCGATCAAGCTTACGCCAATATTTATAAGTATCACGCCGCACAAGTTAGCGTACCTAAGAAGGTAACTACCTCACCCGGAGTAACTTGTTGGCGAGAGGCAAGGCCGATCGATGCCGTTGGTTTGTACATTCCTGGTGGGACGGCGCCTTTATTTTCCACCGTCCTTATGCTAGGAATTCCTTCCCAAATTGCCGGAAATGAGCGTCGGGTTTTATGCAGTCCGCCCAACCGAGAAGGAAGGATCGACCCCGCAATCCTGTACGCAGCTCAGAAATGTGGTATCGAGGAGATCTATAAAGTAGGTGGTGCTCAAGCCATTGCAGCTCTGACCTTTGGTACGGAACGCATCGCTAAGGTGGATAAGCTTTTTGGACCAGGTAATAGCTTTGTAACCGAGGCGAAGCGACAGGCTCTTGCCTACGGACTAGCCATCGATATGCCGGCAGGTCCCAGTGAAGTATTGCTCATTGCCGACGCTGAGGCCGACCCAGACTTTATAGCAGCCGACCTTTTGTCCCAAGCCGAACACGGTCCAGATAGTCAGGTGATTTTGATAGTGACCGATCAAAACTTACATAATGCGGTAGATCAAGCTATAAAAGAGCAATTAGGTGGTCTAGATCGCTACGCTTTTGCATTATCGGCACTGCAGAATAGTTATTCCATTTATTTTCCTCGTCTCGAACAGGCCTTTGCTTGCAGTAATTTTTATGCACCAGAGCACCTGATCTTAAATTTTAAAAATGCGGAAGAATGGATCGCTAAAGTGCAAAATGCGGGTTCGGTTTTTATCGGGCCTTATGCCGCGGAAAGCATGGGCGATTACGCATCCGGAACCAATCACACTCTGCCCACGGCGGCCTTTGCCCGCAATTATTCGGGTGTGAGCCTAGAGAGCTTCCAAACCCAAATCAGCTTTCAAACTATTAGTGTGCAAGGCCTAAAAACTCTGGGTCCCACCGTGGAGCTTATGGCACGAACCGAAGGATTGGAAGGTCATGCTAAATCGATAGAGATACGTTTAGAAAAACTGCAGAAATGATGTTCGAGCTTAATAGAATAATTCGACCCAATGTAGCAAAGATGAAGGCATACAGTTCTGCGCGTTCTGAGAGTGATGGAAGCGGAGAGCTATTCCTAGATGCTAATGAAAGCCCTTTCGGAAATGGTATAAATCGTTACCCCGAGAGCGACCCTTGGCGCTTACGTAAGGCTTTAGCTAAAGAAAAGGGGCTAGATCCTGATCAAGTGCTACTTTGCAATGGCAGCGATGAAGCGATAGACTTACTTATGCGCGCCTTTGCCCGTCCTGGTCTCGATAGAGTGGCTAGTTTGGAGCCTTCTTATGGCATGTATCCCATTTTAGCGAAGCTCAATGATTTGGAATATTTAGGTCTGCCTAGCTCCAATGAATTTGATCTACAAACAGCTCATGTAGAGCATTTTCTTAATACCACCAATTTACCTTTAATCTTCCTCTGTAGTCCTAATAATCCAAATGGCGATTTGATCGATCGCGGTCAAGTAGAAAGTCTTTTGCAGCAGTTCACCGGCTTGGTGGTGGTTGATGAGGCTTATATTGACTTTTGCCCTGAGGCTAGCTTGATTACTGGGCTTTCGAAGTATCCAAATCTAGTTATTCTCCAGACTTTTAGTAAGGCGAGGGCGGCAGCGGGTATCCGACTAGGTATGCTTTACGCCTCTCCAGAAATCGTTACGATTTTAAAGCGGATCAAGGCTCCCTACAATATTAGTAGACTCAATCAGGAGGCGGCTTTAAAGGTTTTAGATGAAAGAAAATGGCCTGATCAAATAGCTCGCTTAAATGAATCACGTGAAGACCTAATTCAATTTTTAAAAGCATGGCCGCCGGTCGATAAAGTATATCCATCAAAGGCCAACTTTATACTTTTTACCAGCCCACGGTCTGCGGAGATCTATTCCTACTTAAGATCAAGAGGCATCATTATTCGTGACCGTGGTAAGCAAGTTCAAAATGCCTTACGAATAAGCATTGGGAAAGAAGAAGAAATGGAACAATTAAAATCAGCCTTAAGGCAATTTGTATGAAGAAGATATTATTTATCGATCGAGACGGCACCTTGATCGAGGAGCCCGCCGATTTTCAAATCGATCGTTTTGAAAAATTAAAGTTTTATCCCGGTGCTATTAGTGCTTTAGTCGAATTAGCGCGTGATAGTGAGTATGAACTAGTTATGGTCACCAATCAGGATGGCTTGGGTACTACTTCCTTTCCGGAGGAAGACTTTTGGCCTATTCAAAACTTCATTATTGAAACCCTTAAAAATGAAGGTATTGTATTTAGGGAGATCTTGATTGACCCTAGTTTACCCGAGGAGAATTCGCCTAATCGTAAACCAGGTACGGGAATGCTAAAACATTATATCCAAGGCGATTTCGATCTTGCTAATAGTTATGTGATCGGCGATCGTTTAAGTGATGTAGAGCTAGCTGAAAATTTAGGCGCCAAGTCCATTTATTTAGGGCAGGAAGAGGTAGATGTAGCTCTAAAGAGCCGCGACTGGAAAACGATAAAGCGCTTTTTATTGCAGGGAGATCGTAGAGTGGAAATTGACCGCACTACCCAAGAAACAGCAATTAAGCTAAGCCTAAACCTCGATGGCAGTGGTCGTTCGCAAGTAGATACAGGCATTGCATTTTTTGATCATATGCTAGACCAAATTGCTAAACACGGAAATATCGACTTAAGACTGAGCTGTAAAGGTGATCTAGAAGTAGATGAACACCATAGCATTGAAGATGTAGCCTTGGTCCTGGGGAAGGCATTTAGAGAAGCATTGGGTTCAAAGAAAGGCTTAAGACGCTATGCTTTCATTTTACCCATGGATGAGGCGCAAGCACAGCTCGCTCTGGATTTTGGCGGTCGCCCCTATTTGCGGTGGGAAGCTCAATTCAAGCGGGAGTACATAGGTAAAATGCCGAGCGATATGTTTCAGCATTTCTTTAAATCATTCTGTGATACGGCCGCTTGTACCTTGCATATTAAGGCGGATGGCGACAATGAACACCATAAAATCGAATCGATTTTTAAAGGCTTTGCTAAAGTTTTAGCTGAAGCAAGTCGACGAGACCAAAGCGGGAATATACCATCTACAAAAGGAAGTTTATGATAGGAGTGGTCGATTACAATGCAGGAAACACGCGTTCTTTGATGAATCGCTTGGATGCTTTGGGCATAAGGGCCGTGTTGAGTAGTGATCCTGATTTTTTAGCTAAGAGCTCGAAGCTCATTTTCCCCGGCGTGGGAGCTGCTAAAGCGGCAATGTATAGTTTAAAGCAAAGGGAATTGATCGAATGCCTGAGGTCCTACAGTCAGCCCTTTTTAGGCATTTGCCTTGGTATGCAATTAATGGGGAAGTTCAGTGCGGAAGGAGAGCAAGAACTTTTGGGCTTAATGGACTTTAGGGTGGAAGCTATCCAAGCCATAACTAAGGTTCCTCATATGGGTTGGAACTCTTTGCAGAATTTGAAGGGGCCTTTATTTAAGGGGCTAAAGGAAAAGTCTGATGTTTATTTCGTGCACTCCTATTATGTGGAGCCTAAACCGTATACCGCCGCCACTTGCAGCTACGGGAAAGCCTTCAGCGCCGCCATCCAAAAAGATCATTTTTTCGGCTGCCAATTTCACCCAGAGAAAAGCGGTTCTAATGGCAGTTTAATCTTAAAAAACTTCAATCGACTATGATTCGTGTTATCCCCGCCATCGATTTGATCGAGGGACGCCCAGTGCGTTTACAACAAGGTGATTTTAAACGTCTAATGGCATTAGACCGCGGTATTCCAGAGTTGATTGCTGAAATTAAAAAGGCTGGACTCGACCATTTGCATCTGGTGAACTTGTCAGCCGCTAAGGCAGGCCGACTGCGCGATCAAGGTATCATTGCTGAGATCGTTTCTAGTGGATTAAGGGTAGATTATGGAGGTGGAATTCGCAGTCTTCAGGAGGTCGAAGAGCTATTCGATTTGGGAGTGGCCGAGGTGAATATTGGATCAATGATAATAAAGGATGCCAAGACCTTCAAGGCTATTTTGGCAAAATATCCCAAACAAGTAATTGCATCATTGGACCTTAAAGGAGATCGAGTGGCCGTAAATGCTTGGCAAGAGCAAAGTTCGGGCAGTATTTACGATCTAATAAAAAGCTATTTGCCGCTAGGATTGGAAAAAGTATGTGTAACCGACATAGCTCGGGACGGAATGATGGGAGGGCCGGCTTTGGATCTTTACCAAAGGCTTATAAAAGGCTTTCCTCAACTTCAATTAATTGCTTCGGGCGGCATCCGCAATAGGAAAGATGTCATGGCCTTGGAAAAGATTGGTTGTGCAGGTTTAGTAGTTGGCAAAGCCTGGTTAGGCGAATCGGTAAAATTGGCGGAGCTATGTTAAAAAAACGCATAATTGCCTGTTTAGACATTAAGGACGGTCGCACTGTAAAGGGAACTAATTTCAAGAATTTACGCGACGCCGGAGATGCGGTAGAATTGGCTTCGATCTACGCACAAGAGGGTATAGACGAGCTAGTGTTCTTAGACATTAGCGCCAGTTTAGAAAAGCGGTCAACTCTGCAGGAGCTTAGCGCCCGAGTGGCTGAGGTTCTAGATATACCCTTTACAGTTGGTGGAGGCATCAGTGAAGTGGCCCACGCCGCTCAGCTATTAGAAGCGGGAGCAGATAAGATCAGCCTTAATTCGGCCGCTTTAGCTACCCCTGATTTAATCGATGAATTGGCTGCTGAGTTTGGAAGACAGTTTGTTACGGTGGCAATCGATGCGAAGTGGGACCATGGAAATTACGCTGTTTACAGTCATGGTGGCAGCTTAAAAACCAATCGAAAGCTTCAAGAGTGGGTTGCTGAATTAGAGGATAGAGGAGCCGGGGAGATCTTACTTACGTCCATGGCGGGGGATGGCACCAAAGAAGGATTTGATCTACCGATGTACCGGACCTTGTCCAAGATCAAACTACCATTAATTGCCTCTGGAGGTGCCGGTAAGCCAGAACATTTTGCCGAGGTTTTGGACTTACCCCAGGTAGACGCCGCCTTGGCAGCAAGCCTCTTTCATTTTAAAGAGTTGAAAATAAAAGATTTAAAAGATTATTTAAGCAGAAAAGATATAGCGATACGAAATGATTGACTTTGAAAAAAACGGGGGCTTGGTTCCTGCTGTGGTGCAGGATTACCGCGATGGGCGCGTCTTGATGTTGGCCTACTTGAACGAAGAAAGCTGGGCAAGAACTCTGACGGAAAGAAAGGTCTGTTTCTACAGCCGCTCCAGATCCGAATTATGGACTAAAGGTGAGACGAGTGGTAATTTCTTACAACTAATGGATTATAGGATAGACTGCGACCGGGATACCGTATTACTTCTCGTGGAGCCTAGTGGCCCTGTTTGTCATACCGGCAGTGAAACTTGTTTTGGTAATCAAAAAGTATGGAGCTTTATCCCCAAGCTAGAGGAGGTAATCGATCAAAGAGTGAGCGAAGCGCCAGACGATAGTTACGTGCAGAGCTTACTCTCTAAAGGTCTCGCTAAAGTGGCCCAGAAAGTTGGGGAAGAGGCGGTAGAAACCGTAATCGAAGCCTTGGGTGATAATGAAGAAGCCTTGATCGATGAATCGGCGGACTTAATTTTCCACTTAACCTTAATGTTAAAAGCAAAAGGGCTTTCATTTGCTCGGGTAGAAGAACGATTGGCAGAACGACACGCAGCTGCCGATAAATAAGCCAATTTGTGCTTGAAATTCAGGGTTAATCGGCTGCGGAGTATTAATTTTGTCTCAGATTTTAAACCTCAAATCTCAATAATATGAAAGTTACCGTTGTAGGCGCCGGAGCCGTTGGAGCCAGTTGTGCCGAATACATCGCAATGAAGAATTTTGCCTCCGAAGTAGTTTTGGTAGATATTAAAGAAGGCTTTGCTGAAGGAAAGGCTATGGATTTAATGCAAACTGCTTCTTTAAATGGCTTCGACACCAAGATCGTTGGTAGTACCAATGATTACAGTAAAACTGCAGATAGTGATGTAGCGGTAATTACTTCAGGGATTCCTCGTAAACCAGGAATGACTCGCGAAGAATTAATCAGCACCAATGCTGGCATCGTGAAGACAGTAGCGGAAAACTTGATCAAAGAATCACCTAATGTGATCATTATTGTGGTTTCTAATCCAATGGATACGATGACCTATTTATCGCATCAAGCTACAGGTTTACCTAAGAACCGTATCATTGGTATGGGCGGAGCTTTAGATAGTGCTCGTTTCAAGTATCGTTTGGCAGAAGCTACCGAGGCCCCTATTTCAGATATCAACGGTATGGTAATTGGCGGTCATTCCGATACAGGTATGATTCCTCTAACACGTTTAGCTACTCGCAATTCGGTGCCGGTTTCTGAGTTTATCTCTGAAGAGCGCATGGAGGAAGTGAAGCAAGCCACTAAGGTAGGCGGGGCTACTCTTACCAAATTGTTAGGTACTTCGGCATGGTATGCTCCTGGTGCAGCTGTATCGGCTATGGTGCACGCCATCGCCAACGACAGCAAGAAGATGTTCCCTTGTTCTTGCTTGCTAGAAGGTGAATACGGTCTTAATGATATCTGTATTGGAGTGCCTGCACTTATTGGCGCCAATGGAGTTGAGAAGATCGTAGAGATCGAATTAAGTGCGACCGAAAAAGAAGAACTACAAAATTCGGCTGAAGCGGTACGCAAGACCAACGGATTACTTTAATCCGATTGGCATATAATTTAAAAAGGGTCGCTTCGGCGGCCCTTTTGTGTTAGAGGGCACAGTGAGATAATCGAGGGAATTTATTTTTGCCACATGAATGACTTAAAAGCGCATTGGGACAAAGCCTTCGAGGCTCCTCTGGAACAATTGGGTTGGTATGAGTCCGAACCACAGCCTGCCTGGGATTTGCTTCAAGCTTACGCTGAAAAGGACCAAAGAATACACCTTGCGGGAGCCGGACGATCGCTATTGGTAAAGATCCTTTGGGAAGAAGGGTACCAAAACCTTTTACTTAGCGATATCAGTCCGCAAGCTCTAAATTTATTAAACGCTGATAACCCCGACATTCCCAGTGATTATTTCCAAGAACAAGACCTCTCCAAGGTATGGCACTTAGCAGAAAAAGAGCATTTCGATATTTGGCTGGACCGAGCAGTATTACACTTTTTAACTGATGAGGCCAATCGGAAGCAGTACTTTGATAATATCCAACAGAATCTGAAAGTTGGAGGCAGGGTGATATTAGGGCAGTTTGCTAAAGATGGGGCTGAGAAATGCTGCGGACTAACAGTACAACAATACGACACGCCAAGCTACCAAGCCTCTTTGGGTTCCAATTTTAAGCTATTGGAGGAATTGGATTATACCTATTACAATCCGAATGGTGACCCCCGACCTTATGTCTATGCTGTCTTTGAGCGGATCTAAAGCCCTAATGCCTTTAGGATCATAGCCGATTTAGGTGCTAAGTCCAAATGGATCTTACCCTTTTCGGGAGTGTAAATTTGCTTTGTATCGGCCCAGAGGTCGGTATAATGCTTCTCTGAAGCCTCTAGGGATAATGAGTGCTTGGAACCGCTGTTATTGAAGATGATCAGGAACTCAGCATTAGGGTCCATCCGCCGAAAGGCGAAAATATCTTTTTCATCATCGGCAAGCACTACTTCGAAATTGCCCTTAGCTAGCACAGGGTTGGCCTTTCGAATAGCGATGAGTTTTTGGTAATCTGCCAATAGGGCAAGGTCTGGTGTTACGGGATCGGGTTTATCACGTCTGCTTTGATTGGGCAAATATACTTCGTCCTCATATTCCAAGTCCCTCCACAACATGGGCTTGCGGTCGTCGGGATCGTTCGCTCCCCACATGCCTACTTCATCTCCATAGTAGATCATAGGTGCGCCGAGGTAAGTGAATTGAAAGACCATAAAAAGTCGCTGCAGTTTCTTTTCGTATTCATTTGCAGCGCGCACCTGGTAATCAGGGTTTTCGGCCGCCTTTGATAAACCAAAGTATTTGCCCCAATCACGGAAATTGCCAATACCCCGATTTACGATATGAGAGGCCAAACGATTGACGTCGTGAGAACCAAAAAGATTTTGATTTTGATAGGCGATGTAAGGAGGGAAGGCCTCCCGCATTCGCTTTAATTCCGATTGAAATTCGCTGGGTTTGCGGTGATCCTTACCCGGGGGATTAAAAAAGAATTCAGTGCAGGTGAAAGACCAATTATAGTTCATTTCAGCGTCAAATTCGTCGCCTGAGAGATAGGCTAAGGTTTCATCGAGCGGGCTTACCAGCTCGGCGGTAATGTAGGCCTTCGGGTTTAGGCTTTTTACTAAGACACGCCAATCCTTCCAAAATTGATGATCTACGCAAAAAGCTACGTCTAGTCGCCAACCGTCGATCCCATGATCGGCTCCTTGTCCTTTGGGGTTCATCCAGCGCCTAGTGGCGTTATAAATGTACTGCTTTGGACCGTTTACAATACCCTGTTCGTCCTCGCTAAATTCGGGTAAGGAAGCCACGCCAAACCAGCCAGCATAGTCAAATTCATTTTCTGGAGTGCTAGGATCATCCCATTGATTTATGATAAACCAGTCGGCATAGGCGCTTTGGGCTTGATTCTTTTTCACATCCGCGAAAGCGAAACTGTTATGGCCCATATGATTAAATACCCCGTCGAAAATTATGCGCATGCCTCTTTTATGCACTTCATCGATTAGTTCTAGAGCTAAGTTATCGGCAGAGGTCCATACCCAAGTTTCTGGATCCAAAGGGTTTTCTTGGGTCATCAACTCCCGATCTCCAGCTGGATCGGGGCCGAAGTTAGGGTCTACGTGGTGGTAAGATTCGCCATCGTATTTATGCAAACTAGGCGATTGGAAAATAGGGTTGAGGTAGATAGCGGTGATGCCTAGCTCTTGTAGATAGTCTAATTGGTCTATGATTCCTTGTAAATCACCACCGTAACGCCGGCGTAGTAGATGTTTCCATAATTCGGGTTCGCCATTGGCTTTTTCCCAAGCCTGCAATTTATACCAATCCGATCCCCAGGGATGAACTTGCCAATGCTCCGGTAATTCTTGAGGATCGGCGAAAGCCAAGTCTTTTAGTTCGGGGTCGTTCGAAGGATCGCCATTGCGAAACCGTTCGGGGAAAATCTGATACCAAATAGCTTCTTGGGCCCAAGCTACTTCTTGAGGAGAATCTTGCCCAAAAAACAAGCACGGGAAAAGTAATAATAAGGCTAGGGAATATGATAGGGGGCGTGACATTCCGATAATTTTGAACTAAGTTAGCGTTATTCTTTAAGGTTTATTCTCATGAAAGTATTAAAGTGGATCTTAATAAGCTTGGCAGTGATCGTGTTAGCACTTTTCATCGCCTTTAAATGGATGCAAAGCAATACCAAAAAACTTTCGCCCGAAGGCCAGGTTGCTTATCAGACCGAAGAATATGATGTGGAGATATTTTACAATCGACCTTCGGTACGTGGTAGAACCATTTTTGGCGAATTGGTTCCCTACGGTCAAGTTTGGCGCACCGGGGCTAATGAGGCAACTACTTTTAAGACAGCCACCGACCTGGAAATAGATGGTAAAACTCTACCGGCGGGTACTTATACTATTTGGACCATTCCCGGTAGAGACGAATGGGAGTTTATCTTTAATTCGAAGGAATATCCTTGGGGAGTAGGTTGGGATGGTGAAGCTTTGCGCGAACCGGAATATGATGTGCTTAAAACCACCGTCTTGATGGAAACTACTCCAAAGATTATCGAAACCCTAAGCATTTCTTTGGTGGATGCGCAAGAGGGCTTTCAGATGCAATTAGCATGGGAAAACGCATTATTGCGGATGGATATTAAATAGATGAGATATAAGCTCTTCCTCTTCTTTTTCGTTTTATGGTTTGGTTTAAGGGCTCAAAGTGATACCCTCATTATTTGGGAAACGCGCTTTGATCTCAATGCTGATCTTTTGCGGCCCGCTGAAAAAGACCGTTTAGATAGCTTACTAAAAGTTTATCCAGTGTATTTGATCGACTCGGTAAAGCTTTACGGGCATACCGATAGCTTGGCCGATATCGCTTACAATCGTCGCTTATCGCGAAGAAGGGTGCAAGAGGTTTTGAAGCAACTGGTCCTAGCCGGCCTAGATCCACTAAAAGCACGAACCGATTATTATGGTGAAGAGCAACCAGCCTATGAGAATAGCCCTAGCGAGCGATATAAAAACCGTCGTGTAGAGCTAGCGCTTTATCTGGACCTGTCACTCTTACCCGACCCCGAGCAAAAATTAAGCGATCAGAAATTAAAAACCGGCGATAAACTGCGCTTGGCCAATCTGAACTTCGTGGGCAATCAGGCTATTCCCATGTGGCATTCATTCGATGCTTTACGCGAACTTTTACTTGCCATGGAGCGAAACCCAGACCTTGAAATATCACTCCAAGGCCATGTGTGTTGTAGCAATGATTTTGAGTTGTCGGTAGCCCGTGCTCGCATGGTCTATGACTTTTTGCTAGCGGAAGGGATTTCAAAAATTCGTCTCGATTACCGCGGTTTTGGTAATAAAGTGGCCTTATTCGAGGAAGTAGATGAAGCATCTCGCGCCCTTAACCGAAGAGTGGAGATCGAAGTGCTAGAGAATAGCGATTACCGGGTAGATGCCGACCCGAGAAAAAAGTTACGTGTCGAAGCGCCGGTGATGAACATTCAATTCAACAGCGGAACAGCCAGGTTAAGCCCTAGTGGTGACTTTATGTTAACCTTGATCGCCCAGATGCTTAAAGATTCTGAAGGATTGCGCTACGAATGGGTGCTTTATGATAACATCAACAATAAGCAGCTAAGTGCTCGTAGGGCGGCTACTTTAGAAAAAACCCTCCGTCGTAAGGGGGTAAGTCCGAAGCTATTTAGGGTCGAAACCAAAGGTCGCTTAAAGGGCTTGCCTAATACACCGGATTATAATTGGATCAGACTCTTAATGATAGAAGAATGAAGGATTTAAAACGCTTTTTACTACTGGAGTTTCCAGTAATGCTAAAATCGCTACAACCAGATGCCGAAAGGCAATTTGGTAAAATGTCGCAGATCGAAATGCTAGATCATTTGCGCAAAGCCTTTGCTCTTTCCTATTCGGGGAAAAAGATAAAAATCACCACTCCAGCAGAGCAACTCGAGAAAGCTAAAGCCTTCTTGACATCGGATAAGCCGATCCGTCCTGGGGCGCCCAAACCTAAAGAGTATGGGTTAATACCGACGATGAAAAAGGATTTGGAGGATATGAAGTATCATCTGGTTCGAGAAATGGTAGCTATGTTAAGCCATTTTGATAAGCACCCTAATTATAGCTCTGTTCACCCTATGTTTGGCGAATTGGATATCGAGCTGTGGTTACGATTGCACAAGAAGCATATTGAGCATCATATGCGGCAATTCGGTGTATCATAAAACTGAAAAAAGCCGGAGCTTGACCCGATGATCGGGGACTCCGGCTTTTCAACCAACCAAACAAAACTATTAACCAACTAGAGTATTCTAGCTCTTGATACTTATAACTCTTCTAAGTATCGAAATGGTATTCACTACGGGACTTTTAACACTTCATTAAGAATGTGCAGACTCCCGTTAAATGCATTAATATTTCCTGACTCTACCGTTGCGCTTGGAAATGGTCCCATGGCTGTGACGCCGTAACGGTTAAGCTCTATATTTCCTCGGTCTAATTGAAAGCGAATGTGGCTACCTGATAGCAAGCTTTCCATCGTTAACCCGTCTAATTCTTGCAATTGATAAGCCTGTGGTATTATGTGGGCTTTCAAAAGGTCTTCTAAGGCTTTTGCCCCCTTCTTTTCTACAAACTCTGTAAGGTCGGCGCAGGCTTGAGATTGAAAGAATTCATCGAAAGCCTGATCATCTGGGGCAAAGAAAGTGTAATGTTTTCCATCGCTATTAAGTAGGCTTGCGATAGATTTTGCCGGACCTTGCATGGCACGCTGTAAAGTGGTGAAGCGTTGATCATTACTAGCGATCAATTTATAAATGGTGGCCGGGCGCAAATTATTATCTATCAAATGCAAGTATCCTTTTTGGATAGCGAGGTCCTTCACTTTAAAGCTTAATCGTTGGCCATTGACCTCTACCAAGCTTTTTTCGCGCATCAAATGATGGTGAATTGCATTGGAGGCATCGTTTTGGGCCAAACTAGGAATATAACTGGTATGTAAGTTCTCGATCTTAGCTGCACCGGGCAAGAAGTGTGCTGCCAACCACGCCTGATAATGCTTTTTACCCATGGAAGTTTTCAACGCGGGAAAGTCCGCTACGTCCATTTCCGCTAGGAAACTAGTAAGCTCCTCATTGCTTGGGGCAAGAATGGTAAGGCTTTGCTGGGCATTACCCATTTCAATATCGCAAGCTTCCATCGCAGCACGAAATTGATCGAGTTGTGGATAAGCTTTAAGCTCCTCTAGTAAGATCAGCTCTGGTGAAAGCGTAACTTGAGGATCTGATTCCTTGGCGCAAGACAAGGCAATGAAAGCTAGACAAATGACGATTAATTTTCGCATAATTTCTTCTCATTGGGGAAACGCTGGCAAATGGTTAAAGGTTTGGTACTGAGATGAAAAAAAAGACATGTTTAGATATTCGTTCCCTCAGTTTTTCCTACAAAGAGGAAAAGGCCTTAAAAAGGCTTAAACTTCGCATGTTCGAGGGAGAACGCTTAGGAGTGGTAGGGGCTAGTGGTTCGGGAAAGTCGACCCTCCTAAAATTGGTGGCCGGCAAGCTAGAGCCGAGTGAAGGGGAGATAAAATTCAAAGGAGAGGATCTGGCTGAAAGTCGTAACGAATTGGTTCCAGGGCATCCTCAAATAGCCTTGATGAGTCAGGATTTCGATTTGAGCCCCCATTTAAGTGCCGAGGAGAATATTGCTCGTAGTGGGCGGCATTTAAGTCCTACAGCTTTAAAACGTTATTTAGGAAGGGTGAGACGTGCTTTTCACCTTCAGTCAATTAAGCATAAAAAAGTACAGTCGCTTTCCGGTGGGCAAAAGCAGAGGGCAGCCTTGGCAGCAGCTTTAATTTCGGCTTCCGACTTACTACTCTTGGATGAACCGTTCAGCCAACTCGACTACCAATTGAAACAGGATATGCTGGACTTCTTAAGGGAGGACCAGTCCTCTAAATCTATTATTATGGTGGGGCATGAGCCTACCGATCTAATGCGCTTTTGCGATCGTATTGCGGTCTTAGATAAAGGCAAGCTTATAGCGGTAGATAGTATTCATAAGATGTTTCACTACCCCAAGAGTCTCAAAGCGGCGCAAATGACGGGAATGGTAAATGCTCTAAGCAAAGAGGAGCTCGCTACAACTGGTTTTACCGAGGCCTTGATCCGACCCTCTCATGTGTTCCTTAAAAAAGGGGGCAATTGGCTTTTAGAGCGAATAGATTATCATGCCTTTGGGCGCTTGGCCTTGATGCACTTGAAGGATACCGAGATTAAGCTTTGGGCCCAACTGGCCAGTGAGGCACAATATGAGCCTGGTAGCTTGTGGGGTTTGAGCATAAAAAAACCCTGACCATTAGGCCAGGGTTTTGAAGAGTCAAAAATCGTGTTTATTACTTCTTTACTTTGTCTACGATAGCTTTGAAAGCCTCAGGGTGGTTCATCGCTAGGTCGGCAAGGACTTTACGGTTCAACTCGATCCCATTGCTTTTCACTAAGCCCATAAAGGCAGAGTAAGAAAGGCCATGCTCGCGGGCTCCAGCATTAATACGCTGAATCCATAGAGAACGGAAATTTCTCTTTTTGTTACGACGATCGCGGTAGCTATAGGTAAGTCCTTTTTCTACGGCGTTTTTCGCAACGGTCCATACATTTTTACGGCGACCAAAGTATCCTTTGGCCATTTTCATCACCTTTTTACGGCGTGCTCTAGATGCTACTGAATTTACTGATCTTGGCATAATTGTTAATTTTTTGTGCAAGGCGCTCCCATCTTATAGGGAATCTTGGGTGCCTTACCCAGGGTTAATTAATAACTCGATTAAACTTAAATAGTAAGCTGACGCTTAATGTTTGCTTCGTCAGATTTATCTACTAAACCTGATTGAGTAAGGTTACGCTTTTGCTTGGTCTCCTTTTTGGTAAGGATGTGACTTTTAAAAGCGTGCTTTCTTTTAATTTTACCAGTTCCCGTAAGCTTAAAACGCTTTTTGGCGCTGGATTTTGTTTTCATCTTTGGCATAGCTCTTTCGCTTTTATCTCGATTTTGACTCTTACTTTTTCGGGGCGATCATCATGATCATCCTTTTGCCTTCCAATTTTGGTAAGCTTTCTACCTTACCGAGATCTTCAAGGTCTTGCGCTAAACGCAACAGAAGGATTTCACCTTTGTCTTTAAACACGATCGAACGACCCTTAAAGAAAACATAAGCTTTAAGCTTGGCGCCTTCTTTTAGGAAGTTTTCCGCGTGTTTGCGTTTGAACTCATAATCGTGATCGTCGGTATTGGGACCAAAACGGATTTCTTTAACTACCGTTTTCTGGGCCTTAGCCGCGATCTCTTTCTGTTTCTTCTTCTGGTCGTAGAGGAATTTCTTGTAATCAATGATCTTTGCTACGGGCGGATCTGCCTTTTCGGTAATCACCACTAGGTCTAATCCGCGGTCTTTTGCCATGGATAGGGCTTTGTCTGTTTTGTAGACCCCTACTTCCACGTCTTCCCCAACTACACGTAGCTCGGGATAACGAATTTTTTCATTGATCTTGTGTTTGTCTTCTTGAGGCTCTCTGCGAGGTCCTCTGCGTCGATGGTTAAATCTCTTGGCCAGAATTAATCTTTTTAATTATACTTCAAATTCTCCGATTTCGGCAGATATCTCCGCGTCCATCTTTACTATAAAATCTTGTAGACTTAAAGCGCCTAAATCTTCGCCGCCGTGCTTGCGAACTGAAACTGTCTCATTTTCAATTTCTTTCTCACCTACAATTAACATGTAAGGGATTTTAGAGACTTCCGCATCGCGAATTTTACGCCCGGTTTTCTCTGCACGCTCGTCAACGAGGGCGCGAAGTTCGTAATTTTTAAGCAATCTTGAAACTTTATGGGCATAATCAAGGTATTTATCCGAAATCGGCAAGATCGCTATTTGCGTGGGCATCAACCATAAAGGGAAATTTCCACCACAATGCTCCAGTAATACCGCTACAAAGCGCTCCATGCTTCCGAAGGGGGCGCGGTGAATCATAACTGGACGATGACTTTCATTATCGGAACCCTTATACTCTAGTTCGAATCTTTCAGGTAGGTTGTAATCCACTTGAATTGTACCTAATTGCCATTGACGACCCAAGGCATCTTTCACCATAAAGTCGAGCTTTGGACCGTAAAAGGCTGCTTCACCGTGCTCTACGATATAATCTAAACCTTTTTCAACCACTGCTTCCTTTATGGCAGTCTCGGCTTTTTCCCAATTTTCGTCTTTACCAATGTATTTCGAACGGTCTTCCTGGTCACGCAGGGAAACTTGAGCGGTAAAGTTTTCGAAATCCAGAGTTTTGAAGATATAGAGTACTAGGTCAATTACCTTCTTGAACTCGTCTTTCAGTTGATCGGCAGTACAAAAGATATGCGCATCATCTTGAGTGAATCCTCTTACTCTAGTTAAGCCGTGTAATTCGCCACTCTGCTCATAGCGATAAACCGTACCAAATTCTGCAAAGCGGATCGGAAGGTCACGGTAGGAGCGTGGTTGACTTTTATAGATTTCGCAGTGATGCGGGCAATTCATCGGTTTTAAGAGGTATTCCTCATTTTCATCCGGAGTATGGATGGGCTGGAAGCTATCTTTACCATATTTGGCGTAGTGCCCACTGGTCACGTAAAGTTCTTTATTTCCAATGTGTGGGGTAATTACCGGATCATATCCTGCGGTGCGCTGAGCTTTTTTCAAGAATTGCTCCAGCCTTTCTCGCAACTCGGCTCCTTTAGGTAACCATAAGGGCAGCCCTTGTCCCACTTTTTGCGAAAAAGTAAAGAGCTCTAACTCTTTACCCAGTTTTCGGTGATCCCGTTTTTTAGCTT
The DNA here is from genome assembly GCA_965656185.1 of Croceimicrobium sp. Lineage (GTDB taxonomy): Bacteria > Bacteroidota > Bacteroidia > Flavobacteriales > Schleiferiaceae > Croceimicrobium. The sequence continues at coordinate 64,656 of CBFHJH010000001.1, forward strand.
CTTCCAATAGCTCCAAGTACTCTTTCAACATAGATGCTTTAGGGAAGCTGATACCATAAACCCGAGTGAGTTGCGGATTATGTTCGTTACCGCGCCAGTAGGCTCCGGCTACGCTCATGATCTTAACGGCCTTAATAAAGCCGGTATTGGGCAGGTGACCGCCCCGACAGAGGTCGGTAAAATCGGCATGATCACAAAAGGTAATACTGCCGTCTTCTAAGTTCTGAATCAATTCAGTTTTGAACTCATTATCCTCGTACATCGATAGCGCTTCGGTCTTAGAAACAGGGCGCATTTGGAAAGCGGACTTCTGACGGGCATTTTCAAGCATAGCCTTTTCAACTTTTGGAAAATCGGCTTCCCCAAATTCATGTCCGTTGAAATCTACGTCATAATAAAAGCCATTATCGATAGCGGGACCAATGGTAAGTTTGACGCCAGGGTATAGTTGCTCAAGGGTTTGCGCTAAAACGTGAGCCGACGAATGCCAAAAAGCCTTCTTGCCCTCATCATCATTCCAGGTGTAAAGTACCAAGTCGCCGTCGCCGGGTAGGGGAGATTCAGCTTCAACCGTTTCCCCGTTAAAGCTGGCGGATAATACATTGCGAGCCAAGCCATGGCTAATGCTTTTGGCGACATCTAGCGCAGAGCTGCCTTCCGGAAATTCTTTTACGCTACCATCTGGTAAACCTATTTTGATCATGATCCCTGAATTTAATGGGCTGGCAAAGATAGTAAGCCATATTCATTGAGAAAGGCTTTTCTCATTCTTCAGGATAGCGTTCGGCCATCTTTTTGAAATTTGCTTCGACTAATTGTTTCAAGACCGAAAGATCTACGTCTTCAAGCTTATTGATGTAGAGGCAGGATTTACCAGTTTTATACTTCCCGAGTTTTTCCAGCTTATCACCAAATTGTTCTAAACCGGTCATGATGTATTAGGAAAACTTGCCTTTACGCGGAGAAAAACCTCCGCGCATCCAGTCGCCTTCCTGACCACTTTCGTAGCGATAATGATAACTGCCAAAGCCAATTATACTATCGCCCCACATTTTACCTTTTGCAGAGCTGGCCTCTTCGAAAAGGCTTAATAGCTTTAAAGCCTGCTCTTTTTGTTTCTCATTATTTAGCTTTTTGATAAATTCAATCACTGAATTGTCATTAAGCTGGGTCTTAGGAGTATAGGCCATAGTCTCATTTGTTTGAGGCAAGCTAGTAATTTGCTCGTATTTTAGCCCTTCAATTGCTATGGAGAAATCAGAAATACTAAAAGCCCTAAATGAGATGAGCAATAATACGCTCATGCGAACTTTAGGGATAGAATATACCGATGTGGATCTCGAAAAGGGTTACCTCGAAGCTAAAATGCCCGTGGGTCCACAAGTGCATCAACCTATGGGTTTATTACACGGTGGGGCCTCAGCCGCTCTGGCTGAGAGTTTAGGCAGCGCCGCTAGTGCCATGATGCTAGACCGAGAGAAATTTGCCGTTTTGGGCATCGAGCTTTCATGCAATCACTTAAAGGCCAAACGAAGTGGTGAGGTGACCGGACGCGCCCATATCTTGCATAAAGGAAGAAGTACTCATCTGTGGGAAATTGAAATCCGCGATGAGGAAAATAAGCTCATATCGCATTGTAAGCTCAATAATATGATTGTCCCGCATCGCAAACAAAAAGGCTAAAATGAAGGCTTTGGAATATTTTGTAGCGCTTAAAAAACCGCAATCCAATGCGGAGTATTTCGGCCCAGGCCATGGCGATACAGAGTATTTTCATTTCTCAGACCTTCAGATGAAAAAGCATTTTAAGCTGCCGATCAAAAAGATCGAGCAATGGCCTGAGCTGGACTATACTTTTAAAGAAGCGGTGCCTGCCCCTGAAAAAGACAAGCAGTTGGCCCTTTATGAGAATGCTATAAAAGATATGCAAGTCGGACTTTTAGATAAAGTAGTCTTGAGCCGGGTGGAGCATCATTTAAATTTTAAGAGCGCATTCGAAATATTCAATGCCCTAGCTTTAGAGTATCCAGATGCGGCAGTATACTTGTTTAGTCATCCAGAAGCAGGCACATGGTTAGGGGCCAGTCCCGAAACCTTACTTTCGCAAAAAGCGGAAAACTTATTTATCGACAGTTTAGCGGGTACTAAGCAATGGGCCGATCGTATGGCCTTTTCTGAAAAGGAATTTAATGAACAGGATTTGGTAAGTCACGATATCGCCTCGCTCTTGGAGCAAAGTACCATGATTCGAGATTATGAACAGTCGGAGCCTCAGGTAAAAAGAGCCGGAAACCTCGCCCATTTGCATAGTCTTTTTAAAGCTCGCATCAGCGAAAGCTTTGCGCTCGAAGAATTTTTAAAAGAACTACAACCTACCCCGGCTGTTGGAGGTAGACCTCGCAAGGAAGCACTTAAATATATCGAAGAACATGAGTTGTACCCAAGACGATTTTACACCGGTTTTTTTGGTCTAAGTAGCCCACAAGGTGCAGAGCTATGGGTAAATTTAAGGTGCGCTGAACTTTGCGAAGGAAAGCTCCTTTCTATTTATGTGGGTGGAGGAATTACCGCCCAAAGTAAGCCAGAGTCGGAGTGGGAGGAGACCGAACACAAAGCTCGCACCATTTTAAATGTATTGACAGACCCTAATGACTAAAACATCTTCATTATACAATGCTCGATTATTAGCGCGGGTGTTAAAAGCACATGGCTGTGAGCATTTGGTAGTGGCGCCGGGAAGCAGGAATGCCCCTTTGATTTACGCATGTAGTGCAGAAAATTTTGAAACCTATTCGGTTCCGGATGAGCGTGCCGCTGCCTTCACGGCTATGGGTATGGCGCTAGAAAGCTCTAAACCAGCCGCGGTGATTTGCACTAGCGGTTCGGCCGCGGCTAATTTTCTACCGGCAGTAACCGAGGCCTTTTATCAAAAGGTACCGCTCATTGTAATTACGGCAGATCGACCCAAAGAGTGGATCGGGCAAGGAGCGGGGCAGACCATCATGCAGGAAAATCTATTTGGCAAGCACATCTTAGGGGAAGCCAATTTAATTCGAGAACCCCAAGATCGGCTTTCGGAAGCCTATAATTTGAGGATTTGCCAGGAAGCACTTTTACATATCAATAGGGGGCCTGTCCATATCAATGTACCCTTCGATGAACCACTTTACGAAGAATATCAAGGGGAGCCCGAGGAATTTCGAATTATTCGCCGGCCTCAGACCAAACGCTATTTAGAGCCTGCAGATTTCAACGAATTGAAACAGGTCTTTAGCGAAGCGAAGCGACCGATGATTTTGGTAGGGCAAATGCCACCGCAGCCTAGATTACATCAGGCACTCAAAAAGTTAATGGAAAAGCGTCCTTTTCTGTTGCTGAGCGAGACCTTGTCTAATTTGGCCGACTTGCCCGGCGTGCACTCAATCGACCGCTTCTTAAATACACTGGATGCTGAGGAGAAGCTTAAATTTCAGCCCGATCTTTTAATTAGTCTTGGCGGAGAGGTCGTAAGCAAGATGATCAAAGCGCATTTTCGTCAAGCAGACTTTTTTCCCCATTGGCACTTTACCGAAGACCAGGTATTTAAGGATACTTTTCACAAGCTTAGTTTAAACTTAGATTGTGATGCAACCTGGTTTTTTGAGCACCTTGCGGCGGAAGTATGCCAATCTCAAAATGATTGGGTAGCACAATGCTGGAGCTGGGAAAGCCAGAAACAGAAGAAGCACTGGGAGTTTTACCAAGGAGCTCCTTTTAGCGATTTTAAGGTATTTGGTAAGATTTTAGAACAGCTGCCGTCTCAAAGCGTACTACATTGTGCAAATAGCGCAAGTATTCGCTATAGCCAGCTTTTCGATCATCAGGAGGGTATTCACCATTATGCCAATCGTGGCACTAGTGGAATAGATGGCAGCACTTCCACGGCTATTGGTCACGCCTTAACCACCGATAAACAACTTACTTTGGTTAGTGGTGATGTAGCTTTTATGTACGACAATGCCGCTTTTTGGAATGATCGACTCCCAAAAAATCTAAAGATCATTGTAGTGAATAATCAAGGAGGGAATATTTTTAGGGTAATCAAAGGACCGGATCGTATTCAAGACTTTGAACGCTTTCAAGAAACGGAGCATAAACTAAACTTAAAAGCGGTAGCCGAACTCTATGATCTTGATTACCTAGTGGCCGAAGATGAGCTTAGTACGGAGAAGTCTCTGAAAGAGCTTTACGCCAAACCAGGCTTGGCCATTTTAGAAATCAAAAGCAAACGTTTTGAAAGCCCGGAGGTCCTTAAAGACTACTGGCGTTACCTAAAGCAATAGTATGTTATTGGAGAACTTTCAGATCGCTAGGACCGATCTACCTCAGTTGGAAGAGCATCAATTTGAGGCTTTGGAACAAGATTACCTTTATTTCCGCATCACCGGAAGGATGTTATTTTTATTAATGCTTTCGGGCTTTGCTAGCCTTTTTAGCCTTTTCGGCGGATTGAATTTTTGGTATTGGTTAATTCCTGTCTTAGCGCTTAGTTTAATTATGATCTTGGTTGAGGTCATCGGATTTAAATACCGTGGCTTCTGCTTACGAGAAAAGGATGTTTCATACCGTAGTGGCTGGATCTTCCACTCTATGGTTACGGTTCCGCTTAATCGAGTACAGCACTGTGAATATAGCCAAGGACCCTTAGGACGCTTATTCGACTTAGCCCAAGTAAAGGTGTTTACGGCCGGTGGAAGCAATTCAGATTTGGTTATTCGAGGCCTAAATAAAGATTCAGCCATTCGGCTCAGGGATCAGATCACCAAGTTGAGCAGCAGTTATGAATAAGGAACTTTCCCTGCATCAAAAGCAGCGGCAAGCTCCCTTGGGAGTAGCGATCATCTTTGTCCAGAACTTACGGCGGGCGATCAATATTTTTTTGGCCGTAGTGGTAGTTAATTTGGGAAGCGATTTTAGTATTTGGGGCTTAGGATATCAAGAAATGGGCCTCATTATCGCTGCGTTCTTTTTGGTATTCAGTTTTTTACAGTACCGGAAGTTCATCTTTTACGTTCAAGACGACAATTTCATAATAGAAAAGGGTGTACTACGTCAAGAGAAAGTGAATGTCCCTTTCGCTCGCATTCAAAGTGTAAATACCAAACAGAATGTAGTGCAGCAGATTTTAAATCTGGTTGGTTTAAAGATCGATACTGCCGGCAGTGCGGCGCAAGAGATCAACATCCACGCCTTAAGCAGGTCTTATGCCGAAAGACTCCAGCAGTTTTTGATGGAGCAGCGCTATGAGCATCAGGGGGAGCTTGTTGAAGCCGGTGAAACCTTAGAGAAGGCGAAAGCCAACTCATCAGAGACCAATGCGGGCAAACAAGAGCTCTTGCTGAGAATTCGCCTTGCCATGCTATTAAAAGTGGGCCTTAGCCAAAACCACCTGCGTTCGGGCCTCGTGCTCTTTGCTATTATCAATGGTTATTTATGGCAGTATGAAGATTACCTACTAAAACCAATAGAACCATATTTAGAGAAAACGGCTGAAACCTTTCTCGGCTCTTGGCTAATTTTATTGCCCTTGGCCGTAATCATCTTTCTGCTTATTTCCGTGATTAGCTCACTTGTGACTACCGTCTTAAAGTATTTCGACTTTAAATTTTATTTAGGCTCACAGGGTATGACGATGGAATCGGGCTTACTAGCTCGCAATACCTTTCATGTGCCTTTTTCTAAAGTACAATATTTACAATGGGAAACCAATCCCCTCCAAAAAGCCTTGGGATACCATACCCTAAAAGTAAAGCAAGCTGGCGCAGAAGCAGTAAATGCCAAGCGATTGATCGGAGTTCCAGGATTATCGGCGAGAGAATTACTAAAGGTTTTAAAGGCCAAGTATCCCGATCGAAAATCCAGTCGCTCCCTTTATTTTTATCCTAATAAGTTAATGCTGATTCAGCGTTTCAGTTGGTTTGGCGTGATCCCAGTTCTCTTGGCTTCTATAGTATTCTCCTGGCAAGGTCTACCCAAACTTAGCTACATTCCTTTATTCCTTTGGATACCAGTAGTGTATTATTTCGCTTGGCAGTACTGGCGTAATTTTCGAATGCGGATTAATAAGGAATACCTAGAATTACAAAAGGGTTATGTCTTTCCCAAACGTATTTTGATCCCAAACTTTAAGGTGCAAAACTTAGCACTCAACCAAAGCTTTTTACAGAAGCCTCGCGGTATTGCTACTCTACTTTTGCATACTGCTGCCGGATCGATTCGAGTGCCGCATTTAAATGAAAGTGAGGCTCTTGAACTCTATAATTACTTGCTCTACAAGGTTGAAGGAAGTAATCGGAAGTGGATGTAATGGATTACTATATTTGCCTGCAATTTTATCAAGATGCCGAAGTTTAAAGATTGGATCGCCGCGGCGCGTTTGCGTACCCTACCTCTAGCATTCGCTAGTATTTTTTTAGGTAGCATGCTAGCTGCGTCTCAAGGCTATTTTAGTCTTTCGGTATTCTTTCTAAGCCTTTTTACCACCCTTTGTTATCAGGTGCTTTCCAATTACGCCAACGATTATGGAGATGGCACTAAAGGAACCGACGATCAACGTAAGGGGGAGCAGCGCGCTGTAGCCGCAGGTATCATAAGTGCACAGCAAATGCGATCGGCCGTAAGGCTCTTTGTATTTCTGAGTTTATTATCGGGTACTAGCTTAAGTTTTATAGCTTGTCAAGAACTGGGTATCGAATATCAATTGGGCTTTACCATATTAGGGATATTCGCCACTTGGTCAGCAGTAAACTATACCGTAGGAGATAGCGCATATGGTTATAAAGGTTTAGGCGACTTATTCGTATTGATCTTTTTTGGATTTGTAGGAGTGGGCGGTTCCTATTTTTTACAAAGCCAAAGCTGGCAATGGAGTATCCTTTTGCCGGGAACCAGCTTAGGCTTTTTCGCTATGGCGGTTTTGAATCTTAATAATATGCGTGACCGAGAGACCGATGCCGCAAGTGGAAAGCAAACCTTGGCCTTAACTTTAGGGGAACAAGGGGCAAAAGCTTATCATACTCTACTGCTTATTCTTGGCTTTGACGCGGCTTTTTTATACAATCGTTTAGAGCCAAGTGGATTTTGGCAAAATCTTTATTTCCTGAGTCTGCCTTTTTTAATCTTAAATTTGCTTTCAGTTCTTAAGGCTCAAAGGCCTGAAGACTACGAACCTCTACTTAAAAGAATGGCATTGACCACCTTGTTTTTTTCAATCCTATTTGGCCTGGGTAAATTACTGTGAAGGCCTATTGGAAAAAATATACCTTGTTATTTAAAACTCCAGCGGGAACCTCCAGGGGAATCCTCAAGGAGAAGGACTCCTATTTTATTTTTTTGGAAGATAATAATGACCAGGGGCTAGGAGAATGTGGTCTTCTAAGGGGCCTTAGTGCCGATGATCGCCCTGATTATGAAGAAAAGCTGCAAGCAGTTTGTAGCGCCTTGTCGGAAGGTCAGAATGTGGAGCAAGTCTACGCCACGCTAGATGAGTGGCCCAGTATTCAATTTGCAATTGAAATGGCTGATCTTGATCTCCGCTCTGAAGATCACGTGCTATTTACTAATGATTTTACAGATGGCTTTGAAAGACAGCCCATAAATGGTCTGATCTGGATGGGCGACAAAGCAGACATGCTCCAACAGGTTCGCGAGCGAATTGAACGTGGCTTTCTAGTTTTAAAAATGAAGATCGGGGCGATAGATATCGATTCTGAGCTAGAGATCTTAAAAGAAGTGCGTAAGGAATTTGGTCCACATGAAATTCAATTGCGGGTTGATGCTAATGGCGCTTTCGACATTGACACAGTACAAAAAGTTTTGGCAGAGCTTGATAGGTTAAGGATCCATTCCATTGAGCAACCCCTGAAAGCAGGATCATGGGAGGATATGGCTAAGCTTTGTGCTAAGGAGATCCTTCCTATTGCTTTGGATGAGGAATTGATCGGAGTATTCGATAAGGCCGAAAAGGACAGAATGCTGGATCATATCAAACCTCAGTTTATTATTCTAAAGCCTTCTTTTTTAGGCGGTTTTAGAAAGTCTGAAGAGTGGATCGAAATGGCCGAAAAACGACAAATTGGTTGGTGGGTTACTAGTGCATTAGAAAGCAATGTGGGACTTAGTGCTATCGCGCAGTGGAATTATAACCTCTATGGCTACTTGGCCTCAGGTTTGGGCACGGGAAGTCTTTATGTAAATAATTTTGAAAGTCCTTTAAAAATGGTTCGCGGTACCATTGCCTTTGATCCGGAATTGAAATGGGATCTTTCAGCACTAGAGGTCTAGAAAAATAAAAAGCGCCGTAGGGAAACGGCGCTTTCTAACTAAACAGGGTACTAATGGTTGTTAAACCAATCTATAAGGAACTACAATAAAAACGCCGGCGCTAGCCAAGAGGTTGGGCTAAGAATAGAAAAATTGCTAAAAAAGTTTCAAAACCTTGAAAATCATAGAGAAAAGTTTCGCAAGCTCAGACTATTTAAAGCAAATCGAGGATTGGCAAGAATGGTTTCAAGGTGATGAGGTCTTGGAGGTTTTTAGTTCCGGTTCTACCGGAGAGCCTAAATTAGTTAGGATCGAACGTGAGCATGTGCTTCGTTCCGCTCAGGCAAGTGTCGATTTTTTTAAAATTGGTCCGGAGTCAAAAATACTATTGGTTTTACCATTAAATCGCATCGGGGGAATAATGCTCTTGATAAGGGCCACGCTTGCCAAGGCTCAGTTGGTGCCAGTGGACCCCAGTTTATATCCTTTTGAAGAGCTTCCGGCTGAACTGAATTTTGATTTTGCTTCTTTGGTTCCAAACCAGCTCGAAGCCAATCTGCATAATCTAGCGCGCATCAAGAAGGTATTGGTTGGAGGGGGGCCGGTGCACCCTTCGGTAGAGCGGGAATTGGCTAGGTATCGCAGTGAAGTATGGCATTCTTACGCCAGTACCGAGACTATATCTCACGTAGCATTAAGACGATTAAACCCTGATCATTCTTTCTATTACCAAGCATTAGATGGTGTTCACTTTGATGTAAATCAAGCCGGAGAGCTAATTATTGAAGCGCCCCATTTGGGCTTGAATGGATTGCAGACCAAGGATCAGGTGGCATTAAAAGATCGACAAAGCTTTCGGTGGTTAGGTCGCAGTGATAATGTTGTTCTTAGTGGTGGACTAAAAATATATCCTGAAGAATTGGAGCAGAAGTTGAGCCTAGAGGTTCCCTTCTTTTTGGACAAAGCAGAGGATATCAACTTAGGCGAGCAGTTGATCCTGGTTTTATTGGAAGAAGATTATCAAGATTCGATAATATCGGAGATTCGATCCCAGTTAAGTGGTGCAGATCGCCCCAAGGCCATTTTCACGGTCTCGCATTTTCATTATACCGATAATGGTAAATTAAAGCGTAAAGCAAGCCGAGCGGATGCTAAGTTGAGGCAGAAGCTCTGAAGGGGTTTTTACGATAGGACCAATAAAACGAAAGTCCCAAGCCGCTAATGATATGCCAAATACCCCACCAGGCAGCCACTAAGGCCATTCCACCCATTCCTTCAAAAAAGGCAAAGATCAATACCAATCCTAATCCAGAGTTCTGAATACCGGTTTCTATGGTAAGCGTGCGTCGGTCGCGGTCCGATAATTTTGCAATGCTAGCGAGACTATATCCGGTCGTTAAGGCAAGGGCATTATGCACCAAAACTAAGAAGGCCACCGCTTGGATATAATCAAGGAATAGATCCACATTTTTACTAAAGGCAATTACTACAAAAGCAATGAATATTAGGATGCTTCCAATCCGGAAAAGGGGAGAGAGGCGTTTGGTGATCTCAGGGAATTTTTTCCGACTGAGCAGCCCCAAAGCCAGAGGAATAAGGATGATGGTAAGGACGGTCTGAAAGACATCGATAAAGTTGAGGTGAATTTCCTCTAATAGAACGGCAGTATTTGGGTTTAAACTTCCATAGAACTGAAAATTTAAGGGTGTAAAAACCAGGCTTAGTAGGGTGCTTACCGAGGTGAGGCCTACCGAAAGGGCCGTATTGCCTCCACTTAGGTGACTCATAAAATTAGAGATATTGCCACCGGGACAAGAGGCTACCAAAATCATGCCTAGGGCAATACTTGGCTGCGGTTCTAAAACTAGGATGAGGAGATAACTCAAAAAGGGCAAAGCAATAAACTGCGATAGAATGCCGAGCACCGCACCGCGAGGGTTTTGTAGTATTATCTTGAAGTCTTTGGTATTGATATCTAAAGCAATTCCATACATGATGATTGCCAGGCAGATATTTAAAACCACGAGGGACTCAGCGCTGAAATTGAGTCGAATCGCATCAATTCCTTCCATAGTCGGGGAAATTAGCTATTTCTGACTAATCTTGCGGCTTATTTCAAAGACGGCTGGACAAACGGAAGCATTTTTTTCGGTGAGCTTTAAGATCTGATGCATGCGGTTTCGATCGGTGTGGGGATAATCTCGGCAAGCTTTTGGACGGGATTCGTAAACGGAGCAGTAATTATCCTCACCTAGAAAGGGACAGGGTAGGGCATTAAAAACCCAGTCGCCATCTTCGTCTACTTTAACGTATTGATCCATAAAGTCACCGCTTTTCAACTTGAGGTGTTTCGCAAGTCGATCTATGTCTTTTTGAAGAAGGCGGGGTCCTGCGGTTTTACAGCAATTGGCACAGCTTAAACAATCGAGTTCGGCAAAAACTTCCTCATGTGCTTCGTGAAAGGCTTGGTCTAGCGCCTTAGGACGCATTTTCTTTAACTTTTTGAAAATGCCTTTGGTTTGGGCTTTCTCCTGCTTTACGCGATTTTTAAAACCTTCGAGATCCATTATTTACCACGACCTTGAAGTACGATGATCACCGTGTAAATTAAGATCTTAATGTCGTTCAAGAGGCTCATGTTTTCGATGTAGATCACGTCGTATTTTAAACGTTCTACCATTTCTTCTACATTTTCGGCATAACCAAATTTCACCATGCCCCAAGAGGTAATTCCTGGTCTAACTTTTTGCAGGTAGCGATAATGCGGTGCGTGTTTCGAGATAAGCTCCATGTAGAATTTACGCTCTGGTCTTGGACCAACGATAGACATATCACCGATCAATACATTGTAGAACTGAGGCAATTCATCGAGGCGGTATTTACGCATTATCCTTCCCCAAGGGGTGATGCGATCATCATTTTCGCTACTTAATTGCGGACCGTCCTTTTCAGCGTCTACCACCATGGAACGGAACTTGTACATGAAAAACTCCTTGCCGTGAATTCCTACCCGTTTTTGCCGGAAGAAGATAGGGCCTTTATCACTGAATTTGGTGATAAGCATAACGGTCATCAATAATGGAGATAGGATCAATAAGACCAAGCTAGAGGCCACGATATCGAAAAGGCGTTTCAAAACCATCTGCCAGGCCGGCATAAGTTGATGATTGATCTCTACCAGAGGAATAGAACGCAGGGACTCCATTCTTACCTTACCGGAGATAATATCGTAAGTGTCTGGGATCATCTTGATCTTTATTTCAGTTTCTTCCAGGAGGTTCACGATTTCCTCCAATTTGTGGTGTTCGGAAGATTCGATCGCGATGATGACCTCTTCTACGGCATGCTCTTCAATTATCTTAGGTAATTCAGTATGATTTCCTAAATGCGATAAATTCTTCTCGAGCAAAAAGCGAATATTGTTGTGCACACTGGCAAACCCTACGAAGTTGTGACCGGTTTTACGGTTATTACGCGCTTCCAGTTTAGCGTAGAGATCGGCCGCTTTTTCATTACTACCGATCATTAGGGTATTAAAAGCAATTTTACCGCTCCTAGTGCGGTAAGCAGTGCGGGTAGATAGCAAGGATCGGAATAAAGCGGTAAAGAAAAAGTGGCTACCGAGATAGACTAAAAACCCACGATAGTAGTCGGTGTAATTAGAAACCGTATCGTCTAAGATTAAGGCAAAGAAGATAACGATGCTACCCAATAAGCTGCTGTTAAAGGTGTAAAAGATGTCCTTTAGGCGCGAGCGTCGGTAGATATCGCGGTAAAAATCTGTGATGTGGTAAACCGTAAGCCAAAAAACAGGAATCACCACTAAACCGATGTAGTAGTTCTTGGTGAACTCTAAATTACTAAGCCCAAACTTCTCGGCTTCTACCACCAATTTTCTAAATACAAAAAGGGTGCTGTAGCTCAAGATCGCCGCTACAACATCCCAAAATTTATATTTAAAACTTTGCCAGCCGGGGTTTTTCATTCTTGGTAAACCAATTTAATGTTATCCAATAGTAATCGCCCTTCTGCAATGTCATCCGGTTTGCGTGCCCGAATCAACAATTGATATCCCGTTGCATTGGGAAATGCTTGGTATTCACTTATCAAATTAATATAGATCTTACTCCATTCTTCCTTGGGGAAGACTACTGCGGTAATGTCACTTTGATTTCCAGTTGGGTAATTGGCGATTAGGCCAAAGCCAAGGTCCATATTGGTCTTATAACTCACTTCCAGGTACAAGTTCTGTAAACCAAAAGGAAGACTGTAGGATACTACCGAACTCAATTCTACATTTGGATTTAAATCGTCCAGTACGATCAAGCCAGAGTTATCATTAGGCTCTGCGGTGCTACTACCGAAAGGAATGTAGCTAAAGAGGTCTTGGTCGTCTTTTATGAAATTGGTGTCACTGAAGTTACTACGTTCGAAGTTGAGACCTGGTTCGTCGAAATCTTCAACAACAATAACTCGGTAGAAACTGCGATAGTCAACCACCAAGTCACTGGGGTTTGGAACTATAGTGTCGATCGGCCCTGCACTATTTCCTTCTACCTCAAGGATAATAGGGGTGTAGGAGCTATTAATGGCTCTAAAAGAGCGCACACCATTGGTGTTAATTCCAGGCTCGAGGCGCAAGGTATTTGCGCCATCATCGAGAATTAGTGGAATGATGGCTGGGAGTTCGAAGGCCCCTACAGAGTTACCGTCTAAATTCACCCATACCGTGTTGATGTCATGATGCGCTGTTCCCTCTTCCGCATAATCGGTATTGAGGTGAATAGCATCAATCTTCAAATAGGTGGGTTTAGCGGCCTCCTCGGTATCGCATCCCAACAATGCTAGAAATAAGACGGGCAAAAGGCCCCTGAATAATAGTTTTGTCATCTCTTGCGCTTAGGCAATGAGGTTGAGGTTTAGTTCAATTTTGTGGAGGATATCATGAGCCACTTGTAGGGCCTTGTATCCATCCTCTAGACTAACGTTCACCTCGGCATTTTTATTGATTGCCCGTGCAAAAGAATGCAATTCTTCTTGAATAGCGTTACTAGGAAGGCTTTCCGGTTGTTCAAAATAGATCTGTTTGCGTTTTCCCTTGCCAATTTCCATGATCATGGCATAAGGATCTTGCTCGTTGATCTCATCTTTCATTCGCACTAGCTCGCTCTTTTTATCGAGGAAATCGATGCTAATGTATGCGTCGCGTTGAAACATACGTGTCTTACGCATATTCTTAAGGGAGATACGACTGGCAGTAAGGTTAGCTACACAGCCATTATCGAACTCGATTCGAGCATTGGCAATATCTGGACTATCGCTTAAAACCGCCACACCACTAGCATTAATTTTCTTAATTCCCGATTTAACCACACTGAGCACGATGTCGATGTCATGGATCATAAGGTCAAGCACCACAGGTACATCGGTCCCACGTGGGTTGAACTCTGCTAATCGGTGCGTCTCAATAAACATTGGGTTATTAATGTGGTCTTCTACGGCCACAAATGCAGGGTTAAAACGTTCTACATGTCCAACCTGCGCCTTTATCCCTGCTTCCTCGGCCAATTTGATCAATTGCTTGGCTTGTTCAGGCGTTTCCGTAATAGGTTTTTCGATAAAGAAGTGCTTTACCTTTCGTGCCGCTTTAACCGCTAGGTCGTAATGGTTTAGGGTAGGAGTAACGATATCTATGAGGTCCACCGCATCGATGAGCTCATCGATCTCGGCAAAAGCCTTTATCCCGAACTCCTCGGCCACCTTAGCCGCAGTTTCTGGATGTGGATCATAAAAGCCCACTAATTCAAAAACTTCTGGTAAACCTTGAATACATCTCAGGTGAATTTTTCCCAAATGGCCTGCGCCAAGTACACCGATTTTTAGCATGTAGCAATTTTTCTGAGACAAAGGTAAACCATAGCCCAGCCCAGGAAGCGAAATAATCGATTAACTGTTCACAAAAAGCTGTTTATTTTTCTTGATAGGAGAGGCATAGAATCAAGGCTTTATTCAGACTTTAGCAGGGTGGGAGATTTAGCCAGACATAAAGGCCAGCGCAATAAATTAGTGCGCACCTTGATCGATAAGGGAATTAGAGATCGCGCGGTTCTAAAGGCCATTGCCTCTATTCCGAGACATTTGTTTATCGACAGTAGTTTTGAGGAGTTCGCTTATCAGGATAAAGCATTCCCCATTGCTGCCGGTCAGACAATTTCCCAACCCTTTACGGTAGCATTTCAGTCCGAAAAATTAGCCTTAAAAGAAGGTCAGAAGGTGCTTGAAGTTGGTACCGGTAGTGGTTATCAGGCCGCTGTATTAGCGGCAATGAAATTAAAGGTGTTCAGCATTGAGCGGCAAAAGGAGCTCTTTGATGCCACCCGGCCTCTCCTGCAAAAGCTAGGCTATGCGGTGAATATGAAATACGGCGATGGTTACGCGGGCTTACCTAATCACGCTCCCTTTGACGGAATTATAGTGACTGCTGGGGCACCCTACATCCCAGAGGCGCTTTTGGCCCAATTGAAAATTGGAGGAAGGCTGGTGATTCCTGTGGGACAGAACACCCAAGACATGATCCTTGTGCATAAAGAAGGACCTGAAGATTACCGCAGGGAAAATTTCGGGGAATTTCGCTTTGTTCCTATGCTACAGAATAAGAATGCCTAATAAACTTCTTTAAAACTGTCTCCAATAAATATTAGGGCTTTGCCGCTGTAGTATAATTGGTATTCAAAGCGCACCACACTTTGCATACCCTCATATTGATACAACATACTAAAACTGGCTTGGTAGCGATTTTTCCATTTCGGATCAGCTTCAAAACTGTGATCTAGGTATTCACTTTGGGCGCCGCGATCTATTTCCCTTTGATAGCGATCGACAAGCAGGCCCAATCGCCTTTGAAACTCCATGTTCTGAAAGGGATAATATTCCCTCAGCTTAGCCAGCTCTAGTTCTTTTTTGGAACTGGACCAATCCTGTTCATTAATGTGTTGCTCGTAAGTCTTTACTCGGATGTATTCCAATTTCGGCAGGGCAGCTGTATCGGTTATAAGGAGGTAAAGATCTCTACTGAAACTCTCAAAGTCCTTTTCGCTTTGAGCCTGCAGACCAAAACCGGATAGGATTAAAATGCCAATTAAGTACCTCATTAATTATCGCCGTCTAAAAGATCCCCTAAACCACCTAGAATACTACCTTCACCCTTAGAACGTCCTCCCATTTTTGGCGCCGAAGCAATGACCCGGTCCGCTAAGCGACTAAAGGGTAAGGATTGAATATAAACCTTACCAGGTCCTTGTAAACGGGCGAAGAAAAAGCCTTCCCCTCCAAAAATGCTATTCTTTAAACCCCCTACGAATTGAATATCGTAGTCTACACTTGGTTCGAAGCCCACTAAACAACCTGTGTCTACCCGCAGACTTTCTCCAGCGGCGAGATTTTTCTCGATGATAGTGCCTCCGGCGTGTAAAAAGGCCATTCCATGGCCTTCTAGTTTTTGCATGATAAAGCCTTCTCCGCCAAAAAGTCCTACTCCAATGCGTTTCCGAAATTCAAGGCTCACACTTACTCCTTTGGCAGCACAGAGGAATGCATCCTTCTGGCAAATTATTTTACCGCCAATGGTAGCAAGGTCCAGGGGAATGATCTTACCTGGATAGGGAGAGGCGAAGTGAACCGTTTTTTTACCTACGCCATGATTGGTAAAGGCAGTCATAAAAAGCCCTTCCCCGGTAAGGGCCCTCTTACCAGCATTCCAGATTTTACCCATGAAGCTTTCATTATCGCGGGAGCCGTCGCCAAAGATGGTTTGCATTTCAATGCCATCCTCCATCATCATAAACCCTCCCGGTTCGGCAATGGCCGTTTCTTGCGGGTCTAATTCAATTTCAACCGCTTGCATTTCTTCCCCGATCAGGCGAAAATCGATCTCATGCGCACTCATGTTCTCTTTTTTTTACGAATGTATGTAAAAGCAGGCTTTCGCCTGAAGCGATTTTAGAAAGCTACCTACAAGCTTGGAACCGCTTCATTGCAAACAAAGCTTGTCTGTACCTTTTCGATGCGATACTTTTGCAAGATGGATAAAGCGATTCAAGCGCAGGTGGATAAGGGACAGATGTTGCCCTTGATGGAAGAATTTTATACGATTCAAGGAGAAGGTTACCATACCGGTAAGGCGGCTTACTTTATACGTATCGGCGGTTGCGATGTTGGTTGCCACTGGTGCGATGTAAAGGAGAGCTGGAATGCGGCGCTGCATCCACCAACGGATATAAAGCAAGTGGTAGAAAATGCGGCGCAGTATTCAGATACAGTGGTAGTAACCGGTGGTGAGCCACTTACTTGGGATATGGGGCCCTTAACCAAAGCATTGAAAGAAAAGGAATTAAAGGTGCATATCGAAACTTCTGGCGCCTATCCATTGAGTGGCACGTGGGATTGGATCTGTTTATCCCCCAAAAAAACGATGCCGCCCCAAGCCGATGTTTACGCTCATGCTCATGAGTTAAAGGTGATCGTTTATAATAATCACGATTTCAAATGGGCGGAGGAACACGCCGCTAAAGTGGGACCAAATTGTAAGTTATTTCTCCAGCCCGAGTGGAGTAAACGCGAGGTAATGACCCCTAAGATTGCCGAATATGTTATGGCTAACCCCAAGTGGCAAATAAGCTTACAAACCCATAAGTATATTGGTTTGCCTTAGGGCTTAGCTTTAGTCGCTTCGATCTTTCCTTGTATGGGACAACGGGGGTGATGAGCGCCAGGAATGAAGCCGGCACTCATGAGGAACTCTTTTACGATTTCCCCGCCCACGAACTTAAAGTGTTTTCGAAAGCGCTTGACCCACTCATTGAGCTCGAGGTTACCTTGATCTAAGATCCAGTTTCGAAAGCTTCCGTGTTCTTTTTGAAGTTTTAAGATTTCTCCCGCATTGTAAATTGCGGCATTAACCTTTAGCTTGTTACGAATTATCCCTGCATTAGAAAGTAGGGCTTCGATGTCTTTTGGCCCAAATGCAGCAACTTGGTTGATATCGTATTCAGCATAAGCTAATCTAAAATTATCTTGCTTTTTAAGAATAGTGCTCCAGCTTAACCCAGCCTGGTTTATTTCCAGAATTAATCTGCCAAAAAGCTCATTGTCTTCGTAAATGGGAAAGCCATAATGATGGTCGTGGTACACCTTATGCAGGTCGTCGGCAGGACGACCTTTCACAAAGGCACAATACGATTTTTCAAAACTATCCATTCATGCTAGCCAAGAACTCGGCGTTGTCCTGAGTCTTTTTCATGCGGTCGTAAAGGAATTCCATGGCTTCTACCGAAGTCATGTCGGCCAAGTGACGACGCAAAATGTACATACGCTGCAATACGTCTTTTTCTAGGAGCAGGTCTTCTTTACGGGTTCCAGAACTCATAAGATCGATCGCTGGCCAGATTCTACGATTGGCAATACGACGGTCTAACTGCATTTCCATGTTACCGGTTCCCTTGAATTCTTCGAAGATCACTTCGTCCATTTTAGATCCGGTGTCGATCAAAGCGGTAGCAAGGATGGTCAAGGAGCCACCATTCTCGATCTTCCGTGCCGCTCCAAAAAAGCGTTTCGGTTTGTGAAGGGCATTGGCATCAACCCCGCCCGAAAGTACCTTGCCGGAAGCAGGAGAAACGGTGTTGTAAGCGCGAGCCAAACGAGTAATAGAATCTAAGAGGATTACTACGTCGTGTCCGCACTCGGTCATGCGTTTTGCCTTTTCTAAAACGATATTGGCCACTTTTACGTGACGGTCGGCCGGTTCGTCGAAGGTAGATGCTACTACTTCGGCATTTACACTGCGTGCCATATCGGTTACCTCTTCCGGACGTTCATCGATCAATAAAATGATCATGTAACATTCAGGATGGTTGGCGGCAATGGCATTGGCCACCTCTTTCAATAAAGTAGTCTTACCGGTTTTAGGTTGGGCTACTAACAAGCCACGCTGCCCTTTACCAATCGGTGAAAATAGGTCGATTATTCGGGTAGAAAGGGTGCCGCGGCGATTCGTAATATTGAATTTTTCCTGTGGGAAAAGAGGGGTTAAATGCTCAAAGGCTACCCGATCTCTAATCCAATCTGGTTCGCGACCATTTATGCTTTCCACTTTAACCAGTGGGAAGTATTTTTCACCTTCTTTAGGCGGACGAATTTGCCCCCTTACGGTATCCCCGGTGCGCAGACCGAATAGTTTTATCTGATTCTGAGACACGTAGATGTCGTCAGGGGAGTTGAGGTAATTAAAGTCGCTTGAACGAAGGAATCCGTAGCCATCAGGCATCATTTCCAAAACGCCTTCACTTACAACGATACCGTCGAAGTCATACTCCTGCTTACGGTTACGGTGGTTGTTATTGTTTTTATCGTTCTGATGGCGATTGTTATTTTGATCATTCCGGTCATTCCGATCATTCCGGTCGTTGCGATTATTACGCTGATCGTTCTGATTACGCGAGTTTTGACGTTGGTCCTTTGAGTGACTGCGGTTTTGCTTATCGTCGCGATTCTGCGGTTTTCCGTCTTGTTGCGATTGATTTTTTCGCGGTCTCCGGTTATTGGACTGGTCCGAATTATCAGATTTCGCATTGTCTTTCTTGTCATTGCCATCCAAGTCCATTTTAGATTGACTTGGATCTTCTTTCGGCTTTTGTTCTTTGCGAGGTTTTCGTTCACTCGGCTTTTTCTCTGCCGGAGCCTGCGGCTGACCTTTATTTTCCTCTGGATTATTCTGGGCTGTAGCTTCAGTACTCACCTCGCTTTTAATGTTCTTAAAGGCTTCGGGGTCAATGGCTTGCTTGTCTAAAATAGCATAGATCAAGTCCATTTTTTTCATAGTTCTGAACTTGGAGATGCGTGAAACTTCAGCGATCTGCTTCAGCTCAGGAAGCTTCATGGACTTTAATTGATTGATATCGTACATCTTAGTAAAAAGAGATTGGAGTGAACAAGATTAGTTCGTCAAAATAAGAAAGGAGATTTCCTTGGGCCTCAGAGTTGAGACTGTCAGAAATGACTGGAGCAATAATACAAAGATTTCCCCAAAGGTCGCGCCTCTCCCTGTTTTTTTAGCATTTTTGTGGCAAATTTGAATACTAATGATTCAGAGAATTCAAAGCCTTTATTTTTTACTGGCAGCTCTAAGTAGTTTGATTTTATCTTTTTTGGTTTCTATTTACGCTGGGAAGCAAGGGCCGGTAATGCTTACCGACCAGCCAAGTTTTATGGCCTTTTTCATTTTGATCGGGATCATTAGTCTGGCAGCTATGCTGTATTTTAAAAATCGCCAAACCCAGGTAGTGCTCGGTCGAGTAGGAGTTATCCTTAACTTTGTGGTACTTGGCTTAATGCTGTATTTCTGGTACGATCAATACCAAGCGGCACCAAAAGCATTGGGTTTAGGGGTTTTCTTGCCACTCATTCAATCTATACTGTTGGTTCTGGCCAATCGCTCGGTAATGAAAGATGAGGCAATGGTTAGAGCGGCCGACCGTTTTCGCTAGTTGTTCTAGGGCCAACGCGGTAATTCAACTACCTCCATATTCTGAACTTTACCCCGGAAGAGGTCAAAGCGTAAAAGACTCCTTACTTTATGAAATCCTTGCAAGCCAACCGCTCCAGGATTTAGATGTAAATGTCCGTGTTTGGGGTCGCGCATTACCTTGAGGATGTGGCTGTGACCACAAATAACCAAATCATATTTGTCTTTAGCGAGAATCGCGTTTAAGCGCTTATTGTAGCGCTTTGGATAGCCCGCAATATGAGTCATGAAAACCTTTAGGCCTTCGATCTCGAATACTTGATTAAGTGGAAATTCACGACGAAGCTCTTGTCCATCGATATTGCCGTAGACGGCCCGTAAGGGGGCAATTTCTCGCAAGGCATCGGCAATTGCTATATTTCCAATATCTCCCGCATGCCATATCTCATCACTTCCTTTGAGGTGTGGGATAAATTTAGCATCTAAATGAGAGTGACTATCGCTCAATAGGCTAATTCTGCGTGGGCTTGACATGCTTTTAGGTACCTTTGCGGCAAAGAAAAGGCCTTTGCGTTACTTTTTAAAATTAGCTTATTTAGGAACGAACTTCCACGGTTGGCAAACCCAACCCAATGCCTTGTCCGTGCAACAGTTCTTAAATGAGAAATTAAGCTTGGTACTGCGCAAGGACATCAATGTTGTTGCAGCCGGTAGAACCGATACTGGGGTACACGCGAAGGAAATGTATGCACACTTCGATTTAGATCAAACTTTAAATGATCCAGATGCATTGCTCAACTCCTTGAATAAAATGCTAAGTCCTTCGGTATATGTTAGCCAAATTAGAAGGGTTAAGGATGACGCCCATGCACGATTTGATGCCCAAGAGCGTGCCTACGAGTACTGGGTAAATCGCGAGCGTAATCCCTTTCAGCATCACCTTGCCGCCAATATTTTTATCGAGTTGGATTTTGAAGCAATGAACCGAGTGGCAGCTCGATTGTGTTTTAAAGGTGATTTTAGTTCTTTTTCTAAATCAAAAACGCAGACCAAGACGAATATTTGCGAGATTCGTCGAGCTTTTTGGGAAGATCTAGGCGATCAATGGGTCTTTCACATTTCGGCCGATCGCTTTTTACGCAATATGGTGCGGGCCATCGTTGGGTCTTTATTAGAGGTTGGAAAGGGAAGAATGACCGAGGTTGAATTCATGGACATGATCGAAGCCAAAGATCGCAAATTGGCTGGGGAGTCTGTTCCAGCCCAAGGATTGTTTTTAACGAGGGTAGCTTACCCTCAAGAAATATTTATTGATGAGCGATAGCGTTAGTGGTAAAGCATTTGACCTTAAACTTCTAAGGAAGATACTCGGGTATGTGAAACCCTATCGAGCTTTGTTTTACGGGTCATTCTTTCTTACGGTACTGCTTAGCGGATTATCTACCGCTCGACCTTTGTTGATCCAATATGTGATCGATCACTACATCTTACAGCCCGACTTACAGAGCCTTACCGATTATACTTTGATCTTAACCCTGTTGTTAATATTGGAAGCGGTAGTGCAATTCTCTTTTATTTTTGGAGCAAATTATCTGGGGCAGAGTATTATACGTGATTTAAGGATCCAGCTTTACGAACATATCTTATCCTTTAAGTTAAAGTATTTCGATCAGACACCCATTGGTACCTTAGTTACTCGCGCGGTATCCGATATTGAAACTATCGCCGATATTTTTGCCCAGGGTATATTGGTGATTTTCGGGGACCTTCTGAAGATCTTCGTTATGGTTTTGGCCATGTTCTATTTCTTCGATTTCCGTTTAGTGCTTATATCGCTCTCGGTGGTTCCTGTTCTATATTATGCCACGCGCTTATTTCAATTAAAAATCAAAAGTGCCTTTCAAGATGTTCGCACCCAAGTTGCTTCCTTAAATGCTTTCGTGCAAGAGCATATTAGTGGCATGAGTGTAGTGCAGATCTTTAATCGTGAAAAGGCGGAGATGAGGCGCTTTGAAGAGATCAATGATAAGCATCGCAAAGCCAATATTCGATCTATCTGGTATTTCTCCATATTCCTGCCGGTTATTGAGATCATGAGCGCTATTAGTATAGGCTTAGTGGTGTGGTTTGGTGGATTAAAGGCAGCAGGAATGAGTACTAAATTCTCCCTGCAGATTTGGTTACATAAGGTCATGGAGTGGCCTATTGGTGAACAGATGGGGCAGATCAGCTTAGGGGAGATCACGGCGATTATCATTTTCGTAAATATGTTGTTTAGGCCTTTAAGGCAATTGGCCGATCGTTTTAATACCCTGCAAATGGGTATGGTAAGTAGCGAGCGCGTATTCAAGATCTTGGAAACTAAGGATCGCATTGAAGATGAAGGAGATATTGAGCTATCTGATGTGAAAGGCGAAATCGAATTCAAAGGAGTTACCTTCGGTTATAAAGAGGGTG
The DNA here is from genome assembly GCA_965656185.1 of Croceimicrobium sp. Taxonomy (GTDB): domain Bacteria; phylum Bacteroidota; class Bacteroidia; order Flavobacteriales; family Schleiferiaceae; genus Croceimicrobium. Next base: position 86,935 of record CBFHJH010000001.1, read on the forward strand.
AGCCGATCATTAAGGATGTAAGTTTCAAGGCGAGGCCAGGGGAGATGTTAGCGATCGTAGGCGCTACTGGAGCTGGAAAGTCAACCTTGATCAATTTGCTCGGAAGGTTTTACGAGATCTGGGAAGGGGAAATACTCTTGGATGGGGTAGACATCAGGCAAATCAAGTTAAGTAGCTTGAGGGCTAATCTAGCAGTGGTGTTACAAGATGTTTTTCTCTTTAATGATAGCGTAAAGAATAATATAACCCTCAATAAAGAGGTTTCACAGGAGGAAGTGGCCGAAGCAGCAGCCTTTATCGGAGTAAATGAGTTTATCGAATCGCTGCCAGATCATTATAATTATGTGGTACAAGAGCGCGGTAATATGTTATCGGTAGGGCAGAGGCAATTACTATCCTTTTTGCGTGCCTATGTATCCAATCCCTCCGTATTGATCTTGGATGAAGCTACCAGCTCTATCGATACGCAAAGTGAAATGTTGATTCAAAAAGCGATCGAGAAGATTACCGAGGGTAGAACCTCAGTAGTGATAGCCCACCGATTGGCAACGATCAAGAAGGCCGATAAGATCTTGGTAATGGAAAAAGGTAAAGTAGTGGAAGAGGGTAAGCACGAAGAGCTATTGGCCCTTGATGGTTATTACACAAGACTTTATCAGATGCAGTTTAAGTCTGAGGAAGAGTAATATTGAAGGTTTGTCTCAACAAAGCATTAATAACAGTGATCTGAATGGTGCCTTTTGGTTTCACCTTTTTATTACTGCTTTAGCTTGGGTGGGGCCCTTTCTTTTCTCCTGGTATTTGATGGTAACTGCTTATGCCTTGGTCGTCTTACAATTCATTTTCTTGGGTCGCTGTGTATTAAACAAAAGTCACGGTTTAGATGCTGGCAATGATGCTACATTCTACTCTGTGCTTTTGGATTGGGCAAAAATCAAGCATGACCCTGTTAGGGTGAAGTAGTGGGTGCGCCATTGGCTTTATCCACTCTTAAGTCTATTTACTTTGATCTATCAGCTAGTCTTGGGAAGGCCTCCAATTTTATTCTAGAAGGATATAATTGCGATAAGGCTGCTTATCGAAATAAAGATCCATAAGCCTAATCCGAGAACTAGAGACTGCCAACCTGCTTTTTTGATCTTCTCGACCGATAATCCGGCACCGACCAAGAATAAGGTTGCGGTTAATACATTGCGAGCGAGACCACTGATTGTGCTGCTTAGGTTTTCGGGTATACCAACCAGGCTGTTGAGGAGCATTGCCGATATAAAAAGCAAAATGAACCACGGGAACTTTATCTTTCCTTCCGATTTAAAAAGGCGAGTAGTGATAAGTGCCAAAGGAATTATCCAGAGGGCACGGGCTAATTTTATGGTAGTGGCTATTTCTAAGGCTTCTTCACCATAAGTTCCAGCAGCGCCCACTACCGAGCTGGTATCGTGGATTGCGATTGCAGCCCAAGTGCCAAATTCCTGCTGACTCATTTCGAGCCATTCACCTAATATTGGAAAAAGTAATAGAGCGACCGAGTTTAATAGAAAAACGGTGCCCATCGCCATGCTAATATCTCTTTCTTCTGCTTTGATTATTGGTGCTATTGCAGCAATCGCACTGCCACCACAAATGGCCGTACCACTAGAAAGGAGGTAACTGCTTTTTCGGTTTAGTCGTACCGCTTTACCGAGGAAATAACCCAAAATTAAAGTAAGGGCAATGGTGGCGACAGTCAGAATAAAGCCTTCTTGTCCGGCTTCAAAGGCCTTTTCATAATGAATGCCAAAGCCCAAGCCCACCACCGCTGTTTTTAGCGACCAGTTTACCGCGTTTTTATTATAATGTTCAAAAGGATTTCCCAGTAGGAGGTTGAAAGTAAAACCCAAAACCATTGCTAATGGTGGGTTCATCCATGGGCTTAAGCTTAGAATGATCAAGGCAATGAAAAGGGCAGGTCGCAATTGCTTCACTTGTTTGATTTGCACGCAAAGGTAAGTGCCAAAAATCAATTGTTAAGGTGACCTTTATCCCTTAGCGAATGCTGCGACAGATGCCAATACCGATTCGGCCAATAATATCAAAACCATCCCCCGTTCCGATGATTCCATCAATTTCATCGCTCATGGTAGTGCGACCGCCGGCAAAGAGGTCTACGGAAGTACGAGGATTCATCCTGATCTTTACTCCAAGCAGGAACTCCCCATAAGGTAGTGCTTTACCGCCATTATGCAGTTGAAAACCGCTGGGTATGTTCAGCGCTTCAACGGTTTCGTTGCTCTGAAAGGCCATTCCTCCACTCGCGGCCACGTACATGCGGTATGGGCTGTATAATGCAGCCCGGTTCGACTTTAGGAATGGAAATAGCATTAAACCAGCGCCTATAGAGGTGTGGCTGCCATTACCATAGTAATAGGTAGAATTTTCACCACTTGGTATCATATAATCAACATTGTAACGTAAATGGCTGGCCACTAGATTGAAATGCATTTTTCGACCAATTGGGATACCATAAACCATATTAAAACCCAAACCTAAATCGTCGCCAATAATCCCGCGGCCCATTGCTTCGCCCTGAATGATCATCGCACTAAAATGCGTAGTGATACATTGCTGACCCTGCGCTAAATTGAGGCTCCCTATACCTAGCAATAAAGCAAATAATATTCTCTTTCCCATAGCTTAGATTTTCCCTGTTAAATCTATGCACTAAACTATAGGTTTTTAATTAAAACACCTTTATGCAGGTGTAAAATGTTGATAAATAATTAGTTGAAAATTATCAAAAAATAAATTGATAATGTGATCGTTGGCTGATTGTCAGCATTTTGCTTAGTCCTTATCTAAATCGCCGCACTAAGCCGATTCTCAAGGAACCGGTGATGTCTGGTACATCAGTGGTTCCAATGAGACCGTCTAACTCATCATCGAATGAAGAGCCAAAACTAAGTTGAGTGTTAAAGGCCCAGGTAGGGTTGATACGAATCTTAAGTCCTATTCCAAGTTCGGCGTAAGGTGCCACAAATCCCCCCTCAACAGAAGGGAAGGGAAGGTTGTCACTTTTCTCGACCTGATTATTTTGGTATACTAGTCCTCCATACACAAAGGCATAGGGTCTAAAAGGCTGGTAAATATTAGCCATATTGTGATTGGATAGGAGGTAGATGTTTAATCCTCCTTGTGCGCTCCATTGGGTAGCCTTTATTTCAGCAAAGCTCACATTAGTTGTGGTGCGATTCCCGATGTAATCCATCCGCAAACTGCGGTAATCCAGACGCCATGAAAACTCGTAGCGAGGATTTATGAGCGGTACATCTGCATTGAAGCCTAGGCCCAGGCCAATGTCGTCGCTTATTAAGGATTCTTGGCCTACTTCACCTTGTACGGTGAGTAAATTGAAGTTTAGCCCATAGGTAGTCTGAGCGCTCAGATTGAAGCTGATTAGTAAGAGGAGATAAGGTAAAAGGTTTCTGATCATGTTAAAAAGCGTAGCCTAGCCCAAGGTGTATGTAGAATAGAAAATCCGGAACCCCCGTGTGTCCAGAAATACCATCCCAATAATCGTTAAAGCCGTATTTCAGTCCACCAGAAAACTCCGAGTACCATTCGGGATTTATAAATACTCTAACTCCAATTTCGCCGCTTAAGTATGGGCTAAGGTTGAAATCTGTATCTATTGATTGGCTAGGATTGTCTCCAAGGTTGTTATAGTGAAGGTCACTGTAAAAGGTCTCTAATCCAGCATAAGCTGCTCCAAAGACCGCCCATTGCCCAGAGCGAGGGCGGTAGCGTGAAAGCTTATTGTCCAAATAGAATCGCATCCCTACACCCAAATTGAAATGGTGACTGCGAGCTTGGTATAGGGTATTGGATCTTAGGAAATCACGCACCTCAATGTTACTCAGGATTTTGTGGTAACTCAGTGTAACTGAATATTGCCAACGCGAATCGCGCAACCAGTAATTGTAGTATGCATAGGCGCTTTGCCCTAATTCTTGTAAGTCCCTGGCATTGTCATTAGAGGTTTCCCCCCTAAAACCTGCGGCGCCCACTCCAAAGCCAATACTATTGTATTGCCCCTTTAGACTTAAGCTACTAATTATTAATACAAGTAACCCAATGATTTTTCGCATAAAATTATTCCCTTCCCCTTTTTAGTTTTTAATTCTCTTCTTTTGGTTTTGAATGATCTAACTGCTCTTTCACTTCGCTCCCCACGGCAAAAGAGGTCACAAGGTCGTTTAGCATATTGCTAGCAGCATTCGGGCTGTTAGGCAGGAGGATCAAATTACTATTGGTATTCTCGCTCACTGCATGTAAGGTGTCGTAATGCTGGGTGATTACGATCAATGCCGACGCTTCTTGGCTATTTATTCCTACTTTATTAAGTACCTCAACCGATTCTTCTAAGCCTCGAGCGATTTCACGTCTTTGGTCTGCAATACCCTGACCCTGAAGGCGCTTGCTTTCGGCTTCAGCAGTTGCCTTTGCTACGATTCTAATTCTTTCCGCTTCACCTTCGTATTCGGCAGCAGTCTTTTGGCGCTCGGCCGCATTGATACGGTTCATGGCACTCTTCACCTCATGGTCGGGATCAATGTCGGTAACCAGTGCTTTAATTATGCCGTAACCATAGGTGTTCATAGCTTCTTCCAATTCTCTGCGAATTGCGATCGCGATATCGTCTTTCTTTTCAAAAACATCGTCTAACCTTAATTTGGGAACTTCTGCCCGCACTGTGTCAAATATATACGAGGTAATTTGGCCTTGTGGATTTTCTAAGCGGTAAAAAGCATCATAAACCGATTCCTGAAGTACTAGGTATTGTACCGAAACTTTGAGTTGTACAAATACATCATCCTTAGTTTTGGTCTCTACCAATACATCCAGCTGCTGAATTCTAAGGCTCACTCTTCCCGCTACGCGATCAACTAAGGGAATTAAAAAATGTAGGCCGGGTTTACGAATACTTAAGAAGCGACCGAATCGTTCTACTACCGCAATTTGTTGTTGTTTTACAATGAAAACCCCGAAGATGAGAATCAGCAGAGCAAGGACAACCAGGATGATAATTTGAGGCATGATTTAGTTTTTTAGGGAAGAAAATTACGAAATACTTATTGCTCAAAGATTAGTTTCTTTGTTTGATTTTCTAAGATTGGAGGAGTATTACAAAATATTAGGAGTCGATTCCAGTGTAAATGATGAGCAACTGAAAAAAGCTTATCGAAAATTAGCGCTTCGCTATCATCCCGATTTAGCTAGTGGCAATGAGGCCCATTTTAAAAAAATCGTTCAGGCCTACGAAACGGTAGTTTCGTTCCGAAAGGCTAAGGATCGCTTAAAAACTTTGAATGCTGCAGATAAAGCGGTCCTATATGAGCATTTAAAGGCGAAAGCAGCTGAAAAGGCGAAAGCAAAGGCGCGCCAGCGTGCTGCTGCTTTTAAGGCCGAGAAGATTGCTGAGCAAAACCGGGCGTATCGGCAAGCTATTTATGCTTTGGTGGCGATCCTAATGCTGGCCTACTTTTCATTTAAGGCCTACCATTGGTACATCGACTGGCAAATAAATAGGAATCCGGCTAAAACCTTTGCTACCGTCGTAGGGATAGAACGGAATCGCGTGGTTTACGAATTTGAGGTAAACCAGGAGTTAATTGTGGAAAGGTCTTATGTAAGCGGCTTTGGCTTACAGATGTTTGCCGATAATGGTATGCCACTTAAGACCGGGGATCAGTTTAGTGTAGATTTCAGGGCTGACAAACCTGCTTACCATCGATTAAACTATTATCAAATTTCCAGTAAAACCTTTAACCGCTACATTAAATTAGCGGCTGATGCCCTTTGGCGTTCTACTATCGACCCTATGCATCCCGAAGACTGGCTGCCGGTAAATAAGAGCAGATGCATGGCTTTACTCATTTACGATCGGGACGGACTAAATGGCTTAGCCAAGTTGTATCACTTCGACACCAACCCACTTAACAAATTGAGCCATAACAGACTAGGCTGGTACCTTTACCGCAATGGTGAGGCCATGGAATGGGCTCAGTCAGAGTGTAAGTTCAAATTGGATTGAGTCCCGCCATTTTAGCTACTTTTGCGGCAAAATTCACTTATGGCGCAGAAACCATCCACGCCGAAAGGCACTCGCGATATCTTACCTCAATCGATGCTCCATCGGGAGTATATTTTATCGGTAATCAAGGAGGTGTTCCAAAAGTATGGTTTTGCCGCGATCGAGACGCCGGCCATGGAAAAGGTTTCTACTTTAACAGGTAAGTACGGTGAGGAAGGTGATCGCTTGATTTTTAAAATCTTACCCCGCGGAAGAAAGTTAGATTCCGTTTTTCAGCAAGAGAGCCTGGAACGGGCGGCCCAGAAGCTCAATAATAATCTGGAAGAGGCGCTCCGTTATGATCTAACGGTACCTTTTGCCCGTTTTGTGGTGCAGCATCATAATGAGCTCACCTTTCCTTTTAAGCGTTACCAGATCCAACCAGTTTGGCGCGCCGACCGACCTCAAAAGGGTCGTTTCCGTGAATTTTACCAATGTGATGCAGATGCGATAGGTTCGAAATCCCTTTTGCAGGAATTGGATTTCATTGCCATATACCGCGAGGTTTTCGCAGAACTTAATTTACCGATCGAGTTGAAAATGAATCACCGTAAGGTATTAGCGGGTATTACTGAGAATTATGGTGTATTGAATCAGTTTCAGGACTTTACCGTTGCCTTGGATAAGTTAGATAAAGTAGGCTTGGATGGGGTGAAAAAGGAGTTGGATCAGAGGAACTTGCCCGAATCTGCTCTTAAAGCACTGACTGGAATTGCTCATATGAGCGGAAGCCTGGATGAGAAGCTTAACAAGATTCAAGACTTAATTGGTGATTCTGAGATCGGTGCACAAGGCTTGGAAGAATTGAAATTCGTCATGTCTACAGCCGAGGAAATGGGGATCGAAGACATTTTGGACCTTGATCTGAGCTTGGCTCGTGGATTGGATTATTATACTGGCGCTATTTTCGAAGTAAAAGTGAAGGGTATAGAATTAGGTTCCATTGGCGGCGGTGGTCGTTACGATGATCTTACTGGAATTTTCGGTTTGGAAAATATGCCGGGCATCGGGATTTCCTTCGGTCTGGATCGCATCCAGCTGGCGATGGAAGAGTTAGATCTGTTTCCCAATATGCAATCGAATAGCACCGAACTATTGGTCTTGAACTTTGGGGAGCATGAGGCTATTTATGGCCTCAAAGTGGTTGCGAAGCTGCGGGATCTAGGTTTGAAAACAGAAATCTACCCAGACTCCACTAAGATTAAAAAGCAGATGGATTATGCTAACAAGAAAGGTATCCGGTATGTCCTTTTAATCGGTTCTAATGAAATTAAGGAAGGTGTATTCCAGTTGAAAGATATGAGGGATGGTAGCCAGGAAAGCTTGGCCATGATAGAGTTACTGGAAAAGTTCAACCCTCAAAAAACTACCAACCATGGCCATTGAAAAATTTGAAATTAGCCCAGATCATTTAAGCCTAGCAGAACTCTATTCTATCTTTACTCAGGGTAAAGAAGTGGTTCTCTCCTCCCAATCGAAGGCACTGGTAGAAAAATGCCGTCAGTATCTAGATGAGAAAATGGAAAGCCATGATGGAGCTATTTACGGTATCAATACCGGCTTTGGTTCCTTATGTGATGTTGCCATAGAAGGTAAGGACCTTCAGAGGTTGCAAGAAAACCTAGTACGTTCCCATGCTTGTGGAGCTGGAGAGGAGCTAGACCCCGAATATGTACGATTAATGCTACTTCTCAAAGCGAGAGGTCTATCCTACGGGCATTCAGGCGCAAGCCTGCAAACGATCGAGCAGATTCTTGCATTCTACAATCAGGAAATCTTACCGGTTGTTTTTGAACAAGGATCTCTGGGAGCTTCGGGCGATCTTGCCCCATTGGCTCATTTGAGTCTAGGACTCATGGGCGAGGCTATGGTAAATTATCAAGGGCAGAAAATCCCTGCCTCCGAAGTATTAGCGCAACATGGCTTAAAGCCCATCAAGCTGCAGAGTAAGGAGGGATTGGCCCTACTAAATGGTACCCAGTTTATGTTATCCTTAGGTATCAAGGCTTATTTCGAAATGAAGAAATTGGCGTACCTAGCGGATGTTATTGCTGCCTTATCCCTAGATGCTTTTGATGGGAGGCCTGAGCCATTCGATGCGCTACTGCACTATGCAAGGCCTCACAATGGCCAAATAGCCACTGCCGAGCGTTTTAGAGAGCTATTAGCAGATAGTGAATTGATTCGCTCTGAGAAAGCCCATGTGCAGGATCCTTATTCCTTCCGTTGTATTCCACAAGTTCATGGCGCAAGTAAAGATGTTCTCGATTATGTTGCTAAGGTATTTGAGACCGAACTTAATGCGGTAACCGATAATCCCACCGTGTTTGTTGATGAGGATAAGGTAATTAGTGGAGGGAATTTCCACGGTCAACCATTGGCCATGGCTCTTGATTCATTTGCAATAGCAGTAGCTGAGTTAGCTAATATTTCTGAGCGCAGAACTTATTTATTGATTTCGGGTCAGCGTAAGCTGCCTGCCTTCTTGGTGGCAAAACCGGGCTTAAATAGTGGACTAATGATCGCCCAGTACACTGCTGCATCTGTGGTGAGTCAGAATAAGCAATTGTGTACTCCAGCATCTATAGATAGTATTGTTTCCTCAAACGGACAGGAAGATCACGTAAGTATGGGAGCCAATGCCGCTACGAAACTGCAAAAGGTAGTAGACAATTTGAAGACCGTTATGGCTATAGAATTGATTACTGCTTCTCAGGCATTAGCTTTTAGAACTAAAAATAGCTCTCCCTTCTTAATGAGTATGGTTGAACAGTTTAGAGCGGAGGTGCCTTTTATAGAAGAGGACCGATACTTACATCAAGACATTCAGAAGGCACGGGAGTTTATCGATCATGTATCAGTAGATGAAGAATTGATCTTTTAACGGATCAAAGTGAAGAAACCATTTACCTTTTCTTCGGCATCCATAATGATATAGGTGTAAACCCCACTTTGGGCAGATTGACCTTGATAGGTGCCATCCCAAAACTCTTGATAGGGCTGATCGGTTTCAAAAACTAACACTCCCCAACGGTTATAGATCTTAAGGTTTGCATTCGGATCACAAGGATCTCCGTAAATCTCAAACTTGTCGTTTAGACCGTCACCATTAGGAGTGAAAGCATTTGGGGTGTAGATCTCATTACGAATATCCTCGATCTCAATGCTAAAGTTTTGCTCGTAGCTCTTATTACAGATGGTGTCTTCGATACTAAGATTAATGCTTTTCAAGCCAGGTTGGTAAAAGCGAATCGCGGGATTTTCACCATAAAACACTTGGTCCTCAACGGCCCAAGTGTATTTTAAACTAGGACTGGCGCCTGTGTTCTGAATTTCTAACTCGCCATTGGTACAATTACTTATTTCCACCTTAATATCCGGAGCACTAGCGGTATCTCTAAATTCGATAGTTTGATAGAGCGTATCGGATTGAAAACAAACTGAATCTTCGGCAATAAGTCGCACCTGATAAGTACCAAAATCTTGATAGCTGTGCACAGGGTTGAAATCATCACTGGTACTGCCATCGCCAAAGTCCCAATAAAAACGATTGGCGGTAATACTTAAATTCCTGAATTCCGCTTTTTTCTTGGCATCGCAGCTGGTGTAGTTTACTAAAAAGTCGGGAATAGGCTCTCGCATGGCATTATGCTCAATTTCCAAAAACGAAGTATCGCTAATATTACAGATCGTGTCAAAAGCAATGAGTCTGATCTGGTAGGTGCCTAATTGATCGTAGGTAACACTCGGATTGATGTCCGATGAAGTTTCGCCATTGCCAAAATCCCAAATGAAATTAGTGGCATTGCTACTCTGATTATTTAAATTAACGATCAGACCTTCACAGATTGAATCAACGCCAGTAGTAAAGCTGATCTCCGCGTTAGCATGTAGTATTTGATTAAAGCTAAACTTAAAAACGGCCATATTACAACTGGGACCTCCTGCACTTGGAGCATAAGCACCGGGTGTTGTAGGAAAGCTTTGGTTGGTGCAGTTGGAGCAAACCGCTTGGTAGATAGTACCATCCTTATTAAAGCGACTGGTACCCCCGTCTACGTGCTCATTGTCTTGACCGCCTAAATAGCTTGCGGTTAATAGACTCTGTGCATTATGATCTAAAATCATGAAATAGAAGTCACTACTATCGGTGGTGCTTTGAAATGCATCCTGAGTTATAGGTAGCGCGGCGGTATTGCCATTTTGTGTACCTGGGAAGCCCACTACATTTGAAGCACCATTCCAACCAGAGAAATAAATATTGAGGCATTGATCTACCATGAAAGCACTGGGCACTAAATCTTGCTTATTCTGCCCACTTCCAACTACAGTTTGCCATTCTAGGCTACTTAAACTCGGATTTAATTTCGCAATGAATTGCTTTGAGTTAGGATTGCTGTAAACACCCTGACTTGCGTTTATATTCCCTCGAGTTTGTCCGGCTATGTAAATATCACCATTATAATCGATATCAAGCATAAAGCTTTGATCTCGCTGTGGTGTGCCGTAATAAGTGGCCGCCTGGAAGTTGCCGTTATTGAGGTCGAAAGAGGCTACATAGCCATCGATATTTCCTTGGATCTGACCGCGGTAAGCTTGATTGTGAACCGCTAGGTTGCTGCTTTCTGTGGCTCCAGTAATGTACAGACTGTTCTCGTAGACCCGAAGTGAGTAACCACTTTCGGCCTGAAGGTCTCCGTAGTAGCGGCCCCAATTCAAAGTGCTTAATTGGTCGTTAAAAACTCCGATCAAGGCATCTTGAGAGTTCTGATTCCGATTAGCTGAATTAGCGCCTTTTAAAGGTACATTGGTACTCTTAGTATTACTTAAAACCGCTATTCTACCGTCTTCGGTTAATACCACCTCACCACGATAGCGGTCTCCGTAGTTGTAATAAATATCTTCGTTAATTCCATCATTGCCACTGCCTCCCCAATAAGTAGATGCCATTAGCTGACTGCCATTAGCGTTTATTTTGGCGATAAAAATATCGCTGCCATTGTTGTAGTCATTAAAAGCAAAGGAGCTCAAATAATTACCACCGCCAAAAGTCCTTTGGTAAGCCCCTGACGTGGTTGGGAAGTCGTCTGAGCCTGTATTCCCCAAAACGATCAAGTTACCTGCAGCATCACTGATCAGGGAATGGACCACGTCAATATCGTTTCCACCCAAATAAGTGGCGTAGAGGAGTTGAGTGCCGTCCGATGAAAACTTACTGATGCTAACATCCACATTGAAAATACTATCGCTAGCAAATTTTGCTTGAAATACACCAACCGTGGTAGGGTAATTAATGCCAAAGTTCACACCGGCACCGTACATCGAGCCATTATCACCATAGGTAGCACTGTTGCCAAAGTTTAGGTCTCCTGAACCAGAAAAAGTGGCAAACTCCAATATTGGATCGATCAGAAGTGGGTAGCCCGGGCGATAGGAATCAGCTTCAAAGCTTAAAGTATCTCCTTCTAGTTGGTAATTTACTTGAACCGACTTTTTTCGTCCATTGATCAACTGATAGCTGTATGGGATACTTTCCCTGATCTCGCCAAACTCGGTTTCTATAATCAGCATCCCCTCGCGCAATCGAAGCGACTTAACGCCGTGATAAACGATTTTTAAGTCTTTTAAATTGGCTTGTGCATCAAGTTGGATATCGTATTTAAGCTTTTCATTCTGCTCGTAAAAGAGTAGATCGATTCCAGGGTAGAGGTTTTCTCTTTGAGCTTGGCTGTAGCTCTGAACGCCAGCTCGCCAATTTTTAGGGTCTTTGCCCAGAAAATAATTTCGAGGGTATAATTCTAAGCCCTGGACTTGCCAATTTTCACTTAGTGCATTAACGAATTCCACTTGGTAAGCTAGCGCCTTTTCTGGGGCGTGGTGATGACCGTGATCGTGATTATGGCCTTTATCCAACAATACTACCCGATAACCTTCTTCATTGAAGAACATAGCGCCCTGTTTCAACTCTAACTTAGTGTTAAAGTCGCCAGACCACTGACCTTCATTTTGCACAAAGAAAGCCTGGGCGAAGCTTTGCGCGTTCCATAAAACGCAAAGCATGATGCCATATAGACGTAGTACCCTCACAATTGAGGTCTAAAATAGCAAAAAAATACAGGCCTAAAAGCCTAGGGAGTAGTGATTTATCCAACGAGGCTTGCTAATGATTAAAGGATCAAATCCGCTTCTATAAAGTGCATGTCTTGCATGGAAGTACAAGCAATTAAATAAGATGACCGAGATGAACCCTTGATCTTCAGTTTTTTACGTATAGTCTCGGCGTCGTCTTTGAAGTTCCGACTAACTATATTGTAAGCCCCTTTTTTAAAGCTTTTATCATAGGCTTTTAACACATTCTTAATGTTAAAAACTCTTCCTGGAAAATTTTCTACCAATTTAGGGCTGCTGTACAGATTAGTGTTGGCCGCCAGTTTTTTCAAGCTTAATTCCTGGCCCAACCGGTCCTGCCCACCAGCTTTTAAGATGCTGGCATTAGGAAGGTAGAGATAACCGCTCGGTTTTTCCAGACTAATTTCTGCTTTAGTCTCTGTGAAATCGAAATACTCATCACCCTCAGGCTTCAGGTTTACGGTACGGTATTTAAAAGTCGAATTACTTTCAAAGTCCCAGTAAAAGCACACTTCCTTGCATTCATTACGGCTACTAATTACCCATACTTCGCTTAGATCAGGGAATTTTTCGAGGTATGCTTGGATGCTTATCATTGGGCTGAGTTTTACCAATAATCTTTTACAAAGTCCCCGTAATTTATCGAGCATGGCCAATAAATTAGGCTCATAGTCTTCGAGCTCCACCACCTGCTTTTCGCTCGCATTTCGTCTCGAAGGGTCTAGGTATAGGAAGTCTCGTTTTAGGCTCTTTTCCAAGAACTCTTCGGCTTTCGCCGTATGGAACTTCACCTGGCTTAATCCTAAAACCTGGTAATTATAAGCCGCTAGTTCACTTAGTTCCTGGTTGGGCTCAATGTGATCTGCACTGGCAAAATTTGGAGCAAAAAATGAACAGTCAATTCCCATTCCTGCGCTCAGGTCGGCCATGCTATTACCCTTTCCGATCCATTTGGCTTTTAGCGCAGCAGTTTCTTCGCTACTAGTTTGGGCAAGGTTTAAGCTTGGCGCTAGAATTAGACCAGAGTTCTTGTAATAGCTGGGTAGTTTTTTACGTACCCGCTGGCGTTGGGCAACCTGCTCGGCTAACAAGCGTTTTTCAGGGTCCTTGCCATACCTTAAAATGAGACTAGTCGGATCATCCTGGAGATGCTCACTTATAAAATCACGATGCTCTTTTTCGCTTAGAATCTCTCTAAGTTTTGCGCTCTTCATCTTCGCTACTTTGAGTAAGCCATCGTACAAACTTCAAATGGGGAAAGAATTCAGCAGCAAGTAAACGAATTACACTGTAAACCGGCACTGCCACGATCATTCCAGCAATACCCGCCAAGGAGGCCGCAAAGGAAATTATTAAGAATATTTCCAAGGGATGTGCGCGAATTGAGGTCGAAAAGATCAAGGGTTGGGTTACAAAATTGTCGAGTAGTTGCACCGCCCCAAAAATGATGAAGATGAGTAGGAAGGCCGAGCCCAGTTCCATATTAGGAATGCTTAAAGCCTGGGCCATGCCAATGATCAAGCCAAAACTTGCCCCAATAATAGGACCGAGGTAAGGTATAACGTTGATCAAACCGGCAAAAAAGCCAATAACGATGGTATTGTGAAAGCCCGCTAATTTCAAGCCCACCGAAACTAGGGTGGTAATGATGGTAATCTGGATCAGTAAGCCAATGAAATAGCGAGATAAATTGTTTCGCAAACGTGGTGATACATGATTCACTCTTTCTTCATATTGATCGGGAATCAGGGTCATAATAATATTGCGGAAGAGGTATTTTTCCCGCATAAAAAAGAAGGTGATGAAGATGATACTGAAGATGGCGAAGGCGAGATTGCCTAAACTGCCGATCAAACCAGTAAAGGTGTCGGTAATGTTATCTATATTGAATACATCGGTAAGCCCTGGCCGCATGGCACTTTGTGATTCTCTATTTTGAAATTCGGGACTGTTTATGCCTAAAAAGGCTTGAACCTGTTCCCATTCATCTTTGATCTCGGCAAATAGCGAATCAATATTGATTTCTGCCATCGCGCTAAGCTCGGTCATTAAAGCGGGCACGAAAATGGCAAATAATCCGGCCACCAATCCGGCCATCATAAGCAAGGTCAGGGCCGCGGCAATGCTGCGATTCAAATTTAATTTTTCCCATCGTCCTCCGTTCAAGGTATCAACGATTGGTTTCCCCATTAAGGAGATTACCGCCGAAACCAGAACATAGATCAAGGTGTATCGAACGATCCAAATGGTATAGGCTAACCAGGCGATTAGGACTACATAAAGCAGGCTAACAAGGATCTGGCGGGTTATCGAATTCATAGGGCGCGATTAAAGGCGTAGTGAATGATATTTGCTCCCATACGCAAGGCTTTCAGGCGAACTTGCTCAGGGTCTTTATGTACCTCAGGATCTTCCCAGCCATCGCCAAGATCGGCCTCGTGGGTATAAAGTAACACTATTCTACCATCAATGCGAATCACCCAGGCTTCAGGAGCTTCGCCGTCATGTTCATGAATTTTAGGCAGCCCTTTTTCAAAGGGATATGGCTCCTTAAAAAGTAAGTGATCGGAATTGAGTAACTCTAAGGGACGATCGGGAAAAAGTTTTTCGATTTCCCGCCTTATGTAAGGATCCATCCCATAATTGTCGTCGATGTGTAAAAAGCCACCTGCCTCTAAATAGGTGCGTAGCTTAGTGAGCTCCTCATTATTGAAAAGAACATTGCCGTGACCGGTGAGATGTAAAAAAGGGTAATTAAAGATCTGACTGCTCGTGAGGTCTAAGGTTACATATTCTTCCTCCAGTTGGGTGTTTAACTCGGCATTGCAAAAAGCACTTAGGTTTTTTAGGGCACTGGGATTTGCATACCAATCGCCTCCGCCTTGATACTTGATTAAGGCTAATTGCTCACTTTGTGCAAAAAGCCCAAGGACTAATAAACTAAAGGTTACAGCTAAGTAATTCTTGTGCATTTCACAAAGGTAGGATTTCTATTGGCTTGCTTGATGGTAGTTTACAAGACTCGCCAGGTGAATGGCCGCAGTTTCGGTGCGCAATACTTCAACCCCTAAACTGAGCAACTTGAAATTAGCATTTTGGGCGATTTCGATTTCACGCGCGCTAAAATCTCCCTCAGGACCGATCATAACTAAAAGTTCTTGGTTGAAATCGATCTCATTTTGAGAAACGAAATCAAAGCGTTCATCCAAAGCCGCCAGGTATTTTGGGCCAGGAAAACTGCACTGTTCGATGAAGTCTTTAAAACTCAAAGCTTCTGCCAATTCGGGAAGATAGCCTTTGTGACTCTGCTTGAAGGCCGCTTCGATGATTCGTTTACCGCGCTCCCGTTTATAGACCTTTCTTTCACTATGATCGCAGATTATTGGCCAAATCTTGGTCAGGCCCAATTCGGTGGCCTTCTCTAGGATCAGCTCAAAACGATCATTGCTTTTTGTGGGCGCAACCGCCAGATGAAGCCAAGGCTTCTTTTGCTCCCGGGCTAGATTCTTGATCTTAAAACTAAGTCCCTGCTTAATCTCTAGTTCCACTATGGCCCTATAAACTTTGCCCTCTCCGTAACTTACAGAAATGGGGTCTCCAGCTTTTAGGCGCAATACTCGAAGAGCATGGTGACTGTCTTCCTTGCTAAGAATACCGGCTTTTTCGTTTCCTTCTATGGCTAGGAAATGATTCATCTACAAGCTTAAAGGTTTACGGGCTTTAGCAACTACGTCTAGGCCACTGAAGTCCTTTTCCAAATATTTAAAGTATCCACTTATTGCGATCATTGCGCCATTATCAGTGGTGAATTCAAATTCCGGGATGTAAGTTTCCCAGCCTAGCGAGTTCTCTCGATCTTTTAAGGCCTGCCTCAATCCAGAGTTTGCCGAAACTCCGCCGGCAATCGCAATGCGATTTATATTGGTATCAGCGGCCGCTTTCTCCAACTTATCCATGAGAATACCCACGATGGTAGACTGAATACTCGCGCAGAGGTCATTCAAGTTTTCGTCCACAAAATTGGGCTCTTCTCGCACTGCTTTTTGCAGAAAATATAAAATGCTGGTTTTTAAACCGCTGAAACTGAATTTGTAATCCTCCATTTTGGGTTTGGCAAAGGAGAATTTTTTTGGGTCACCCAGCTTGGCTTTTTGATCGATTATTGGACCGGCTGGATAGGGAAGTCCCATGATCTTTCCGGCTTTATCAAAAGCTTCTCCGGCCGCATCGTCAATAGTTTCCCCTAATAAGGTCATTTCCTGGGGGCTATCTACCTTTATGATCTGGGTATGTCCGCCGCTAACCGTAAGGCAAAGAAATGGAAAGGAAGGGTTTTCTTGTCCCTCACTTTCTATCAGGTGAGCCAAAATATGAGCTCGCATGTGGTTTACTTCTATCAGAGGTAGATCGAGCGCCAAGCTCAGGCTTTTAGCGAAAGAGGTACCTACTAATAGCGAGCCGAGCAAGCCTGGGCCTGAGGTAAAGGCTATCGCTTGCAGATCTTTTAGTTCCAGATCGGCTTCATGCAGGCACCTTTCTAGGCTAGGAATAATGTTCTGCTGGTGAGCTCTAGAAGCTAATTCGGGTACAACTCCACCATATTCCGCATGTATTTCTTGGTTAGCGGTTACATTTGCAAGAATTTTACGATTTTGGGTGATGGCAATGGATGTATCATCACAGCTGCTTTCAATGCCCAGAATATTAATCTTCATAAGGCAAAGGTACAATCAGACGCGCGATTAAAATACTATCGAGGATCATCTTGATCTTTCTGGGCCTTTTGCTAGGCCTGGCCTTGACCTTTAGCATTCCGTCGGTACAGAATTATGCGGCGCAGCAAGCGGTTAAACTAGTTAAGGAGGAAACAGGCTTAGATCTACAGATGCGCACCTTTAGATTTCAATTCCCTAATCGAATCCACTTGGAAGGCGCTTTCTTACCCGATTATCATGGCGATACGCTGTTTTATGTAGGCAGTTTGGATGCCGACTTTCAAGCCTATGGGTCCTTTAGCGAAAGCTTCCGATTTTATCGGGTAAATGGGGATAGCCTTTTCTGTTATATGACCACCTACGAGGATGGCAATAGCATGAGCGAATTCGTGAAAACCTTTGATACTGGAAAGCCTGCAGACCCAAATGCACTCTTTAACCTGAGGATCGAAGCCTTGAACATTGAGAATAGCCGTTATTATTTGCGTGACAGAACGGCTCCTGAATCTCTGGCTTTTTATTGGCAAGATGTTAAGGGTAGTCTAAAGGATTTCTTTGTCTCAGGCAAGGAAGTTGGGGGAGAGGTGGAGGCCTTGGTTTTTCAAGATCCTCAGGGTTTCGCGGTTAATGATCTGCGGGCTTCGGTGCTCTATGGCGATCATGGTATTCGGGTGAGGGAAATGGGTCTAACTACCTCGCGAGGCTTTGTTAATGGGGATGTGGCATTGCTTTACGATGAGCCGTCCGATTTTTCCTCCTTCCTAGACTCCGTGCGCATGCGGGGCGATATTTTCAGTTCATCGGTTGCGGCCGAAGACATTCAATATTTTGGTCCACAGTATCCCAATTTTCCCGCCGCTCGTCTGAACGGGCATTTTGATGGCACTGTTAATGACCTAAGCCTAAGTGAGTTCGAAGTAAGTGCTTTAAATCGCTTAAACTTAAGCGGCGAACTACATATTAGTGAGCCTACTTCTGCTGCAAGCCTAGGATTAAATACCAAGGATCTGAGTATTGAGGCTTCTGGTTCGGAAATCCGTACTATTATAAAAATGTTTTCTGAAAGTGAATTGCCGGAGTTTATTGAAGATCAAGAGATTTATCGTTGGAGTGGTTCTTATCAGGGTGGATTATATGCGTTTAATACCAACAGTAGCCTTCGTTCTGATCTTATCAGTGCCAATCTGGATTTAGAGATGCAAGATCTCGCCAATTTAGATCGGGTAAATTACGTCGGAGATGTCGCCATCTTATCGGCCTCCATGGATAGACTCTTGGGGCAAAGAGATTTAGGTAATTTAAAGGCACGCTTCAATCTTAATGGCCAAGGTTTAGACCCGGCCGAGATGCACGGCAAGATCAAAGGTGATATCGCTGACTTGGCTTTTAAGGGTTATTCTTATCAGAACATAAATATCAACGGGGCGATCAAAGATGGTCGTTTCGATGGGAACTTGGCGGCAAGGGACCCTAATATGAGTTTCGATTTTAATGGTCGGGCCAGTTTTATTGCCGACACTTCCGAGTTTGATTTTCGACTTAAAGTCGATTCGGCCAATCTATTTGCCGTGAACCTGGTGCAGGATAGTGCTGCTCAATATCAGGGCTTTATCGATATCGATTTTAGAGCACTCAATTACGACGATTGGGAAGGGCAGATCGCCTTGCGGGAATCACAATACCGCAATTCTCGTCGCTATCATTATATACAGGATGTTGAAATCTTGTCGATGAACACCGATATAGGGAAGCAGCTTTTGATATCCTCAGATATCATGGAAGGTCGACTTTATGGCAATTACAGTCTAGACGGATTGACTCAGGTATTCTCCAATACCTTACGAAAGTTTAGTGCACCAGGGCGTTACCGCAGTAGAGATAGCCTAAACTTGAATTTCAATTACGATCTAGAGTTTAAGAATACCACTTTACTATCGCAGTTACTGGTACCGAAACTTTTGGTAGAGCCAGGTACGAAACTAGAAGGTTCCTATGCCTTTCAAGATGATCGCTTCAAAATGAAGCTGAACTCGCTTGCAATACGATACGATGAACACTTGTTTACGGGTATCGACCTTGACTTTATAAGCTCTTATGATTTAAATAAGCTCAATTTTTTCATTGACAAATACCGTTATCGCGGTGAGGAGATCAGGGTAGATAGCCTAAGTTTAAAAAATAACTTGGTTAGTGATAGCCTCAATTACGAGCTTTCCTTGATTATGCGGGATAGCATCGATAGCCAGGCCGATTTCAAGGGTAAGACGGTCTTAACCGATACGAACGCATTCTTGGTGAGCTTTGATTCGGGTGCTTTCAATCTTGGGGTAAAGAACTTTGCCATCGATCCGCAAAGCCTTCTGCGAGTGGATTCCAATGGCTTATCATTTGATTGGTTTCGCCTTTATGGCGAGGAGTTAGAGGCAGAGTTTAGCGGTTATGTGAGTAACGATCCCAATAAGATCCTAAGGGCCGATATCAAGGACCTTAACCTCGATTTACTCAATTATTTCCTAGCCAACGAAAAGTCGATTGCCAAAGGTTACCTAGATGCCAGTATAGTAGCTACAGAGCTGTCGGGCGAAGCAAAATTCCTTGGCGATATAAGCATCGACACTCTAAAATTTAACGAGGTTAATCTAGGAAGTCTATTGCTGGAGACAGATTTTGATTATACCAAAGAGACCATGTATTTAAAAGGTGCTCTTAGTAGTGGCAGCCTAAAGACCTTAGAGATCAATGGTTTTTACCAAACTTTCGCACAGGGTACTGTAGACCTTGAGTTTGACTTTAATCGCTTCCGATTAGCGGCTTTAGATCCCTTCGCCAGTCCGATTGCCGAGAATATTAGAGGTTTAATGAACGGTAAGTTGAGTTTAAAGGGAAATGTAAATAAGCCAGATATTGATGGCGAATTGTTCTTGCCAAAAACCGCTCTGACCGTATCATTTTTGCAGACCGATTATAACTTAGTGGATAATCCTAGGGTTTTGATCAATAATGATCGCATTGCTTTTCCTGACTTACAACTACGCGATACGCGCTATGGAACCAATGGTATTTTAAGAGGAGAGGTACGTCATCGTAATTTTCAAGACTTTTTTATCGACCTCTATTTTTTAGCCGACGAATTACTAGTACTAAACACTACTTCAGACTTGGGGGATGCTTATTACGGCACGGCCTATGCTACGGGTCGTATCAATATTCAAGGTCCACCTTCTAAAGTGAAAGTGGGTGCTAATGTTAGTTCGGCTAGAAAGACCAATTTCAATATTCCCATCGGAGGTGCAACCGAGGTAAAAAGCGCCGGTTACGTTAACTTCCTTCCTCCGCCTTCAGAGGAGGATTCACTATCGGTAGTGGACTATAATTTTGATCTAGACGAAGGAGTTAGTTTGGATTTTGATATCGACGTAAACTCCAATGCCCGAGTGAGCATCATTCTTAATGAAAGTACTGGGAATAAGCTTAATGCCAATGGTGATGGCTTGATCAAAATGAAATTAGAACCCAATGAAGATTTGGAGCTTTTTGGGACCTATACCGTTAGTAAAGGAGAGTATCAGTTTAATATAGAAGGTCTTTTCCGCAAGGACTTTGTGGTGCAAGAGGGTGGCACGGTAGTTTGGAACGGTGACCCATATGCCGCACGTTTGGATCTAACCGCGGTCTACACCACAAAAGCAAACCCAGGCGTTATTACCGGCGAATCGAATAGCGTGATTACCCCGGTTGAGGTCTATCTTTTTATCAGTGGCGTGTTAACCAATCCGGAGATAAATTTTGAAATTAAGATGCCTAGGGCCAGTTCATCTAGTCAATCAATCGTCAGCAACCGCCTAAATACAGATCAAGCCATTAATCAGCAGGTGTTTAGCCTTCTTGCCTTTAACAGCTTTACGCCACCCAGTAACTTCTTTGCTGGGGCAGGAAGCGGAATCAACCAATGGGATATTATCGCCAATCAGGCAGCGGCCTTCCTGAATCGATTTACTGGAGATTATAGGGTAAGTTTATCTTATCAACCCGCCAATGAAATTGGAGGAGATGCTACTACCAGTGGTCTGAGTAATGAGGAGCTTGAAGTGGGGCTCTCCAAGAACTTCTTAGACGAGCGTTTGACCATTAACTCATCGGTGGAAGTACCTTTAAATGAGAACAATAACAGTATAGCTGGTGACTTTGAATTGATCTACAGTCTTACTCCGGATGGAAGGGTTCGCGCTAAAGCATTTAATAGATCGGTAGACAATCGGTATAATCTAAATATCTCTCAGCAGCAGCTTTACCAGCAAGGAGTTGGTCTTTCGTTTAAAACCGACTTTAATACTTACCAAGAAATGTGGAAACGCATTTTAGGAAAGGCGAAAGAAGAGGACCCTCCTTTGGAAATGGATCCTTTCGTACCGGAGATCCCACTGGATTAATACGAACGTTCCTTTTCTGCCTTTAAGGCTAGGCGATCTCTTTCCAAGCTAAAGCGATAGCCCTCTTTAGCCTCAAAGGTCTTTTTAAATATTTGACGGCTTTCATTCACCAATTGCTCGAAACTTCGGTAGCGTGCCGAGAAATGGCCGATCAATAAATATCGCGCATCTACCAAATTGGCGATCTCAGCCGCTTGCAGCGTAGTGCTATGGGTAGTTTGTTTGGCTCGCTCTTGATCTTTAGCCATAAAAGTAGCTTCATGGTATAATAGGTCTACGGACTTAAAATAACGATGTAAGTGCTTTATGGGAAGCGTGTCGGTGCAATAGGCATAGCTAAAAGCCTGGGGCGCTGCTTCGGTAAGGTATGAATTGGAGTAGTGCTTCCCCTCTTTACTATGCCAATCGGCACCGCCTTTTATTTTACGAATTTCAGCAACCGGAATGGAGAGTTCAGCCAAAACATCTTTTCGCATTTTCCGAGGGCGCTCTTTCTCTTCAAAGAGGAAGCCAAAGCATGGGAGGCTGTGTTTTAGAGGAAAGGAGCTTATTTTTAGGCTTTTACTTTCGTAAAAAGTAGATTTTCGCTCAGGATCTAAAGCGTGAAACTCAAGCGGGTATTGAATTTTGGCGGCACTTTGTTCTAAGAAAGTGCGGACAATAACTTCCAAATTCTCTGGACCATAAATATGAAGGCTTTGCCTGCGGTCTAACAGCTGTAGACTAGTAAGTAAAGGAATAAGGCCGTAAAAGTGATCGCCATGCAGATGGCTTATCAAGATGTGGTTAATGCGACCGAAACCAATGCGATGCTGTCTAAGTTTCACTTGAGTGCCTTCTCCGCAATCGATTAGAAAATGTTCATCGGCGATACTTAAAAACTGTGCCGTTGGACTGCGATTACTTAAGGGAATAGCAGAATTGGCTCCAAGGATACTGAGGCTTAAGTGCTCCATTAAGCTTGGAAGTTCATCTCTTTTTTAGCTGCCAATAAATACATTACCGCCATACGCACCGCTACGCCATTTTCTACCTGATTAAGAATTATGCTTTGGTCGCTATCGGCAACATCGGTGCTGATTTCAACCCCACGGTTAATGGGGCCGGGGTGCATTATAAGGATGGGCTTAGAGAGGCTATTTAATAATTTTTTATCGATGCCGTATTGTTGGGTGTATTCCCGAATACTTGGGAAATATTTGAGATCCTGCCTTTCATGTTGAACCCGTAACATATTAGCTACATCGCACCAGTCAAGGGTTTCCTTCAAATCAAAGCTTTGCTTTACTCCTAAGCTTTCGATGTACTTTGGCATTAAAGTGCTAGGGCCGCATACCCGCACTTCGGCTCCCATTTTTTGCAGACAAAGAATATTGGAAAGGGCCACCCTCGAATGAAGTATATCGCCAATTATGGCAATTTTCTTTCCTTTTAAATCACCCAGTTCCTCTTGAATTGAAAAAGCATCTAACAAAGCTTGGGTAGGGTGCTCGTGGGCACCGTCTCCGGCATTTACGATAATGCTATCCACATTTTGAGACAGGAAGTAAGCTGCACCCGGTTTAGGGTGGCGCATCACAACCATGTCTACTTTCATGCTTAGAATATTATTTACCGTATCGATCAGTGTTTCCCCTTTGGATACAGAGGAAGAAGATGCTGAAAAGTTAATCACATCCGCCGAAAGGCGCTTTTCCGCCAGCTCGAAAGAGAGTCTCGTTCGGGTGCTATTTTCAAAGAAAAGGTTAGCCACCGTAATATCGCGCAAAGAAGGAACTTTTTTAATCGGGCGGTTGATGACTTCTTTGAACTGCTTGGCGGTGTCAAAAATGAGCTTAATGTCCTCGCTTTCGAGGTACTTGATGCCCAAGAGGTGATTTACGCTTAACTCACTCATTGATTCCTTTTTCTAAGTATACCGCGTCTGCGCTAGCATTTATATCTTTCCACTCAACCGATACTCGGTCACCAGAGAGGCTATCTACTTGCTCTCCTACATAATCGGGCTGGATGGGTAGTTCACGACTAAAACGCCGGTCGATCAGTACCAATAGTTCTATTTCTGCGGGTCTTCCAAATGACTGGATAGCATCCATTGCAGAACGAACACTCCTCCCGGTGTATAATACATCGTCTATAAAAACCACTTTTTTACCTTCTAGGAGCACGTCGATCTTGGTCATACTCGGTTCCAGCGGACTATTTCGTCTTCTAAAATCATCCCTGAAAAAAGTGATATCCAATGTACCGGAGGCTACATTATCTAGCCCATTGCTTTTAAGGATTTCCAGCAATTTATCCAGGACATGGATTCCACGATTTTGAAGGCCAATAAGTACGGTGTTCTGAAAATCACCGTGGTTTTCAATGAGTTGTTGCGCTAATCTATGCAGCGTAATAGAGATACTGCGCGCGTCAAGTAATTTCTTTTTGTCCATCATCGACTGAGCAAAAGTACGAATTACTGAAAGTGTTTGGACCAATCTATGCCGTCAAAATTACCTGAACTCATTAATAAGAGCACTTGGTGGAGACCGGCATTACTTAAAACGAAGTCCTCTAATTCCTTGCTATCGTTGATTACTTCCAAATTGGAATTGGCAAAAGCTTCGCGAACGCTCGTGGTGCTTAAAGCAGGTAATTTCTTATGCTCGATTACCTGCGGATTAAAGTAAACCACTCCTAAATCGGCCGCATCCATCGCTCCTTTATATTGTTTGATGAAGTCCGCGTTAAGACTACTGAAGGTATGTAGCTCTAATACGGCCATAATCTTTGATTGGGCAAAGGTTTCGCGAGTACCCTCTAAACTAGCTTTCACTTTAGAAGGGGCATGAGCAAAGTCGCGGTACACTTGAAAATCGGGCCCTTTGAAGAGGGGCTCTAGGCGTTTGGAGGCACCTTCAAATTCTACAATAGCCTCGTAAAACTCCTCATCGGTTAAGCCCATCTGGGTGCATATCCATCGTGCTCCTTCCAAATTACTCATATTGTGTGCGCCGAAAACTTTAAGCTCTAGATCACCTTCGAAGGTTTCTAAGACGAAATGCTCGTCTTCCACATGATACTTGGGCTTGGAATAAGGAAATTGTTTTACTTCGTTTTTACTTTCTTTTACGACGCGCTCAACTTCAGGATCTTCTTCATTGTATATAATAAGTCCTCCTGTATCGATGCAATCCATCAATAATTCGAATTGATGGAAATAGTCTTCATATTTAGGGAATACGTTATAATGGTCCCAGGCTATGCCCGAGAGCAAGGCGATATTCGGTTTATAATGAACAAATTTGGGCCGAGGATCTAAAGGGGAGGAGAGGTATTCATCACCTTCGATCACCATGAATTCGTTGTGATCGGTAATGCGCACCATAGTATCAAATCCATCCAGCTGTGCCCCAACCATATAATCACAATCGTGTCCGTGAAAGTTTAAAGCGTGAAGGATCATCGCTGTTATGCTAGTTTTTCCATGACTGCCGGTGATGACTACTCGCGTTTTATCCCGTGCTGCTTCGTAAAGGTATTCGGGGTAGGAAAAAACCGGCAGGCCAAGCTCCAAAGCTTTTTTAAGCTCGGGGTTATCCGAACGAGCATGCATGCCTACGATTACTTTATCGATACCACTATGGATCTGGCTTTCGTCCCAACCCACCTTTGCCGGCAATAGATCTTTTTCTGCTAACCTGGAACGGGATGGTTCAAAAATCTCATCGTCACTGCCAGTTACATCATGTCCTTGTTCTGCCAAAGCCAAGGCAAGGTTGTGCATGGCGCTTCCGCCGATGGCAATTAGGTGAATTCTCTCTTTGCTCATAATAGAGCAAAGCTAAATTTTTAACGGAGTTCTAAAACGGCGGTAGCCGACAAGTTTTCCATGAAGCGACGGGCAATATCAAAATCGCCTGGATTTAAGCTATCTCCTAATTCGCTATGGGTTTGGGGCTCATTTCGCATGTCGATGCCTTCCCCATGAGAAAAGATCTCATCTACTCTAATTTGTAAGTCTAAGGCAATGCTGCCATTCTCACTCAAAATTAGGCTAATAGGGTATTCTTTAACTTGGTATAGGCTATCTAAACCAGGATGGTAGGCGTTTAAGATATCTGTAGTGTCGCCATTTAGCTGACCTGTATTATCAGATCTACCCTCCAATATCGCAAAGCGATATTTTAACATGGTCCAGTACATCTGGTTATAAGAGGAGAGAGGGTGCTCGTCTGGAAAGCTTTCTGGATCCTGATCATTTTGTTCTGGATCGAGACCAAAACCCAAACGTACGGCGCGGTAGTTTCCGGGGTCAGCGTTAGCGGTAAAGGCGCCCGTTTCCTCATCGCCCACATCAGCTAATAGAATATCTTCAATAACCTGATCCTCGGTCCCGCCCGACCCAACAAGCGTTATGTTGCTGAGGTATAATTTGAATTTTTTGAGATTAAAGTCGTAACCTGTATTCAAACTTAGGGTATCTCCGATTTTAGCGATAGTAGTACCTCCATCAATTCCTATGCTGGTGGTAAAACTTACTTCTGCGCTATTATCAGCAGGCCCCTCTTCGGTTCTACGGCAATTACTTACAATAAAAACCAGTGAAAGGAGAATTAGGCTAATGTTTAATACTCGCTTCATTTTTAAAATACGCCAATGGTTAAACTATCGCTCATGATCTCGGCGATGGTCCAGTCTTGGTTATCGAAGAAATCACTTTTTACTTCTTGCACGGCGTCCATATTGAGGTAATGCAAGAGAGGTTTGATTTCCGTGTAGAGAAACAAGGGAACATCGTTGGCATTATCAACATTGAAGTACCGTAATTCGCTCGTGGCCGTGTCGGTTAAATGATAGGTTCCAAGTGTGTATCTAACAGGAATAAATACCGAATCGGTCGGAGGCTCGCTAGGGTCGAAAATGCGACCTTTCACGGTGAAGAAGTTAAAGCCCATGCCATCCAAACGCACTAAACGCGGATCTATTTGCAACACTTCTTGCACATGGTCACCATAGAGGGTATCGCTTCCATAGATAAGCGAAAATTTACCGTAATAGCCACCAGCAGGAATTAAACCATTTAGCTCAGTCGTTTTGTTGGTTTGCAATAACATGTAGTTATCGGACGTATCTAAAAGATCATCACTGTCTTCTGGATCGAAATAAACATCACTAATGAGTAGGCCCACCGAGTCGATGTAAAATTGAATTCCTAAGCTATTGGTGTAGATCGAATCATATTTTATCGGTTCGCCACCATAATAAGGCAGGAGGGTAACGCTAATATTGTCTTCTGGTGGAGCTGGGTTGTCGTCTACTAAAGTATCTTCCTGACAAGCACTAAGGCCAAGAAAGCTAATACCAATTATGAAAAACAGTTTTTTCATGGGGGGAAATTCTAAATAAAACTTTTACTCTACAGTGATTTGGGTCGCCTAAGGTAATTAATAAACGAATCGAAAGGCTTAAGCGTTGGAAGCCTCCAATTCTTCATCGATCTTTTTCATGGTATTGAAGTCTTCACTTTGCTCAATACTGTCCATAATTTGATCCAAGATTTCGGCCGAATCCTTTTCGTAATCTATGTCCAAGGGGTCTTTAAAGCGAATACTTAGATCGATTCCTTTCTTTTTCAGAAAAAGCCCTTTTTTATCGAAGGCACGTCTAAAGCCATCAACTACCACCGGTATTACGATCGGCTTAGTTTCCTTGATGATGTGCGCAGTACCTTTTCGGCCCGAAACAAATGGAGTTGTGGTTCCTTGTGGGAAAGTAATTACCCAGCCATTTTCGAGAGCGGTGAATATTTTTTGAATGTCGCGTGGGTCTACCCCTCGATCAACCTTTTTACCGGCTGAGCGCCAAGTTCGTTTAATCGATACCGAACCTACATAGGCGAAAAGCTTAGGGAGTAAGCCAGCCGACATGGTTTCCAGAGCGGCGATAAAGTAAATATTGAGCTTGGGATTTAGGACGAAAAAGGGAAAATTGATGCGATCGTAAATGCCCCATTTTGCACAACAGAAAACCTGATACAAACCAGTTACATCGGCGAAATAGGTCTGGTGATTACTCACAAAAAGAACATTCTTCTTCCTCAGTCCTCTTAGAATATCAGTACCACTAACGCGAGTTTTGTTGGCAACATTAAAGCGGTAATACGCTATGGAGCCAAAGAAAAAAATAAGAATGCGTTTAATGATAAGTGAGTTGCCAAAGGCATCACGAAATCTAATCCTCATAGTTAAATCCTGTGATGCAAATATAAGCTCCTTGCGGAATAGGCTTATTGGCGAAGGGCTAAAGCTCTTATTTCACTAATTATCATGGCGGTAGCTCCCCAAATGGTAATGCCATCTACGATAAAAGCTCGGGTCTTAAGTTTGAAACCACCGCTAACTTCTACCTGCGTTTCTTTGATGAATTGGTCATCGAGGATCTTGGCTACCGGTATGCGGTGAATTTGCGCTACTTCTTTTTCCTCTCTTTGCAGATCGGTGGCTTTATCGGCAAGGGCAAGAAAAGGATGTACTAAAAAGTTACTGGGCGGAATGTAGAGTTCCGTTAAAGGTCCGAAAATCTGGTATTTATCCGATGATAAGCCAATTTCTTCATTAGTCTCCCTCTGAGCGGTAAAGGCAAAATCATTATCATCTTCCTCAAAGCGGCCGCCGGGAAAGCTAATTTGCCCACTATGCGCCCCGGGATATTTGGTTCTCTCGGTAAGTACAAAATGGGCCTCGCCACCCCTATTTTCGATTAAAGCCAAAACACCCGCTTTTTTCACAGTGTCAAGGTCGAGTTCAAGTTCCGAAAGCCTTACCCTGCGGCTGGGGGCAAGCATATATTGAGCCTCCTCTCCGGGTAATCCCTGCTCTAAAGAGAGCCGAATTTGATCTTTGAAATTCTGGTATTCCAAGCTGCTTAATTCTGGTTCAAAGTTAATAAGAGTTTAAACATTTAATAGTGTTTATTTATTAACTTTGTATTCATCTTAAATAACAGCTATGACACTCACTCAATTAACATATTTGATCGCGGTGGATAATCATCGCCATTTTGCGAGAGCCGCGGAGGCTTGTTTTGTAACCCAGCCTACCTTATCCATGCAAATACAGAAGCTGGAAGAGGAATTAGGTGTATTATTATTCGATCGCAGCAAACATCCAGTAAAACCAACCTCAATTGGTGAAAAGCTCATCGCGCAAGCGCGGACTATTTTACATGAGTCGGAGCGTATGCAGCAGATCCTTCAAGAATCTAAAAATGTGCTGGAAGGTCCCTTTAAATTGGGGATTATTCCCACCATCACCGCTAGTTTAGTGCCTAGGTTTCTAAGTCAGTTCAATGCCAAGTTCCCAAAGATTCAATTACAGGTTATTGAGCTTACCACCGAAATGATCTTGGAAAAATTACAAAGAGACGAACTGGATGCGGCGATCTTAGCCACCCCGCTTAATGAGCGGTCGGTGATTGAAAAGCCTCTTTATTATGAGCCCTTTATGGCCTACATCCCTAAGGACCACCGTTTGGGTAAAGAAACCTTCGTGACCAATTCTGAATTAGATATTGACGATATTCTAATGCTTAATGAAGGGCACTGTTTCCGGAACTCAGTGATCAATCTTTGTCAGACCACTCCTTCCTTAGGCGCCAAGAACGTTGACCTTGAGAGCGGAAATTTCGATATCCTAGTAAAGCTGGCCAAGAAAGGCTATGGCATGACTCTATTGCCTTACTTATATGCCATCGACATGCCCAAGGAGGAACAATCACAAGTGAAGCCGATTGCCGATCCAAGACCCACTCGAGAGATCAGTTTGGTTTACTCTAGAGCCGAATTAAAAATTAAGGTAATCGATGAGTTGGGACGCATCATTCAGAATGCGGTTCCCGAAAAACTTTTAGAATCAAGCGACCAGATTTTAAGTCCGGTCCCGATGCTTTAAAGCGCGAACAATAATAAAAAAAGCGGGTTGTCTTGATATGAAAGATTACCCGCTTTTTCCTTTAAACCTATTCTTATTACCCGGAGAATATACGCAGCTCTACATTTTTGAGGAGCGCTACAAACAACTTATTAATGAAGTATGGGAAGCTAAAAGCAGTTTTGGTATCCCATTTTCGAATAAGCTAAATGCCAAAAACCTCGGAACTATTGTTGAGGTGCATGATGTGGTTAGTCGCAGCGACGAAGGGGAAATGGAAATCGTAGTGCGAGCGGTCGGAAACTTTAGATTGGAAAAGTTTTACTACCAGCTTGCCGGTAAATTATACCCAGCGGGCGATATCAGTTTATTAAGCGAAACAACTTCAGAGCCAGTTAGCGAGCCGCTTTACCATGATTTTCGCGAATACCTAGTGAAACACGATCACTACGATATAGAATTATTGGCCCGCGATCGTTTTGCATACAGCGAATTACCTGGAATATTGAACTTCAACGATCAAGAAAAAATGGAGTTCGTCAGTTTGAGCGGAGCGGAACAGATGGATCATTATTTGCGAAATTATTTACGCTACTTAGCTTTGCTGCATGAACAAGAATCACGTCAGTTCCAAAATATCTACCTCAATTAAAATCTTATGCTTGTTGGTGACCTTAGCGTCCTGCCAAGAATCTCTCAAGTCATCTTCTCAGCAGCAAGAAGCAGAGGATAAGTCACCCAAGTCTGGCGCATCCGGCGAAAGCCAAAAAAAACAGAAAAACACCTTCCCCACACTTGATACCGAAGCGGAAGCGATCGAATTCTTGAAAGATTATCAGCCTCAGGTTGAAACCGATCATTTTGTTATAAACACGGATTTTGGCCAAATCGAGGTGGAACTTTATAAGAATACCCCGATACATCGAAAAAATATACTCTATTTGATCGATCGCAGTTATTTCGATGGAACTTGGTTTCACCGGGTAAGTGCCGAGCACGTTATACAAGCCGGGAATAATGATGAATATGATTTAGTGCGGCTTCGCAAGGAGATTGGTGCCTATAAATTATCCCCAGAGGCGCTCGGTGAAAATTACCATAGCTATGGTGCGGTGGCTATGGCAAGGTCTTATAAAAATAACCCTAATAAACTTTCGGATCCTTTTGAGTTCTACATCAGTTTAGGACCTAAATACTCTTTGGCGCAATTAAGGGCCCTGGAAACAGAGTATGATATGACCCTAAATCCAACTCAATTAAAATTATATCAAGAGCAAGGAGGGAGCCCACATTTGGACGGAGAGCATACGGTAATTGGCCGCGTAGTTAAAGGCATGAGCGTGGTAGAGGCGATTTCGAAAGTGAAAACCGACGAAGGGGAATGGCCGATAAAAAACATTCCTATTTCGCTTAAGCTGAAAAAATAGCACACGACGAAAGGAAAAAATAGTATATTCGTTTTCACAATGGTGAAACAATTCCATAAATATAATTGCATGAATCGCACTTGGATGAATTATCTGAGGAGCGAGGTGCATTTGTATGGAATCTGAATAGAACCAATCTAACAGGAACTGTAAAAGCCCTCGCTTCAATTAGCGAGGGCTTTTTCATTTTATAGCTTATTGAGATGAGTGTGTTTATTGAGCAATTAGAAAAGCAGAAGAAAAGAGAGGTTCAGAAGTTAATCGACTTACCCGCACGTGGCAAAAACTTGCAGTGGTTAACCTTAAAAGGTTTAGAAGACCAGGCCGCGGAGCTCTACGATCAAATTGCCTATCTCTTACCCAATAATGTTGATTTGGTGCGTACGGGGGTAGATCTTAAGACCTATGCTGAAGCCAGACCGGCCACCAAGATTCGTTTCATGGCTCAGTTAAGTGCTACTAATCATCGTTCCTATTTGCTTAAAGTACACTGTCATGAGGTAAATCCTCGTGGTAACTGGCGCAAATTGGCCAAGGCCGAATATCATTATCAGGAACAACGTAAACCAGCATAAATCTATCTTATGGATCATTATGTATATTAGTGCCCGATTCCGATTTCCCTGTGAAATTTTCAAGCACACGATCCATGAGAAAATTAGTTTTATTCTTTTTGGCGGTGGGTACTTTTGGCCCTCTTTCCGCCCAAGATGCTTTTTTAAGACATCTGCGATTAAGTCCAGATGGCAACTCCCTCGCCTTTAGTTATCAAGGCGATATTTGGTATTGGGAAAACCTAGAAGGAAAGCCTGCGCGGCTTACCTTGCATGAGGCCTACGAGTCGCAACCTATTTTTAGTCCAGATGCCCAACAATTGGCTTTTAGTTCTAACCGATTTGGAGGCAGCGATATCTTTATCCTAAACCTTGCCGATCAGAAGGTAGAACGACTAAGTTATCATTCGGCCCGCGACAATGTATCTGATTGGAGCACCAAGCAGGGAATTTTGTTTAGTACCGAGCGTGCTTATAATAGGGTAGAGTGGGATCCTGAAATCTATCATTTTGCTAAAGCTAGCGGTAGTCCCAAGCGCCTACTTGGCGCACTGGGCGAAATGGCGGTTGCATCTCCTAATGGCCGTTATATTGCCTTTACCCGTGGTGCATGTAGGGTTACCCGAGAAAACTATGTTGGTCCGGCCGATAATGAAATTTGGCTTTACGACACAAAGAATGAGGAGTATCGGGCTTTGACCGACAACGATATTAATGACCTCTACCCACAGTGGATCAATGACTCGGAGCTGGTGTTCTTGTCGGCTCGTGAAGGACGTTATAATTTGAAGAAGACCGACCTCGAAGGGAATCAGTCTTGGCTTAGTAATTTCCAAGACGAAGGTATCCATCATTTTTCGGTAGCTGCCGGTAAAGTAGCCTTCAATCGCGGTCCCAAGGCCTATTACGGGACTCTAGAGGCTGTAGAGCAAGCACAGGCGATAAGCCCAAGTTTGCCAAGCGATTACCGCTTTTATCCGGAAGAACGTAAAACCTACAGTAATGCCATTTCGGATTATGCTCTTTCTCCAAATGGTAAATTGGTAGCCTTAGAGATCCATGGTGAGATCTTTGTGACCGAAATCGATGAAGATGAGTCGCGCACTCGAAACCTAAGTGACCATCCCTATTTCGATCGCGATGCTATTTTCTTAAATGATAGCACGGTAGTGTTTAGTTCCGATCGCGCCGATAATACCTATGATTTTTACCAAGTGGCTTCCAGTGACCCAAAGAAAACGGGACTGTACGAAAGTTTACGGCACGAAGTGAAATCCTACCGAACTTCAAAGAATGATTTACGCTCGGCCAATATTTCACCTGACGGCAAAAAAATGGCTTGGTTAGAAAATGATCAAAGGCTTATGGTGGCCGATCTAACTGAGAAAGGGGATTTGAAGAATGCTTACGCCTTGGTTGATGCTTGGCACGGCGCCTCAGGTCTGGCCTGGAGTCCAGATAGTCGTTTTATTGCCTACCATCGCGATGACCTTAATTTCAATACCGAAGTTTTTATTCAGTCGGTAGAAAAGGGGAGCGAAGCGGTAAATATTTCGATGCACCCTGGCAATGACTATGGCGCCACTTGGAGTGAAGATGGTTCTAAACTAGCTTTCCTTTCCGACCGTAATAATGATGATACCGACGTATGGTTCGTTTGGCTGAAGCGCGAAGATTGGCTGCAAAGTGAAGATGAGCGAGAGAATGGCTATTACTTTGAGGATGAGTCTGAAAAGGAAGGCGATGGTAAGAAAGAAGACCAAGAGAAAGAAGATTCTAAAGTGGCTACTTTAGAGATCGATTTTGAAAATATACACATGCGTTTGCAACAAGTAACTTCCTACGTGGGAAGCGAATCCAATGTGCTGATCGACCCCGATGGAGAGAGTTTTTATTTTACTCGTTACAATGCCATGAATAAGGGCTCAGATCTGTATAAGATCAAGTATGATGGTAGCGATGTAGAAGCCCTTACCAAAGGAGGAACTAGCCCGTACAACCTTAAATGGGATAAAGATGGCAAAGGCTTTTACTTCATTAGCCGTGGGCGATTAAAGTACATCAAATCTAGTGGTGGTAAGGCCCAATCCTATCCGCATAAAGCGAAAATGACCATTGATAAACAAGCGGAACGAAAGCAAGTATACGCCGAAGCAGGTCGCTTGATCAGAGATCGCTTTTACGATCCGGAATTCCATGGTAATAATTGGTCCAAGCTTCTGGATTATTACCAACCCTGGGCTTTTGCCGCAAGTACCGATGAGGACTTTAATTTCGTATACAATTTAATGTTAGGTCGCCTTAATGCTAGCCATATGGGCTTGTATGGCGGTTCGGAGGCCGATGTGCAAAGGGAGCGAACCGGTCGTATCGGAATAGAGATCCAACCCCTCGCTAAAGGGGTTGCAGTAAGCCGTGTAGTACCCAATTCGCCGGCCGATCGAGCCAAGAATAATCTAATGGTTGGTGACAAGATCATCCGTGTGAATGGCCGTGAAGTAAGTGATGAACTTAACTTTTATAGCCTTTTGGCCGAGACCAGTGAAGAGCAGGTAATAATGGAGATCGACCGCCAAGGTTCTAAGGAAGAAATTGTAATACTTCCCAGTCGCTCCATAAGCTCAGAACTCTATGAAGAATGGGTTGCTACCCGTAAAGCTATGGTCGATCGTTACTCGAAGGGACGCCTAGGTTATATTCATATTAAAGGAATGGATAAGCCAAGTTTTGAGCGTTTTGAGCGCGAACTAATGGCTTCGGGTTATGGTAAGGAAGGAATCGTAATCGACGTACGCTTCAATGGTGGTGGTTGGACTACCGACTATTTAATGGCAGTACTAAGTGTTCGTCAGCATGCCTATACTATTCCTAGAGGAGCCGCTAAGAGTTTGAATGAAAATAAGAAGTTCGCCGATTACTATCCCTATTCGGAGCGTTTACCCCTCGCGGCTTGGACCAAGCCGTCTGTTGCCTTATGCAACGAAAGCTCCTATTCTAATGCGGAAATCTTTAGTCACGCTTATAAGTCTTTAGGGATAGGAACTCTAGTAGGTAAACCTACCTTCGGAGCGGTAATTTCTACCGGTGGTTCCAGGTTGTTAAATGGCTCGTTTATTCGTTTACCCTTCCGAGCTTGGTACGTTAAGAATTCCGGGATGAATATGGAGAATGGACCAGCGGTCCCTGATATCATTGTAGAAAATCCTCCCCAAGTAAGAGCATTGGACGACGATGCACAATTGAAAAAAGCAGTAGAAGTTTTAATTGATCAAATCGATACAAAATAGAATGAATAAGAAGATGAATCTTTTGGCCGGTGCTTTGGTATTCGGCCTCAGCGCAAATGCCCAAGTGGACCTTATAAATAAGGTGAAAGAGAATGGTGGTGACTCTAGAGAGGGCTTCCAATTTGAAACGGTGGTAGACCTCGAAGCAACACCGGTAAAGAATCAGGGGCGTAGCGGAACTTGTTGGTCCTATGCCACCACCGGTTTCGTAGAAAGCGAGATGCTCCGGATGGGGAAAGATCCGGTAGATATCTCAGAGATGTTTACCGTTCGCATGGTTTACCGCGATAAAGGGGAGAAGTATGTGCGCTTGCATGGTCATTTAAACTTTGCCCAAGGTGGTGCATTGCCTGACGTGATGTATGTTTTAAAGCATTATGGAGCGGTGCCACAGGAAGTTTACGAGGGCTTGGATTATGGAACAGACATCAATAATCATGGCGAATTGGAAGGGGTTTTAAAGGCGCAGTTAGACCAAGTAATAAAAAATAAGAATGGCAAGATTACTCCCGTGTGGAAGGAAGCTTTCGAAGCTACGCTTGATGCCTACTTAGGCGAATACCCAAGTGAATTTGAATATAAAGGGAAAAGCTACACACCTCGTTCTTTTGCTGACGATTACATCGGAATAGACCCCAAAGACTATGTTCAACTTACATCCTTCACGCACCATCCTATGCACGAAGAAGTAATGATTCAAGTACCTGATAACTGGGCTTGGGGAAAAGCCTACAATGTGAGTTTGGATGAGATGATGTCGGCCTTGAATAATGCCTTGGACGAGTCTTATCCGGTAGCTTGGGCAACCGATGTTTCCGAGAAAGGTTTTTCACTTAAAAACGGGGTAGCCATTGTTCCAGCTAAACCTTTTGCTAAAATGTCGGCAGAGGAAAGAGCCAATATGTTCGACGGACCACAAGCCGAAATGGAGATTAGCGCAGAAAACCGCCAAATGGCCTATGATAATTACGAAACTACCGATGATCATGGTATGTTGATCACCGGTAAGGTCAAAGATCAGGAGGGCGGAACTTACTATATCGTGAAAAACAGCTGGGGCGAGCGAGACAATGATTTTCGTCCTGGTTACATAAATGCCAGTGACGCTTTTGTGCGTTATAAGACCATCGGGATTATGATGCATAAAGATGCATTACCTAAAAAATTACGCAAGAGCTTAGGCTTGTAGAAATAATTAGATTTCAGATAATAAAAAGGCGAGCTATTAGCTCGCCTTTTTTGTTTAATCGGCATAGGACTTTATAAAATCGGTAATAAGATAAACCAGGGCCTTTATGCTCATTTCACGCTCGGCTGCGTTGGGTGCTAAATTTGGCGCCGCTTCTGCTAGATGTAAATAAGATGGAGCGGCTAGGCTCGCGGCAGTTTGTATCATTAGTCGCGCCTGACGCATGGTAAAACCGCTGGCATTTAAAGCGGAGGCGGGATAGCCTTGAACACTATCTAAATCCAATTCGAGCCCAACCGGACCCGGACCGAGCCAGCGCAGGGCATCTTTAAATAATCGATCGCGTTCATCGGTGCTAAAAGAAAGTAGTTCATCGTAAGACAAATAGTACAAATCTGCCGAGGCGCGAAATTGCTCTAAGATCATTTGATTATTGTAGGACTCGTGCAGGCCAAAGACTGCATAGCGATTTAAATGCCCCTCAGACTTCGCATAGGAAAAGCCATTGCCGCTATGTCTTCCTTCCAGCGCCCGAAAATCGGCATGGGGGTCTATATTCAAAACATTCAAAGGGCTGGCCAATGCCTCTGCACTTCCGCGTATCAAACCGTAACTGTTGTTGTGGCCACCGCCTATTACGATCGGGATTTTATGGGCTTTAACAATGGCTTGAATTAGGGCACTTACCTCTTGGTCGATCTCACTACAAAGTGCTCGTAGGCGTTCGAGATCAGCATTTTTATTTACTTCTAAGTGGTCGGCCTCCGCCTGATAATCGCTAAAATCTAGATAAGGACCTAGAGCAATCTTGTTAACATCTATAAATCGGTTGTTTTGTACCCCAAGCAGGGCAGGGAGTACCTTTTGGAATGTATTTGCGCAAGCTGGACGCCCAAGATTGGCCTTTACACCAATTTCTTCTTGGATACCAATGATGACAAACTGAGCCTCACTTTCATTGATTTCAGACCAAGTGCCTAAGACGGCGATTTTTTCGCCGATTTTTACCTCACCACTCCTTGAATCAAACAGTTTGCGAGTAGACGTTTCTTCTAGAAATTTAAGATGCTTCATAACGGGTTTTTCCACGAATTATGTGTTTCCAGATCAATTGATGTCCGAAGTGATAGGCCAGGGAGGCTAAGGAATACCCAGGTTTTAGGATGATGAAATTTGCCTCTTTGCTCAACTCCAGGCTTCCCACCTTTTCCGATATTTCTAAAGCAGCAGCGCCATTCAAGCTAACTCCACAAAGGGCTTGATCGATGTTCAGCTTCATACGGGTACAAGCTAAAGACATCATCATCGCCATATTACCCGAAGGGGCCGATCCTGGATTCATATCCGTTGCGATCGCTACAATCGCATTTCTATCGATGAGCTCCTTGGCCGGTGCAAAGGGGATATCCAGAAACAAAGAACAGCCCGGTAAAACGGTGGCAATCGTATTACTCTCCGCTAAAACGTTCAAATCTTCCTCGGTCATAACCTCTAGGTGATCGAGCGATAAAGCCCCACGATCTACCAGAGCTTTTACCGCCCCAATGCTATTGAATTGATTTACATGAACTTTTGCTTCTAATCCGTAAGCCTTTGCTGCTTCCACAATGGCCAAGGTTTGGTTAAGGTCAAAATAACCTTTTTCACAAAAGGCGTCTACGTAGTCGGCCAAACCTTCTTCTGCAATTTGTGGAAGCATTTCGTTTATGATCAGGTCGATGTAGGCTTGGGGCTCATTTTTGTACTGTGGAGGAAAAGCATGGGCACCTAAGAAAGTAGCCTTGATCGGGAGGTCCATTTCTTCTTTGAGACGCTTTACTACTCTGAGCATTTTAATTTCAGCCTCTGTACTTAATCCATAGCCACTTTTTATTTCAAGCGCGCCAGTTCCATAACTGATCAACTCTTCCAAGCGCGCTTTGGCTGCCGTATATAGACTTTCTTCACTAGAAGCGGCGAGCTTAGCCGCCGAATTAAGAATGCCACCGCCCGCTTCTGCGATCTCTGCGTAGCTTTTCCCCGCCAAACGCATGGCAAATTCATCTTCTCGATTGGCGGCGTAAACCAAATGGGAGTGGCTATCTACAAAGCTAGGTAGAACGGTAGCTCCTTGGCAATCTATTACTTCATCGAATAGGTCTTGGTCAGGATTTGGTCCATTTCCTATTTGTTTAATATGGCCATTCTCTTCCACCAAGAAAGCCTGTTCTATTACCGGAAGCTTGTTAATTTCCGAACCGCGTAAATAAGGTCTGGAGCCATTCTCTACTTGAATTAAATTACCAATATTGTGAAACAAGCGTTGTGCCATGTCTAATTTTTTGGCTAAGATAACCAAGCCATAGGCAAGGGAAATGAGAATGTATCGGTTTTGTACCTTGCGGGAAAATTGAATATTTGAATAAGAGATCACTACTCTGCCTTTTACTTGGTCTCAGCCTTTTTTCTGCCTGTAGGCCCGAACCAGAAACTGCTCATTGGGAGGTGGATACTCTGGTTCCTATTTTACGTACCCGTTTAGATATTTTAGATCTAAACTCCAGTGACAGCCTAATTCAAGCTGGTACGGATGGTGAAGTTGCCTTGGTAATGCGCACTAAATTGGCCGAATTAAAACCAGGAGCCATTGCGCCGCCTTTCAATGAACGCTTCAGTAATACCGCTACTTTGCAAAAGATCACCTTAGGCAAGCAAGTGATCCAGAATCGTATTTCATTAGGAATGGTAGCTATGCAGGCTGGTTTAAACGGGGCATTGCTAATCGCCGCCAATGGAACTAATCAGGTTATCCCACCCTTAAGCGGTATTGGCCCATCTACCTTTAATATCGATGCTACAAACTACTTTCAATCCATCACATTACGAGACGGATGGTTAGTATTGCGAATGGAGAATAATTTCCCGATCGACTTAACCAATCTGCAGTATGCCATTCAAAATCAAAATAGTGGAACCTTTGTTTTACAGAATACTCTAGCGAGTCTGCCAGCAGGTGGAGTGCATTATGATTCGGTACATTTAGTAAATAACTTTTTGATCGAGGGAAACTTGGTGGCTTCATTGATCAATCTTGACTCCCCAGGGAGTAACGGTAATGCGGTTCTGATCGATACTTCGGATGCACTGGACCTCAGGGTTAGCATCGATAAAATGGATCCCGTTTCGGCAACAGCCATATTTCCGGCTCAAGACCTTTTCAACGATACGGCGGCTGCAACCATTTTTCCCGGTGGCTCGCGTTTAACCGCGGTGCACGTGGCCGAAGGTGATATTTTCATGGACGCTTACAGTACCATAGACGATAGTATCAATCTTCGTTACTCATTACCAGGAGCGCGCGATCAGGCCAACAATATTTTGGAGTTTGTTGAGGTCATTCCCGCAGCACCACCCAACTCTACCGTTAATCGTTATGCACAAATTCCAATTTCCAATTATTTATTGGACATGACCGGATTACCTGGTGACCTGGGAGTCTACAATACCTTTTATACCATTTTTACCGGTGGAATCGATAGTACGGGGCGGTTGATCAATCTATCCTTAAGCGACAGCGTTTATGTGGAAACGGGAATCGATAATTTGGTAACCGACCGAGGCTACGGCTTTTTAGGTTACGACACCATTAGTAGTCAGGAAGTAATTGCCAGTGATACCTTTAGTGATATTTTGGGTGGGGCTTTAGATCTACAAGAGGCATCCGTAACCTTGAGCATCGAGAACTATGTGGGCACTCATTTTAGTGCCCAGATCAATCAATTGAAGGGTATAAGAGCTAATGAAAGTCAAGACCTTAGTTGGAATCAGTTAGGTACGCAATTTAGCCTTCCTCCTGCGCAAGAGAATCAACCAGGAACAAGGCCTACACCGTCTACTATCCAAATTCAATTGGATCAAAATAATAGTAATATTCAGGATGTTATCGAGATTAGGCCAGCTAGTTTTCAAACCGATGTTACCGCTTACATGAACCCGGGTCGGCCTAACACGGATTTGAGTCAATTCTTGTATACCGATTACGGATTGGAAGCCTACGTAGACTTGAACTTACCCCTTCACTTAGGGAT
Organism: Croceimicrobium sp.; assembly: GCA_965656185.1. GTDB lineage: Bacteria > Bacteroidota > Bacteroidia > Flavobacteriales > Schleiferiaceae > Croceimicrobium. The sequence continues at coordinate 126,758 of CBFHJH010000001.1, forward strand.
GAAGGACCTTTTTTTAGGCGATACCACAGATTTCAATTACCTAGAACTTGATCCTGGCGGAAGGATGCAACAAGGTATCTTAAAGGTTTTGGCCGAAAATACCTATCCTTTTCAAGCCGCAGTGGAGCTTCTTTTGTTCGATCAAGATCGAAATCTTCTCGACACCTTACAAAGTGCTAAATTGATTAATGCGGCTCCTCGCGACGCTAATGGTCGTTCTAATGGTAGCGCTAGCAGTGAATTAGACTTTCCCATTGGTCCAGATCAAATTGAAAACTTAAAAGAAACCCGATATATTTTTATTCGCAGTGTACTTAATAGTCCGCCGAATGAGACCGTTCGAATTTATTCCGATAATTACCTCGACTTGCAATTGGTAGGTGATTTTAGATTGAGCACGCAATGAGAAAGGTCTTTTTGTTACTCTTCAGTAGCCTGGTAATCATGCTTCAGGCCCAGCAGGACTCTGCGGTTGCTTTTGGTGAGGTGCCGACTATATTTGGCAAACAGGCCAGGCCTTATTTGGAACTTGATTATCAGATAGGGGCTCAAAGTAGAGATTGGCAAAGCAATGATCTTTGGAGTTTTTTTTACGGGGGTTTTTTAGATGACGCGGCCAAAGCAGAATTACTTGATATTGGTTCATCACTGCGTTTGGGGGTTAATCAATCATGGCAAGCTCGCTTTGTTTATAAAGGTCATCAGCAAGTAAAGCTCTTACCCATTCCCAAGCGCTCCATTTACCTTTACAATCGAAATTACATTGGAGCCGACCTTAGCAGAGACTTACTGGATTTAGCGTTAAACGGCAATCGGAAATTTGCTGGAACGCCTTTGCGAGACAATTATATGGCCTACGAAAACTGGTTTTATTCCGGACTTGGTTTTCAATTTGGTTTATTGGTGGATACCATCCCGGTTTCGGTCGGGATAGGTATCAATGCGGTTCACAGCTATGAAGCGATCGATGCCCAGGTGGCTGAGTTCAATACAGCAGCCAACGGCGCCTATATAGAATTCGAAGGTATCTACGACTACTATCGAGCTAACTCGCTGAATGACCTGAGCCTGCAGGGCTTGGGGCTAAGTTTAGAATTAGCTAGCTCAGAGAAAATTGGACAACATGAACTTGCCTTCAAGCTTAAAGACTTTGGGCTGGCCTATTTCAATTCTATATACCGACTTTATCGCGATAGCAGTTTTCGATTTGAGGGATTAGACTACGGGCGATTACTTACTGGGGCTAATCCCCTTCTAGAAGCGCAGGGAGATACGATCTCGGCGGCTTTAGGGGCCGAGTCCAGTGAGGAGCTTTGGCGGATGATGCCTTTTTTTGTAGAACTAAACTACCAGTATAAATTGATGCCTGGCTCTCAGCATGCCTTAGGCTTGACCTTCGATTATCTTTATTTGACGGCCTACAATGTACGATCAGAACTTTCCTATCGATATCAGAAAAAAGCTCTGAATCTAAAGGCCGGATTGTCCTACGGTGGATTTACCACTTTTAGCGTAAATGCAGCCCTTAATTGGAATTTTGCTTCTTATTGGCGACTGCAATTTTCGCTGATGAATATTGGCGGTTTAGTTTTAGGCGATACCTTTAATGGCGCGGCCGCTCAAGTCGGATTGCGATATTATTTATGAGAAAGGGATTCATATTTGGCCTCCTAGCTTGGCTTATTTTGGCCTGTAGCCAAGCACCAAAGCGGGATCTAAAAACCGTGTTTCGTTACAATGAAAGTGCCGGTATTAGTAGCTTGGATCCGGCTTTTTCCAGAAATCAAGCAAACATCTGGGCCTGTCATCAACTATTTAATGGTTTGGTTAAGATGAATAATGACCTAGGAGTGGAGCCCGATCTGGCTCGTTCTTGGGAGTTGTTAGACAGTGGAAGACTCTATAGATTTATTATTCGGAAGGGAGTTTATTTTCATGATGATCCCTGTTTTGAGAATGGCCGTGGCCGAGAATTAAATGCTAAGGATATAGCCTTTAGTTTAGAGCGACTGCGCGATCCTTCTTTAGCTGCTCCGGGGGCCTGGGTTCTCAATAATGTCCGCGAGATAAGCGTGATTTCCGATAGTATTTTGGAGATAAGCCTGCAACAAGCTTTTGCCCCATTTCTTGGGATATTAAGTATGAAGTATTGCTCAGTCATAGCGCCTGAGGCGGTGGAGTATTACGGGAAGGATATTGGTCAACACCCAGTAGGAACCGGTCCCTTTTATCTAAAGTTATGGTTGGCTAATGAAAGGCTGGTTATGCGCCGAAATTCGCGTTACTATGAAACTGATGCTGCTGGTCAAAACCTACCCTATATGGAAGCGGTTATGATCAGCTTTATTAACGATAAACAATCGGCTTCTTTAGAGTTCCTCAAGGGTAAATTGGATCTGTTATCCGGTCTAGACGCTTCCTATAAAGATGAGCTTTTAGATCAAAAAGGTTTTCTCCGCGATCCATACCGAGAAAAACTGGATCTATACCGCCAAGCGTATTTAAATACGGAGTATCTCGCTTTTTATGTGGACCCCGAAACCGAATCTACCACCGCTAAAGTTTGGTCTAATCGGGCCTTGAGACAAGCGGTAAACTATGCCTTTGATCGGAAAAAAATGTTGCGCTATTTACGCAATAATGTTGGCCGACCGGCAGAACAGGGAATGATCCCTGCTGGATTACCAGCTTATGATAGCACCGCGAATTATGGTTATCATTACGATCCCGTAAAAGCCGATTCACTATTAACTGTGGCGGGTTATCCGAATGGCGATGGATTGCCAGAATTAACTCTACAAACCAATGCTAGTTACCTTGACCTATGCGAATACCTGCAGTCGGAGCTAGCCAAGTTAGGTGTGAAATTGAAAGTCGAATTAAGTCCTCCCTCTAGTTTACGACAGGCTATGGCCACCGGTAAAAGTCCGTTTTTTCGCGCTTCTTGGATCGCCGATTATCCGGACGCCGAAAACTACCTCTCTTTATTTTATTCCAAGAATAAAGCGCCTAATGGTCCCAACTACTCACATTTCACTAATCATCAATTTGATGCATGGTATGAAGGAGCTCATGTAGAAACGAATGACTCTTTGAGACAGCAACTCTATCGTAGAATGGATAGTTTGGTTATGGATGAAGCCCCCGTAGTGCCGCTTTTCTACGACCAGGTATTACGCTTTTACCCTAAATCGATCGAAGGATTGGAAGGTAATGCCCTTAATTTACTGGATCTTCGTCGGGTTAAGAAGCATTAAGCTTTGATCAATTTCCGGATCTTTATACTAAGACCAGCGTAGATCAAAGTGGTAATAGGGCTGAGGTAATTAAAGAAGGCATAGGGGAGATAAGCCAAAGTATCCACGCCAAGCACTCCACTTTGATAAGCGCCACAGGTATTATGAGGCACAAGAACGGAAGTTACCGTACCACTATCTTCAAGCGTTCTGCTCAAGTTCTCGGGTGCCAAACCCTTCTCTTCATAGGCTTCTTTGAACATTTTACCTGGAACTACAATTGCGAGATACTGATCACTTGCACTTACATTCATAAAGGCGGTAGTTCCAACCGTGGTGGCGATCAAGGAGAAAGTTCCTTTGGCCAATTTTAATAAGGCTTCACTTATGCGGTGTAAAAAGCCACAGGCATCCATGCTTCCCCCAAAGACCATGGCAGCGAATATCAGCCACAACGTGCCCATCATGCTCGACATACCTCCTGAGCTTAGTAACTCCTGCAAAACAGGATGTTCGGCAGGGTAACTAATATCTACCGTCAAGGACTCCATTAGAATGCGGTAAATATGCTCCATGCTATCACCACCGGCCAAAAGGACCAATAAATCGTATTGAAAGATCAGGGCGAAAACTAAACCTAATAGGGTGCCGATTAAGAGAGCCGGTACTGCAGGCATCCGTAGAACGATCAAAGCAATTACACTAAGGGGAACCAGGAAAAGCCATCCGTTTAGCTCAAAATTACTGCTCAGTTCGTTTAGGATCGGGCCCACCGACTCGATTTGTCCATTGCCATCCTGTTGTAGTCCGATCACCGTGAAGAGAACCAAGGCAATAAGAAAAGAAGGAATGGTGGTGTAAAGCATATAACGGATATGAGTAAATAGGTCGGTTCCAGCTACGGCAGGCGCTAAGTTGGTAGTGTCTGACATAGGAGAGAGCTTATCGCCAAAATAAGCACCCGAAATAACCGCCCCAGCTACAATAGCTTCACTTATTCCTAAGGCTTGACCGATGCCAACCAAAGCTATACCGACCGTTGCTGTGGTACTCCAACTGCTGCCAGTGGCTAGGGAGACCATGGCGCAGATTATTGCTGAGGCGGGTAGGAAAATGCTTGGACTCAGAATTTGTAAACCGTAATAGATCATGGCCGGAACTACCCCAGAGATCATCCAAGTTCCTGCTAAAGATCCGATCAACAATAAGATCAATAATGCACTACTGGTTTCCTTGATCGATTTTTCAATGCCGCTTAGAATAGTGTTCCAGCTGGTGCCTCGAAGAGCTCCTAAACCAGCTGCCACCGCTGCGCTTAAGATTAGAATGAACTGATTTGAACCACTTAAGGCATCATCACCAAAAACGCCAATTACATTTATCGACAATAAAGTGATCAGAAAGGCAACTGGAATTAAAGCGATGTATAATGGGATAGAATTTCTAGTCTCCGTCATGTTGCCGTGATATTACGAAATAATCCAAGATTTGCTCTACCAATTCTGAAGATGTTCCACAATAAGGTGAGTGGGCAAGCCCATAACGGTAAAGTAAGAGCCCTCGATAGAACGGATCCCCAGCATTCCGATCCACTCTTGTATGCCATAAGCCCCCGCTTTATCAAAGGGCTTGAATTGCTCAATGTAATGCTCTATGGTCTTCGGCTTTAGCTCATTAAAATGGACTATCGTTTTATCGTGAAACAGAAGTTCCTTTTCACCGTCACTCATAAAAACGCCACTGATCACTTGATGACTTTTACCAGAAAGCTCTTCAAGCATTTCCTGTGCTTCCAATTTGTCCTGGGCTTTTTCTAAAGACTTTCCTTCGATCCAAACCACCGTATCCGAACATATCAATATCTCATCTGTCCGACGCTGGTTCTGAAGGGATCGACCTTTGGCTTGAGCTAAAAATTCGGCAATTTCACTTCCATTTAAATCACCGGGGTAAGACTCATCAATATGTGATCCTATTTGCCTAAAATGAAGGCCTAATTCCTTTAGAAGTTGCGCCCGACGAGGCGATTGCGAACCCAATAGAATTTTATGCTCTAGCCAGGTTAAGGCCATTGTAAGACGAGGGATAAGGTGAAAAATGGCATGCTTAGAATACCTAACAACATGAATAGTTTCATAGCCAGACTAAGCTTTTGGAAGTGCTTGGCCTCCTTTGCTTGCCATACCTGATACAAGATCCATAGTGCAGGGGCAACAACGGCGATTAGTACATAGGAACTGGAGCTTTTATCGTAAAGCCATATGCTTTGAAGGTAGTACAAAATAGCGGCTATAAGAGGAAAGAATAAGGCTGTGAGCAAAATCTTAAGTCCTTTTAAAGGCAAGATGATCGCCAAGGTACGGTAACCAAATTGGTGGTCGGCTTCACAGTCTTCTCGGTCTTTAATGATCTCACGAATTAAGGTTGTCCAGAAAGCAAATAGGCCATAAGCACTCAATACTTCAAGACTTTGTCTCAATTGCTCAGCCGTGTCCTCATTGGTTGCAGGTAAAAGGTCAAAAACTGCGATTAGGAAAAGGGGTAGACTAGCCAAGAGGGCTATGATCAAATTTCCGACCAGAGGCCTCTTCTGGAGGTCACTGGAATAGAAATAGAGTAAGACCCCGGCTAAGGGAGCAATTAACCAGAGGTTTTCCAAACCAGTTTCGGAGCTTAGCCAATATGCAATTGCGGCAGAAGACAACAAACTGGCAAAGAATAAATTCCAGGCCGTGTTTTCAGATATAACTTTACCGATGGTCAATCGCTTTGCTTTATTTACCGCATCTACCGGCGCATCGTAAATGTCATTGATAATATATCCTCCAGCGGCCTGTAAAACAGACCATAGCACTAAGAGAAAGTAATTCAAATCATTTAGTGAATGCGGTAAATTAAGCGGAAGGGTGAAGCTATAGCGAATCAAGTACTGGATGAAGATGATCATCAGTAAATTGGGCCAACGAATAAGTTTGAAAATTGCTCCTACCATGCGAAGTCCTCTTCTAGCATCCAGTTGTCCTGCAGTTTCAAGGTTTGTTCAATAACGTCGCGTACACAGCCCTGACCACCAGGAAGTGGAGAAACATAATCAGCGATGGCCCTTACCTCTGGCGAGCCATTTTGTGGACTACAACCAAGCCCAGCCGCTTCAATCAAATGATAATCTGGAATATCGTCCCCCATGTAAAGAATATTCTCTTCCTGCAAACCCTGATGCTCGTATACCGCCAAGAAATCCTTCCAAGCGTCCATTTTATAACTGGCTCGCATGTAGATATCGCTAATTCCTAAGCGCTGCAGAACTTGTTTCACTCCTTCGCAATGGCCCCCAGAAATTACCCCTACTATATAGCCTTTTTTGATCGCCAATTGCATGGCATAACCATCTTTGGAGTTTAGGTTACGCACGGGCTTCCCATCCGCGCCAATTTGAAATACTCCGGAGGTAAGCACTCCGTCCATATCAAAAACAAAGGCTTTCACCTGATGTAGTAGTTCTTTATAATTTTTCTTCATGAGTAGTGGCGATCAATTCGCTCATTTTTAAATACAAATCTTTTAATGCGCTATGGCTTATCTGATCTACGTGCTTTTGTATGGTTTTTCGGTCACCGCGTACCGCTGGACCGGTTTGTTTTAGGGCAGGGTCTTCCTTTCTGATGGCTTTTAACTGCTCCTGTAAAAGTGGCTTTAATAGCTCCATGCTGAGGTCATTTTCCTTTAAAACCGACCAAGCCCAATGGTAGAGCTGATTGCTGAAATTGTGGCTAATGACCGCCGCTAAGTGGATCTTCGCGCGATCGTCACTATTGAGATAACGGAAATTTAATCCCAGTTCTTTAGCCCAAGCTTCATATTCTGGCCAATCTTCAGAATTATCACATTCTAAACAAAAGGGTATGTTGCCAATAGCTACCTCAGAATCTGGAGTAAGACTCATCAATGGATAAAAAATAGCGCGATGGCCGTGTTTCTCAGATAATGCCTCAAGTGGAGCGGTTCCCGAACTATGTGCGATGAGGCCTTGGCCCGTAGGTAATTGCTCACTGAGCTCGCCAATGTGATCGTCAGGAACACATAGTATGCTTAGATCATAATGGGCTTGGTAATTTTTAAGCTCAATGGTACCTTTTTTTTCAGCCTTTCGGCTGAAGCGATCGACCTGGACCCCCAGCTTTTTTAACTCGCGGCTGAGGTAGTGGCCAACATTTCCCTGACCAATTATGGCGACCTTTTTTATCATAGCTCAAAACTAAGCAATCGCATAAAAAGACAATCTCTTAAAATCTTTAGTAACTTGAGCTCCACTCTGTGATTATGAAAGTGATTAAGACCCTGTTTTTAAAGACGCTAGCCCTCTTTGTACTTCTCTTTACCGCATCCAATTTAAATGCGGCTCACTTGATCGGCGGCGAAATAAGTTACACTTGCCAAGGAAATAACCTTTATACTATCAATTTACGGGTATACCGAGATTGTGCGGGTGGAGGAGCTGCCTTTGATAATGTTGCTCGTGTTGCTATCTATGATATCAGCAATAACTTGGTGCGAACACTGGCGATTCCAAGAGGCTCTATCGTGAGTCTTAATAATCTCAGCAGTGATTCTTGCATTACTGTTCCCCCAAACTTATGCGTAGAATATGCCGATTACCAAGATACTTTAACTCTACCTCCATTAATGGGAGGTTACACTCTAGTGCATCAGCGCTGTTGTAGGAACGCCATTATCGGGAATGTAACCAATCCCGGGGGAGTAGGGAATACCTATTCCATCAATATCCCTTCAATGGATACTACCTGTAATAGTTCACCCCAGATCATCAGTCCGCCCGATAATGTTATTTGCCTCAACCGTCCTGCAAGCATTCCCATTTCAGTTTCAGAGGCCGACGGCGACTCTATATCCTATTCCCTTTGTCAGATTTACGCTGGTGGTGGCGGTTCTGGTGCCGGCGGGGGCAATTGTAATGCGGTAATTCCTAATCCGCCTTGCCCTCCGCCTTTCAATCCGGTGAATTTTACCGCACCATATAGCTTCCAAAACCCCATTCCATCTACCGGAGGCTTCCGAATAAATTCACAAACCGGTGTTTTGACGGGAGTGGCCGACCAGCAGGGGATTTACGTAGCAGGAATCTGTATTAGCGAATGGCGCAATGGCCAGTTGATGAGTACAGTGCGCCTAGATTATCAGTTTGCGGTGAGTACCTGCCAACAGGTAGTGGTAAGCGATATGCGTACCCCAATCGAAGACCCAACTATTCTATGTGATGGCCTAACCGTACAATTTGAGAATGAATCGGCCAATGTGTCTAGCGTGTTATGGAACTTCGGCGATCTCAATACAAATGCAGATACTTCGCGCGCATTTAATCCAAGCTACACTTACCCCGCGCCAGGAACCTACATGGTCACGCTTATCGCTAATCCTGGTCAAGCCTGTAGCGACACAACTTTTGCTCCTTTTACGGTAGAGCCACCCGTTTTACCAGGTATTTTTTGGGACGGAGTACCTTGTTTTGCTGTTCAAAACTTACAATTCGCGGCAACGGGTAATTTGCCCTCCAACGGTCGATATCGATGGAATTTTGGGTCGGATGCCGAAATACCCCTTGTCACCGGACCAAACGCTTACGGCATTCGTTGGCAAAGCCCGGGTCTAAAGCCGATCAGTTTGAGGGTTTCCTGGGATTCTTGCTTTATTGAAATTCAAGATACGATCGATATCACGGCCAATAGTGTGGTGGTCGAGGCCGGGCCGGATACCACCATTAACCGCGGCCAAGAATTGCAGCTGCGAGCTAATTTCGGCTATGATTATTATTGGTATGCCAATTCGCCAATCGAAATCAATAACCCCTTTAGCCGCGAGCCAATTATTCGTTTTCGCGATCAGGATGATTCGGTAATCGTATATCTACGCCTTACCGACCAGTACGGTTGCCAAGGGAAAGACTCATTATGGGTCTATTTATCCGACGATCGAGAACAGGCCGTATACAATGTTATTACTCCTAATGGCGATGGCCTAAACGACTTTTTTGACCTTTCTTATTTAAATCCGTCGGGAAGCTGTGCCTTATCGATCATGAATCGATGGGGCTCTGAAGTATACCGAGCTGATTCCTATGCTAATGATTGGAATGGTACCGACCAAGATGGTAATCCTTTACCGGACGGCACTTACTATTATGTATTGCAATGTGGCGTTGAGGTTAAATCGGCTGGACCAATAAATATTTTAGGCTTTTAAGCTTTCGTCTTAAAACGTTGCCAAACGGCAATGAAGCTGCCAATAACCATTAAGATCGAGCCTAACCAAAGTAGGTTGATCATAGGGAATACAATGGCTTTCATAACGATGAAGGGCTTTTCGTTTTCATCGAGCTTCGTCCAGGCTTTCATCACGATTTGGTTGGTTTCGGTGTCTACATCGGCAAAGCGGAACTTAAAGCCGGCTTCTTCGAAATAGGCATCCTCATGGCTAAGCATTTCTCCTTCTAATTGATAAGTAGGACGAATGGTGAATTCCTGCCCCATCACATTGATTACCCGAGACACACCGGTAAGAGTAAGTCTTTCCATCTCGCCAGTAGAATCATTTATGCCAGCCCTTACTTTAAGACTGTCGAATACAATAAAATGATCTCGATATAGAGCAGTGTCTCCTTCTCGAAGTTTAACCTCTGCCTCTTTGCCATAACCATCGCCGGTGGTGGGCTCCAAATAAGAAGAATAGGTAACGTGGGTGTAAATATCACGCTCTAAAAAGTGCTCGGTATCGGGATTTGGAGTGGGACCCATATCGTCGCTCATCAACAAGAAAGGCTCTAGCGTAAAAGCACGGTTTTCATCTCCGGCTTTCTCAAAATACGATACCTCATAGCGCTGTTCGTTGCCGATCTCATTTAATTGCTCAAACACCGCGGTATATTGTCCCAATTGAATGCTATCGCCTTGCTCCATTAAGGCGTTTTCGTTTGCCGGAAGGTCTTCACTTAGAAACACCTTAGATTGGCTTATAACATCTTGTTTGCCATTAGAGATTAAAGCGCCTACTAAAATTAAAGCAAAACCCAGGTGGGCCGCGGAGCTACCGGCAAAACTCATTTTACCCTTGGTCACCACAAGCCAATAGTAGAGATTACTAATTGCAGCAAAGAATCCGGTAAATAAAAGGCTTAGGTAAAGGCCATTCGACCAAAAGTCGTAGAGCTGAGCGAAGAGTGCGGTTATAACCAAACTTATTGCTAGGGAGATACTAATGTTCTTCCAGAAAGTTTTGGCTTTGGTCTTACCGTAGCGTAAATACTGTCCTACTGCAATGAGCAGCGCAATAACAATCGAAAATGGGATTTGGAAACTATTGTAGTGGGCAATGGCGTCCAAAGGGGGAGCCATTTCTTCCTCTAAAATAGCGATCCAGCCTTCCGGCCCTATTAGCTTGTTTAACACCGGAATGGAGGTGCTAAAAATGATTTGAAAGGCCGAAATTAGTAAGATCAGGCTGCCAATAAAGATCCAAAACTCTCGTGAGCTCAGATCATCTTCCGTTTTGCTTTTTGGCATGGAACGGTAACGCCAGATCAATAAGCCAAAGGCGAGTATGGTAAAGAACAAGAGGTAGATCAATAGCTGGCCACTTAGTCCGAGGTCTACAAAGGCATGTACCGAAGAGTCTCCTAATACTCCACTCCGGGTTAGAAAGGTTGAGTAAAGGATCAATACAAAGGTGAGGATGCTCATGAAGAAAGCCGCTCCCAGTCCACTTTTCTTATTGCGGTAGATCAGCAATAAATGCGCTGCACCCACCATGGTTATCCATGGAACTAGAGAGGAGTTTTCCACCGGGTCCCAAGCCCAGAAGCCCCCGAAGCTAAGCGCTTCATAAGCCCAAGCTCCTCCCATGAGGATTCCAAGGCCTAATATACCCACGCTAAAGAAGGCCCAGGGTAAAGCTGGTTTTACCCATGACTTCAAGTCACCTTTTAGCAATGCTGCAATGGCAAAGGCAAAGGGAACTATGGTTGAAGCAAATCCTAGGAAAAGGGTTGGCGGATGAATGGTCATCCAATAATTCTGAAGTAAAGGATTTAGGCCACTTCCATCCATAAAGGCAGGGAAGCGCTCCATATAATCGGCTATTTGGGTCCAAGGCAGGCCAATGTTATCTGCGGTTTCACGCATCAAAACGAATGGGCTGCTGCCGATGCGCAGTCCGCCAGGAAATACACCCAAGATCATCGAAGCTAAAAAAGCCTGCACTGCGGCAAATACCATCATGGTATAGTTCTCCCATTTCTTGGCGGTAAAAACGACGATACCGCCTAAAATAGCTTGCCAAAACAACCAAAGGATGAAACTACCTTCTTGCCCCTCCCAGAAGGCGCTAAAAACATAGCGTTTCTGTAATTCGAGCGAAGAGTGTTTCCACACGTAGTCGTATTCGAAATAATGATTGAGTAAAAGGTAAAAAAGGGTTAGGACTATTCCGATCGTACCGATTATGTGCGCAAAAAAACTGATTCGTGCTAAGCGGTGATAATGATTTGAATCTTTCTTTTCCGCTAGGAAATAAGCTATGGCCGCAATTAAAGCGGCGGTAAAAGCTAGCGCTACAAAAGTCCTACCGAGAATCCCGGGTAATAGGTGCTCACCAACATATTCCATCAACAGCTAATTAATAAGTTTCGTTTCCGGCAACTTCATTCTGCTCATTGTATTTGCTCGGACATTTCATTAAGATCTCTTCGGCCACAAAAGCGGTATCGGTGGCAAAACCCTTCATGGTAATTTCTTCGCTACGCTCAAAGTCCTGCGGTTTTGGCTGATTGTAAAAGACCTTAGATTTCACCCCTTCTTTATCTACCGCGGTAAATACAAATCGATTGGCCTTGGCATTGTAGTCCATGGGGGCTCCTTTGTCCAAATAACCAATTACCGTGTACTTGGTACCCGGAACCGCCTGAGCCTTATCGAATCCAACGTAAGTGCTGGCATCATTAATGGTGGTTATAATGGCCCCAATGGCCACTGCAATAACAACTATAATAGCAATGTGCGTTCTTTTCATTAGGCTTCTTTTTCCAATTTACTGATCTTACGATCGAGATTGAATAGGTAAGCGGCTACTCCTAAAAAGATGATAGCCATGATAATAATTACCACAAAAATCTTTCCATTTTCGCGTAAACCATCAGCCATTTCGGGCTCTTGCATTTGCGCATTTGCCAAAGTACTGGCAGCGAGCAAAGCAAGGAGGTAAAAGTATTTTGAGCGCTTAAGCATTTCGTAATTTTTTAAAGCGAATTCTTAGTTGAGAGATCCAAAGACCTATTAAAATCCAGCCTATTACCGCCGAATAAAAAATAGGACGCATATTGGAATCCAGGTCGTATTGATTGAAGCCTGGGTTGCCGCCATTTCCAGGATGAAGGCTGTCGGTCATGCGCGGTAGGATGCCGATAAAGACGATCATCATCACAAAGGCGAAAATATTGTAAACCCCCGCCAATCGGCTTCTTTTTTGAGGGTCCTCCACGGAAGTTCGTAAAACGAAGTAGGCGAGGTAAATAAGCATGGTAACCGCGGTGCCATTCAACTTTGGATCGTTAACCCAAAATGCCCCCCAGGTAAAGCGGGCCCAAACCATTCCGGTTAACAAACCTAACGACGCCAATAAAAAGCCGGTTCGGGCAAATTCGAAGGCTTTCAGATCGGCATTTTCTTTTTCGCCTAAGGCTTGGATACTAAATATGAGACTGGCTAGCATCATGGCGATCATCGAAAACCACATAGGCACATGATAGTAGAGTACCCGAATAGTTTCATTGAGAATAGGTAAACGAGGTACCGGACCATAAAGGCCCATGACGATTGAGAATAAAACGAGAAGTAGTCCAAGCAACTTCCACCAGATACCTTTCATAGTCTAAATTAATCGCGCCAAAGGTAGGGAAATAAGAGGAAGGATAATAGTAATGAAACCAATGCTAGTAAGGCTAAAACTATCAAAAGCTGTGCATTTACCTCCCAGCTAAAACCACTTAAACTTCGCAGACTTAGTTTGCTCAAAGTGAGGATCTGAGGATAGAGTAGGGGGATACTTAAAATTGCCGGTAGAGCGGGATTTGCCCCCGCTTTGGCCGCAATTCCAGCTACTAGTGTTAAAATGGCGCTAAAGCCTAAGGATGAAATGATCAAAACCATAAGAAATGCGCCGGGGTTTGCCATTGGAAATCCCATCAATAGACCGAAGAAAAGCGTGGTAAATAAACCGAGAATTAGAAGATAGAGAAAGTTATAAAGGATTTTACCGAGAATGAGGTGCTCTGGCTTGATTAAGCCGAAGTACAGTAAAAATCGTCGGTCGGCTTCAAAGTGAAAACTTCGGTAAGCCGCCTGCACTGCAGCAAAAAGAAAGATTATCCAGAAGAAGGCATTCCAGCTTTCTAAGTCGATAGCCTGATTGAAAACCAGATTAGAAAGGTATACAGTAGATAAAATGTAGATCAATAGGGAGAAGTACGATTGCCTGGCTGCCCACTCCAATCGAAAATTTAGCCTAATGATATCCAATACCTTTAACATCGCCCCAAATTTAAGCCAGCCGATCTAGAATTCACCTTCCCGCAAACCTTTTCTATTTTTGAGCGTTCTCAAAAGAAAAACAAATGCGAAAAATTAGCGCCCTAATAGGGTTTATGGCCTTATTAATTGCTTGTAATCAAGCACCTCAAACTGTATCTGAATCTACCACTTTAGCTCTCAACTCTGAGAAACCGGTGGCGAAAGCTTTTCATGAATTCGCGGTGAAGGACATAAATGGAGACTCTTTTGACTTTGCTAGTTTAAAAGGAAAGCGGGTCCTTATTGTAAATACAGCGAGTAAGTGTGGCTACACGCCCCAATATGAAGATTTACAAAAGCTCTATGAAATGTACGGGGGCTCTAATTTTGAGATCATTGGTTTTCCTTGTAACCAATTTATGGGTCAGGAGCCCGGTTCTAACGCCGAGATCAAGGAGTTTTGTCAGAAAAATTACGGGGTGAGTTTCCCGATGATGGACAAAATCGACGTAAAGGGAGATGATCAAGCGCCCATTTATACCTGGCTTTGTGAAAGGGATTGGAATGGGGTAGACGATGCAAGGGTGAGCTGGAACTTCAATAAATTTTTAGTAGATGAAAATGGCAATTGGGTGGCACATTACGGCAGCCGCACTAATCCTATGGATGAGGAAATTGTCAATTTCGCCAAAGGTCTGTGAAAAGACTAATGTGCTCTCTTGAAACGCGGCCTTTGTGTCGCGTTTTTTTTATGCTCCTAATTGAATACCAGATAGCTTAAGGCTATTTTCAAGCCTAATTGTTTTAGTACTTTTGCCGTATGGAAATGAATGGTAAAAAGGTAGCCTTTCACACTTTAGGATGTAAGCTTAATTTTTCTGAGACAAGCACGATCGCTCGAGATTTTAAGCAGAACGGCTTTGTGTCCACCGATTTTGATAAGTCGGCCGATGTTTATGTGATCAATACCTGTTCGGTTACCCATAATGCCGACAAGGAGTGTAAATATTGGGTGCGGAAAGCGCAGGAGGCTAATGCTGATGGACTAGTGGTAGTGGTGGGTTGTTATGCCCAACTTCAACCCGAGAAGATAGCCGCATTTGAGGGGGTAGACCTGGTTCTGGGCGCTACCGAAAAATTTAAGATTACTGATTACCTCGACGGTTTGACCAAAGCCGATAAAGGGGAAGTACATTCTTGTGAGATCAACGAAGCTGATTTTTACGTCGGAGCTTACTCCATGGGAGATCGTACCCGAGCGTTTTTAAAGGTTCAAGATGGTTGTGACTATAAGTGTACTTATTGTACCATTCCATTGGCGCGCGGGATTTCGAGATCGGATAAGTTGGAAAACGTTTTGGCCAATGCCGAGAAAATCGTTGAAGAAGGAGCTAAAGAAATAGTCTTAACTGGCGTAAATATTGGGGACTACGGCAAAGGGGAACACGGTAATAAACGTCACGAGCATACCTTTTTAGATCTAGTCAAATCTTTAGACAAGGTGGAGGGAATTGACCGAATTCGGATCTCCTCAATCGAGCCCAATTTATTGAAAGACGAAACCATTCAATTCGTCGCCCAATCAGAGCGATTTGTTCCCCATTTCCATATTCCATTGCAAAGTGGTTCCAACAAGATCCTTAAGCAGATGAAGCGCCGATATTTACGCGAATTGTATGCGGAGCGAGTAGCTAAGATCAAGGAACTTATGCCACATTGTGCCATCGGAGTGGATGTAATTTGTGGTTTTCCTGGTGAAACAGAAGAGGACTTCCTGGAAACCTATAATTTCGTGAATGGTCTAGATGTGAGCTACTTGCACGTATTTACTTACAGCAGGAGACCCAATACCGAAGCCGATGAAATGGCCCAACAAGTGCCTTATGCGGAGCGCAAACGCCGTAGCAAGATGCTAAGGGTTTTGAGTGCAAAGAAGCGCAGAGCCTTCTACGAGTCTCAACTGGGTACTGAACAGGAAGTATTATTCGAAGATAATTTTAAAGCAGGTTATATCACTGGCTTCACCGAGAACTACCTAAAAGTGAAAACTACCTGGAATCCCGAGCTCGTTAATAAGACGGCGAAAGTGAAATTAAGTGAGATTGATGAAGATGGTCTAGTCCGTTTTACCTACATTGACCAGCCAGCCTTAATTCATTCTTAAATGTTTGCATCAATTGTAGAATATCGCCTAAATCCAATCTTTAAACAGGACTTTATGCGGTATTGGAAAGAATACGTCGATATGCTGGCTAAAGCAAAGGCTTTGGATAAAGCATATCTACATACCGAAACCCCAATTTCTCTAGTGGCCTATAAGCGTTGGCTTAGTCGGCAAGCATTCGAGGACTTTTACCTACAATCGGAGGGAGAGATCTTATTGCAGCAGTATAAGATCGAAGAAACCTGCAATGATGTAAAGGTTTTACACCGGATGGAGATCCTTAAGGAGAGCCTACATGAATCTTGAAAAACTTGCCACCCAATTGGGGATTTTAGCCCAAGAAGCCGGTGGATTCATTCTAGAGAACAGAGCTAAGGTTAGCAGTGATCAGGTGGAAACCAAGAGCCTCAATAGTTTGGTATCCTACGTAGATCAAGAAACAGAAAGAATATTGGTCAAAGGCCTCAGGGAGATTTTACCCGAAGCCGGCTTTATTACCGAAGAAGAAACGGTAGGACAGGAAAGGAAGGAGTGGAACTGGATTGTAGATCCTCTTGATGGCACCACTAATTTTCTTTTTGATCTTCCGGTCTTTGCCATTAGTATTGCCTTATACCATCGCGATGAGGCACAAGTAGGCTTAGTTTATGAACTAGGGCAAAAAGAACTTTTCCTAGCCATTAAAAACGGTGGCACAAGCTTAAATGGTCAACCGATCAAAGTTAGGACCGAACAAGACCTAAGCAAAAGTCTCATTGCTACGGGCTTTCCTTATTACGATTTTGAGCATTTAAAAGAATTCAATCTGCTATTAGAGCACCTATACACCAATACCCGTGGGGTAAGGCGTTTTGGTTCGGCAGCAACCGATCTTGCCTACGTAGCGGCCGGTCGTTTTAATGGATTCTTCGAACACGGATTGCACGCTTGGGATGTAGCAGCAGGAATCCTATTAGTGAAAGAGGCCGGAGGTGAGGTGTCCGATTTTAAATTGGGCCAGAACTATCTTTTCGGCAAGGAAATTATCGCTGGAGCGCCAGGGATTTTTTCAGAATTTGCCAAATTGGTGAGCGAAAAAATGGGGCCTGCCTAAGCTATTGGCAACCATTGTTTGTGCCAGCTTTCGCTGATGGGGGTTTCCCACTTCCGCTTCAATTCGGCTTTGGTAGTCACTAGATTATTAAAGACTACCGTATCCTCATTCAGATCACCATTATCCAAGGCAGCCCTGAAATCCATCATATGCATGATCTCGATCAGGTCGTTATGATCACGAAAAGCGATTTGGGTGCGATCCATTAAGGAAATATTCAACTCTTTCTCTAGAGATTGAATTTGATGGGTCAATTTATCGATGCTACAGCCAGTAGCTTGATAAGAAGCCTCATCTAATCCTACTACAATAAAACGCTCATAAATAACAGTAAAGCTAGCTTGTAGATCGTAGCCATGCGCTTTCCAGTCATTTAAGAAATTCATTAGGCGGGCAGAGATTCGCTCTACTTTTTCAAATTCGAGATAGCTCGTACTTTGAAAGATCCAAACTCGGGCTCTACTATCTAATTCTTCAAAAGGTAAATACATCTTATAAGTCTTCGGCTTGTGTAATCATTTCGGCAAGATCCATCACCGGAAGGTCTCCTTCGCGGTCACTGTTCTTTACGCCGTCGGTCATCATGGTATTGCAGAAAGGACAAGCAGCTGCAATATAATCGGCTTTGGTTTCGAGCGCTTCTTCGGTACGTTCGATATTGATATCTTTTTTGCCTTCTTCTGGTTCTTTGAACATTTGGGCTCCTCCAGCTCCACAGCAGAGTGCATTGCTCTTGCAGCGACGCATTTCTACTAGTTCTGCGTCAAGACGCTGAATGAGCTCTCTCGGAGCTTCATAAACTCCGTTAGCGCGTCCTAAGTAACAGGGATCGTGAAAGGTGATCTTTTTCCCTTTAAAGTTGCCTCCTTCGATCTGCAAACGGCCATCCTTCAAAAGTTGATTGATAAACTGGGTGTGATGAAGGACCTCATATTTACCGCCTAGCTCTGGATATTCGTTGGCCAAGGTGTTAAAACAATGGGGACAGGTGGTAACGATCTTTTTTACGTCATAGGCATTTAGAACTTCGATGTTCTGCATCGCCTGCATCATAAAAAGAAATTCGTTCCCTGCGCGTTTAGCGGGATCTCCCGTGCAGCTTTCTTCGGTACCTAAAACACCAAATTCAACTCCTGCCTTATTAAGAATACGAACAAAAGCCTTTGTGATCTTTTTTGCGCGATCGTCGAAACTTCCTGCACAGCCTACCCAAAATAGTACTTCCGGTAATTTATTTGCTGCCGAAAGCTCGGCCATTGTTGGTACTTTCAGTGTATCTTCCATTAGTCTATTCGTTCGTAAATAACATTATCTCTATCTACAAATGCTACGATGCCTTGTTCGATAGTGAAATAAAACTGCCGTACATCGGTCCCGTTGGTGGGACTGAAAACTTCGTAAAAAGTTATACTGGCCAAATTTAAGGAGTCGCGGTAGACCACCAAATTTGGATCTATTTCTAAAAAGTCTGCTCTAAAGTCGAAGCTTAAAACTTCACTTTTAGAATCTTGCACATCACTAAATTGAATCTCAAGTCGGTCCTTTTGATCTCTAAAGGCATCACTGCTCTGAATTAGTTCGGTGCTAAAGCGGTAATTAAAGAAGTAAGCGAAACTATCATTCGCCAATTGAAATTCGCGTTGCTCGGCCAAGATGATATCGTACTCGTCCAAAGCACCTACCCTTTGTGAGGAGAAAAGCTCCACTTGCTCCTGGCTTGAGGATTTTAGGAACATTTCAATAGTATCGCCTAGCTCGGAAGCAAAGCTTACCGGATTAGCGGGACTCAGGCTTAAGATCTGTGGACTGAGACTAAGTTCTCGGCGCACTTCACTGGAACAGGCTGCTATTAAGACGAAGGCCAGAATGATATAGCTTAGCTTACTTCTCAAAAACTTCAATTTTCACGTCTCTTTTCACCAGGTCGGTAAACTTACCTTCATAGCGAGTGGCTTTTACCAAATGATTGTCGATCCAATGGTAATTTCCTCCTCGCGGTTTGCCCATCAGCATGCCGTGATATTTGAAGCCTTTTTCGTCTAGCCACTTTTCGGTAACACCACGGTGCTCCTCAGTGCGAGAAGTGAAAAAGAAAATTATGTGGCCTTCTTCGTACCAGCGATTAAGGGTTTCTAAGGCATCTGGAAAATGCTCGGCGGTCGCCATTCTTTCCGGTTCCTCATTTGGGATATCGTCGCAAATTGTGCCGTCGATATCAATCAAGTAGTTTTTCATACCCTTGGGCAGGGTAGGACTTAGTTTTTTACCGTCGACCTCGAGTTCTTCGAGAGCGACATCTTTTTTGCCTTTCATAGCTATTCATTTATCCAGTTAGCCCGATCGGCTTGAGCATAGGCCCATGGTGCACCATTGTTTTCAACATTGGTCATCATGGTGTTTAAGCTCGCATTAGCCGCGGATTCTTCCATAACTAAATAGCGGCGCATTTCTACAATGATAGACATCGGATCGATGTTTACGGGACAAGCTTCGGCACAAGCATTACAAGTAGTACAAGCCCAAAGTTCTTCGCGTGTGATGTAGTCATCTAACAAAGATTTTCCATCTTCTTCGAACTGCCCTTTGCTGTCAACGATCGCACTTACTTCTTCAAGTCGATCACGGGTGTCCATCATTATTTTTCGAGGTGAGAGTTTCTTGCCGGTTTGGTTGGCCGGACAAGCATCAGTGCAACGCCCGCATTCGGTACAAGAATAGGCGTTCATTAATTGGACTTGATGAAGGTCCAAAACATCTTTTGCGCCAAAACGAGATGGGGCTTCGGCATTGCCATCGGCTGGAGCCGCAAATGGATCAGCATTCGGATCCATCATCATTTCAACTTCTTTTTTCACACTTTCCATATTGCTAAACTGGCCCTTTGGCTCGAGCTTGCTATGCCATACATTAGGGAAAGCCATAATGATATGGAAGTGTTTGGAATACGGTAGGTAATTTAAGAATGCCAAAATGCCGAGGATATGGAACCACCAAGCGACCCGTTCTACCAGGTGTAAAGTAGCTTGATCTATTCCGGCGAATAGTGGTGCCAGCTGAGAGCTAACTATCCAGCCATCCACTCCATTTCCATCGATATTTGCTTCGGCGGCGCCCAATAACAATAGCGCCATCATTAATACGATCTCGATGTAGAGAATGTTATTTCCATCTCGTTTGGCCCATCCTTTCAACTCTTTAAAGCGATCGACCACTTGAACATTCCGTCGCCACAAAAAGATAAGACAGGCCACTAAAACCAAAACCGCCAGAATCTCAAAGAAGTGAATCGCTACATCGTAAATAGAGCCTAATAAGGGCATGAAAACCCGGTGGGTACCTAGGATTCCATCGATCAAGATCTCGGCTACTTCGATATTAATAAGTAGGAATCCTGCATAAATTATTACGTGAAAGGTACCGGCTACCAGGCGTCGTTTCACCATTTTACCTTGACCTAGCGCAACCTTGGCCATTACGCTCCAGCGTTCACTTTTACGGTCATTGCGCTCGATAGGTCTTCCCAGTCGAATATTGCGCCAAACCTTACCAAAGTTCTTTGCAAAGAAATATGCGGCGATTCCTAAAGCTACAATGAATAATATATTCTGAATCCCGAAATGTAGTTCCATAAGCTTATTTTGATTCTGCGGTATCTGCTCTCAAAGCAGCAGCTTCCGCCTCTTTCTCCATTATCTCCTCTTCGTCGTAGTCTTTTCCTCCACCAAACACCGAGAAGCGCACATAACGCCCTGGATTGTATTTCAAATCTAGCAAGATGAGATTTAATTGTTCGGTGGCATCTAATAAGTTCTGGTAGAGCTTACGATCATTGACTAGTTCGCCTGCAGTTCCTGTACCATCATTAATCTTGGCCATCACCGAATTGGTATTGGCTAGGGTAGAGTCTAGGCGCATCATGGTCCGTTTCAGCTCCAAAGCACTTAAACTATCGCTTAAGGAAGCGATATTCTTAAAGGTTCGATCAAGCTCTGCACGATTGTCTTCAATGGTCTTGGTAATCTTCGAAACGTTTTCGATAGTATTCACCAAATTGTCGTCGCCACGACTAATCGCATTATCCAGTTCTACTACCGTATGGTTCAGCCGATCGAAGGTATTGCGGATGTTCTCGAAAGTTTCGGTAAAATTCTTCTTGGTGTTTTCATTTAAAAAGCCTGAAGCCAAAACCATTACCGTATCGATCGAGCCGATCAGTTTTTCCGCTTTTTCCTTGATCGGTTTAACTTGCTCATTCACCTCTTCCGTCAGACTCATCTGTATCCGGGAATTGAGCGTATCACCTTCGGTAGCCATTTCCTTGGCATCACCTAAATTTAATTCCACCGCCTTCGAGCCAATGAGATCCGAGCTGTAAATGCGCGCTATGGTATTGCGTGGGATAGCGATATCATTCGTGATATTCAAGGCTACGATCAAGCGCCCTGAGCCATCGGGATGAAAAAATATATCATCGATCTGGCCTACTTTAAAGCCGTTAATATTGATAGGACGAGCTTTGCTTAATTCATCTACTTGCTCATATACAGCGTAATAAATTCGCTTATTGGAAAAGAAATCTTGACCCTTCAAAAAGGAGATTCCGTAGTACAGAGCAAAAAGAGCTACTAAGGTGATAGCTCCAACTTTGATTTCTCGCGATAATTTCAAAAGATCAGCTTTTAGTCTAGCAAAGATGAAAAATTTATGGGAGCTTTTTGCGGGCTTCCACGGCGCTTATCTTTCTGCCATTTTCCAGGCCTATTACAAAGGCACCTTTAAAGCCAAGAGCGCGCAGTTCTTCGGCGTTTTTTTGAGCTTGATTGTAATCGCTCGTAGGTCGAGCATAATATTTAAAAAGTCCACCTTCTTCTAAGATGCCAATGTCTTTTTGTCCCCTAAACACAGGGTCTCCAGCTTTCTTTCGGCTGCTTAAGGTAAGCACCTGAACCGCAAATTTTACCCCAGATGGTTCTACAAAGCTTTCGGCTGCTTTGCTTTCAGTGGTTTTGGTTTGCTCTTTTGGCTTGGAGCTTATTTCTTTTGGTCCTTCTGCTGGTTCCTGTGTGGTTTTTGGTTCAGGTCCCGCTTTTGCGGAAGGGGAATTTAATGGGTCCTTTTTATCCTTTACAGCATCTGCAACCAATAGATCTTGTTGTCCTTTAAAGTCGCGAATCGCCCTAAAAATCGCTGAGGCCATATAAGATTGCCCGCGTTCTGAGTTTAAAAAGTCTTCTTCGTCGGGATTGGTTAAAAAACCTAATTCTACCAAAACGGCCGGCATTGCAGTGCGGCTGGTCACGTAAAGTGGCTGTTGCTTTACCCCACGATCTTTTCTTTGGACTCTTTCTCTAAATTGATATTGGATCAAACTCGCTAAGGCTATGCTCTCATTAAGATAGGTCTGTTGCATTAAATTGAGTCCAATGGCTGATTCTGGATTGTTGGGGTCAAAGCCTTCGTAGCGGTTTTCGTAATCATCTTCCAACAAGATTGCGGCATTCTCTTGCAAGGCAATCCGGTTTTCGTCGTCGTGATTTTTACCTAAAACGATGCTGGTGCAACCTTTTACGCTCGACTTTGTGAAGGAGTCGCAGTGGATGCTTACAAAGAGGTCGCCCTTGGCCTCATTGGCAATTTGCGCTCTTTTTTCTAGGGTCACCGATTTATTACTCTGCCGAGTGTATACGACCTTTACATCTGGTAAGTTTTCTTCAATGTATTCACCCAATTTTAAAGTAACGATCAAGGTAATATCCCTTTCTACCGTGCTGTAGCGGCGGGTGCCTAAGTTTCCTGGGTCTCGTCCTCCGTGACCTGCATCAAGGATTACGGTCCGGATTCCGCCAAAATCTGTATTTTCCTGAGCAAGCAGAAAGCTAGGAAAGCTGTAGAATAAAGCGATGAATAAAAGCGTTTGTAGCTTCAATGGTCCGTTTTTTGATTAGTTTTGGCCGCAATTTGCAGGTGCCAATTACATAACAAGCAAAGTTAAATTCATATTGCGTCGGTCGACCTTTCAAATTATCATTTTATTAACGGTCTTTGTTGGTTTAAATCAGGCCGCTTTTGCTCAGGTTGATCTAAAAGGAGCGCAAGACTCCACGCTCACATCTGATAGCTTGGCTTTGCCGCAAGATAGCCTTAAACCTAGCAGCAAATCTCAGCCAAAATCCTTTCTGGACTACGATATCGTGTACAATGCCCTTGATAGTATGCCCTCTTCGCTAGAGAGCAATACTATTGAGTTGTATAATCAGGGAGTGATCGAATATGGTGGCATGAAGATCGAAGCGGGTTACATCAAGGTGATGTTCGATGATTCAGAGATTTACGCTTCCGGTTTACCAGATAGCACTGGCAAAATGCAGCAGAAACCAATTTTCACCGAGGCTGGTAAGACCTATCGTGCGGACGAGATGCGCTATAACTTCGAAACCGGTAAGGCACGTATTAATAAGGTTATTACCCAGGAGGGCGAGGGCTTTTTACACGGCGAAAGGGTGAAGAAAACCGGAGGCCAGTCTTTTTATGTACGCAATGCTTCCTACACAACTTGTAGTCATGAGCATCCGCACTTTAGCATCAGAACCCCAAAAGCCAAGGTTATTCCCGGAGAAAAGGTAGTAACCCAGTTTGCCTTTTTGGAGTTAATGGATATCCCCACACCACTAATGGTACCTTTTGGATTCTTTCCTACTACCGATCAAAGGAAATCGGGGGTTATTATTCCCAGTTACGGCTCTTCTCAATTTAGAGGCTACTTCCTACAAAATGGAGGTTTTTATTGGGCTGCCAGCGATTACTTCGACCTAAGTTTAACCGGGGATATATACACCAAGGGTGGTTATGGTCTGCAAGGATCTACCGCTTACCGCAAGCGTTATAAATTTAATGGTAACCTAAACGTCCGTTATAATCTCTTGCGCTATGGTTTGGAAGAGTTTCAGCCCTTTGTACCACAGGCCTTTAGCAATCAATCCGATTTTAGTATCCGCTGGAGCCATAACCAAGACCCGAAGGCCAATCCGTTTTACCGTTTTTCGGCCAATGTTAACATAGCCACCAGCCAGTTTTACCAGATCACCAGTGTAAACCCAGATCAGGTACTTCAGAACCGCTTAAACTCCAGTGTTAGTTTTAGTAGACGTTGGGCAAATAAGCCATACAGTTTAAATGTGGCTTTGAATCACTCCCAAAACAACCGTACCAACGACATTACCCTAACGCTTCCCCAAATGAACTTTTCGGTAAATCGTTTCTTTCCTTTCAAGCAAGAGGGAGGCATAAGCGGTAATAAGAAATGGTACGAGGAAATAGGTATCACTTATACCATGAACGCTAAAAATCAGATTCAAACCAAACTGGATAAACCGATCTTTACCGAGTCTGTATTCCGCGACAGCAGCCGCATGGGGGTGCAACATAATATTCCTATTGCCGCCAATTATAAGGTGTTCAAGTATTTCGTTTTCAATCCGAGCATCAACTTCACCGAGCGGTGGTATCCCAATAAATTGGAATACGGCTATGTGGATAGTTTAAATCGCGCCGCAGTAATTGATACCGTGAATGGCTTTTTTGCCAACCGTGATTTTAATGCATCGGCTAACCTATCCACAAAATTGTACGGCTTATGGCGCTACCGTGGTTTTTTGCGGGCTTTACGCCATGTTGCCACGCCCACCATTGGTTTAAGTTATCGCCCCGATTTTAGCGATCCTTTTTGGGGCTATTACCAAGAAGTTCAAAATGACTCTCTAGGCAATACAACCCTAGTTAATCCCTTTCAGAGAGGGGTTTATGGCTCTGCGTCTGCTGGTCGTTCGGGTTCTATCAACTTTGGGGTACAGAATACTTTAGAGGCTAAAGTGCGCTCAAAAACAGACTCTACCGGATTGAAGAAGATAAAGATCTTGGAACGGCTCTCCTTAAATGGAAGCTATAATATGGCGGCTGAGGAATTCCAGCTGAGTCAAATCCGCTTAAACGCTTCGTCGACCATCTTTCAAAATTTAATTAACCTTAATTACAATGCGACTTTCGATCCTTACCATTACGATGAGGAGCTAAGCCAAAGGGTCAATGAATTTTCGATCGATCGTGGTGGACCTCTAGCTAGGGTCACTAGTCAGCGGTTTACCGTTGGGACACGCTTGGACGCGAGCCGTTTTGAAAAGAAGGAAGAAAAGAGTGAAGAGGAGTCGGAAGAGAATCAAACCAATGCTCCGGCCATGGGAATTACCGAGGGAGATATCGATTATTACCGCTTACCGGGCTATGTAGATTTTGATGTGCCTTGGTCCGTGAATTTTAACTACAACTTATCCTATTCCAATCCAGGTGGCCGAGAGCCAACCGTTCGTCAGTCGATGGATATTTCGGGAGACATTAATATAAGCCAAGGTTGGAAAGTTGGCTTTAGGACCGGTTATGATATTGAAGCGAACGATTTCACTTTTACAACCTTAGATTTTTACCGCGACCTGCACTGTTGGGACCTTACTTGCACATGGGTGCCATTTGGCTTCCAGCAGTCTTATGTGATTACCATTCGGGTTAAATCTACCATTCTGCAGGATCTTAAACTGCAACGTAGAAGAGGGGTGGGCGATTTCCAGCGTTAAATCGTACTTAGCTCGGCTACGCTATCATAGCTTAATTTCTTGCGAATAAAGCTTTTACTATCTTCATCATAAACCCTACAACTATCGATTGGGTCCATATAAAGGTGCAAGGTCATGCCGCGCTTTGCACTTAAATTTTCGATGTGATGAAAACCCATATTATCGTTCATGTAGGAGATTCCGCCTTCGCTTAAGTGCTCCCGGCTAATTTCGATTAACTCCCCTTGATCGGGCGATTTTTCATCGAAACGAACTTCTTCAAATTCACCTTCAAGCCCTAACACCCAGCATTCCTCGCCATTGTGGCAATGTATTGGAGTAATTTGATGGGGCTCCCAGCAAAGTAAAAGGAGTTCATAATGGTCGTCCCGACTGATGCAATTTCTGGTGTAAGCCTCACCGGACCAGGTGGCAAACTCCTTGAAATCAGCTGCCTCGAGCTTCAACCTTTCACTGATCTTAACAAATTCCTTTGCTTCACTTTTTGAAAGAACCTTGACCAGTTCTTCTACACTATCGATGGTATCCATCTCATTTTTTGTTTTCAGATAACTCAAAAATGAATGAAAAACGCTTGAGTTTCTGTAAGATTTGATACAAAATAAGTGATTTTTAATGCCTTTTCTGGCAATTTTTGATAAAAATTGAAAAAACTACCTTTGTCGCTTTCCGATAAAAACGAACTATGAAAAAGGATCTCGATCTGTTTAGATCGATCGCGGATGAGCTCTTTCAAGCCGAAGAAAAAGAGCCGGTTTTAAAACCTTTAAACCCACAAGAATTATTCGACCAATTAGATCTTTCTCTTAGTGAGGAGGCTACCGATAGTGCCGACTACGAAAAAGCTTTAAAAGATCTAATTCTCAATACACCTCGTACGGCAAGCCGTAAATTCTTTAACCAATTATTCGGTGGAAGAAACTCCAAGGCTACCTTGGGAGAGCTCCTGGCAGTTTTGCTCAATAATAGCATGTATACTTACAAAGTAGCAGGCCCTATGGTAGGAGTGGAGAAGGAGCTTTTACATCGTTCGGCCGAGCTTTTAGGTTACCCTAGCCAGGCGGATGGCACTTTCGCCCCCGGTGGTTCGATGACCAATTTTATGGCAATGTTAATGGCACGGGATAAGGCGCAATCTAATGCGCCTGCTTCGGGAGTGCAAGGAAAGTTAAGTCTGTACACCTCTAAAGAATCCCATTATTCCATTCCAAAAAATGCGGCTTTTATGGGTGTAGGCCGTGATCAGGTGCGCTATGTGGAAAGCGATAAGTTCGGAGCTATGGATCCAGAGAAATTGCGTGAAGCGATCACTCAGGATAAGGCAGCCGGATACATACCTTTCCTGGTGATCGGTACCGCGGGTACTACCGTGATGGGGGCATTTGACCCTATGAATGAACTAGCGGACATCGCGGAAGAAAATAACCTGTGGTTTCACGTTGATGGTGCTTATTGTGGCAGTGTCATTTTTAGCGAAAAATATCGGTCTTTAGTGAAAGGCGCAGAAAGAGCAGATAGCTTTAGCTATAATGCCCACAAAATGCTGGGAACGCCCTTATCTTGTTCCTTGATCCTGGTTAAAGAAAAGAAGTATTTATACGATAGTTTTGCCAACGACGCCGAATACCTTTATCAAACCGATGGCGACGATTATAACCTCGGCAAAACCTCCTTGCAATGTGGGCGTCGCAACGATGCTTTGAAATTTTGGACACTCTGGAAAGCCGTGGGTACTAAGGGACTTGGTGAGATCGTTGACCGTCAATTCCAGTTAGCCGACTATGCCCTTAAATACGTTGAGAAACATCCTAATTATCAGGTTTATTCCTACGAGAACTCTCTGGGAATTTGTTTTAATTATAAAGATATTCCGGCCGATCAGTTGTGTAATCAACTCTATGAAGAGGGAGAGCTCATGGTGGGATTCGGTAAGTTTCAAGATGACGAATTTGTACGCTTGGTATCGGTAAATGCCGGTAACGAGGAGTCAGATATCGATACTTTCTTTGCCTCTTTGGAGAAATTTGCAAATCATAAAATACTGGTATGACCCTAAATTTAATCGTTCTTGGCTTTTACTTCTTGATCTTATTCGGGATTGGCATTGTGGCTTCTCGACGAATAAAAAGCATGGACGATTATTATGTTGGGGGTAAAACCTTAGGATATTGGTTAGTGGCCTTCTCGGCGAGAGCTACGGGCGAATCTGGTTGGTTGCTCTTAGGCCTTACGGCAATGGGGGCCATGGCCGGAGTTTCGGCTTATTGGGTAGTGATTGGTGAAGTCTTAGGCGTAGCTATTTCTTGGTTTTGGATGGCGAAGCGCTTTAAGGTTCTTACCGACAAATACCAGTCATTAACGGTTCCAGATTTTCTGGAGAGCCACTTTAAGGCTAAAGGGCACCTTTTGCGCAGTGTAGCCGCTTTTTGCCTTTCATTGTTTGTGATCATTTATGTTTCGGCTCAAATCGATATCACCGGAAAGGCCTTTGAGACATTTTTAGGCGTAAACTATTATACCGGTGCTATAGCCGGTTTTTTGATCGTTGTGGCATAT
The DNA here is from genome assembly GCA_965656185.1 of Croceimicrobium sp. Taxonomy (GTDB): domain Bacteria; phylum Bacteroidota; class Bacteroidia; order Flavobacteriales; family Schleiferiaceae; genus Croceimicrobium. The sequence goes on from CBFHJH010000001.1 coordinate 155,005, forward strand.
ATCTTTACTGGCGGCTTCTTAGCGGTCGTTTGGTCCGACTTTTTTCAGGGCGCCCTAATGTTTTTGGGCTTGGTTCTTTTACCGGTCGTAGCCTATTTTACCATCGATCACTCCGGCACTATTAGCACTACCTTAAGCGCTATAGACCCTAATTTAATGGATATATGGGGTGGTTTTGACGATCCCTGGATGCAATTAGCTACTATGGGTGGCTTTGCTTTTATCGGACTAGGGTTTTTAGGATCTCCTCAAGTATACGTTCGCTTTATATCGGTGCGCAATACCAAAGAGATCGATAAAGGCCGCTGGGTGGCAATACTTTTTACTTTAATTAGTGATGCCGCTGCAGTTTCTATCGGGATACTAGCACGTTACTTATTTACAGAGATTGGCCAAGACCCAGAATCGGTACTTGGTTTAGCCGGAGAGGATAGCCTGATGGTACTTTTAAAAGCTACCTTCCCCGCGGTGATCATCGCCATATACATCGCGATTATTCTCAGTGCAATCATGTCTACCATTGATTCTTTATTAGTAGTGGCCTCTAGTGCCGTAACACGTGACTTTTATCAAAAAATATTACACCCGGATCTGAGTAATAAAAAGCTATCAAAATTATCGTCCTACGTTACATTGATCATGGCCTTGATCGCTTTAGGACTTTCGATGATCGTAGCCATTACCGTTCCAGGGAGAACAGTTTTCTGGTTTACTATTTTTGGTTGGTCTGGAATTGCCGCAACCTTTTGTCCAATGATCATTTATTCCTTATTCTGGAAAGGATTTAAACAGAAGGGTGCGATCGCGTCCATGATTAGCGGATTCCTAGCGGTGCCATTTTTTAAATTCTACGTGCAAGGCTTAGATACGATCGGTCCGTATTTTGAAAAACTAGACGTGATGGGACCAGCCTTTGCCGTGTCCTTCCTCTTCGGGTATATTTTCAGTAAGCTAAGTAAGGAAAGGAGTTTAGGCGAGATTCACGCCTAGGCTATTTACCAATTTCAGAGAAATGTTGACTCAAGAGTCTCTGGCAAAGACCCGTATTGTAGTCGAAATTACCTTGGTCCATATCGGGTAAAAACTCTTTGGCAAACTCCATTACGCGATCTTCTAACTCATTCATGTAATCCTCGTTGGGCTGCCCGTTAACGGTGCAGGCCACCGAAATTCTTTTAAAGGTAATAAGGTAGATCTTATAACCGTTAAAGTCGATCCAATCTAGGGTCTGGGCTTTTTTGCGAACTACCGCATCTTCTACCATACGGCGAATAGTATCAAGCATCAAGGAAGTAACTTCTTCATTGCTATCACCGCTGTAGCGGCTGCGCATCCCCAAAAGGTTCCGAGCGTTATTTTCCAGTACAAAAACATCACTTAGGGCAACCTTAGCCCGGTTTTTAGCTTTGTTTTGAACTTCGTCCTCGTGGGGAACTTTTTCGCGGTAAAGGGTAGTGGGGTCTTTAAGTTTATTGATTCGTCCGAAGCCTAATTTATCCAATACCCCTTTGCGGCGTTCTTGGTTAAATTCTTCAAACATATTTCTGAAGACAGGATAAAGGGCATTTTGAATGCGCTCAGGGTTTTCCTGCACCTCTCTTTCTAAGGTTTGATAAAATAGATGACCAAATTCTTTTGGAAAATCACGACGGAAACGCATGAACCAATCGGCAAGGATAGGTTCGATATTTTGTTCCATCTTCTCACGCACCTTTATCTCGTCTTCAAGACGGTCGAGATCGCGTTCGGCCTCTGCTTGTTTCGCTCGTTCTTCACGAAACAATAGGTCCTTCAGGATTTCCAAACTATTTGGATTATTACTCATCGAGTAAGCTATTTAACTTTTTTAGGGTTTCGCGGAGGGCCTTTTTCTTAGGATCCTCATATGAATTGTGCATCATCTGACGCTGATTCATATCCATTAAAGCTTCCATTTTCGCTTCCATGCGAATGGTATTTTCGCGAATCTGGCGATCCATCTCCGATTTTAGGCGCTCAATATTGTAACCTTGCACGCTACCACCACCTTTCTTTAAAAAACCAAGGATATCATTTTCTAAGATATCTTGAATGGCAGCAACGCGATGCTCTAATGCTTCTCTTTCGGTTTGGGCGAATTCGAATCGTTCGTTTACTCGAGTAGCGAGTCTTTCTAGCAAATCATGAGTTTCGGTTTCAAAACGCTCTTGGCGATGGCTTACTCGCGTTTCAACCTCTTCGATTGCTTCAGGGCTAATGCGGTTTATCTTAGCTTCTAGCTCGGCTAAACGTTGCTCCAGCATTAACTTATTATCTTCTAGATTCACTTTTTGATCGAGTTTTTCATGGAAGTCTTTTAAACTGTAGCGATCACTAAGTTCGGGCTTAGGCTCTTGCTTGGCTCTATAATTTTCTTCCATACGGTTGATGGGCTCTAAACTTTTTTCCAACTCGCTTAGCTTTGGTGAAGTAGCTAATTTAGGTTCTTTCGCGGGGCTAGACAATTTTTCCAAAGCCTTTTCAAGACTGCTAGGAGCTTCAGAACGATACGAAGGTTTCATTTCTTGCTCTTCAGAAGCTGGGATGTGATTCGTTTTATGGGTAGGTTCTGAATGAGTATTAACCTGTGATCTTAAATAGTGAAGGTGCTCTTTAAGCTCTTTCATAGATTCAACCATCACGCCATTATTTTCGTCTACCTTACGGCTAAGACCTTCGAAGCGGCTTTCCAGACGCTCTATTTGATTTCCAACTAAAATCTTCCGGATAGCCTTTAAACGCTGCTCATCTTGCAGGTCGGCTTCCTTAGGAATGAAGTCGGATTCTAATTTTATTTGACGTGCTTCCATCGCATTTGCATTTTTCGCTACATCAAAGGAATTATAATAAAATTGAAAGCCACTAATCTTTCGATAAGCGGTCGTTTTTTACTGATAATTGAAAAAAAAGCTGGAGTTTGGGGGTGATTGAATCCAAAACTGGTTACGCCTTTTAGCGCAACAATTGTATATTCGCAGCCTTAAAATAAACTCATTTTAATTAGATGGCAACATTAGAGCGTATCCGCCAACGTTCCGGAGTACTTTTGATCGTGATTGGTTTGGCCATGTTGGCCTTTATTTTAACTGACCTTTTTAGCTCAGGAAATTCGGTTTTTCGTGGCGACGTAAATGTCGTAGGTAAAGTTAACGGAGTAGAGATCGATTATCTCGAATTCTCCAAGCGCATGGATGAGCGCCTAACTTTGTTGCAGCGTCAGAATCCACAACAGTTTTCTAACATCTCTCGTACCGTTTTGGCCGACCAGCTTTGGAAGGAGTTTCAAGAAGAGGTGCTGTTAGAGCGCAACTATAAAAACTTAGGTCTTGCAGTAAATGATGAAGAGTTGTTCGATCGCATCATCTCTAATCCACAAGTACGCAGTCAAGAAGGCTTTAAAGATCAAGTAACGGGTCAATTTAGTCCGGCGGCCCTAAAAAGTTACTTAAGTCAAATTAAGCAGAATATTGCTAACGATGCCCAAGCGGCGGCGGCTTACGAGCAATGGATACAATTCGAACAAGGAACCAGAGAAGGGGCATTGCGTGATAAGTATCTTTACGCGGTTCGCAAAGGTTTATATATGCCTACCAAATTGGCTAAGGCCGATTACGATCGCCGCAATCAGTTGAGCACGGTGCAGTATTTCGGATTAGAATATGCTTCAATTTCCGACTCTAGTGTGGAAGTTTCGGAGAGTGACCTAAAGCGCTACTACAGCAATCATAAAAATGATTTCAAATCGGAAGAAAGTCGTGAAATTGCTTTCGTAAACTTCAATGTTACTGCTTCCCAAAGCGACCGTAATGCGCTTAAAGAGGAGTTAAAAGCATACTTAAGTGAGGAAGTAATGCAATCTAGAGGCAATTACGATACGCTTCCATCATTTTATGATACAGAAGACGATTCTACTTTTGCCGTGGGCCGTTCAGACCTACCGGTACAAGCACAATATTTTACCCAAGAAGAGCTTAATGCACCTTTAGATTCTATTCTATTTGAGCAGGAGGAAGGTTACATTCATGGACCCTACGAAGAAAATGGAGCATTTTTGCTTACCAAGATTTCTGATATTACCTCTAAGCCTGATTCTGTTAAGGCTCGTCATATCTTAATTAGTTTTCAAGGAGCTGGTAATGGGCAGTCTCAAGCCACTCGCGCACCACAACAGGCTAAGCAGCTTGCCGATTCTCTGTTTGCCGTGGTTAAAGAGGACTCCACTCAGTTTGCCGACTTAGCTAAACAGTATAGCGATGATCCAGGTTCTGGCTCTAAAGGAGGAGCTTTAGGTTGGTTTAAGCCAGGAGCCATGGTACCACAGTTCAATGATTTCTGTTTCTACAATGAAAAGAACAAAATTGGATTGGTGTTCAGCCAGTTTGGATTTCACATCATTCACATTCAAGACAATGCGGGTGATAATAAAGCTTTAAAGCTTACCAAGATAGCCCGTACCATAGACGCTTCGGATGCTACCCGCGACAGTATTTACGATCTAGCTAGCAAATTTGCTGCAACCGCTAATGATTCAGGTGATTTCGCTTCTAATGCTGCGGCGAAAGGTTATAATGCCCGTCCCGCTGCAGATATTGGTCCAATGGCCGAATCTATTTTTGGCATCGGTTCTAACCGGGAAATCGTGCGTTGGCTCTACAATGAAGAAACAGAATTAGGCAACATTCAGTTGTTTAATCAAGATAACAATGCCTTCGTAGTGGTACAGCTAACTGCTAAGAGCCCTGAAGGTATCGCTGCTCTAGAGGATGTGAAAGACGATGTGCGTGATGCAGTGATCAAAGAGAAGAAGGCCCTGAAGTTAGCAGAGCGTATGAACGCTGCTAAAGAAGGTAAGGATAGTTTTGAGGCTGTAGCGGCCGCTTTAGACCAGGATGTGAAAACTCAAGGACTAAACTTTGCTACTTCCAATTTAACCGGATATGGTTCTGAGCCTCGGGTAATCGGTCGTGCTACCAATTTAGCTATTGGTTCTATGGATGGTCCAATTACTGGCGACCGTGGAGTGTACATGATCAAAGTGGCTAGTCGTAATCCGGCCGATGAATTACCCAGTTACGACTCAGAGCAAATTCGAGTTGAAACCAATATTCAAAATGAAGCATCGGAAAAGGTGCTTGAATCTTTGAAAGAATCGGCTAAGGTTGAGGATAACCGTCGCAAGTTCTTTTAAAGAAACCTACTAATATTAAGAAAAAGGCTGCCTAAGGGCGGCCTTTTTTAGTTTTCAGGCCCACAGCTAAAGCGCAGGTCTTAAATTTGTGAAGCAATCAAAAAGATTTCCATGAAGAGAATATTTCTAATCGCTTTAGGTTTATGCCTAAGTGTTTCTAGTGTAGCCAAGGAAGGGATGTGGCTCCCTCAGCTTATTGCACAACTTAATTATGATGAAATGCAGCGAATGGGGCTGCAGATCAGCGCAGAAGACATTTACAGTGTAAATAAGAGCTCCTTAAAAGATGCTATTGTGCACTTTAACGGAGGATGTACTGCAGAGTTAATTAGCTCCAAGGGCTTATTGCTTACCAATCATCATTGCGGCTATAGTCAGATACAAAGTCATTCAAGCTTAGAAAATAATTATTTGAAAGACGGCTTTTGGGCTACTTCCATGGCAGATGAAAAGTCGAACCCAGGCTTATATGCTGCCATCGTAGATCGATTGGAAGACGTAAGTAACCTAGTATTTGCCAATACCACTCAGGATCAGGAACCTGCTTTGAGGGACAGTACAATAACGGCTAATATTCAAGCATTAATCGAAGCTAAGAAGGAAGAAAACCCAGCACTAAGTTATGAGGTAAAGGACTTCTTTTATGGCAATCAGTACATTCTAATCGCTAAAAAGATCTTTAACGATGTAAGGTTAGTGGGAGCGCCACCAAGTAGTGTTGGGAAGTATGGTGCCGATACGGATAACTGGATGTGGCCACGTCATACAGGCGATTTTTCTATATTCCGAGTATATGCTAATGCCAATAATGAACCCGCAGACTACAGCGAAGATAATGTGCCATACCAGCCAGAGCGTCATTTGAAAATTAATATAGCCGGAGTGCAAGAAGGAGATTTCACCATGGTCTATGGCTTCCCCGGCAGTACCCAGCAATATCTGCCAGCGGCCGAAGTAGAGAATATCGTCGAGATCTATAATCCTGCTCGCAAGGCTGTTCGTGATGAGATATTGGCCATTTTAGACGCTAAGATGCGTAAGGATGAAGCAACACGTTTACGCTATGCTAGTAAGTATGCGCGAATTAGCAATAGCTGGAAACGTTGGCGGGGAGAGATCCTCGGAATTGAACGTACCAACGCGATCCAAAAGTTGAAAGCAGAAGAAGCCGCTTTTAATGAAGCCTGTAGATCAAACCCGGCTTTAGAATCGGCTCAAGGTCTGGTAAAGGAGCTATCTGAGCTTTACGAGCAGCGTATTCCTTTAAGCATAGAACGTTTTCATTATATCGAAGTGGGTTACTTTGGGATCGAAGCTTTCCGACATGCCTTAGGCTACAGTCGTCTTATTGCGGCCTATGAAGCTGAGGATGAAAAAGCCTTGGCTGATCTGGCCGAGCAATTTGCTTCTCGTTCAGAAGGCTTTAAGAAGGACTATGAACCTGCGCTTGATTTGGAAGTGGCTAAAAGGATCTTACCAATGTATTTGGAGGCCATAAATAGTGCGGTGCCGGAGGAGATAGCCGATCTTAAAGAAGCTTCCGCTGAAAAGCGCAGCGATGAGATTAGCGATTTCTTCGAGGATGCCCCATTCTTGGCAGCAGACTTCGCAGCAGAGCTTCGTGATGATCCCGGCAAAATGGCCAAGAAGATCGCTAAGTCCGATTTATACAAGCTTTCTAGAGCGATGTATGACCATTATTTTGATGTAATCATGGCTGGCTTAAGCGAATATGAAGCGGCGATAAAAGCTAAGCAAGCCGAGTATGTTTCGGCTTTACAGATCGCCTTTCCGGAAAAAGCTTTTTATCCGGATGCCAACTCCACTTTGAGAGTGGCATATGGAAAAGTAAAGGGCTATGAGGCGCGTGATGCAGTGCAATATGCTCCGGTAACATATTTAGAAGGAGTCATGGAGAAATATGTTCCAGGCGACTACGAATTCGATTTACCCGCTAAATTGATCGAACTTTATGAAAAGAAAGATTTTGGCCCTTACGGTGAAGGAGCTAAGATGCCAGTTTGCTTTATAGCGACTAACCACACCACTGGGGGAAACTCTGGTTCTCCGGTTCTCAATGCCAAAGGGGAGTTAATCGGATTGAACTTCGATCGGGCCTGGGACGGTGTTATGAGCGACATGTATTTCGACACCAGCATTTGTCGTAATGTGATGGTAGATTTACGCTATGTGCTCTTTATAATCGATAAACTAGGTGGAGCTAGTTATCTCGTTGATGAAATGGATCTGGTAAGAGCAAGGCCTAAAGCCGAACTGGAAGGAATTGTAGAAGAACATTAAATAAAAAAAGCCCCGATTTTGACGGGGCTTTTTTTAGATCCTTTCCTTTACTTTTTGCAGCTGCTCCTCTAATTGAGCACTGTCGGTATAACCCCTTGCCAGAAAATAGGCTTTATCTTTCTCTTGGTAAACTACCGAGGGAAAGCCTTGAATGCCCCAACTCTTTACCACCTGGAATTCGGTTTTCACCAACTCCAGTCTTTCTTTGTCCACCATCAACTTCATGAAATCAGTACTATTCATACCAAAGTCTTCGGCACAATGACCATAGGTTTTAGCTTCATTGGGAGCGAGTCCTTCTTGATAAATTGCCTCTTGCATACGTTTGGCAAAAGCGATGGTATTGTCGGGCTGGTAGGTGCGAAAAGCAGCCATAGCCAAGGCTCCTGGTAAGGAGCTTAACTGGGCGCTTCCTTCTTCGAGCATCGCGTAAAAATCGTCGCCAAACTCCCTTCCGGTAAGTTCAGTAACCCTTTTAAAGCCATCTTTGATACTTTGAGGTAGGTCCCCAATGGGACCTTCTTGTTCACCGAGCACCATTCCTCCAGACATTACCCTAAACTCAAAATCGTCTTTATGAGCTTCGTGAAATTGATGCATAACCGGACTAAAACCGTAACACCAACTGCATAACACATCGTAGATATAGTAAACTACTGGTCTTTCCATTTTCTAATTTAATGTATGGCAAAATTAGTTATTCTTGCAGGGCGGGGGGTAAATAGATATTTAGTCTTTCTATAAAGCCATCACAAGCCTAAGTCCTTGATCAATTCGCTTACCTCTAACTCCGTGTCGCGCAGTTTAGCATGGCAGAACTTTAGCAATTCGGAGGCGCGCTTCACCTTGGCACTTAATTCATCTACCGATACTTCATCGGCTTGCAGGTCGCTCATGATCGCCTGTAACTCTGCGTAGGCCTCATCATAACTAATTTTATCCTTTTTCATGCTTTTGTATTTCTTTAACGATAGAGTAAATTTTTCCTTTTTCCAGCTCGGTTTCTATTTGGTCTCCAGCTTGCAATAGCTGGGGGTTGACTATACTTTTCCCTTCTTTCCGGGTAATAGAATAGCCTCGTTTTAGGGTTTGTTTGGGACTTAAAAGATTCAGGTTTTCGGCTAGATGTGCTAAGGCAGCACTTCGTTTGTCAAATTGGTGCTTCGCCAAAAGTTCTATGCGCTCCTCTAATTGCTTTAAAGCAGGAGTAAGCTTCTCCCTAATAAAGTATTGGGGTCTGTTTTTTAAGCTTTCGCTGAAGCGGTCCAAAGCTTTTTCTTGCTCTTTCAATCCATCGGCCGTAGCCCTTATTAAACTTCCCGCTCTATGTTGCACTTTTCCCCTTTCGCGCTCCACAAAACTTAAGGGCCAAGCTTGCAAACCTTGGTGGTAATTTTTCAAAGCCAATTGCTCTTGCCTAATTTGCTCAATACCATTGTTCGCGATTCCCTGGTATAATTGGCCTACCTGAGCTTCAAAATGATTCATTTTATCAATTAGGTAATCGGCCAGCGCCGTGGGGGTTTTATGAGGGCTTTTAGCCACGCGGTCCACTAAGGTCCAGTCGCTTTCATGACCTATTCCGCTTAGTACAGGTAAGGGTAATTCTAAAATGGTTTCGCAAAGTTTTAAGTCATTAAAGGCATCGAGATCGAGGCTAGAACCACCACCACGGATTAGGGCAATACAATCGAATTTTCGTACATCTATTTTCAAAAGTGCCCTGCGTAACTCTTCACTTGCTTGGGCGCCTTGTACTTTTGAAGGAAAGAGTTCAATGCCAAAGTGATAACCAAATTCATTATCCTTCAGATGAAAGTAAAAGTCTTTAAGCGCAGCGGCTTCAGGAGAGGACACTACAGCAATCCTTTGCCAAACCCTTAATTCTGGGATTGAACGATTTTGCTCGATTTTTCCGCTGGACTCCAGGGTTTTTAGGTTTTCTTGCCTCCGACGTTCAAGTTCACCTAAACTAAAACTAAGGTCGATATCCTTAATGATCAACTTTAAGCCAAAATTGGGATGGAAGTCGATCAGTACTTTTAAAACTAGCTCTTGCCCTTGTTGTAAAAGACTTTCAAGATCATTGGGCATTTTTTCTTGCAAGTATTCAAAGTCAATTTTCCAAATAACAGCCGACATACTCGCTAAGCGAATACCCTCACGTTCTTCCACCAAATTGAGGTAGTAATGGCCGCTACTTGCTCTTTTCTTCTCTGCTATTTCGGCTTTTACCCAAAAGCTTTCTTGCCCTAGCTCGCGGTCGAATAAACCTTGAATTGCTTGAGCTAAGCGCTGTAATCGGAAAACTTTGGTCTTGGAATTACTCACGAAGCAAAGGTAGGAATGAATATTGGCCGAAATACGCTAGGCTTAAGTAGGTAATAATTAATCAATTAATAATCATGTGCGTTTCGTGCCTTAGTTTAAAGCGTTACTTTTGCGCCCTTTTTGCAGCCTTATGAGACAGTTTATTAGGAAACAGGGGGCCAATGCCCGAAACGATATATTTAGCGGATTAACAGTTGCTTTAGCTTTAGTGCCCGAGGCGGTAGCTTTCGCTTTTGTGGCTGGCGTAGACCCTTTAGTGGGCTTGCATGCCGCCTTTATGGTAGGACTTATTACGGCCATCTTCGGCGGTAGACCAGGTATGATCAGTGGAGCCACAGGTGCTCTGGCTGTGGTAATGGTAAGCCTCGTGGCCGAAGGTAATGACCTGGGGGCCGAAGGGGAGAATCTAGGACTGTATTATTTATTTGCTACCGTCATCTTGATGGGCTTAATCCAAATGCTTGTAGGAGCCTTAAAGCTAGGGAAGTTCGTGCGTCTAATCCCGCATCCGGTAATGATGGGATTCGTAAACGGATTGGCCATTGTTATTTTCCTCTCGCAGTTGGGCATGTTTACCGAGCGCGTGGCTGGCGAAAAGGTCTGGCTTAGCGGTGCTCCATTATATTGGATGTTAGCTTTGGTTGGCCTTACCATGGCGCTTATGCATTTCCTTCCTAATATCAATAAGAAGATACCAGCAGCTTTGACCGCGATTCTGGTGGTTTCGGGAATCGCCATTTTTAGCGGACTAGACGTGGCAACAGTAGGTAGCTTTATTCGTCAAGGGGGAGGAGCAGGCCTGCAAGGTGGCCTGCCTGAATTTCAATGGGCCATTTGGGAAAAGATTCCCATGAACATGGAAACGTTAGCCTTTATTGGTCCCTACGCGATCATCTTAGCAGCCATCGGCCTGATCGAATCCTTGATGACTTTAAACTTGATTGATGAGCTTACGGAAACTCGTGGTAGTTCTAACCGGGAGTGTTTGGCGCAAGGTGGGGCAAACATCATTACCGGAATGTTCGGCGGTATGGGCGGCTGCGCCATGATCGGTCAGTCTATCATTAATATCAAAGGCGGTGGTAGAACTCGCCTATCGGGTATTGTTGCCGCGGTAACTCTACTTATTTTTATACTGTTTGCAGCCCCTTTGATCGAGCAGGTCCCTATTGCTGCTTTAGTGGGAGTGATGTTTATGGTGGTTATCGGCACTTTTGCCTGGAGTAGTTTCCGGATCATTAATAAAATTCCCTTGAGTGATGCTATTGTGCTTCTTACAGTTTCTGCCCTTACGGTTATCTTCGATCTAGCCATTGCGGTCTTCGCCGGTATCATCCTAAGCGCTTTGGTATTCTCTTGGGAGAATGCTAAAAGGATTCGGGCCCGAAAGCATCTTAGAGAAGATGGCGTTAAAGTCTATGAAATTTGGGGACCATTATTCTTTGGGAGCATCCAGGCATTTAAATCTAAATTCGATCCAGCTGGCGATCCCGATAGAGTGATCATCGATTTTATGGAGTCAAGGGTTTCTGATCATTCTGCATTAGAAGCTTTGTTTAACTTAGTGGAGAAATACCAGAGCTTAGGGAAGGATTTAAAGATCCGTCACCTGAGTGTAGAATGCCAGCAACTGATGGTTAAGGCTTCACCTAAATTGGCCGCGGTAATTGAAGAGGATGTGGATGATCCTCGTTACCATGTAATGGCTCAAGTAATGCAATAAGTATGGAATTAGGACGAATCAATAAATTAAAAGCAGCCCGCTTTGCACCCCAAGGCTTGTACTTGACCGATGAGGAAGAAAACGAGGTGCTTTTACCTAATAGCCGTTTACCTCAGAAACCTGCTTTAGGTGATAGCCTGGAGGCATTTGTGTACCGCGACTCGCAGGAGCGTCTAATCGCTACTTTAGATAAACCAATCGCCCAAGCGGGCGAATTCGCGGTGCTCGAAGCGATGGAAAAAGTGCCTTTTGGTGTTTTTATGGATTGGGGCCTAGATAAGCAGGTTTTGGTACCCATGCGAGAAATTCGCGGAGATCTGAGTATCGGTAAGAAATACCCCGTTTATCTCTACATCGACAAATTAAGCGAAAGAGTTACTGCCTCGACGCGGTTAGAGATCTTTTTTGATCACGAAATCGATGACTTGGAAGAACAAGAGGAGGTTAAAGTACTGGTACTGCAGCGTAACGATCTAGGTTTTAGAGTGGCCGTAAACAACCGCTACCAAGGTATGCTTTATCACAATGAGCTTTTCCAAGAACTGCAACCGGGCGATAAAACTATCGCCTACATTAAGAAATTGCGAACCGACGGCAAACTAGATCTCATCATGCAGGCGGAAGGCATGGACCACGTTGAGCCTAATGCTCAGAAGATCCTAGATGTGCTGAAGGAAAAAAATGGCTTCCTTGCTTTACATGATAAATCCGATCCTAAACAAATACAAGCCCAGCTTAAGATCAGCAAAAAGACCTTTAAAAAAGCGATCGGTACGCTTTACAAGAAACGTCTGATCGAATTGCAAAAAGACGGGATTAAGCTAGTGCCTTAGTACTGCGCTTTACAATTTCTTGAAGAATCATTTTGGCATGAACTCTGGAGTTTTCGATAAACCATTTATTGGTTTCTAAACCTCCACAAATTACGCCTGCTAGAAAGATATTGGAGACCGAGGACTCCATAGTTTCTTCGTTGTAGATAGGCTTGCGACTCGCTTCTTCCGAAAATTCCAGGCCAATGCTACGCAGCAGCTTGTAATCGGGTCGGTAACCGGTCAAAGCTAAAACACGATCATTTTCGAGGCGAACTTGTCGGTCATTTTGTTCAAAAGTGAGCCAATCTTCTCCAACTTCCTTGATCTCGGCTTCGAAGTAGGCTTTAATTGAGCCTTCCTTGATGCGGTTTATCACGTCGGGCCTCACCCAATATTTTACTCTTTCAGAAATTTCGCTTTCGCGGATGATCATGCTCACCTCTTTCGCCCCCTTGCGGTAAAGCTCTAGTGCCGCATCTACGGCCGAATTAGCTGCGCCAACTACTGCCACTTTTAGGTTGTAATAAGGATGTGGATCTTTATAATAGTGGGCTACTTTGGCTAAATTTTCGCCAGGAACATTCAGAGGGTTTATCAAATCGTAAAACCCGGTAGCTAAAATGAGATGTTTGCAGTGGTATTTAGCTTTTTCGGTTTCTATTTCAATTATACTGTCGTCTATTTTGCTGGCTCCTAAAAACCGCTCATGCAGATTCATCTCTAATTTGTGTTGCATGGCCACCCTACGGTAATATTCCAGAGCCTCGGAGCGAGTGGGTTTGGTGTTCTGAGAGATGAAAGGAATATTCCCGATCTCCAATTTATCGGCGGTTGAAAAAAAGGTCATACTGTGCGGATAATGGTAAATACTATTTACCAAAAAACCTTTGTCGAGGATCAAGTATTTCAATCCATTGTTTTGCGCTTCTATGGCACAGGCCATTCCGATGGGACCTGCGCCGATTATGATAAGATCATACATGTTAAGACAACTCTTAAAGGCCTATTTTGTTGGCCTGCAAAGTAAATGATTGTAACTTGAAGCACGCAATTAATCGAACTTGCTTCGCAACTTAGCCCGTCAAATGCCATGGTATGAAAAAAAGCCTCTTAATCAGTTTTAGTTTAGTCATTTTGAGTATCGCCGCTTGCAATCAGAGCGATGCGGCAAAAGAAGGGAATGAAGACTCTCGGATAAAACAATTTGCCGCGACCAAGCAATATTTGGACCGCAATTGTATTAGCTGTCACTCTGAAAAAGCAGGCGAAGAGGAACGATTAGCACCTCCATTTTATGCTATTCGGAAGCATTATTTGAAGCGATATGAAAGCGAGGCCCAGTTTGTTAAGGCCATGTCTGACTTTTTACAAAACCCAAAACAAGAAGAGGCATTGATGCGCGGTGCAGTTAAAAAGTTTGGATTAATGCCTGCCCTTAGTTACCGAGAAGGCCAAGCCGAGGAGATAGCACTTTATTTATATCACAATGATCAACACAAGCCAAGCCATCAGGCGAAAGCCCCTAATAGCCCTTTAGCAGAGGGCAAGAAAATGGCAATGGCCACGAAGAAAGTATTAGGTAAAAACTTGATGAGTGCTTTACAGGATAGCGGAAAATATTATGCGCTGGCTTTTTGTAATGAACGCGCCTATCCTTTAACTGATAGTATGTCGGAGTATTTAGGCAGCAAAATTAAAAGGGTAAGCGATCGAGCTCGAAACCCGGCCAATAAGGCTTCGGAACTTGAGACTGAGATTCTCACTGCCTTCCGCAAGCAATTGGAGACGGGAGAGGAGATGAAACCGGAATTACGCCAAATGGATTCCAAAGAATACACTTATTACCCCATTCTTACTAATGCCATGTGTCTTCAATGCCATGGTAAGCTTGGGGAAGAATTGGAGCCCGGCTTTTATCAAAAGGTCCAAGAGTTTTATCCCGAAGATGAAGCAATTGGTTATGGCGCCGGTGAACTGCGCGGTATGTGGGTAGTAGAACTTTAAAAGAGGAGCGGAACAAAAAAGTAAGAATAGAACGCGATCAAGCTTAAGCTAATCAAATTAAGGATCAGTCCGGCACGAGCCATATCCTTGGTCTTGATCAATCCACTACTGTAAACAATGGCATTAGGAGGGGTGGCGATAGGGAACATAAAGGCACAGCTAGCACCCAAAGTAAGGGGTATAGCCAAGCTTAATTCTGGGATGCCTAAGCTTTGAGCGATTATAAAACTCACCGGTATAAAGACCGAGACCAAGGCTACATTGCTCATAACTTCGGTTAAAAAGATCGAAAAGGCGGTAATTAATAGGATCACCACCAGAGTTGAATTCCAGCCACTCGAGAGGATTATATCGGCGATGCTCTGCACCAACTCTGAGCTCTCCAGCGCTTTTGCAAGCGATAGTCCGCCACCGAAAAGTAAAATGATATTCCACGGTAGTTTGCCTAGATCTTTGGCTTCTAGAAGATTCCTATGGGCTTTGCCTTTTGCTGGAATAATAAACAAAAGGATCATTCCGCCAATGGCGATAATGGTATCGCTCAAATCACTTAGGAAGTCGATTTTATTAATTTGAGCCCTAAAGATCCATGCCAAAGCCATTAAGGTAAGGACACTAGCCGTGCGTTTCTCGGCAACAGACATGTTTCCCAAGTCCTTCAATTCACGACTCAACATTTCTTTTATGCCGCTGAGCTTCTGATGATTCGGAAATAGAACCTTGGCTAAAAGGATCCAAAGGATTATCAAAAGAATGATGCATAGTGGTATTGCAAAGCTGAGCCAATTGGAAAAGGCTAATTCTTGGTCTAAGGATGCGCTGGCAAAGCTTGCCAAAACCAGGTTAGGTGGGGTGCCTATCAAAGTGCTCATTCCTCCGATATTGCCGGAATAAGCGATTCCAAGCATTAGTGATATGGCAAAGTTTCGTGCCATTTTAGGCTGGCTCATTTTTTCGGCAAGTAATTGGTATAGGCTCAGCCCAATTGGAAGCATCATAACCGTAGTGGCGGTATTGGAGATCCACATGCTTAACAAGGCCGTGGCTAGCATTGTGCCCATCAAGATCTTAGCCGGACTGGTGCCACTAAGCCTCAATATATTCAAGGCAATGCGTCGGTGGAGGTTCCATTTCTCGATCGCTAGGCCCAATGCAAAACCACCTAAGAATAAAAAGATTATGGGATGTCCATAAAGGGCCCCGACCGTTTTAGCATCTAGTATGCCCAATAGGGGAAAAAGGATTAATGGCAAGAGAGCAGTAACTCCCAATGGAATCAGGTTACTCATCCACCAAATAAGCATCCAGGCAAGGCTACCTAGAACTTGGGCCTGCATAATTTCCAATGGCGCTAGCCGACTGATTAAGATAAAAGCCAAGGGCCCAGCGGACAAAAGGCCGAATTTGTAGCGCATCGAATACTTCATCTCGTAGTTATTGGTCGATAAAATTGCTCTATTCGCAGAAAGACTTCAAATATATAGTGCTCAATCTTTAACTTAGAAGCATATTTAAAGTCATGGAAACAGGGCAGGCCCAAGGAATTGATATGATCTATCGTTTTGCACCGGATGGAACCTATCGCTATATGAATAAAAAAGCGGCAGAGTTTCTCGGTAAATCACCGGAGGAAATGGTGGGCCGCCATTACCTGGAATTCGTTCACGATGACCAAAAGAAGGAAACGGCAAGGTTCTATCAACAACAGATCGAGAATCGTCAGCCTTCCACTTACTATGAATTTCAAGTACCCGTTGGTGATGGGAATTATCGCTGGGTGGGACAGAGCATCGAATTGGTTTGTGAAGGCAATAAATTAATTGAGCTCCTTGGGGTTGCTCGCGACATTACCGAGCAAAAAGAAACCCAGAAGCATCTAGCCTTAAGTGACTTCCGTCTGATGGCATTGATCAATAACATGGACGCCGCTATCTTAGTAGAAAATGAAAACCGAGAACTTCAGTTCGTTAATCAGAAGTTTTGTGACTTTTTTGGTATCCCGGCTAAGCCAGAAGATCTAGTAGGAATGGATTGTGCTGCGGCTGCGGAACAGTCCAAGGCGCTTTTTGAAGAGCCATCTGCCTTTATTCATGGTATTACTGAAGATCTAAAACACAAAAGGAACCACAGCGGGGTGCGATTGCGTTTAAAAGATGAACGAGTTTTTGAACGTGATTATGTGCCTATTTTTAATCGTGACTTATACGCAGGCCATATGTGGCTGTACCGCGATGTTACGATACGCAGTCTTAGCGAGCAGGCCATAATTGAATCGGAAAAGAAATACCGAGAGGTAATTCAAAATATAGACCTCGGACTTCTTGAGGTAGATAATGAAGAGCATATTTTATACGCGAACCAAGCCTTTTTAGATGCTACGGGTTTCAGTTTAAAGGAAATTCAAGGTCGTGATGCTAAGGAGGTGTTCTTAAATACTGAGGACCGAGCCTATTATGAAGACCATTTAAAGAAGATCGCTGGTCTTAGGGAGCAGGATTTGTCTAGTGCTTATGAGCTGCCGATAAGGGCAAAGAATGGAGAGCGATTATGGTTTCTAATTTCAGGTACAGCCATTAAAGACTTTGAGGGAAAAGTTATCGGTTCACTGGGAATTCATCACAATATTACCGGAATAAAGAAATTGCAGTCTCAATTAGAGTATCGCAACAATTTACAGGAGACCTTATTGCGCCTTGCCGGCGAATTGATCAATTTAGACGAAAGTGAGGAGTCTAGGGTAATCAACGATAGTTTGGCTCAGATAGGTAGTTTCGTCCAAGCAGACCGCGCCTATATTTTTGATTATGATTTCCGCAGTAATATTACCAATAACAGCTATGAATGGTGCGCGGAAGGTATCAGCCCCGAAATAGACAACCTACAAGGGGTGCCCTTAGAAGCCATTCCAGAGTGGCCGGAAACGCATCAGCGGGGAGAGGCCATGATCTACGAAGACGTGGCGGCCCTGGAAAAGACGGATCCAATTCGTGAAATCCTAGAGCCTCAAGGCATACAGTCAATAATTACTGTTCCCATTTTTGGACGAAAACAACTTTATGGCTTTATTGGCTTCGATGCAGTAAAAATCAAAAAGAATTGGACCCAAACGGAGATCGAGCTCTTAACTTTCTTGGCGCAGCTCTTGCAGGCTCATTATGCCCGCAAGTTGGCAGAATCACGCTTAGTAGAGGCCGAACTTACCCAAAGAACGATCTTACGCAGTGCATTAGATGCCGTAGTAATAATCGATAGTAATGGTCTGGTTCGTTTTTGGAATAGCCACGCGGAAGAAATTTTCGGACATGAAGAATCTACTACCATTGGCAAATCCCTTTCAGGTATAATTATTCCTGAGAAATTTAGAGAGGCCCATGAGCGAGGTATGGCTCATTTCATGGAGACCGGTGAAGGTCCGGTATTAAATCAAAGAATCGAATTAGTTGCTGTGCATAGTTCTGGAAAAAGCTTTCCGGTAGAGCTAAGTATAATTCCGGTTAAAGTGGGAGATGATTACATTTTTGCTTCCTTCTTACGAGATATTACCGCTAGGAAAAAGGCAGAAGATGATATGAATACGGCCTTGGAGCAACAAAAGGAATTGGCGCGAATGAAATCTCGTTTAATTTCAATGGCCTCTCATGAGTTTCGGACCCCGCTTACTACCATCAAAGCCAATGCGGAGATGTTGGAAATTTGGGCAGAAAGATTACCGGAAAAAGGCGGGGAGAAGGCCCAAAAGTACTTTGGTCGCCTCAATCGTGAGATCGAGCGCCTAAGTAACATTATGACCGATATTTTGATCATGGGGCGCTTAGATTCCGGAAAGATCAAGGTTAAGCCCCGTAGCATTGACCTTTATTCTTATATCTTAGAATACATCGATCGTCACCACGCAAGTCGCAACGATGGTCGAGAACTTCAAGTTAAATTAAAGGGCGCACCAAAATTTATGGCTATAGATCCAGAGATCTTCGATCATATTTTGAATAACTTGGTCAATAATGCATTTAAGTACTCACCTAATAAAGCCGATCCCCTTATCACTCTAAATTACAGCACAGATAACTTAAAGTTGAGTGTGGAGGACCATGGAATTGGTATTCCGGAAGAGGATTTGGACAAGATCTTCAGCTCATTTTTTAGGTCAGAAAACACTAAAGGCATTGAAGGCAGCGGCATGGGTTTAGCCGTGGTAAAGCAAATGGCCGATATGCATGGATTCGAAATGAAGGTCTTCAGTGCCCTAAATCAAGGAACCGAATTCGTATTAGAGATTCCTTATAAGGAGAATGATGGAACAGCTTAAAATATTAGTAGTCGAAGATGATCCAATGATTGCTGAAAGTCTTGAAGAAATGCTCGAGTTATTAGGGCATGAGGTATTGAGAGTGGCCGATAGGGGTGAAGAAGCAGTCATGCAGTTAATGGAGCTGGAGCCGGATTTGATACTGCTGGACATTCAACTTCGTGGTAAGATGGATGGCGTTGAGGTAGCTCGATTGGTACGAACCAAATACAATATACCTTTCATCTTTACCACTGCTTATGCAGACAATGATACCATTGAACGTGCTAAAGCAGAAGGCCCATTTGGTTACATTGTAAAGCCCTATGGCGTAAAAGACATCATGGCGGCCATTGAAGTTGCGATGACAAATTACAGGCTTTTTAAAGAGTTAAACGGTAATACGCCAGCAGCTCCGATGGCCGTTAATGATAGCCTCTACTTGAAAGCAGATCAAAGGCTGCTAAAGGTTAAGATGTCTGATATTCATTATGTTGAAGCGAAAGGCGATTATGTGTTATTTAAAACCGCTCAAGAAAGCTTGATCGTTTATTCGACTCTTAAAAAAGTGGAGACCAAGTTGCCTGAACAGGATTTTATGAAGGTGCACCGAAGCTTTATCGTAAATCTGGCCCATATCGAAGACATCGAAGAAACCAGTCTGAGTGTCAACCACAAGGTAATACCGATAAGTAGAACCAATCGCCGAGCTTTGCTCGAACGAATTAATACCCTTTGATCGTTTATCGGGAAAATCTCACCATTCGTCTGGTCAGGAATTTCATCTACCTAAAAAACTAATCTTCCCTAAGCCTTCAAGCTACATTTGTACTGTGATTTAAAAAAAAACCTAAAGTCAACAGTCATGAATCGTTGTCAAGAATTAAAAGAGGGAAAAACTAAAATGGCCATCTTAGGTTTAGATCAAGATGCCTTTGACATAGCCTTGGACTTCGCGCAGTATTATACCATTTTGATTGGTGATAATACGAGGACCAATAATGTAGACCTAGATACTTTCATTAGTCGTAAGGGTTTTTACGAATTGGAGCTTGAAAGCCGGAAATTGGAGTTTGCCGCTTCGGAGGCCGAATTGCGATCAGCTGGTATTTATTACTTGAACGGAATAACGAGCAGCGTAATGGATTGGGGGTGCATCAAGGAAACTACCGCATTAATTGGGAGAACACTTAGTGCTGGAGATTGGGTGATCTTTGGTAGTCACATCGACCCAGATATAGCTGAGGTGGTTTTAATAGACATCCTTGAGAGCCGTAGCGGTTTGAGTTTGGGTGAAGGTTTCGAAATTGCTTTTAGCCCAAGTATTATCGGCAAGGTAAACTTCGATAATATGAGTAATGAGATGAAATTATCCCACAACTTGATCATCACCGAAGTGGAGAAAATCTTTAATACCAAAGCAGGCGGCGAATTTGGGAGTAATCAAATTACTTACCGGGACCCCAAACAAGAACTTAATGCAATTAAAGCAAAGATCGTTGAGCTATGGGTGCCTATGCTCAATGAAATGACCCCTGGCACCTTTAAGGAATTCGTAAAACTGACTATGAATAAGGGCTTTTTGGATGCCTATAATCATCTAAAACTGTCGAATGAAACCAAGGTTGATTGGCGTCGGTTTTTTCGCTTGGCCCTGCGAAACGGTTTAAATCAAGACTTAACAGAAATTCAGAACGGAGAGGTTTTGAAGTTAGCGATATGATAGGGAAGGGTTTCTGATAAATTATCAGAGAAAAAGAAAGGACCGCTTGGAGGCGGTCCTTTTTTTATGGAGCATTTTAGAATCCTATTCTTCCGATTCAGAAGGTTCGGTCTTTTTATCTACTGATACCACGATCTCCTCATGTTTCTCCTTGTTCTTTTTGAGGGCGATCATAATAGTATCTCCCTCTTCTATTTCCGAGTTGATGATCTGCTCAGCCAGTGGATCTTCAACATATTTCTGAATTGCACGAGCTAGTGGACGGGCACCGTATTTTTCATCAAAACCCTTGTCGGCAATAAAGAGCTTAGCTTTTTCGGTCATATTAACCTCATAGCCCAGTTCATTGATGCGACCGTAAAGTTTACGTAATTCGATGTCAATGATCTTCACGATATTCTCCTTGCTCAAGGTGTTGAACAATACTACATCGTCGATACGATTCAAAAATTCGGGGGCGAAGGCTCTTTTAAGGGCAGTTTCAATAACACCCTTCTCTAGGTCGCCCTTGCCTTGTTGACGAGCACCGGTTCCAAATCCAACCCCCGTACCAAAGTCCTTTAAACGGCTGGTACCAATGTTAGAGGTCATGATAATTATGGTGTTCTTAAAGTCCACTTTTCGGCCTAAGCTATCGGTCATATGACCATCATCTAATGCTTGCAGCAATAGGTTAAATACGTCGGGGTGTGCTTTCTCGATCTCATCTAAAAGCACTACTGAATAAGGTTTGCGTCTGACTTTTTCGGTGAGTTGACCGCCTTCTTCATAACCAACATATCCAGGAGGAGCACCAACTAAGCGAGAAACAGCAAATTTTTCCATGTACTCACTCATGTCGATTCGCACCAAATTATCCTCACTATCGAATAAGGACTTGGCCAATTCTTTAGCTAATTGCGTTTTACCAACTCCGGTGGGGCCGAGGAAGATGAAAGAACCAATCGGTTTTTTCGGATCTTTTAAACCGGCCCGATTCCGCTGGATCGCTTTCACGATCTTATCCACCGCTTCATCTTGACCAATGATTTCCTTTTTCATGTCTGAGCCCATGCCAGAGAGGCGCTTACTTTCCTGCTGCGCAACTCGCTGCACAGGGATACCGGTCATCATGGCAACCACTTCAGCGACATTCTCTTCACTAACGGTTTCCCGATTCTTTTTAACCTCTTCTTCCCATCGCGCTTGCGCCTCTTGTAATTGATTCTCTAAGTTCTTTTCATCATCGCGCAGGCGAGCGGCTTCTTCGTACTTCTGCTTTTTAACGACTTGAATCTTCAGATCACGAATTTCCTCGAGCTTTTTTTCCAGTTCCATAATATCCTTGGGAACCCGAATACTGGTAATATGTACGCGAGAGCCAGCCTCATCTAAAGCATCAATGGCCTTGTCTGGCAAATGTCGGTCGGTGACATAACGCGCCGTTAATTGCACACAAGCTTTCAATGCTTCATCGGTATAATTCACATTGTGATGATCCTCGTAGCGATCCTTAATATTATTTAAGATCTGTAAGGTCTCTTCCAAATTGGTTGGATCAACCATAACTTTTTGGAAACGACGCTCTAAAGCCCCATCCTTTTCAATATGCTGACGGTATTCGTCGAGGGTAGTGGCACCAATACATTGGATCTCTCCTCGAGCTAAGGCCGGTTTGAACATATTGCTGGCATCGAGGGAACCGGTAGCTCCGCCTGCACCAACGATGGTATGCAGCTCGTCGATAAACAAGATGATATCATCATTCTTTTCCAGCTCATTCATTAAGGCCTTCATGCGTTCTTCGAACTGGCCGCGGTATTTAGTACCCGCTACCAAAGAAGCTAGATCTAATGACACTACGCGCTTATCAAAAAGAACTCGTGACACCTTACGCCTTACGATTCGTAGTGCTAGGCCTTCGGCGATGGCCGATTTACCAACCCCCGGATCACCAATAAGCAAAGGATTATTCTTCTTTCTTCGTGATAGGATCTGCGAAACCCTTTCGATTTCTTTTTCCCGACCTACTACTGGATCTAATTTATTTTCCTCCGCCATCTTGGTAAGGTCTCTTCCAAAATTATCCAATACCGGAGTTTTGGTCTTACCTTCGGATTTAGCCTTTGAGCCTCCGCCACCAAAACTGCGACCTTCGCTGCCACTGCCGGCAAACTCATCGTCTTCATCGCGGTAGGGGGTTTCACTGCGTGGATTATCTTTAGACCATTCGCTATCGAACATGGATTGGTATTCTAATTTAACCGAATCATAATCGATGTCATATTTTCTCAAAATGCGTGACACTGGGTCATCATCATTGCGGAGAATGCACAATAATAAGTGGGAAGTGCGAATGGTATTAGAACCAAATAACTTGGCTTCTAAAAATGTGGTTTTCAGTGCTTTCTCCGCTTGCCTGGTCAAGGGTAGGTGTTTCTTCGCATTGATTTGCCCCGAAACATTAGGTGCACTGATCGCTTCGATCTGACGCCTAAATGCGCCCACGTCAACCCCTAGGTCTTCGAGTATTTTTATTGCACTGCCTTCTCCTTCACGAATTAGTCCCAGCATTAGGTGCTCGGTCCCAATGTAGTCGTGTCCCAGGCGCAGCGCTTCCTCTTTACTGTAACTGATCACGTCTTTTACACGTGGTGAAAAATTCTCATCCATATCTTCTGTCCTCGGAAATTCTTTGTGATTGAAGGTGCTAAATCTATGCCAAAGCACCCCTTTCTACCAAAGGTAGTTTTTATATAACATACCGACCGTCGAAGGGTTTAGTTTTATCAACATAAAATGCATGAAATTGTGAGTAAAATTAGGCGCTCACGGCCGAAACTGCCCTTTGGAGAAGTTATATTTGGCTTTTACATAATTACACTAAACTACTGACAGTATGGCTGCAGGTGAACGTATAATACCTATTAACATCGAGGAGGAAATGAAGTCCTCCTACATCGATTATTCGATGTCGGTTATCGTTTCGCGCGCCCTGCCAGACGTGCGTGACGGGCTTAAGCCGGTACACCGCCGCGTTTTGTACGGGATGTATGAGTTGGGGGTGCTCTCCAACCGATCTTATAAAAAATCCGCTCGTATCGTGGGTGAGGTGCTGGGTAAATTCCACCCGCACGGAGACTCATCGGTTTACGATACTATGGTACGTATGGCGCAACCTTGGAGTTTGCGGTATATGTTGGTCGATGGCCAGGGTAACTTTGGCTCGATCGATGGTGACCCTCCCGCAGCAATGCGTTATACGGAGGCTCGCTTACGCAAGATTTCCGAAGAGATGTTGGCCGATATCGATAAGGAAACGGTCGACACTCAGCTGAATTTTGATGACACCATTAATGAGCCGGTAGTTTTACCGACTCGTATTCCAAACCTTTTGGTGAATGGTGCATCAGGTATTGCGGTAGGAATGGCTACTAATATGCCGCCTCACAACCTTACCGAAGCGATCAATGCCATAAACGCTTATATCGATAACAAAGAGATTACCGTTGAGGAGATGATGCAGCATATCACGGCTCCTGACTTTCCTACTGGCGGTATTATCTACGGTTATGATGGCGTAAAAGAAGCCTTTGAAACGGGCCGTGGCCGAATTGTCTTGCGCGGTAAAGCGGAAATCCAAGAAGTGAAAGGTCGTGAAGCGATCGTAGTAACGGAGATTCCTTACATGGTCAATAAAGCGGAAATGATCAAGAAAACCGCTGACCTTGTAAACGACAAGAAGATAGAGGGCATTTCCGATATCAAAGATGAATCGGATCGTAAAGGACTGCGCGTTGTATATTATTTGAAGCGAGATGCAGTGCCCAATGTGGTGCTAAACATGCTCTACAAATACACCCAATTGCAATCTAGTTTCTCAGTAAACAATATTGCCTTGGTAAATGGTCGTCCGGAGCAATTGAACGTGAAGGACATGGTGCACCACTTTGTGGATCACCGTATAGACGTTGTTATTCGTCGTACGCAATATGAGTTACGTAAGGCTGAAGAGCGAGCGCATATCTTAGAAGGTCTGATCATTGCGTCGGATAATATCGATGAAGTGATCGAGATCATCCGTGGTTCCTCTAGTCCCGATGAGGCACGTGATCGTTTAGAAAAGCGCTTCGAGCTAAGTGAGATCCAGGCGAGAGCCATCGTAGATATGCGTCTGCGTCAACTTACCGGACTTGAACAGGATAAACTCCGTTCGGAGTACGATGAGCTTTTGAAAACGATCGATTACTTAAAGCGAATCCTCAACGAGGAAGACCTTAGAATGCAGATCATCAAAGAAGAGCTCGAAGAAATCAAAGAAAAGTACGGCGATGAGCGTCGTACGGATATCGACTATACCGGTGGAAGTCTTAGTATCGAGGATATGATTCCGGATGAAGAAGTGGTAATTACCATTTCTCATGCGGGATACATCAAACGTACCCCTCTGGCCGAATATCGTAAACAGGGTCGAGGTGGAGTAGGACAAAAAGGGGTGAATACCCGAGACGCTGACTTTATCGAACATATTTTTGTCGCAACGAACCACAATTACTTACTATTCTTTACCGAGTGGGGAAGGTGTTTTTGGTTGCGAGTGTTTGAGGTACCGGAAGGTTCCAAAGCCAGCAAGGGTCGTGCGATCCAAAACTTGATCAATATCCCTCAAGATGACAATCTGCGGGCCTTTATTAATACCAAAGACCTGCGCGATGAAGATTATGTGAATAATAATTTCATCGTAATGGTGACCCAAAAAGGGGTGATCAAAAAGACCAGCTTGGAGGCGTACTCTCGTCCCCGTTCTAACGGTATCAACGCTATTACTATTCGTGAGGGAGATACTTTATTGGAGGCGAAACTTACTACCGGAAACGATGATATCCTTATGGCGGTGAAGAGCGGTAAGGCGATTCGTTTCAACGAAAGTAATGTACGCGCCATGGGTAGAAACGCCAGTGGTGTGCGCGGTGTGACACTTGCAAATGAAGAGGATGAAGTAGTAGGAATGGTAACCATTCCGCCAGAGTTCGCCGAGGAAACCTCTATTTTAGTGGTATCTGAGAACGGTTATGGCAAGCGTTCATCCTTAGATGATTACCGCATTACAAACCGAGGAGGTAAAGGAGTTAAGACCATTACTGTAAGTGACAAAACCGGTAGCTTGGTTGCCATTAAGGCGGTAAGCGACGAAGACGACCTTATGGTGATCAATAAAAGTGGCATTATGATCAGGATCGGAGTTTCGGATCTACGGGTTATGGGTCGCGCTACTCAAGGAGTTCGCCTGATCAACCTCAAGAAGAAAGATACCATTGCTTCTGTGGCTAAAGTTCCCGCTTCCGATGAGGAAGACGAGATGGTTGAAGGAGAGGAGGGCGCTGAGGGCAGCAATGCTAAGCCAGAGGCTTCCGCCGAAGGTCAAGCACCCGAAGCTCCTAGCGAAGAATAAATGGTTAAAGTCATGTACTAATCAAAGCCTCCCAATTGGGAGGCTTTTTCTATTTTTGCCTGGTGTTTACCAGACTCTGCCTTGTCTGGATCTTACTTGGCTTAAGTGTTGAAATCCAGGCACAAACCAATATCGGAGGGACCATTAATTCCTACGATACCCTTGTTAGTCCTCCTATATCTAATATTTGTGGAGACACGGTTTCTGTTGCCCAGCTAAGTACCTATGCTAGTGGGGATTTACTTTGTTTTTACCTTCCGGTGGATGCGAGTTTTGATACGAGTTTTAGTGCGAGCTTTGGCGATAGCCTTAGTTTAAATAATGCCGGCCGCCTTGCAGTGGCTTATGTTAATGCGGTCTTAGGCTCATCATTAATCCTCGATCGCAAATTACCTTATGCTTTTCCCGCTGGAACCATGGTTATTAAGGTTCCAGAATATGGCTACGCCAACGTAAGTAATACGATTAGTGCACCAGTTTTTCAAAACGGCATGGGCGGGGTAGTAGCTATGAAAGCTCGCCGTTTGCGCCTTTCGGCGGATATCGATCTTAGTGAAAAAGGATTTGCCGGCGGTTTTAGTAGTCGTTACATGGGTGTCGGTTGCGGCACCATGGGCTATCGGTATCCGGCCAATAACAATGGCGGTGCCCCCAAAGGCGCTGGTATTGCCTTTGTTCCAAGTAATATGGCAAATGGCCGAGGTAAGGCGCTAAACGGCGGTGGCGGAGGTAATAACCATAACGCCGGCGGTGGCGGTGGGTCCAATTTTGGGAAAGGTGGAAAGGGTGGAAACGAATGGAGTGGATGCTCACCCATAGCAGCGAATGGAGGAATCGGTGGACAAGCATTGGGAGCCTTAAACGACCGCTATTTCCTTGGTGGCGGAGGTGGCTCTGGACATAATAATGTCGTGGGCTTAAGCTCTGAGGGTGGCCGTGGAGGTGGTTTGCTAATTATATTCTGTGATAGTCTCGAGAACAACGGCGGAAGGCTTATTACTAACGGTGGTGATGGCAAAACGATGACCGGTTCTGGAGCCGAAGGCGCTGGTGGAGGTGGAGCGGCTGGCACAATGCTACTGGCCTTTCAAAAAATAATTGGCGCTATAAACGTTGAAGCACTTGGTGGAGATGGTGGTGGCGTGCCAGGCGGATCAGCCGGACCAGGCGGTGGCGGTAGTGGCGGGCTAATCCTTGCTCCCGACCCAAATGTGGCGAATTACACTAATGGAAGCTTGCAGACTAGCCTAAGTGGAGGCCCGGGCGGTACGGTATCTTCTGGTAGTGCTTATGGCTCTACCAGCGGCGATCCCGGAGCGATTCTGCAAAATTTGGGAATCATGTACCCTCAAACTCAGTTTGGATTATTGATGGCCCCAGGGCATTTAGGCAGGGATACCAGTATTTGTCCGGGTGATAGTATCATTTTGAGGGCACCTGGAAATCTGTATGCCTGGTGGAGTGATGGTACAAATGCTGATAGTCTAATTGTTAAAAGTCCTGGTGTTTATTGGTTGGAAGTAGGGGTTGCAACGTGTAGAGCTAGAGATAGTATTGAAATAAGCTTTAAGTCTGTACCTGCTTTAGATCTAGGTCCCGATCAAAGCATTTGCCGGAATGACAGCGTTCTATTGCAAAGTCCTTATGGTAATGGAAACTTATGGAGCACTGGTGATACTAGCCTCAGCATCTATGCAAATTCTCCTGGTTGGTATTGGTTAGACTTCGATAATGACACCACCTGTTCGGTACGTGATAGTATTTTTATTGCCCTGGATAGCTCTGCCCAAGCTCGGGTAATTGATACCAGCATCTGCCAAGGAGATAGTTTCCAGGTAAGCTACCCCAGCAGTGCATCCCTTACCTGGGATGATGGCAGCTCAAGCATAAGCCGTTATTTTTCCAGTGCTGGTATTTACTGGGTTAAGGTCCAGATACCTGGAAGTTGCGAGCGCGTCGATAGCCTTTATTTAACGGTAGACCCTAATGTATCCGACACTAGCCTCATTTCATTTGAGGATACCACCATTTGTCGCACCCAAAACCTGGAACTCGATTTAAGCTTTTGGAAAGGAAATATCCGGTGGTTTGATAATGGGACTCAAAAAATACGCTCCTTTGCTCAAAGTGGCTTGTATGATATTTCATTTGAGGAAAACTGCATTAGCGGGCAGGATACTTTTCGATTGAGAGTGGTTGACTGTGACACTTGTGAGCTCTATTTACCGAATGCTTTTAGTCCCAATAGCGATCAGCTGAATAATTATTTCGGCCCAGTAAGTCCTTGCGAACCAGTTAGCTATAAATTGATCTTATTAGACCGCTGGGGCGAGAAAGTATTTGAATCAGATCGAATCGATTTTAAATGGGACGGTCATTTCAAGGGCCTGCCCGCTATGCAAGGGATTTATGTCTATGATCTGATCTATCGTTTACCTAATCAGCAAGAAGTACGCCGGCAAGGTTTCTTTCATCTACGGCATTGATTTGTAGATGCGGTATTACATACTTGCGGCATTAGCTTAAATAACCGATTACACGCTTGTTGAAGTCCAGAGGCTTTTCCACGTTCACCACGTGACCACAAGTTGGAATAACTTGGAGTTGAACTTTGGGATTTGCCAGGTTTTCAACCAGTTTCTGAATAGTGGGTAAAAACATATGATCTTCATCGCCCATTAAGTAGAGGGTCGAATGGTCGGTATGCTTGGCGCGATGACCTTTTAATAAAGGATTGATCTCGGCGGCCATCCTAAACCAACGGATAAACTCCTTTTGGTAGAGTTTCTTCGCTTCACGCACGAAAAGGAGGCGCGATTCTTTATGCTTTTTGCGAGGCATAATGATCCAAGCAAATAACTTATAGAGTAGGATATAGGGAATTACTGACTTAAAGATAATACCAATACGCATTAGTATCTGAGAACGAAAATTCAACTTCAAGATAGCGCCGCCCATTACCATTTTCGCTACGCGTTTGGGATGCTTCTCGGCAATTTCTCGAATTACAATGGTGCCTAAAGAAATGCCTACGAAATGACTTTTATGCACCCCTAGGTGATCTAAAACTTCTACCACTTCATTGCTTACTGATTCGAAGGTGTACGTAGGAAAATGGTTTTGTTTCAGATGACTTTTAGAATTTCCATGGCCGCGCAGGTCTACCAAGAGGACATTAAAGTGCTGCTTGAAATCCTTGAGTTGTTTATACCAAATACTCGAACTCCCTCCCGCACCGTGGATAAAAGACACCCAAGGCCTTCCTTCTTCTTTGTGTTCGTAAATTTTGTAATGCAACATATTAGGAAAACAAGATAGCTAAATAATGGTTTTCGAATTACTTCTTAAAACGCCAATTACTAAGATCTAATCCACAGTATTCGGCAAGCTCCGTATTCCAGCTTTTAAAATATTGGTCTATATCTAGAAGTAGCTTTCGCTCCTCATCAGTGATCTTAGGCTTTCTTAAAGTGTTTAGTTTATGTAATCGACGGGTATATTTATTCAGGCCTGATTCCGCTTTTTCTACTTTATTCAGCAAATGAAAAAGCTTTTTACTTCGATTGTATTTGGAGGAATTACTTCGTTTTAGTTTGAATTCGTTCCAAAAACTAGCATCTATTCCTAATTGATTCGATAGTCCCTTAAGGACCTCTCTGGGATGATTTTTAAGCTTGTCGAAATTGATAATAATGATGCTGCCCTCAGACATCGCTTGATACCAAGGTTTAAGGTATTGTAGGTATTTATTGCTTTCGATGGGATTTAAGAGCCGATGCCCCTCCACTTCGATGTAAGTTTCGGAACATGCCATTCCAAGGTCGATAAAGTCTTTCAGCTTGGTGTTTTTTGAAAATTTCCCCAGGGTATAAACATTGTAATTGTATTGTGACAGCACCCTATCGGCAGGATTACGCAGACTAAATGCAACTTTGGCTTGGGGGTTATTTTCTCTGAAATAGTCTAGTGCGGTTTCTTGATAAAGATAATTTGGAGTGGATTCGAAAACTACTTTATGCTGTTCTTTAGCCGCCTCAAAGTAACGGGAATACGCTTGCTTACCTAAAGATTGTATGTTTTCTTTAGCCTTAAACATATGGCTTTCAGCATCTTCTAAGAAGTAAGTTTCTTTAGCTGGTGTACCGAAAACCTCGGGGTGCTGAGCCAACCAATTGTGTAGAGAGGTTGTACCTGCCTTGGGCGCACCGCCAATAATGAAATTTGGTATTTTTTGAGTCGACTGTGGTTCCATAAAAACAGCGCCAAATATATTGCTTTCCCTTGCTTTAGATGCCTTTTAATTAAAAGATGAGAAGGGTTTGGAATCTCTTTTCATGTTTTATTTTTGCGGGAAAGAATAGAACTATGGGAAGAGCCTTTGAATATCGTCGCGCGGCAAAAGAAAAACGCTGGGGAAAAATGTCACGACTATTTCCGCGTTTGGCGAAAGCGATTACTATGGCGGCAAAAGAAGGAGGAGAGGATCCTGATATGAATGCAGCTTTACGGACTGCTATTGCCAACGCCAAGGCTCAGAACATGCCAAAAGATAATATCGATCGGGCCATTAAACGAGCCAGCGGTAATGATGCCGCGACATATGTGGAGGTGAATTACGAAGGTAAAGGTCCACATGGAGTTTTGGTCTTTGTAGAATGCGCTACCGATAATACTACCCGCACCGTAGCCAATGTAAAATCTTATTTCAACAAGGCTGGTGGTCAGGTAGTGCCCAATGGCTCATTAGAATTTATGTTCGATCGTAAGGCGGTTTTTGAAATTGCCAAGCCGGAAGATTTTGATGCAGAAGAATGGGAGCTAGAATTGATCGATGCCGGACTGGAGGACATTGAGGTACACGAAGAATCGGTTTACATTTATGGCGACTACACCGACTTTGGGACTCTTTCCTCAGCCTTAGAGGAGCGTGAGGTGGAGGTTAAAAATGCTAGTCTAAAGCGTTATGCTACTCAGGAAGTGGAGTTCGACGAAGAGCAGAGCGCCGAAATTGAGAAAATGTTGGATAAATTGGACGATGACGATGACGTTCAAGCGGTGTTTACCAATATGGCTTAATCGTAAATCTTAGCTCTTAACTTTTCAGTTATCCTTTCTTTAATAGACCAAAAGAAGGGAAGCCAAGGACTTTTAAACATGATGAGAAACTCCTCTCTAAAAGAGGATTCCTCATCTAAAAATCGGAATATCCGGTCTATAGGATGCTTGCGAAACAATCTTTGGAAGATGTCCTTGATTAGCGATTCTTTCCGCAAAATCAAACGCATTAAAAGGTCATCATAAAACTGAAAGCGCCAAGGTCGGTACAATTGGGGAAGGCGATCTTCCCTTTTTAAAGCTTTTGAAATTTCCCAAGCATGACCGCAAAAGTATTTGAAGGCAAATCCACTGGAAGCCTTAATAGCACCCGCTCTAGCGCCAATCGGAATATGCTTGGTATCTTCTGGATGTAACCTTTTGGTGCTGTTTAGTTTTAGGGTCATCGGAATCTTGTTGATTTCCTTTTCCAAGATCTCGTAGTCTCCAACATTTAGTTTTTCCAGGAACTTATCGATCTCTTCCTTGGATTCATCCTCTTCTAACAACTCCATTCCAAAGCGGGTGAATTCTACCAGCGCTTCATTTCTGGAACTCGGTAACCAATACATAAACTGTAAGCCGTTTTTCTGGGGCACTTCAAAATCCATGATACGGCAGGTTTGGCTATCTAAATCCGTGGTGGTTTTGATGCGGTAACCCACAAAACTCTGCCAAATCAAGCCTGGGTCTTCAATCCGCGGCGGACGGCTATCGAAAATAAGATCGGCCCGAAGCTGATTTTCTCCTTCCAAGAAAACAGTCGGTTCATCTGCTTCCTTGATTTTTGTAACCTTAGCCTGAATACGGCTAATTTGAGGGTAAGCTTCTAAAGCTTCATTGACGAATTGATAAAAGTCTTTACTACGAATTTCGACATAGCGGTAGGGAGCAAGACTCCTGGAGCCATCAAAGGGTCCTTCAAATTGACTCCAGGTTTTACTGGCACAGGATCCAAACATCTGCCATGCCGCATCGCTGCCATTGGTCCAGAAACACCAAGTTCGGTCATTGCTATCTTTTTGATGAGGCTCGATTATTGCGATTCTTTTTCCTTTGAGCTGACCCTGCAAATGCAGGGCGTAGACCAATGCTAATCCAGAGCCACCGCCACCAATTATTGCTATGTCGAAGCGATCATTCACGCTTCAAAGGAAACGCTTTCTATCCAATTTTCAGCCGCTTTGAAAATGCGCTCCTTTCGATCGGGGTCCATTTTTTTAAGCGTAGCAAGCATCATGCCCATGCGATGGTTCGAGGCAAAGGTCTCTCGCTGACGGTCGATAAATCGCCAGTAAAGTCCATCGACAATATCGCACCATTCTCCTTTGGGATAATGACTCATTTTCCGTAGGTAATTACTGCCCGCAATGTATGGCTTGGTGGCAAAGCTTCCCCCATCGGCAAATTGACTCATTCCCATAACATTAGCAGCCATTACCCAATCGGCGCTATCGATATACATTTCCATGAACCAAGCGTAAACCTCTTGGGGGTCTAATTCGCACATTAGCATGATATTACCCAAGACCATCAAGCGTTCGATATGGTGATTATAGCCATGTTCTTGCACTTTGTTGATGCTATCATCTAAGGGTGGGATGCCCGTATTAGCTTCGTACCATGCTTTTTTCATTTTTCGGCTAAAGCCAAAATAGTTCTTATTGAAGTCGAACTCATGGTACATACCCGAAATGAATTCTCTCCACCCTACCAATTGCCTCACAAAACCTTCTACCGAGGGATAATGGACATCATCATTTTCAAATTTCTCTAGGATGGCTTCCAATACTTCTCGAGGTTCGAGCAATCCAATATTGAGATAGGGGCTGAGGGTAGAATGGTAAAGGAAAACTTGCCCTGGTTCCAAGGCATCTTCATAAGGACCAAATAACTCAAATTTTTCATTGAGGAATTGCTCAAGTACCGCTAGGGCCTGCTCGCGACTAGTGGCCCAGTTGAAGCACTTTGCCTTTCCTGGATGATCTGGGAAAAGCTCATCCACTATTTCAATAAGCTCTTTTAACAATTCATCATGCTCGAACTGCAAAGGCATTGGCGGCTGATGGTCTTTGGGTAGTTTCTTGCGGTTGGATTCATCGAAACTCCATTTCCCGCCCAAGGGATCCCCATTTTCGTCTAAAAGGAGCTTCAGCGCTTCTCTTTGTCTTTGATAATAATTTTTGAGGAAGGGTTTTTTAGTGGAATTGAGATATTCTGAAAAATCTGCGCGCTTAAAAAGGAATTTCGGGCTTTCTATAAATTCCAATTCGACTTTCAGATCGGCGCAAAGTTTCTCAATGGCTTCATGCATAAAATGATCATCAATTTCGAAGCATTTGATTTTATGAGGCTTGGCCACATCCTTAAGGTATTTTTCCAGCTTATCAGTGAAGCTTAAAGATTGGTCAGCTTCATTAATTTTATGGTATTGCACGGTAAAGCCTTCTTCTTCGCGTGCTTTGGCCCATCGGCGCATGGAGGCAAAAAAGAAGATGAGTTTTTGCTTGTGGTATTTGAAATGACTGGCTAAATCTTGTGCTTCGGCCATAAAGATCATCTCCGGCGTCGAATCGCCAAGGTGATCTTTTAAATTAGGAAAGAGCTGATCACCTAATATAACTAATAGTTCGGCGGGTTTTTCTGCAGGATGCGACATGCAGATAAAACCAATATGACCAAAGAATGTTGAAGAACTATGAAGAAAAGGGATTTACCGCAAAAGACCTGCCCGGTTTGCGGCCAGCCATTTAGCTGGCGCAAGAAATGGGAAAAGAATTGGGAAGAAGTGAAATACTGCTCGGAGCGGTGTCGTAGAAATAAATAAAAAAACCAGACGTCTTAAGGGGAAGGAATCGCTTAAGGGAGAGCGCAGACGCCTGGTTTTTTATAGTATCAAATATCACTTAACAAGTACAAAGTAAGACGATTAGAGCTACATGATCACTTTGAAAACAATTCCCATACCCAAAAATTTTAGCAAAAAATAAGTTCCGAGATCCGGAAAGCTAATCTACCGATGTCCGTTGGGAAAAAGTAATTTTTAAAATTGGGAAGGAATTAAAAAATGCAAATTTCGCTGCCCTGTCAAAGCCGTTCCATGAACCAAGATCGAAGGTCCTGCAAGTTTTCTGGGTTTAAGCCATGTCCGGCCGGATACTCTTGATAACGGTGCTTAATTTGAAGCTTTTCCAAAAACTCAGTAGACCTTCGTGCTGCTTGTACCGGAATGATTTCATCTTCACTTCCATGGGAAACGAAAAAGTCCAAATGCTGCAGCTCAGCCGGTTTGTATTGACTTGGGACAATTTCCTTTAACACATATCCACTTAAGGCCATTACTTTTTCCACTTCTTTAGGATAATTTAAACTGTATCCATAGCTCAGTATAGCCCCTTGACTAAAACCCATTAACCACAAAGGATTATCCACTAAACCTTCTTGCTCGCGAAATTCACTAAGGAAGCGACGCAGTAAATCACGCGATTCGGCAGCTTTAACGGTATCGGATGTCTTTGCTCCGACTTGGTCGAAGTGAATAGGATACCAGGCGAAACCGCCCATTCCTAAATTCATCGGTGCCCGTACGCTTACAAAATGGCAGGCATCTCCGAGGTAATCCTTCAGACCAAATAAGTCGTTCTCATGACTGCCATATCCATGTATCATTAATACGATTGGTGCCTTAGCAGTTTTGGACTGAGCGGCTTGGTAATTATAGACCAGACTTAAATCTGACATGTTATTTTTTTTGGTATTCTCCGATGGCGTAACCGGAAGCTTCGCCTTTTCGGATAGAGAGTAAATGCTTAATGGCGTGAGAATTGCTAGAGAAAGCAATATCAGACCAAGGAATATCTTGCTCTTTAAAAAATTCGATTTCGGTGCTTTCGGCTGTAATTTCATAGTGCGTACCGGTCATTTTTGCCCGAAAGATCAAATATACTTGCTGGGCATGGGGAAGGTTGTAAATCGTATGCAGACCCAAGAGCTCAACTTTAGCGCCTGTTTCTTCCTTCACCTCGCGCAAGGCGCCAAATTGAACCGTTTCGTTATTTTCCAAAAAACCGCATGGTAAGTTCCAAAACCCTAAACGGGGTTCTATGCCTCTTTTGCAGAGCATGATTTCACCTCGGTCATTTTCAATGATGCAACCCACAATCATCCGCGGGTTTTGATAATGAATTGTTTGGCAATTAGCACAAACAAAGCGAGGGAGATGATCTCCCTCGGGTATTGTAAAATCTATCTTATCGCTTCCGCAGTTACTGCAGTAGTTCATATTAAAATTGCCAGCGTGCGCTAAATGCTAGATCTAGGTCAAAATCCTCAAAATAGTCGTTTAGCAAATTAAGATTAGGGTTAAAATCTAAGGCTAGCTGAATGGGTACCCCGGCAATGTTGGCCAAATTGTACTCAACTCCTACAATTCCTTCCACGCTTAAAACCAAAGCACCATAGTCTTCTGCTAATACGTTGGAGATGGAATTATCGAAATCTACGTATCCTAAACCGGCGCCCCCCCCGTAAAACCAATAAAAGTCGTTCTTAATTGGTTTCACCCATTGGTAGGTTCCTGATAATTTAAAAGCATCTGCCGCTCTGCTGCTGCGCAAACCAAGATCTAATTGGAGGCGATTAGCTGCTCCCATTGCTTTTTGATAGGTGATTTCCGTTCCTAATCCATTACTCCCGCCAAAACGCAAACCAAGGGCATGATCACTAACTTGAGCGGATAAACCAAAGGAACCTAAACCAAGCACTAAGACTAAAATTAACTTCTTCATGTTGTTTGATTTTCAACCAAAAATAAGCTATTTAAGGCAGAACGCGTACTAATTTTAGCTTGCAAACTATGAAGGATATTGTACAAGCCAAAATAAGTGCGATTCAGATAGATGGCATCTTTAGGACCTCTACCAGCGCGTGCATTTCGCACCATTTTATCATTTTGAAAGAGGTCGCTTAAAGCATAAATTTCATCAAAATAAGCCTTATTAGAAAAATCGAATTCGCTTTCAAAAAATGGTCTACCTAGAAGCTTCAGCAAATCGGCGTAAATACCCTTAAAGTGTTCTACCTCTTTCTTATTGTCCTCTGGCAATAGGAATTTAAGACGATAAAGTAGATTAAGAAATGCTTCGTCGTCTTCACTTATGGCTGGCTTCATTATTTGAAAGTAATCGCGATAAAAGCTCTCCGGTAATTCTTTAATACAGCCAAAATCGATTACTCCCATCTTACCATCGGGTCGGAACAAGAAATTACCAGGATGAGGATCTGCGTGCAGCTCCCTCATTTCATGAATTTGAAAATCATAAAAATCCCATAAAATTTGTCCCAATTTATTGCGTGTTTCTTGGTCGGGATTAGTGGCTAGGAAGCGATCCAAGTGCTCACCATCAAGCCAGTCCATGGTTAACACACGTTCTGCACTGTATTCGGGATAGTACTTTGGGAAATACAGTCCGTCGATATCCTTGCATGCTTCAGAGATCTTTTGTGCTCGCTCCAATTCAAGTTCATAATCGGTCTCTTCCAATAAACGGACTTGCACCTCTTCCAAGTAGTGATTAATCTCAGTGCTACTAATGTTAAACATGGCACTCACAACCGGTTTTACCATTTTAAGATCCGATTGAATACTAGAAGCAACACCGGGATATTGGATTTTTACGGCATATTCTTGTTTCCCTTTGTGTGCTTTATGCACTTGACCAATACTAGCAGCAGCCACGCTTTGCTTAGAGAAATCGTCGAAGATCTCCCCGGGCATTTCTTTAAAATATTTCTGAAAGGTTTTAACCACTAAAGGATAGGAGAGAGGAGGGGCTGAATATTGAGCTTGGGCAAATTTAGTAGTATATGCCTGGGGCAACAAGCCCTGGTCCATGCTTAGCATTTGGGCCACTTTTAAAGCACTACCCTTTAAGGAGCTTAAAGCCTCGTAAACGTCGGTAGCATTTTGCTCTTGAAGCGACTCTTGGTCTGATTCACCGTTTACGAGCTTTTTTCCATAATGTTTAAGGTAATTGCGTCCTAGCTTAGCGCCGGTTTTCAAGAACTTTCCGGTGCGCTGACTACGGCTACTGTATATTTTATCTTGTTCTTTCATCGATTTTGGAAGATGAATTTCCCGAAATCGAAGGCGCTATCTAAGGCATTCTTCTCAATTAGATCGAAGGAAAGATTTACTGATTTTTCAATGGCCTCGTCGGTTTTCTCAAAGCCCTTGCTCCGGTCTTTACGCCAAAAGTCGAGCAAGAACATAAATTGATACCAAAACAGATCATCATAAACATCGCTCAGTTTACTGCGGCCAGCAATTTCGCCTCGGCCTTGCCCTTCTTGTACCAATTGCTTGATCCAAGATTTATACTCTTTCTTTAGATCCTTGATATCGGCAAATTCACGTTTCATGCCCATCAAGGAACCTTTTAGGGTAAGTAAGGCATAGCTGCGATGGGCTTTGCAAGCCTCAAAAAAGCTGTAGTAAAAGGTGAGAAGCTTTTCACGCACTAAAAATTCTTCCCAATCGCTCGAATTGATCAGTCGTTGAAGATTATCATTAAATAAGCCGATCCAAAACTGTCCGGCAATTGCTTCAAAATCTGAGAAGTACTGGTAAAAATCTTCTTCTGAGATCTTCAGTTCTTTGCAAAAGGCGTACACCGAAGCCGGGTTTTCACCCTTCATCAATAAATGATCTTGGTAGGCCTGAATAATTTCTTGGCGAAGGTCTTTTTTCTTGCTCTTCGCTTTGCTCGTAGTTGTCTTTGTTGCCATTTTTTTAAATCTATCCTATTAACGTGTCAAGTGACTTTCAGTTTACGATAACCAAAGATTTCGATATTCCATTTCCGGATCATAGCGATCGGCTTGTTTAGCTACGTTGAAATAGCGGTTTTCGCGTGGATCATTTCCCACACCTGCAACGTAGGTCCAGTTTCCGTAGTTGCTGCAAACGTCGTAGTCTATCAATTGTGATTCGAACCAAGCGGCGCCCAAGTACCAATCTACTCCTAGGTCTTTCACCAAGTAGCTGGCAACATTCTGACGGCCTCTATTGCTCATAAAGCCGGTTTTTAGTAGTTCCAGCATATTGGCATCGACGAATGCTTCGCCGGTTTGCCCGAGGCGCCATTGTTCAAATTTCTTATTGCCTTTCGGCTGATGGCTGCGGGGAATTTTAAAAAACCAATTTCCCTCTTTAAGAGCGGTAAGTCGGAAGAAGTCTCGCCACATCAATTCGAAAAACAGCCAGTAAGTCGAGGAATTCTTGGTTCGTTCGGCTTCGTATTTTTTGATCTCTTGATAGATACTACGGGGAGAAATACAACCTTGTGCTAACCAAGCTGAAAACTTCGAGCTGTAATCGGCGCCTACTAGGCCATTACGGGTCTTTTTGTACTCTTTTAATCGACCCTTATTCCAGAAGTAATCTTCTAACCTTTGCCAAGCCGCACTTTCGCCACCTTTAAAGTTAAGTACCGACCGATCATCAAACGATACAGCTTTTAGGCCAAGCTGATCCATACTAGGCAAGGGACTCTCCTCTAGACCTTTGGGCCAATGGGGTACTTTTACGGCTTCGTTCGGAGCATCGATCTCAGCGTACTTTTCGGCTTTTTTTCTGAAAGCGGTAAAAACCTTTGGCAGCTTATCGATTGGAAAACTTAAAGCTTCGGGATGGTAGAGGCTGTGTTGCCAAATTCGCTTCAGGCGAAAGCCTGCTTTTTCTAAAAGATATTCTTCTTCTTTTTCTTCGGGCGTGCACTCTTCGCTGCAATAAATCTCCTCAAAAGGGTAATCGGCTTGCAGCTTCTTGAGTTCTTCTAAAGTATTACCCCAGCGTATTTGTAAACTCGGAGCGGCACTGGCTAAATTGACCTTTAAATCGGCCAAGCTCTCGAGGATGAACTGAGCTCTAAATGAGCCCGTTTTCGGAAAGCCCCAGGGACTTTTTTGATAGTGCTTTGCCTCGAAACAATAAAAGAGAATTACTTCATCGGCTTCAGCTACCGCTTTTTTAAGCAGCAGATTGTCTCTTAATCTCAAGTCATTTCTCAACCACACCAATGCCCTCATCTAAAATGCTTTTCGCAATAGACATTTCTGCGGAAGATTTGTTCAAAAAAAAAGCGGCCGAAGCCGCTCTGATTAAGTCTGTAATACACCTGGGTTAAAGGCTTTTTCGATTGGAGCGTGATTAGCCATTTCGATCCCCATGCTGATCCATTCTCGAGTATCGAGCGGATCTATTATAGCGTCTGTCCACAACCTTGCAGCGGCATATTCTGGTTTCATTTGCTTTTCATAACGGGCATGGATATCGTCTAGCAGCTTTTTCTCGTCTTCTGGCGTTATTTCCTTGCCTTGCGCTTTGAGGCGTGACTTTTCGATCTGTAACAATACTTTGGCTGCTTGCGCGCCACCCATTACGGCCAGCTTGCTATTGGGCCAAGCCACAATTAACCTGGGGTCATAAGCCTTACCACACATGGCGTAGTTGCCTGCACCAAAGCTATTGCCAATGATCACGGTAAATTTAGGAACCACAGAATTGCTCATGGTGTTAACCATTTTGGCGCCATCTTTAATAATGCCACCATGCTCGCTACGGGATCCCACCATGAAACCGGTCACATCTTGTAAGAAAACCAAAGGAATTTTTTTCTGATTGCAATTGGCGATAAAGCGAGACGCCTTATCGGCCGAGTCAGAGTAGATAACACCACCAAATTGAGTTTCGCCTTTCTTGGTGCGCAAAAGTTCTCGGTTATTGGCCACGATACCAACCGCCCAGCCATCGATACGAGCGTAGCCGGTGATAATAGTTCTACCGTAGCCGGCTTTGTATTCTTCGAACTCGGAGCTATCCACTAAGCGATCGATGATTTCCCTTGTTTTATAGGGCTTGGCGCCGTCGCGGGGGATTAGGCCATAAATTTCCTTTGGGTTTTTGGCTGGCTTTTGGCCCTTTATTCGATTAAAACCAGCTTTATCGAAGTCTCCAATTTTGTCGACGATATTTTGAATGGAGCTAAGGGCAGCTTTATCGTCCTTACTTTTATAATCGGTTACCCCCGAAATTTCGCAGTGTGTGGTGGCACCGCCGAGGGTTTCATTATCAATGTCTTCACCAATGGCGGCTTTTACCAAATAGGAACCCGCCAAGAAAATAGATCCAGTTTTATCTACGATTAGGGCTTCATCGCTCATAATGGGGAGGTAAGCCCCACCGGCGACACAGCTACCCATGATAGCCGCAATTTGCGTAATGCCTTTTGAAGACAAGATAGCATTGTTGCGGAAGATGCGCCCGAAGTGCTCCTTATCGGGAAAGATCTCATCTTGCATTGGGAGGTACACTCCAGCACTATCCACCAAGTAAATGATAGGGATGTGGTTTTCTAAGGCAATTTCCTGAGCTCTAAGATTCTTTTTACCGGTGATAGGGAACCAAGCACCCGCTTTTACAGTGGCGTCGTTGGCAACCACGATACACATTTTACCTTTGATATAGCCTAATACGACCACCACACCACCACCGGGGCAGCCACCGTGATCTTGATACATTTCATATCCCGCAAAAGCGCCAATTTCCAATTGGGGTTTTTTAGGGTCCAAGAGAAACTTGATCCTTTCACGCGCACTTAGCTTACCCTGAGCATGCTGTTTGGCTATTTTTTTGTCACCACCACCTTTGTGGATCTGGCCTAACTTGTTTTTTACCTCAGACATTAAGAGTTTGAGGTGATCTTCGTTCTTATTGAATTCAATGTTCATTGGAGCGGCAATTTTCTACCCTAAATACCGACAATACCTCGTATAGTTCGGTGCCTTGGGCTTTACTTTTTAAGAGGTGAAAGAGATTAGCGCCTTCAAGGACGCTAACAAATATGATTTCGGGAAAGCCATCCCCACTAAGGTCTCCGTACCAATACAGCTCTGGTATGGCGCAGTTTCCGTAATTATCGATCAAACTAGCTAAATTTTGTTTCAGTTCCTTTCCATTTCTCACGGCTTTGAAAAGTACCTTGTAGTCTTTTGCTTCGGGGCAAGGACCGGTTTTAGTTATTTGGCCGGTGGCGCTTAAGCGAAGGCCGCTGCGGTTTTCTAAGATGAGCTCTTGTCCGGGGAATAGGCGTTTCCCGCGCACTTGAATACCTGTTAGCACATCCTCCAGTTCAATTTGTTTGTGAAGGATCACTTTATCGCTACCAATAAGAAAGAGTGAACGTTCTTCTTGGTCGGTAAGCAGGTCGAACTCCATTCCTTTTCCCACTTTTTCTTTACTGAGACTCACCTTCAGGTCTAGCGGCTTTATGCTTAGTTCTCCGCTAGGGTTAACTTCGCTATCCATGAAGATTCCGTACCAATAGAGACTTAGATCGAGCTTTGATACATCACCGCAGTAGTTATAAGTTTCTACCAGGAATTGAAATTGATCTC
This sequence comes from Croceimicrobium sp., assembly GCA_965656185.1. GTDB lineage: Bacteria > Bacteroidota > Bacteroidia > Flavobacteriales > Schleiferiaceae > Croceimicrobium. Next base: position 196,373 of record CBFHJH010000001.1, read on the forward strand.
CTTTAAAGTTAGGGTGTAGACTGGGCTTTTTAGAAGGTTCTAAAATACTGTCGCTCTGAGCTTGGATTTTTCTACTGGCCGCAATAAGCGAGTCGCTTTCGCGAGCTAGGGGGTCAATAAAGCCATCGAAGGCATAACCGATCTTTCCTTGATATTCCATCTTACGCCAGTCTCCTTTGATGCCTTCATATTCTAATTCGCCAAAAGATTGATTATTGCAGAAAAGGACAGTATCGCCATAGGGCATCGTTAGGATTAATCCTTTACCAGCTTCTTTACGAAGAATCAAACCACTTTCGGCATTTACTGTAGCTAGACTCCATTCGCATTCTTGCGCAAAAAAAGCTGGAGAGCAGACAATGCTTAGAATTAAGATCAAGAATTTTTGGCGCATGTGCGAAAATACAAATTATACTTCCCGAAGATAGTCATAGGCCGCTGGCCCTTCGTTGAATATTAGATCTAAAATAGAGAGGTTGGCCAAAAAGCCATGTTTATGGTCGAATACTTGAGGATAAGGCTTAAAGCTTGCAGCAGAATTTTTTTTTGGGTGAAATCCTTCGCGTAGGTCTAGGCAATCTTTAGCCTCGGCCTGCCATGCTTCGCTTAGCTGGTACTTTAACTTGAGGCGCAGCCAGCTTTCTGTTAATTCGACGCTAGCTAAGTTAAGGTCTAACAAAAAGCTCCATTCCTTTTGGTAAAATAATTCTAATTCGGGCGCTAAGCTGTCGAAAAAAGGGGAGGAGCCATAAGCACTTTTAAGAGCCTGCCAGTGTTTTTGCGACCAGTTTTCATTGGTGGCGATACGGGTGTCTTTGATCTGACCCTTGGTGCTGTGCACGATCGGGATGTTCAATAGCAACTTCCCATTAGGACTGGCTATATAGCAACGGTTGCGATACGATTGCTTGGGAAAGCTTTCCCATTGCTCAAACTGAATGGATTCGGCTTGTAATAGGGCCGAATAATAATCTAAAGGACCCCAGTAGCTTATGCTGAAAAGGGCTTTTTTCAAGCAGTTTTCTTTTTCTTGCGGTAGTAATTAAAGCCGTAGCCTAGTGCCACAACCACCACAAATGGCCAAAAATAACTGGTACGTTCTTCACCACCACTTACCGTGGTAAATACACGTTCTGTGCGGATCATATCAGTACCCGACGCATATTTATCATAACTCATCCAAATGAAAACTGGCTTGCCTACAATATGATCCTCTGGTACAAAGCCCCAATAACGACTATCTAAGGAGTTATGGCGATTGTCGCCCATCATCCAATAATAGTTCTGCTGAAAAGTATAAAGGTTGGTAGCCTCGCCATTAATGTAAAACTGATTACCCTCTTTACGGAAACTGTTACCTTCGTATACCTCGATGATTCGCTTGTAGAGATAGTAGTTATTGATGGTTAGCTCAATTTGCATTCCGGCCTTGGGAATGTAGATCGGGCCATAATTATCTCGGGTCCATTTAAAGGGAATATTTTGAGAATTAGCCGGATTAGGGAAGATCTCACTATTCACCATCATGGGTGGGTATTGCTGCAGTAATACCTTAAGATTAGCTGGATAATCCTGTGGATAAGCGCTATGATCTACTTCGCTATTGATCGGAATTACCGCTTCTATTCCTGGTTGAGCTTTAAAGGCATCCAATTTTGAATCGCTAATGGTTACCACGTATTCGTGATAGCCCTGTGCGCTAGGCGGTAAATTGCGACCGTCGAAATAAATCACATCACCGGCCATGGGACTATAATTTATATCAAATTCCTTTTTCAGAACATCGGCATTAAGCGGAATTTGCTTGACCCTAACGAAGTATTGAAATTGTCTTTCTGCTCGCGGTGGAAGCTGGTTTTCCTCTCCGTTGATAAATACTTTGCGATCTTTAATCTCCAAGGTATCGCCTGCAATGGCTAAGCAACGCTTCACGTAATGCTCGCGCTTATCTACCGGGTATTGATCCTCCATGGGGTAATTGAAAACCACGGGATCGTTTCGTTTTACATTAGATATTTTAGGAAGCCTAGCGTAAGGGAATTTTACGATATCGCTAAAGGCCTTCATTTCGGTAAAAGGAACTTTATTATGCATCAGCGGAAGCGCAAAAGGAGTCATGGGCAAACGACTACCATATTGCAATTTGCTCACGAATAAGAAGTCTCCTACCATCATCGATTTTTCCATCGATGGCGTAGGGATGGTAAAGGCCTCGAAAGTGTAGGCCCTAATTAAAGTTGCTGCAATAATGGCAAAGACGATAGAAGCAAAGCCTTCGCTAATATATTTACGAATGATCTTTTGATCGCGTTCGTGGTATTTTAAGTCCTTAGCTAATGAGAGGTAGCCGAAGTAAAGGCCGAAAGTGATTACCCCTAAAAAGGTATTCAATTTATTGGCGATACGATACATGTGCATCAATTCGAAGAAAATGACCACCATCATTACATTACCCACTACCGGTAAGATGGCCAAAATGGTCCACCACCAGGGGCGTTGAATGACCTTGGTCATTATGTAAACATTGTAAAATGGGATCAAGGCTTGCCAGCTCTTAAAGCCAGCATTAGTGATGAATTTTAAACTGATCACTCCATAGTAGATATGGAGGATGGTCAGAAAAATAAGGGTTTCTAAACCGCTCATGCTTTTAAATTTAGAACATCAGACATTTCGAAAACGCCTTTTTTACCTTTTAGGTATTCGGCAGCCAGTACGGCTCCTAAGGCAAAGCCTTGCCGGTTTTTGGCGGCATGACTTATTTCGATCGAGTCGATGTCGTTTTCGTATTTAATACTATGGGTACCTGGTACTTCATCTTTACGCTTGGCGCTGATGGGTAAATGTTTTGCTTTTTGATCTGGAAG
>CBFHJH010000001.1:199338-211479 GCA_965656185.1 Croceimicrobium sp.
GAGGGTCCAGCCTTCAAGTTTAGCTTGTCGATCAATAATTTGTTCGGCTAAACTTATAGCAGTGCCAGATGGGGCGTCCTTTTTATGAATATGGTGGATCTCTTCAAGGCTCACCTGATAATCGAAATCGCCAATTAGTTCGGCTAACCGTTTATTTAAGGCAAAAAACAGATTGACTCCTAGGCTGAAGTTCGAGGCATAAAGGAAAGCTGATTCATTGGCTTTACAAATATCAATGGCCTCTTGATAGTGCTCTAACCAACCAGTGGTGCCAGTGACCACAGGAACCTTATGTTCGAAGCATGTTTTCAAATTCGAGAAAGCGGCTTCGGGCACACTAAACTCGATCGCAACCTCTGCTTTTTTCAATTCTTGTGGATCAATTCCATCCGAACCGAATTTAGCAACCACTTCATGATCCCTTTCAATTAATAATCTTTCGATGATCCGGCCCATTTTGCCGTAACCAATTAGGGCAACTTTCATGGCGTTAAATTTATTTGCATTCTAAAGCCCACTGCAGGAAAGCGATTTACATAAAATAGATTAGGCTCTACTCTCATGCTGATATTTTCGTCAACATTGTAATAGTATAAATGCGCGTCTACGTGAGCGTCTATTACATTAAGGGCCCAAACCAAACCTCCGATAATTAGGGAAAGGTCGCGCCAGTCGCGGTAAATGTTTTGCAGTTCAATTAGCTGGCGTTCATTATACAGGTTGGTGAACTCATCAGTGCCTACAGTATTTGAATCTAAGCGTGAAAGAAAGGCGTCTAAATAGCGTCGGTATTCCCGTTGGTTTTCGATAGCAAAGTAAACGCAGGTACCTATGCCGCCATAAATGATCGGTAATTTCCAGTACTTGCCATTATACATTTGACCAGCACCAGGAAGTGCGGTAGATAACCAGGTCGCCTTTGCCACGGAGTGTCCGGTATCGGCTACCACTTCCGTTTCTTGTTTGGCTTCATATTTAAGACTATCGGCAGACTGCGCAAGTACAGCAGGCCCGGCCAAAAGCAATAGGGCGATATATAGGACTAATGATCGGATTGCTTAGGATTTAAGCAGAGCAACGATACGCTCGAATTCTTCGTCGTTCTTGAAATTAATACTGATCTTACCACGTCCACGTTTGCTCCGACTTAAATTAACCTTCGATTCTAAATGTGCTTCCAATTCAGATTGAACTTGCTTATAGGTCTCCGGTAATTTTGCCTTTGAGCTAGATTTGGTGGTACTGGCTCCGTTTTTCAATTTACGGGCCGCTTCTTCCACTTGCCTAACGCTTAAAGCTTTGGCTATAGTATCCTGATAAAGCTTGATTTGGGCTTCTTCTTCCTCGATATTGATCAAGGCACGTGCATGACCCATACTGATCATTTTATCGCGTAAACCTGCCTGAACCAAAGGTTGCAGCTTTAAAAGTCGTAGATAGTTAGTAATGGTAGAACGCTTTTTACCCACCCTTTCACTCATGGCTTCTTGGGTTAGTTCACATTCTTCGATCAGTCTTTGATAACTCAGGGCAATTTCGATGGGATCCAGTTCTTCACGCTGAATATTTTCGACCAATGCCATTTCCAAAACCGTTTGGTCATCGGCGAGTCGTAAATAAGCAGGAATCGATTCTAATCCCGCCATTTGAGCGGCCCTAAATCGACGCTCACCACTAATGATCTGGAAGCTTTTGTCTTCCATGCGGCGCACCGTGATAGGCTGCACTATACCTAATTCCTTGATCGAAGCTGCTAATTCTTCTAAAGCTTCTTTATCAAAGATGGTTCGGGGCTGGTCGGGATTAGCGTGAATCTCCGTAAGGGGAATCTCGGCAATAGAACCTAAGATCTTATCTGCATCCTTTTCCTGGGCCGAGCTGATGTCGGCATTATCTTTTAACAAGGCGGCAAGGCCCTTTCCCATTGCTTTTCTTTTCGGTGTTGCCATTAGTGCTTTTTCTCTCAAGACCTAGGCTTCTGCCTCGATCTCCTCGTTCTTTTCCAAAAATTCGCGGGCCAAATTTAAGTAATTCTCAGCCCCATTGCTGGAAGCATCGTACATGATAATGGTTTCACCATAACTAGGCGCTTCGCTAAGTCGCACATTACGCTGAATTATTGTATTGAAAACCATCTTGTTGAAGTGGGTACGCACTTCCTCGACCACTTGGTTACTAAGACGTAAACGAGAATCGTACATGGTGAGTAAAAGTCCTTCTATATCAAGGTCAGGGTTGTGAATGTTTTGCACACTCTTGATCGTGTTAAGGAGTTTACCCAAGCCTTCCAATGCGAAGTATTCGCACTGAATGGGAATGATAACACTATCGGCTGCCGTTAGCGCGTTCAAGGTAATGAGCCCCAAACTAGGCGCGCAATCGATTAAGATGTAATCGTATTTATCCTTGATGCCGCCCAGGGCATTTTTTAGCATGTGCTCCCGACGTTCTTTGTCCACCAACTCAATTTCTACTGCCACTAGATCGATCTGGGCCGGGATAAGGTCCAAATTGGGATTATCGGTTTTAACGATGGCGTCGGCGGCATTGCTTTCATGTTCGAGCACCTGATAAGTGCCCAGTTTCACCTCTTCCGGATCAAAACCCAAGGCAGAAGTGGTATTGGCCTGGGGATCGGCATCAATAACCAGAACCTTTTTCTCTAAAACTCCTAAGCTTGCTGATAAATTTACCGCAGTGGTAGTCTTACCAACGCCCCCTTTTTGATTTGCAACGGCAACGATTTTTCCCATATCAGTTTTTGAAATCTTTTTTCCTTATTTCTTGTTCTATCCCTAATAAAACCCTGGAAATGGTAACGAGATACCCGTACTTTGTACTTCCAGAAAGGATGCCTAAAGTACAAATATCAAGCCTTAGACCCGGGGATTTTAAGAGACTTTTACCAACAATAAATTAAGCAAATGATAAGCCTTGTATGTGCGACCAATAGACCTAAAAATATAACTTTAAAGATCGTAGAGAAATACATGGAGATCCTCCGAGAACTAGGGCAGGAGGTGAGATTATTTGAGATGTCTGAAATTCCACGTGATTTCCTTTTTGAAGATAGTTTTGGTAATAGGACCGAAGCAACCGAAAACTTGTTAAAAGAAAAGATTTTGCCGGCCGAACGATTGGTTATCGTTTCGCCAGAATACAATGGGAGTTACCCCGGAATTTTAAAGGCCTTTTTTGATGGCATTAAACCCCACATTTGGAAAGGAAAGAAGGTGGCTTTAGTTGGAGTAGCTTCGGGTCGTGCGGGTAATATTCGCGGTATGGATCATTTAACGCACGTTCTGCATCATCTTCGCATGGAAGTTTTTTCCAATAAAGTGCCCATTTCCAAGGTGGAGGGTTTGCTCGATGATGAGGGCAACTTAGTGGATCAAGACACGATTAACGTCTTAAAAAGGCAAGCCACCGAGTTTTTGGCTTATTAGGATCGAATTAAAGGAATAAAAAAAGCGACTTCAATAAGTCGCTTTTTTTGTCTAATGATTTCTGTTTAAAGACTAAATATCGTCGAAAGATACATCGGTAAATTCTTTGGGACTTTCTTCTTGTTGCTCTTCTTCATTCAAGTCTATGGCTCCGCGGTGCTTTTTGTGATAATCCGGCTCATGCTTATCGGAGATCACCTCGTCGCCGCGGTGTTCGATAATATAGTCGGTAGCCTCATTGAGCATTTCTGCAAAAGCAGCAAAATCTTCTTTATACAAATAGATCTTGTGCTTTTTGTAAAATACATTTCCGTTATCGGCCGTATGTTTTTTACTCTCGGTGATAGTTAGGTAATAATCATCGGCCTTGGTAGCCCTCACGTCGAAGAAATAGGTTCTTCGTCCTGCTCTCAAAACCTTTGAATGGATTTCCTCCTGAACATTTTTGCCTTGATCACTCATTACATTTTCGGTTTAGTTGAGGCAAAGCTAAAAAAATCTCAATGCCTGTTGAACTTCCCGGAAAAAAATGAATTTAGGCAGTTTTCTTTTGGTCTTCAAGCAGTTGCTGTTCGTACATGTGACGATAGTAGCCATCGACCCCCATTAAATCCTGGTGATTTCCTTCTTCGATCAATTTACCGTTTTCGAGCACTAAGATGTGATCCGCATTTTTTACAGAAGAAACGCGATGAGATATAATTAGGGAGGTACTCTGCTTGATCAGAGCCTTCAAATTATTGAGAATAGCCTCTTCTGTTTCGGTATCTACCGCCGAAAGGCAATCATCGAAAATGAGTAAAGGTGGGGCTTTGATAATGGCACGCGCAATGCTTACTCGTTGTTTTTGTCCTCCCGAAAGGGTTACACCTCTTTCACCTACACGGGTGTTATAGGCTTCTGGAAAATCAATGATATTATCATGAACGTGGGCATTCTTGGCCGCTTCTTCGATTTGTTCCTGGCTTGCTCCGTCTAAGCCAAAGCCGATATTCTCCCCAATGGTTGAGGAAAAGAGAAAGGCTTCTTGGGGCACATATCCAATGTTTTGTCTTAGTTCATCAAGGTTGAGTTTACCGATATCCTTACCATCTACCCGTATCCTGCCTTCATCGGTATCGTAAAGCCGCCCAATCAAATTGGCTATGGTACTTTTCCCACTCCCGGTCCTTCCCACAATAGCCAAAGACTTGCCAGCCTCTAATTTAAAGCTAAGCTTATCAAGCGCTTTTATTCCCGTGTCGGGATAAGTGAAGCTTACTTGATCGAATTCTATATTTCCCTTAAAGTTCAATTGTTCCTCACTCGGATTGCGAATCTCAGGCTCTACCCTCAAGAATTCATTAATGCGCTCTTGACTTGCGGCAGCGCGTTGCACCAGGGATGTAACCCAGCCTATGGAGGCCACAGGCCAAGTAAGCATGTTTACATAAATAATGAACTGCGCTATATTACCGGTGGTTATTCGACCCGCTATTACTTCTTGTCCGCCAATGTAAATGGTCATGATGGTAGATAAACCGATCAAAAGGATCATTAAGGGAAAGAAAAGGGCGTTGATCTGAAAAAGCTCTTTATTGCGCCGGAAATAGTGGTTGGCTTCTTCATTAAAATCGGCCATTGACCGTTCTTCTCTTACATAAGCTTTTAGCACCCTGATTCCTGAAAAGGCCTCTTGCACATAAGAGCTTATAGCGCTAAGCTGTCGTTGAACCTGTTCACTTTTTTGGTTGATCTTGCGGCTCACATAATAAATACTTCCGGCTAAGATCGGAAGTGGCGCCAGTACATATAAGGAAAGTCTAGGGCTGTAATAGAACATGATCGGAACGATAAGCAATAAGTTGATGCTTACGTTGAAAGTATACATTATCGCTGGGCCAAGGTACATACGAACACGACTCACGTCCTCACTGATTCGATTCATTAAGTCGCCCGTTTTATTACGCTTGTAAAAGGCCATGCTCAAGGCCTGGTATTGCTCAAAGATCTCATTCTTTAGATCGTATTCGATATGGCGACTTACCACGATTATGGTTTGCCGCATAAAGAACATGAACAATCCTTTTAGCAAACTGGAACCAATTATAATGAAGCCATAAAGGATCAATTGGCTACGTAAATCGCTGTAATCAAAATCAGGGTCATTGCTGTAAGCACCGATGGCTTCTTCTACAATACCAAAGCTTTCCCGAACCAATTCAGCCGGTAAGATCCCGAAAACCACAGAAATGGCCACAAAAAACAATCCAGCGAGGAGCTTCCAGCGGTATTTAAAAAGGTATTTATTTAGGGCTCCTAAAGACTTCATGGGGTTGTTGACTCAAAAAATTTAGTCTAATTTCGCAGCCGAAACAGCGAGCACAAAGGTAGAAATCTGCCTTTAGCCCCACTCTATATCTCATTAGATTTAACGATGAACGATCTTAAACTTACTGATCCAGACTTAAAAGCCGGTGCTGTTTTCTCTGCCGAGGCCTTTAAGGACCACGAACAAGTGGTATTTTGCAATGACCCCGAAACAGGTTTAAAAGCCATTATCGGTATCCACGATACCACCTTAGGGCCAGCACTTGGTGGCACCCGTATGTGGTACTATGAGAATGAACAAGAGGCGATCAGAGATGTCTTGCGCCTCTCTAGAGGAATGACCTATAAAGCTTCGATCAGTGGCCTAAATTTGGGAGGAGGTAAAGCCGTGATTATTGGCGATAGTCGAAAGGATAAGACCGATGCCCTAATGCAAAAGTTTGGTGAGTACGTTAATTCACTATCGGGAAGATATATTACCGCCGAGGATGTGGGTATCAATACCCATGACATGAAGATGGTTAAAATGAAGACCGACCACGTTACCGGCATTCCGGTAGAAATGGGCGGTTCGGGTGACCCATCTCCTGTTACCGCCTATGGCGTTTTTATGGGAATGAAAGCCGCGGCCCACTATCACTTTGGTTCGGAAGAACTCAAAGGCAAGAAGGTAATGGTTCAGGGTATTGGTCACGTTGGAGAAACTTTAGTAAAACACCTTACCGAGGCGGGTGCTCAGGTTTACATCAACGATATTCACTTGGATCGCATGGAGGCTATTGCCGATAAATATCAGGCCATTATTCATCATGGAGATGTGTTTGAAGCGGAATACGATATTTATGCCCCTTGTGCTTTAGGAGCTACGGTTAATCCGGAAACGATCGATCGAATGCCGGCGAGAATTATTGCTGGGGCTGCCAATAATCAGTTGGCCAATGAGATTAGGGATGCTCAATTGCTCAAGCAAAAGGGTATTCTGTATGCCCCAGACTTTTTGATCAATGCTGGTGGTTTGATCAATGTTTATTCAGAAATTGCAAAATACGACCGAGCAGAGTCCTTGCGTCGTACTGAAAATATTTACGATACTACCTTAGCGATTTTCCGTAAAGCTGAGTTGGAAAATAGCACAACTCATCAAGCTGCTTTGGCTATGGCCGAAGAGCGGATCGCAAGCTTTAAAGCCCAGAAGAATTAAAGAATGCTTACCAGACGTCATTTAAGGATCAAAGTATTTCAAGCGCTTTACGCGATGCAATACGACGAAAAGGGCATGGCTCCGGCCGAAAAGCAACTCAAGAAGTCTGTAGACGATATTTATCGCCTTTACCTCTTCGATTTGGCCGCCTTAGTTATGATTCACCGTTTTGCGAAAGAGCGTATCGAGCTCAATAAGCAAAAGAAGCTTCCAAATGAGGAGGATCTGAATCCTAAAATGAACTTCGCCAGCAACCAATTCTTAAAATGGTTAAGTGGCAATCTTAGTTTCCAAAAAGCAATTCAAGACCATCATATCAAATTTGGCGATGAAAAGGAGATCTTAAGAACAGTATTTAAGACCCTTTTAGAAGACGAGCGATATTTGGAATATCAGGCCTTAAACGATCCTGATCTCAAAGAAGATCGCAAGTTCATCAAATACCTTTACGGTACTTATCTCGTTAATAATGACAGTTTACACGATCATTATGAAGAGTTAAATATGTACTGGTCCGATGATCTGGACGCGGCGCAAGCCATGGTAGCGAAAACAATTACTGCTTTTGACGAATCGAAGAATGAACAAAGTTCTTTGGTTCGACTTATTAAAAATCAAGATGACCTAGATTTTGCCATCACCCTTTTTCGAGAGACAATTAAGGGAGGCGCGGCATTTGAAAAGGACATTTTGGCAAAGGCACAAAATTGGGAAGGAGACCGAATCGCTAGTATCGACAGCCTACTAATGAAAATGGCTTTGGCTGAGTTGATCAGCTTCAATCAGATTCCTGTCAAAGTTACTCTGAATGAATACATTGAATTAGCCAAACAATATAGCACTAAACGCAGCGGTCAGTTTGTGAACGGTATTCTCGACAAGCTCCAACAAGAATGGCAGGAGCAAGGGAAGTTTAAAAAAATTGGCCGTGGCTTACTTTAGCACAATTTTTGAAGCAAATTTGTATAAATCAAAAATCAGTAAAAATGACTAAAAGACTCTTCTTGAGCTCCGCTTTAGCTTTAGCCGTACTAAGTTCTTGCGATAATGCTGCAAGCAAAATCAAAAGTGAAGGTTCAACTAGTGATAATGCCAATGCGGTAAGCAACACAGACAATGGCATGGAGGTTTCAACTAATGTTAACGCCAATGGCGCATTAGCGGAATTTTCATTCGAAGAAGAAAACCATGACTTCGGAACCATTGAAGAAGGTACTATTGCCAAGTATGATTTCACCTTTACCAATACTGGTGAAGCGCCATTGATCATTACCAATGCTGCAGGTAGTTGTGGATGTACTGTACCAAGCTGGCCACGTGAGCCTATCGCTCCAGGTGCCGAAGGTACTATTCACGTTGAGTTTAACTCAAACAACCGTACCGGAAATCAAACCAAAACTGTAACTCTATCGGCTAACACTGTTCCTAATAAAAAGGTATTGCGTATCAACGCTATGGTAAACCCTAAGCCTAAAAAGGATCAAGCCGAAAGCAATAGTTAATCGAAACAGATGCTGAATATCTTATTACAAGCAGGTGGAGGTTCTCCCTTGGGAGGATTTTTACCATTAGTACTTCTTCTCTTAGTAATGTATTTCTTTTTCTTTCGTCCGCAAATGAAGCGTCAGAAAGAAGAGCGCAAGTTCCGCGAAGAAATCAGCAAGGGGATGCGTATCGTTACTAATTCAGGAATTCACGGAAAGATCTTGGAAATCAATGAAGAGACCTTGATCCTTGAATCGGAAAATTCTCGCTTAAAATTGGATCGATCCGCCATCAGTAAAGAGATGAGCGCCAAGTATCTTCCTAAAGAAGAAAAGAAGGAAAAAGAGAAAAAATAAATTCTCCATAGCCGGCCTAGCGCCGGCTTTTTTGTTTTCCTTAATTTCCAAGCGTGAAAAAGAAACTAGAAATAGATTGGCGCGAACAGCTAAAGCTCAGTTTGCGACGTGGTAACAATCGCATCAAGATATTCTTCTTGATTCTGTCACTATTGCTCTGGTTCTTGATCAAGTTGTCAAAGAATGGCTATGTAAGTGAAGTAGAGTTTTCTTTGAATTATCCCGAACTTGAAGAAGGACGGGTTTTTACTCAACAACCGCCTAAGTCGATAAAACTTCGCTTACAGGGAACAGGCTTTAGCTTAATAAAATACGCTTGGTTCAATTTTAGATCTTTAGATATTGACCTATCTAAAATTGAGCAAAAGGCAAGCAACCAATATTATTGGCTAAGCAACGGAAGCAAGAACCTCTTAGAGTCGCAGATCAATAACGAGGATACACGCCTCCTATCTGTTTCTCCCGATACTCTCTATTTTCAAATTAGCAGCTTAAGTAAAAAGAAGCTTACGATACAATTGCGCTTGCAAACTGCTTTCGATAGCGCTCAATATGCGATGTACCGGGCACCAGAAATAAGTCCGGCCGAAATAGAGGTCTGGGGTCCCAGCGAAGTCTTAGATAGCTTACAATACATTCCCACCAAAAGCTTAAGAGTTTCTGAACCTAGCGATAGCTTAAGTTTACAGGCGGAAATAGACTTGCCGGATATTAAATACCTGAAGTCTAGGGACTTAAAAATCGATCTAAAACTGTTTTATTCACCGCTTACCGAAGGCCGATTAAAGATTCCCATTCTGAGTCTGAACGTTCCTGATAGCCTTAATTTGGAATTGTTTCCCGGAGAAGCGGAAATTCAGTACCGCTGTACTTTAAAGGATTTTAAAGACATCCGACCAGACGAGTTTTTCATTTATGCCGACTATCAGGAAATTGCCGATAAACCCGAAGCCCAATTCATTAGTCTCCGATTAGAACAGCCGCCGCGCGAGGTCCTGAGTCTAAACCTCCTTACCAAGCGGGTGGAATTTATACTCAGTGCGCGATGATCATTGGCCTAACAGGAGGAATTGGTAGTGGTAAGACTACTGTGGCCCAAATATTTAAAGTTTTGGGTATACCGATCTTTGTGGCCGATGAAGTTTCCAAGGAAATCATCGACACCGATCAAAACCTGCAAGGGAAACTGGTAGATCTTATCGGCCCAGATCTAGTAAAAGGAGGGAAGATCGATCGGCCCTACATGGCCAAGCGCATTTTTAACGATAGCGAACTATTACGGGCCGTGAATGCCCTCATTCATCCGGCAGTAGGCCGTGCTTTTAAATCCTGGCGAGAAGAAAAGCAGGCGGCATATGTGATCAGAGAAGCGGCCATACTATTTGAGAGCGGTACGCATCATGACTGTGATAAGATCGTGGTAGTTACCGCACCAGAGGATCTCAGGATAAAGCGACTTAAAAAACGCAGTGGCGAAAACGTAGAGCAGATCAAAGCACGCATGGATAAACAATGGCCGCAAGAAAAAAAGGCCGCCCTAGCAGATTATCTTATCTTTAATGATGGAAGTCAATTGTTGATCCCGCAAGTAGTAAAAGTGCATGAAGATCTTATCCGTAGCGCAAACGCGCGAAGCTGATCGTTATACCATAGATAATGAACCGATTGCCTCTATTGATTTAATGGAGCGCGCCGCCAGGTCCATAGCGGATTGGTTTAGGTCTAATTTCAAGGAAAAACAAAGGGTGGCTATTTTTTCCGGTCCTGGTAATAATGGAGGAGATGGTTTGGCTTTGGCCAGGCTCTTACATTCGGAGGCTTTTGAGGTGGAGGTGTTTTTAGCTAGTGAGAGTGGCAGCGAAGACTTTAAGCATAATCTAGTTCGACTGCCGGCTGAGATCAAGAAATTCCAGGCTTTTTCCTTTCAAGCAGAAGCTTGTCCCTATACCATAGTCGTAGACGCCCTGTTTGGCTCTGGACTTAGCCGCGCTTTAGAAGGAGATTATTTGAATTTGGTGAGGGCTTTGAATGCCTGTAGAGCTCTCAAAGTGTCGGTAGATATACCTTCAGGATTGTTTGCGGATCCCAATAAGCAACTAAGTTCTGAAGGGGTTTTTAGAGCACATTATAGTTTGAGTTTTCAGCATCCAAAGCTTGCTATGCTTTGTGAGCCAGGATTGGCCTTTTGCGGAGAAACGATTATACTCGACATCGGTTTAGCATCAAGCTTTTACGCTGAGCAAAAGAGTGACTATTATTATTTAGAAAGCGAGGATATCAAAGAATTGTATCGTCCACGCGCCAAACATTCCTATAAGGGAACTTATGGCCATTTGTTAAGTATTTCCGGTTCGGTAGATAAAATGGGGGCAGCTTTAATCGCGGCAGAGGCAGCCTTGAGATCTGGTCTGGGCCTGTTAACCGCCTCGATACCTAAGGAGGGGTTTACGGGATTTAATAGTTCCTTGCCGGAAGCGATGTTGCAAGATAGAAAGTGGTTTAATGCCCAAGAGCTAGCTCGATTTAATGCAATTTTAATTGGGCCTGGTTTAGGTCTTGAGCCCGAAAGTGAGCGCCTTTTAAAGCAGAGCATACAAGAATATGGTGGAGCTTTGGTTTTAGATGCAGATGCCCTAAGGCTGTTGGCGGACAACCCTACTTGGTTGGCTTTTTTACCGACTGGCACCATTCTTACCCCCCATCTTGGCGAACTTAAAGCCTTATTAGACCGCAAAGAATTAGGTTTCGATTATATAGAAACCACCAAGGATCTGGCCCGTAAGCACCAAGTTTACGTTCTCATAAAGAATAGTATTAGCGCTTTAGTTAGCCCTAATGGAAAGGTCTTCTTTGCCGACTTTGGTTCGCCAGCCTTGGCCAAAGGTGGAAGCGGGGATCTTTTGGCCGGATGCATTGCTTCTCTGCGCGCGCAGGCTTATACTCCGATGGCTGCCGTTTGCCTAGCACTGTTCTTGCAGGGAAGGGCAGCTAAATTAGCGGCCAGTAAAAGTCATGTACAAGCTGTTTTAAGTCGAGATGTCTGTGCGGAGATCGGATCGGCCTATTCCGATTTAGCCGCTAAGTAAGCCGGATATTGCTTGGTACCTTCTAAAAGGATGTATTTACGTCCTCCCATTTCCCAAGTCTTAATTTGCTTCAACCAATTTAAATTGAGTAGGAAGTCCTCGTCGATTTTGGTATAAAAAGGCACTTGGTGACTGTCCCACAAGAAAAGGCTATTGGGCTTAAGTTGTTCTTTAATTTCCCGGTCTACCCTTTGCCAATTTACTTGTTGTTCCGAGTCTAAGGGATTATGGCCACTTAAAATGGAGAAATAGGGGAG
>CBFHJH010000001.1:211578-250781 GCA_965656185.1 Croceimicrobium sp.
GTCGCTTACCAGATGCCGCTCTTCAAGGTCTGGATAGATCGCCTTCACTTCAGGGTATATGTGGTTTTGGATGAACTTCTGATAGGGCCCCAACTGAAAAGCCATTTGATAGTAAAGCTTCAATTCATCTTTTTGCGAAAGGCTGGAAGCAATGCTCAATGGTATCAATGATACCAAAACTAGCCGTTGATGCTTGGTTTTGAGGTAAACGATTAACTTCTCCAAACCATAGATGATTAGTAACCAAAACAAGGGGAAGATCATGATCATTACGCGCTCTAAACCAGCTGAGGCATAAATCCCTAGGGCCCAAACCGCGCTATGTGCAGCTAAAAAAGTCAAAGCGGGTAGGAGAAGAAGAGTTACTTCGAATTTTAGCTTCCTAGGATTCCGGATGAAGTGGTAAACCAAAAAAGCAGTGCCTAAATAGACGAGGCTGAAAACAAGCTGACTCATCATGACTTCTAGGCGGTCTAGATAATGAAACCAAGTGCCTTTGCCATAAACACTGGCCCCAGCTACATAGGGCGATTTAATGATCCATAGCACATCACCATTGTGCCAAAAAGAACCAACTAAAGCATAGAAAATGCTGCCGAAGGCGAGGAATATGATCTTCTTCCAATCATTGGTTGAAAGGGCATATAGGGCGAAAATGGGCAATAGTACTTGGGCTTCGCTGCGGCAAAATGGTAGAAAGGACAAGAGAAGGTAGGCCCAAGTTCTTAGAACGGGTCTATTTTCACCTAAGTCTAAAAGGTAGATCCCCAGGATCAATACTAAGGCCGCAAAAGGTTCGGTTAGACCCGTATTGAGGTAAGCAATATAGGCGGGGCCCACAAAGGCAAGCAGAGGTAAAAGCCAAGTTAATTTCCAATTCCGCCGTAAGGCGATTAAAGAAGCGAAGAATGAGGCTGAAACACCGCAAAGAATGTTGAAGACCTTAATGCCCTTGAAACCAAAATAGGTCCAAGGAGAGGCCCAAAAAGTAAAAAATGGTTTGGCCCACGAGCGAAACAAGGCGTCGCTATCTATGGTAGCCTGTTTAGCCCAGAAAAAGTGCATAATCGTATCGCCTTCACCACCAACACTGGGAGATAGTATGGCCGCAATGACCAGTGCGACTAAAATAAGCAGGTGCAGAATAATTAAGTAACGGCGCATTGCTAGATCTGGTCGATATCCCCTTTGCCTTCTCGGATAATTTCGGGATAACCTTCACTAAGGTCTACTACCGTAGAGGCAAAGAGATCGCCTATGCCACCATCGATAACCAGATCTACTTGGGGACCATATTTTTCCGCAATCAGCTCTGGATCGGTGGTGTATTCGATGATCTCATCTTCATCGTGCACCGAACTGGCAATGATCGGTCGCCCTAAGCTGCGCACCAACTCACGGGGTATGCTGTTATCGGGAATTCGGATACCGACCGTTTTCTTTTTCTTTTGGAAAATTTTAGGAATTGCGCTGCCGGCTTTCAGGATAAAAGTATAGGGACCCGGCAAACAGCGATTCAATATTTTATAGGTTGGCGTGTCTACGGACTTGGTGTAAGCGCTTAAAATGCTCAGGTCCGGAAAGATCAAAGCGAACTCGGCTTTTTCAGGCTTCAGGCCTTTGATGCGCGCAACTTTATCGATTGCTTTTGGCTTATTGATGTCACATCCGAAAGAATAAACCGTATCGGTGGGGTAAACGATTACCCCACCGCGGTTTAATACTTCAACTACCCGATCGATCTCCTTTTGATTCGGATTGTCGGAATAGATGCGAACGATCTCTGCCATTATTGATTGCCCTTGCGGTAATCGGCTAAGAATTTCTCCAAGCCAATATCGGTTAGAGGGTGATTTAAGAGACCCATAATGCTGTTGAGTGGACCGGTAATTACATCGGCGCCGATCTTAGCACAGTCTAGTACGTGCATGGTGTGACGTACGCTAGCGGCCAATATCTCGGTTTCAAAACCGTAATTGTCATAGATCAAGCGGATGTCCTCGATAAGCTGAAGACCATCGGTAGAAACATCGTCTAGGCGACCAATGAATGGGGATACATAGGTAGCACCTGCCTTGGCAGCCAAGAGCGCTTGACCGGCAGAGAACACTAATGTACAATTGGTTTTGATGCCTTTATCGGAAAAGTATTTTAAGGCTTTCACACCGTCTTTGATCATGGGAACTTTAACCACGATCTGTGGGTGAAGGTCGGCTAAAGCTTCACCTTCTTTGATCATTCCTTCAAAATCGGTAGAAATAACTTCGGCACTCACATCACCGTCGACTAAGTCGCAAATGTCTTGGTAGTGCTTCAGGATATTGTCGGCACCGGTGATGCCTTCTTTAGCCATTAAAGATGGATTGGTGGTTACACCGTCAAGGACCCCAAGGTCTTGAGCTTCCTTGATTTGATCTAAGTTAGCGGTATCAATGAAAAATTTCATGGAGCTGTTTGAATTTAGCAGCAAAGTACGGCAATTCTCACGAGCTTAGGAATGGCTAGGCAGGATAAAATAGAACTCACTGCCCTGATCTAGAGCACTGTCTATTTGCAGGCTACTATTCATGTTTAGCAGTAATTCTTGACAAAGGGGTAGGCCGATAGCCGTACCTTCTTCCCCAGCAGTTCCTTTGTGAGAAACGGTATTCTTAGAACTGAGGATTTGATTGATTTGATCGCCGCTCATACCCATGCCATTATCCTTAACCGAAATTTTAATTTGCTGGTCCTTAAGCACGCTGCTTCTGATAATGATCTTCCCTTCCGTGGGTTGAACGTATTTTAAGGCATTATTAAGCAAATTACGCAGTACCACGCGCACCACATTGGGATCGGCATTTACCTGAAGGTTTTCATCGATTTGATTGGTGATTTCCACCGCTTTGCCCTGTGCACGGCTTTCCAGTTCCTTCACCAGATCTTTGGCCAAGCGGTCCACGTAGAAATTCTGTTTCTTTAGTCGCAAGCCATCGCTTTGCTGCTTTACCCAATCTAAGGTTTTAAAAAGTAGGGTACGGGTTTTGGCTAAGCTTTCGCTGATGAGCTTGAGATGCGATTGATGTTCTTCGATGCTATGTTCTTGCTCCAGACTCAACTTGGCTAGTTCCAAGCTACCTAAAACCCCTTCTTTGAGGTCGTGTGCCAACAGGGATAGCATTTTCTCTTTCGCCTCATTGGCTTTTTCCAGCGCTTCTGATTTACGGTTAAGCTCCTGACTTTTACGCTGACTTTCACTAATGTCTGTAATTACCATAACGCAGCCCTGGGCCTGTCCTTCTGTTTCGATCTTAGACATCGAAATAACATGGTAATGAACTTGGCCTTTAAATTCTTGGCTGCTAATATTTTGAAGGTTCCCAATTTTGGAAACCTGTTCCAATCTTTTTTGCCAATCCAGTTGCTGCGTTTCAGATTTGAATTGATCTAAAAAGGACTTATTACGCTTTAGTTTGAAACCCAAGAAGCTTTCACAGTAGCGCTCTGCCGCTGGATTGAAGAAATCGATTTGCCAATTCTCGTCTATGGCAATGAGCGCATTGTTTAAGGCTCCTGCCGCTGCGATGGTCCTTTTCGAGAGAATCTTATTAAACTGATTGGCGCGGCGCAGGTCATTATTTAAACGGTAGAATACGATAAAGCCGATCAGCGAAAGCAGGGTAACAATCGTGATAAATACAATGGTTAGGTTCTGGCTCGCGATTATCTCCTTTTGTTCTTCCGTTTCCTGTTCAAGATTCACTAATTCCTCGCGATAGTCTACGAAAGCGCGTTGTACCTTGAGCAGATCCATTTGAAGGCTGTCTTTCATGGAAACCACCCGAAGGCCGAGATCATTTACTCTTTGCAATAGTTCATTGGCTTTTGACTCAAAACCCATCTTTCGCAATGCTTTCTCTTTTTGCTTTAAATAGCGAAACTGCTTATCGATGTTCCCGGCTCGGCCTACCCTGGCTAAGGCAGAGTCTAAATAAAATACCGCGCTGTCGTAATTATTGGTTTCGAAGAAATAACGGATCTTTAATCGCACCCAAAAACTATCATTAAAGGGATGCTCCATATTGGCCGCCTTGTTCAAAAACTCTTTAGCCTTATTGTATTCCTTTTGATCTATATTGAGCTCGGCCCACTCGCTGTAGATCTGTCCAAAGAACTCCATATTAGTTGCACTGGAGCTGTAAAACTCAGCCCTACTTAAGCAGGAGTCTGCCTTGGCGGGATAGCCCAGGTCTTTGTAAACTCGGGCAATGTAGATCATTGAATGAGCCAGCAAGAAGTTTTGGTCAAGCTGCTCCTTTCGCGTTTTATAGGCCCTCAGAAAATAGCTTAATGCCGAATCATTTTGCCCTAGATTAGCATGACAAAGGCCTATATTGTTCAAGGCAACCGCTTCGCCATACCAGTCTTCGTTGGCCGCCATCAGGGTAGCACAATCATTAAAAATACTCAGGGCATCTTCGTACAAAGAGACCTCATAAAGCACGATACCGTACCCGATTAGAAACCAACCTTCGGAACTACGATAACCCGAATAATCCTTGAGGCCTAGGTATTTCATGCCATCGGCAAAGGCCCGTAAAGCTTCAATATTATTTCCCTTTTCATTGTAACATTTACCTTCCTGAGCTTTGATGTATAGGATGTCGAAATGATCGGCATGTTCTAAGGAAAGCTGCTCGGCAATTTTGAGGTATTTCAATCGATTGGTGAAGGTTTCACCAAGGTCCTCGGCCATTAGACGGTAAGCCCGGACGTATTTTTCGGGACAATCAAGACTGTCGCATTCTTGGCGTATTTCGTGAAGATATTCACGACCATTACTCTGAGCAGTAAGCAGCAGAACGTTTAAAACCAGAAAGGTAGATGCAAATATTTTCTTCAATTCCAAGCCTTTGATACAAAGTGGGCTGGCAACGAATTTAACTAAAAAATGTGGAGTGAAGAAAAGAAGAAAGTAATAAGGCAAGCGATCCATATCACACCGCTACGACCGATTACCCTTGCTGCGTTCCCGCCCTGGGGGAGTTCATCAGGAGCTGGTTGTATGGGACTTGCCTTATTGCCTGCAAAAATAAGGGCTTCGGTAGAAATGAAAAAGTTTTTAGAAGTATTATTCGATTATATTTGTGCTTTATCTCATCACCATGGAAAACAGACGACAAATAGTATTGAACTACGGCCTTATTCAAGGTTTGGTAAGCGTTGGATTAGCCCTAATTCTATACCTTACTGGAAACTATAATGTTGGCGGCCAAGACACCAATTGGGTCTACGCTGTATTGAACCTAGTAATCGTAGTAACCTTCCCCTTATTGGCCATTCGCAAAGCCCGTGATCTTGAAAATGGCTTCATTAGCTTTGGGCGTGCCTTTAGTGTTGGTTTTCAGGTGATTCTTATCACTGCGATCATCAATGCCGTTTGGCTTTTAGTTTATACTACAAGTTTAGAGCCTGGTTATCAGGAGGTGATCTTGCAGCAAAATTACGAGCAAATGTCGGAGCAAGGCATGACTACCGAGCAGGTAGATAACGCTATTGAAATGACGAAGCGTTTTACCACCCCAACGTTTATGAGCATTTTTTCTATTCTAACCACCGCTTTTTTTGGGGCTATTGTAGCTCTAATATTAGCCGGTGTTTTTCAAAGAAAAGATCCCAATCAAATTGTCTAGCTAAATGGATTTATCCCTGGTCATTCCTCTGTACAATGAGGATGAATCATTACCGGAACTCTACCGTTGGATTTGCGAAGTAGGAGAAAGGGAACAGATCGCTTTCGAGATCATCTTTGTGAACGATGGTTCTACCGATCGCAGTTTAGAGGTACTGCATGGTTTGGCCAAGGACGATTCTAGGGTGAAGATCATTTCCTTTCGAAGAAACCACGGTAAATCGGCGGGTTTAAACGTAGGCTTCGCCGCAGCATCGGGTGAAGTGGTTATTACGATGGATGCCGATTTGCAAGATAGTCCGGAAGAAATTCCCGATTTGATCCGTATGATCAAGGAAGAGGGTTACGATTTGGTAAGTGGTTGGAAGAAAAAGCGTTATGATCCGCTATCCAAAACAATTCCTACCAAGTTCTACAATTGGACGACGCGTCGAATCAGTAAAATTGAATTGCACGATTTTAATTGTGGTTTAAAGGCCTACCGCAATGAAGTTATAAAAGCAGTAAACGTACAAGGCGAAATGCACCGCTATATCCCGGTTTTGGCCAAAAACGCAGGCTTTTCTAAAATTGGTGAAAAGGTGGTAAAGCACCAGGCTCGGAAGTATGGTTCTACTAAATTCGGCTTGAGCCGATTTATCAATGGCCCATTGGATCTTTTAACCTTGGCCTTCGTATCCAAGTTTTCCAAGAGACCCATGCACTTCTTTGGCCTTTATGGTACTTTAATGATGTTTTTCGGCTTCGCTTCGGCATTGTTTATAGGCGCCCAAAAGTTATATGCCCTCCAAATGGGCCACAAGGCGCCTTTGGTTACGGATAATGCTTTCTTCTATTTGGCCTTGGCTACCATGGTTATTGGTGTGCAGTTATTCCTGGCCGGTTTTATCGCCGAATTAATCATCCGCAATAGCGCTAGAACGGTTGAATATACCATCGAAGAAAGGATCAATTTTGAAGATTGAATTAAGTCTTATTATTCCGCTTTACAATCGTCCTGATGAAATTCGAGAGCTACTAGAGAGTCTTGTTTTGCAAAGTGACTCCGATTTTGAGGTAGTGGTGGTAGAAGATGGTTCTCAGGATAAGAGTGAGACCATTGTAGATTCTTTCAGCGAAAAGCTAAGCCTGCAATATTATTTTAAGGAAAATAGCGGTCCAGGCCAGAGTCGGAATTACGGAGCAGAAAGGGCTCAAGGGAATTATTTGATATTTCTGGATTCAGACTGTATCATTCCCAGTCATTATGTCCAAGCGGTTAAATCCTTTTTAACCAAAAAATGGGTAGATGCTTTTGGTGGACCAGATAGGGCAGACGCTAGTTTCAGCCCCATTCAAAAGGCAATAAACTACAGTATGACCGCGCTTTTTACCACCGGAGGTATTCGGGGCAATACCAAGAGCGTGGAAAAATTTCATCCGCGTAGCTTTAATATGGGCTACAGTAGAGTGGTGTTTGAACGCACAGGCGGTTTTGCCAAAATGCGGTTTGGCGAGGATATCGATATGAGCATTCGTTTGATGAAGGAGGGTTTCAAAACGGCGTTGATACCGGAAGCTTATGTTTATCACAAAAGACGGAGCACATTCCGGCAGTTTTACAAGCAAGTGCATAATTCGGGAATTGCGCGGATCAATCTCTACAAACGACATCCGCAAAGCTTGAAACTCTTACACTTCTTTCCGGCCAGTTTCACCCTCTTTTGTATTGCTTCGGTTTTGGCGCTTTGGTTCAGTTGGATTCCGATCGCATTATTAGCTTTTTATCTACTGCTCATCTTTTTTGACGCGAGCATTCAGAATCGCTCAAATCAGGTAGGGGCACTGGCCGTAATCGCTAGTTTTATTCAGCTTTTCTCTTACGGTCTGGGCTTTATAAAAGCCTTTTACCGTCGCTTGGTATTGGGCAAAGGAGAGTTTGCTGCCTATCAGAAAAACTTTTATAAGTAGTCTTTGCTTACAAATAGCTTGGCGCCGTTGGGGTATTCGCCAATTAAGGAATAGTCAGGATCCGCATTTAGTTTATTGATCCATTCCTCATCTTTTTCTTGCCATAGATAATAGGCATCATATGCTTCTTTTTTATAGCCATCCCGGCTCAGAGGACTAAGCCAATCAAGGTCTTTCGATTCTCGATAAAAGTTGAGGGCCGGCTCAAAGAGCCAATTGATGCCTAGTTTAAAATCGGCTTTGTTTTGGATCGAATCATGACTCTCTAGTTTCCCTAAGACTTCTTTATGGGCTGCATCATAGGGCCATTCGAAGGTTCTATTGAGATTAAAGGCTTTAAAGTTGTAGGCCATAGCAATGACTAAGACTATGCTTAAGCCCAGCTGAATATTTTCTCCATTCTTTAAGGTATTCAATCGTTGGAAGATAAATAAGAGGGAAACCATAAATAGTGGGGCGTAGACCATGGCGGTTCTACCTGTAAGGAACTCAGTTCCCAAAATGTAGTGCTGAGTAATTTGAATCAGTGCCGTTAGTACCAACCACATTAGGATCTCACTATAAAAATACCAAGTCTCTCTTGCGGCACT
The DNA here is from genome assembly GCA_965656185.1 of Croceimicrobium sp. Classification (GTDB taxonomy): domain Bacteria; phylum Bacteroidota; class Bacteroidia; order Flavobacteriales; family Schleiferiaceae; genus Croceimicrobium. The sequence goes on from CBFHJH010000001.1 coordinate 219,790, forward strand.
GATTTTATCTTTGATAAAGAAAAATCCGCCTAAAAGTAGGATCAAAGCAAAGCTGATATTGATCCACTCCGATTGCGGTCCAAACTGACCGTAGCGCATACTCCAGCTCAAAGTTTGCCAGGTACTGGTCCAAAAGCTAGTATCTCCCCCGAAAAGGTCTCCGCTGATATTTTTAAGGGGCAAAGTGATAAAGGCGGCCAAAACAATGCTCACAATGCTAATCGGTCGCCAAAGGGTTCCGAAGCTCTTTTTCTGATCGGGATGGGTGTAATACAGCAGGACCAAAAGGCCAGCTAATGCTAAATAGGAATACAGGAAGGTGAAGTTGGCATAAACCGCAAGAGCAGCGAATATTAAGGTACGCCAAATATGGTGTCCATTGTCCAGTTCTCGGTAGGAGTAGAAATGGTAAATACTGGCGGTACTTAAGGCAATCCCCATCCCATAGCCCCTGGCCATAGAGAAAAAGTCGAAAAAGTAAAGCTGTAAAGCCAATACTAAGAAAGCGACGATTTGTATGCCGGGAAAACGAAACTTCTTGGCAATGGCCGCCGCATACCAAAAGTACAGCAGGGCAAAGAGTAAATTAGGCAGCCTTAAATTAAAAGTATTAACCCCAAAAATACCGGTACTAAGCTTGGCTAGCAGAGTATTTAAAATGTGATTATTGGGGATATGAGGGGGCTTGTAGAGAATAATACCCAACCAACTTTGTTTTACATAGTGTAGATAAGTATAAGCTTCATCGTGAGTAATAGCCACGCGAGCAGCGCGTAAAGCGATCAAAACCAGCAACACAGCACTGCTTAGGACCAGTATCCAGTTTACATAAGGTTTGCGGATCTTTTTACTCATCTTTGGTTTGGATTGGGCACAAATTTATTGATAAGCTCTAGTTATGAAAGTCTAGTAGGCAAATTAAAGACAGTATTTTTGCACTATGAGAAAAATTTTTTTGCTTGCATTTGCTCTTTGGGCTCCTGCTTTTGTGGCTCAAAAGAACTTGAGTCCAAAGGATGGACAAGGCCGTCCGCACGGCTTGTGGGTAAAATACCACGACAATGGGGAGAAACGCTATCAGGGCCGTTTTGAGCATGGCACACCGGTAGATACATTTAAATATTATTTCGACGACGGAGCCTTACGCACGGTTAATATCTTCAGAGGAAAGACCGGTAATTGCATGAGTTTGCAATATGGTGAGGAAATTTTGGCCGCCAAGGGTTTATATCGAAACAAGAAACGTGATAGTATTTGGACTTTTTACGATCGTGAGCAAAATGTGATCGCTCGTGAAAATTATGAGCAGGGGAAAAAGCAAGGTGTTTCAGAAAAATACCATGATAATGGCAAACTGGCCGAAGTCTTTCATTTTCAAAATGATGTGAAGAATGGGAGCTGGAAACAATTTTATGAGAGTGGGGCCAAAATGGCTACTGGACAATACAAAGACGGGCAACTGGAAGGAGAGGTCACTTATTATTATTCCTCCGGCAAGCCACGCTCTAGAGGTAATTACCATAAGGGCTTGATGGATGGGACCTGGTATTTCTTTGGTGATCAGCTGAAACTAGAACGCAAGGAAATTTGGAAAAGGGGGCGTTTGATCGAGGAAAAGGACGTGAAAGCAGATTCTAAGGCAAAATAAATGACAAGAGTAGTAGTAGGATTAAGTGGAGGGGTGGACAGTAGCGTAGCAGCTCATCTCTTGGTAGAGCAAGGCCATGAGGTGATTGCCCTGTTTATGCGAAATTGGCATGATGAATCGGTTACCATCCACGATGAGTGCCCTTGGATAGAAGACAGCAATGACGCCATGTTGGTAGCTGAGAAATTGGGAATACCTTTCCAAGTCATCGATCTGAGCGCCGAGTATAAGGAGCGTATTGTAGACTATATGTTCGCTGAGTATGAGGCGGGAAGAACGCCTAATCCAGACGTATTATGTAACCGAGAAATAAAATTCGACGTCTTTTTGGAAAAGGCCATGGCTTTAGGAGCAGATTATGTGGCTACCGGGCATTATTGCCGCAAGGATACCATTAACAAAAAGGGGAAGGATATTCACCGATTGTTGGCTGGTGTAGACGGAAACAAAGATCAAAGTTATTTTCTTTGTCAATTAAGTCAGGAGCAATTGGCTAAGGCCTTATTCCCTATTGGCGAACTGCAAAAGAGCGAAGTGCGAAAAATCGCGGGAGAACTCGATTTGGTTACGGCCGAGAAAAAAGATTCACAAGGACTCTGTTTTGTTGGGAAAGTACGTTTGCCGGATTTTCTTCAGCAGCAGCTTGCGCCTAGAAAAGGGGCCGTAATTGAAATACCGAAGGACTATCAAGTACCTCGTGATGCATCACGTATTCCGGAAGAAACGCCTTGGCGTATGCAGGCCGCACCTTATGCCTTTGCGCCTCAAATGGGCAAGGCTCTGGGCGAGCACATCGGAGCTCATTATTTCACGATCGGTCAGCGCAAAGGTTTGGCGATTGGCGGTACGCCTGAGCCACTTTTTGTGATTGGAACGGATACGAATGAAAATGTGGTTTACACCGGGCAAGGTGAAGAGCACCCTGCTTTACGAAAGGAAGCCTTATTTGTGGCCAACGATGATATTCATTGGTTACGATCAGATCTGGCGCTAGCAGCGGGAGAATCAGCTCGATATGAGGCGCGAATTCGTTACCGTCAGCCACTGTTTGGGGTAGAGTTACATCGCACAGAGCATGGCTTATATGTAGTATTTGATGAAGCTCAAAAAGCAGTAACCCCCGGCCAGTTTGTAAGCTGGTACCAAGCCGATGAGCTTATCGGTTCTGGAGTAATACAATTTTGATATGAAGAACTTAAGTGTTTTTATTTTTTTTCTCAGCCTTGGCCTCAGCAAGCTTTCGGCTCAAGAGTTTAGAGTGTTTTTTAAGGATAAGGGCTCGAGCCTAGAGATGCTAGAGCAGCCACAGCTATTTCTTAGCGAAAAAGCCATTGCCCGCAGAGCTTTACAAGGCATAGCCATCGATAAAAGTGATTTGCCGCTGGCTTCAGAATACCTGAGCGAATTGAAGACTCTTGGTGCTCAGAACTTAGCACATTCACGCTGGTTAAATTATGTTTTGATCTCCCATCACGATCCTGAGCTGATCGAAAATTTAGCTTTTGTAGATCATATAGAATTTCCCAAAGCACACCAAAGTAGGCTAAGCAGCACCTCCGCTACCGGGAATTTTGACTATGGTTTTGCTCGTACTCACATAGAGATGTTAGAAGGCGAGAAATTGCATCAACGAGGTTACACCGGTCGAGGGGTAACAATCGCGGTAATCGATGCAGGTTATACGGGGGCTCTTCAAGCAGCCAGCTTAGATAGTCTTTTCCAATCGGGGCGCTTATTGGGCTCCTATAATTTCATTAGCCAAGACACCAATGTATATACCGGTCAAGGTAGCCATGGCGCTTCGGTTTTGTCTACCATGGCCGCTTTAGATAGCGGCTCCTTCGTAGGAACCGCGCCTCACGCTAATTATTGGTTGCTTACTTCCGAGAATATTGGTCACGAAAAACCGATCGAAATGGATCACTGGGCTATGGCGGCCGAGTTTGCCGATAGTGTGGGAGCTCAGGTAATCAATACTTCTCTAGGTTATACCACCTTCGATGATCCGCAAGATGACTACAGCTACAGTGATCTTGATGGCAATACTACAATTGTAACCAAGGCCGCAGATCTTGCAGCTAGTAAAGGGATTTTGGTAGTGGCCAGTGCTGGTAATAGTGGAGCCTCTGCCTGGCGTTACCTTGGCGCTCCGGCCGATGGTGATTCGGTATTAGCGGTGGGAGCGGTAAACCCAAATGAAGAATATGCAGGATTTTCCAGTCACGGACCCAGTTTCGACGGAAGGGTAAAACCCGATGTTGTTGCTCAGGGTTCGCCTTCTACCATCATTAATTTTAATGGTGATATTTCAATCGGCTTTGGTACTTCTTTCTCTTCACCGATCATTGCCGGCATGGCTGCCTGTTTGGTTCAGGCTCAGCCTAGTAAACCGGCTTATGAATTGATCAAGCAAATTCGTCGAAGTGCCCATTTGTACAGCAATCCAAATGATACCATGGGCTATGGGATTCCCAATTTTGATTTGGCTTTTCAAATCTCTCAAAGGGAGTTTGCCTACAGTGACGGTGATGTCGATATTTATCCTAACCCGGTGTACGACCATGTTGTTATAAACCCAAAGAACAAAACAGGATCCTGGCAATGTCAGGCACAAATTAGGGCTCTAGATGGAAGCTTAAAGTTAGATCGAATGATCAGCGGACAGCAGGCTTATCGCCTCAAAACCAATTTGGCTCCGGGATTTTATTTACTAAACCTGAGGGGAGACCTAAATGCAAATCTTAGATTTATAGTGCGATGAAGAACCGCATAACTGACTTATTCGGGATCGAAAAGCCCCTGATCCAAGCCGGCATGATATGGTGTAGCGGCTGGGATTTAGCCAGCGCTGTTTCAAAAGCGGGAGGGCTTGGTATAATTGGCTCTGGATCGATGTACCCAAACGTTCTGCGCAGTCATATACAAAAGGCCAAAGCCGCTTTAGGCGAAACACCTTTTGCGGTGAATGTTCCAATGCTTTATCCACAGATCGATGAGCTTATGGACATTATCGTAGAAAACAAGGTGCCGATCGTTTTTACATCAGCCGGCAATCCTAAAACTTGGACTGCCTATCTTAAAAGTCATGGTATCGTTGTGGTACATGTAGTAAGCTCTTTAAAATTTGCCTTAAAGGCAGAAGCGGCCGGGGTAGATGCCGTAGTGGCCGAAGGTTTTGAAGCTGGTGGCCACAATGGTCGCGATGAGACCACCAGTTTGGTCCTATGGCCAATGGTAGCTCAGGCTTTAATGATTCCGATGATCGCGGCTGGTGGAATTGGCACTGGTGCTCAGATTCTAGCTGCATTTGCCTTGGGTGCCGAAGGGGTTCAAATTGGTTCGCGATTTGTGGCAAGTGTCGAAAGCTCGGCCCATCAAAACTTTAAGGACGCCGTAATTCAAGCCGAGGAAGGGGCAACGATGCTTACTTTAAAGGAATTAGCGCCCGTACGATTGATCAAGAATAAATTCTTTGAATCGGTACAACAGGCTTATGCACAAGGAGCGGATGTGGAGCGCTTAAAGGAGATCTTGGGAAGGGCAAGGGCCAAACGGGGAATGTTCGAAGGAGATCTCGAGGAAGGAGAATTAGAGATCGGCCAGGTTTCAGGGATGATCAAGGACCTTAAACCAGCCGCCGAAATCGTAAATGATTTATGGTCGGACTTCGAAAAGGCGAAAGAAAATCTGCAGCCTTAACTAAGACTATCGGCTCTTAAAATAAGTAATACTTGCTACTCGCGTTACAATAAAATATATTTGAGCTCAAATCTAGATTTAGAATGAAGAATTTAAAGGTGCTTCTAATTGCCTTGTTGGCATTAGGTTCATTCAACACCAAAGCTTCTCACTTATTAGGTGGGGAAATCTATTGGGAATGTACCAATAACGGGAACTACATTTTTACCTTAGTGCTTTACCGCGATTGTACCGGTATCTCTATTCCAATTGGAACTCAGATCATTTCTGGTCCAGCGGGGAATATTTCATGTACATACATTCCATCCCTTTCGGGCGATGTATCACCAGATTGTCCTCAAACGGCCTTAGATATTGATTGTGCCGCAGGTGATGACGGTGGTATTGAAAAAGGAGTATACCGCAGTTCACAAGTAAACCTAAATGGTATTCCACCGGCAGCAGGTTGGGAATTTAGCTGGACTTCATGTTGTCGTCCCTTCCTTGAGAACACGAATGCCTCTGGCTATTTCTTACGGTCAAAAATGTATCCATTTACTCCGCTAGGAGCATCGCAGCCATTGAACACCAGCACTTGTTACGATAATTCTCCGGTATTTGCGCAGGATGCCAATGCGGTAACTTGTCCAGACTTCCTTTTTGAATTTAACCACTTACCTTCAGATAAGGATATCGATTCCTTGGTTTTTGATTGGGCAAACCCATGGGACGCAGCGAATTCAAACATCTCTTGGAACTCAGGATATAGCAATAATGCGCCTTTTCCTGATCAATCAGAAAATGCCAATAATGGACCAAATACCTTAGATCCCTTCTCTGGAGAAATCACTGCTTTAGCAAATGATCCCACCGAGGGTTGGTATGCCTCTTGTGTAGTTATCAAGGAGTATCGTTGTGGTCAGCTTATTGGTGAAGTATATCGAGATGTTCCATTGTATTATTTAGACGATACAGACTGTCCAACCAATAACAGCACGCCTTCGGCAGAAATCGATACAGCGATTTATACCGATGTACAGCGGACCGGTAACGTATATCGCGTGAGGACCTATCCTCAGGATACGGTACAATTTAGGGTTGTGGCCCGTGACTTAGACCAGTTTTCTAATGGCTCTTTCCAAGAGATCTGTATGAAAGCTGGTGGACTGCAGTTGAACTCGAACAATTACGCATCAAGTTCGGGATGTAACGGGGCAGCACCTTGTGCCACCTTAACCTCATTTAACAGCACCGGAACTTATTGTTCGGTGATTCAGAATACGGTTGAATTTTTCTGGATACCTGATTGTGTACACCTTAACTTTGGTGGTTGTGGGTCTGCGTCGAATACCTATTTTTTTACCGTACGAATGCAAGACAATGGCTGTGCCGCTCCTAAAGTTGGTTTGGCTACCATTATTGTGGAGGTTATCGCGGGTGACCCGACTCCTCCAGGTTTAACCTGTGCCGATGTACAAAAAGATGGCTCGGTCCGACTGAGTTGGAAACAACCGGAGTTAGACTCGGTCTTAGAGTTTAATTATTATCGTATTTACGGCGCTTCATCGCCAAATGGACCTTGGACGGTAGTAGATAGTGTTCCATACTATGACACTCTAAGTTCTATTGTTACTGCAATGGGCGCCAATTCATACTATTACATGGAAATGAGTACCGGTCCTTGTGATTTTATATCGCTACCTTCAGACACCGTCTCAACCATGGATATGACTCTTACAGCCATTCCGCCGGGAAGTCCGGAGTATGCGCAATTGGCTTGGACGCCAATAGACGGTGGCCTTAACGCCGCTCGAGGTAACGTCTATGAAATATGGATCGAAGCGCCGGAGGGCAGTGGGAATTGGACTAAGGTAGGGGAGACTACCAATACCAGTTTCACGGATACGGTATCGGTTTGTGATATGCTAGTAAGCTATCAAGTACGTGTACCAGATACGATCACCGGATGTTACTCAGGAACTAGCCAAGATACTGGTAGGTTCCAAGATCGAACGAATACTTCTAATCCAGATGTTAGCTCAGTTTCGGTGAATGCCAACGGAAAAGCTGAACTTAACTTCGATGCCACTCAAGTGGAAGACATTGTATCCTTCTTCCTCTTCTATAATGATCCTCAGAATGGTTGGGTTATCGTAGATACCATCGACGCTGGGGAAGCCATGCCCTACGAATGGGCGAACAGCTCGGCTGATAGTCGTTCGGAAGAATTTAAAGTTGTTTCTCTTGATAGTTGTGGTAACCAGAGTGATGACCTTGCGGTATTGCCATACAATACGATTTACTTAAGAAACTACTTAAATAAGTGTGAGGGCTTTTCTCGTTTGAGTTGGAATGCCTATAAGGAATTTCCAAATGGGGTGCATGAGTACCGGGTTTGGACTGAGATCACCGAACCAGATGGTACAGTAATCCCTCAAACCTTATTGTTTACCGCAGCACCAGACGATACTTCATTTACTCAAAATGTGCTCGAAAAAGATTATGAGTACTGTTATTGGGTCGAGGCGGTTGATACTATCGCCAATTTAGTGTCTAGCTCGAACCGTTTGTGTATCACGGCCGAGGTTCCACGTCAGTCACGACAATTGTACGTGTCTAAGGTGAGCAATGATTTCAACCGAAATTCTTTAGATATTGAGATCTATGTTGATGGAGATGCTGATGTACGCAGTTTCCAGATTCAAAGGGCTCCTGAGTATTATGGACCGTACCGGGAGATTGCTCAAGTTGGCAAACCAACCGCACCTCCGTACATTATCCGATTCCAGGATTTTGGCGTTGAGCCAGATCGTTTCAACTACTTCTACCGAGTTACAGCTACCGATAGTTGTGGCGGTTACGATACCATTAGTAATATCGCCAATAACATCGTACTTAATGTAAATGCGGCAGAAGACGTAACCAATCGCTTGACTTGGAACTCAGTGTTGGGTTATCAAGGAGTTGTTGAGAAGTATGAGATTTATCGCGCAGAGGGCGGTACCAGCAACTTTGAATTGATTGGTGAGAATTACACCGTAAATGGTCGTGAGGATACTACTTATATAGACTACGAGATTCGCGACTTAGTAGAGACTAATCCAGAGCAGGGAGAATATTGTTACTACGTAAAAGCGGTAGAGGGTAATAATCCTCAAGGCTTGGTAGACAATTTTGGGAATCCAATGGCCTCCTTCTCTAATCAGGCTTGCAGCCAGCAAGGAGCTAAGGTTTATTTGGCTACGGCTTTCCGCCCTGGCAGTACCATTGGCGAAAACCAATTATACGGTCCTTCCATGCGTTTGAATGAAGTAGAAGATTATCAATTCTACATTATGAACCGCTGGGGAAGAAAGGTTTTTGAAACAACCGATCCGCTAGAAAAGTGGGATGGTAACTTTGAGGGAAGTCCAGCGCCACAGGGAGTGTATATCTATTTTATTCAATATTCTACTCCGGGCGACCGCTCGATCGATGAAAGAGGCAACTTTACTCTAATTCGATAAGGATCTTGAAAGTGAAATTAAGGGCCCCCATTTTTTGGGGGCTTTTTTTATTTAGTTAAAGATGCTTACCAAGCAGTTTGCGGGAGGTCCTCTGTAACTAAATCCTTATTTCATAGGAATCACCGTCTAAGTAGTTTTAAGGACAAATTAGTATAATGAAGAATCTAAAGCTATTTATCGCTCTGCTCCTCAGTCTGGGTACCTTCAGTAGTAACGCCTCACACTACCTTGGTGGGGAGATCTACTGGGAATGTACCGCTAATGGGAACTATATTTTTACCCTAACGCTCTACCGTGATTGTACCGGAGCAATAATCACCACAACTCCTAAGCAGGTAGTGGGACCAGCCGGTAATATTAGTTGTAGTTACGTCGCGTCAGCCTCAGGTGATGTGTCTCCCGATTGTCCACAGACGGCATTAGACATCGATTGCCCCTCCGGTGATGACGGAGCAATTGAAAAATACGTTTTTAGAAGCGGCCCAACCAATTTGAATGGAATTCCGCCGGCAGCAGGTTGGGAATTTAGCTGGACCGGTTTTGCAAGACCAACCTTACAGAACGCAGCAGGTAACACTGGCTATTATTTACGTTCCAAAATGTATCCTTACACTCCACCTGGCGCAACACAACCATTAAATGCCAGCACCTGTTACGATAACTCACCCACATTTGCTCAAGATGCCAATGCGGTAACTTGTCCTAACTTCTTATTCGAATTCAATCACCTCCCATCCGATAAGGATATTGATTCGCTCGTTTTTGACTGGGAAATGCCAAAATTGGGAGCAACTCAGAATATTAATTTTAATTCAGGTTACACCTTCAACGCGCCTTTCCCAGATCAATCGGAAGACCCAAATAATGGTCCAAATACATTAGATCCATTTTCTGGTGAAATCACCACTTTAGCCAATGACCCAAGTGAAGGTTGGTATGCCTCGTGTGTGGTAATTAAAGAATATCGCTGTAATCAACTCATCGGGGAGGTTTACCGGGATGTACCAGTATATTATTTAGATGATACTGACTGCCCAACAAATAATAGTACGCCTTCGGCAGAGATCGATACTGCGATTTATACCGACGTACAGCGGACAGGAAACGTATATCGTGTAAGAACTTATCCTCAGGATACGGTTCAATTTAGAGTTGTGGCCCGAGACTTGGATCAATTCTCCAATGGCTCCTTTCAAGAAATTTGTATGAAGGCAGGTGGTCTGCAGCTGAACTCCAATAATTACGCCTCAAGTACCGGCTGTAATGGGGCAGCTCCTTGTGCCACTCTAACTTCATTTAACTCTACCGGTACTTATTGTAATGTTATTCAGAATACGGTAGAATTCTTCTGGATTCCAGATTGTGTTCATCTCAATTTCGGCGGTTGTGGTTCGGCTTCCAATACCTACTACTTTACCGTTCGAATGGAAGATAATGGTTGTGCTGCACCTAAAGTTGGTCTAGCAACCATCATTGTTGAGGTGATTGCCGGTGACCCCAATCCGCCGGGCTTAACTTGTACCGACGTACAAAAAGACGGTTCGGTCCGTTTATCATGGACCCAGCCTGAACTAGACTCGGTATTAGAGTTTAATTACTACCGTATCTATGGATCGTCTTCCAGCAACGGACCTTGGACCGTGGTAGATAGTATCCCTTTTTACGATACCTTGAGTACTACGGTAAGCTCAATGGGGGCCAACTCATTTTATTACATGGAAATGAGTACCGGTCCATGTGACTTTATCTCCTTACCCTCCGATACTTTAACTACGATGGATATGACCCTAAATGCCATCCCAACTGGAAGTCCAGAATACGCACAGTTATCTTGGACCCCTAAAGATGGAGGCTTAGATCCAGCACGGGGTAATATATATGAAGTTTGGATAGAGGCGCCGGCCTATAGTGAGAACTGGACTAAAGTAGGAGAGACGACCAATACTAGTTTTACCGATACCGTTTCGGTTTGTGATCTATTGGTTGCCTACCAGATTCGAGTTCCTGATACCGTGGCAGGATGTTATTCGGGTAGTAGTCAAGATACCGGTCGATTCCAAGATCGCACCAATACCATTAATCCGAATATTACCAGTGTCTCGGTAAACCAAGACGGAAATGCAGAAATCAATTTTGATGCGGCAGCAACCGATGATATCGTATCCTTCTTTATCCTGCATAATGATCCCCTCAATGGTTGGGTAATAGTAGATACCATCAATGCGGGCTCAACTACTCCCTACGAATGGCTAGGTAGTATGGCCGATACACGTTCGGAAGAGTTTAAGATCGTCTCGGTAGACAGCTGTGGTAATCAAAGTGATGATTTAGCAATAAGTCCAAATAACTCTATATACCTCCGTAATTACCTTAATAAATGTGAAGGCTTCTCCCGGGTAAGTTGGAATGCTTACGAGGAATTTCCAAACGGAGTACACGAATACCGAATTTGGACCGAGATTACTGAAGCGGATGGCACGGTAATTCCGCCTACAGTAATGGCCGTTGCAGGACCGAGCGATACTTCATTCACCCAAAATGTGCTTGAAAAGGATTTTGAGTATTGTTACTGGATCGAAGCTCGCGATACTATTGCAAATCTAACCAGTACGTCAAACCGACTCTGTATAACGGCAGAAGTACCGCGTCAGTCTCGTCAGCTTTACGTAGCAAAAGTGAGCAATGACTTCAACCGTGGAGCATTAGATATTGCCATCCACGTTGACGGAGAGGCGGATGTACGCAGCTTCCAGATTCAGAGATCGCCAGAATATTTTGGCCCTTATAAAGAAATTGCACAAGTAGGTAAGCCTACTACCGCCCCCTACATTATCCGTTTCCAAGATTTTGGGGTAGAGCCAGATAAGTTTAATTACTACTACCGCGTTACCGCAACCGACAGCTGTGGTGGCTATGACACTATAAGTAATATTGCTAAAAATATTGTATTGCGCGTTGCGGCAGCCGAAGATGTAACGAATCGCTTAAGCTGGAACCCAGTTCAAGGTTACGCAGGTTACGTAGAAAAATATGAAATCTATCGTGCGGAAGAGGGCACGGGTGCATTCGTTAAGATTGGAGAGAATGTTACGGTAAATGATCGAGAAGACACCACTTTTGTGGATTATGAGATCAGAGATCTAGTAAAAGCTAACCCAGATCAGGGTAACTATTGCTACTATGTAAAAGCAGTAGAAGGCAATAATCCGCAGGGAATCGTGGATAATCGCGGAAATCCGATGGAGTCTTATTCTAATCAAGCCTGCGCCCAACAAGGAGCTAAAGTTTTCTTAGCTACCGCCTTTAGGCCAGAAAGCACCGTCTCAGAGAACCAACTCTATGGACCTTCCATTAGGCTGAATGATATTGAAGATTATCATTTCTATATCATCAACCGTTGGGGAAGAAAGGTTTTTGAAACCAATAACCCTGACGAAAAATGGGATGGTTTCATGGAAGGCAATCCCGCCCCGCAAGGAGTTTATGTGAGCTATATTAAATACTCTACTCCTAAGGATCGAGAGGTTGAGGAAAGAAACACCTTTACCTTAATTCGATAAAGCGCAATAGATCAATCAGATATATATCCCCTTCACCACGAAGGGGATATTTTTTTTGACATTTGATAAACTGCGCTTATCGAAGCTTAAATTAGCAGGCGCTCTCATTTAAAATTCGTAAATTTGCGCGCAATTTAATTCTAATTGCAACCGCTCTATGTCAACTTTCAGCGATAAAATCATGGGTGAGGGATTAACCTATGACGACGTACTTTTAGTACCGGCTTTTTCTCAAGTATTACCACGCGAAGTTGATCTCTCTACCCGTTTTACGCGAAACATTTCCTTAAAAGCTCCTTTAGTTTCGGCCGCTATGGATACCGTGACTGAAGCTCGTATGGCTATTGCAATTGCGCAAGACGGAGGTATTGGGGTCCTTCATAAGAACATGACCATTGAGCAGCAGGCAGTGGAAGTGCGTAATGTAAAACGCGCCGAGAGTGGGATGATCCTGGATCCGGTCACTTTGCACGAGAGTGCTTTGGTAAGCGATGCCAAAAAAATGATGGCAGACTACAAGATCGGCGGAATTCCGATCGTAAATGAAGCCAAAAAGCTTTTGGGAATAATTACCAATCGTGACCTTAGATTTGAAAAGGATGACGATCGTCCCTTGAAGGAGATCATGACCAGCGAAGGTTTGGTGACCACTTTTGAGAACACTAGCCTAGCTGAGGCCGAGGTTATCCTTCAAAAGCATAAAATAGAAAAGCTTCCGGTGGTAGATCAGGAAGGTAAATTGATCGGCTTGATCACTTACCGTGACATCACCAAGAGTCATATTAAACCTAATGCCAATAAAGACGATTTTGGTCGTTTACGCGTGGCAGCAGCGGTAGGAGTAACCGGTGATGTACTCGATCGCGTAAGTGCATTGGTAGAGTCTAATGTAGACGCCATTATTATTGATACCGCTCACGGCCATAGCGCAGGGGTGGTAAAAGCTTTGAAAGCGGTTAAAGAACGGTTCCCAAAATTGGATGTCGTAGTTGGAAATGTGGCCACTGCCGAAGCAGCTCGCTATTTAGCCGATGCCGGCGCCGATGCGGTAAAAGTGGGTATCGGACCAGGTTCTATCTGTACCACAAGAGTGGTGGCCGGAGTTGGGGTGCCTCAACTAACTGCGGTGATGGAAGCAAAAAAAGGTTTAGAGGGAACCGATGTTCCTTTAATTGCCGATGGCGGAATTCGTTTTACCGGAGATATCGTTAAAGCGGTAGCGGCCGGTGCCGATACGGTGATGCTCGGTTCACTCTTCGCAGGCACCAAAGAAGCCCCAGGCGAAACGATCATTTATGAAGGTCGCCGCTACAAGACTTACCGCGGTATGGGCTCTATTGAAGCCATGCAGCAAGGGTCTAAAGACCGTTATTTCCAAGATGTGGAAGATGACATTAAGAAATTAGTACCAGAAGGTATCGTTGGTCGGGTTGCCTACAAAGGAGAGGTTGGCGAAGTTATGTATCAATTTATCGGAGGTTTACGCGCCGGTATGGGATACTGTGGCGCCAGAGACATTAAAGCCTTGCAAGAAAACGGTAAATTTACCCGCATCACCGCGGCAGGTGTGCACGAAAGTCACCCACACGACGTTCACATTACCCGTGAATCCCCAAACTATAGTAGAAGATAAAAATCCTAAAGATCGATGAAAAAGACTCTGTTAATCCTTTGTGCATTGGGCCTTGGGCAGTCCTTAGTTGGACAGAAACTAGCTGATAAGGTTCTATTTACCGTAGCTAATGATACGGTTAGAGCCGAAGAATTCATGGCAGTTTATAATAAGAATCGTGATATTGGTGAGGAGATCGACCCCAAAACGCCTGAAGAATATCTCGAACTCTATGTCAATTTTAAATTAAAGGTTTATCAGGCAAAGGAACTAGGGCGTGATACCCTGGAGTCTTTTAAGCGCGAGTTTCGTAACTACCGCAACCAACTGGCGAAGCCCTATCTATCGGATAAGGATGTGACAGCCGAATTAATTAAGGAAGCCTATACCCGTATGAAACAAGACGTGCGTGCTTCCCATATTATGATCGCTTTGCCTAAAAATCCCAGTCCAGAAGATACTGCGGTAGCCTATAAAGAGATTATAGATCTTAAGAAGCGCTTGGAGAAAGGTGAGTCTTTCGAGAGCTTGGCTAGGAATTTTTCGGATGATACTTACAGTGCTAAAAACGGGGGCGACTTAGGTTATTTTACCGCTTTTGATATGGTTTACCCTTTCGAAACGGCCGCCTATGAAACAAAGTCCGGGGAGATTAGCGCACCAGTACGGAGCCAGTTCGGATATCACCTTGTGAAACCCACCGATAAACGACCCGCACGCGGTCAGATTCGGGTAGCGCATATTATGCTTATCGATAACGATAAGACCAGTGATGCCGAGAAAGCTAATGTGAAGACAAAAATTGATGAGATCTACGCTAAATTGGAAGCCGGGGAAGACTTTGTGACCTTGGTAAAGCAATACAGCGAAGACAAGACTTCGGCCGCACGAAACGGTCAGCTAGATGTTTTTGGCATCAATAAAATGTATCCCGAATTCGAAGACGCCGCCTTTGCCCTTCAGGACAGTGGTCAGTATAGCAAGCCTGTTAAGACTCCAGTGGGTTGGCATATTATAATGTTGATCGACAAAATGGGGCTAGCTTCCTTTGAGGAAATGAAGGCGGAGATTCGCAATAAAGTAGAAAGAGATGTTCGCGCACAGCAATCTCAAGTATCGGTGAAAAGACGAATCAAGCAAGATTATAATTTCAAGGAGTATCCGAAGCGTTTTGATCTGGCTTACGATCAGATCGGCGAAGAGCTGATGAACGCCAGTTATCAGAAACCGGAGAAAATCCGTTCGGCCAATAAAGTTTTATTCGAGTTTGCCGGAAAGGAATATACGGTAGCAGATTTCTTGGGGTACGCCGAAGCCAATCAGGCAGCTTACGCCCGAGGTACCAAGCTTCAGTCGGCTTTATACCGGATGATGAAGACTTATCAGGATGATGAATTGATCAGTTACGAAAAGTCTCGTCTAGCGGAAAAGTACCCCGAATTCCGCTTATTGGAGCGTGAATACTACGAAGGGATCCTTCTTTTTGACCTTACCGAAGAGAAGGTATGGCGCGAAGCTCTTTCAGATACCAATGGCCTCAATAATTTCTTTGAGCAGAATCGTGAGAACTACCAGTTCGATACGCGCTATCATGCCTATTTAGTGGATGCAGTGAGTAAAAAGATGGCCAAGAAAGCGGTTAAACTTTTAGCCAAGGGAATTAGCCGTGCCGAGGTTATGAAAGAGCTGAACGTAGATTCTAAGCTCAATTTGAATATCGATAGCGGTAAATTTGAACTTGAGGCTATTGATCCAGCAGAACTTGTTAAGGAGATGGATGAGCCCGGCAAATCTAAGGTTGTTGAGCAAAACGATCGTTTCAAGCAAGCTTATGTAATCGCGGTAGAAGCCCCACGGGCCAAAGAACTTAAGGAAGCAAGAGGTGCCGTGATTAGTGATTACCAGCAATTCCTCGAAGATCAATGGGTGAAAGACCTCAAAGGCTTGTATGAGGTTAAAGTAGATGAGGAAGTCTTGAAAGAGCTAAGTAGCGCCCTTGATTAGAAGATTTTCGCATATCGGTCTGGCTTTAAGCCTACTGTTCTTTTCTGCTTGTGATTTGATAAGCAGCTATCAGTCTGATGAGGAACAAGGGAAGCCTGTGGCACGGGTATACGACTCTTTTCTCTATGATAGTGATTTAGTAAAGGTGATCCCCGAGGATCTGAATCCTGCCGATAGCAGTAGCTTTGTCCAAAACTACGTTAACGTTTGGGCCAAGGATCAGTTGATGATCTATAAGGCAGAGTTCAATTTGACCGATGAGGAGAAGCAATTTGAAGAGCAGATCCGCAATTACCGGAATGATCTACTCAAGTTTGCTTTTTTGGAGAAATATGTGGATGATCGTTTAGATACGACCATAACCAAAGCCCAGATCCAAGCTTATTATGAAAATAATCAGGACAATTTTCAGCTAAAAGAAAATATCTTACGAATGCGCTACATCTCGGTGCCGGTAGATGCGCCCGATATCGATGTGCTCAAGAGGTTATTTCGTTCGCGAGACTCTGCCAAGCAGGAAGAATTGGTTGACTATGCCCTCAGTTTTGCCCGTAATTTTAGTTTAGAGGACACGAGTTGGATCAGTTTTAACCAATTTCGTAGGTTAATCCCAATTCAAGCCTATAATCAGCAAGAGTTTTTAGCTAAGAACTCTTACGTGGAGCTTGAGGTGGATAACTTACTTTATTTGGTTACCATTGCCGAATACAAGATCAAGGATAATACGTCACCATTACTTTACGTAGAAAATATTATCCGTAATATTCTGTTGAATAAAAGGAGACTGGATCTCATTGCGGAGCTTGAAAAGAATTTACTTAGCGATGCTATTAAAAAGAAAGAATTTGAAACTTATTCAGAATAAAAGCCTACTAGCTGCAGCCCTGTTATTTAGCGGTGGCTTGCTCAGTGCTCAACCTCAATTGGTAGATGGAGTCCTGGCGGTAGTAGGGAAGAACATTATTTTAAAAAGCGATCTCGACAAGGCCTTTCAAGCTCAAAAGAAGCAAAACCCAGAATTACCCTTAGATCAGTGTGTGGTTTTTGAAGACCTACTCTTGGAAAAACTTTTGCTAAATCAAGCCGAATTGGATTCGGTAGAAGTTAGTGATGAAGAAGTACAGGCCAATATCGATAGACGTATTGGGGTATTCATTCAGCAAATTGGCAGTCAGCAGCGTTTAGAGCAATATTATGGTAAATCGGTGATCGAGATCAAAGATGAGATGGCCGACCTAGTGCGCGATCAGCTTACCGCCCAGCGGATGTTACAAACCATTAATGGCGATGTAGAGATAACACCTTCTGAGGTGCGTGAATTCTACAATTCGATTCCACGCGATAGCTTACCTCTGATCAATGCGGAAGTGGAGTACGCCGAGATCACTGTTTTTCCGGAGGTGAGTGAAGCGGCTAAAGAGGAAGCCATTAACAAATTAGCGGAAATCAAGGAGCGTATTCAAAATGGCTCTTCTTTCAACACCATGGCCGTTTTATATTCTGAAGACCCTGGAAGTTCTAGGAATGGAGGAGAATACAAAGGCATTAAGAGGGGACAGTTCGTTAAGGAATTTGAAGCAGTGGCCTTTAATTTAGGGCTTAACGAGATTTCAGATCCTTTTGAATCGGAGTATGGCTTTCACATCGTGCAACTGCAAAGAAAGGTAGGGCAAGAGCTCGATCTTCGTCATATCCTCATTAAACCTAAGATCACGCCCGAAAACTTGCAGGCTGCTCAGGCCAAAGCGGATAGTGTACGGAATTTGATCAATGAAGGACAAATGACCTTTGCTGAGGCAGCAGAAGAGTTCTCGGATGAGGAAGAAACAAAATTGAATGGTGGTAAAGTGATCAACCCTCAAAAAGGCGACAGCCGTTGGGAAACCGGTCAGCTCGATAAGAGTATTTTCTATCCGCTGCAAAGCATGGAAGAGGGTACGATATCTGCTCCGGTATTCTTCCGCACTCGCGACGAAAAAGAGGGTTATAAGATCTTAAAACTAATCGACCAGACCGAAGCGCATTATGCCAATCTCAAGACAGATTACCAACGCATTATGAGAGTGGCCAAGGCTCAAAAGCAACAGGATGAGTTGGAAGATTGGGTAAATGATAAGATCAAGGATACTTATGTAAGGGTAAATAATGATTACCTGAACTGTAGCTTTGAGCGTAATTGGATAAACCAGGCACAATATGCAGAATAAGGAAGACGATGTAGCCGCGGTAAAGGAACTCGGTCGTAAGTATCGCGAATTAAAGCAAGAGATAGGTAAGGTCATTATTGGCCAGGACGAAGTGATCCACCTCTTACTACTTTCCATTTTTTGCAAAGGGCATGCTTTACTAGTCGGGGTGCCAGGATTGGCCAAAACCCTATTGGTAAATACCGTATCTCAGTCTTTAGGCCTGAGCTTTCGCCGGATTCAATTTACCCCAGACCTAATGCCTTCCGATATTGTGGGAGCAGAGATCTTGGATGAAAACCGTCAGTTCAAATTTGTGAAAGGTCCTTTATTCGCGAATATCATTTTAGCGGATGAGATCAACCGTACGCCTCCGAAAACGCAAGCTGCGCTATTAGAAGCCATGCAAGAGCGTTCGGTTACGGCCGGCGGACATACTTATCAGATGGCCAATCCATTTTTTGTATTAGCCACTCAGAACCCGATCGAGCAGGAGGGAACTTATCCTTTACCTGAAGCCCAGTTGGACCGCTTCATGTTCAATATAGAAGTGGGGTATCCAAGCTTCGAAGAAGAAGTGAACATCGTTAAAAACACTACGATCGGTGTAGATGCGGAAGTAAAAGAAGTCTTAACGGTAGAAGATATCCTTGGCTTCCAAAAGTTAGTACGCAAAATCCCAGTGAGCGATAATGTTTATGAGTTCGCTATCCGTTTGGTGCAAGCTACTCGTCCGGGTACCGATGCCGCCAAGGATGTAACTAAAGAATATATTTCATGGGGAGCCGGACCGCGAGCTAGTCAGAACCTTATCCTTGCTGCAAAAGCCCATGCCGCATTGCAAGGTAAATTCAGTCCTGACAGTGAAGACGTGATGGCCGTAGCCAAACCGATCCTTCGCCACCGGGTGGTTAAAAACTATCGGGCCGAAGCGGAAGGAATTTCCATCGAAAAGATCATTGAAGGCCTGCTTTAGGGGCGCGATTTCCGGTATAGAATTAGTAGCTTTGCCCCGTCTTTAGCGAAACAGGTCAAACCGTCTATGCCATCAACAAAATACATCTTCGTTACCGGTGGAGTAACTTCCTCATTAGGAAAGGGTATCATCTCCGCATCTCTCGCTACTTTACTGCAATCACGCGGTTATAGCGTAACTATTCAGAAGCTCGATCCCTATATTAATATCGACCCCGGTACCCTAAATCCTTACGAGCACGGTGAATGTTATGTAACCAATGATGGGGCAGAAACAGATCTTGACTTAGGCCATTATGAACGATTTTTAAATCGTCCCACTTCCCAAGCTAACAATGTTACTACAGGGAGAGTATACCAAACGGTAATCAATAAAGAACGCCGTGGTGATTATCTAGGGAAAACCGTACAAGTAATACCACACATTACCGATGAAATCAAACGACGCATCCAACTTTTAGGAAATACAGGAGAGTTTGAGATCGTGATCACCGAGATCGGCGGTACTGTAGGTGATATTGAGGCCTTGCCTTATATTGAAGCTGTGCGACAATTACGCTGGGAATTAGGCGATGATAGCTTAGTGGTGCATTTAACCTTGGTGCCTTATTTAGCGGCTACCGGTGAAATGAAGACCAAGCCTACCCAACACTCTGTGCAAAAATTACAGGAAAGTGGAATTCAGCCGGATGTATTGGTTTGTAGAACCGAATACGATTTGGGAGAAGACATTCGTCGCAAGCTGGCGCTATTTTGTAATGTGAAGAAAGAGGCGGTAGTACAAAGTATCGATGCAGAAACGATCTATGCAGTGCCGATCCTAATGCGCAATCAGCACTTGGATGAAGTGGTTTTAAAGCGCCTTAATTTACCGATCGAAGATAATTTGGATCTAGTAAACTGGAAGGACTTTTTATACAAATTACGCTATCCCCAAGCGGAGGTGGAAATTGGCCTTATTGGGAAATACGTAGAATTACACGATTCTTATAAATCTATTGCTGAAGCCTTTATTCACGCCGGCGCTACCAATGAAGCAAAGGTGAAGATCAGATGGATCCACTCCGAAAACCTGAGCGATGACTCGATCGAAAAGAGCTTGGAAGGATTGGACGGTATTTTAGTAGCCCCAGGTTTTGGCGAACGCGGATTCGATGGTAAATTGGACGCTATTCGTTTTGCTCGGGAGAACAAGATTCCATTCTTAGGAATTTGCTTGGGTATGCAAGCTGCAGTAATTGAGTTTGCCCGTAATGTTTTGAACCTCGAAGGGGCCAACAGTGCGGAAATGAATCCAAAGACCGCTCATCCGGTAATCGACTTGATGGATGAGCAGAAGGAGGTAACCGAGAAAGGAGGTACTATGCGCTTGGGAGCTTGCGATTGTGAGCTTAAAGAGGGTAGTACTGCATTTAGTGTTTACAAGAGGAAGAGTATTAGCGAGCGCCATCGTCACCGCTATGAATTCAATAATAAATATTTAGAGCAATTTGAAGCCAATGGAATGGTGGCTACCGGTCGTAATCCGGGAACGGATCTGGTAGAGATCGTGGAAATACCCGAACACCCTTGGTTTATGGGAGTTCAGTTCCACCCGGAATACAAAAGTACCGTGGCCAATCCCCATCCTTTATTCGTAAAATTCGTTGCTGCCGCTATTGCTTATAGCGAAAGTCAAAACGCTTAAGATGAACAACAAATTCGACATTAATACTATCGTGGGTTTCGTCCTCATTGGTGGTATCTTACTTTATTTCGGCATTTTTTCACCTCAAGAACCGGTTGAAGAGCAGGTGGCGGAACAAGAGCAGGTACAGGACTCTACTTCTACCGAAGAAGTTGCGCCCGTAAGTCTCGAGGAGCCCATGCAAAAGTCACTTCCTAAAATGGATAGCGCATCAAGCGATAGCGCCCAATACATGGAAGCGGTGGCACTTTATGGGCCATTTGCAAACCAAATGCTGCAGGAAAAGGAAGTAAAGTATTATACGCTTGAAAATGACTTACTACGCTTGAAAATTAGCTCTAAAGGGGCTCAAATCGTAGAAGCTGAACTCAAGAACTACAAGACTTATGACTCGCTCGATCTTTTCCTTATTAAAGAAAATGCGGAATTCGCTATCCCTATTCAAGGGGGGCAACAAAGCAGCACGGCCAATCTTAATTTCCGATTAGTAGAGCAAGGCGATGGCTTTTTGAGCTTGGCCTTACAAAGCGATCAGGGAGCACAGATGGTCTATAGCTACAGCTTGCCAGAAGATTCGTATCAAGTCGGTTTTGCGGTAGAGAGTCAAGGAATGGCGAAAATGCTGGCCAATGCCGGCAATTACTTGCGCTTTGAGTTAAAAGCAAATCGCCATGAGAAGAACCGTGAAAATGAATTGAATCGCTCCGAGTTTCAATACCGCTTAGTAGAAGATGGCGAAGTGGAAAGCTTTAATACCACCAGCACCGACGAAGAAATTGCCGAGCAAGCGGTAGAGTGGGTGGCTTACCGCCAACAGTTCTTTAGCACCATTCTCCAGTCCAAAGGCGAACCATTTGCTAAGGCAGATATGGCTTTAGCCAGCCTAGAAGAAGAGGAGTACAGTAAGTTTTACGGTTCTAAATTGATGTATCCCAAAGATGCAACGGGTGACCTAGACCTCAATTTGGCACTCTATCTGGGTCCCAATAAATACGAGATCCTTGAGTCCTACAATTCAGGTTTTGAAGAATTGGTGCCTTTAGGTTGGGGTATTTTGGGGTGGATTAACCGTTATGCGGTTCTTTACATCTTTAACTTTCTAGAGGACTATGGTATGAGCTATGGCTTGATCATTTTGATCATCGCTGTGGTGTTTAAAATGGTGTTGTTCCCGCTTACCTATACTTCGTACCGTTCCATGGCCAAAATGCGTGTTTTGAAGCCAGAGATCGATGAGCTGAATGAGAAGTATGATGATGCTATGAAAAAGCAGCAGGCACAGCTCGAGCTTTACAATAAGGCAGGAGTTAGTCCGCTAGGAGGCTGTTTACCTATGTTGTTGCAGTTTCCAATATTGATCGCCTTATTCCAGTTCTTCCCGGCTGCGATCGAATTGAGGCAGGAAGCTTTCCTTTGGGCTGATGATCTATCTACTTATGACTCGATCTATAGTCTGCCATTTGAAATTCCTTTTTATGGCGATCATGTAAGTCTTTTCACTCTTCTAATGACCGTTTCTACGCTGATTTATACCTATATGAACCAGCAATTGACCGGATCTGCTCAAAACCAGCAGTTCCCGCAAATGAAGTACATCATTTATTTGATGCCGATCATGTTCTTGGGAGTTTTCAATAACTATGCTTCTGGTTTAAGTTACTATTATTTTGTGGCCAACATGATCACCTTTGGTCAGCAGTTTGCAATTCGTTCTTTTATCGACGATGACAAGATTAGAGCTAAGATCGCGGAGCGTAAGGAACGTCCTCAAAAGGAGAATCGTCTAATGCGTCGAATGAAGGAAGTGCAGGAGCAACAAAACCGTCAACAACGTCGTAAAAAGTAATGCGCAGCAAAACTTTAACATCATTAGCTGGATTAGTTCTTTTGCTTTCAGGCTGCTCCGATCTTTCCTACCGTAATTTGGCCCGGAAAAATACCCAGTGGCAATTCGATTGGCAGAGCGGTTCATGCTACCGAACATGTCCGGTGTATTCGGCTAGTGTAGATCAGAATGGCGCGCTTCGTTTCAGTGGAATTGCTCAGACCGCATTTAAAGGCGATACTACCGTAGAACTGGGAAGAACTTTTTCGGATAGTCTTTTATTGCAACTAAAAAGGATGGACTACTTAGCTATGGATACAGCCTATGGCTTACAGCAAGGAGTATTCGACGTTCAGATCGATAACTATAATCTGCAGTCGGGCGGTAGCGCACATCAAATCAGGACCCAAATGGAGGTGCCTGAGCCCCTCAAGAATCTAAAATCCAAATTGGATCAATCCCTTAGGGATCAAGGTTTACTTTAAAACCTGAAGTTTAAAGCTTTGCGATGCTTGTCCCTGTGGGCTTACTTTAAGCAAGTACAGTCCGTTGGGTAAATTGGTGGAAGAAAGTTCGGTTGTGGCCTTAGCTATTTCTTTTTCGATTATTAGTGTCCCTTTTAAATCGAATAATTGAAGGCGACCCAAATTTTCCTCGCTTTCGATAAACAATGCTCCAGACCCTTCCGCGAAAGCGATACTATTATACACTTCAATGGATTGATCATAAGTACGCCAGTCATCAAGACTAAAATCTGCACTTAAAACATTTCGTCGCACAAAGGCATCTTTAATGATTTGGTAATTGCTTCCCCCATTCAATTGCTGATCGGATTGCAACATCATTTGCGCAAATTGTGGATAAGTAGTAGTGCTTTGTAAGGAGAAAAGAGACTCCAAAACCAAGGCATCAGCGGTGGCACGGGAAGTATTGTCTCTAATTTCTACCAAACAAGAAGCCATGAGGTCGGTGTGCTCATAGATGTTGGCGGTGAAGTTTAAGGTTTGATAGTCCTTAAGACTTGAAGCCATGCGTCCCGGCCAGAAAGAATTATGGCCATCCCAATTAAAAACTATATCTCTTTGATTAGGACTGTGGGAGAGCGAATAACTCACCGCAAAATAATCGCATAGAGCTTCTTCTAGCATCGAACGCTCAGAAATACGACCACTATTGGCCGAAGCCCCGAAAACTAGGCTGTGTAGATACTCATGAATGATCACATCAGCATCTTCAGCGTCATCTACTCCGCCTTCGCCCATATAAACTCTTAGCTCGCTGGGGCTATAATAACTCTGATCGGCATTATTTAAGGCATGGACGTCAAAAGCAATACGATTGCCAGGAATGTTAGCGTATCCCAAATTATCGGCGAAGTTCCGAAACTCCATAAGGTGGTAAAAGGCATTTACATCTTCAAAACCATCCTGACTGCGGGTAAAATTAAAGGTAGTGTTAGTACTGGTGGCAGGGGCAATATTCGGACTACTGAAATCTTCAATTACAATATCATCACTTTCCAATTTAAATATGCCATTATCGTATTTACCCGTAAAGTTTACCAAGAACCTTTCGCCGTTAAGGCTTGGGTGATCAGCATCGTTGTTATCGATAAAGGTTCCGCCATAATTAACGTTTGCTGTACTGAGGGGATCTGGTCTAAAAATGAAGGTGTAACAGGTGCTGTCTTGTCCGGTAAAATGCCTTCTTTCATCTACCAAGTAAATAAGCTCATTACCTTTAACGAAGCCATGGTAATGTAAGGCGTCCAATCCGTAAAAATCAATAATATGCCCGTTAATCAGAGTACCTTGGCTTAAAAAGTAAGCCGGTATTGCCTCCACTTTTTGTGCTTTTAAACTTTGTTTCAGGCTAATGCTATCCAAAGTAAAATCTACTGCGGCGCTTATCTTTTGTGGAATTTGAGGGTACTGGATGTGGAGCGCACCATTGGTATAAAGGTGGGCCGAAACCTGAAAGTTATCCAGTTCTTTACCATCCAGCTTAAGCTGATAATGAAAATGACGCGCCGCTTTCGAGTTGATTTCTTCAATCAGTTCTACTTGCCAATTGGGTACTAAGCTTTGCACTTTTACTAAAGGATCGTTGGTTCCCCAATCGTTGATCCACATCTCTAGACTTGCACCGTGATCTTGCGGGTATATTTCCACTGGGTTTGGCTGGCCTTTTTGAGCCCAGGTAACTAGGCTTACCAGCATCAAAAGGAGGAAGGAAGGGAATTTCATTGCTCGATCTCTTTTAATTTTATTTGATACAGCTCTTTAAGCTGCTCTATTGCTTGTTCATTTTTACTGCGTCTTACTTTGAGTTTATAACCGGCGTCATCGGCCATGCATTCTTCACTAATTTCAAAATCCGATTGTGGAAGTATGCGCATTACCGCATCCATAGCCTCATAAGGAAAACGCAACTCGTAGTGTCGATATAAATATACATCCTTTGGCTTAACCTTAGAAAGCGCATCTTCTGCTGCTCCCCGGTAAGCTTTAATTAAGCCCGGAACGCCTAATTTGGTCCCGCCAAAATAGCGAACTACGACTACTAGAACGTTCCAAAGGTCGGCCGATTGCAAAGCGTGGTAAATGGGAGTGCCTGCAGAATGGGCCGGTTCGCCGTCATCATTAAAACGAATCTGAGGCTCAGTTGGTTGGCAGCGATAGGCATAACACCAATGCCGCGCATCGTAGTAATCCTTCTTAATCGCTTGCAGTTTCTCGTTGAGTTCGTCTTCCGACTGCATGGGCAGGGCCAAGGCAATAAATTTAGATCCACGGTCTTTGTATATGCCTTGGTAACTTTTGCTTATGGTCTTAAAATGGTCTCCTGCAATGGCCTCATTGATCATAGGGCTAAAGCTATCAATACGATAGAAATGATCGCGAGAATAATACCAATAATATTTAGTTTAGAAAGTTTCTCGCGAAAGAGGGAAGTTCCCAATAAAGCACTAAAAGCAACGATTCCCACATTATTTAAAGCAAAGATGCTGGAACTTTCCAGGCCTTCGAAGCTAAGGGCCTTAAGCAAGAAGTAAATGCTGCCGTAATTAGGGATTCCTAGTGCCAGTCCTCCTAGTAGCGCCTTTAGCTGAAAGGACTTCCGCTCCTGAAAGTACTGGTAAAGAATGAAGGCGATCCCAAATAAGGCCGCAAAGCCAAAAATGCTGGAAGCAAACCATGCTTGCTCGTTTTGTGGCACCAATTCCGCCTCATTGTATTTTAAAAACGCATCCAAAAAACCGCTCCCCAAAAACAAGATAATGGGGTACCACAGGAAATGGGCGCTCTTTTTGGTTTTATCGGGCTTGTAGGTGGTCATGTAAACTGCGACCAGGGCTAATACGATGCCGCTTAGTTTAACCAATCCCAAAGATTCTCCGAAGTAAACCACCCCAAAGCTAACCGGTACTATTACCGACATCTTTACCGCTACCGAAACGGTGGCCAATCCGAAGTTTTGACTAACCCATGCCATGAGGCGAAAGAGAGTAATGAAGAGGAAACCTAGAAATAGCACCGAAAAGAACCAAGGTTGTTGCGGTATTTCTAATGGAGAGCGAGCGAAACCATTTTGCCAATTACCAATACTAAAAGCAACGAAGTAATTAATGAGGATTGCCTGTAGATTGTCAATTTCAAAGGTCTTTAATAGTTTAAAGACAATGAAGATCAAAATGGAACAGCTAATGCTAAGCAATAACCAGATCATGCTCGGTAGAATTTAATAAGGTCGGATCCGAAGTTCACGGTTCTAAAGGCGGCAAGCGGTAACTTCGGGGCGCTCAAGCCTGAATTCAATTTTTGTGGTGATTGTATAACAAAGGCTTCATCCCATAAATCCAGCTCTATAAAGCTTTGTAGGGTTTTTGCTCCGCCTTCTACCAAAATGCTTAGAATTCCCATTTCGTAGCATTTTTCCAGTACCTGGGGGATGAGTGCTTGACTAGAGTCGATCAGAATATCATTTTCCCCTTCAGGATTGGCACAAAAACGTTGATAGTGGGAGTCTCTAAATACCCTAGCTGACATTGTCAATTTCTTTTTGGGGTCGAGAATTATCCTTAAGGGATCTCGACCTTTAAAACTTCGAGTGTCTAAACTCGGGTTATCGATCGTAACTGTGCGTCGACCTATTACTATGCCTTGATGAAGAGCCCTTAATTGATGACTGAAAACTTTTGACTGGGGAGCAGAGATCCATTGCACTCCTTGATGTTCTGAACTACGTTCCGGATCAATAATGCCATCAGAACTTTGGGCCCACTTTAAGGAGATGAAGGGCCTTTTTTTTCGGTGAAAGGTGAAGAAAGCTTTATTAAGGGCTTGCGCTTCAAACTCTAAGAGGCCTTCTTGTACTTCTATTCCAGCTGATTTTAATTTCTTGATGCCCTGTCCATTTACTGCGCTGTGGTAATCTCGCGTAGCAATTACCACTTTTGGGATTTGCTTTGCAACGATCAAATCGGAGCAGGGTGGTGTTCGGCCGTGATGAGAACAAGGTTCGAGGCTAACGTAGATGGTGCTTTTTTGCAAAAGTGATTGATCTTTGACCGATTTGATAGCATTTACCTCGGCATGTGGCGCTCCTGCGTGATGGTGAAAACCTTCGCCAATGATCTTACCTCCGTGCACGATCACCGAGCCCACCATCGGATTAGGGGCGGCGGTATAGGCTCCCATTTTGGCTAGCTCCAAACAACGGGCCATGAAGATCTCATCCTGATTCGGCATCCGGCAAATTTAGCTAAGCAATTCGATTGTCAGGCCTATTTTAGATTCAGTCTATGAGCCGATTTCCTAAATTAGCTCAATGAGCCAGCCAAGCCTAAATGAATATCAATTAAGACCGCGCTATAAGTTTAAGAATAGTCGTTCAGCGAATGATCTAAGGAAATCCTTAAAAGCGGCCATTGGAGAAAGTGAACAATGGCCTTTACAATTTAAGGATACCCACGGACATTTGATTTTTTCCTATCGCAAGCCACATAAACATAATTGGTCGCCCGAAATGGACCTTAACTTGGAGGAAGACCCGGCGGGATTTACCATGATCAGAGTATTGATCGGTCCGGCAGCAGGGGTGTGGACCTTTTTTATGTTTTTATATACCCTTTGCGTATTGCTTGGCCTCGGCGGCTTTATACTTAGTTATAGTCAGTATGTGCTCGGTAAATCGATTTGGGGTTTCTGGCTTCTGCCGATAGGAGCCTTAGGGGCGATATCGGTTTATTTAGCTGGCCTTTACGGCAAGAGTAAGGCCATTCCACAGATGGTTTTTTTAAAGAAGTTTTTCGATGCTGCTCTACCTAAAAGTGAGTTGATCGAGGGGGACCTAAGAAAAGTATGATGAAACGAGAATTGCACTTTTTGCTAGTTTATTTACTCCTATTCGGTTCTTGTCGAAGTCCTGGTGGTGAATTAGAGAATGAAGAGGCTAGAACTTATTACCAGCAACAAATGCGGGCCAAAGGATATGGCTTTGAGAGCTGGGTCGATTGTGATAAGGATTTAGAGCAGAGTGAATTCGTAATGGCAAGGGGTGAGGCTCGTGTAGATAGTATCGTATATCTGGAGGGCGTGACACGTTTTTACGTGGCATTTTTAGACGATTGTTGCCAAGAGTTTATGGGCGACTATCACTTATATCAAGACAGTTTAGTATTCAAATACGAGCCAATCGGGGATGAGTTATGTGAATGCAAGTGCCTTTATCACTATCGCTTGGATCTTGCAAAAGAAATTCCCGAGGAATTAAGTCTAACCTTTCGAGCCCGCTAATCTCAAGATAGAACAGAAATCAAAAAAGCCCCTGATATTCAGGGGCTTTTTACACTTTGTAGCGAGGACGGGAGTTGAACCCGTGACCTCCGGGTTATGAATCCGACGCTCTAACCAACTGAGCTACCTCGCCGTTTTCGGGCGGCAAATATAAAGACAAATCTTTAGTCACAAAGATTCGGTTAAGGGATTTTCACATTTAGTTTTTTTTATATTGCGCATCCCCTTTAGCCAAACAGCATTAAGATGTCAGACAGAATAAAATTCGAATTAGAATTCCCGGTGAAAGCATCACCATCCATGTTATTTCCCTATTTATCAACCCCTAGCGGTTTATCGGAGTGGTTCTCTGATGATGTAAATTCACGTGGTGAGAAGTATACTTTTATTTGGGATGGAGACGAACGCGACGCCTTTCGCATCGCTCGCAAGAAAGATCAGTTTATCCGTTTCCGTTGGGCTGAGGATGAAGAAGAAGGAAATAAGTACTTTTTCGAATTCCGAATCGAGGTAGATGAGCTTACCAACGATAGTTCACTAATCATTGTAGATCACAGCGAAGAAGATGAAGTAGAAGAAGATAAGCTGCTTTGGGATAGCCAAGTACATCAGTTACTCCATACGATCGGCTCTTAGGATGGACCTCGGTTCCATTATACGTCGCAACTCATTATTTTTAAGTTTAAGCCTGCTCTTTATTTTGGGCGGGCTTTATTTTATTGTTAGCTACGATCAAGCCAGTATTCATCTTTGGTCCGATGCTAGACACAGCGAATGGGCTGATCGTTGGATGCCTTATTTAACCCATTTGGGGGATGGTTTTACATTCCTGGCCTTAGCCTTAGTAAGTATTATCTTTTTTAACCGCAGGGCCTTTGCCATGGCTTTATTCAGTGCCTTGCTCACCCTAATTCTATCCTCTAGTTTAAAAGCCTATTTTAACGAAGATCGTCCCCTGCGATATTTCGAAAAACAGGACATTACTTTAAATGAAGTTTCAGGTGTTAAGGCCCGTTACCAACATTCATTCCCCAGTGGGCATACTACCACGGCATTTGCGGTATGGGGGCTATTAGCATTCTTTTTCCGTTCTAAACCATCTCAAGCTCTGTGCTTTGGTTTGGCCCTTACTGCAGGCTATTCTCGCATTTATTTGAACATGCATTTTTTAAGGGACGTGGGAGCTGGAGCGGCTTTGGGTAGCTTTATTATGCTCTTATCTGTATTTTTAGCTGGTAAATTGCGTTCGCCTTGGTTCGATAAAACTTGGTTCAAGTGGGGAAATGAAATACTTCGATAAAAATACCTGGTTCTGGATCCTTATTGCTGCGATCTTTTTTCTTCCTTTTTTAGGAGGGGTGCATCTTTTCGATTGGGATGAGATCAATTTTGCCGAATTAGCGCGTGAAATGGTGGAACGAGGAAATTGGTTGCAGATGACGATCAATTTCGAAAGCTTTACCGAAAAGCCACCGCTCTTTTTTTGGTTGCAGGCACTTTCAATGTCCATTTTCGGAATTGGCGAGTATGCAGCCCGTTTCCCTAATGCCTTCTTAGGTCTTATTGTACTGCCTTTTCTATACATTTGCGGCAAGTTCTTAGTAGATCGTAAATTCGGCTTTCTCTGGGCCTTGAGCTGGTTCGGCTCTACCTTGCCCTTCTTGTATTTCAAATCGGGCATCATCGATCCCTTTTTTAACTTCTTCATTTTTAACGGCCTATTTTTCTTGATTCACTTTCTTTGGAAACGAAATCAGGCCAGTTTTATCTTTTTGTCGAAAAGTGCCCGCTTTTACCTGGTAATCGGCGGAGCCTTTATTGGGCTTGGTGTGCTAACCAAAGGCCCCGTGGCCTATCTCATTGTGTTTCTCACCTTGGCGGTTTACGCCTTGCTACACTCCTTTAATTTTGGGATGCGTATTAAAGACTTTTTGATCTATTCCTTTACGGCCTTAGGCGTTTTTCTGCTTTGGTTCTTGGTAGAATACAGTTTTAATGGCCCTGATTTTATTTTAGATTTCACAATAAGGCAGTGGGAGCTGTTAACTACAAATGATGCTGGTCATGGAGGTTTTCCGGGCTATCATTTTGTGGTGCTTCTTTTCGGCTGTTTTCCAGCCAGTATTTTTGCTATTCGCGGTTTAGGAAGAATTCAAGGATTACACTCTCAGGTGGCCGACTTTCAGCGATGGATGATCATTTTACTACTCGTAATCTTGATCCTTTTTAGCCTAGTTGGCACCAAGATCATTCACTACAGCTCAATGGCTTATTATCCTATCAGCTTTCTATCGGCCTTGACCTTATGGCAGGCCAGTGAGTTCCCGCGCAAGAAGCGTTCATGGATTCCCCTAGCCATAATGTTGGTGGGTAGTATCGCTTTGCTTATCTCAATAGCTTTGCCATGGGCAGGTATGAACTTAGAAATCATTAAGCCATTATTCGAAAAGGATCCTTTTGCTATAGCCAATTTAGAGGCAAATGTGCCTTGGTCATTCTGGGATTATACCCCA
>CBFHJH010000001.1:250880-273546 GCA_965656185.1 Croceimicrobium sp.
GCTGTAGTCATCGGTATTAGCCTGCTAGTTTATATTCTTTATCAGCGCAAGCATCCTATTTTCTCGACCCGGGTGCTATTTTTCGGCAATGGTCTATGGGTCTTCCTTGCCCTAATCTTCTTTATCGCCAAAGTGGAGCGCATCTCACAAAGAGCCGCGGTAGAGTTCTTCGAGGCGCAAGCAGGACAGGAGGTATACGTACTCAATTACGGCTATAAGTCTTACGTGCCGTGGTTTTATGCTAAGGTAAGGGCTCATGAAAACACCGCCGCTTACGATCGGGAATGGCTCTATCGTGGCGATATCGATAAACCGGTAATGATCGCGACTAAGATCAATAAGCGCGAGAAATTAGAGCAGGATATTCCTGATGCGGAATTACTCTATGCCCGAAATGGATTCTACTTTTATCAGCGAAAGCCAAAGCCTTAGCTGAGGTAAGAGGGTTTGATTAAGCCCCATTTTGCCAAGCGGTACTGCAAACTCACCTTTAAAACCCCCATACCGTAGATCGCTGAGCGCTTGAAGTTAATAGAACTGGCCTCTTCAAAGTATTTAGTCGGACAGGTGATTTCGGCTATTTCATAGCCTTTGTAGAAAATCTGGGCCAACATTTGATTGTCGAATACGAAATCATCGGAATTGGCATTAAAAGCAGTATTCTTTAAGACTTCACCAGAAAAGGCCCGGTAACCGGTGTGGTATTCGGATAGCTTTTGGCTCATTAATATGTTCTGGCTAAGGGTAAGAATACGGTTGGCCACATATTTATACCAAGGCATGCCGCCTTTCAATGCACCTTTTCCTAAGATTCGAGAACCTAAAACGACCGGATAAACATCATTGGCGATCAAATAAGCCATCGATTCGATCAATTTAGGGGTATACTGATAATCAGGGTGCAGCATGATCACAATATCTCCGCCCAATTCCAAGGCCTTATTGTAACAAGACTTCTGATTGCCACCGTAGCCTTTGTTCTTTTCGTGAGGAATTATATGCTTTATTCCTAAGCGCTTTCCTTCTTCGATAGTATTATCGGTAGAATTATCGTCTACTAAAACTACCTCATCCACGATATTCATAGGAATTTCGTGATAGGTTCTTTCGAGGGTTTTTTCGGCATTATAAGCCGGTAAAACCACTATGATTTTTTTATTGTCGATCATGCCGTGCAAAAATAGAATTTTCAGGCGCTCCTAAAAGCTGGTTTTTAAAGAAGAATTATTTAGATTGCTTGACACTACTAATAAGCAAAACAGGTGAGGAAACTACTAGTACTGGCAGCTTTAGGGCTGTTTGGGCAAGTTATTGTTGCTCAGGAGATTACCGGTAAGGTAATCGATGAAAAGACGGAGGAAGCTGTAATCATGGCTAATGTGTTAATTAAGGGTACTACCCAAGGTACCTCGACCGATATTGACGGAAATTTTAGCTTGAAGATCGGCGATCGAGCCTATCCCATCACCTTAGAAGTCACTTTTATTGGCTATCGAGCTACCGATTATGTGGTTAATTCGGCCGATCAGGAGGTATTAATTAGCCTGAGTGAAGACAGTGAAATGCTGGATGCCGTGGAGGTGATAGAACAAAGATTGAGTAAAAAACAGCGAGAGTCTGCTTTAACCGTTGAAGCGCTCGATAATTTAGCGATCAAAGAAACCCCTGCTGCTAATTTTTATGAAGCGCTAGGTAACCTTAAGGGGGTAGATCTTACCTCGGCGAGTATAGGTTTTAAGATCATAAATACGCGTGGTTTCAATTCTACTTCACCGGTGCGAAGCCTCCAATTGATCGACGGCGTGGATAATCAAGCACCCGGATTGAACTTTAGTTTGGGTAACTTCCTGGGAGCTAATGAGTTGGATATTTTGAATGTGGACATTATCGCCGGTGCTTCTACCGCATTTTACGGCCCCGGTGCTTTTAATGGGGTTATTTCGATGACCACTAAAGATCCTTTCGCCTTTCAAGGCTTATCCTTTTCGCAAAAAGTAGGGGAGCGGGCCTTATCGGAAACTTCCTTGCGTTACGCCGAGGCTTTTAAAGTTTTTAGCGATGAGCGGGATGATTTTGCTTTTAAGATCAATCTATTTTATCTGAGAGCTGACGATTGGCAAGCTGATAATTACGATCCAGTGGACGATTCGCCGGTGGGGGCCGATAATCCTGGCCGCTATGATGCGGTAAATATCTATGGCGATGAAAGTCTTGAAAGCAACAACGGGACTGAAGGAGTTTTAAATGCCAGATTTAATGATAATGCTGGTCTAGGCATTTTTTACCGCCCTGGTTACCGTGAACCTGATCTGGTAAACTACGACACTCGCAATTTTAAAGCTAATGCTGGTTTGTTTCACCGCGATAAGAATGATGTGCACTATTCTTACACTTTAAATTACGGCACTGGTACGACAGTATACCAAGGTGAGAATCGCTTCAGTCTCCAAGGTATCCAGTTCATGCAAAACATTGTAGAGGTAAAGAAAAAGGACAAATTTTTCATTCGTGCCTATTCTACTTTAGAAGATGCGGGCGACAGCTATGATGCTGTATTGACCGCATTTAAAATGAATGATGTGGCATTAGACGCTGATGAAAAAACATGGAATCAGAATTACTCTTCAACATGGAGAAGATCCCCATTCAGATTCAATAGGGCGTTTGAAAATGCCGCGGGCTTTTCAATAGCTGATACAAGCATATCGGAAGCAGACTATCAAAAATTATTAAGGGATTATAATGAGCTCCTGGGTGAGTTGCATGATTCTTTGTTATCTATAGTGGCTCCTAACCGTCCTTTACCAGGCAGCGCAGAATACGAGGAGCTATTTAATGACATAACCAGTAGGACCTTTACCGAAGGCGGCTCACGCTTTTTCGATCGCTCGGCTCTCTATCACATCATGGGAGAATACCGCTTCGATATTGGCGAACAATATTTGATGCGCATCGGTGGTAATTACCGCATGTATCGTCCTAATTCGAGAGGAAATATCTTCGATGAAGTAATTCCCTCTTCGATCGTAACCGACAGCGTAGGAAATATCATTTCGCAGGAATACCGGCGTATTAGCAACCAAGAGTTTGGCGTTTACTATGGCGCGGAGGCCAAGTTCTTTGGAGAAGTGCTAAAAGCTAACTTTACCCTGAGAATGGACAAAAATCAAAATTTCGATTACCTCTTTTCTCCGGCCTTCTCTTTAGTTTATACTCTAGATGAAAACAATACCTTCCGTGCATCCCTCGGTCGAGCTATCCGAAACCCAACCTTACAAGACCAGTATTTACGCTATGACGTAGGAAGAGCCGTACTGCTCGGTAACATTAATGGCTATGATTCACTGGTTACCATCGAATCATTCGACTTTTACCGTGAACAGCAAACCTTGGATCGTGACAACTTAGACTTCTTCAATGTAGCGCCCATCGCACCCGAGAAAGTTACCACGGCCGAAATAGGTTATCGCGGCACCTGGTTCAAACGCGTTTTTATCGATATCAACTACTTCCATTCTTGGTATACCAACTTTATTGGTTTCCAATTCGGGCTTGACCCGCGTTTTTCGGAAGCATTTCCCGATCGCATCTTGAATTTAAGGGCCTATCGAGTTGCGGCTAATGCAGAGGGATTGGTAACCACCCAGGGTTTGAACGTGGGAATCAACTATTATTTAGACGATCATTTAAGCTTAAGCGGTAACTACAGCTATAATGCCATCGATCTTACCCCTAGCGCTAACATCATTACCGAGACCTTTTACCAAGATCAATTAGATCGCTCGCAAGAAGTAGATCCTATTGTACCTGCTTTTAATACCCCGGAGAACAAGTTTAATTTGGGCCTAAATGGTAGAGCCTATAAGCCTTTCAAAAATCGTGACGATAAACTGGGATTTGCGATTACTTATAAGTGGATCGAGGGCTTTACCTTCGAGGGATCCCCGCAGTTTACCGGCTTTATAAATACTTATGATCTCCTAGATGCTCAGGTAAGCTACGAGCTAAGCGACTGGGATATGACATTCAAATTAGGCGCCTCCAATTTGTTAAATAATGAGGTGTTCCAAGTATACGGAGGGCCACGGGTTGGGCGCTTGGCGTATTTTTCACTACTTTACGAACTCGATAGGAACGATTAATTTTTATTTTTAGGATCAATTAAATTTTCACAGATGAAAAAAACACTACTGTTTATTTTGGCTTTTGCCGGTGTAGCGCAAGCACAGCGTTATACCTCAGAAGTCTTTACTTCCGTTAATGTAACCACGGATGTGCCTTATGCAACCAATATTGACTTTTTGACCTCAGATCTTAGCGACCCTTCTAGCGTAGTGGCTGATGTTACTGAGATCAAAACAGCCTTAGCAACTGGGCAGCCTATTCCACCAAAGTTCTACAACCCCTTCGATACCGCTTCGGATGTTAAGGTAACTGAACTTAAAATGGATATCTACGAGCCTCAGGGTGATACCGTTACTGATCGTCCCTTAGCGATCTACATTCACACCGGAAACTTTTTACCTCCCGGTATTAACGGTGGTATCAATGGATCTAAAAACGATTCTGCCGCTATTGTAATGTGTGAAAAACTAGCTAAGCGTGGTTTCGTTGCCATAGCGGCTAACTATCGTTTAGGTTGGAATCCACTAGATCCAAACCAATTTGTGCGTCGTGCTCAATTGCTGAATGCGGTTTACCGCGCGATCCACGATATGAAGGAGTTGGTACGTGTTTCTAAAGCTGATGCTTCTAATTTAGGAATCGATCCAAATCGTATCGTTCTATTTGGCGAAGGTTCTGGGGGCTATGTAGCCTTAGCTTACGCTACTTTAGATAAGTGGGCGGAAGTTGAGATTCCCAAATTCATTAATCCAGCGACCGGAAACTCTTTTGTTGATTCAAACGCAGTTGGTAACATCGAAGGTCTTGGTGGTAACCTAAACCTTTATGCCGATAATGGTCAGTCTACCGATATTTCAATGTGTGTGAATATGGGTGGTGCTCTAGCAGATATTTCTTGGTTAGAAGCAGGAGATCCATCTATGATCGCTTTCCATTGTGTACGCGATCCATTTGCTCCATTCGGAGACGGAACCGTAGTAGTACCAACCACTCAAGATGATGTGGTAGACGTAAGCGGAGCAAATGTATTTATGGTTAAGGCCAATAACCTTGGTAATAACAATGCCTGGATCAATAATACTTACAATGATCCTATCACTTTAGCGGCTCGTGCTCGCTATGGGGTAACTTATAACTACATTTTCCCTGCACCATTCGATACCATAACCGTAAATAGTGCCGAGGGTCTTTATCCAGTTGTATTCCCATTAGCGTCGAGTTTATTTAACAATACCGGTGCACCTTGGCAATGGTGGGATCCAAATGGTCCTATTGCAAGCGACACCTTGTTAGCGGGCCCTCCCGTAGTAACCTATCACATGGCCGGTTTAGCCAGTAACCCTAATATGTCGCCATCATTTGGGCGTACTTACCAAGATACCATCCTTGGTTATGTATCACCTCGTTTGGTGGAGCAAATGGGCCTTATCGGAGTGGATGAATATCAATTAGCCCAGTCTATTCAGATGTATCCTAATCCAGCAAAAGATCTGCTTAACCTTAGCGTAAGCGATGCAGACCTTGCCTTAGAGTCTTTTGAGATCATCGATAATACCGGTCGCCTCGTACGCGCTGGTGCATTGAAGAGTGGTCTTAATCAGATCAATGTAGCTGAACTAGATCGCGGTGTTTATTTCATCAAGCTACAAACCAGCGCTGGTGAAACCAGTCAGCGATTTATTAAAGAATAAAATAGATCGATCCTATTAAGAAAGCCCCGACTTTATCGTCGGGGCTTTTTGCTTTATACCTTTGCCAAAATTTTCGGCATGGACTACAATTTGAACGGTTACATCATTCGCAATAAGCATCTCGGTATCCAGATCAATAATCGGGGCTTGAATTATGGCGATGGCGTTTTTGAAACTATAAAGTTCAGCCATAATCGCTTGAATTTCTTTGAAGATCATTATTTCCGATTAATGGCTTCGATGCGATTAGTGCGGATGGAAATCCCAATGGAATGGTCGCCGGAGTATTTAGAAGAACAAATTAGAAAGACCCTTAGCGCCAATGGATTGGAAGAAAAGGCTGCTCGGGTTAAGTTATTGGTAGTGCGTAAAGCTGGCGGCTTTTATCGTCCGGAGACCAATGACGTTGATTTTTTAATTACTACAGAAGCCTGGGCTCAGGATAGTTTTGACCTTAATTCGAAAGGTTTGGAAATAGAATTATTCAAGGACTATTACAAGCAAAGTGGCCTTTTGGGAAACATAAAAACTACTTCGGCACAGTTGTATACCATAGCAAGCATATTCGCGGAGGAGAATAATTACGACGACGTTCTTTTATTGAATGAAAAGAAGGAAGTTATAGAAAGCACCAAAGCAAATTTATTTATGCTGAAAGGAGTAGAGCTATACACCGCTCCCTTAGATTCTGGCTGCCTTAAAGGGGTCATGCGAAAGCGAATCATTGAACTGGCTCCCAAACTAGACTTACAAGTAAAAGAGGAAGCATTTTCACCCTTTGCCCTACAAAAGGCTGACGAGGTTTGGTTGAGCAATGCCATGCATGGGATACAATGGGTAGAGAAATACCGTAAGAAGACCTATGTCCATGCCAAGGCAGGGGAGATGATCAAAAAACTAAATGTGAGCTTAGCTCTTAGTTTAGATTAGGATCCAATGGTGCATTATGCCAAAGGGCATAATCGCCCCCCAGTTGTTTCATAATGGCCGACCAAAGGCTATCTCCATCGTGATTAAAAACTAGGGCCGCATTGCTCTCAGCTACCAGCCATGATTTTTGCTCAAGCTCATTGTCCAGCTGTCCTGCAGACCATCCGCTGTAGCCCAAAAAGAACCGAATATCGTCGGGAGCGATCATTTCTAGAGCGATCATTTCCTTCAGTACTTCTAGGTCACCTCCCCAGAAAACCCCGTCCATGATCTTTTCACTGCCAGGTAAGAGGTCTCCTTTGCGGTGTAGGAAAAATAGATTGTCTACCTGCACTGGACCGCCTTCATATACCGCTGCTTCAAAGTCGGGAAAACCGATCACTAAGTCATCGAAGGCAATGTCTACCGGTCGATTCAATACAAAGCCCACGGTGCCATTTTCATTGTGATCTGCCAGCAGCACAATGGAGCGATCGAAGTTTGGATCGCCCAATAAGGGTTCGGCAATTAAGATTTTTCCGCTTTCGGGTTGACTCAAATTTAGACTCATAACAAGTCGAAGATAGCCGCTTATAGGTAATTTTGCAATTCCTACTTATCAACATTATCTTAATAAGTAAATAGCTGATATGAAAGAGAAGTTGCAAGACCAACGCATCGATTATACCCAAGGAAGCCTCGAACTGGATCAGTTGAAGCGAGATCCATTAAGTCAGTTCTCTGAGTGGTATGAGCAATACGAACGTCTCAGTCCCAAGGATCCCAATGCTTTCGTTCTAGCTACCGCGGGTAGCGATGGTGCGGCCCATGCGCGGGTTCTGTTACTTAAGGGAATCGACCAAGGGGGCTTTGAGTTTTACAGTAATTATCACAGTGATAAGGGACGTGAAATGGAAGAAAATCCTCAGGTAAGTATGTGTTTTTTCTGGCCTGAGATGGAGCGCCAAATCAGAGTAGAGGGAAGAGTACAGAAATTAAGCGAAGCCGAAAGTACCCAGTATTTTAAAAGTAGACCCCATGGCTCTCAGGTTGGGGCTTGGGTAAGTCCCCAAAGCCAGAAGATCGATTCGCGAGATTTTTTAGAAAAAAGGGCGAAAGATTATTCCGAAAAGTATCAAAATGAGGTGCCCAAGCCACCACATTGGGGAGGATACAGATTAATGCCAGAACGAATTGAATTTTGGCAAGGTCGCTCTTCACGCCTGCACGACCGTGCCCTTTATGAATTGAAAGAAGGTAATTGGGAATTAAGCAGGTTAGCTCCTTAGCAACAAGCTAACATGTCCATCATGGCAATATTGCGTACTACTGGGTTATCACTTTGCTTGGGTGGACTCCAAAAGCCAAACTGACGGGCCATCAAGGCAAATTCTTGCAGCTCTGTTTTAAAAGTAGATACGCAGAGTTTGCACGAACTAAGCTCCAAGGCTCCATGTAAATGGTGATCTATCAAAAGGGCCATTAGTTCGGTTCTTAGGTAATGATCTACCAGCTTTTTGGTGGGTTCGAATAAGTCGGGCTTTTCTGCTGCGTTATCTTGAAAATTCTCATAATTGGCCGCACCATTAAAGTTTATTAGTTGCGATTTACCCGCTTGCACCAGCTCGTTTACCGGCGCTTGTACTTCTTGCCACATCAGGTCGATCGCTCGCAAGCTTTGCAAAAATTCTTCTCCTTCGGTCGAGTCTAAAAAGCTGGCGAAATTATTTTCCATGTGTTGCGTGTAGTCAAAACACAAGGCCCGCGAAGCAGATCGGAATACGACCTCATTAAAGTTCATGAAATAATCGAATACCAAGGCTCTGTTTACCTCATCTAAATATTGAGCTATACCACCAGATTGGTACCGAGCAATGAGCTTTTGGACCAACTCTTGTGCAGCTCCATCCTCACCTGAAGCGGGGTGGACTTCCTTTAAATTGATCGTATTAAAATATAGCATGAAGTCTAATTTGCGACAAATCTAACAAATTAGAGTAATAATAAGCATAAAGTGCTGGTAAGTAGAATATTGATTATTAACAAAAATAAACAATTAATCCTTAAAACATGGCCTAGCTTGCCTATTTGAAGAGATTCTCTCAGTATTCATTTGGGCCTTAAGTGGCGCTGTGGCTGTCAAATCTTAGTGTTAAGTTCTTTGAAACTTTAAGGCCTTTTCAATCGCTTCGATCATTTTTCCTGCAATGTCCTTTTTTGAAACGCCTTCGATTCCCTCTAAACCAGGGGAGGAATTAACTTCTAAAAGTAGTGGTCCATTTTGACCACGAATAATATCTACCCCAGCCACTTGAAGGCCCATGGTTTTTGCTGCTTGGATGGCAACTCGGCGTTCTTCGGCGGTAATTTTAACACGAGAAGCAGAACCTCCCATGTGAATATTAGCTCTGAATTCGCCAGGGGCAGCGGTACGCATAATGCTCTCTACCACCTTTCCATTGACCACGAAGCAGCGAATATCCTTGCCATTCGCTTCCTTCACGAACTCCTGCACCAAGATATTTGCCCTAAGGCTTTTAAAGGCGTTGATCAAACTTTCGGCGGCTTTTTTAGTCTCGGCCAATACTACCCCTTTACCCTGGGTCCCTTCTAGCAACTTAACTATGAGCGGTGCACCGCCAACCATTTTGATCAATTCGTCGGTGTCTAAGGGCGAGTTGGCAAAACCGGTGGTGGGAATAGGCAGGCCATTATTAATTAAGAGCTGCAGTGCGTATAATTTGTCGCGAGACTGCGTGATAGCCGCTGCAGTATTGAGGGTGTATACTCCCATGGCCTCAAAATGACGGGTTAGGGCACTTCCGTAAAAAGTAGCACTAGGACGGATACGTGGAATAACCGCATTAAAATCATGGAGAATGCGTCCTCCTCGGTAATGCATCTCGGGGTTCTTACCGTCTAGTTTAATGTAGCAATCCTTGATATTTAAAAATTCTACTTCGTGACCACGTTCCTGTCCCGCTTCAATGATGCGTCGGTTGCTGTAGAGATTGGGGTTACTTGCCAAGAGGCCGATCTTTAAGCCATTAGCTGGTCGCGTATGCACTCGATAAAAGGAGTCAAGTATATCATTACTAAGTTCGCCTAATTGAAAGGATGACTCAGGATCTACCAGCATCTTACCCGACATGGCCTGGCGTCCTAATAACATGCGGTAGCCCATGCTATCGCGGTTGGTAAGGGTTACTTCGATATCCCAAGTATCGCCGGCAATAGAGAGTACCGTTTTGATCACGTAACGTATTTCGGCACTACCGCTAGAGCTGCGCACTTTACGACGGTCGAACACTGGTGCTTCGCAATGAATGGTGGTTTTGCCATCATTTTGTAGAGGATGTACTTCGAAGCTCACCCATGTTTCTCCTTCTCTCTTAAAGCTCTGAATATTAACTGCATGGAGGGCCGAGGTTTTGGCGCCAGAATCTACACGCGCTTTAATGGCGGGGATATTGATTTGAGGAAAGGCACACCACTCTTCGCTGCCTATAATTATTTTATTGGTTTTCATTTGTTTAACTCTATTCAGGGTTGGGGAAAAATCTCCTCCTTGAGTAGAACGAAATTTGTTTTTTTCCGCCGACAGCCTCCATAATTATTTTATAGACGGAGGGATAAATATGGTAGAAAGCAATCGAAAATAAAGTACATCTATAGCTAAGTTCTTAAGTTCGCTTCCGAAAAGAAAAGAAGCCCAGACGTAAATCAGATATGGAAAATACCCTCGTTCAAGAATATCTCGAAAAGTTAATTTCACAGATCCCCGAAGACTGGATTAAATTAACCACCCATCGTTTAGATATATACAAGGAAGAATTGGCTAAAACTGAGTTTATCGATGAGTTCGATAAGCTCTTTCAAAAAGGGGATAGTAACTGGGCCTCATTAGAGTCTTTGCCTACGGCTTACGATTACATTCGTCTGGGGCATCCCTTATCTAGTGTGCTGGAGTGGGCTCTGGCAAAGGAATTTACCTTGCGATCGGATCAGGTTATTTGCTTCTCCTCCCAAACCATGCCTGTTTTGGCCTTATTAAGGACCAATCACTTTAAGGGGCGAAAAACGCTCATTCTTAAGTCGGAGGAGGCCCATCTCAATTTAGATGAAAAGACCTTAAAAGAAGTCTATGGTTACGATTTTGAGCTAAAAAGCCATGAGGCTGGACAGCCAGTGCCTGAGTTTGAGGGAAGCATAATAATGGTGCATAATGGATTGTCGCGATTAAACGATAAGGTTGATTTCGAATTAGCGCTTTATCCCGGTTTAGGCAGCCTTATTATCGTGAAAGGCCCCGAGCAGGTAGAATACGTTGGGGCCATTCAGCATGTACGCAGACGTGAATCTATAGCCATGACTCCGGCGAATTGTCTTAAAGTTCTGGAGCACATAGTTTTAGGTAAATCGCTTTCCGCGGAAGCGGTGACCGAAAAAGCTGAGCTCCGTAAAACGATAGCATCGATCACCGGCTCTAAAACCAATGCATTGATCGCCTCTAGCGGCTTATCTATTCAATATGCTATAATGATGGGCTTGATCGATGATGCCATGCAACGCAATCCGGGCAAGGAAATAAAGATCATTGTCCCTCCCAATTGCTACGGCGGTACCAATGATCAGGCGCGTAGGGTAGCGGCGGCACTCGACTACGTAGATATTCTAGACCTTCCGGTGGATGGAGACAATGATATGGTAAATAGTACCGATCAGGTATTAGAGCAATGTGCCTCCCTGGATGCGGTTCCATTGATTATTGCTGAGATTCCCACGAATCCACGGGTTGAAGTGCCTAATTTAGATGCACTGCGGGCCGTTTTAAGTGCTAAGCGACAAACTCCTAGTGGTGCCATGGCCATCGATCCGGTCTTTATACTTGACCAGACTTTCTGTCCTAATGTCCAATTTTTGAAGGAAGAGGGCATCTTAGCCTCGATTCGCACCATTTCATATGTAAGTGGCTCAAAGTTTCCTAGTGGCGGTAAATGCACCGCTGGTTATTGTGTGGCCAATAAATCGGCGGCAGACTTAATGCCCATGATCAATAAACACCTGCAGTTATGCGATAATGAAGCGACTGCTTTACAGGTAGAAATACTAACCGAACAAATGCCTTCGATGAATGAACGAATTGCGAAGGCTTATCGAAATACAAGGGAGTTCGTGAATTTTATTGAAGCCACCTTGCCAGAGGTCAAGATCAATTTTGTTTCGGAAGAATTGGCTCAAGCCGATTTTACCCCTTCGGTATTTTCCTTAGACCTTCCAACTAAAGGTGATAGTCATGAAGAGCGCGAGGCCTATAAACGTGAGCTCAATCAGCGTTTGATCGACATGATGATTTCCGAAATACCCGGCGAGAGCAAATATTGTGTAAGCTATGGCCAGCTCAAAGGTTGTTATTGGACCATTCCAGCAACTAGTACCCAAGGGACTACCAAGGAAGCAGACAAGGATTATATTGCCCGTGTTTCGGTTTCCCCCAACCTAGACCTTGAAAGGCATAAGGAAGTATTTGCCAAGTTTGTAGCCAGTCTTTAAACGCTAAAAAGCGCTAAGGATTTAATGAGCGTTTGCACAATGCCCCATAGCAGGGGTATGGCCA
The DNA here is from genome assembly GCA_965656185.1 of Croceimicrobium sp. Taxonomy (GTDB): domain Bacteria; phylum Bacteroidota; class Bacteroidia; order Flavobacteriales; family Schleiferiaceae; genus Croceimicrobium. The sequence goes on from CBFHJH010000001.1 coordinate 263,223, forward strand.
CAAAGGACCAGAACAGGGCGATCTTTATTTTAGTCTTCATGATATGGGCTAAAGTGTTTTTTCGGAACTGGTTTGATCAACAAATTGCTAAATAATCCGAGTAGTAGCAAGCCGGCCATGATATACATCGTAGTGCTGTAGGCATCGGCCGCAGCCATGTTTAATTCATTAATTTGATAGGCCCGCATGTAGTTGATGGTAACCGGGCCTAAAATGGCCGCAAGGGACCAGGCTAGTAATACCCGACCATGAATAGCTCCCACATTCTTAGTGCCAAACTTGTCTTTTAGGTAGGCGGGAATAGTGGCGAAACCACCGCCATACATGCTTATAATAAGAGCAAAACAGCTAATGAAGAGTATGAGATTCCCACTTTTCCCGGCATAGGGAACCGTGAGATAGAGTAGGGCCCCGAAGACAAAAAAGATGGAATAGGTGTTTTTGCGTCCCAGTCGGTCGGAAATCGAAGACCAAAAAAAGCGGCCAAGCATATTGAATATACTGAGCAGACCTACAAAGCCTCCTGCTGCGGCGGCACCCACTACCATATTTTCGGCTACCGATTGAGCCGAGAACATTTCTTGGATCATCACAGAGGCCTGGCCTAGTACACCTATGCCTGCAGTTACATTTAAGGCTAGTACCGCAAATAGGAAATAAAATTGGGGAGTTCGAATGGCTTGATTGGCCTTTACATAAGGTTCCGGGATTATTTTAATGCTTCCGGTTTCATCAGGCTTGGCGGATTGCCCTTCTCGCGGAATTCGTATACTAAAAACCCCGAACAACATAAAGGCGAAGTAGATCAAACCCATGGTAATGAAGGTTTCGGCCACGCCACTGCTGCTCGGGCTTGCGTAAAAATTCATCAGTCCCACTGAAAGAGGAGAGGCAATCATCGCTCCGCCACCAAAGCCCATAATGGCCATTCCTGTGGCCATTCCCGGACGATCGGGAAACCACTTCATTAAGGTGGAGACCGGAGAGATATAACCTAAGCCCAAACCAATACCTCCTAAGACACCGTACCCTAGATAAACTAACCAAATTTGATGAAGGTGAATGCCTAAGGATGCGACCATGAAACCGCCAGAGAAGCAGAGCGCCGAAGCAAACATGGCTTTCCGAGGGCCCACTCGCTCAAGCCACTGACCAAAAATTGCGGCTGAAGCGCCTAAGGTGAAAAGAGCGATCGAGAAAATCCAGCCCAAGGTGGTAAGTTCCCAGTCGTTTGCGGCCGAATGGTCGATCCCGATTATACGGGTCATTGGCTTATTAAATACACTGTAAGCGTAGATCTGGCCTATGCAAAGGTGAATAGCTAAGGCCGCAGGTGGAATTAACCAGCGATTGTAGGCTTTGGGAGCAATGCTATGTTTTTTATCGAGGAAGGAAAATATCATGTTGGTTGGTATTGAACACGAAGTTAGCTTCTTAAGCTAGCTTTTAACATGACATTTGGCAGGTCTCAAGTCAATTCTACCAAGGGCTTAAAACCTCCGTAAACCATTCGGCTTGCATCGAAGATCTGCTTGGTAGTGGAAGTTCCCAAAGGTGCCAAGATCCTTTCCATGCGCGGATCAAGCGGTACTTGTTTGCTCGCGCGTTCACGAATCGCTATTGAGGGAAAAACCACCCAACCAAAGATCGCCACTTCGCCTTCTTCTAATGCCAAGGTTTTACCGAAAGAGCGCAGTCCTTCAGGTGCTTTACTATCGGCTTGGTACTCCTGATAGGACAAAGCACCATATTCCTGCCAGATCTTGGCTACCTGCTGCGCTACCTCCTGGTAGGTCTCTAAATGTTTTAGGGCTATGGGAAAAATAAATCCATCGATATAAGTACTCATCGCTCTTGTTTGGAGCACTAAGGTAAAGAATGGGAATTGGCAGTAGTTAAGTCGGGTTTGGGAATTACAATATTAAATGCAGAGGCGCGATTAGAATTGAACGCCAGCGTCTTTATTGATCTCGTACCAAACACAACGCTCTAAATGAGGATAATCCGCTAAACGTGGGTGCCGGAACTCATCCATTTTCTGCATGCCGATCTTTTGCATCACCTTTTCAGATTTGGTATTCTTGAGGGTACAGGTGGAGAAAAGTTTAGTTAGCCTAAGGTCTGAAAATGCGTATTGCACACAACGTTTTGCTCCTTCGGTGGCTAGGCCTTGTCCCCAAAATGACCTACGAAGCCGCCAGCCGATATCTGTGGCAGGCGTAAAGGAGCTTTCGTATTCCTGATAGGCGAGACCGATAAAACCGATCAGTTCGCCATTATCGAGAAGGTCGCAGGCATAATAGGTATGGCCTCGTTTTAGGTAATGCTGGTTTAGGCGATCCATGTAATCTTCCGATTCCTGGGGGCTTAAAACCCTCGGGAAGTGCTGCATCACCAAAGGATCCGCGTTTAATTGGATAAAAGGGTTTAGGTCTGGTTCGCGCCAAAGCCGAAATCCAATGCGTTTTGAGGTAAAGAGGTAATCAGACAATTTTAAAGGACTCTTTAAGGAAAAGGAAATACATCAGCTAAAGGTATAGCAGTTTAGGATTATTCCTATCATGCTATGATCAATCCTTAAACATACTACTTAAGGCTATTGCTTTATGGAGCTCAGATCAATTTGGGGTACTTGAAGGAATAGTTAAGTAAGCTTTTCATTTTTTCACTGCTTATGATCTTATAATCGTTGCTGGCCTGTTCATTAAACTCCAAATTAAAACGTCCTAGTTTTTGCGCTTCAATTTGGTAAAATGCTCGACGGGTGGGGTGATCGTCGGTGCAGGCATTCAAAACACCAGCCCATTGATCTTGCACAATAATTTGTTCAATGATCCCAATACAGTCATCTCGATGGATGAAATTGATGAAGGCTTCTGGATTATCTACAATTTGCTTTGCTTTAATGAAATTCCCAGGCTTTCGATCGTAACCAAAAAGTCCTCCAAATCTTAAAATAGTACTTTGGAAATAGGGATTCGCGATAAAGAGTTTCTCGATTTCGGCAAGCACGGTCTTTCGGGTGGGACATTCTTCCGTAACGATATCATTGATGTTAGGGTAAACAGAGGTAGAGCTTATAAAGATTACCTTTTGTAGCTGCGAATTTTCGATTTGCTTTACGAGTTCTTTAAAGGCTTCAGGCTGTTTTAGGTTTATCGAAATAATAAGCACTTCACAGTTTAGGAAGGTCCCTAAATCTAGGTCATCTTTACTCAGGTCGATCAGAAAGGTCTTAATCCCTAATGCTTTAAGACCTTGAAGCTTTTCTGGGCTCGTGGTGGAACCGTTTACGGCGTAGCCTTTAGCCAGGAGCTTGCTAGCTAAGGCTTGACCAAGCCATCCGCAGCCTAATATGCTAATTTTTTGTTTCAAGCTAAGTGGGGGTTAGGGGAATCTATTAAGGCTAAGGGTTCAATTAGATCTTAAGAATAGGGGAGTTTAGGTAGAAGATATGACTTTTGGATGGCGCATTAAAGGCCTGTATGGAATGCCTAATTTTTGACAAATCGAATTTTCTGATGCTTGTTAGCACTAATGAGTTCTAAAATGTAATAGCCCTTGTCTAAACCCTTTAAAGAAATGGAAGAGCTTTCAGTGTTTTCAGGCAAATTCTCTTGGAATACCAGTCGACCACCACTTTCCTTTACTAATAATCTGTAGGCATCATGATTAGCACCTAATTGAACGTTTAACTGGTCTTGAGTTGGGTTGGGGTAGACAAGTAAGTCAGAAGAAGCTGAGCGAAGGGCCATTTTTTTAGCAGCAAGGCCCGGAAAAACTTCAAGCCGATCTAATTGTGAGATGTCACGAATACAGGAGGCTTGATTAAAGTTTTGAGGATCGATCAGCGGCATCAAAAATTGATTGCAGGCATTAACCATAGCAGAAACCTGACCTTCGGTGAATTCGGAACGGCAAAAATCTCCTTTGTAATCCATGTGATTATTCCTATCACTAGGGTAGCTAGCTTTAAAACTGGGGCATTCATCCTGCTGATTATGCTCGCAACCGCTTTGAATATTATGACCGGCGTAGGGAGGTGTGTCACTGATTTTATCCCCCGGAGCTATACAGCCGTCTTCAAAAACATGGGCCAAGCCCAAATAATGCCCTACTTCATGAACCAATACATCACCGTCGTTTAAACTACCTTTTTTGGTATGGAGGTGATCGTGCAACAAGACGATGTGCTGGTAGGGACTTTGGTATTTAGACCATCCACTAATAAAGGTGGAGTAACTACCAAATGTGCCATGCTGCGCCGATTGGGCAATAATGATCACTAAGTAGTTCTGGTGATTCAGGCCGGTCATAGCATCGATGTAGCGGTCGGTAAGTGCAATGATCTTCGCCGGATCACGATCGATGTAAAAGACGCCCGCCCTTTGCGGACCTTGTCCAGAGATGAAGGTAGAAGAATCTACCGCTTGTTCTACGAAAGTGAAGTCAGAAGCGTGGGGAAGGGGAAGTGCTTTCCCAGCCTGAGCCGTAGCCACTTGAAACTCTATACTGGTATTGGGTTTCAAATTGGCAACTTGTGCGAACTGCTGATTTAGCCAATCGATTTGAAACTGAAGGTCATGAAGGCTATACTTTATTTGAATACCTGGATTGGGATCATGATCGAAAATGTAGAAAAGGGTGGGAATTTTGATGTGATCTACCGACTGTTTAGCGCTGATCTGCGGCAAAGCTTCAATCTCTGAGGGTAAAGTGGCGCACCACTGTCCCCAGAAAAACTCAGGAAGAGCCATAGCAATGAGCAGAAAGACCAGCTTTTTATTCATAAAAGGGCAGAAGCTAAAGCGGAAAGATACTAAATAGTATCTCGTAGATCGTGCTTTGAGTGGCGGACAAGAAAAAAGCCTTGCCATTTTAAAACGGCAAGGCTTAAAACTTTTGAAAGTGCCCAGAACAGGAGTCGAACCTGCACGACCGTAAGGTCACTACCCCCTCAAGGTAGCGTGTCTACCAATTCCACCACCTGGGCTTAGATAGAACATAGAAAAAGAGCTTAGAATATAGACAGGTCCATCTTCTTTTTACTCGATCTACGTGCTACAAAAAAAGCCCTCGAAGGGCTCTCTTTGGTGACTCAGCAGGGGCTCGAACCCTGGACCCTCTCCTTAAAAGGGAGATGCTCTACCAACTGAGCTACTGAGTCGTTATCCCGTTTTGTTTTGGGGCTGCAAATATAAGGGCAAGTTTCTTTTTTGACCAAAGGCTAGAGGGAAAAAAATCAGAGAAATTTATCAAGCCTTCTCCATTAGCTTTGTTAGCAGTAATTTAGGCCCATGAAAATTTCACTTATAGGTTATATGGGAGCTGGTAAGAGCCACCTAGGCCAGTCTTTGGCGCTTCAGCTGCAGCTGCCTTTTGTAGATCTTGATCGAGAGATAGAAAGAGAATCGGGGGAAACGGTTTCGGAATTGATCTTGAATAGAGGAGAATTGCACTTTCGGAAACTGGAACGAGCTGTACTCGAAAAGATCTTAGGGCAGGATAGCTTCGTTTTAGCTTTGGGTGGCGGTACACCCTGCTATTACGATAATATGGATCTAGTGAATAGTAGTTCCTTATCGGTTTACCTAGAGGCTAGTATTCCACAATTATTTGAAACTTTGCAAAAAGACCGGCGCGAGCGACCTTTGATCGCTCACCTCAAGGATGCAGACCTCAAGGAGTTTATTGCTAAGCATCTTTTTGAGCGACGCGACTTTTACGAGAAAGCGATCTTAAAAATCCCGGCTAAACAAAACCAATTGGACGAACGTCTTAAAGCCATAAAAGAATACCTAGCATGAACGATGCCTTAACACAAGTAAAGAAGATTATCGCCGAAAGGCGGACCGTGAAACCAGATACCTATTCGACCGAAACGATAGACGACCACTTTATTAACCAGATCTTGGAACAAGCAAATTGGGCGCCTACGCATGGTTATACTGAACCCTGGCGCTTTGTGGTCTATAAAGGAGAGGGCTTGGAACGACTAGGTAAGTTTTTAGCCGATTACAACCAGCCCGATCCCAATGCCGAGGATTTCAATCAGATGCGTTACGATCGCTTGTATAAGCGCCCTCAAATGGCTTCCCATGTTATTGGCATTGCCATGAAGCCGGGTACCAATCCTAAGATTCCGGAAATAGAGGAGGTATCGGCCGTAGCCATGGCGGTGCAAAATATGTGGTTAATGACCCAGGCCCTGGGATTGGCCGGCTACTGGAGCACCGGACAGGTGGCATTCTCCGACCAGCTTCGTGACTTTATGGGCCTGGATGATAGTCATAAGAGCTTAGGATTATTCTATCTCGGTAAACCCGGAAAAGAAAATCCGCAGGGTAGACGTATTAGCGATATCACTGAAAAAGTGCGCTGGGAGAGTTAAATGAATTTAGAGCATCATTGAGGGCCTTAGACCAGATTTGGTTCATGGCCCTTTTTGATTTAAGCTTATACCAGCAGCATGATTTAGTTTAGCACTGCGGCCGCTGCCGCCAGTTTGGCATTTACCTGATTCAGCTTAGCCTCGGTTTCAATCTCTTTTTGTCTGGCATCGAGGTATTTTAATTCGCGGGAATTGACCAAGAATAAAGAGCTTTCTCCGTTTCTAAACTTTACGTTTTCGGCACGTAAAAGGCGGCGGTAGTTGTTTACCATCGAGCGTATCTGGTTGAGCTGCTGAGCGTTCAGGGTCAATTCAGCTTCCAAGGCATTTACCTTATTCCTAATTTCTTGCGCCTTTAATTCTCGTCCTAATTCATTTTCCTGAATCTTCACCTTAGACTTTAGAACTTCGCCTCGTCCTTTACGAACAAAGAGAGGGAAGCTTGCCTTTAAGCCCCAGGTGTAGTTGTCGACGGAGTAGTTGGCAAAGAAATCATTCTGTACTGGCTGATTAAGAAACTTGTAATTCAAGGTTAGCTCTGGCTTGAGCTGTTCTACTTGTAGTCTCCTTTCCACATCGATACGCTCTATTTTTAAGCGATAAACCTCTAAAGCCGGGTGTTCTTGAAACCAATTTTCGGGAAGTAAGATCTGGCTGGCCGACATTTGGTAGATCGGATAAGCTAATTTACTGATGTCCAAGGGCACTTGGCCGTCTAGCCAAAGGTAGGTGGCGAGGATATTGCGTTTATGGATAAAATTGGCCTGACTTTTTTGTAAGCTCACTTGTCTGTCTTGCACCTGAATGGCTGCTTCCAGGGTATCGATAAAGGGCTCATCGCCAACCATGGCTGCACTTTTTACGGCATTGAATCGGAATTGGGCTAGCTCAAGTGCTTCTTGGAAAAGTAAATACTCCTGATAAGCGGCATACCAATCCCAATAAGCATTTAGCGCATCTTCCATCAATTGGTTAAGGGCTAGATCGATCTCGAATTCGGCCGATTCTTCCAACAACCTGGCTTGTTTTAGCATGGCACGCCTCTCATCTATGAAAAGCCCTCTACCTAGTGTCCAACTCACATCGGCGTACCATAATCCACTGGCCGGAACGGTATTTTGTCCATTGAGGTAGATACCGTCATTGAGTTCGTATCCGGCTTTAGCTTTGAAACCAAACCAGGCCGGAATCTCTAAACCGCTGTTTTGTAACTGGTAGTAGTTTTTAGCGTCGAAACGCTTTTGGTCGATCTCGGAGAATAGTTTAGGATCAAATCCACCACTGGCTTTAAGGCGGGCCGCACGAGCCGACTCGCGCAATAAGCGCGCTTGGGCGGCTAGAGGATGATGTCGCTCCACGATGGCCATAAATGTATCCACCGGCAGAGCAATGCTATCCATGCGTAGGCTGTCTTGAGCCTTTAGACTCAAGTTTATTAGCACCAGGCCTATTAAGAGGAGGCTATTTCTTCTTAGCAGACTCTTTCTCATCACTAGCTTTTTCAGGCTGATAAAAATCGGCGGGGAATCCATTGATCTGTCGCCAGATCTCATACCAGATCGGCACATCGTTCAATAAGGCGAAAGTACGGGCACCAGCGCCTACTCGCACGCCTTCGGGCCAAGGCTCTTGATTGGGGTCTGGTGAGACCAAAAGACGGTATAAACCATTCTCAGAAGTGAAGTTATCGATCGCCACGATTCGTCCGCCAAAGGTTCCCACCGAAACCCCAGGCCATCCACTAAAGAAGAAGGCGGGCCATCCGTCGAATTGGATGCGAACTTCTTCGCCCACGTGCATTAAGGGATAGTCTAATGGTTTTACGTACATCTCGATCGCCAAGTCGTAATCGGCGGGCATAATGGTAAGAATGCGCTCACCTTCTTTAACCGTTTCACCAATACCGGTCTTTACCGCTCGGGTAATGTAACCATCTTGGGGAGCGGTGAGGTAATAATTACTGGTGCGTACGGCATAATTACTGTATTGATTTTCCAGTTTACTCACTTCTGCCGCCGTTCCAAACATATTGGATAGGGTGGAGAAGCGCTCACTGCGCGCTTTGGAAATCTTAGAGTCGTATTCGGCTTCAATGGCGTTCAGGTTTACCCGGGCATTGATCAATTCATTTCGACTCGCCAGTAATTTCGATTCCTGCGAGATTCGCTTCGAAATGGCTTCCTGTAGCTTTTGCTTACGACCTTCTAGATCGGTGCGGGAGTATAAACCTTGATTGTACAGGGTATCCATTCGCATCATCCGCGCTTCAGCGATCTCTTCGTTTGTAACGCGTGCAATAAGATCCATGGAATCGGCCGTGACCTTTAGTTTACTGATCTGGATCTTATTTTGGGCTTGTTGCAATTTCAAACGCTTGTTTTCGACCAAAGCATTGATCTGCGTCTCCAAAGCCTTGGCTTTTTCTTCGTAATTGCTACGAGAACTAGCCTTAGCCTTAATTTGCTGATCGGTACGCTCTAATAATTGAGGGTCGAAATAGTCGTTTTTGATCTCAGATATATACAAGAGCGTGTCGCCTCTTTGCACAAAATCTCCTTCACTAACGAACCACTGATCGATACGCCCTCCGATAACCGACTGTAAGGTTTGTGGTCGTTTGTCGGGCTGCAAGCTAGTTACATAACCTTTGGTCATCACGTTCTGGGTCCAGGGTAAGAACAAGGCCCCTAGGATGGCGATGATGAAGACGGCAAAAAGGTTGCGACGGCCCTTATTGAAGCGGGCTTCATCCAAGAATACGCGCAAACTGGAGTATTGGCGCTTGTCGACTTTATCGTCGATCGAATTTTGGGGTGAAATGTTTAACATGGCAAGTCGTCTTTAAGGTCTTCGTATTTGCCTTCTTTTACAATCCTTCCTTTATCTAAAACCATGATGTGGTCCATTCGCTCTAAGGATTTTCGATTGTTGGTAGCAATGATCACCGATTGCCCACAATCGAAACAGAGGTAGTCGAGCCAAACCTGACGGGTTTTATCGTCTACATCGAACCAATTGTCCTCCAGAAGCAACAAATTATGTTGGCCGGCTAAACTGCGCGCCATTAAGATGCGATTGCGAGTAGAGCTAGCCAAACCTAATCCGGAAGAAGGCAATTGGGTAAAAATGCCATTGGGTAGGTCTTCCACGAAATCCTTTAGGCCCACCAAGTCGATCAGCTGCATTACGTTTTCCTGACTAACGCTTTCGCGACGTAAACTAATGTTTTCCAAGATCGATCCTTCGAAGACCTCTTCTTGACGTAAATTATCGCCGATCAAGCTTCGCAAGGTTTCTAAGCGCACCTTGCGGTGTGGAATACTATTATAGAGTAAAGCACCTTCGTAAGAATCGAAAAGGCCAGCAATGAGCTGTAGGAGGGAAGACTTACCCGAACTCATGGTGCCGGTAATACCGATCTTCTGTCCGTGCTTAACTTCAAAGCTTATGTCGTGCAAAATGCGGTGACCCCACTGTGGTGAATCTAAGTTGATGTTCTTCAACTTGATATTCAAAGGATCTTCACCACGCAGCTCTACTTGATCCTCTTCGCCTTGGTTTTCTAACTCGAGGTCGGTAACCGCGCCAAGTTTTTCTAGACCGGTTAATACATCGTAAATGGTTTCAATGCTGTATACCAATTTCTCTACCGAGGATATGATCTGTACGATTACGATTTCTGCCGCTACAAACTGACCAATGTTCATTTGAGCATCGAAAACCAACAGTCCGCCTAGTAGTAAGAGGCCACCGGCAATAAGTACCTTAAAGAATACCAAAAAGCCATACTGACGCACCAATATAGAGAAGTGGGCGCGGCGTGAGCGAAGGTATTTACCGCTAAGATGATCGGTTTGCTCCATGGGGAGGTCGGTCTTTCCGGCCATCTTAAAGGTGGAAAGGTTTCGCGCTAACTCTTCCAACCAACTTACC
>CBFHJH010000001.1:273643-461510 GCA_965656185.1 Croceimicrobium sp.
CATATTTATGCTTACTTTCTTCTAAGCTGGTTTCCAGTCCTCTGCGTGAAGTAGAGCGGAAGAAGATCGCCAATAAAACCACTAAGGAGAAGCCAAAGGCGATGAAGAAGGGATGGTAAAGCGATAGGAGGATCAAACCAAAAACGATCTGTAAACTCGCTACCGAGAAGTCGAAGAGTAATTTGTATAATCCCTTCTGTACCGTGAGAACATCAAAAAAACGGTTGATCAGCTCCGGAGGGTAATTATTGCGCAGGGCACTTAATTTTAAGCGCGGAATACGGTAGGCGAATTCAACCGAAGCATTCACAAAGAGCCGCTGCTGGATGCGTTCCGCTACACTAAGCTGGAAGATCTGGAAGACTCCCGCTAAAGTTAAGCCTATCAATACCACGATCACTAAAACTACCCAAGAGGTAGAAGTGCTACCACTTTGGATCAGGTTAATGATCGCCTGAATTCCCAACGGAATAGAAAGGGTCAGTAAGCCATTAAAAAGGGCGTAGACGTATATGCTGCCTATGTCTTTACGCTCACTCGACAATAATTGCCAAAAGCGCTTTAAAGGCATTTTAGGATCCTTATTTGCCATAATTAAGGGTGCTAAAGGTCATAGTTTTAAAAAAAGCGATTACATCCTCATCGCTCCTAGCAATGTCGGTAATTGCCGGGATATGGGCGCCAAAGAATTTTTGCAGATGATTCGATTCTAAAAGGGTCGAAGCTAAGGTTTTAGGATAAGGGTAGGAGGGGTTAAGTCCACTAATGATACTTTCAATCCGCTCTACCAAGTTCTTGTAGGACTTGAAATAGCCGTTCTTGTTCTCCAAATCGATCTCCTTGGTTAAAAAAGCCTTACTCGATTCGGAGATCACGATCTTTTGCAATTTCTCTTCATTAATGTGACTGAAATCCTGGTCCTCCTGCACCGTTTCGCAGATCGCCCGAATGGAATTTTCGAGCTGCTGCTGACAAGATTTAACGTTAGCGGTGGCGAAAGCTACCTTATATTCAAGCCAGCCCCAATACCAAGAAGTTAAGTATAAGAGAAGTTTATGCTTATTCTCAAAATAGCGGTACACGGTACTTTCGGGCGAGCCGATCGCTAACCCCAGCTTCTTAAAGGTGAAGGATTCAAAGCCTAATTCTTCGATCAGATGGATGCTGTGCTCTACGATCTTCTTGCCCAAGTCACTGGAATCGGGGTCTTTAACATAGAGTTGCTCCGGAATTTGTATCCTTAAATTACCTAATAGTCTTTGCATAAGCTCTGTTATTGCATCGCAAATATAATAGTATTACTATCAATACCGCAAGTTTTGCCTTTTGTTCAGTGATGAGCCATTATTTTTTTAAAAATGTTGATCTTAGCCAAAAAGCCTATGGACCTCTTTACTATCGCTGCGATCCTGGCCACGCTAGCGGCCTTATTTGCCTACCTAAACACTCGATTTCTAAAGTTACCCTTTACGATTGGCTTAATGATCTTGGCCATGGCCTTCACTTTGTTGATCATCGGTTTGGGCTATTTCTTTCCCTTAGTCTTGAAAGACGCGAAGCTCATACTCAGTGGTTTGGATTTCAAGGCCCTTCTGCTGGAGGTTATGCTTAGTTTTTTGCTTTTTGCTGGCGCATTGCACACTAAACTCGACTCCCTAGCTAAGCACCGCGGTCCCATCCTGATGTTGGCCACACTGGGGGTTTTACTTTCTACACTTTTGGTCGGCAGTATGCTCTATGGCTTACTACAGTGGGTAGCCTATCCCGTCGATTTCATTTACTGCCTCCTTTTTGGTGCGCTTATTTCACCCACCGACCCCATTGCCGTTTTAAGTATTTTAAAAGAGGTAGGCGCGCCTAAAAACCTGGAAGTTAAAATAGTAGGTGAGTCTTTGTTTAATGATGGAGTGGGCGTTGTAGTCTTTTTGGTCTTATTGTCGCTTGCTTCTCAGGGTATGGCCAATTTTGAATGGACTGAGGTTGGTTTCATATTCCTTGAAGAAGTAGGGGGTGGCCTTGCTTTAGGATTAGCAGGTGGTTATTTAGCCTTTCGGCTGATGCGTACCGTAGATCATTATGAGACCGAGGTAATGCTGACCTTGGCCTTGGTGATGGGCCTCTATACCTTAGCTTCCTACTTACATTTTAGCGGTCCCTTGGCGGTAGTTGCGGCCGGACTGTTAATTGGCAACAAATCACCTGAACAAGCCTGGAGTAAAAGCGCGCAGAATTACATCGATAAATTTTGGGAAATGCTAGATGTATTCCTCAATGCGATATTATTCGTTTTGATTGGCATGGAATTATTGATCGTAGATCTAGATGCATTTCACCTAACCTTAGGCTTAGCTATGATTCCCCTAATGCTACTGGCTCGATATCTAGCGGTTTTAGGTCCGGTGGAGATCTATAAAAAGCGCCTAGAGTTTGCCCCTAAAACAGCCTTTTTGCTAACCTGGGGAGGCATTCGTGGTGGCATTTCAATTGCTTTAGCCCTTAGCCTTGGTGAAGAAATGCATCGTGAGATGTTCTTGGCCATCGCTTATGTTTTGGTGGTTTTCTCCATCTTGGTGCAGGGCCTCAGCTTATCCAAGGTCCTCAAGCGAGTTCTTGGCTAATTTGTACCTTCGACTTAAATCTTCGCGATGGAATTTTACAAACCTAGAGCTAAGGCCATCGGCGACCTGCTGCGTGGCTTGGCCATTGTCGCCTTTTTTTCGATCCTTCTTTATGCGCCACGTCCCCTTTGGTATCAAATAGCCTGTTCAATGGTAATGACGGTAGGTCTTTACCTAATGTTTCTTGAATTGGTTCATTTAAAAAAGCCCATTTTAAAATTGTGGGAAGGTCAGTGGTATTACCGAACCCATTTTCTAAAAAGCATTAAAGTGGCTCGGGTCGAAGCAGTCTCAAAATGGTTTTGGAAGGGTTACTCGCTCTACAGTCCAGAAGGCAAGCGCTACTGGTTAAGAAAGGCCGATCTTAGTAAAGCGGCTATCAATAAATTTTTATCGGCTTAAACTCTTCTTATGTTCTGTGGTTAGTTCTGCATGACTTTCCGGGAGCAAAAACAAGATATTTGGTCGGCTTTAGGTCGTGCCACAGTAGATCGTAAGCATCCCTGGCGCTACCCAGTCCTAGCCAGCGTGAGTGAAAATAAACCAGAACAGCGCACGGTGGTCTTGCGGGCTTATGACCCCTCCCAAAATTGTTTGTTCTTTTATACCGATCAACGCAGTCCGAAGGTTACTCAATTGCAAACTAATCCACAGGCTTCCCTCTTGTTCTACCATCCCCGTAAACAATGGCAAATAAGAGTGCAGGGCATAATCACTTTGCATCATCGAGATGAATTGGCATTAGAGCATTTGGCGAAGATTCCTCTAGACCGCAGAAGCGATTACCGCGCTGCAGCCGCACCAGGAGAGCAGATCTCCGAGGCAAAGGAGCTAATGGGCTCGGCCGAAGCCAATTTTTGCCTACTTAGCTTTCAGGCAGAATTGATCGATAGCCTGGTTTTAGGTAAAGAAGAGCACCTGCGATACGGGCTTAATTTACAAGAAGAAACCCTGCAGAAGCTTCAAGCCTAAAGATTATGTTCCTCAGAAAATATAATACAGGGTAGGAGTTGTTTGCTACGGGATCAGTCGAATTGCTCCAAGAATCCTTCGAGCTCCCGATCTTTCATATAGCGTTGAAAACAGGCTTGTACCGCCAACAGGAATTCGTAATCATTGAGCCGATTCATGTTTACTGGTATGTACTTACAGTAAAACATAAAGGCTTCCAACTCGTCTTTATTAAGTCCGGTCAAAGCAATTACCGCCCTTCGATTATTACTTTCCTCTAGCTTTCTCCGGTAGGCGTCTTCAGCCTTGAGCTGCGCTAACTTTCGCAACTGGCGAGGCTTAGAGCCGAAAAGATTGTAAAGGTATTCGGCCGGATTTTGCAAGGTGGCCTTTATTGGTCTAGGGTCATCGATCTCTTCATTCGACTTGATGCGGGGCTTATTGAGCTTCATTTCCCGCGGTTTATTGGTGGTAAGCTCATAACTAAAAACACTTACCTCATCGAGCAAGTAGTTTTGCTCTTCCATAGTTATAATAACCTCCTCCAGCACAGTGCTATCGCGGTAAACAAAGTAGAAGTATTTATAGGCGATATTGCTAAAGAGAATACTGTCGCCTTTTTCCAGGCCTAATTCAAAATAGCCGTCGGCATCACTAATGGTGCCTTTTAAGGTACGCGTATTAATCACGTGTACCCCGGGCACTGTCTCTTTGGTTTTGCCATCCAAAACCCAGCCGTTGATCTGCTCCGTGGCTTGGGCGGTCAAGAAACTGCTAAATAGAAGCATGGAGGCCATGGCGATTGAAAATAGCGCTGTATCTTTGAATGCCTTATTTTTAAAGGCTAAAGCGAGTAGTTTTTCTATAATCATCAATTTGTATGTCAGACGATAAGAAAGTCATTTTTTCCATGAGTGGGGTCACAAAGACCTATTCTCAAAATAATAAGACCGTTCTTAAAAAAATATATCTCAGCTTCTTTTACGGCGCTAAGATCGGTATCCTCGGTTTAAACGGTGCGGGTAAATCTACACTATTAAAGATAATCGCAGGAATTGAAAAAAATTATCAAGGCGATGTAGTTTTTTCACCCGGCTACACGGTGGGTTACCTCGAACAAGAGCCCCAACTAGATGAATCAAAGACAGTTATAGACATCGTAAAAGAAGGGGCGGCCGAAACGGTGGCTATTTTAGAAGAGTACAATAAGATTAACGATGACTTTGGTTTGCCGGAGGTTTATGAAAACCCCGATAAGATGGAAAAGCTCATGGCACGTCAGGCCGAATTACAGGATCGAATCGACGCTACCAATGCTTGGGAATTAGACACCATGCTCAATCGAGCCATGGATGCTTTGCGTTGCCCGGAACCAGAAACACCTATTTCGGTACTTTCTGGGGGAGAACGCCGTCGGGTAGCCCTTTGCCGCCTTTTAATTCAACAGCCAGATGTATTGTTGTTGGACGAACCAACCAACCACTTGGATGCTGAGTCGGTACTCTGGTTAGAACAGCATTTACAGCAGTATAAGGGAACGGTAATTGCCGTAACACACGACCGCTATTTCTTGGATAATGTAGCAGGATGGATCCTAGAACTAGATCGTGGCGAGGGTATCCCTTGGAAAGGAAATTATAGCTCTTGGCTCGATCAGAAGTCGAAGCGCTTAGAACAAGAAGAGAAACAAGCTTCCAAACGCCGTAAAACCTTAGAACGTGAGCTAGATTGGGTTCGGATGTCGCCCAAAGGACGACAAGCCAAGGGTAAAGCGCGTCTTAACAATTACCAAAATCTTTTAAATCAAGAACAAAAGGATCGCGAGGAAAAATTGGAGATCTTCATTCCCAATGGCCCTCGTTTAGGGACCAATGTGATCGAAGCGAAAGGGGTAAAGAAAGCATTTGGCGAAAAATTACTTTACGATGATCTCAACTTCGATCTGCCACCAGCCGGTATTGTAGGTATTATCGGCCCAAACGGTGCTGGTAAAACCACTATTTTCCGCATGATCATGGGGCAAGAAACACCCGATGGCGGCGAGTTTAAGGTAGGGGAAACGGTTAAGATCTCTTATGTAGATCAGAGTCACAAAGACCTTTTGCCCGAAAAGAGTATTTATGAAGCTATCTCCCAAGGTGATGAGGAAATCATGGTGGGCGATCGCAAGCTAAATGCCCGAGCTTATCTTTCGCGATTTAACTTTGGTGGATCGGATCAAAACAAAAAGATCGATGCCTTATCGGGCGGTGAGCGCAACCGCTTACACTTGGCGATGGCTCTTAAAGAAGGAGGTAATGTGTTGCTTTTAGACGAGCCAACTAACGACCTTGACGTGAACACCTTACGTGCATTGGAGGAAGGCTTGGAGAACTTCGCAGGATGTGCGGTAATTATCTCACACGACCGCTGGTTCCTAGATCGGGTATGTACCCATATCCTATCTTTTGAAGGTGATTCTAATGTTTATTATTTCGAAGGTAGCTTTAGTGATTACGAAGAAAATAAACGTAAACGTCTCGGCGATGTGGAGCCCAAACGGATCAAATACCGTAAGCTTTTAAAGAACCAATAATTTGTGGCTTAAGCTACTATATCACTTAAAAAAATGGCGCGCCTCGCTCGCTACCGCAGTTACGGTCGAGGAGGCGCCGCTTTTTGTGGTAGCGATCATAAAGAATGAAGCCCCATATTTAAAAGAATGGATCGATTTTCATTTGGCACGAGGGGTACGACAGTTTTACTTGGCCGATAATGGAAGTAATGATCGCCCCGAATCCGTGCTAGCACCTTACATCGAAGCGGGGCAAGTGTATTTTCATAAAACGCGCAAGACCGATTGGTCCATTCGTTTGCAAGCGGTAGAATTAAATCGCCTGCTTAGAGCGATCGCACTGGCCGAAGGAAAGCACGTTTGGGTGGCAGCCATCGATGTGGATGAATTCCTTTATGAAACGGAAGGGCTTAAACTGAGCCGCTTTTTGCAGCGTTTTAAAGGTGCTGAAATTGCATCTATTTCGGTCAATTGGCTCATGTTTGGCACCAGTGGGGTAAAGAAATTAGCTCCCAATAGACCTATGTTGGCCCAACTTACCAAACGGGCTCATGTTTCTTTGGGAGAGCATAAAATCGTAAAGCCTATTCTTTACCTCGCCAATTCCTTGGGTTTCTTAGAAGGTCCGCATTACGCTTTTGCTAAAGGGGAGGCAAAAGATATCTACAGTGATGAAAGTCCTTTCCTGCCCTCTGATCCGCAAATAAAACACGCTCCGCTTTGTATTAACCATTACTGGTATCGCGATGAAGCGTATTACAATGCCGAGAAGCGTGCCAAGCGCTTGGCGTTTGGCGACGAGCGCTCCGGTAAACGAGAAGCAGACCATATCAAAGCTTGTAATTACGAAGAAGATCGTAGGATGATCGATCTCTTTGACCTTGAGACTAAAGATTAGATCCCTTTTCCCAAGGATACCCTTTTAGTTAGACATCGTTAATAATTTTCCATTCGGGCTTCCAAGCCCTGCCTAAGTTCCTTTTATTTTTGGAAAATGAGTGCAGAAGAAGCAAAGGAGCGTATATCAGCTTTAAGCGAAGAGCTCCAACACCATAATTACCTCTACTACATTAAGGATGCTCCCGAGATCAGCGATTTTGAATTCGATCAGAAGCTGGAGCAATTGCAGAAATTAGAGGCGGAATATCCACAGTTTGCCAATCCAAATTCTCCCACCAAGCGGGTGGGGGGCGATATTACCAAGGATTTCCCCACCCTGAAGCACAAATACCCCATGCTTTCGCTTAGTAATACCTACAGCCGCGAGGAATTGGAGGAGTATTTAGTGCGCACCCAAAAGCTCTTGCCCGACGATGAGCTCGAGTTTGTATGCGAACTAAAATATGACGGAGCGGCCATAAGTATTACTTACCGTGATGGGCAATTACACCAGGCACTAACGCGCGGAGATGGCAGTCAGGGCGATGAGATCACTAACAACATAAAAACTATTGCTAGTATACCCTTACGCTTGCGCGGAAAGAATTTTCCGCAAGAATTTGAGATCCGCGGTGAAGTGTTTATGCCATTAGAAGGCTTTGCTGCTCTCAATCAATCCCGGATAGATGAAGGCTTAGAGCCTTTTGCTAATCCTCGTAATAGTGCTTCAGGCTCTTTAAAGATGCAAGACTCTCGCTTGGTGGCGCAAAGACCGCTCGACTGCTTCTTGTATTATGTGATGGGCGAAGAGCAAACTCACGATAATCACTATGATGCGGTATTAGCGGCCGGTGAATGGGGTTTTAGAATACCTTCGGTGGAGAAGTCTTATTTGCGGAAAGCCAAAAATATCGATGAGATCTTTGAATTCATTAATTATTGGGACGAGCATCGCCATGATTTGCCCTTCGAGATCGATGGGGTTGTAATTAAAGTGAATAAATACGCTTTGCAAGAGGAATTAGGTGCCACCGCCAAAAGTCCCCGTTGGGCCATTGCTTATAAATTTAAGGCAGAGCAGCAAGAAACACGATTAGAGTCGGTGACTTATCAAGTGGGACGTACCGGTGCCATAACTCCAGTGGCCAATTTGAAGCCGGTTTCTTTGGCAGGAACTACCGTAAAGCGCGCCTCTTTGCACAATGCCGATCAAATTGCTAAACTCGATTTACGGGTTGGCGACAGCGTTTACGTAGAAAAAGGCGGAGAGATCATTCCGAAGGTAGTTGGAGTCAATTTTAGCAAGCGTGATGCCTTAGCAGAAGAGTTTCAATACATTAAGCATTGCCCGGAGTGCAAGACCGAATTGATACGCTTAGAAGGAGAAGCGCTGCATTATTGCCCAAATGAAGCAACTTGTCCACCACAGGTAAGCGGGCGTATCCAGCATTTCATTAGCCGAAAGGCCATGGATATCGAAGGTATGGGTTCGGAAACAGTAGAGCAGTTCGTAGAAGCAGGTTTGATTCAAAACTTCGCAGACCTTTATGAACTGAGGGTAGAGCAAATACTTCCACTCGAACGCATGGCCGAAAAGTCAGCTCAAAACATCGTAGCAGGCATTGCGGCGTCTAAAGAAATCCCCTTCGAAAGGGTTCTGTTTGCTTTGGGCATTCGATACGTAGGGGAAACCGTGGCAAAGAAGCTTGCGCGCCACTTTGAAAACATCAATCAATTAAAGCAGGCCACTATAATCGATTTGGTGGGAGTTCCGGAAATTGGGGAGCGTATTGCCCAAAGTGTGGTAGATTATTTTCAAAGAGAAGACTATTTGGCCCAGATCGAGCGCTTAAAAGCGGCAGGACTACAATTTGAAATCGAAAAACAGGAGGGGGGATCAGATTCCTTAGCCGGATTAAGCATTGTGATTTCCGGTAAGTTCGAGCGTTTCACGCGTACTGAACTCAAGGAATTGATCGAACTACACGGCGGTAAGAACACCGGTTCTGTTTCGGGAAAAACCGACCTGATCGTTGCCGGAGAAGGCATGGGGCCTTCTAAGCGGAAGAAAGCCGAGGACCTTGGAGTAGAGATTATCAACGAAGGTCAATTCGCGGAAAAGATCGGGCTATGAGTTTAAAAGATTGGTTTTTAAAGCGCGAATTCAATCGCATCAGCGCGAAGGATAGAGCCGATTATCCCGGTTGGATTGCTGCGCAGAAAATTGGGATCTACTTTGAGGTAAATCCGATGAGTAGTGAAGAATGGCAGTCTTGGAAGAGTCTTTTCGAAGGGACAGGAAAAGAAGTGCACTTGCTCAGTTATCAATCGGTGAAACGAAAAGAATTAGCACCCGATTGGCAGACGCCCACTTACTGTAAGGATGAAAGGTCTTGGTTAGGTTTCCCTCAGGCGCAAGCCTATAAAGACTTTAAAAATGAGGCATTCGACATATTAATAGACCTTTCTCTTGGTGATGAAGTATGTCATGAAGCGGTATTTCGCGCCTCTAACGCAAAATTAAAGGTAGCATTCAGTGAAATGCGTAAGCCTTGGTCCGATTTGCAGGTGAATTGTAAAGAGGGGCAAAATTCTAGGGCTTGCCAAGAGGAAGTAGTAAATTTGCTGAAATTTATAAACGCATAATTATGCAAGCTTTTCGTGGCACCGGCGTAGCGCTGGTAACCCCTTTTAAAAAGGACCTTTCGATCGACTTCAATGCTTTAGAGCGTTTGGTAAGTCATTGTATCGAAGGTGGTGTAGAATATCTCGTGGTGATGGGTACTACCGGAGAAAACCCCGTTTTAAGCAAGCATGAAAAGAAGCAAGTGCTTAAGGCAGTTATTGAGGCGGCCAATGAGCGCGTGCCGATCGTATATGGCGTAGGTGGCAATAGTACCCAAGCAGTTGTAGAAGAATTGCTATCGGAGGACTTCGGTGGTGTTTCAGCGATCTTATCCGTATCGCCCTATTACAATAAGCCTACCCAAGAGGGAATCTACCAGCATTATAAATTAATTTGCGAGAACAGCCCCTTACCGATCATATTGTATAATGTGCCAGGTCGCACCGGTTCTAATATGACCGCAGATACCACTTTGCGCATTGCTCGTGATTTTGACAATGTTTTTGCGGTAAAAGAAGCTAGTGGAGACATGAATCAGGTGATGCAGATCATCAATGAACGTCCGGAAGGTTTCTTGGTGATAAGTGGTGACGATAATTTAACTTTTCCGATGCTGGCCTTGGGAGGCGATGGCGTAATTAGTGTTAGTGGCCAGGCTTTCCCCGCCGTTTTTACCGAAATGGTACGCAAAGCTTTAGCAGAGGATTTTAAAAGCGCCCGTCCTTTACACTATCGATTATTCGACATTACCAATATGTTGTTCGAAGAAGGGAACCCAGGCGGAGTAAAGGCTTGTTTAGATATTCAGAATATCATGGAGCCTTATATGCGCCAACCGCTTTGGCCTATATCCAATGCATTACGACAAAGGCTTGAAGCTGAAATGGAAAAACAAGGATTGTAAAAAAAAAGAGGCCACGATAGGCCTCTTTTTTTTTGTTGTTCGAAAATCAAGATTTTGCTAACTCTACGGTCGGTTTCTTTAATAACTGAATCGCCATGTAACTGATCACAAAGGCCGATCCAAATCCTTCTATAAATACTATTCCTGCAGCTGATACCGGACTAATAAAAGGACTGGCACTTTCCATTTCGGCTATTTCACCCATAAAGGTGGGGTCCATAAGATCCAAATAAAGGGCTAAGAAGACCGAAAAGCTAGCTATACCTATAAAGGCTGTGCGCATAGCAACTTTAAAGTGCTCTATGAAAGTCCCATATCGTTCTTCTTGCATAGAATTGCGGTACTTGGTGATTACCTGGTGTATTACCATAAACAGAATTAGGGCGTTAAACACTCTTAGGTAATACTCATGTCCTAATCCCACCAGGCGCATCACCAAGAAATAGGCCGTTAAAAATAGACCTAACGCAATTCCATAGTTTCTTGAAATCCTTAATCCGTACCGCTTAAAATTATCCATCTTCAATTTTTTAAGGTTAGCTTAAAATAATCCTCGAGGGTTATTTCGGCGTCTAAGGAACTGGCTTTATTTGTGAAAAGCCGTTTTAGAGTATCGTCACCATGGGCTAAATAAACCGCCTTTTCTTCTAAGATCGAAGTGTAGACTTTGGCGGCAATGCGAAAATGACCCTCGCGATTGATCCCCAGCAGATTTTCTGCATCAGGGTATTTATCGAATATAACTCGCAGGGAATCATATTGTTCATAGGCTTTTCCAGCGGAAGCGAAAATGAAAACTTCTTCTGCGCCAGGGTAATGGACTATAGCGAAGTTTAAATTGCTACTATCTCTTTCGCTGCTGCGCCTTTTTAAACGATAAATGGTAGTTGGAGCTTTAGAACGCGTATCGATATGGTAATAATAGGAACGGATATTATTGAAGTACATCCGGGAATCGGCAGTAGACTTAAAGCTTACAGCTTGATAATCTACTGGTTTAATTTCGGGGGCAAAGAGAAAGGCCAAGGCCAATAGGGTGGCCATCGTAAGGATGAACCAGCGCACGGGTGGAGCAAGGTTTTTAAAATTTTGCCAATAATTAGCCATAGCATCTAAACATCCGGAGCTTTAATTAGTTTTAAGCTCTGTTTACCTAATGAAGCAAAAAGCGATTATAATTGGCAGTGGATTAGCTGGCCTTGCTACGGCTTGCCGACTGGCATCTGCCGGCAAAGAAGTGGTAGTTTACGAGGCGGCCGATGGTCCTGGTGGTAAGCTAAGGGTTATCGGCGATGATCGTTACCGATTCGACGCGGGACCTTCGCTCTTTACTTTGCCACATTTAGTGGATGAGTTGATCGCTGCGTGTGGTAAAAGCCCACGCGACTATTTTAATTACGGCCGAAAGACGGTCGCTTGTGTGTATTATTGGGAAGATGGCACTCGTCTATTGGCTTCCGCCGAAGCGCAGACCTTCGCGGAAGAGGCTGAAAAGAAACTTGGCGTTTCTGCGCATGGTCTTTTAAAGTATCTTGAGAAATCAGCCTATGTATTTAAATACACCGAAAAGGTCTTCCTGCGGAAGTCGCTACATAAACTAAGCACCTATTTAAGCACCTCAACCTTGAAGTCCTTGCTCAGGATCCATAAGCTGCACCTTAATCAAACCTTACATCAGGTTAATGAGCAAAAGTTACAGCATCCCAAATTGGTGCAGCTTTTCGATCGGTTTGCCACATATAATGGCAGTAGCCCTTATCTCACGCCTGGGGTAATGACCAGCATCCCACACTTGGAACATAATGTAGGCACCTTTTACCCAAAAGGAGGGATGTATGCCATCACCGAAGCTTTGTATCGCTTAGCCAAGGATTTGGGGGTAGAGTTTTACTTTGAAGCCAAGGTGGATAAGATCTTAGTGGACCCGAATCGGAGGGTACGCGGAGTTTGGGTAAATGGTGAAGAACGCTATGCGGATCTGGTGATCAGCAATATGGACATTGTTCCCACCTATCGACAATTAATGCCTCAAGAAAAGGCCCCGGAAAAGACTCTACAACAAGAGCGAAGTTCCTCGGCCTTAATATTTTATTGGGGAATTAAAAAGGAGTTTCCACAACTGGACCTGCACAATATCTTCTTCAGCAATGATTACCGTGAAGAGTTTAAAGACATATTTGATCATAAAAAAGTGAGCGACGACCCCACGGTCTATGTAAATGTTAGCTCTAAAGAAGGGGAGGGAGATGCCCCTCCCGGCTGTGAGAATTGGTTCGTAATGGTGAATGTTCCAGGAAATGTAGGACAAGATTGGGAAGCTTGGATTCCTCAGATCCGAAATGTGGTGCTGAATAAATTAGGGCGCATATTAGGAGAGGACATCGAAAGTTTGATCGAGTTCGAAGATCTTTTAGATCCTCGCTTGATCGAAAAAAGGACTTCATCTTTCCAAGGATCACTTTATGGCGCGGGTTCCAATGATACCTTCTCGGCTTTTCTTCGTCATCCCAATTTTAGCAGGAAAGTGAAGGGCTTGTACTTCTGCGGGGGATCGGTTCATCCGGGAGGAGGTATTCCTTTATGCTTGATGGGGGCCGAGATCACTGCTAACCTAATTGCGCAGGATTATGCGAGATAGGCTTGTTTCCTTTGCCCGACAGTATGGTTTTTGGGTCTTACTAGTCATTCATTTTTTCGGGGTGATCATGATGTCCTATGTAGATCTCGACCTATTTGCCAGCTTCACCCCGCTAAATCTTTTGCTATCGGCTCTATTGCTTTTTTTAGCTAGTGCCCAAACGGAGTGGAAGGCATTATTCTATTTTTTCAGCGCTAGTTTTTTGATCGGCTTTGGGGCCGAGGTTTTAGGTACCCAAACAGGCTTTCCTTTTGGAGAATACTGGTATTTACCCAAGCTTGGTCCACAGCGGATCGGAGTACCATTGATCATTGGAGTCAATTGGTTTTTATTAGCTTACTCTTCAGCCCTCTGGGCGGCAAAATGGTTCTCTAATTTATGGATTCGGGTCTTGGTGGCCGCGGCCCTCATGGTAGGTCTCGATTTTTTTATTGAACCGCTTTGCGAAACTCTTGGTTTTTGGGCCTGGCGCGCTAAAGTAGCGCCATGGGAAAACTATTTGGGCTGGTATGGGGTTTCTATAGTGGTACAAGCGATCTTTGTAAGTTTAAAGATCAAAAATGATAACCCTTTGGCCCGTGGCTATTTAATGCTGGTGGCTTTATTTTTTATAATGCTCAATATCTTGTTATGACCTGGTACTGGATTACCTTGATCGTCTTCCTCACTTTCTGGTTTATGGAGTTCATGGCTTGGTTTACCCATAAATACGTAATGCATGGTTTCCTATGGTCTTTGCACGACGACCATCACAATAAGAAACCGGGGTTTTTTGAGAAGAACGATGCTTTCTTTCTCATTTTCGCGGTGCCTTCTTGGTTATGTATAATGCTTGGGATGATGAACGACTCTTGGATCTCCGTGAGTATTGGCGCAGGAATTGCTGTTTATGGCTTTGCTTATTTTATAGTGCATGAGGTTTTTATACACCGTCGCTTTAATTGGTTTAAAAACACCAATAATCTTTACCTCGCTGCGGTTTTAAGAGCTCATAAAATGCACCATAAACATTTAGGAAAAAATCCAGGGGAGAGTTACGGAATGTTAGTAATACACCCCAAGTACCTCAAAGCGGAAATTCAGGCGCGTCGCAAGAAAAAAGCTAAAGTATCTGTAGCCTAGAAGCATGAAAGGCCAATCGAAATAAGCTTCGACTTTATTGTACCACTACCGAAAAAGGTTCGGCTTCGATATTAACGCTAACGTGTTCTTTTAGGGAGGTAGAAAGAGATAAACCTTTAAAATCAGCTTTAACAGGGTATCTTTTATGATTTCGATCCACTAACACCACCGTTTTCATCGATCTGATCGGAAAGTCAAGGAAGTATTTCACTCCATAGATTAAGGTAGAGCCAGATTTTAGGACATCATCCACCAAGACAATATTCTGACCGTTTAAATCCATTGCGGGCTCTAGAATAGGTTTAGAATCGATCGGTTCATCCTTGTCGAAGCGCAAACGACATAGCTCGGTATCAATATCGGCGATGGCTTCTAATTGATCTTTAAGGACCTGCGCTAAAAAATACCCGCGCTCGGCAATACCGGCTAACACTACTCTAGGTTGATCTTGAAATTCTTCAAAGATCTGCCAAGCGATTCGCTTGATGCGATCTTTCACTTCTTTATCATTCAATACTTCGGTTGTGTTGGCCATGGCTTCTTTTTAGCAAAGATACATCATGCAAGGAGCTCCAAGAAAAATTCTCGGCCCTCTCTGGGTTTGATCGATGAGCGAGCGGTTTCAAATCGCTTAATAGTAAAGTGGGACTCAAATAAAGCGCGGTATTCCGGCTCGGAACCACCAAAGGGTGGTCCTTCTTTAGTCAAGGGGAAGTTAAACCAGAGCCCCATTAGAATTCCACCATGGTTTAAAAGATCCTTCATTTTTACAACGTAATTTGATCTTAGCTGAGGGTCTAAGGCACAGAAGAAGGTTTGTTCTACAATAAGGTCATAGCTTCCCTCATGATTAAAAAAGTTATCTTGAATTAATTGTGCTTGCTCTAAAATAGGGGCGCGCTTCTTCGCTTCCTTCAAGGCAGTGCTGCTCCAATCCAAAACACTCAGATTGTGGTAACCATGCCTTAAGAGCCATTCGGCTTCATAGGCATGTCCGGCACCTGGGATAAGGATCCTGGCTTCTTTGGATACCTGGCTTTTAAAGTATTCGGTTAAGGCGGGGTTAGCATAGCCAATATCCCAACCGGTTTGATGAGAACGATAACGTTCTTCCCAATATTTGGCATCTAATTCCTTCATTACCTGCAAAGCAAATCAATTATCAGACACCTTACGCTGTAAATATTGCAGTAAAATGCGCAAATCTGTCGCCTGACAAAATTGCGATTTTGAACAATTCCGGGTCAAAACCGCTTAAAAACGATAGAAAACCAATCAACTTTAATGAAAAACCACAAAAAAATGCTAGAAAAGGACGGCTTGCACAAAGCTTGTTCTTATTGTGGTAGTAAATCAAATTCATTTTACTAATCAAAAAAACAAAATGAAAGTACTTGTTATAGGCGCGGGCAACATGGGCCTCGCCTACGCGGACGCTATTGCTAAATCTAATCATCTTAAAAAAGGTGACTTAATGATTTTCGACAATGCTTCTGCAAAAACCAAAGAACTCCAAAAAATCAACCACTTCGATGTGTATGAGCAATTGGACCATTGCGCCGAATTAGCCGACATCATATTTTTAGCGGTTAAGCCTTATCACATTAACGACCTTTTCGCCGATCTGAAAGGTCACCTTTCGGAAGATCAAATCGTAATTTCTATCATGGCGGGAGTGTCTATCGACACCATGCAAGAAGGATTGGGCTTGCCTAAAGTAGTGCGAGCTATGCCTAATTTACCTGCTCAAGTAGGAAAGGGTTTAACCACTTTCACCGCCTCCGACGAAGTAAGTCGATTAGAGCTATCTACCGTAGAAAGTATTCTAGATACTACCGGGCGCAGTATTAAGTTGGATAATGAAAATGACATCGACGCTTCCACCGGTATTTCCGGCTCTGGACCTGCTTATGTCTTCTATTTCATGCAAAGTATGCTCGAAGCAGCCCTAAAAATGGGCTTTAGCGAATACGATTCCAAAGTATTGGTTAGTGCCACTTTTGAAGGAGCGATCGAGCTCTTTAAAACTCATAAACTCAGTCCTGAAACCTGGATGGAAAAAGTCGCTTCCAAAGGCGGTACCACCCAAGCAGCTCTAGATTCTATGGAAGATAATAATGTGAAGGAACTTATTCAGGAAGCCGCATTTGCTGCCTTTAACCGTGCGGTAGAATTAGGAAAAGATAAATAGTCATGACCGAATTAAAGACGGATAGGGATATAAAAAGAGTAGTGGTGAAAGTAGGCACTAATGTGATGACCAATAAGGATAATCGCATCGTGGTACCGATCCTTAAAGGCATGGTAGAACAGATCGCCGCTTTGTATGAACAGGATATCATGACCATTTTGGTAAGCTCCGGTTCGGTAATTGCCGGAATGGAGGTTATGGATAGTGATATCGATGACGAAACCATCCGACGTCAGGTCTTCTCGGCAGTTGGGCAACCCCGAATGATGCGCCATTACTACAGTATTTTCCACGATTACGGTATGCGTTGTGCCCAAGTTTTGGCCACTAAACGGGATTTTAGTCCTGGTAAGCATCGCGAAAACATGATTAATTGCTACGAGGGTTTACTCTCTCAAGGCATTATCCCCATTGCTAATGAGGACGATGCAGTGAGTTTGAGCATGTCCATGTTTTCCGATAATGATGAGTTAGCCAGCTTAGTGGCAGAACTGACCAATGCCGATATGCTTATTTTACTTACTGATACAGATGGTCTTTACACCGGTCATCCAGACCATGAAGATAGCCGCTTGATCAGTACCGTTACTCCCGAACAAGATGTAGAGAAATACATCCAAAAATCGGAAAAAGGTGAAGCGGAAGGTAGAGGTGGTATGGAAAGTAAGCTTGGCGTAGCAAAGGCGACCGCTAAAAAAGATATTCCAACCTTTATCGCTAATGGTAAAAGAGATCGGGTCATTATCGACTTGGTCGAAGGTAAACAGATCGGTACTCGCATTATAGAACCAAAATTTCAAACAAACGAAAAATGAAACTATTAGATACAGCATTAAAGAATAAAGTACTGGCCAGCATGGTGCGAATCCTAGAAGAGGATCGCGCTGAGATCTTGGCCGCAAATAAAATGGACCTCGATGCTTTTGATCGTGATGATCAGGCACTATACGATCGATTGGTGGCCGACGATAAGAAAATAGACGGCATGATTAATTCGGTGAAAGAGGTGATGGATCAAAAGGATCCCGTAGGACAAGTTAAGGAGGAGCGTGATTTAGAAAATGGTCTACGCATTCTTAATAAGACAGCCCCGTTTGGTACTATCATGAT
Organism: Croceimicrobium sp.; assembly: GCA_965656185.1. Lineage (GTDB taxonomy): Bacteria > Bacteroidota > Bacteroidia > Flavobacteriales > Schleiferiaceae > Croceimicrobium. The sequence goes on from CBFHJH010000001.1 coordinate 291,237, forward strand.
TATTTATGAGAGTCGCCCCGATGTAACTATAGAAGCGGCTGTTTTAGCTTTTAAAGCCAATAATAAGATTCTTTTAAAAGGAGGGAAGGAAGCCAAGCACAGTAATAAGACTTTGGTAAACTGTTGGCACAAAGCCTTAAAGGAGAATGGTTTAAGTGAAGATTGGATCCAGTTCATGGAAATGAATCGCGAGCAAACGCAAGCTTTTCTACGGGAACCAGATCAAGCCTTAGATCTAATCGTACCGCGCGGTGGCGAACGCTTGATCCAATTTGTGAAAGACCACGCCAAATGTGCAGTATTGGTAAGCGGACGCGGTAATAACTTTGCCTATCTCGCGCCCGATGCAGAAATGGAAAAAAGTTTAGCGGTTATCCTCAACGCTAAGACCGATAAAATTTCTGCATGCAATGCCTTGGATAAGATCTTGATCGATCAAAATCACCCCAACTTCGAGAACTTGGTTAAAAATACTGCTAAGATTCTACAAGATGCTGGGGTTAGCCTTGCGGCAGATAAGACTTGTGCTAACTTTATCGAAGAGGCCGAAGCTTTAGGCGACGAGTCTATTTGGTATGAAGAATTCTTAGCCATGCGAGCCGTAATTGCCGCAGTAGATGGTCGTGCGAATGCCACGGATATGATCAATAAATATTCTGGTGGCCACTCTGTAACCATATTTACTGAAGACAAAGAAGCGGCCCAAGAATTTATGGAGGAAATCGATGCTGCAGCGGTCTATCACAACGCTTCTACGCGTTTTACCGATGGCGGAGCCATGGGAGTAGGAGCAGAGCTTGCTATTAGCACCGACAAACTGCATCACCGGGGGCCATTAGGCTTGCCGCAGTTGGTAACGAATAAATACTATGTGTACGGTGACGGTCAAGTGCGCGTATAAAACGCAATAACTTTCTAGCATTAAAAACCCCTGAGTTCAATTTGAGCTCAGGGGTTTTTGGCTTTCTTTGGAATGAAATTCTTAATTCAACTGCATGGGCACTTCCATGAGTAACATGCGGCCACCATCTAGGTTTTCGATCTCCACTGATTCGAGATCCCATAATCCTAGGGCATCGCGTTTATCTAAGATCTGCCCATTTACCTTAAACCTGCCTTCAACCACTTGAGCATATAAACCATTAGTTTTAGGCGCTTTAAGTTGATGCTCCACCTTGGTGCCCGCCTCAAAATCACCTAAGTGGAACCAAGCATTTTGATAGATCCAAACACCTTCATCGTCCTTATTTGGTGAAAGGATCTGCATGAAGTTATTCTTCATTTTTTGGGTATCTAAAGTAATCTGATCGTAGCGAGGCTCTACATTGCGCCTATTGGGGAAAAGCCAAATTTGGAATAAACGCACGTGCTTGTCTTTATTGGCATTGTATTCTGAGTGGTAAATACCGGTGCCGGCACTCATTACCTGCACATCTCCGTTCTTAATTACTTCCTTGTGACCCATGGAGTCTTTATGCTCTAAGTCACCTTCCCAAGGAATGGTAATTATTTCCATATTGTCGTGAGGGTGGGTGCCGAAGCCCCGTCCTTCGGCGATATAGTCGTCATTTAATACCCTTAAAACGCCAAAGTTCATCCGATCGGGATTGTAGTAATTGGCGAAACTAAAGGTGTGATTGGCTTTGAGCCAGCCGTGGTCGGCATGACCGCGACTATTAGCTTTTATTAAAACTGAATTTTTCATGGTCTTATCTTTTGGGTTGGGTAGATGATTAAAACCAACTTGCATGCGCTCGTCTAAACCGGGTTTCGGGAGATTCTGATCAACTTCTTCGGCTTTGAGGTTTTTTAAGATCCCGATGGACGCAAGGCCTAAAGCACTGGATTTTAAAAATTTACTACGTTTCATGCTATTTCGATGTTACAACATCAAAGTTAAATAGTTTTTTTATTTCTTGCAAGCTTTGATTCAATCGGATATAAACAATGTTTATAAAACTGCCCTATTGCTTAATAGTTCTTTATCTACCCTTAGTGCTTTCTGCCCAGCCCAGGCCTGTTATCGAAGAGTATATTTGTCCGAATAAAGACAATGGGTTTCGGGCTATATCGGCTCTAGACGAACAATCACTTTGGCTGGCGAGCGATAATGGGCAGGTTTGGTTCTTCAATGATAAGAGGGGCTGGCGTGATTGCAGTCCACAATATTTTGAGGATCAAATAATAATGTGGCGTGATATTCACGCCTACGACGATTCTACCGTCTTAATTTTAAGCGCGGGCTCTCCTGGACTAATTCTACGCACTGAAGATGCAGGAAGTACTTGGGAGGAGGTCTATCGCGATGATAGTCCGGCTATTTTTTTCGATGCTTTTGGTTTTCACGGACCAAGGGGTTTAGCTTTTAGTGACGCCCAGGGAAAATACCTCGGGATGATTGAAACTAGAGACAGTGGAAAAACTTGGCAGCCTTGGGCAGAACAGACTGCCTCCTTGCAGGTGATAGAAAATCAGGGTGGCTTTGCTGCCTCAGGCTCTTGCCTAAAGATGATCGACTCCAGTGAAGTTGTAATAGTGCTTGGCGGGGCCGAAGCGACCTTTAAGCGGATTGGTTTTGAGCAACATTTTAACCGGCCTTTACCTTTAGATGCCGGCGCTTCTTCAAAGGGAGCTTTTAGCATAGCCTTTAAAAATAGCGATAGCCTAATTGCGGTGGGCGGCGATTACCATTCAGACTCGTTATCGACTCATAGCGTAGCCTTGTCTTTCGATGGCGGTAATAGCTGGCAATTAGCCGATCGATGGCCTAAGCTTCAAAACGCCTATTGGTCGGCAGTCTCTTGGGATACAGAACTCATTGTGCTTTGCTCACGCTTTAAAACTGCGCTGAGCAGCGATGGAGGAGCAAACTGGCAAATAATCGACCAGGGTTTTTACGCCTATGATAAAGGCTGGTTTAGTGGTCCCTATGGTCGTATCGGTCGTCTTAAGACTTCTTCAGAATAAGGTAGTCGCCCATCGCTAGACTAATAGAACCACTTAGGCTATACGGAGCAGAGTCTATTAAGTTGGTCCAACTTGCTGCCGCAAGGATAGGGTCTACTGCATAGGAGACAGCTTGATTTCGCGTATTTACCAAAATTAGAATCTCATCGGCCCCAACTTCCTTTGTAAATGCCAACACTTCATTGCTGCTATAGTCTACCAAGCTCCGACTGCGAGCCGCTTTTTCCTGTCTATAGAGCTGCATAAAGTTTCGATAAGCCTCTAAAGTGCTTGGGTTTGCGTTCCAGTTTATAGGATCATTACTGAAAAAAGCAAGGTTATTATTACGCCCCACTTCTTGACTGCCATAGATCAATGGTACTCCGCCAATAAAAACATTGGCTACCATAGCTGCGATCGCTTTTTCCTGATTACCAAAGAGCTGCACTGGAGTTTCATCCCAAGCTGATTCGTCGTGATTGGTAATGAAGCGCAATATTCCTTGATTCCCTGTTACCACATTGTATTCGGCTTCATGGTAACTAGGTAAAATAGATGCGGGCTCTCCGTCTTTAAACACTCTCTTGATACGATCGTAAAAGGCCCAGCTAAAGCGCAAGTCGAAGCCGGCTACCAAATGATTGAAACGATCTCCTTCGGCCAGCATCAATAAATTGCTGCGATGGCTTTTTTCTAAAGAGTCTATCGCTCTTTGCCAGAATTCAAAGGGTACACCATTGGCGTAATCACAGCGGTAACCATCGATATTTGCTTCCTTGATCCAGTAGCGCATAGTTTCGATCATGGCCACCTGCATGGAGTCATTTTCGAAGTTTAGATCGGCTACATCGGTCCAATTTGTGCCCGGAGGATGAACGATATTGCCGCTAGCATCTTGGGTATACCAATCTGGATGAGCATCGATCCAAGGATGATCCCAGGCAGTATGGTTGGCAACAAAGTCCAGTATTACCGCCATTTCCTTTTGATGAGCAGCATCAATTAAGTTCCTCAAATCTTCTAAGTTACCATATTCATTGGCCACCGCATTAAAATCGCGCACCGAATAAGGGGAGTTCACTCCATTTTCAATGCCCACCGGGTAAATCGGCATAAGCCAGATAACGTTTACTCCTAAGGCTTTAATACTATCCAAACGGGCCGTAACTCCGGACAAGTCGCCATTAGAAGAAAAAGCACGAATGTTTACCTCATAAAGCACCAGGTCGTCTACACTAGCCGGCATGCCTTGAAATGGTTCTCCGTAATACTCCGAAACTGGCTCTTGCGGGGTAGGGTTATTTGCGAGGGGGTCCGCCTCTTTTTTACAGGCGATGATACTTAAAAGTAGGGCGAGGCAATAAATACGTTTCATAGAACAAAATTAAGCATAAAAAAAAGCCGCGCGAGGCGGCTTTTAGGATTTGAGGCCATGTGGTTTATACTTTGGCCGGTAGTACTTTAGACCTAACTTCACCGAAGCCCATCCGTAGGCCATTGCTCTCGCAATAAGCCCTCATGATTACGGTGTCACCATCCAATAAGAACTTACGCTCACTACCATCCTTTAGCTGTAATGGTTTAGAACCGCGCCAACTTAATTCCAGCATAGAACCGTAGTTTTCCGGCTCAGGGCCTGAAATAGTTCCACTCGCCATCATGTCTCCAGCGTTGATATTACAGCCATTTACGGTATGATGCGCCAGTTGTTGCACCATGGTCCAATAAAGGTATTTATGATTGGATTGGGAAACTAGGTTTTTTTCACCGCCTTCTGGCTGAATGAATACTTCTAATTTGATGTCGTAAGCCGTATTGCTAGCGCATTGCAAATAGGGCAAAGGCTCTGGATCCTGTTTCGGTCGCTCGGTGCGGAAAGGTTCCAAGGCATCGAAAGTAACTACCCAAGGTGAAATGGATGAGCCAAAGTTTTTACCAAGAAATGGTCCTAAAGGCACATACTCCCATTTTTGTAGATCGCGTGCCGACCAGTCGTTGAAGATTACCATTCCGAATAGGTATTCTTCGGCCTCATCGGTACTAATGCGTTCCCCTAAATGTTTACCATCTGTGGTAATGAAGGCCATTTCCAATTCGAAGTCCATTAATTTGGAGGGCCCATAAACGGGACTTTCTGAATCAGCCGGAAGGCTCTGACCCATAGGTCGATGGACATCCTCACCTGAAACGATAATTGAAGAGCTTCTGCCGTGGTAACCAACCGGTAAATGCAGCCAGTTAGGCATTAAAGCATTTTCCTTACCCCGGAACATAGTACCAACATTTTCGGCGTGCTCACGACTACTGTAAAAGTCGGTATAGTCCTGAATAAAAACAGGCATTAACATTTGCAGTTCTGAAACGGGAAATAGCACCGCCTCACGATGTTCTTTATTGTCACGGAGCTGATTGTTTTTAGCGTCAAAAATGTCGGCAATGCGATTGCGTACTTGGCGACAAGTTGGTTTGCCTAAAGTGATAAAGTCATTTAAGGTATCCTGCAGAAAAACATCTTCTGGTAAGGTGATATCTTCGAAATAACCCAATTGATGCAAAGCAGCGAGGTCTATTGCGGTATCACCAATGCGGCTGCCAATGCTAATGTGATCATCATTAGCCATAAAAACACCAAAAGGAAGGTTTTGTATAGGGAAATCTGATCCCGAAGGTACTTCGAGCCAAGACTTACGAGAGGGGTCGTTTGCTGTGAGCATTTTCTGTTTACTTTTGGGCAATATTAATAAGATTAGCCACCTTAGAAAAATAAGTTTATGTACAAAGATGCCCAGATCTTCGATTTAATCGAACAGGAGCGAGAAAGACAGACGGAAGGAATAGAGTTGATTGCTTCAGAAAACTTTGCTAGTGAGCAAGTTATGCAGGCAATGGGCTCGGTTTTAACCAATAAATATGCAGAAGGCTTTCCGGGCAAAAGGTATTATGGCGGTTGCGAAGTTGTAGATCAAGTCGAACAGTTAGCCATTGACCGCGTAAAAGCCTTATTTGGAGCAGAGTACGCTAATGTGCAGCCACACTCAGGTTCACAAGCGAATGCTGCGGTATTCTTGGCTTGTCTCAAACCGGGCGATAAGATCATGGGATTCGACCTATCGCATGGTGGTCATCTTACCCACGGTTCTCCAGTTAACTTTAGTGGAAAAACCTATAAAACCTGTTTTTACGGAGTTGAAAAAGAGAGTGGACGACTTAATTACGATACGATAGCCGAAATCGCCGAGCGTGAAAAACCGAACATGATAATTTGTGGTTTTTCGGCCTACAGTCGGGATTTAGACTATAAGCGCTTCCGTGAGATCGCCGATTCGGTAGGAGCCCTGTTATTAGCGGATATTTCTCATCCTTCGGGATTGATTGCCAAGGGCTTATTAAACGATCCTTTACCACACTGTCACATAATTACAAGTACCACTCATAAAACCTTAAGAGGTCCGCGTGGTGGAATTATTCTTATGGGTCAGGATTTTGAGAACCCCTGGGGTCTTAAAACCCCCAAAGGCGCAGTTAAAATGATGAGCCAGCTATTAAATGCGGCCGTATTTCCCGGAACGCAAGGTGGTCCATTAGAACACGTAATTGCGGCTAAGGCCGTAGCATTTGGTGAAGCCTTGGAAGACGAGTTTATGCATTACACATTACAGGTACAAAAAAACGCAAAGGCTCTAGCGGCGGCATTGGTAAAACGTGATTATCAAATCATTTCTGGGGGAACCGATAACCATAGTATGTTGATCGACCTCCGCAATAAAAACATTACGGGTAAGCAGGCGGAAAATGCCTTGGTTCTTGCCGATATTACCGTGAATAAGAACATGGTGCCCTTCGATGATAAATCTCCTTTTGTAACCAGTGGAATTCGCCTAGGAACCCCGGCAATCACTACCCGTGGTTGCAATGAAGCGGATATGGAAAAGGTAGCCGAGTTTATCGATCGCGTGATCCTTGACTTTGAAAATGAAGAAATTCTCGAGGCTGTTCGTAAGGACGTAAATGCTATGATGAGCGGCAAGGGGCTTTTTAATTGGTAGGGCTTCTAATTATAAAAGAAAAAAGGGAGTATTGCGCTCCCTTTTTTTATGGCTTAACAATTATTATTTCATTGCTAGCAGCGCATTGAACTAGATATCGACCGGGAGGTAGATCGAGCTCTAATTTATCCTTTAATCGGACTTGCTGCCTCAACTTACCATTTAAATCGTGGATCTCTAAAGCTTTGCCTTCCAGGTCATGACTGCCTTTGATCCATATTTTTCCTTTACTGGGGTTCGGGTATACTTCTAAGTGCCCTTGTTTTTTTGGTTCAGTGAGGTTGATGTGCACCTCACGTGATAGAAAGTAGTGAATCGTGTCTATTACCCTTTGGTCTACTCGGGCTAAACTATCCGGTGTCATGTAGTGATTGAGCCCGTTTAGCTGGTAAAATTCATTTCTTACTTGCTGATCCAAAGAATCTTTAAAACGCTGCCACTCGCTTCCGGGCACATTGAAATCATTAGCCATGCCTAAAAATAGACTCGGCAATTGGGCTGACCTGTAATACTCTAAAACCGAATCATTTACATTAATGTATTTCATCCATGCAGCAGCTGTAGCTCCAGCAAAATCAGGTAAGCCATTTGTGCCATTTCGCAGGGCATTGAAATAGCTCAAGATCTGGTTGGCTTGCATTTGGGCTGCGTTTACATTACCACCACATAGATTAGCAATTTCTACCAATTGGCGGGCTAACAAACTATCGAAAGGTGTGTAGGCACCCGCTATATTTACCAAGGCGGTAAGGTCATTACGTTGAGAGGCAATATAGTTTATTAGCGAAGCCCCTTCACTATGTCCCATCAAGTAAAGCTTTTGTGCGTTCACCAATGGATGTACTGCAAGGCTGTCTATGGCAGACTGGGCGGGGAGCCAGAGCTTTTCGTAGCTGTTTACTGGCGTGCTGGTATTAGGACAGGAAATGAATAATTCATCATAGCGTAACACTAAATAACCTTTGGCACTAAGGCCTTGAGCAAGGTCCTTATAGATCGTTAAGCTCGAATCTACCAAACCCGGGTAAAGGCACTGACTGTTTCCTCCACTCAAGTTAATGGTGCCATTTCGATCATTTTGGCCAGAGCCTGGGATTAAAACTATAGCGGGAAAGGGTCCAGTGCCAGCCGGCCGACTAATAGTTGCATTGAAGCTACAAGCTTCAAAGTCAAAGCTAAAGTACTCTTCTACGATTCCTTGACCCGAAAGTCCACTGAAGGGCCCTAAAACAAGAATTAAGACCATTATTAAATGTTTCATAAACTAAAGCTACTTATTAGGGTGATGCTTAAAATCATGGCGGCGATCAAACTCAAGGTAAATGTCCAGGTTAGTTTAGGGCCTTTTAGACCACTGTCTACTTTAAACAATCCATATAAAAAGTGAATGTGTAGCACTATGCCACTTAGCAGAAACACTAGGGATAACCAAAAAGGGCCTGAAGAAAGCATGATGGCCAGTTCTTCGCTATTTACTCCTTGTTGAGCTAATTCATTGAGCTGTTGAAAATTGAAAAGAAAGCTTAATAGGCAAAGCGGTATAAGTGGCCACTGGGCCCAAATTAACTGAGGAATTAGGTCCATTAAACGCGGAAAGCGTTGGGTGCTTAAGTATTGCCCGATCCCGAAAGTAAGCCCTAAACTCACTAGGTTGATCGCTAGGTCACTAATAATGAGCCAGATGTTGGGGTGATTTACAAAGTGTAAGCTTAAGACTCCGTCCAAGCGTGCTTCGCCCCAAAAGGCACTCGCAATTAAGGCTAATAAGATTAATGCTGCGCCGGCAATTAATTTGGTTCCAAATAGCCTTTCGTAGAAATATACACTAGTCTTCATGATCCGTAGTACTTTGAGGAAGAGACTGGAGCTTAGTTATAAGCTCATCGAGCATATTGCGCACTTTAGGATAAGAGTAGCCCAGTACCTTAGACATCTCTTTTAAACTGCCGGAAGCCTTTAAAAAGAGCAGCATGAAATGCTGTTCCTCACTGCTTAGACTGAGAATTTCGGGTAAGCTAAAGTTACCTTGGATTTTGGTTTGACAATTAGAGCAACTTAGCTCTGAAACGTAAAGGCTAGAACTACAGGCCGGACAATTACTAGGAAATACTTTCACTGCAAATAATTATTAAGCAAAACTAATAATTATTTGGATTAAGTATAATAATATTAATAAAATGTTGAATATTATTTAAAATCCAGAAGAGATAATAAATATACTCGGTCGTTTTTCCAAGTCGGGTTTTTCCTTCTTCCACCACGAGATGGGGGCCGTTCTTATGTATTCGTCGGCCAGAGTAACCTCCCGCGCCACGCAAAGCATGGTGTCCGGATGAAGAATTTGCGTAAGGTCCTTCAACAACTTCTCATTTCGATAGGGCGTTTCCATAAAGATCTGGCTTTGCCCGGTTTTTTTACTGAGGCTTTCTAAACTTTTGATCTTGCGTTTTCTTTCACCGGCATCAATTGGAAGATAACCATTGAAGGCAAAATTTTGACCATTCATTCCACTGGCCATCATCGCCATAAAAATAGAGGAGGGGCCTACGATAGGGGCTACTGGTATACCTTCACGGTGGGCTATTGAAACCAATTCTGCTCCAGGATCAGCAATGCCGGGAGCACCTGCTTCGGAGATCATTCCCATGGGCTCACCTCTACGACAAGCTTCTAAATAACTGGGGTATTCGGCCGGATCCGAAAACTTATTGGTTGTGTAAATAACTAGATCGGCTTGATGCTTACTGGGTAATACTCGTTTAATAAAGGCGCGAGCAGACTTTTCATTTTCTACGATATAATGATCGCATAGATCGATCACTTTTTTAGCCGCTAAAGGCAGAACTTCAAGGGGTTCGATATCGCCCAGGAGAGAGGGAATCAAATATAATTTGCCGTACTGAGGACTTTCCGAATCTTCCATTACTTGAGTTTTTTTACAAGATTGTCGGTGGCTGCGTCTAAAAGTCGATAAACTTGTTCAAAGCCTTCGTCACCCCCGTAATAAGGGTCTGGAACCTCTTGATTACTGCCAGCTTTCAGCTCATTCAAGATCAAGTCCACTTTTTTACGGTCCTCATCATTACGAGCTAAAGCTAAAATGTTTTGATAGTTGGAGCGATCCATCGCGTAGATATGATCAAATCGATCAAAATCGGCCACCTCAAATTGACGACCCATCAATTTTGAAATATTGATCCCATGTTTACGAGCAATCATGATGCTGCGTAGATCGGGAGCTTCACCTACGTGATAGGCGGCTGTTCCCGCCGAATCGACTTCCACTTTAGCTGGATCTACTTTAGATCGTAATATACCCTCAGCGAGGGGAGATCGACAAATATTGCCGAGACAAACCATTAGAACTCTCTTCAAAATCTAAAATTTGCTTTAAAGGTAAGGGAATAAGCTCGCAAGCCGAAGCCTTTTTATTTGGGAAAGTAGACACTAAAGGTGCTACCTAGTCCTTCTTCCGACTCCACCTTAATCTCACATCCCATGCTTTCCAATTGAGAACGTATCAGGTACAAGCCAATTCCACTGCTTTCGGGATGGTTATGGAAACTCTGTTTTAATTTGAAAAGACGATCGCCGTACTTATCCAGGTTTATACCGAGACCATTGTCTTGGACATCAATAATATAGTGATACTCCGACTCTCGAAGGTTGATGAAGATCTCAGGTTTTTTCTGTGGGTCATGATAACGAAGAGCATTACTGATCAGATTGAACATAACGCTATCCAGGTAAGGTGGGTAGAAATTGAGTTGGAAGTCTGATGGGACGCCAATACTCAGTTTGGCTTGAGTCTTTTTGATTTCATTGATCAATGATTGTTCTACCTTAAGGCAACAATCCTTCAAATTACAGGCCTCCATTGGCAAGTCTTTTTCAACTTCCTGGTTTAAGACCTGAGAGGTTTCATTTAAACTTTCTAGCAATTGCTGCGACGATTGATTAAGGTAATAATACAAGAGCTCCTTCTCTTCTTTATTCTCCTCGTGCTCCAATTCCGTAAGCAATTGAATGATATTACTGGCATGCGAGCGGAAGTTATGGGTAATGATATGGGCCAGGTTACGCAGTCTTTCGTTTTGCGTGTTGATTACTTTCATGTAATCCTGCATAGTGTTTTCCTCCCTTTTTCGCTGACTAATATCGGTTTCGATGGCGATGTAATTAGTAAGCTTTCCATTATCGTCGAATACCGGGGTAACGATACTTTCGATCCAATAATGCTCACCGCTCTTACGGTAATTCACATTTTGAGCGGTAAAAGGTTTTTCTGCTTTTAATAGCCCTTCGATTTTTTGAGAGAAGATGTCCTCACTAAGAGGGCCATGCACGAGGTCTGATAATACGTTCCCTTGAGCTTCCTCTAGGCTGTAGCCGCTCATTTCGGTAAAGCTGTGATTTACCCATTCTATTTTTTGCTTTTTGTTGGTAATGATCACGGCATTAGAGGTGCGATTCGCAACTAATGATAGCTTACGTAATTCAGCTTCGATCTCGTGTTCCTTCTGAATGTCGCGTACATTGATGTAGGCCTTAAGCTTTCCGTTGTTTAGTTCTATTTTTCCGTTTGACTCTACCCATAGCCATGAACCATTTTTATGCTTAGCTCTAAAAACGGAGCGGGTCACTTTCCCCGGCTCATCCAAGGCCTTTTGAAATGCCGCTGCCGCTTGCTCGACGTCATCAGGATGCATTAAGCTTAGATTATCCATGCCAATGATCTCGCTTGGCCTATAACCTAACATGTGCTCAATATTGGGAGATGCATAGTCGTATTTTGCCTCATTATTAAGCGTAACGAACACATCGCTGCTCTTTTCGATGTAGTGCTTAAAGCGGGCTTCAGCTTCCGCGAGAGCCAAGGTGCTTTTTTCGATCGGCCCGAGGTCAAGCACGTGAATCCAGGCAAAATGCTCCTCTTTATAGGCGCTGGTGAAAGCCGAAATAACTACGGTGGTTTCACTTAAGTCGCGCCGTACCAAATTAGTTTGGTAGGGCTCAATTCGGTTGGTTTCTCTAAGCTGATTTATTTGGTGTAAGTTTAATTTATAATGTTTCTCGGGCACCAAATCCCGCAGACTTGTAGCCAAAAATTCATTTTTGCGATAACCTAAAATATTGAGCAAAGCCTGATTGCAGTCGAGCCAGTCCAAACTGTTTAGGTCCATCATTAACATACCTACCAATGAATCGTCGAAGAGTTGACGGAATTTGGTTTCCTCGGCCTTTAGTCTTTCCTCATATTCCTTTCTTAGGGTATCGTCATGCATGGCGCCAATTAAGCGGAGTGCTTTGCCTTGGGCGTCACGAATGATATAGCCTTGGTCTTTGATGAACCGATATTCGCCAGTTTTTGCTTTAAAGCGGTATTGACAATACCACAGCTCTTTTCCAGACTCAACCGCTGCGGTAGCAGTAGAGTTGAATTCATCTCGGTCCTCCGGGTGAATTTGAGAAACAAAAGCGCTTTCGGCCCTCATTTCTGCATCATTATAGCCAAAAGTAGGGTAGAGGTTTTCGCCCCAAACAATGGTCTTGTTAATGATATCCCAATCCCAAATTACATCTTTAGTGGCTTTGCTACTGTATTTAAAGCGTTGATTACTAGCTTTCAGATCCTGAATGGCCTGCATTTGCTCATCAATATTGATAAAGCTGCTTAAAATTCCATTGATACCTGGTGTATTGCGATGGTCCTTAATTTGAGACTGGATCCATACGTAATGGCCCTCGCGATGACGAACACGCAATTTTAACTCGGCATAGGGTTTATCTTCCTTTAAAACTTCGTTCAAGGCTTTACCTAAGCTCTCTTGATCGTCGGGGTGAACAAAGTCAAAGCTATTTTGACCGATCAACTCTTCAGGTTTTAAACCGATGGTCTTCTCAATTGCCGCATTAATGAAGCTTATTCTACCACTTTCATCACGGATCATTACCGTATTGTAGTTTTTCTCCATGAGCTCACTTAGGCGAACTTCCGTTTTAGCCAGTTCGTTTTCCAATTCGAGAAGTTGCTGTTCTAAATCCCCTTTTGTGGCTTGCTTCAGTAGCTCAGTATAGTGTTGCCTCTGATGGATAAGTTGTGTGGCTGCGTCAAGGATTTCAGGACTTAATTCACTACTGTTATGGTAATGAACGATTACACGTGCCTTAAAGCTTTTGTGGCCCTCTTGCCAGTCTGTTGCCCAGAGGTTGATCTCTATTTGGGGATGATCAATAGCCTTTAACTGATCGATTGTTAATACCTCGAAATCTTTGGGCCAGGCCATTTCTGAGCCTAAAGCATAGGCTTTTGATTTGTTTAAATTCTCCCCTAACATGTGTAAAAAACCCAAAAAGATTTTTAATGAGCCCTCTAATATACAATCGCTAACAGTCTAAAACTAAAAAGCCACCTTTCTAGGTGGCTTTTTTAAATTACTTAAGGGTAAGTTTCTTTCGAAGGTCGTCTACATAGGTGCGGAAACGCTTGTCGGTTTCAGTTAGATTGTTCACCGTTCTACAGGCATGTAAAACCGTGGCATGGTCTTTATTTCCGCATTGCGCGCCAATACTGGCTAAAGAATTCTTAGTAAGCTGCTTACTGAAATACATCGCCAGCTGTCTTGCTTGTACGATCTCACGTTTACGGGTTTTCGACTTCAATAATTCGATCGGCATGTCGAAATAATCACAAACCACTTTCTGAATGTAGTCGATACTGATCTCTCGGGTCGTGTTCTTAACGAACTTATCGATCATTTGCTTTGCCAATTCTACCGTGATCTTCTTCTTGTTTAAAGAAGACTGGGCCAGCAGAGAAATTAAGGCTCCTTCCAGCTCTCGTACATTAGAATTAATACTATATGCCAAATATTCGATAACGTCGGCTGGCATTTCCACCCCGTCGTTATATAATTTTTGGTTGAGAATGGCGATGCGCGTTTCTAAGTCAGGTACTTGAAGATCGGCGCTCAATCCCCACTTAAATCGAGAAAGTAAGCGCTGCTCCATTCCTTGGAGATCTACCGGTGCACGGTCTGAGGTAAGGATTACCTGCTTTCCGTTTTGATGCAGATGATTGAAGATCTCGAAAAAGGCATCTTGGGTTTTTTCCTTGCCTGCGAAAGAGTGTACATCGTCTACTACCAGTACATCAATCATCTGGTAGAAGTGTAAAAAGTCATTCTTGTTATTGGTGCGAATCGCTTCTACAAATTGCTGTTGAAACTTTTCGGCCGAAACATATAAAACCGTTTTCTCAGGGTAACGGTCCTTGATCTCAATACCAATAGCGTGAGCTAAATGAGTTTTTCCTAAACCGTTACCGCCGTAGAGTAGTAGAGGGTTAAAGGAAGTGCCACCGGGCTTTTTAGCTACGGCATAACCAGCCGAACGGGCAAGTCTATTGCAATCGCCTTCTACGAAATTCTCGAAATTGTAATTCGGATTTAATTGAGATTCTACGTGAACCTTACGCAGCCCGGGAATGATAAAAGGGTTCTTAACGCCTTTCTCACCCAACTCCATAGGCATGTTCACCTTAGGGTTTTGAAGGTTACCCCGATTACTTGAAGGGATCTTTACCGTAAAGGGTTTGGTGTTGCCATAGGTATTCTCCATGACGATGCTGTATACCAATTTCGCATCCTCACCAAGTTCTTTGGTAATGGCACTTTTTAAAAGTTTAATGTAGTTTTCTTCCAACCACTCGTAGAAAAACTTAGAAGGCACCTGAATGCTTAGCACCTTGTCTTTTAACTTAAGTGGTTTGATAGGCAAAAACCAAGTTTTGTAACTCTGCGCAGAGATATTGTCCTTTATGTAAAGAAGACAATTATCCCATACTGTTTTTGCAGTCAATTCCATTTGCGTTTCTTAAATTGTTGGTTTGGCTGAGGGGAAAAATCGCACTTGAAGTGGTAAAAATGCCCTCCCCCTTGACACCCACAAAAGTGTGTAGAAAAAAGTGATAAAAAAAATCAAATTGGTCTTGACAAAAAGGTTTTTTAGTGCGAGATTAGGACAGCGTTAATCGCTCTGAAACCCGCATTCCACCGTAGGATAGCGTTAATAATCAGTACTTAAGAAGCTATGTATGTTAACCTAACATCAAGTCGAGTTCGTTATGCCGAGACGGACCAAATGGGCTATGTTTATTATGGAAATTACCCCCAATTTTTTGAGATAGGTCGGGTAGAGGCACTGAGAGCCTTGGGTATCAGCTATAAAAAAATGGAGGAGGACGGAATTATGCTACCTGTTTTAAAGCTCGAGATTAAATATGTTGCTCCGGCGAAATATGATGACCTTCTTCAGATAAAAACTGAAATCCGAGAAATTCCTTCTACCAGGATCACATTTCACCACGAAATTTTTAATGAAGCAGGCGGTCTTTTAACAATCGGGATGGTACAATTGGTATTTGTCGACATCAAAACGAAGAAACCTTGTAAGGCGCCCCCTTATATTTTAGATGCTTTAAGCAATACACCTTCATAAAAAAAGGGAGCCATCGAGCTCCCTTTTCACTATTTATATGTTTTTCTTTAGTCCAAACGAGTGGCCACTGAATTCACATAATCGTAACGGCCCGTTTCTTCGTTGTAGGTCCAAACTACCGTAATAAAAGTCGGATCATAAGGAGCATTCGGCTCGTAAGCATCGTCGAAGCCCAGGTCTGGTTTATGGAAGAAATGACGGATAGGAGTACTGGCGGTACCTATGATGTCCCCATCACTAAAAGTTTCACCAAAAGGAGTGTACTCGGATAAACGCGTTCCCCAAGCAGACTCTTCGTTAAAATTCTTGACCAAAATATTTTCATGGTGGAAGATGTCTCCTGGTGTTTTAAGTAAGGCTGTGCTGTCAATGTTAGGTAAGTTCATATCCCAAACGCTTACATTGCCCTGATTTACAACAAAATCGGCCTGGCTATTTACCCTAAGGTCTAAAGCATTACCATATTTGGCCGCTGCAAAATTGGCGCATAGATAAGTGGCAATGTAGAAGTCAGGGTTAGCAGTATCCTTGAAGAACTTGATCTTACTATCTACCAACCAAGCGGTATCATTACTGGTTACCACATGATTCACAGTGGCCACGGGCGCTTTACCTGCAATAGCTCCGGCACGACTGATAAGTTCGTTCGGTGCTACGGTGCGATCGTTCAAATAAAACGAAATGGCCGGTTCTAGAGGTTGGTTTAAACTGATCGAATCAGTTAATGGGCTGTATAAAAAGCTATTTTGATCGGCAACCGTATACAAGGAATTGAAAGTGCCAGGCAGAGCGTCCTCTAAAATCAAAGAAGGGATCTGTGAGGCATAACCAGCACCAGGGTTGTAGGAGTGGATCAATAAACTAGACTTTACTTGATCTAAAGGGATACCATCGGTTACATAAGGAATCGGACAGTCATCACATTGATCGTCTTCCTCGCACGCAATGGCGCTAAGGAAAAGCAGAGCTAACAAAACAATTTTCTTCATAATGAAATGATTTCGCGTCAAATGTACTATATAAAACGCCTCTATACTAGTGCTGGTATAAGGCCTTTCACCATTAATTTGTTGAAAAGCTTCATTAAAATATCGATTTGTAAGATCATTTGGTTGGGTGCAAATTAATTGAGGATGAGGAAAATCGGTAAGTGGTCACTAAAACCCCCTTGGTAAAAATCCCCTCTAAAACTCCTTTGGGGCTTTTTACCAGGATATTTTGAATCCTCCTCCAATAGGAAATCGGCCCTCTGTACCCCATAAGTGCTAATTTCTTCTTGCAGCTCAGGGCTGATGAGAATTTGATCTAGATAAGCCCAATCGCCCCGATATCGATGACTACCCCATGATGGATCCAGTTCGGCCATGAGGTTTAGAAGTTGGAGTTTATCGCTTAAGTACCTTAAACTGCTATCCTGAGGCTCATCGTTGAAATCACCCATAAGGATCAATTTGGAATGAGCATTGAGGGTATTTTCTAGCAATTGCACTAAGATTTCGGCTGCGGCCAGGCGTCGTGGTTCCGATTTTTCCTTCCCGCCATAGCGACTAGGCCAGTGGCAGGCGATAATAGTAAAGGTGTCTCGCGGATTTTGCAGGCTACTAAACTTTGTGAATAGCATATCTCTGCTGGTGTAAGCCGTGTCTTTAGGGTTCTTATAAGCAATCGGTTGGGATTCTATCAAGCGTAAGCGATCCTTTCGGTAGATCAAACCGATATCGATCCCCCGTCGATCAGGCGAATCGTAATGTACCCATTGGTAATCAATCTTAGCTAATGCGGGTCGCCTTATGAGGTCAGACAATACTTGAGCACTTTCCACTTCTGCAAAAGCGATTAAATTAGGTGCTTCAAAGGCAGAGTCACTCATGCTTAGAATCACCTTCGATAAGCGATTCAGTTTGTGGTAGTATTTAGCGGTATCCCATTGCTTTGACCCTTCTGGCGTGAACTCACGATCTGGATTTAAACTATCCCAACTCGGGTGAAAGAGGTTTTCTACGTTATAAAAGGCAAATTGGAGACCTTGTCCCTGACTATTGAATCCGAGTAGTAGGCCTACAACCAGTAACAGTCTGATGGTCATTAGAGCACTTTTAAGCTTTTTCGATAGAGTTTGTACTGGGTACTAACGGTTTGAATTTGGTAATTGCTATTTCTATAAAATGCAATCGATTCTTGTTCTCCCAGCATCAAAAAGCCTCCTGGGCAAAGATGCCTTTCCAGTCGTGCCAAGGGTTTGGATTGATGTAAATGATTGAAATAGATCAATACATTTCTACAAAGAATGAGGTCGTATTGAGCGGCTAACTCCGATTGTGTAAGGTCAAATAAGCTCCATTCTACTTTTTCAAAAAGCTTGGGATTGAAAAAGCACATGGACGAGGTACTTTGATAGTAATCGCTTAAATCAGCTATGCCACCAGACTTCTTGTAATTCATCGCAGCATGCTGAATCTTTGTTTTGGAAACCGCGAAATTCTTGGCCTTTTCTATGGCTTGAGCAGAAATATCGGTGGCCATGATGCGTGAATTGGCCAGCAATCCCGCTTCGTGTAAATGAATACATAAACTGATTATTTCCTCTCCAGTACTGCAGCCTACAATGAGGATCTTCGGTTCAATGATTCTTCTTAGAAAGGGAAAAGCAGAGGTCTTTAATTCCTTTAAGGCATTAGGTTCTCGGAAAAGCTCCGTCACTTTTACAGTAAACAGCTCAATGAACTTTTCGAAAAAATCTCGATTTCGCCCTAGTACTAGGCTTAATTCGTGCAAATTCTTAAGTCCGCTGCTCGTTATAACCCTTTGTAAACGGCGTTTCACCGATAAAGGGTTGTACCAATCTAAATGCAGCCCATAGCGGTCTTCTACCAATTCACTGAATTGCTTCAGATCTTGGTCTCCGATCTCCGAAAGCTGCCTATGTGTAGTACTCTCCATATCTTGCGAAAATAATTTTATCCGCTAAACTTATGCTAAGGCTAGGCCTAGTTTTATTGTTAATAGTAATCAATTTCCACGGGTCTGTCGCTCAAAGCTTTGGTATTAATCCTTTAATAAACGATTCTTGGCAAAACGCTGGTAATTGGTTTAAAGGTAGTTATGAGCAAAATGATGCAGTGTACTGGACCTTGGGAGGCTTTGGTGTTCTGGCGGTAATGGCCAACGACCAACGCTGGCAGGCTACCTTACAATTAGAGAACCCGACCTTACGTACCAATATAAATGGTTTTAGCGAGGCTTTTGGTGATCCTTATGTAATGGGGGCCTTAGGCCTTGGTACTTATTTAGGAGCGAGTCTATCTGATAATAAAGATTTGCAGGGCCTAAGTAGCACGGCTTTACAATCTATGCTTACGGCCGGAGTAGCAGTTTTAGCTCTAAAACTGGTTTTTCATCGGGTGCGACCCGAGGAGCAAATTACTTTAGACCCTTACGATTTTAGAGGGCCTTCTTTCGCCTCAGATAATT
Source organism: Croceimicrobium sp. (assembly GCA_965656185.1). Classification (GTDB taxonomy): domain Bacteria; phylum Bacteroidota; class Bacteroidia; order Flavobacteriales; family Schleiferiaceae; genus Croceimicrobium. The sequence goes on from CBFHJH010000001.1 coordinate 310,199, forward strand.
TGTCTTTCCCATCTGGTCATACCACTATCGCCTTTGCTTTGGCTTCTTGTATTTCGGCCTATTACGATGATCCTTATTACCTAGCCATTCCTTTGTATACTTTGGCCTCACTTACGGCCTGGCAAAGGGTTTATGATCAAAAGCATTGGCCTTCTGATGTTCTAATGGGGGCTTTATTGGGAACTTACGTGGGTCGCAAAATGGCGAAGTGGCAAAAGGGTAGATCTGCGCAAGTGAGCCTGGCTCCAAACCCCTGGGGAATGGGATTAGGATTTAGGATGCAGTTAGATCCTAATCGCGGTAAATAATAAATACCTGCTTTTGTTGGTAATGCTCCAGGCTCAGGAGGTGACTGCCTTTGCTTATGGCTCTTAGATCCAAGTTTAGCACGTTTTTTTCTAGATCCTTAAAATTTATTGTACCAGTTTGAGCAATACCACCGTCTCGAGCATAGACCTGCCATTTAACGCCTTGGTAGGCACCAAGATTTACTAGCTCTAGCTGAAGCGTGTCTTGAAAGTGTTTGGATCGAAGATTGGCTTGATAGGCTAGATCGCTTTGATAGTCTTGCAAAAAGCTTAGATCAGCACGATGTAGTTTTCCCACTCGGGTAAAATTGCTCTCTTCGCTAAAGTACAGTTGGCCTTGGTTAATGGCTAAGGCTTCTTTTTGAGAAAAGTAACCCAAGTCATATCGCAAGATCTCTAGTTCTTTGCAGTGAAGATCGGGAATGTACCACAGGTATTGATAGCCGATAAGGAATAGGTCCTTCTGATTAAAGCCTTTTTCGGCTCCGCAGACCCACATAAATTGCATCAATCCCTTGCCGATCGGGAACTCTTGGAGCAATAGGGCAGCCTGTTCGACTTCCGAATGGGGGTCTAGGTAGTAAACCTTTACTAAAGCGTCGAATGGCTTAGTACGGTTTTTAGTGAACAAAAGCAGAGAGTCGTTGCGAAAAATCATCGCTTCGAGATCGTAGTATTTCTGAGGCTCTTCAGGCGGAAAGCCACTTTGTTCTGGGTAGTAGAAATCCAGCCTTTTTTGCAAACTGAAGTCCGCTTTGGATAAGACATAGACGCTTAGATCTCTTCTGCGATTGCCATTGTTGCCAAAATCACCGATAAAGATCTCTTTTTCCGAAACTGCCATCGACTCCCAGTCTATATTTTCCAAATTCGGGAGTGCCACTTTTTCTAATAAATTTCCTGCTGTGTCTAGGAGGAAAATGGCAGGCTCATTACCGCTATCATTGATCATCGCCAAGCGCTGATCATCCAGAAATACCATACCGGAACACTCTTCGAGACCATCTGGTAAATCGGTAACAACCATGCTGCCAATCCCTTGCGAAAAGCCGAGCCATGAATTTAGGAGAAAGTAAAGCTGCCAAAAAATACTGCGTATCACGATCGGTAATTTAATAAACAGCCATCGCCATAGCTCAAAAAGCGGAAATCATTTTCTAAGGCATAACGGTACACCTTTTCCCAATCCTTGCCAATTAAAGAGGATACCAATAACATTAGAGTCGATTTTGGCTGATGGAAATTGGTAATCAGGGCATTAATTAACTGATGACGATAACCTGGTGCGATGATGATTTGAGTTTTAAAAGAAAGCCAGTCCTTGCCAATAGTATCCAGCAAATCCAAAAGGGCTTTTAAGCTTTCAGCTGGAATTACCCTTGGACAAGAACCGTCAAAGCCGATCCATTGCGGAATACAGATCTCCTCATCAGGATCAATTTTGCCATCTAAAAACAAGGCACCCAACCAGAACATCGACTCTAAGGCTCTTAATGAGGTTGTTCCCACTGTTACAACTGGCCTTTCTTCTTGTACCGCCGAAAGCAGTCCCTTAATGAAACTACGCTCTAAAAAGAGTTCCTCGGCATGCATTTCGTGCTCGGCTACGGAAGTGCTCACCGGTTTAAAGGTACCCGCACCTACGTGTAAAGTGAGGAAATTAATATTGCCGCCTCTAGACTTGATCCTATCGAAGATGGCGTCGTTAAAGTGAAGTCCCGCCGTTGGAGCGGCTACCGACCCCATCCGACGCGCGTAAGTGGTTTGGTAAGTCGTTTTATCTTCCGCTTCAGCTTGGCGTTTAATGTAAGGGGGAAGCGGTGTTTTTCCTGCCAACTCTAATACTTCGGCAAAAGTCAGGTCATCATTCCAACTTAAACTAATTTCAAATTCACTATCCCGTCGACCTATTTTTTCTGCGCGTAACTTTAAGTGGCCTAGGTCTATCTCCAAAGGGTGGTCTTTCCATTTTCTGGCTCCCCCCACCAAACAGAGATAATCGATTTGCCCCTTAGCCTGCATAGCCTGCTCCATGCTCTTGTGATGGAGCGGTTCCAAACAGAATACTTCGATCAGGCTTTGCTCGTTTTTAGGAAAGAGTAAGCGGGCCTGCACTACTTTGGTTTCATTCAAGATCAACCAAGCATTTTCAGGTAATTTCTGATCGATATGTTTGTATTGACTCTCTTCGATCTCTCCGGCATCGTAGATCAGAAGCTTGCTTTCACCTCTTGCTAGGGGATAAGCCGCGATCCGTTCTTCGGGTAAGGGGTAGTCGAATTGGTCGATATTTATATCTCGATAGGACAAAGCGCAAATTTTTTGACAAAATTAATGCGGAATAGTTCTTATCCCTTACCAAATGAAAATTCTATTATTGTGCTATGAAGCAGGTGGTACTATGCGTAACAAATGATTTGGTTAATGACCGGCGTGTACAACGCAGTATCGCTGTATTGCAGAAGCATGGTTATAAGACCACTTTCGTGGGAAGAGAACTACCCGATAGCCATCCGCTCGATTTTGATTTTCCGGTAAAACGATTTAGGCTTCCTTTCCAAAAAGGCTTTCTCTTTTACGCCAGTTTTAATTTGCGATTGTTCTTTTACCTCTTGTTTTCCAAGCGATTCGATCTGTATTGGGCCAATGATCTGGATACCCTGCTACCTAATTATTTGGTGGCTAAGTTATTTTCCAAGCCCTTGGTTTACGATAGCCATGAATACTTTAAGGGAGTGCCAGAAATCCAGGACAGGCCATTGGTAAAAGGGGTTTGGACCTTACTCGAAGCATGGATCTATCCTAAGCTTAAATACCGGCTTACCGTAAATGAAAGTATTGCCGATCTGCTAGAATCCGATTACGGAGAAAGACCCGCGGTGGTACGCAACATAGCCGAATCCTTTCTTCCGGAATTATCCAAAAGTCGTCGCGATTTAAATTTACCCGAGGAAGCATTTTTATTGATAAACCAAGGCGCAGGGATAAACGTGGACCGTGGCATGGAAGAAGCCTTCGAAGCCTTACACTTTCTTGACGAGAAGGTGCAATTGGTCTTAGTTGGGAAAGGTGATGTGGTGCCCATCTTAAAGGAAAAGGCTCAAGCAGAAGGTCTTAGCGGTAGAATTCATTTCGTAGATCCTTTGCCTTATGCCGAAATGATACAATATACGCTCAATGCAGATGTAGGTTTGTCGCTGGATAAGGATACCAATCTGAATTACCGCTTTTCATTACCCAATAAGCTTTTTGATTATATAAAATGTGGCTTACCGGTATTGAGTTCTAAGGTGGTTGAGGTAAAGCGAATCGTAGAAGGAGAGGGGCTTGGCCTAACGGTAGATGTAGAACCCGAGGCTATTGCAAAGGGGATTAAGCAATTGGCCCAACACAAGGACAAATTCACAGATGCTTTAAAAGCAGGGGCAAAAAAGCATAAATGGGAGCATGAATCGAAGCGCTTAAGCGCCTTTATTGATACGATCGAGCTCTAAGAGGCGTAACAGGCGATAGAGGTCGAAAAAGCCTAAACTGGGCTTGGAGGAAAGTAAGTTTTGCTTCAGTGGCTTTCGCGCCATTTGCAGTATGACGCCGACCAAAAGCTTCAACTTTAGAGCTTCTAGCTTTTGACAGAGCTTTAAAAGCGGAAAGCTCTGTCTGAATTCGGGATAGGCCTTTTGGATGTAAAGCAAGTTAGCTAATGCTTGATCGGTCTTTTTTAGAAAGTCTATGCTATTTTCATCGGCGGGATAGAGTGAAGGCATATCGATTATAACCAGCTTATAGCCTGCCTTTTTCAACATTAATCCGAAAAGACTGTCTTCATGCCCATAACCCTTTAAGTTTTCATCGAATTGAGCCAAATTAAAAGCTTCTGTATCAATTAGAAAACAATTCGTTTGAAAGCTTTGGAAATTCGATTTAGCGTCCCGGTCAGATTCTCTTATCTCTCGATTTTTAGCGTATTTAAACCTTAATTCACAATGCTTTAGGGGTTTAGTAGTGGAAAGCTTTTTGCCGCCTACCACGACCCCCCCTTTTTGAGCAGCATTCCAGTAGCTTGCTACGAAATTGGCATTGTCGATTTGAGCATCACCATCTATCATCATAAGGTATTCGCCCTGACAATGGGCTGCTAATCGATTACGGGCCGCTGCTCTACCAAGGTTTTTACCCGCAAGAACGAGCTTAATCAAGGCGTCCTGCTCAAATTTATCCTTTAGAAGTACTTGATGATCTTCACCCGAACCGTCGTCATAAATAATGATCTCAGCTTCCAGGTTCAAGCTGCGAAGTTGTAGCTTAAGCTGGTCGACCAAGGGCTCTGGGTCTAGTTGATACACCAGTATCCCAAGCGAGAGCTGCATTTAGAGCGTATTTTGAACGGTGTTGATCACTTTCCCTTGCTGACATTTCAAGGTTTCATGCGGAAACTTTAAAATCAAAGAGTAATCGTGGGTAGCCATCAGAATTGCGCGACCGCTATTGGAGATCTGTTCCAGTAAGATCATGATCTCTTCGGAAGTAGAAGGATCTAGATTACCGGTAGGCTCATCGGCTAAAATAATCTGTGGGTCATTAAGTAAAGATCGCGCAATAGCAACCCTCTGTTGTTCACCGCCCGAAAGTTGATGTGGCATTTTCTGGGCATTGGCAGCCATATTAACCTTATCCAAAACTTCGGTGATCTTTTTCTGGATCTCCTTTTTAGAGGTCCATCCAGTAGCTTGTAAGACGAACTTTAGATTATCGTGCACACTGCGGTCGTTGAGCAGTTGAAAGTCTTGAAATACAATACCAATACGGCGTCTTAAGGTCGGGATGTCCTTTTCGCGGAGTTTCCTTAGATCTATTCCAGACACTTCACCCGAGCCAGAGGCGAGAGGTAGATCACCGTATAAAGTCTTAAGTAAACTCGACTTACCACTTCCGGTAGAGCCTATGAGGTATTGAAAGTCACCCTGACTTACTAAGAGATCTACAGCTTCCAATATGGTCTTGCCTCCCTGTTTTATGGTGGCGTCGGTTAATCGAATAATGGGATCTCCTCGCATATGCTCTTTTCTACAAATTTATAGGAAGCCTTAATGAACCGGGCTCCAAAGTTCAATAATAATTAACAGCTCGCGTTTAAAACTTATTGTTCAGCTAAAAAAGAGGCCTATTAATTACCGCTACTTTAGAATTCAGAAAAATAGATTCCTAATATGCGGATATACAAGGTTTTAGCACTTGTACTCGGTTTCTCATTAGCTTCTACGTTGCTCTCGGCGCAGGTTAATGAAAGCTTTCGTGCGGTTAATACCGAGCTCGAAACAGCCATGGAGCTTTTCGAAAAGCAACAGTATGGCAACGCTCAGTTGCTATTTGATAAACTTGGTAAAGATCTCTCGCTAAGCAACGAGACGCGTATGAATGCGCATTATTATGCCAGCGTTTGTGCCATTGAGCTTTACCGAGGTGATATAAAGGAAAGAGTAGAAGAGTTTGCGCGAATTTATGAAACGAGCCCCCTGCGCAATCGCTTGTGGCTGCGTTATGCCAATAATCTCTTCAGCTTAAAGCGATACCGACAGGCAATAGATTATTATGAAAAGGTAGATTACTACAGCTTATCGGATAAAGCGCATGCCGAATTACAATTCAAGTTGGCCTATTCTTATTTGCAAAATGAGAATGCTCGTGAAGCAGAGGCTTTGTTCTTTAAGCTCAAGGACGGCGAGAGTGCTTATGCCTCTTCGGCCCGCTATTATTATGCTCATCTACGTTACAGTGCCGAAGACTATTCCAAGGCCCTGACCAATTTCTTGCCATTGCAGGAAGACCCCAACTTCGGCCCCTTGGTGCCCTACTATTTGGCTCATATTTACTACGCCTTGGAAGATTACGATAAATTAGTGGAAGTAGGCGAGGATTTGATCCAAACCGCCAGCCCTTCGCGAGCACCTGAAATTGCCAAGCTATTGGCCGATGCCTTTTACCAGCGTGAAGATTATTCCAATACCCTGAAATACGTAGAGTTGTATCAGGCTAAAGGAGGCAAAATGCGTTTACAAGATCACTACCAAGCTGGTTATTCCTACTACCAAGAACAACATTATCCACAGGCCATAGCTGCCTTCAATAAGATCAGTGCGGGACCTGAAGATATTCGTCAAAATGCCTATTATCATTTAGCCGATGCCTATTTGAAAGTAGGGGAGCGCAATCAAGCCTTGGTGGCTTTTAAAGCCGCCTCCGACTTAGATGAAAATCAAAAGATTACCGAAGATGCTTATTACAATTACGCCAAGCTGAGTTATGAGATGGCCAGTCCATTTAGAGATGTGATTCAGATCTTCAAGGATTATCTGCGCCAATATCCCAATAGTCGCCACAAGAAAAAGGTGAACGAGTATTTGGCAAATATTTACATCACTTCAAAGGACTACGATAAAGCGATGGATGCCATTAAAGTGGCAGGTTTGGACAGTCCAGAGATGCGGGCGGTTTTTCAGAAAATTGCTTTCTATCGTGCGACAGAACTGTTTAACTCTGGCGCATTGAAAGGAGCTTTGGATCGTTTTCAACAGTCAGCTCAATATCCGGAAGACAAAGCTTTAGCTACTTTAAGTCTTTATTGGCAAGGCGAATGCCAGTATCGCTTGGAGGATTATCCAGCGGCAGAGCGTTCCCTAGAACAGTTTAGAGCCGGTACGGGAGCCGCGGCCCAAGAGGTATACAATCGTTCTTTTTATAATAGCGCCTATATCGCCTATAAACAGTTCGATTTTCAGAAGGCAGCGGGTTTGTTCCGTGCCTTTAGTCGCGATGCCGATCCAAGCGACCCACGGTTGTCCGATGCCTACCTTCGCTTAGGAGATGCTTACCTTTTAACCGGAGGGTATTTACTCGCCAATGACTTTTACAGCAAGGCGATCCAAGCCGGAATTAAGGATGTTGATTACGCCTATTTTCAGAAGGCAGAGTGCTATGGTTTAGAGGGGAAAGCCCCCAAAAAGGTTGAGCAATTGCAGCAGCTCTACACTAAATTCCCCGAAAGTCCATATGCCGAAAGGTCGCTCTATGAGATTGCACTCACGCAATTACAGATGGAAGATTATCCCGCTGCTTTAAAAGCGTTTAGCGCTTATGAAAATGCCTATCCACAGAGTGATCGTCGGCCAGAAATTGGCTTAAAGCGAGGTCTGATCTTTTCGAATCAAGATCAAAATCAGAAAGCGATCGATCAGTATAAGTTCGTTGTAGACAATTATCCGGGCACCAAAGAGTCTATCGAGGCGGTCCGCCTGGCAGAGATCAATTACAAACGCATGCAAAATATTGATGCTTATTTGGATTGGGTGGCCACCATAGATTTTATCGACTATGAGGAGTCGCAATTAGATAGCACAGCGTATGCCGCAGCATTCGACGTTTATGCCGCTGCGGATTACCAGCAAGCAGTGCCGGGTTTCCAGTCTTATTTACGGCGTTTTCCCCGGGGGATCTTTTTGGAGCCCGCCTTGTATTACGCGGCTCAATCGGCAGTAAGGATTCAGTCTGATTCTTTGGCCTACCATTTTTATGAGAACCTAATACCGATCGCCACTTTAGAGCATAGAGCAGAAGCCTTGGCCTACACCGCAAAAAAGGATCTTAACGATAGTTCCTTTGTGAAAGCCCTGCAAAGGTTTGAGCGTTTAAATGCTTTGGCACAGAGTAATGAACAGAGTTTGGTCGCACAGCAAGGTGCTTTAAAGGCTGCCTGGGCTTTACGCGATAGCATTAAAGCTGATAGCTATGCAGCCCTTATACTGAAGCGCTCCGATCTTGATCGTAATAGCCAAAAAAGCCCCTTGAGAATTAAAGCCCTGATCGCTCTAGGCTCTGAGCAGTGGAGCCGAGCGATGAGCCTTTACGATAAGCTTTTAAGTATTAGTGATGGCTCGCTCAAGGCGGAATCGTATTATTACCAAGCTTTGATCTTGCAAAAGCAAGCCTTTCATGATAGCAGTAATTCTAAGATCAATATAATGATCGAGGAACTGCCTAGTTATCGCGAGTGGAAGTTGAAAGCCTTGTATTTAATGGCTTACAATTTCTGGAAGTTAGATGACATATTCCAAGCCAATTACATTCTGGATTTTATCTTAGAGAGTGAGGCAGATGCAGATCTGAAGGCTAAAGCACAGGCTTTAAAGGATGAGATCGCTGAAGCAGAGGAGCAGGCTTTGGCTCAAAAGGAACGTCTCCTTAAGGAGCAATCGATGCCAATAATTTTAGATGCAGAAGGTCAACTCCAGATCTTAGACTTCCCTGCTAATGAAGAACCGCTCGAAGACCCCGAAATTATTGAGAAATAGCATGAAAAAACTAGCATTAAATATTTTGATCCTAAGTAGCTTTTCTCTCTGGGCCCAGCCCGATGATGAAAACTTAGGGCAGTTCGAACTGAGTGTTACCGATCGCTATAAGGCCCAGGTGATGGATGCCCGGAAGATTTTGGAACGCCCCAGTTATAAGGATAGCATTAATCAAAAACTGGCGGTAGACTACCAGATCTTTAGCACTCCCATTAGTGTGAAAATGCAGCCCGATAACCTAAAACCGGCGCGGATTGCCAAAATTGAAGTACCGGAATTGTATAAAGGTTATGTACGCTTAGGTTATGGTATGTACAATACTGGGCTGGTAGAAGCCTATTACAACAGCGGGCGCAGCAGTAAGCAGAGTTACGGTTTTTCGGCGCGACATCTCTCCAGTAAAGATGGAGTAGAGGATAGGGTATTTGATGACAATGGATTCTCTCGCAACCACATTGAGGGCTTCTACAATCGCTACTACCGAAAATTTACTTGGCATACATCGGCTCAAGTGGACTTGGATAAATTTACTTATTACGGCAGTCCAGTCCTTGGTTTAAGCACCAATGAAGACAGTGCCCGCGGTGTAGCTCCCTATAATTGGTATCGCACCTACAGCATTCGCAGTTCCATCAAGGAGGCGCTTCCGCAATATTTAGGATGGATGGAGGAATTGGCCCTTGAAGCCCGACATTTTGACGATAACTACCAGAGTCAGGAGCAGGATTTCCAGCTAAAGACCGATTGGGTGCTGCCAGCCGGTAGTCAAGATCTTAACCTAGATTTGAATTTCGCCTATTTCCAAAATTCTATCGATAGCCTATATCCTGGTATCAATGACACTGTAGCCTATGATCAGAGTACTTTCCAGTTTCAGGCCCGTCCCAATATTCATTTAGAGCGCGAGGATTACAGTTTCGACTTCGGTCTAAATTTGTATATCCTCGATCAACAAGATAGTCGCCCCAATTTAGGTGATGGTCGTATTTTCTTCTTTCCAGAGTTGATTTTGAATTATAAACTGGTTCCTGGAGTACTTCGTATAAAGGCGGGGATTAAAGGAGAATTGCAGAGAAATACCTTCCAAGACCTTAGTCAGTTAAGTCCTTTCTTGGCTCCTGGGCAATTGACCCGAGCCGGAGGCGAAAACCGTTTGTTTGCAGCTATGGAGGGAATCCTTGCTAGCAATCTAGGCTTTAGTTTAGAAGGTGGTTATCAAGCATTTCGCAATCGTGCTTTCCTGTATACTAATCCCAGTGGTTTACAAGTACAGGACCAATTATTCGTGAACGTTCGTTATCAAGACATCGACGTGTACTACGCTAAGGGTGCTCTCGACTTTAATTGGCAGGAGAAGTTATTAGCTAAATTGAGTGCTACGGCACGCAGTTTTTCCCCCCGAAATAATGGAGAGCAAGCTTGGTATTTGCCTTATTTCGAAGCTCAGTTAAGTACCCGTTATAACTTACGTGATAAGATAGGTTTACAGCTAGCCTTGGACTACATTGGCGCTCGAAGAGCTTTAGATCAGCGCTATCCCAATTATGAGCCGCTGTTAGAACCTTATGTGGACTTAGGTCTAAAGATCGATTATCGTTATAATTCCCGCATTGGCGCGTTTGTTAGCGCTAGTAATCTGCTTAATTCTCAGTATGATATCCTTTTGGGGTATAGGGCTCAGAGTGTAGGGGTGATCTTCGGTCTCAATTATCGATTCTGATTTAACAGCAAATTTTAGCTTTGCAGCATGAAGGATGGCCAAGACCTGTTTGAGAATCCCATAAAAATTCGCTGGAGTGATTTAGACCCGATCGGTCACGTAAGGCATTCGGTCTATTACGATTTAGCTGCTCAGCTGCGGACGGAGCTATTCATTGAGCGAAATATAAGGGTGGAAGAAATGACCCGCTTGGGATTTGGCCCGATCTTATTCGAAGAAAAGGCCACTTTTTTAAAGGAACTTCACTTTGGTGATAAGCTAATCATGAATGGTGGGCTTTCGGGGTTGCGACGCGACTACAGTCGTTTTGCTTTTCGACATCAAATTATTCGTGATGGGGAGATTTTATGTGCAACGGTGGAAGTGCTGGGAGCATGGATCGACCTAGGTAAAAGAAAACTCACAATTCCGCCAGAGGAATTCTTAGATAAGCTTAGTAACTTACCTCGCCATTCAGATTTTAAATGGCTTGATTAAATTAACAGGAAATGAAATTATTAGAGGGTAAAACAGCTCTGATTACCGGAGCTTCTAAAGGTATAGGAAAGGGAATTGCAGAGGTTTTTGTAGCCCATGGATGCAATGTGGCTTTTACCTACCTGTCTTCCGTAGAACAAGCAGAAGCGGTAGAAAAGGAATTATCGGCTGCCGGTGGTGTGAAGGTTAAAGGCTATCGCTCTGACGCATCCGATTTTCAAGCTGCTCAAGATTTAGTAGAGGCGGTTTTAGCCGATTTCGGAACCATTGACTCGGTGGTTAATAACGCGGGCATTACGCGTGATACCCTTTTGATGCGCATGTCTGAGGAAGACTTTGATAAGGTGATGCAGATTAACTTGAAATCGATCTTTAACCTTACCAAGGCTGTGCAACGTACAATGTTAAAGGCCCGCAGTGGCTCAATCATTAACATGAGTTCAGTGGTGGGAATCAAAGGAAACGCAGGTCAGGCGAATTACGCGGCCTCTAAAGCCGGAATCATTGGCTTTACCAAGTCTGTCGCTTTAGAATTGGGATCGCGTAATATTCGTTGTAATGCGATCGCGCCTGGTTTCATTGAAACAGAGATGACTGATAAGCTTGATGAGAAAACGGTTCAAGGCTGGCGAGATGCAATACCCTTAAAACGCGGAGGAAGACCAGAGGATGTGGCCAATGCTTGCTTATTCTTGGCATCTGACCTATCTGCATATGTCACTGGGCAAACCTTACAGGTAGACGGTGGCATGCTCACCTAAGTTGGATGAGCGAACTGAGCTTTATCCATAGTCCACTTTGGTTCATTCCGGCAGTTTTACTTGCTGGACTCATGGTGTATGGGCTTTACTTTCGGAAAACGATTTATTCAAAAAAACAGCGCATCGCTTTAGCGGCCTTGCGCTTTCTTAGTTTACTGCTCCTCACTTTATTGCTGTTGCGGCCAATAATTTGGCAGGAAGAAGAACTTTTAAGTAAGCCAAATCTAGTTTGGTTAGAAGATGGTTCCACTTCTGTTCAGAAGTCTGATAGCCTGGCCCATCGTACTTACCTTAGTAAGAAACAGGAGCTACAAAAAGCTCTGGAGGATAAATTTAAGATCAAGAATTACCATTTTAGTGATAAGCTCTATGATGATTCGGTAGAGCAGCGGTCTATTACAAATATTGAGCGCAGCATTAATGAGGTGGAGCAGCTTTACTATGGTCAAGATTTGGCTGCAGTGGTGCTTAGTACCGATGGAATTTCCAATCGCGGTAGACGGGTAAACGAAATCAACCCAAGGGCCGATTTTCCTTTATTTGTTTTGGCTCAGGGCGAATCCAATGCCATTGGTCAATTGCAAATAAGCGGAATACGCGTTAATGAAGAGGTGCTTTTGGGTAGGGTTTTTCAAGTGGAGTTCGACCTAAAGGCCATTAATTTAAAAGATGCCGACCTGAGTCTAATATTGAGGGACTCTCAAGGTAAGGAGCTTGAGCGGCGTAATTATAAGCCGAGTAATAGTCGCTGGTACAATACAGGTCTATTTGAATTAAATGCCGCTGAAATTGGCCGCAAGGTCTATCAGCTGCAGCTTAAAGATGCCCAGGACAGTCTGGTAGACAGTCGTAGTTTTAGCGTTTCGATCAAGCAGAACCAGATTCTCTGCGCCTTTTATGTTCAGGAAAGCCACCCCGATATCGCTGCCCTTGCTCGGGCCCTGAGTCGTGATCCTCTCAATAAAATAGAGTACTATAAAAGTATCGCTGAACTGGAAGCAGCCAAGCCAGACCTTATCTTTGGTAGCCAGCCCAAAGCTGAACTTATGGATTGGCTTGAAAAACAATCCAAGCCGGCTTTTTTAATGATTGGCCCTAATCGGGAATCAAATTACCTGAAAACTATTTTTGGTCGCAGCACGGCAGAGCTCGAAAAGCAATACGCTCGGTTAAATCCTAATTTTGGTTTTTTCTCCTTGGGGCCAGAGCAGGAGAGCCTCTTAAAGGATTATCCACCGTTAGATGGTATCTATGGACCACGGAAACTTTCTTCCCAAGCCGAAATACTCTTTTACAAATCACTTGAGGGTATCGAAACTAATGAAGCCCTCGCATTTTTAGAAGAGCTGCCTAACGGTCAGCGCAGGGTAAATTTCTTAGCACGCGGCCTTTGGCGTTGGCGAATCCATAATTATCGAATGGCAGGTAATTTTGAGGCCTTCGACGATATGATTAACTCTTTGGCCCAATACCTTTTAGCGCAAGAGAAGAAGGAGCCATTGCAGATAAAATGGCCCCGAGAATTGTTTGCCAAGCAAAGAATAAAGGTTCAAGCCCGACTTTACGACAAGACCCATAAGTTGAACAACAGCAAGGCTTTAGTGTTGAAATTATTTAAGGAATCAAACTTAGTGGGTGAATATCGATTTAGTCCCTATCGTGCTTATTATCAACTAATTTTAGATGGCCTGGAAGCTGGTCTGTATCAATACGAGGTGGCTACAATTGAAGAGAAGAGCTTGAAGCGCAGTGGTTCGATCTTTGTGCAGAACAATGATCTGGAGGTCCGTGATCTTCAGGCACGTCATCAAGAACTTATGACTTTAGCCCAAGGTAATGGAGGGGAGTTTTTTCTGAGGGATCAGGTCGATTCTTTACAGGTTACTTTGCAGCAAATGACTGCCCCCGCGCAAATTAGCTTAGTTCGGAATAAGGACGAAATTCTTAGTAGATGGCCACTCTTCTTTGTAATTTTGGCTTTACTCGCATTAGAGTGGTTCCTGCGTAAATACTGGGGCCAATACTAAAAACAATAAAGATGAATCAAAGAACAACATTCGTAATAGTCATTGCCTTCGTTAGTTTTCTAGTGGTGGTATTGACTTGGAACTCAATTACTTTTACCATTAATCCAGGTGAAAAGGCGGTAATTTTCCGCAAATTCCAAGGTGGATTGGACACCGATAAGGTTTACGCTCAGGGTTTTCACATTAAATGGCCGTGGGATGATATCTACATCTATGACATTAAGAAGAGGGAAGCGGTAAGTAGTATGGAGGTGCTTAGTAAGAATGGATTAACCATTAAAGCTGAGCTTTCCTATCGTTTCTTTCCGGAAGATAATTCGATCGGATATTTACATGATCAGATTGGCGAGAATTACCATGAAAAGATCGTAATCCCCGAAATTCGCTCCGCTACGCGTGAGGTAATTGGTAAATACTTACCCGAAGAGCTTTATTCTACCAAGCGTGAAGATATTCAGGATGAGATCTTTCAACGTACCGCAAAATCATTGCAGGATAATTATCTGAATTTAGATGCAGTTCTAATCCGCGAGGTGACTCTACCGCAAAAACTGAAAGCGGCAATTGAGCGAAAGTTAGAGCAGGAGCAGGCTTCCTTGGAGTATGAATTTAAAATTCAGCAGGCTAAGAAGGAGGCTGAGCGTCAGCGCATTGAAGCGGAAGGTAAAGCTCGGGCGAATGATATTATCAATAATTCGCTTACCGATAAGATCTTACGTGAAAAGGGCATCGAAGCAACTTTAAAAATGTCAGAATCACCTAATTCCAAAGTAATTGTAATTGGTTCTGGTAAAGATGGCCTACCGATAATCTTAGGAAATCAATAATAAAAATGTCAGACGAAATTAGAGATTTAGAGCCCCGCAATGTTTGGGGCTTTTTTGCCGATTTAAACCAGGTACCTAGACCTTCAAAGAAAGAAGAGAAGGTACAAGCTTTTGTAATCAATTTTGCCAAAGAGCGCAAGCTTGAATGGAAACAGGATGAGGCGGGAAATATATTGGTAGCCAAGCCGGCTTCTCCCGGCATGGAAGATCGTCGCAAAGTGGTCTTGCAGGCTCATTTGGATATGGTTTGCCAAAAAAATGCCGATACCGATTTCGATTTTGAAACTCAAGGAATCGACATGTATGTGGATGGTGAATGGGTTAAAGCACGTGGCACTACGCTTGGTGCTGATAACGGAATGGGAGTAGCTAGTATTCTCACCGTGCTAGATTCGGATTCCATAGACCACCCTGCAATTGAAGCCTTGTTCACCGCCGATGAGGAAGCTGGAATGACCGGTGCGCATAATTTGCAGCCAGGCTTTTTGACGGGAGATATCTTAATGAACCTAGATACCGAAGATGACGATGAACTGAGCATAGGTTGTGCGGGTGGAATAGACACCGACATAAGCTGGACTTATCAAGAAGCAGATTGTCCTACAGACGCCAAAGCATTTGAGATAAAAGTGAAAGGGCTTTTTGGCGGGCACTCTGGCATGGATATTATCTTTGGGAGAGGCAATGCCAATAAGGTGCTCAACCGCATGATCTACGATGCGGAAGGAAACTTTGGCTGGTCTATCGCCCATTTTGAAGGGGGCGGACTGCGCAATGCGATTCCGCGTGAAGCGGAAGCTTTAGTAGTTGTTCCTGCCGGGAAGGCTCAGCAGGCCTTGGCTTATTGGAAGGAACAAGCCCAGGCCTTGGAAGATGAATTTGCCACTACCGATCCGAATATAAAGATCCATATTAGTGAGAGTTCAATGCCTAGTAAAATGATGGAAATTAAAGATTTCCAGCGCTTTACAGCAGCTCTGCAATGCACGCACGATGGTATCCGCCGTTTAAGCCCAGACGTAGAAGATCTGGTAGAAACCAGTAATAATGTGGCGCATGTAAGTTTGGCCCAGGGGAGCCTTTCGATCAAGGCTTTGCAAAGGTCAGACCGAGAAAGCGCTAAGTTCGATATGGCCGATTCAATCGGAGCACCTTGGCGCCTGTTAGGGGCAAAGGTGATGCACAGCGGTTCTTATCCAGGCTGGAAATTGGATCCTAATGCACCCATGTTGGGAATGATGAAGGACCTTTACCAAGAGCTTTTTAAGGAGGAGCCAAGGGTATTAGCTTGCCACGCCGGACTGGAATGTGGTCTTCTGGGTCAGCATTACCCTGATTTAGAGATGATTTCATTTGGGCCAACCATAAAGAATCCACATTCACCCGACGAAAAAGTGAATATTGCTTCAGTGGCTAAGTTTTGGTCTTATTTCTTGGAAGCTTTAAAACGCGTTCCAGCTAAAAAATAGCTCGTATTTTCGCATCACCTCACCTCAAAAAAACGCGAAATTGACAAGCCGTGAATTAAAGATCGTCGAATGCCCTCGCGACGCTATGCAGGGTATCGATGAGTTTATTGTTACTGATAAGAAGATAGCCTACTTGCAAAGTCTTTTGCAGGTAGGCTTTGACACCCTTGATTTTGGAAGCTTTGTTTCGTCTAAAGCGATTCCGCAAATGCGCGATACAGAAGCTGTCCTTAAGGGTCTGGATTTGAGTAAGTCTTCTACCAAGTTATTGGCTATCGTCGCTAATTTACGTGGGGCACAAGAGGCCGCTAGTCATCCTGAAATTAGTTATTTAGGTTATCCATTCTCTGTATCCGAGATTTTTCAGAAAAGGAATACGAACAAAAGTATCGCCGAGAGTAAAGCCTTGGTACGGGAGATGTTGGAAATCTGTTCGGAGCAAGAAAAGGAATTGGTGGTATACGTGTCTATGGGGTTTGGTAACCCATATCGTGAACCGTGGAGCGCCGAGATCGTGAAAAAATTCGTGGCAGAGCTGGTAGACATGGGGGTAAGAATCATCTCACTTTCGGACACCATTGGGACTTCAAACCCGGATAGTATCAAACACTTGTTTTCTCATCTTATTCCCGCTTTTCCACAAGTCGAATTTGGAGCACATTTACACACTCATGCCGATAACTGGCGCGAAAAGGTAGAGGCAGCCTACCAAACAGGATGTCGCCGATTCGATGGGGCCATTAAGGGTTATGGCGGCTGTCCAATGGCAGCCGATGATCTAACGGGGAATATGCCAACCGAAAAGCTCTTATCCTATTTCACCGCAAATGAAATACCACATGGCTTGGACCCTCTGGCCTTTGAAAGTGCATACAATAAGGCGCTGACTACTTTTCCTATTTAGGATTATTCACAAGAAAAAATAAGCTTATTTCTTTTTGGCACATTAAGCCTACTTGATAGTTGATTATCAAATGTTAGAGTTGTCGATATTTTGTTAATTTAAACTATAATTTTTTCTTTATCACTCCTGTGATCTATTGCTGTAAAGAGTTTTAGACTTTAATTTTATTTTGAAAAATCTTATTTTATTGTTTATTTAGGTGCTTTAATCGAAGGAACAATGGGAGATTTAGTAGAATTAGCTTTAGTCGTAAAAGCATATGTAGAGGAGAATGGCAGAACCCTTTCACTCAGTCAGGGGAAAATGATGCGGGATTCCGAATCTGCTTATGAAGTATACTATAACAAGCAGACCGCTTAATTAGTAGCTTTGTAAAAAAAGAATTGTTTCGAAAAATCAACTCAACTCAAGATAGGCCTACCAAACCCGTGATGGTATGGGACGGGCATTGCGGCTTTTGTGCCTTCTGGATTCAATACTGGCAAAAGCTAAGTAAAGATAGTTTTGACTACATCGCCTACCAGGAGCTTGAGACTAGGTTTCAGGATATCGATCGCAGTTATTTTAAAGAAGCAGTACGCTTCATAGAGGAGGACGGTCTTGTGCATAGCGGGCCTGGAGCGGCATACCGCAGTTTGTCTCGTTTAGGAAAGCTATCATTCTTAGATCGCTGGTACCAAAAGGCTTCCTTTTTTAAGGGATTTAGTGATGGTTTATACCAGTTGATAGCGAATAATCGCTCTACTTTTTTTCGCATCACAAAGGCGCTATTTGGCTCCAACCCCCACAACCTGAGGCCCTTTTGGGCGATTTACCTCTTTGTTTTGCTTTACTTTTTGTACTTGTAGATTAGAGATAGCTTTAGGCAATCAAAAAGGCAGTTAATAATTCTAAATTTGCCCTATGAAAGAAGCGGAGTGTATTGCCTATCGCGAGACGTCTTATTTTAGTCGTCTAATTATAGATTACCTAGACCAAAAGCCGGAATTAGCACCTTTTGTTAACGACTTTCCTTCCTTAGCCGCTTTCAAACAACAAATCGAGCGAAAATCTTCCTTTACGATCCATCAGCGGAAGCGATTAAGCACCAGTCTTAAAGCGCAATATGCTAGCGCAGGAATAGAGCTGGATTCAGCTTTGGAACAGCGAATAAATGCCTTAGAATTACCCGATACCTATACCGTTACCACCGGCCACCAACTCAATATTTTAACCGGACCGCTATTTTTCATTTACAAGATCTTCTCTACCATAAACCTAGCGGAGAGACTAGCGCAAGAATATCCGGAGCAAAAGTTTCAGCCCATTTTTTGGATGGCCACTGAAGACCATGACTTTGATGAGATAAGCTTCATAAACTTATTTGGCGGCAAACTACGTTGGAAGAACGATCTAAAAGGTGCCGTAGGACGGATGCCCACTTTTGGTTTTGGAAAGGTTCTAGACGAGCTAGAGGAGCATTTAGGACCCGGAAAGCAGGCGGCCGAAATCTTGACGATTTTCCGAAAGGCTTACCATGATCACGATAATTTAGCTCAGGCGACCCGTTATATTGCCCATACGCTTTTCGCCGAATATGGCTTGCTTATTCTAGATGGCGATGATGCCGACCTTAAACGCAGTATGATTCCACATTTCAAAAAGGACCTTTTTGAGGGTGGGATTAATCAATGCCTAAAAGATCAGTCTAAAGCCCTTTCCGATCTGCATTTCGCTCAGATCTTTCCCCGTGATATAAACTTATTCTATTTGGGCAATGGCTGTAGAGAAAGAATAGAGAAGCGAGAAGGACGCTGGTATGTGCTGAATACGGACTTGGCGTTCGATCAGGCTCAGTTGGAGAATGAATTAGAGCAACACCCAGAGCGATTTAGTCCTAACGTTGCCTTGAGGCCCTTGTATCAAGAGCACATCCTTCCTAATTTGGCCTATATAGGCGGGGGTGGTGAGATCGCTTACTGGCTGCAATTAAAAACGATGTTCGATCACTGTGAGGTGCCTTATCCCTTGCCAATGTTGCGAAACTCGGTCTTGTTTGTAGAGCAAAAATGGCAGAATCGTTTGGCGGATTTAGAATTAAATGCTTCAGATCTGTTTATAGGCTTGGATGCTTTAAAAAAGGAATATTTAGCCAAGCATTTTCCAGATGACCTTGAATTGGAACGTTTCGATAAGGCCATTGAGAAGCTATTTGCTGATTTGGAGGATTTAGCTCAAACCACCGATAAGAGTATGCTGGGTGCAGTAAAAGCTCAACGCCAGAAGCAGTTAAATGGGATGACCAATCTGCGGAAGAAGCTTTTACGAGCTGAGAAACGTAGGCATAAGAACGACATGGAAAAGATCGATCGCATTTATTATTCCTTATTCCCCAATGCAGGCCTGCAAGAGCGCCATGATAATCTATCCTATTATTATGCCGCCTTCGGTAGGTCATTTCTTGCTAAACTTAAGGCTGAGCTCGACCCCTTAGACTTTTGTTTTAGCATTATTAAGGCTTAAGAAGTATCTTCGAGCCTTAATCCAATTATATGAAAAGAATTAACCTTCTTAGCCTAGGTTTGGCGGTGGCTTTAGGTGCTTGCCAGCCCACTAATAATGAATCAAATACTGAATTAAGTAACGAAATGAAGGAAGAACATTCTGATTTTCAATGGGAAACTGAGCAGTTTGCCGATCTACGTATTTTACGCTATCAAGTGCCCGGATGGGACAAGTTAAGTTTACAGCAGAAAAAGTTGGCTTACTACCTCACACAAGCTGGGCTGGAAGGTCGCGATATTTTGTGGGATCAACAGTATCGATACAATCTGGAGATTCGTAAAGCCTTAGAGCATATCATTAAAAATTACCAGGGCGAAAAATACGCTAACTGGGATTCTTTTATGGTTTATGCTAAGCGTGTTTTCTTTAGCAATGGCATACATCACCATTACAGTCACGCTAAGTTGATGCCAGAATTTGATGAAGCCTACTTCGATCAGTTATTAAGGAGTACCGAGGCTGAGTTGAGTGCCGAGGCCAAGGCCGTGATCTTCAATTCTGAGGATATGAAAGGGGTGAGTAAGGATCCTAAAAAAGATTTGCTTCTCAATTCGGCGGTAAACTTTTATGCTCCTGGCATCACAGAAGAAGAAGCGATAGCTTTTTACAAAGCGATGGTCGATAGTACCGACCAAACACCAGTAAGCTATGGTCTTAATTCCAAACTGGTTAAGGAAGATGGGGTGCTTAAAGAGCAGGTTTATAAAGTTGATGGCCTATATGGTCCTGCTATTGCCAAGATCATTTCTTGGTTAGAGAAAGCGCAAGAAGTTGCCGAAAACCCTCAACAAGCCAAGGCTTTAGGCCTATTGATCGAGTATTACCAAACTGGAGATCTACGCAAGTGGGATGAATACAATATTGCTTGGGTTCAAGATACGGGAAGTACGGTAGATTATATCAACTCCTTTATCGAGGTATATCACGACCCTTTGGGCTACAAAGCGACCTACGAGACCGTAGTTCAGGTAAAAGACCTCGACGCCAGCGAAAAGATGGCTGTAATTAGCGATAATATCCAATTCTTCGAGGATAATAGTCCAATTATGGACGAGCACAAAAAGGAGAAGGTTGTTGGCGTTTCTTACCGTATGATCAATGTAGTTGGTGAAGCCGGAGCCACCACACCCGCAACACCAATCGGGGTAAACCTACCCAACGCGAACTGGATTCGTGAAACTCATGGCTCAAAATCGATCAGCTTAACTAATATCGAAGGTGCCTACGAAGAAGCAAAAGGCGCTGGCTTTTTAGAGGAATTTACTTTTACGCAGGAGGAAATCGATCGGGCTAAAAAATATGGTGCAGTAAGTAGCAAGATGCATACAGCCTTGCATGAGGTAGTGGGTCATGCAAGTGGCAAACGCGAGCCAGGAGTAGGGGTACCCAATGAAACCTTAAAGAACTACTCCAGTACTTTGGAGGAGGCTCGGGCAGACTTGGTAGCCTTGTACTTCATCATGGACCAAAAGATGCTTGAGCTAGGTTTAATGGATGATCTGGAGGCTGGAAAGGCAGAATATGACAATTACATTCGCAACGGTATGATGTTACAATTACGTCGACTGAAACCCGGTGAAGTGATTGAAGAGGATCATATGCGCAATCGTCAACTTGTAGCTGCATGGGCTTACGAAATGGGAAAAGAAGCCAATGTTATCGAGAAAAAGACTCTGGATGGTAAGACCTACTTTGTGATCAATGACTACGAGGCCTTACGAACTATATTTGGTGAGCAATTACGTGAGATACAGCGTATTAAGTCGCAAGGGGATTATGAGGCAGGAATGAACTTAGTTGAAAATTATGGAGTTCAAGTAGATGCCGCATTGCACGCGGAAGTATTAGCACGTACCGAAAAGCTAAATATTGCTCCTTACGCTGGTTTTATTCAGCCTGAGATGCGTCCCGTTTATGAAGGTGAAGAGATTAAGGACATTGAAATCCTTTATCCCGACGACTTCTTAACTCAAATGCTTAAATACGGCGAAGAGTACTCTAATCTATAATAGCACAAAGGCTTGTCGTTAGGCAAGCCTTTATTTTTTACATCATGCTCAGAAAATCATTCTTACTACTTACCGCCTTTGCATTATGGTCATGTGGTGGCCAGAAGCCGGTAATGATCGAAACTATGCGTCCTGCCCAGCTTAACGTTGGTCCTGATATTCAGATCATTGTGGTTGTAGACCGCACCAAACCTAGTGAAAAGGATAAATGGATCAATATCGGGGAAGGGGTACTAACGGGAGAAGGTATAATGGCCGACCGTGCAGCAGCTCAGGAATTGGTGAATAGCTTGAAAAACAACTTACAGGTTTCGCCCAGGTTTCAGGTAATTATTGCCAAGGAGCGACTGGAAGGAAATAGTTTGAGCTCCGTTTTCCCTAACCCTATAGACCAGGCAACTCAAATAAATCTATTGCGACGGTATCAGGCCGATGCCATAGTTGCATTGGAGATCATGGATAGCGATTTCTTGGTTACACAGGGCACGAGAATGGTTAAGAAGCGAGTTGGAGAAGGAGATAAAAGAAAGGAAATTGAGGTGAAAGAGTGGTACGCTGAAGGGGTAGGAAACCTAAAAGTGGGTTTACGATTTTATTATCCAGAGGCTAATGAACTGATCGATCAGGAACTTTTATCTCAAACCAATACCTGGCGGGCAGCAGGGGAAAACAAGACCGATGCTCTGGCAGCTCTTATAAGCAGGGAAGAGGCTACTTTAAATCTATGCCGGGTTATAGGTGGGAATTATGCGGCCAAGATCGCGCCTATGCCAGTGCGACTTAAACGCGTTTTTTACACTAAAGCCAAAGAATCGAATGCCCTGGAAGAAGGTGGTCGCTTAGCCGAAGTGGGAGCTTGGGACGAGGCGATTGGAGTTTGGGAAAAGGGATTAGATCAAGCCCAGGAAGAGAAGGATCGGGAGCGAATAGCATATAATATAGCAGTGGCCTACGAAGTGATGGGCGATTTAGATCAGGCACTAGCATGGGCCCAAAAAGCTTATGCCTCATACGGCAGCAAGCAAGCCAGGACTTACGCTCAGCAGATTCAAGCTCGCATGAATGACGAGCAGCGGGTAAATGATCAAATGAACTAAGATGGATTTTAGCGCAATTTTCACTACCGAAGGTTTAATTGCCTTTTTAACCCTAAGCGTTCTGGAAATCGTTTTAGGGATCGATAATATCATTTTCATATCGATCCTTACCAATAAACTCCCAGAATATCAGAGACCTAAATCGCGCTTTGCCGGGATCTCTCTTGCCTTGGTTTTTCGGATTTTAATGCTCTTTGGTATAACCTGGATCATAAGGTTAACCGAACCACTCTTTACGGTAATGGACCTGGACGTTACGGGGAGGGACCTAGTTTTACTGGCCGGAGGATTGTTTCTCATCGCTAAGAGCACCAGCGAAATTCATCATAAAATGGAAGGAGAGGAGTCAGCCGAAAGTCAATCTCCTAATGGGAAAGTGAAAAGAGGTCTTCTGGGTATAATTCTGCAAATAGCCGTGTTAGACATTGTATTCTCTTTCGATAGTATCCTAACTGCGATCGGTATGACCGATCAAATTGCCATTATGATCATGGCGGTGATAGTTTCCTTGGTGGTGATGTTGATTTTTGCCGGCAGGATCGCGAGCTTCATAGAAAAGCACCCCACTTTACAGATTCTTGCATTATCATTTCTGATTCTAATTGGAGTGGTGCTTATCGCCGATGGACTCCACCAACATATATCGAAAGGATATATTTATTTCTCGGTAGCATTTTCTTTGGTAGTAGAGGTAATAAATATGAGAGTTCGGAAGAAACAGACCAAACCATAATCCTAAATCGTCGTTAAAAGAGTAGAGTACTTTGGCAATTGCCAAGCATAACAATACCTTTGGACTCCTTAAACCCTATTTGAATATTTAATTATGAAGAAAGCACTATTCTCTTTGGCCATATTATTTGGCTTTGCATCTTTCGCTCAAAATGACTTGAGCATCACCTTGGATTCTCCTACCGCAGGTAGCACTATCGGACCTGGTCTTCCCTTTTCTTTTGACGTTACCATTAGCAATGATGGAACTCAAGCGGTTACTAGCAACGACACCTTGCTATACTACCCATTGTTAAACGGAAATTTGTTGGTTGTAAATCAAAACGGTCAGAATGTACCGGTTGTATTCCGTATTACCGGTACAACCATGAATACCAATGATACTGAAAGTCGTTCTGTGAACTTTGCCGGATTAAATATTGCCAACGGTACCGCTACTACTGTAGATTTCTGCGGTGGTGTTTTAGCTACTGGACCTAACTGGAGAAACGTAACCGAAGACGATACTACCAATAACGAAGCTTGTAATACCGTAAATTACGATCCTAACGGTGGTAATGTAGGCTTAGCCGAGAACATTTTGTTTGCCGGTGACGCTCCACAAGTATTAGACGGTTCTTACAGCGACGGAAGTACTTACTACGTGCGTGTTTACAATATCTTGTCAGCGCAAGCTAAAGTGAGCTTTGTTGACCTTACTGGTCGTACCCTTCACAGCGAAGTATTTAGCACTTCTAACGGTGAAGTAAATAGCGAAGTATCACTAAATGACCTACCTAAAGGAGTAATCCTAGCTATTCTTGAAGTAGAAGGACAGCGCATCAATACTAAAAAAGTGATTGTTGAATAATCATCGCTTGATAGAAAAAGAAAAGGGACCCATTTGGGTCCCTTTTTTTTATGCTTATTGACAGAACTTAGTTTACAACCACATTGATTGTGCTCGACATCTGTTCGCCGTAAGAGCGATGGTATCCATCCGCAAACTGCATGGTTAAAGAATAGTTACCGGGGTTTAGATCCAAGCTGTCGCTAGTTTGGCCACCGCCGTAATGAATATTAACGCTATCGGCGGGTACAGTACCACCAAACTCGATGTATGCGTTATTGATAATGATATGGTGATGACCTTTACCTTCATTTACTTCTCCGGCTGGTTCAACTTCCATTCCTTCAATACCAAACTCAACTAGAAAAGGGCTGCTTACAGTATCTCCATCGGTAAGATTTGCAAAGAAAACTTTCGCGCCCTCTGGTACAGCAGGAGGCATATTGCTGTCTTCTTGCTCGGTACCTTCTGTAGTCTCGGAGCTTTGCTGCTGATCACTGGCTTGCGATTCTTCCGAATTAGATGTGGTATTCTGACAGGCGCCTAAAATTAGGCCGGCGCTTAAGAGGCCAAATAGTGTTTTTCGCTTCATTATAGGATTATTTTGTTCAAAGTTACAAATCCAATAAGGGATAATTAGCGCTATTTATCAAGTATTTAGCCAATTCTTAAGCCGTTAAAAACTACTTTTTAGAGTCTAGCTAGGCCAGGGCTGCCAAGCCTTTTGGGCTAATGAGTTGAAAATCAATTCTTACTGAGCCTATGCTATTTTAACGTTAATTCGTATCAGTTGGTGATTTCAACCCAATATTAGACTACCTTGCAACGCATTAGCTTGATGCTTTGCTTTTAATCAATTTATTTTTTTTCAATGAACATTTTTGTAGCAAGCCTGGACTATTCTGTACAGGAGGAAGATTTAAGAGACGCCTTTGAAGCCCACGGCGAGGTATCTTCAGTAAAAATCGTAACTGATCGTGAAACCGGTCGTTCTAAAGGCTTCGGCTTTGTAGAGATGGCAGGATCAGAAGAAGGCAATAGCGCAATCGCTGCCTTGAATGGTTTCAATCTTAAAGGACGTGATATTGTGGTTAAAGAAGCACGACCACGCGAGGAGCGTAGCGATCGTGGTTTCCGACCAAGAAACAGATATTAAGAATTGCAATTAGCCCCGACCTTAGCGTCGGGGTTTTTTTATTCTAGGAATTCCTTTTCTGTGTGCTCGAATTCCTTAACACTTTGATTTTTCTTGATCTTACTGATCGCTAGGAGCATAAAGAAAGCCGCTTTGGGTAGTTCCCACAGAATTGGTAGATTTTCCCATCTAAAATAAGCTCTCGGAACACATATAAATAGGGTAAGCACGTAAGTGGCTAAGAGGTAATACCAATAAGGATGCGGACTATTAAATATCCAAGCTAATCCTGCGATAAAGGCCAATAAGATCGCAAACAATAACTTGGGTACGAAAGCCATTTGAAGCGCTTTATCGAAAAAGCCTAGATTACCTTGAAACAACTTTGCGAATCCCGGTAAGATGAAAATCTTAAAGGCATGGATCTGTCCTGCGATCCATCTTTTCCGTTGATTACTAAAATTTTGGCCACTCGATACCTTTTCATCGTAAACCGGAACATGCTTGACATACTCGGTGAAGTAGCGTTTTTCCAATAAATAGAATTCGAAGAGTTTATCTTCTACTGCCGAATCTCGATTGATCGCTTCCAGGGTTTCTTCCAATATCTCTGCCTTAAATAACATACCACTTCCTACTAAACCACTGCTTAGACCGAGGTTGCGGTGACCTTTTCGGAAAATATTATTGCTGATGGCTTCTGTGATCCCGTCTAAAATGGCCAGTTTAGTGTTATCATTTTTGGCGGTTCGGTGCAGTTGATATACTGGAACTTTAGGATTTATTATTTCATTTACCGCTTTTAAGCCATTGGTGTCCATTTTATTATCTGAATCCAGAATAAGAAAGTATTCGGGCCAACTGTTGCCACTTTGTGACTTTACTTGAGCTAGTAGGTTCTTAGATTTGGTAGAATGCTCAAAATTCATTTCAACCACTTCAGCTCCCATCTCCCGCAACTTCTCATTGGTTTCAGCTAACATTTGATCTGCACCAATTACCACTTTAAACTTGTCTTTTGGGTAATCTAGGGCAAGCGCATCACGTCCAGTGCTAAGGATTATTTTGTCCTCTTTGTAGGATGGAATTAGGATACAGATCGAGTGGGTCTTTTCTTTTTGTTTCCTTAATGTGTAGGGGAGGTGAGAGGCTAAGGCAAACAAAAAGCTATAAACTGTCTGAATGCCAAGTAGTACCAGTAAAATTAATTCGAGATAATAATAGATGCTTTCGAGCATTTTTGTTGCGCTTGGTTGAAAGCTAAATTTATTAAGAAAATAATGATATGCTCGGGACCCTAGCAGAAATTAATTTTTAAAAAGTTCAGGCTATTTTCCAATACACCTCATAGTGGGTTTTTCTGAGGCCTCAACACGCTTGTAGTCTACGATTCAGCGTCTAAAAGTGCGCAACAAATTGGCACCAGGTGCCTGTTTTGGCGTTTTGCAGCGCAACAAATAAGCAACATCAAAGAACGATAAATCCAAGATAATTCTTTTTTGTCAATGCTTCGTTTTAGTGATCGATTTTGGATCAGGGAGTAGTGCTTAGGTTCTGTGTGGGGATAGCTTTTTTCGACTTGTTTACACAAAGATTTTTAAGATCTGGCAAAATCGAGTAGGGGTTGGTAATCTCCCTGATCAGCTTGTTTCACAGCTTTTAGGTAGGCCGATCTAGTGTCGTTTGCCTTTGAGAGGTTTGCTGCTCCCCATGAGAAAGGCTTCTGGCCGAAAAGCTTCTCGATAATAATATCTCCCATTAATCTACTGTGTCTCCCATTTCCGTTGGGAAAGCAGTGAATACTAACAATTCGATGTTTGAATCGAATAGCGATTTCGTCAGGAGAGTAGGTTTGGTGTTCAAACCAATACAATGCATCATCACATAAAACTTTTAGAGACATGGGTATTTGAAATTTATCGATGCCAATATTTTTATTGGTTTTTCTGAAATCTCCTGC
Organism: Croceimicrobium sp.; assembly: GCA_965656185.1. GTDB lineage: Bacteria > Bacteroidota > Bacteroidia > Flavobacteriales > Schleiferiaceae > Croceimicrobium. Next base: position 337,343 of record CBFHJH010000001.1, read on the forward strand.
CCAAGCCCAAACATTACCATACATCCGTTTATGCATGTTGCAAATGAACTTTTCCGTGAAGACATCTTTGGCCTTGAATTTTTTACCAAAAACCCATTGCAATACCTCTTCGATGTTTTGCTGCTCGAATTCGTCCAATTCTCCTTTGGTTGTAATGGTTTCAATCAGTAATCCTTCCTTTTATAGGGGTTTGCCCGTCAATGTAATCAAGATCTAATCCCATAATATCTTTGGCAGTTCACTTTTAAGTATTGCAGCTCGTTCCTCGACGGCTTTTTGTAGACGTTGCTTCGTATTCTCCTGATCTTCTAGTTTCATCGTGTTCGATGTTCGAGAAACTATTTGGGTGGCTAGTTCTCGAGCCTTTCGGTCAATTAGGTTTTCGATGCTACCATCCTTAGGAACTAGAGCGTATACCAGCTGCATGTCCAATGCATTTGCGGCTTCTCTTAAGCTCTTTAGGGTTATTCTCCCTTCCTTTTCACGCTTTTCGATTTCTTGGACACTCTGTTTGGTTATGGATAGTTTATTCGCGAGCTGCTGTAGAGACATGCCAAGGGAAACCCTTATGGCTTTTAGCCAACCAGTGGGGGGTGGAACTACTTGCTGTGCTGTTTTAAATTCACTTAACTTTCGCTCTAGCTGTTCGATTTGAAGTTTCTTTTTATTCATGATGTAAGGGTCTGTGCTGACAAAACGCAAACAAAAGTAAGGTTATTACCTGACATAAACAAAATTTAAGTAAGGATATAAGTTGACAAAATGTTTCAATATATCAGGTTATAGACTGACGTATTACTAATTAATTAAAAAATAGGAATTGTAAATCAAGCTTGTTAGTGCGAGAAGCTCGATTGAAAGGAACTAGCAATGCAGGAGGGTACCCTAAGTCCAGAGCCTTTAGGTTTTTGGAATAAAATGTGGCATCTGCGCAACAATGGCGCAACAAAACTTATGAAAACTGGGATAACTAAAGACAGCCAGCGCAATGGTTAAGAAGTCAATTCGCTAAAAGTGAATGGGTTAAGCTTTCTTTGTTTATCGATGGTTGGTGTTATTTACCGATACAGAATTTACCGAAAATATTGCCTAGAATGTCTTTATCTACGTCCACTTCACCAATAATAGAGCCTAAGTTTTGCAAGGCCTCACGAATGTCGAAGGATAGTAAATCGCCACTTAAACCAGCATCCAAACCATTTTTTACTTTGTATAGGTTTTCTAGGCTTAGTTCGAGGGCCTGTAAATGCCTCACGTTGGTAACGATACTTTGTTGCGCAGCCAAATCTCCCCAATTGTAGAAAGAGCTTATACGTTGGTTTAGTTGATCCAGTCCATCTCCCTCCTTAGCGTTCATTTTCAAAGCATTAAGTTCAACTAGTTTTGCTGGTACTGCGGCTTTTAGGTCTTTTATTTTATTTAAAATGATAATTAAATTTCGATCGGAAACCTTGCCTTGGATCAACTCTATTTCGTTCAAAATAGCGGCCCACTCTTCTTGGTTGTTTAGTCTGTTCGCGTCAATAAGATGAAGAACCAGGTCACTTTGCTCGATCTTCTCGAAGGTCTTTTTAATACCAATGCTTTCAACTAGATCTTCGGTTTCACGGATGCCGGCCGTATCAATAAAGCGGTAGTTTATGCCGTCGATACTGATCTCGTCTTCGATCGCGTCCCTCGTGGTTCCTGCGATTTCGGTCACGATAGCCTTATCCTCTTTTAGCAAGAGGTTGAGTAGAGTAGACTTGCCCGCATTAGGGGCTCCAATTATGGCTACAGGTACTCCACTCTTAATGGCATTGCCGGTATCGTAGGAGGCAATTAAACTCTTCAAAACTCCTTCAATTTTATCGATGAGGGCTTCTAAGGCACTACGATCGGCAAATTCCACATCTTCTTCGGCAAAGTCTAATTCGAGCTCGATCAAGGAAACAAAATCGATCAACTCTTTACGCAGTGCCTTTATTTCATTGGAAATCCCGCCTTTTAAATGTTGTAATGCAATTTGATGGGAAGCCTTGTTTTCAGAAGCGATTAAATCGGCTACAGCCTCTGCCTGCGAAAGGTCCATTTTTCCATTGATATATGCTCTTAAGGTATATTCACCGGGGTCTGCCAAACGGGCCCCATTGCGCTGTAAGAGTCTGAGGATTTGCTCCTGAATGAAAGTCGAACCATGACAGGCAATCTCAATTACGTCTTCCCCAGTGTAGGAGCGAGGCCCCCTAAAGAGGCTGAGCATAACTTCATCGACTAAATTGCCCTTTTCATCCTCTAGTTTACCTAAAACACAAGAATAGGCCTTGGCTTGCTTTAGATCATGCTTCGAGCTAAATGGCACGAAGAGGCGCCCCATAAGGGCAAAGCTATCAGCGCCACTAATGCGAATTACAGCGATAGCGCCCATTCCGGCAGCGGTTGAAAGGGCACAGATTGTATCTTCCATTCTCATGATGCAAAGGTACTAGTCCTGGCCAAGCTCTAGATTATAAGCATTTGTTTTATCGGTAATTTCTCGCACAACTTGGTCCAATTCGATCGCCGATTGGTTAATATGGTCGAGGTATTCCTTTATGTTCTGCTCCATAGGTGAATCTTCGATTTCTATTAGGTTGACCAGTCCTAATATCCTAGCCAAAGGAGCTCTTAAAACATGCGATTGCAACCAGGCAATCTCTTGCAATTGTGCATTCTGCTTTTCTACCGTGCGCAGATAGGTGAGCCGTTCGGTAGCATCGTAAGAATAACATGCTACACCACTGATGATCTTTTTGGAATTATAAATGGGATAGAGGTTTACACTAAAGATCACTTCTTTGCCATCGATAGTTTCTTCTAGTAGCTTCTGCACTTCTTTTCCCATTAAAGCTTCCATGTACAATTTACGCCATTTAATTGCACGTTCTTCTCCTAAGGAAGGGTGGAGTACATTGTCGCCGATGCCGAAGCTTTGTTTACTAATATGTTGCAAGTATTCAATATAATGCTTGTTGGCACTAAGGAGTTCAAAGGCTGGATTCACAGACCAAATATGGTCTTCGGTTGCATTTATCAAGGCCTTTGTATTCCGAGTAAGCTGTTCAATCTCCTGTTGCCTTCTTCTAATTTCCGTGATGTCACGTATAAAAATCGAAACACCTATTTCTTTAGGATATACCGAGATATCAAGCCATTTCGATTCCTTTTCGAAAAAGCTGATCAAATTGGATTTTTGGGAATACTGAAATGCTTGTTGGATGTTATCGTATAGCTGGCGATGGCGAGTGAAGCTAAATATTTCATCGAGCGCCATGGATTCACTGAATACGGTATCATGAATATCAAAAATATCTAAGGCTGCTTTATTTATGTAGTTGATGCGCAGTGATTTATCTACAGTAATGAAACCTTCATTTACGGAGCTTAGTATGCTTTCTCTTTCCGCTAAAGCGTTCGACATTTCCTCTTCATAGGTGGCGATCTGGGTAATATCCCAATTTAAACCTACTGATCTAATGGCTTTTCCAGTATTATCGCGGTAGATCTTCCCGCGAGAAGCGATATGCTTAATGCCATTTGAAGTAAGAATTCTAAAGCGAAAATTAAGATCATCCGAGTCACCTTCGAAGGATTCATTTACCACCTGAAGACTGGCTTCAATATCTTCTGGATGAACACAAGCTTTCCAATCTTCGAATTTACCCGCAAAACGCTCTTTATCGACTTCGTAGATGCGGAACATATTATCGTCCCATATCAGCTTCTCATTAAGAATGTCCAAATCCCAGATGCCCATTTCGTTCACTTCCAGAGCTAGTTCTAAACGGGTATTTAATTCTTGGTATTCCTTTTTATTCTCTCGCTCCGTGGTAATATCGCGTTGCACCGAAATGAAATGACTAATGCTACCAAGCTCATTCTTTACCGGGATGATATTGAGACTTAGCCAATAGGGCTTACCATTTTTATGATAATTGATCAGCTCTGCTTCTACGGCTTGGCCCTTTCGTAAGGCTTGTGAAATCCGGTAGAGCTCCTGTTTATCGGTCTTTGGACCTTGAAGCATGCGTGGATTTTTGCCCATGAACTCTTGCGCGCTATAACCCGATAATTGCTGCATAGCAGTATTGGCGTACAAGATAAACGGTCCTTTCCCATGGATATCAACGTTATTGGTGATGAGAATACCATCATGCGCGTTTTCGAAAACATTTTCGAATAAATTAAGGCGTTCCACTCTTTGCTTGCGCAGATCGATATTACTTCGTGTACCGATGATTTCGGAAGGTTCTTCCATTTTGTCGTAACTGGAAATTCTACCACGATCTTCAAACCAGCGATATTCCCCATCGAAGCATTTGTAACGTAATTCGGCAATGTAGCTGTCAGTTTCCCCATTTAAATAGCGCTTAAACGCCAAGCGAGATACTGCAAGGTCCTCGGGGTGGATCCTTTTCAAGGAATCCTCGATGAATATTTCGGAATGGTCTTTATCCAATTTTACCAAATCATTATAGCGACGATCACCACTGATCATTTTGGTCTTCAGATTATAGCGCCAAACTCCAGAATTAGCACCAGCAAGGGCTTGATGAAGAACTAAGGAGTTTTCACTTAACTGGCTGCGGTAACGGATGCCTTTCAAAATAGCGTTTGCTTGATTTCCGGCCATTTCAAAAACCTCCTTGGAGAAATGGCTTGGAACACCGTTTAGGAAGCCCAGTAAACATATTCCTTGGGTAGCATTGTCGAATTTATAGCGATAGAGATAGAGTTTGATCGGTTGAGCAATATTTCCAGCGCTTAAATTCGGCATGGGCAGTTCGATACCCAAGCCTTTTATTTGCGACCATGTCAATTCTACTATGGCAGAATCTTTAGCTAATTTTGCATCTAAGCCTTTGAAAATAGGGTAACTATGGCCTAGTTTAAAAGGGCTGTTCTTCATTTTACCTTTTAGTGTATCAAAGAGGTAATTCACCTCGAAGTGCTCTTGGTCGTCAATGTCAAGACGCGAGCTGGAAAGGATATAAGCCTCATTATTGAGCCATTTTTTAAGTAGCTTCCCAAGTTCCTGGTGTACTACCTCTTCTGATTCCGCGTCGACCATTTTTAAACCCGCTACGGCAAAGTTTTTGAAGAAGTCTTTCTGAGCTTTGTCCTTTTTGCGGTTCAACTCGAGGTTGCTTATGTCCCGGCAAATACCCTCAACAAGGGTAACACCTTCGCTATTAACCCTAGCGTATACCGCCATTTCAACGAACTTCATTTTTCCATTTACCGAAAGTTGAAGCTTTCGCTTGAAGGATTTATTATCCTGAATAGCTAATTGGTACTTCGCTTCAAAGCGCTTGTATTTCCCTTTTGGCAGAAAGGATTTTATTAGATCGAGAATGTTTGTTGGCTCCTTGGAAAGTACTTCAAAATCTAATATTTGTTCCATACCCTTAGACCAGGTGAAGCTTTTCGTAGCGGGTGCATAAGTCCAGTTGCCAATCCCGGCTAGCTTTTGCACCGAGCTGAGCTCATTACTTTTCTTCGCCAGATTTTTGTCGTTATTCACGAGCCCGCTAATATCTTCTGAAAGCACGTTGGCGCCAATGATCCGACCTTCGGCATCATAAGCTGGAATTACAACGACCTTTAAGGTTCTTAAATGCCTTGGATTTTCAGGATCCTGATACTCATCCCGGTAGGTCTTAGATTGCCCCTTAAAGGCCTTTTTATATCGCTGCTGCCAAATGTCCCATTGCTTTTTGGGAAAACCGGGAATCTTATTCATCTGCATGCCTGGAGCGAGCTCTACCTGGAAAAATGCCTTAAAGTTGGATTGAAAAATAGAGTTCAGACCAAGCAGTCTAAAGCGCTTATCCACCGACCAAATTTCGAAATTCACGTGCTTTCGATTGTTCATCAATTGGGAAACCTGTTCTTCAAAATAGCTTTGACCACGGGTTTTAAAACTACTAAGAGCCTTTTCAATGCTTAAAGGACTTATCTCGGAAGGGTTTAGAAGGGCAGTTACCCCTTGGGCCAGCAATTTCCTACTTAAACTTAAATTATCTTCAGAGAGTAAAACCAACAAGGGTATTGCGGGCGAGGAATGCAGCCAATCATTAAGCAATTCCTTACAAATAGGGGTGTCTTCCCAATTAAGGACCAACCAGTCGCAGTTTGTGGAAATCTCATTTAAGCGAAACTCAGAGAATGAATGATAACTAAGATTCGCGATCTCGAGCAACTCGAATGCATTACTAAACTGGGCTAAGTCAAACAAGGGCTCCGATAGGGCTGAAACCTGTACTAAATTTAAAGAGGGGTTCAATTTACTTGGTTTTGGTTGATGACCTAATCTGAAGACTATAGTCTTACTAAGGTAAGTTAAATCCTGTGCTCTATAAGATTTTTATTGAATTATTACCAATAATCGTGTGCTTGAAAATTGTCTGAATTTATTCTCAAAAGCATCGAATTTCCAAGCATTCCGCTGTAATTTAGCTGGTATAAACTTCAGTTATGAAAAAGATCTTGATCGCAAATCGGGGTGAAATAGCCTTGCGGATTATGAAATCGGCTAAGGAAATGGGTATTAAAACGGTGGCCGTCTATTCGGAGGCCGATCGCAATTCGCCTCACGTAAAATATGCGGATGAAGCGGTATTGTTAGGACCGCCACCAAGCGCTCAGTCCTATCTTTTAGGCGACAAGATCATTGAAGTTTGTAAAGAGTTAGGGGTGGAGGGAATCCATCCTGGTTATGGGTTCTTAAGTGAGAACGGAGACTTTGCCCAAGCGGTTGAAGATGCTGGGCTTACTTTTATTGGGCCTAAAGCCCATTCCATGAAGGTGATGGGAGACAAGTTAAGTGCGAAGGAAGCTGCTCGAGAATTTGGCATTCCTTTAGTTCCCGGCACAGAAGGAGCGATCGAAGATCCAGAGGAAGCAATCGAGATTTCACGCTCAATTGGTTTTCCGGTGCTCATTAAAGCTTCTGCCGGGGGTGGCGGAAAAGGAATGCGTATCGTAGAGAAAGAGGAGGAGCTTGAAGAACAGATCCACAGTGCCATTTCTGAAGCTAAAAGCGCCTTTGGTAATGGAGCGGTGTTTATTGAGAAATACGTGAGTTCTCCACGCCACATCGAGGTACAAGTGCTATGCGATAGCCATGGCAATATGGTGCACTTATTTGAGCGCGAATGTTCGGTACAACGCCGTCACCAAAAGGTTATTGAAGAAGCACCTTCAGCGATCTTAAGTGATGAACTTAGGGCTGAGATGGGCGTCAAAGCAGTAGACGTAGCGCGATCTTGTAATTACCTTGGCGCAGGAACGGTAGAGTTCATCATGGATGAAGATCATAACTTCTATTTCATGGAAATGAATACCCGTTTACAGGTGGAGCATCCTGTTACAGAAATGGTTACAGGAGTAGACCTAGTAAAAGAACAAATACGCATTGCTCGAGGCGAAAAGCTGTCCTTTGAACAAAAAGATCTGCAGATCCACGGCCATTCGATTGAGGTTAGGGTTTATGCTGAAAATGCCCGTGAAAACTTTATGCCGGATATTGGAAAGCTTAGAGTTTATCAACGGCCGCATGGAGTTGGGGTAAGGGTAGACGATGGTTTTGAAGAGGGTATGGATATTCCGATCTACTATGATCCAATGATTTCAAAATTGGTCACCTACGGGAAAAACCGTGAAGAAGCAAGGCAAAGAATGGTGCGTGCGATTGAAGATTATAAGATCGTAGGATTACATACCACTATGGAGTTTGCTAAGTTCGTAATGGAACACCCTGCCTTTGTTAGTGGTGATTTTGACACCCACTTTGTGAATAAGCATTTTAGTCCCGAATTACTGGACCAAACTCAGGAGGAGACCGCTAATGAAGTGGCGGCGCTAATTACGGCCCAGCTTTTGTCTTCAGATTCAAAGAGAAAGAAATCCAATAATAGTAGTAAAGGTTCTGGGAACAAAGCCAGCGCCTGGAAAGCGAATCGCCTATGAGAATAAAGGTCCTACTTTTTACGATGCTTTTTTGTACACCACTTTGGATGTGGTCGCAAAAAGATAGCACCGATAACAAGGGCCTGGTGCAATATGCCTCCAAGAATCGCAACAATATTATGGATGCGATTATCGTGGATGGCGACACGATACCCATTCTAGTGTTGGATGAAGTCTTATTGGTGGATAAACCCACTTTTGATAGTAGGGAAGCGCGACGGCGGTATTACATTTTAAAGCGCAAGGTGATGAAGGTGTATCCTTACGCCGTAATTGCTGGGAACAAGCTCGATAGCTTAAACTTGTTGCTGGAAGGGAAAAACCGCTGGCAAAAGCGCCGATTGATCAAAGAGTTTCAAGAGTATTTGGAAGATAAGTTCGAAGGTAAACTGCGTAAATTAACGCACAGTGAAGGGCAGATTTTGTCAAAATTGATCTTTCGAGAAACCCAAATGACCACCTACGATCTTATTTCTGAGTATCGCAGCGGCTGGCGAGCTTTCTGGTGGAATAGTATCGCTTATTTCAATGAAATTTCTTTAAAAACTCCTTATGAGCCCGAAGTGATTGAGGAGGATAAGCTGATCGAAACCATTCTGCAAAGAGCTTTTATCCAAGGATTCTTGGAGGAAAGAGTGCCTATAACTAGCCTAGATCAAGGGCAAAAGGAAGGCGCCCAATAAAGCAATCGCAATGCCGTAAACCACGGCAGAGATTATCATTATGGCCAATCCCTCTGCCACAGCTCTTAACCATCTGAGCGCAAATAGGGAACGGTAGTAATACACAAAATAGGCGATAGTTATTATAAAGTATGTCAGGTATAAAACCGCTTCATTTACCAATCGACTTAGGAAAAACCCCAAAGACAATATGTTGATTACGGTAGTATAATAGCTATTAAAAACAAGGTGCTCGGCATAGTTCAGGTCACTTTTGCGCTTGAATAGCCAAGAGAAAAAGGAAACGATTGGTATGTATAACCAAAGAATGAGGTTAAAATAATTATTGAAGAGCCTGCCCAGTTGTTGGTATTTTTCCTGGATCTGCTCCATTTTTTCAGCATTGTCCTTCTCGGAAATTTCTCTAGAGCCAAAGGATTGACCGAGATCATAGCCTGCGTTAAACTGTTCTTGTCCCATTTGCTGGACCTCTTGCTGTCCGGAAGGACTGACGGCACTAATACCAGGGGTATAGCCGGTAAACTTTATAAGAAGAATAAGGAGGGTGGTGCTCAGGAAAAGCATATTGAAGGGGGAGCTGTACTTTAATCTACCTTCCCCTAGGTAATGGCGCGTGCTCGCTCCTGGGCTCTTAATTAAGGCCAAGAGTGTGAAAAGTATACCCCGTTCTAAATTGAAAGCGTTTAAAAAGGTGCTTAATGCATTCTTAAGATTGAAGCGTTTAATCCTACGCTTCTCACTGACTTCAATCTCAAAGTTAGGATCCCTTTTCATTTTTAACTTGCTTTATAGACAGCTGAATACGAGCTCGTTCCAAATCTACGGCAATTACCTTAACCTTTACCGCCTGTTGAAGATTAAGTTCTTCCGCCGGGTCGCTAATAAAACGATCTGCTATTTCGGATATATGAACCAACCCAGTTTGTTTTATACCAAGATCCACAAAAGCACCAAACTTGGTTAAGTTATTCACCAAGCCCGGTAGGATCATTCCAACTTTTAAGTCCTCCATCTTGCGAATGCTAGAGTCGAAACTAAAGGCCCGCATCGTTCCACGCTGGTCCCGGCCTGCTTTGAGCAGTTCTTCCCGAATCGACTCCATCTGCAATTTCCCTTCAGACTCGATCAATGCCAGAGGAAATTCCAGGTTTTCTAAAAGTGCTTTGTCGCTAATTAATTGATCGATACCCACCTTGACCTGCCTGGCAAGCGCTTTGACCAAGTCATAAGATTCGGGGTGCACAGCGGTGCTGTCTAAGAGCTCTGTCGCCTTATTGATCCTAAGAAAACCAGCGGATTGCTCAAAGGCTTTCGCTCCTAAGCCATTGACTTCAAGTAATTCGGCCCGACTTCTAAAAGACCCATGTTCCTTGCGGTGGTCGATGATGCTTTGAGCTAATTTTGGACCCAATCCAGAAATAAAACGCAGCAGATGGGCCGATGCTTGATTGAGTTCCACTCCGATCTCATTCACTACAGAGACCACAGTTTTCTCTAGTTCTACTTCTAATTTCTTGGGGTTTAGGTCATGTTGATACTGACCCACTCCGATCGCTTTTGGGTCGATCTTCACCAATTCGGCCAAAGGGTCTTGGAGGCGCCTACCGATCGAAACCGCACCCCGCACCGTAACGTCGTAATTGGGAAATTCTGCCCGGGCTACCGAAGAGGCGGAGTATACCGAAGCCCCCGCTTCGCTAACCGAAAAAATTTGAACTTTACGCTTGAATTGCGCCCGCTCCACCAAGTACTCCGTTTCTCTTCCGGCTGTTCCGTTACCAATGGCGATAGCGTCGATTTTATAAGCTTCCACTAGCTGAGCAAGCTTTCGCAAAGCTTGTTTACGATCATTTTGTGGGGGATGGGGGTAGATGTTCTCATTGTGTAAAAGAGCACCCTGTTCGTTTAAACAAACTAGTTTGCAACCACTTTTAAAGCCTGGGTCTATGGCCAAGACTCGTTTTGCATGGAGCGGCGGGGCGCTTAGAAGCTGCCTCAAATTATTGGCAAATACCTTTATGGCGGTATCCTCCGCTTTTTCGCGGGCTTCATTTTTAAGCTCTAAGCTAAAGGAGGGGGCCAGGTTTTTTTGATAGGCTTTACGATATGCTTTCTTCAACCAAGGAGATGAGACGCCTTGCCCTCTGCTTAATACACTTTCGATCAGTTCAAGGGCAGTTTCTTTTACTGGAGCGATCTTCAGCGTTAATACGCCTTCACTTTCGGCTCTTAAAATGGCGAGCATCCTATGGCTGGGTATTTTGGCTAATGGATCAGCGTAGGAGTGATAGTCTCGGTAATGGTCGGCTTTTTCGTGATCTGGATCCTTTAATTTGCAACTTAACAGTGAAGCGCGCTGAAACAATTGTCGTAACCTTTTACGTAGGTATTGATTTTCATTTATCCATTGGGCAGCAATGTCTAAAGCGCCTTCGCTTACACTTTCTGAATCCTGAAAAGGTCCTCGCTTAAAGCTAGAAGCGCGATTCGTGAAGGCCTGGTCCTCTTGCTTCATGACCAAAGCGGCTAAACTGCCTAAACCATGTTCTAAAGCCAGGTCGGCCTTGGTAGTACGTTTGGGTTTGAAAGGTAGATAGAAGTCCTCCAATTCGACCAAGGAACGTATTTCTTCCAATTGTTGGGCCCGTTCGGTAGTGTAGTGGCCATTGTCCTTTAAGCTTTTTAGGATACTCTCTTTGCGATCACTTAGCTTGTCGAAGTAAGCCAAGCGCTCCTCAATAGCGGCTATGATTTCTTCATTAAGGCCACCGGTAGCCTCTTTTCGATAGCGCGCAATAAAGGCAAGGCTATTACCATCTTTTAAAAGTTGAACACAGTTCTTAAGGCCTGAACCCTTTAGACTAAGGTCTTGGGCGATCCAATCAAGGTGCTTCACTAAAATAAATTTGAGATTTGAGCCGGAATTCGCATAGGCCTGTTTTGTTTTGGGTCTAGGGCTATCCAATGACTTAAGCAAGAGCAGAGTAATTCATTATCACGTAGGATATCTACCCGACGTACACTTCGAAATCCTTCCATTTGCTCCACCCAAGTAACTAAATGGATTTTCTCTTCGGCGAAAGCCGGTTTAAAATATTCTATTTCATGCTTTCGTACTACCCAGATTATGCCTGTATCGCGTCCGGCTGCGGCAAACCAATGCGCACCAGCAACCTCTTGCACCCATTGTAAATAAACGACGTTATTTACGTGCTGCAAGTCGTCTAAGTGCTCGGGACGCACGGTAACTTCTTTTTCGAACTTGGTCATGCGCGCAAAGCAAGCAAAAAACTTTCTTTAATCCTGAATAGCTGAGTTCCACATGTCTCGAGTTGAAACCAAACGGCCGTCAACTTTCTGGAAGAGAACCATATAAAAACCGTGGTCGATTTCTTCGCCTTCATCGTTAAACTCACTCCAGCGGCCAGACTCCATCGCCATTTCGTCGCTGTTGGCAAATACGTCGATAGTGGTGTATTTGAAATTAAAGGAACGGCCCGTAGTGTCGTCTACAACGCTATTGCGGAAATGGTTGATAATCTGTTGCTTCCCAAATAATTGCTCGCGACCTTCACCATAAGTCACCGCATTTTCGGCATAAAACTTCTTGAATAGACCCAGATCCTTTTGGTCGTAAGCCATTGCCAGCGTGTCTTCCATAGCGATAATGTAAGTCTTGATCTGCTCTAAATTGAAATCTTTTTTAGTAGTATCTTGTTTTACAGAATTATTGCAAGCGAATAGGGCTAAGGCGCCGATGAGGAATAGTACTTTTCTCATGATATTGTTGGTTATATTGATCTCTAAGTTATGAAAAGCGGCGAGGCTAGGCCAGTCTTTAGACTAGAAAATTGATTTGCCCCTGCTTGCAATGCTCGATGTCAAACGTACCTTTGTTCTACATTAATAGATTATGAAGATTATTATAGCCGGTGCTGGTGCCGTAGGAACCCACTTGGCGAATTGGCTTTCTCGGGAAGCTCACGATATTACCATAATAGACCATGATCATGAAGCTTTGGCTAATATTGATGGTAATATCGACGCCTTGACCATTTTTGGTGAGGTTACAGATTTTAGGATTTTACAGCGCTCTAGAGTAGAGGAGGCCGATCTTTTTATTTCGGTGACTTCGATCGAAGAGGCCAATATTCTTAGTGCACAGTACGCTAAGCGCTTAGGGGCTAAAAAAACCATTGCCCGCATCAGTCAGATGCAATATCTCACTAATGACGATATCTTAAATATTAGGGACTTAGGGATAGACGAGCTAATTTCTCCAGAGTCACTTGCAGCCAGGGAAGTACGCCACTTGATCAATACCAATGCCGCTTCCGAATCGATCGAGTTCGAAAACGGAAAGATCACCCTTTTAGGTTTAGATATTGATGAAGAAGCAACCATTGCTGGCAAGACCATGTCGGAAATTGCCACCATGAGTGAGGAGCGACATTATATCGTGGTGGCGATTAAAAGAGGAAGTGAAACGATAATCCCTAAAGGCGATACTAGGGTAAATGCCAACGATCATTTATTTGTGGTTACCCATGCCGAAGGACTTGAACAGGTACTTGAGGTAACGGGTCGTAGAAAAATAAAAATCAACGACATAATGATAATTGGCGGCAGCAGAACTGGTCGTCATTTGGCTCGAAAATTGAGTCGTAACTTCCACGTAAAATTAGTAGAAGAAAATTCGGAAAAGGCGGAGGAGATCGCTTCTCAATTTCCTGAAGTAATGGTACTGAATTTCGATGGTACCGACGTGGAGAAATTAGAAGAGGAAGGCCTGCAAAGTACCGATGCCCTAGTTGCGGTTACCGGAAACTCCGAAACCAATGTGCTTACTTGTTTGGTAGCGAAGGACAGAGGGGTGCAAAAGACCATTGCCATGGTTGAGAACATTGAGTACCTCTCTTTGACCCAATCGATCGGGATCGACAGCCTGATCAATAAGAAGCTAGCTGCCGCAAACTTCATTTACCGATATATCCGACGGGGCGATTTCGTCACCCTTAGCACAATTCATGGCATCGACTCGGAAGTAATGGAGTTTAATGTTGGCGATAAGTGTAAAGTTACCCGCAGTCCCATTAGCGAGCTACAATTGCCTAAGGGCGCCTTGATCGGCGGTGTTATTCGCAATCAGAAAGGCCTGATTCCCAAAGGAGACTTTCATATTGAAACCGGTGATAAGGTGGTCGTCTTTGCCAAAAGTGACTGTGCTAAGAAAATTGCTAATTACTTCCGCAGCTAATGCGCTTATTTAATCCTCGAATGACCGGTGCCTTGATCGGTGCCCTATTGATGATCGTGGCCGGTATGATGCTGATCAACGTGGCAGTAGCCGTTTTTTATCAGGAAGATTGGCAATCCCTACTACTATCATCAGGAATAACTTTTGCAACCGGCGGCTTACTCTATCTTCTCAATCTTAAGAATACCAATAAGGAAGTTCGTAAAAGAGATGGTTTTTTGATCGTTACCTTAGGCTGGATAGCCATGTCGATCATGGGAAGCTTGCCTTACGCATTAACAGGCTCTATTGAAGGCATCGTTGATGCTATTTTTGAAACGGTGAGCGGCTTTACCACTACTGGAGCTACGATCATGACCGATATTGAAGCTCAGCCCAAGTCCATTCTTTTTTGGCGAAGCATGACGCATTGGATCGGAGGGATGGGAATTATTGTTTTAACGGTGGCGATCTTACCGCTTTTAGGGGTAGGGGGTATGCAGCTCTTTGTGGCTGAGGCACCGGGAGTTACCCCCGATAAATTACATCCACGCATTACGGGCACGGCTAAGCGCCTTTGGATCATCTATGTGGCCCTTACCTCGCTGGAGGCAATTGCCTTGTTCATAGCGGGTATGGATGGTTTTGATGCAATTAATCACGCCATGGCTACTATGGCAACTGGGGGCTTTTCCACAAAAAATGCCAGTATTGCTTATTACAGTTCACCTGCCATTCATTATATCATCATTCTGTTTATGTTCTTGGCAGGGGTAAACTTCACTATGCTGTATTTCGGATTCACCGGAAGGTTTCGTCAGCTTAAAGCGAACGAAGAGTTTAGAGTCTACACTTGGAATACCTTGATCTTTTCTACTATCGTAGCTTTGGTTCTGATCTTCTTCCAAGGCTTGCCGGGAGAAGAGAGTATTCGAAATGCCTTGTTTACAGTGGTTTCGATTACCACAACCACGGGTTTTATCACCGATAACTATTTGCTCTGGCCTAATTTCTTGATCTTTTTGGTCTTTGTTTTATTCTTTTCGGGTGGATCTACGGGCTCCACCTCAGGGGGGATGAAGATCATGCGACATATTATTTTGATCAAGAATAGCTTTTTAGAGCTTAAAAGGCAGATTCACCCCAATGCCATCATTCCGGTTCGCTTCAATGGGAAAGCCGTACCGCAGAGTATTACCAACACGGTAGCGGCATTTATTTTGATCTGGCTTATCGTATTTTTCGTAGGGGCCTTCGTTATGTCCATGTTTGGCCTCGACTTCATGTCTGCCGTTGGTTCGGTTACGGCCACATTGGGTAATATCGGTCCAGGCTTAGGTAGTGTAGGGCCGGTCGATAATTTTGCTCATATTCCTCCAGGTGGGAAACTCTTTTTGAGTTTCTTAATGCTCCTCGGGCGTTTAGAGCTCTTTACGGTACTGATCTTATTTATGCCCTATTTCTGGCAAAGGCGTTAAACTAGTCTAATAGGGATTGTAAAGCTTTTAAGAAATCGAGGTTTTCCCTTTTATTCTTTAATACCAAGAGGGGAGTGCGCTTATTGATGCGCACTAATTCTTTGCAAAAGGAACCCAGCATAACACTAGCTGAGGCCGTACGCCCCTTGGAACTGATCACAATCAGGTCGGCACCAATATAATCAGCTTCAAAGAGACAGCGCTCTGGCCCATCTCCCTGGTTTTCATTAAAACTACACGGCAACTTATCGGGTAGCTTATTCTTTTTCTTGAACGCTTGCCATTCCTTAAAGCTTTGATCGCGTAGGGCCTCATTTAGCTCTCTAACACTTTCCGCATTCTTAAGGTATTTGGGTGCCGAAGGGAAGAGGTGTATGCAGCGAATATCGGCGTGCAGTCTGTTAGCTAAAGTCTGAGCGAAATGCAGTGACTTCAGTCCTAATGCACTGAAGTCTAAAGGGATCAGGATTTCACTGATCTCCGAAACAGCGTTCTCTGGTACAAGTAGGGTGGAGCATGGGCCTTGTTCGGTAAGTCTAGATCCCAATAAGTGATGATCGCGATCGGTTTGATGTCTACCCAAAATCATAAGGTCTATGTCCTTGATATGGGTTTGCCGCAAGATTTGATCATAGGCTTGTCCTTCAAGTAAGATCACCTGAGCTTCTATGGCGTCTGCACCAAATTCATGTTCGTATAGCTCTAATAGGTATTTTTCTATGTTCTCCTCTTTGGGAGCGATAAGATCACCATACTTGAGTCGTATATCATCGCTTAAAGCTAAATCATCGCTAACGTGCATTAAGTAAAGGCGATCCACTTTATAGGAGGCAAGAAAATAGGCACTATAACGCAATACCTTTTCATCCAAGGCGCCTCCGTCGAGCGCAATCAAAACGCGATTAAAGTCGGCCTGGTTTTTCATGGTCTACAATATTCCGCGGATTAGGAAAAGCGCTGCAAAAGCAATGATAGCGTAGAGTTCAGGGAATACTGCTAAAATAAGGGTGCGTCCAAAAGCATCATTCCCACTTCCAATGGCATCAATGCCACTGGCACATACTTTACCTTGGTAAATTCCGGAGAATAATCCAGCCAATCCTAGGGCAATACCGCCTCCGAGGATACCGGCCCCCTGCAATAAGGTTATTTCTGGGCTAATGAATTCCTGAAGAATAAAGAAACCAGCAAAGCCATAGAGACCTTGGGTTCCAGGCAAAGCACTTAAAACAATAAAGGAGCCAAAAGCATCGGGCTTCTTTTTTAGGGCGCCAACGGTGGCCATTGCGCCTGCGGCAGTTCCCATAATACTGCCCATTCCGGCCAGTGCGATTAATATTCCGAATCCTACAAAGGCGAGGATCAAAGCAAGGCTAACTGTTTCCATGGCTTTTAAATTTTAGTCGATTTGATTTTTGAAATGGTTTGAATTCTATCCCGCCTCCTTCGAATTGGGCATTGTTGTAAAATTCTACGAATGTGAGTCGAAGTGGGTGTATAAAGGAACCTAGAATGGCTAATACCAGGTTTAAACTATGGCCAAATACGAGGAAAAGGCTAGCGCCGATTATAGATAAGACAGAAGCTCCCATCATATCCATACCGATTTGATTTACCACTAATCCCAGTACCGCAGAGGTTACCCCTAAGGCAAATAAACGTACGTAGGAGAGTACGTCGCCTAATAATCCCGTGAATATGAAGAATAGCGGTAAAACACTGCCACCAATTCGACTCAGTATTTTAAGGTTCATATCGTGGAAGAACATCACTAGCAAAACCCCGACGAGCAGCAGTGATTGTAGTGCTAAGGCTGCGTCATTATTCAGATTTAGAGTGTCACTCATGAAGAGACTAACGGCGCCAACCACAATAAATAGTTTGCCCCAATGCGAAAGCGCATGTTTAAAACCATCGTAATACCAGGCCTTCACGATTGCAATTATTAAGCCGATCAAAATCTGTAAGACACCGATTAGGAGCGCAACATTAAAGG
This sequence comes from Croceimicrobium sp., assembly GCA_965656185.1. GTDB lineage: Bacteria > Bacteroidota > Bacteroidia > Flavobacteriales > Schleiferiaceae > Croceimicrobium. The sequence continues at coordinate 354,725 of CBFHJH010000001.1, forward strand.
CATTGAAAAAGTAGCTACTATCATCGGGGATGATCACTAGATTAGATAGACTGGCGATCCAGCCAATATCGTGCTCAGGCACCAAGGCGATTCCAAAGAGGCTACCACTCTTGATCAAGCCCATAAGGGTAGTGCTTAAGCCTAGAATCAAAACCAGATAAGCGATCGGCTTTTGCTCTCGCAAAAAGCTAAACAATCCAATAATAGCCACCAGACTCATTAGAGCTCCATAGCCAGCGTCTCCTAGGCAATAGGCGAAAAGTACCGGATAGAAAACCGCGATCAGCGGAGTTAGGTCGAATTCGTGATAATGAGGTAATTGAAAGATCTTGGTGATGGGCTCGAATAGGCGAGAAATACGCCCGTTTTTTAAAGCTACCGGAATTCTTTCACCTTTACGTGGTTCTGAGATACGGTAGGCACAAGGATAATCTTTGATCAAGGAAATTACCGCGGCTTCTTGCTCTGCTTCGAACCAGGCGCTAATGCTTTCAAGCTTTTGATTCTTGGCTTCTTTCCATAGTTCCAATCCACTTTCAAATTGCCATGAATCCAGGGTCTTAGCAGCCCATTCCTCTAATTTAGTTTGGTTTTGAATCACATAACTCAATTGAGCTAATAAACTCTTCCTTTTTTGAGATGTTTCCCGCAGGCCTAGATCAATGTCCTTACGGCAAAGCTTAGGAATGGAAACTGGATCTAAGCTATGAATCGGTTTATCTCCCGCGCGGTAAATAAGTGTCGCTCTTTCTAAGCCATTTTTCGCTTCCAGCTTAATAAAATCCTTAGGTAGCTTTCCCAAGTCCTTTGCGGCAAACAGTTCAATAAATAGACCTTTTTGACTTAAAGCTTGCCAGTGTTGAGACTTGTAGTCGGGCCATGTTTTATAAAAAGCCTTATCCATGAGCAGTTCCTCTTCCTCAAAGGCCAGTTTAGAAAACTCCTTTTTAAGCCTGTAGGCAAGGGAAATCAGCTCTTCATCGGTCGATTGAGACTTAGGTGCGGCACTTAATTCTCCAAAGCTGTTTAGCCACTCTTTAAGTTCTAACCAATTTTTCCAGACTTGCGTTTGAGGTTGGTTATTTTGATCCTCACTGCCCGCAAGATGTAAGGCGCCGAGTTGCTGCAGAGCATCAGTAAAGCTGGCGCGTTGGTCAGCTTTAAGCAGTAATTCTATTTTAAGCATCGTCTTTTTCATGAGGCTTTTTCTTGACGATTCTTGGCAATTTTCTTGGCGGCGGTAGAGATATTCTCTTTGTCTTCCAAAAAGCGTTTTACTTTTAGGATGGCATCTTCAAACTCAGGGATCTGTACTTTTTCGTAGAGATTTACCTTTTGCGTGGTTTTTTTCCGGGATTGCTCTAATTCAGCCAACTTCTTTTGTAAGTAAACCAATTGGAGCTCTAGTTTCACGAATTCCATTAAGGCTTCGATCGCAGCCGGTAACCAAGCTGGCTCAAAGATGGGATTGAGCTCAATCTTGTGAAAGTGGACTTGAGCCAGATCTTTAACTCGAGTGCCTGCTATGTTTTCAGAGCTCAGTTCAATTTCTTTAACCTTCACGAATTCGGGCATCTCGTTCCAAATGCTCTCAAAACCAGCCAAGCGTTCAGCCTCGGCTCGATAACGTTCTTCTTTAGCGCTGATCACGGGTTTTAAGTTGGCGATCACCTGGCGTAAGGCCGTTTCTTTCCTCAAGAGGACCGGCAAAGCCTTTTGGCGTACCTTAAGGTTTTTACGGTACTCCTGAATGGCACTTTTGGTATAGGTTAGAGCAAGAGACATTAGGCTTTGCTTTTAGGCCAGAATTTATCGATCAACTGTTGTTTAAGTCCTAATTCGAAAGGCTGGAAATATTTCGACATCAGGTGCCAACCACGATCGAGCATTTCATCGATACCAATATTGATCTCTACGTGCAAAAGGTCCTTAGCATAGTCTTTTGCGAAGTCTAAGCAACGTACGTCGTATTCATTTAAATCGAAGCCATTCTCCTTTTTAGAGCGAGCTTCGGCCGCATCGGCATAAAGCCGCACCATGGTATTCATCACTTGGGGATGATCTTCCCGTGTTTTGGTTCCAATTACGTTTTGCTTTAATCGTGAGAGGGAGCGGAAGGGGTCAATTACGGTTAAACCGGTATCGGGATCCCTCTTCAAATAGAGCTGTCCCTCGGTAATATATCCGGTGTTATCGGGGATAGCATGAGTAATATCGCCATCATTTAGAGTGGTTACTGCCACAATAGTGATCGAACCACCTTCAGGAAATTGCACGGCTTTCTCGTAGATGCGCGCTAAATCGGAGTATAATGAGCCCGGCATAGCATCTTTACTGGGGATTTGGTCCATTTTATTGGAAACAATGGCCAATGCATCGGCGTAGAGGGTCATGTCGGTAAGCAGGACTAGCACCTTTTCGTTTTTTTCATAAGCGAAGTATTCGGCAGTGGTACACACTTGATCGGGAATCAAGAGTCGCTCTAATGGTGGGTCCTCGGATGTATTGATATAACTAACGATCTTATCGGATGCGCCACTCTCGGCGAAACTATTTTTAAACATCAAAAAGTCATCGTGCGAAATTCCCATACCACCAAGTATGATTCGATCGGTATCGGCTCGCATAGCTACTTCTGCCAATACTTGATTGTAAGGTTGATCGGGATCGGCAAAGAAGGGGATCTTCTGACCGGTAACCAAAGTGTTATTTAGGTCAATACCCGCAATTCCAGTAGCTAATAACTTGGAGGGCAACTGGCGGCGGACGGGGTTTACCGTATTACCTTTTAAAGCCTGCTTTTTACCTTTTACCGGATCTGCATGGTCTATGGGTTCGCCAAAGGCATTAAAGTAACGTCCGGCCATTAAAGGGCTTAGGTTAAGGGTGGGGGCTGCACCAGAAAATAGAACTTCAGCATTGGTTCCCAGTCCTTCGGTACCAGAGAAAACTTGTAGGCTCACCAGGTCACCATCTACTTTAATTACTTGAGCGCTACGACCATCTACCCAAGCCAATTCGTCGTATTGGACGTCTTGGGCCTTTAAGGTTACCGTGGCCTTGGTGAGGGCTTTAATACTGGTGTAGATCGGTTGAAAAGCTTTGGCTTTCATGATTGCAAGGTCTTTTCGTATTGTTCATCTAATTGACGGTCGAAGCCTAGGAATTCTTCTGATTCGAAGGCGCTGTAATTCATCTGCTTAAAGAGATTGATCAACTTCTTGTAGAAGCGACTTACCGCATTGAAGTCCTCAAACTCCATATCTTGTTTACAGATTTCCAAAACTCGATTGAGAACGTAGGATTGCCTTTCTAGACTGGAGTTCATATCGACGTCATCGAAGGAATCTTGCTGAATGAAGGCAAAGTCGATCAACTCGCTTTTCCAGAAATCTTCGTGGTAATCGATCGGTACAGAATCATCGCCCAGGATGCTGATTTGGTCACGAGCTTCAATTCCTTTGGCCAATATTTCTTTAGCACTTTGAACTTTGTCTACCCAGCTATCTTCTAAGCGCTCGGCCGAAAATTTGCGAAACTCTGGATAATCTAAATAACGGCTGTAGGAAGCTAGGGGGTCTATGGCCGGATAGCGCTTTGCATCGGCTCGCTTTTGCGACAATGCATAAAAGCAGCGGGCAACCTTAGCGGTAGATTCAGTAACTGGTTCTTTAAAGTTACCCCCGGCAGGCGAAACCGTTCCGAGAAAAGTAACTGAGCCCTGTTGGCCATTATTAAGCTCTACAATTCCAGCGCGGCTGTAAAAGTTGGCAATCACCGCGGGCAACTCTACGGGAAAGGCATCCGTGCCGGGCAATTCCTCCATACGATTGCTCATCTCACGTAAAGCTTGGGCCCAACGCGAAGTACTATCGGCCAAGAGCAGTACTTTATGTCCCATAGAGCGGTAATATTCCGCCATGGTCATTCCTACATACACAGAAGCCTCGCGGGCCGCAACGGGCATATTGGAAGTATTACAAACAATGGTGGTTTTCTCCTTTAGTTTTCGTCCGGTGCGGATATCTTCGAGGTTAGGGAAGGAGTGGAAGATCTCAACTACCTCATTGGCCCTTTCGCCGCAAGCTACAAGGATTACCACATCAGCTTGGTTATTCTTGGCGATAGCTTGTTGTAGTACGGTTTTGCCGGTGCCAAAGGCGCCTGGAATATAGGCCGTTCCGCCTATGGTTATTGGGTTTAGTGAGTCAATTACTCTTAGACCGGTTTGAAAGATCTCACCGGGCCTTAGCTTGGAGTGGTAGGATTTAATGGGCCATTTAACGGGCCATTTTTGATACATGCTCACTTCGTGCACCACACCTTGTTCGTCTTTTAGCTTTGCGATCCAATCGGCTACCGCATAATTTCCTTCCGCTCGCAGTTCCATCACTTCGTATAAACCCTTGAATTTGAATGGAACCATGATCTTGTGGGCCAACTGATTCTCATCCACTTCACCCAAATGGTCCCCGGCCTTAACCTTTTCGCCGATCTTAGCTAGTGGCTTAAAGAGGAATTCATGACTTAAATCTAGGGGGGCACTTTGTTGACCTGAAACTATAAAAGTACCAGGCATGGCTTCGAGGTCATTTTGCAGCCCATCATAATTCTTGCTCAGAATTCCGGGGCCGAGACTCACTTCTAGCAATTCATTACTAAAGCGTGCGACGTCACCGAATTTCAGTCCGGTGCCCGCTTCAAACAATTGAGCGTAGGCAATACTTCCGTTGATCTTGATTACCTCGGCCATAAGCTCCTTATCTTTCTGTTCTACATAACAGATCTCATTTTGAGCTACCGGACCATCTACCTCGATTTGTAAGAGGTTACTGGTGATTCCTTTGATAGTACCCTTAGTCATGGACTTCTATATTTTGAAGGGCTGACTTCACCAATGATTGAAGTTTTGGCTCTTCTTGGTTTTGAAAAAGTTGCTCGCGGCGGTAGAGGAGGAATAGTTTTGCCACGTAATTAAGCAGTGCAAAGCGATCGAAATAGTGGCCTTGCGCTAGGTCATCAGCTTCCTGCCAAAGCACTTGATGAACCGCTAAGCTTATTTGCTTGGGGTCTTTGCTAGAAAGGCTGTGTATTAAATCCTCCAGAAAGGGGAAGGTGAGTTGGTCTTCTTGACGGATAGTAAGGGGTCTTCGGCGCAATAGCGCCACAATGGCGTGATTTGAGAAACTTCTATCCTGGTCGATAAAGCTATATTCACCCTGATGAAAACTCGCCATCAGGCCTCTAAGCTGGTGTTCAAAGTTAAAATAGTCCCTTACAAACGGAGAGTCCTCTAGCGCTTCCGCGGCTTGGAAAAACTGAGACAAGACTTCTGTTTCGATGCGATTTAGATTCCAATGTGGAATTCGTTCCCTTTGCTCTTCATACCAAGAGCGTAAAAAGGGGGGGAGGATCTCTAAATTTTGATCGAGCCCATTAAAGTCTGAGGTTTTATGCCCGTAAGGCTTTCGCAAGGGCCGGTGCTCTATATGACCATAGAGTTGTTGCCAATATTCGATCAGGTTATAGCTTTCATTTCGGTAAAGAAACCAAGAGATATGCTCAAGGTCTGCTTGGTCGCATTGACGCATGATCAAGTCGAATGCTTTGTCCAAGGCAGTTTCGTCTGGCCGACCGTCTAAGCTTAAGTTGGGTAGGGAGCTTAAGATGTAATAGTAATTAGTCATGGCCGAATAGACTTTGGTAGAGCTCCTCATTCAAATATTCTCGAAAAAGGGCGTTAAACTCCGCTTCGCCAAAAGCTAATTGAAATCCACCTTCTTTATCAATTAACTTAAACTTTAGGTTATCACCTTTAACTAACTCCATATTAGTTAGTTTTTCAGACACAAATGCTTCCCATTCCTTGCTTAGCTCTATCGGGATAATCAACTGATAATTGCCTTCATTTAGACCCTCGACTAATTTCAGGACTAAGCTTTGCATCAATTCTTGATCGCTAATATTTCGCATTAGCGCAGGCGCGATACTGTCTTGATGAATGAGGTTAATGATTTCATTTTGCAGATCCTGTTTGATTTGAAGGGCCCTTTGCCGCACTTCATTGATCTGGGCTTGCTCAATTTGCTTCAACTTTCGCTCTTCTTCCTTAAAGAAGGCCTCGGCTTTGACTTTCGCTTCATGCAGCAATTGCTCTCGCTCTTTTGCGGCTTCTTCTTTTAAAACAGCAATTTCAGATTCCGCTTTCTCTATCAACTCTTGGTAGAGCGATTCGCTGAGCCTATCTAAGTTTTGGAAATTGGTACTCATTATTTAAGTATTAAAAGGGGAATGGGGCTATCAAGAACCATTTTCTGGGAGAGACTTTCGCGGAAAAGGCCTTCCAGAAAGTTGTAATCTCTTGGCATAATGGCGATTAACTCGGCGTTGTTCTTTTTGGCGTAGTTGACTAGGCCTTCACCTACATTTTCCTCAAAATGAGTGCTGAAGCGATGGGGTAGTCGGTGTAACCTGTATTTCAGGTGCTTACGGTTTATCTTTTCACGTCGACTAAACTGATGCTCCTCTTTATTAACCGTAAGGACATCAATTTCAGTTTTCATTTGATCGGCAATGATCATTAAGGGCATAAGGCGATGATCACAACTCAATTCATCAAAGTCTACTGCAAGCACGATCCTCTGAATTTTTTCCAGTTTGGCGCCGTCTGGCAGTACAATTACCGGAACGATCGCATCACGTACCACCGCTTCAGTTTTGGAACCCCATAGGCGGTTAAGGCCTTTAGCCCCTTTGGTTGGCATAATTATAATGTCGGTATCTACCTTATCCGATTCACGGAGAATTAGATCACGGCTTAAAGCAAATTCCCAGTGGGTGGTATAATCGATTTCCTTCAGGCCTGGGCAGTTTGCAATGAACTTTTCGAAATTCTCTTTTACTTCGGCCTTGTCGCTATTAACCGACTTCTTTTTTCGGTTAGCGGCGTGTACGAGGCGTAAATGATTGTTTCCTGGACTTAAAAATGGAATGATTTGCTTTAAGGTCTGTAAAGAAAGCTCGCTGAAATCGGTAGGGTAAAGGATGGTGAGGTTTTTCATGGCAGTGTTAAATTCCTATACGATATTAGGGCAGATATTGAGCCTAGCCTATGATAAATGTCAGCTAGGACAAAGCATTTTTAAAATGGATAATACAAAGCAATGGAGCTATTGGGAAGAGCGCTTTTTTATGCACGATATAGACCTGTTGGTGGTAGGAGCAGGTTTCACTGGTTTAGCCGCTGCAATTAGAGCTAAAGAGCTCAATCCGAAATGGAAAGTAGTAGTCTTAGAACGAGATATGTTAGGAGAGGGGGCCAGTACAAAGAACGCTGGTTTTGCCTGCTATGGGACGGTTGGTGAGTTTTTAGATGATGAGCGGGAAATGGGACGTGATAAAGCACTTGAATTAATCTTAAAACGTAGACAAGGCTTAGAGTTTCTGCAAAAAAGAGTTTCCCCGCAAGAAATGGGACTCCAATCAAATGGAGGCTTGGAGATTTTTTTAAAAGGTGAGTCTAAAGCTTGGGAGCGCGCGCTGGAAGCCCGGGAAGACTTAAATAAGGATCTAGGACATGATCTTTATCAGGAAAGCAAGCTGCATAAAGGCTTTCAGAACACCATCGGCTCTATCTACACGCCAGATGAAGCAAGTTTAGATCCGGTAGAATTATGGCAGGCTTTACGTAAAAAAGCGATTTTACTTGACATAATAATATTGCATAAGGTAGAAGTTATGACGCACCAATCTCATCGGAACGGTGTCTCAGTACAAAGCACGGCTGGCGACTGGCGTACGCGTAATTTGCTTTATTGCACGAATGCCTTTGGTTTAGCTAATCAGCCTTTAGACCTTGTTCCAGCAAGGAATCAAGTACTTGTATTAAAGCATCCAATATTCAGGCTAAAGAAAATGACCTATCATCAACATGCTGGCTATTTATACTTTAGGCCGGTAAATGAATTGATTCTTTTGGGTGGAGCGCGTCATATTTCGCCCAGAGCAGAAATTTCTAGGGAATTGCTCAGGAATGAAAAAATAGAGCAGTATTTGATGCAGTATGCGCGCAACTTATTTAGCGATGATGACCAGTGGGAAATTGTTGCACAATGGAGCGGCATTATTGCAACGGGCACTTCTAAGGAACCAATCGTGCAAGAGGTAGAGCCACAAGTGTATGCCTGTTTGAGGTTTGGCGGTATGGGTGTTGCACTGAGCACATTTACCGCAAATAAGGCAGTGGAGCGCTTTTTTAGCTAATTAAATTTTACTCATAATTAATATTATGTCAAATAGAGTTTTTAAAAAGAAAGGAAACCCAATTGTTTCCTCCCTTCTTTCCATTCTGTTATTCTCCGGCAGCTTCTGCCTGTTCAGCCATTAAAGCTTTGGCCTTATCATACATTTTTAAAGCACGGTAAACCTGCATCAATGCATTATTAACTTGCTCGTCGTTAGGATTACTAACGCGCGCCTTTTCTAAGTAAGGCAAAGAAACTTGGAAAACTTCTTTCTGTTGCTTCTCTAATTTCTTGTATTTGGTGGTAGCATTTAAAGGCAAATCATTCATTTTTTGCCCTATAGCATTCGCGCTATCGATATAAATAATACTAGACATATATAAGGCATCGGCATACATGCTATCGATCTCCAAAGCTTGACCATAAGCTTCCAAGGCATCTGCGGTACGCCCCATTTCTGTTTGTAGGATTACTCCTTTATTGTAATGCATTACCACATTTTTTGGATCTGCGGCAATCGCAGCATCAAGATTAGCCAAGGCTTTGTCGTATTCTTTATTATCGAAGAACAACTGTAGCTCTGCTTTTAAAAGCTCTACATTATTGGGGAACATCTTTCTCCCCTCCTCTAAGGTTGACTTATAAAGTGCAGTATCGCCATTGGCGAGAGCCAAGAAGGTTAATGACTTGTAAAGGTCTGTGCGAACATCACCCTCCACCATAGGATTGGCAAACTTTCCGCTCTCTACCATATTGGCCATTTGCTCCTTATTGGTAAATACTGTGGTATCGCCACTTTCCACATTTACCGCGCTGAAGGTCACCCCTTTGTAGCCCATATCAATTAGGTCGCGGTAAATTTCAATGGCCTTGCCGTACATCTTACCCTGTTGGGCCATAATTGCCGCATTGAAATACATGCTAGTATCTACCATACCGATGTAATCATTTTTCAATTGGTAGGTAGTTAGGAAATCTTCATAAGCTCCATTCCAATCCTGATTACCGTTCGCCTCAATACCGCGGCGGGCAATGTCATTGGCTAGATACTGTAACTGTTGACGAGCGTCGTCGGTATAACGTTCGCGATCGACCTGCTTCTCAAAGGCCAGTAATTCACTGTAACCCTCTAAAGCTTTATCAAGAGCATTTGGATCCAATGCTCTTACCGCTTCATCACCACTCTGGTGTACGCGGTAATTGATCTTTCCTTTGTAGAAGTAAAATTTAGCAAGATCCTTTTCCCGAACTTCAGAGAGCGACTTCGCACTAATAATTGAAGCGGCTTCATCGATGTATTCTTTGGCGCTTTTAACATCATTATTACGATCGATGGCAATTACTGCCGAAGATATTACCGGTTTTTCTTGGGCCCAGGCGTTAAAGCCAATTAGCGCAACTCCTAGGAAAATAAGTTTTCTCATCGTGATTTTAACTTTTGTTGCAAAACTAGTATTTCTGATATTTTTAAAAGAATCTATGCCAATTTAATGCCAAGTCTATCTTTGCAGAAATAAATTCAAATCAAAACTCTCCACTATGAAATGGGATTTGCAGACAGTAGGCTTCAATGCAAGCGACGAACTGATCAACTATACACGTGAAAAGACTGAAGGATTAACCAAGTATTACGACCAGATCGTTGGTGCCGAAGTTTATTTGAAACTAACTCAGGATGAGCACAATCAAACTAAAGTAGCGGAAATTAAACTGAACATTCCTGGTAATGATCTTTTTGCCGAAAGCCACTCTGAAGGTTTCGAAAAGTCGGTAAATGAGTCAGTAGACAAGCTAAAAGGTCAGATCCGAAAGCTTAAAACCAAGCTGCAAAAGCACTAAGCTTTTCTAATGCGCGTACTCTTTGCGGCTAAAGCCGGATTCGATTATAACCGTACCTTCATATTAATAAAGGGTTTACGCGCTATTGGGCACGAGGTAATAGAACATCAAATTCCCGATCGCAATCCTAAATGCGGTCGGGAATTATTTTCTATAAGCCAATCGGTCGATTTTGTGGTGGTCCCTCCCTTTCGACATCGGGATCTAAGTTTCGTGCGGAAATACGCTCAAGCACCGGTGGTTTTTGATCCTTTGATATCACGCTATCTTACTAAGGTAGTTGATTATAATCACTGGTGGAAAGCACCTCAGAAATGGTGGATCGACTACCGAGATTTCCGCAATTGCGATTTACTGATCGCCGATACTCAAGCCCACCTTGACTATTTTAGAAAAACCTTCAAGCTTCCCTCCTCCTTGGCGCAAGCGGTTATTCCGGTAGGTGTCGATACAGGATCTTATCAACCGACACTCAGGGAAGCAAATAAGCGCTTTCAAGTTGGATTCTACGGTACTTTTGTTCCCTTACAAGGTGTTCGCGCTCTTATAGAAGCAGCGGCGCTCCTGAAAGATAACGATCAAATTGAATTTCAATTCTTCGGAACTGGTCACCAATTCAAGGATATGCAAGCCCTGGCCAAGAAACGCGGTTTAGATCCAAGTATATTTAAAGGTTGGATTCCCTATGAGGAGCTTCCGCAATGCTTGGCCCAGCTTGATCTTGCCTTGGGAATTTTTGGAGATTCTTCAAAATCGGACAAGGTGGTTCCGAACAAGCTATTTCACTACGCTGCATTGGGAATTCCTTGTTTAACCAAAGATAGCACAGCTCTGCGCGAGGTATTTGAACCGGGTGCAGATATCATTTGCAGTTCTACGGAACCCAAAGCTATAGCCCTACATATAGAAGCTTTAAGCCAGGATTCAGAGAAATTGTCCGGAATAGCGCATCAGGCGAAAGCCAAAATACACCAGAACTACAGTCACAAAGCTTTGGCTGAAAAATTAGTCGATACCGTTAAGGACCTAGTCTTGGTCTAAAATAGCCTTAATATTAGGCTTAAAGTATTGATCGCTTTTTAACACTTTACCATCTTCACGATAGATAGGCTCACCGTGGCGGTCTAACTTAGACATGTTACTGCGTTGGATCTCATCGAAAACTTCCTCGATCTTGTCTTGTAGGCCGTGACTCAATATGGTGCCACAAAGGATGTATAGCATATCGCCCAAAGCATCGGCGATTTCGACCAAATCACCATTTTGAGCGGCTTCAAGGTATTCTTCGTTTTCTTCCCGCATTAATTTATAGCGTAAAAGCTTGATCTTATCGTCGATCTCAGCGCTTGGTTCATAGCGATTCTCGATCTTAAAGGCATTATGAAAGGTCTCGACAGCCTGAATTTGTTTTTTCATGAATACTTTTGTGCTTAGAATTATCTTGAATGGAAAATATTACGACCGGTCATTGGATTTTCGCAGGCGTTTTTATGTTGCTGTTTATTGGTTACTTGATTTGGAGTTATCGAAAGGACCTCAAATTGCATAAAACCCACTACAGTGGCAGCATTTATATCCTGGTCGGCATCATTCTTATTCTCTTTCTCTTCTATGTTTTTAAACGTTTGCTTTAATGTAAATGGTTTTGAGATTGCAAAAGGCTCGCACTCCCTCAGGGCCTAGCTCACGGCCATAACCGGAAGAATTAACGCCCCCAAAAGGTAAGCGAGGATCGCTTTTTACCAATTCGTTGATAAATACGGCCCCTTCTTCAAAGCGATCTTGCCATTTTAGGATCTCCTCAACATTCTTTCCTATTAGACTCACCCCTAAACCAAAAGGATTGTGATTGCTTAAGCTTACTGCTTCTTCGAGGGTTTTATAACTTATTAGTGCCGCCACTGGACCAAAGACTTCTTCGTTAAAGACGGGATTGTCTTTAGAATTGAGCTTGAGAATAGTTGGCTCGATAAAGTTGTTATCGCGCCCCCCTCCTAGAATGAGCTCGGCTCCCGCTTCGATCGCGCGTTCAATTTGATCGGCCACTTTTTCGGCTAAATCCGGACGAGCCAATGGTCCCAGGTCCTTATTGGAGTCAAGCGGATCGCCAGTTCGATAAGTTTTAAATACCCGATTAAGCTCTTGTTCAAATTCATCTATGATAGACTCGGGGACGATAAAACGTTTGGCCGCAATACAGCTTTGCCCTGCATTCATCAATCGTGCAGCGGAGGCCAGTTTTGCCGATTTGATTGGGTCGGCATCAGGGAAAAGCACAAAGGCATTAGAGCCTCCTAACTCAAGTAATTGAGGCTTCAATTGAGCGGCCGCCAGCGAGGCGACCGTTTTACCCGCTTGCGTACTGCCGGTTAAACTTAAGCCTTTTATACGTTGGTCTTTTAATAAGGAGGCTACCTGTTCATTGGTCAACCTTATGTTTTGATAGGCAGATGAAGGAAAGCATTGGGTGAAAGCCTCTTGGATTAACTCGGCGCTATGCGGACAGTTTGGAGCGTGTTTTACTAATACTCGGTTGCCGGCAAGTATGCTGGGTACAGCAAAACGAAAGACCTGCCAAAATGGGAAATTCCAAGGCATGATGCCTAATAGGAGACCTAGGGGACGATAAGATCTAATCGCTTTTGCATCGCCCAGATCTACTTCTTGATCGGCTAAAAAGTTTGAAGCATGCTCAGCGTAATATTCACATAGCCAGGCACATTTTTCTATTTCGGAATGGGCCTCTGTGATAACTTTACCCATTTCCTTACTTATGGCTTTGGCCCAAAATTCCTGGTTTTCAAGTAAAACCTTTGCTAGTTTACCAACAGATTGAATTCGATTTTCTAAGCTGAATTCAGGATCTAAGGTATTGAGCTGATCCCCCGCTTTTAAAAAATGCTCTAACTCCTGATTGCTGTGCGTTTCAAAACTGAGGTATTCTTCTTGGTTATAAGGATTAATGCTCTTGTAGCTTGCCATCTTCAAAATGATATTTATGTTCCTCTCCTAGAATGGTGAAATTGGCGCTTTCTTCCAAATCAAAAGCAGCATCGCTTAGGATCTCTAGTCCAATGAACTCTTCAATGCCGTAAAGATGCCTGAGGTCTCCGAGATCATTGACAATGTAAAGTATTTGCCATTCACCAGTTTTGGGATCGGCGCTCTCTTTTTTCATTAAAGCTAGGTCTACCTTTGACCCTTTATAATTGCAATTCCTGAAAATTAGGTCTCTCAGCTTTTCTTTATTCTCCGGGATGTTTTGGTATTGTTCTTCCCTATATTTTTGCCAGCTTCCATTTGCGATAAGGGCCAAGCCTTCTTTAAAGGCATTTTTGCATAAAGATCTAGCCTTCAGTCTGGTGGGGTCTTTTGGGAATGCACCGGCCTCAAATAATATATTAGGAATTCGCATGCGCATTAGGTTGTCGCCGAGCGCTCGGGGGTAAAACTCATCGGTGTAACGACCAAAATGTCCTTCCGCCTCGGCCTCTATTTTCTCGTGAATGCCTGCTATTAGCTGCATGGTTCGTCGCCTTTCTGGCGTAACTGCTCGACTAAGCTCAGCTGAAGGAGCTAAAAAACTTAGACTTGCACAGCGCTTACTTTCTCCTGCCGAAAATATATTGCGCTGATCATGCATGTTAAAGGCCCAATCCGGTGCAAAAGCTTCGAGGCAATGGAAAAAAAGCTGAGTTTCTGGAGCGCTTTTCTGTAAAGCGTCTCTGTTTAAGTCTATGGCAAGAGCATTACGACGCCGGTATAACTCAGCTCCGTCTGGATTAAGCATTAGAATTAGCTTGAGGCTGATTTGTTCTTTTAAGTCCTGATGCTGCCCGTCTTTCAGCTCCTGCAGGAAATCCATCATCGCTAGAGTGGCGGTGGCTTCATTGCCGTGCATTTGGGTCCAGGCCATAACCTTCGTGGGTCCCTTTCCCCAACTAACAGTGTGTATGGGGAATTTCATCGGGCTTAATCCAATTAGCTCTATGGTGAATTGATCGTCTGATTTAATGGTTTCCAAGAACTCTAAAAGGTCACCCGGTGCAATCCATCGCTTGTTGAGCGGGTAAGTTGGTCTACTAAGATTAGCATTTTCCATAGTGGAAGACATTGTCAAAATCTATTGATTCCAGCACTTTTGTGAAGGCCTTACAAATATGCTTATTTAGATGATGTATTGCTTTAAATAATCCTAGAAATAGACTTAAATTCGGCCAACTAAAAGGATATGAACATGAATAGAATAGCTTTAAGCCTCACTTTAGCTATAGGTGTATTTCTTCTTAAAGGTCAAGATATTAAGGTTCTTTCTGGCCCCATGTTGGGCTATGCCGATATGCGCGAAGCAGTGGTTTGGCTGCAGTTAAAGGAAAAGTCAGCGGTGCAAATTGAGTATTGGGATGTGGGAAGTCCTGAAAAGCATTATTTCTCCGAAACCGTAGGTACCTCTCCCGCTACAGGAAACACCGCGAAATTATACCTAAGGAACCTAGAGCCAGACCGGACTTACGCCTACAATGTCTTGGTCGATGGAGACCTGCAATCCTTTGATTATGAATTAGACTTCAAGACCGAGCCGCAGTGGGATTATCGCCGACAGCCGCCCCATTTTAAGATTGCCCTAGGTTCATGTTTGTATATCAATGAAAGTGCTTACGATAGACCTGGTAAACCTTACGGTGGAGAGTATCAGATCCTGGAATCTATTCTAGATAAAGAACCCGAGGCGATGTTGTGGCTAGGCGATAATATTTATTTGCGTCCGGCCGATTGGTGGTCACGCAGTGGCTATTTAGCACGCTACACGCATACCCGCAAACTTCCGGAGCTCCAGGAATTATTGGCCTCGTGTAATAATTATGCCATTTGGGACGATCATGATTTTGGACCAAATGACGCAAGTGGTAGCTGGGTCCACCGCGATTTAGCATTGGAGATGTTTAAGTTGTTCTGGGCCAATCCAACTTATGGTTACCGCGATATGCCTTCTACTTTCAGCGCGTTTAATTTTCGCGATTGCGACTTTGTGATGCTGGATAATCGCTTTTACCGCACGGAGACTAGTGATAATCATCAGGAACAGATGTTTGGTAAAAAGCAGATCGATAGGACGATCGACCTTTTAAAGCAAAGCAGAGCGCCTTTTAAGTTTGTCTTAGCAGGAAGCCAGATACTCAATACGGCGAAAGTTTATGAGAATTTCAGCAATTTTGAGGAAGAGCGGACCTATTTCTTAGAAAGGCTGGAGCTGGAAGGCTTGAACAATGTGATCTTTTTAACCGGTGATCGTCATCATAGTGAAGTAATGAAAATGGAATTCGCCAATGGGAATGCTGTATACGAGTTCACTGTTTCACCCTTAACTAGCGGAGCCAATTCCAGAGTTAATGAAGATAATCAATTCAGGGTTGAAGGATCATTGATCCAAGACCGGAACTTTGCGACCATCGAAATTAGTGGCGACCGTAAAGAGCGAAGTCTTTTATTGGAATTTTTTGATTCGGATGGTAATCTACTTTATCAATATCGCTTAAATGAGTGATTTACATTTTGAAATCTATTTATTTAAAGCGCTGTTTTTCAGCGCTTTTTTTTATCCTTATTAAAGTAAATTATAGACGCAAGAGAATAAGGCTTGGTGGTGCTGTATTAACATTTATAAATGTTTATTACATTTGATGAAAAATCTATTATGGATCCTGTAGCCCAGAGAATTAAGGAGCTAATCGAAGAGCTTGCGCTTAGCAATAAAGACTTTGCAGAAAGTATTGATATTGCACCAGCTATTATCAGCCATGTCCTAAGTGGTAGAAATAAGCCATCTCTTCACTTAGTTCAGCAAATTACAAATGTATATACAGATGTTAATCTAGCCTACCTACTACAAGGCAAGGGGGATTTAATGTTACGTACCGACGACCCTAGGCCATCTTCTAATGCGTCTAATACTGATCCCGGAATAGGCCCACTTCCCGCAGGAGCGCGCTACGTACAAGCCCCATCTGGCTTTCCTTTACCGAAAAAGGAAGGTCCTAAGGCACCAAAAGAAGATGTAGAGCCCATAAAAGAGACTCCAGTTAAAGATAAGGATGAAGAATTAACAAATGTATATACAAATGTTAATTCCAGTAAACGAAAGACTATAGAGCGAATTGTTATTTTTTATGGTGATAAAAGCTTTGAAGAATACCGTCCCTAGCTTTTATTTCTAGCATTCCTTCTTATTTTTGTGCTATAATTAGGAATATGAAAAAGCAATTGATCTTTAGCCTTGGTCTTATCGCCATCGCTTTATTAAGTAGACTCATCCCCCATTGGCCTAACTTCACAGCAATGATTGCGGTGGCATTTAGTGGTGGTGTGTTGTTTGGAAAGCGCATTCAAGCCCTTGTACTTCCACTATTGGTCCTATTTCTAGGTGATCTGATCATTAACAATACCCTTTATTTTGATGGTAGCTTTAGCTTATTCACCCATGGTTTTGCCTACATCTATGGCGCCTACATTTTAGTAGCCCTTTTAGGTGTAATGGGTAGATCGGGCTCGTATTTGACTAAAGGTTTGGGTGCTCTTAGTGCGGCATTGATATTCTATTTAGTAACAAACTTTGGAGTGTGGCTTGGTAATCCTTTCTATGCCCAGAACCTTAGCGGTTTAATGAGTTCTTACGCCGCAGGCCTTCCATTCCTATTGAATTCGGCCATTTCTACCTTATTCTACGGTGGGCTAATCGTTTTTGCGAAACAATTGTATGCTACTGAAAAAGTCGAAAGCGTAGCGTAGAGTTGCATACACCGATATTCATACTTTAAAAGCTCCTCTCAAGGAGCTTTTATTTTTTCAGGAAGCGCTTCATTTCATGACGCAATAGCGTCCAGAGGTAAAAGAGAGACTCCCCTTCTAGGCTCTGCGGATAATATTCATTTAAAGCGATGGTCTCAAAGCTTAGATATTTCTCATCCTCCTTTTTAAGTAGAAACCCGAAGTCACTGCAGCTGGGGTTAATTTGACTAGCGAGACGCCAAATGAGACTGGTATGAGCATCGCAAGCTATAAACATCAGTCCAAGCTCCATACAACGGATTATGGAGCCGAGCAAGGCCGCGCTTTCAAATCCCCCATAAAAGCACAGGATATTAAAAACTTGATGACTTAAAGGGTGCTTTTTAAATGCTTTGTCAATAAAGTCAATCTCACTCTTCTCCAAATTGATTTGAACCGTTGTTGCTAAGGACTTAATGGTCTTTTGAGGCTCTAAGGCCTTCAAGAGGGTTAAGTTGCTGGCAGACTGTCCTTTGCCGGCACTGGATAGAAAGATCAAACTAGCTTGATTGTAATGGGCCCTATCAATCATTTTCCGGCCAATGTCAAAAGCTTGATGCAGCTCTACATCGGTCATGGCTGGATATAGGCTATAGCTTTCGGTTCCAGGCTTTACCTTACAGCTAATTAGTTTGCTGCTATGGTTTAACCAGTAATTGAAATTAGATTCAAAGGAATAAGTCAATCCGCAATCTACTAGAGTATGTCTTAAGCCTTGTTCTGGGTTTTGATCAATAATACTCTTAGAGTTCAAGCTCTCCAGAATACGGTGTTCAAGGCTCTCTGCCTTTGGGCTTTGCAGTTCCTTCGCAATCCCGTGATCGCCTAAGAAAACGAAACTTTCGGCCTGTAATAGTTTAGGCCTAGCTTTAGGGTCAAGCTGAGCTAGACGCTTAAATAGCGCTAAGTGTGCTTTGCTAAAGCCCGCACTGGATAGGCTTTCTAGTTTGTTTTGTAGCTTTTTGGGTAGGCTAGCTAATGGATGTGCTTCAAAATTTCGATTACCTAAAAGCGACATCCCTTGGTTTCACGCCAATTCGCTGACTTCCTTTAAGATTGCCTACTGGATCAAAGATTTGTAGGTCACCGATCTCTTCGATATCATTCGGGGTTTTCAAGCCATATAGCTCTTGATCTACTTCATCGAAGGCCAAGTTATAGAAATTACCTTCTACCATTGGGCTTTCACTTACTCTCCTAGCACTGGCTCCCATCGAGAAAATGTCACCAGTAGGGCTATTCCCGATGTAATACAGGGTATGGCCATTAGGGTCATAGGTCAAGGCACGAGGTTTTAGTTGATTGTCGGTGAAGTAAAGAACCGTATCAGGAACGATGGCAAAGTTGCTGTCAATGGCCATACTCATGCTATCTAAATTGTATTTCCACAAGGAACCAATGCCGCTCAAGGCAGGATTGGCTGAGTTTAGATCGCCAGCGCAAAGCACATACATGTTGTTATCCCTGTCAACCACCATGCTATTGGGGTATCTACCTACGTTTAGCTTCGTTACTAAGGTGTCTTCGGTAGTTCTCATTATGGCAATGGTGCTATCCATAATGATTGGGTCGCCGGTAAAGCTAATGAAGGCAAGGTCTTCCCAAACCATTATATCGGTAGGGTTGGTACCATAGATCTGAATATCGCCCACTACATTTTCACTGCGTGGGTTAACGATGTAAATCCCTTCATTTTCGGCTGAAGTAATATAATATCTGTTAAAAGCAGTCTGAGCCACTTTATTGATTCTCAGTAAATTGTTGGTAGAACCTTTTAGGGTGTAGTCGTTTAAATTAGCGTAAACGATCTTTTCCGAACCAGGTAAGACTATCGCTAAAAGGTTGTTCTCCCGATCGATCATAATATCACTGAGCTGCTGACCCATCGGATTGATATTCGCCTTACGGAAAAGGTTATTCTCTACCTGTTGGTTGGTAATGCTGTAAGAAGCAATGCTGCTAATTCCATTCGGTGATGTCCCTTCAATACCAATAATTGCTTGACGCGCCACCGGTGCGGGTTCCGTTGTTCCACCGCCATCATCATCGGGGGTACAGGCATTAAGACTAAGAAGGGCAGAAAGACCAAAAACTAACTTCTTCATTGCTATAGAGTATTATCCGGTTAAAAATACATGAAAGCCTGCATATAGCAAGGATTCCTTAAAAAATTACGCCTTTAGCAAGGCGCGAGCATTGGCCAAGGCTTCGGCACTTGGATCGTCTCCACTTAATAGACGCGCAATTTCTTCTTCCCGTTGGAATGGGCTTAGAGCTTTAATAGTAGTTCGGGTTTGCCCCTCCTCTGCCCTTTTCTCTACCTTGTAATGCTGTTCCGCCTTTGAAGCGATTTGAGCCAGGTGACTGATGCTGATAACCTGCATTTGTTGCCCCATGTTTTTTAAGATCTTGGCGATCTTCAAGGCCGTTTCACCACTCACCCCGGTGTCTATTTCGTCGAATATTATAGTTGGTAGACTCTTAGATTTCGACAACATTGCTTTTAAAGCTAACATCACTCTTGATAATTCGCCCCCCGAGGCCACTTTATTAAGCGCTTGCAAAGGCATTCCTGGGTTGGCCGAAAAGAAAAAACTTAGTTTATCCTTGCCGTTTTCGCGGTAATCGGCATAGGGTTCAATCTGAATGTCGAATTGCGCCGCGCTAAGATTTAAATCAGCCAGCATGTTTTGCATTGCTTTCAGCAACTCAGGAATAATCTTCTGCCGGGAGGCGGTTAATGCCTTCGCCCTAAGCTTAAGTTCCTCTTCTGCTAATAAAATCTGCTCTCGAATCGACTTGATCGTTAGATCACGCTCTTCTGCTCTCAAGATCTTGCTTTCGATCTCAGTGCCTTTGGCGATCAATTCTTCTAGATTTTCAACGCTGTGTTTCTTTTGTAGCTGTATGATAAGACTTAAGCGAGCGTCGGCATTTTCCTTTTCAGTTGGATTAAAATTAGTATCGCTAGCAAAGCTTTCCAGCTCTTGTCTAAGGTCCTCGAACTCTATTTGTAAACTACTCGCCCTTTCGGATAGTTTTTCGAGTGCTGGGTCGAAGCCAGCAATGGCTTGAAGATTTAATTGCAGTTTACGTAGGGCTTCACTTAGTCCATTAGGCTCTAAATCAGCGAGCTGAAGAGACTCTTGCACTTTTTCCTCGATCGTACCAGCATTTTCTAAAAGATCTAATTTATGCTCTAGCTCTTCTTGTTCTCCTGGTACCAATTTGGCCTGGCTGATCTCTTCAAATAGGAACTGCAAATAATCTCGGTCTCCGCCCTCTTCATTTTGCTCCGCTTCCAATTCAACAAGCTTGGACTTTAAATCTTTCCAGCCGTGGTAGCTCTTTTGGTAGTCATCGATCTTAGCTTGGTATTTTCCAAAACTATCGATGAGCTCTAATTGGAAGCTGGAATCATTAAGTAGTAAAGTGTCGTGCTGACTGTGAATATCGATTAGATGCTTCGCTAATTCACTGAGTTGTTCCAGCCTTACCGGACTGTCATTTACGAAAGCCCTTGACTTTCCGCTGGCTAAGATCTCTCTTCGGATAATGGTGTGTTCTTCGAAATCAAGCTCTAAGTTTTCAAAGAGGGTTTTGAAGCGTTTTGAAGAAAGATTGAAATCTCCTTCTATTACACATTTTTGATCCTTATCACGTAATGCTTTTAGGTCCGCCCGCTGACCCAATAGATGGCCCAAGGCCCCTAAGAGTATCGATTTACCCGCTCCCGTTTCACCGGTGATAACGCTAAACCCTGGTTCTATCTCTAGGTTTAGCTTCTCAATGAGTGCAAAGTTTTTGACCTTTAATTCTTGCAGCATAGCGCAAATTTAGCCTTTTCCCATTCCCTGATAGGAGTTTGCATTATTAGGGTCCAGTTCCACTAAAACTTCTTTGAGATCCGCCAAGGGAATGGGGGCTCCGCCGTCAAATATCTTAACGATCTCCGCTTGTTTTGCGTCAAACCAAATTTGCATTAGAAAGCTATTCCTACGCTGATCGTTCACCTTTTTTAGGCTGAGGAGAGCTTCCTTGATGTTTAATTTAGCGGTACGAACCTGGCTTCCATTATTCATCAGGTCTAAACCTTGGCGGTGATAAGTATAAAGGCCAGTGCGAAAATTATCAAATGCGGGACTCATAAGGTTATCGATCAGCCAAAAGCGGTTTTTATTACTTCCGCCAAAGCTATTCCAACCTGGATTATTACTAGTGGCAGCGGCTCCTACAATGCTCTGCGCTTCGCTGTAGTACTCCGTTCCACTCATTGGGGCGTAAGTGTCATGGTCTAAGCCAATAATTACGTAGGCGTAATAAGCTAGAATACTGGTTAGGTTAGAGATATAGGTATTTGGAGCGAAGTCCAAACGGTCAAATTCAAGGTATTCGAATACTACGTCATTGTCTCGATGCACCAATACTGGCGAATTGTATTCAGATTTGTAAACCGGCCGGCTGTAAAACACCTGTAAGTTTCCATTAAAGGAATTGTTATTGCGTTCGGTGATCGTTAATACGAATTGGCATTGGATACGTTCCTCGATCTTGTAGTTCTCCTTAGTCCATTTACGGTTATTGAGAAACTCCCGCATAGCCGTTTCTAAAGTGGTAAATACCTGCTTATTTGTGGCTTGTATATTTGGGGTGAGAACTTGTACTTGAGCATTAAGTTCTTGGCTATAGCTCTGGAAGCTAAGCAGAGTGATGCTCAATAAGCATATCCAATATTTCATGGGCTAATTCCTTCTTACTTTTAAGGCCTAAGGCAATTTCTTGTCCTTGGCGACTAATCATCAAAACTTCGTTGGTATCATGACCGAAACCTCTTTCTGTTCGATCGGCCTGGTTTAAAACGATCCAATCACAGTTTTTCTTATCCAGTTTCTTACGAGCATTGGCTTTTGCGTTTTCGGTTTCTAAGGCAAAGCCGACCACCAGCTGCTCAGTTTGCTTTAAGCTACCTAAATTTTTAAGGATATCCGGGTTTTCGACTAAATCTAAACTCAGGCTCTCGCCAGATTTCTTCATTTTTTGATCGGCCACATTTGCAGGCCTGTAGTCGGATACGGCCGCACTTAGAATGGCCCAATCCGCTTGTTCAAAACTGGATTTAGTGGCTTCGAACATTTCTTGGGTGTTTTCAATCCTCTCTAACTCGATGTTACTATGCTGTGGACTTAAAGCACTAGGCCCTAAGATCAATTTTACCGAAGCTCCTTTGGAGGCAGCTGCCTCGGCCAAGGCAATACCCATTTTACCACTGGAGCGATTCCCGATAAAGCGAACCGGGTCTATGGCTTCATAGGTAGGGCCAGCGTTAATGAGAATTCTTTTCCCAGCAAGTGGTGCTTGAGCGCGCAGGCTTTCCTCTACCGCAGTTAGGATAGTTTCGGGCTCGGCCATTCTACCTTCCCCTTCTAAACCGCTCGCTAATTCGCCTTTTTCGGCAGGGATCAAATGGTGACCAAAGGATTGTAATTTCTCGATATTCTCTCTAGTAGCAGGGTGTTTATACATATCGAGGTCCATCGCAGGAGCGAAATAAAGAGGGCACTTTAAGGAAAGGTAAACCGCCATCAGGAAATTATTGCTCTGGCCATGGGCGATCTTGGCCAGAGTATTGGCCGTTAGCGGTGCCAAAATCATCAAGTCGGCCCACAGTGCTAGCTCAACATGATTGTTCCAAACTCCTTCTTCCTTTGAGACCTCCTCGATATACTCCCAGTGAACCGGGTTTTTACTAAGGGTGGCAAGACTTAGAGGGGTAACGAACTCCCGGGCAGCGGGGCTTAAAACAACACGTACCTCGGCCCCTGCTTTTTTAAGCAAGCGCACGAGGTACGTTGTTTTATAGGCGGCAATACCACCAGTTACACCCAGTAGTACCTTTTTCCCGCTTAGCATTGTTAGTCTTCGTCTTTACTATCGCTAGGGCGACGGAAGTAGATCTGTTCGTCGTTCCATTCTTTTGCTGCGATAGAATGAGGTTTTGGTAAACTTTCGTAGTAGCGTGAAACTTCAATCTGCTCCTTGTTTTCAAAGATCTCTTCTAAAGAGTCGTTGTTGGTAGCAAATTCATCCAATTTTTCGTGTAGCTCTACCTTCATATCCTCCGCAATCTGGTCGGCGCGCTTAGATAAAATGGCCAAGGCTTCATAGATGTTACCAGTAGGACGATCGATATCGTTATGATCGCGGGTAACCGTGTTTCTTGGGGCCTCTACTTTTTTGAAGTCCATATAATAGTGATTAGGATTGAATTTTTAAGTTACTGATACGAACGTCGATTTCCTGAAAAAGCTTGAGGAGCTTCTCGGCTCTCGGGTTATCGGGAAAGTCATTCATATATTCTTTATATGCAGTACGGCTTTCAATGTAGCGCTGCAATTGCTTTTCGGCAATACTTTTTTCGGCTAAACGGAAAGCGGCTACCGCCTTGAAGTACATTGCATCTTCTCTAAACTCCGTATCTGGATAGTCGTCGAGTACATTATCGTAAGCTACCACAGCCGATTGATAATATTCCATGTTATAATACAAATTGGCGCGTTCGAAAGACTTACGCTCCAATTTTGCTCTTAATTCCTCTATTAACTCATTAGCGCTTAATAGCTTATCGCTATTTGGGTACAAGTTTGCAAAGAGTTGTAGGTCATTGATCGCCTTCATGGTGTAGTCCTGGTCCAGACTGTAATTAGGTGATTCCAAATAATGGCAATAACCTACCATGTAATAAGCAAGTTCTGTTTTTGGATGATTTGGGAAGGTTTTGGCGAAGTTTTTAAAGTGGTAGGCGGATAAGATAAAATCCTTAAGCTCGTAACTACACATGGCGTAGTAATAATAGACATCCGCGGCCTTATCAGTACCTCTGTAAAGAACCAAGAGCTCATCAAATAATTGATATGCTTTCTGATATTCAGCCTCTTCGTAATACTCTACCGCCTTCTCGTATTTAAAATCTACATTGGGATTTTTCAATACTTTTTGGAATTCATTACAAGATCCCAGTAAAAAGATCGCGATGAAACTTAAGATTATGTACGCTTTTTTCCTCATAAAACAGCTGGCAAAAGTACAATTTTCCTACTAATAAGCCTAAAGGCGCATTTGGATTATTAACGAGGAATTGTTCTTAAGTCCATTTTTGCAATGAGCTCTTTACGCAAGAAGAAACCAATATCCTTAATGACTTCAATATCAATTTCTTGATTACTGTAAACCCAATCTTGTAAAAGAGGCAATTGTTTAAGACCTAGCTTAGCTAATACCGGAACGCCTAAACCTTTTAGAGCCGCTGCATTGCAAGCTTGTTCGTATTGCCCTTTAATGGGAATTACCATTAATTTCTTCTTGAGATATAAGGCTTCGGCGGGAGTTTCAAATCCTGCTGAACATAAAACCCCCGCTGCCGAAGCTAGATCGATCATAAAACTAGGACCAGAGATGGGCTTGAATGTGCAATTCCTTTTCTGATATTCAGTGTCACTTGACTTGCTGTATATTAACCATTTATGGTTACTCAACTTAGCTAATACTTCATATATTTCCTGATCGCCATAAGCTGGCAGATAGCACATATAATGCTCACCACTTTCTGGACTTAGATCCAATATTTCTTTTCGTAGAATGGGGCGATAAATCGCTTCGCCATATGATTTGAAATGCAAGCCAATTTGTTCATCGGAGGGAGCGTAATTGCGAAAGATCCATTCTGCCATTCGGTTTTTCCTTGGTGGTCTGGGAACTTCTAGACTTAGAAAGGCGGCTTGGTGGCCGAAGCCTATACAGGTAATTCCTTGTTGCTTTGCTGCCCAAGCAGAAACCGGTTCGAAGTCATTTATAACTAGATCGTAACCGCTTAGATCCAAAGAACGCACTTCTTGCCAAAAGCGATCTAATCTACTGCCAGTGAGGGTCTTTAGGTAATCCAATCCGCCCTGAGCATTGTACTTAAAGCTGATTCCATTAAAGTGAAAATCAATTTTATGGGCTAATTTCAGTTGACGCTCCCGGCCACTGCAAAGCACCTCTACCCTAGCCCATTGCTTCAAATGTTTTAGAATTTCCTCAGCCCGGGAGGCATGACCATTACCCGTACCTTGAAAGGCGTATAAGACTTTTGGTTTAGGAGGCGATCCCTGGGTCATGAAAGGTTACTTTTTGAATGATTCGTTCAATACTTAGGTCGTTTAAAATGCTCTCTTCCGGCTCTGAATCATCTTCCAAGTCCTCTTGATAGCTGTAAAGACTCCATGCGCCAGCGTTGTACTCAAGCGCCGTAAGGTTCTCGATCCAATCGCCACTGTTTAAGTAAAGGCAAGAGCCTTTATCGTTTTTTACTTCCCTAATTTGAGCTTGATGAATATGCCCGCAAACGACATAACGATATTTTTGATCGATAGCCAATTCCGCGGCGGTGGTCTCGAAATTATCGATATAGCTCACCGCCTTCTTCACGCTATTCTTGATTTTCTTGGAAAAACTGTAACGCTCCCTCCCCATTTTTTCCAAAAGCCAATTACTCATACTGTTGATAAGGATCAGCAGATCATAACCCCAGCCGCCAAGTTTGGCCAACCATTTAGCCGATTGTATCGAGGCATCGAATATATCGCCGTGAAAGATCCATGCTTTCCCTTCAGGAAGATCCAGCACTAGCTTATCGAGCAAATGAATATTGCCCATTTTAAAATCGCTAAAGCGACGTAAGGCCTCGTCGTGGTTACCGGTAAGGTAATAAACTTCGGTACCCTTTGCGGCCATTGCAAAGATTTGCTTTAAAACCTTTAGGTGGGATTTAGGGAAGTAAGACTTTCGGAATTGCCAAATGTCAATGATGTCGCCATTTAAAACCAGTTTATTGGGTTTAACCGACTTGAGGTACCGATAGATCTCTTTGGCACGGCAACCATAAGTGCCGAGGTGCAGATCGGACATCACGATCAAAGGAACGTCTCTTTTAGCCATAACTAACGCTTTTCACAAAAGTCCAGGCCAATTGTAAAGCCCAGATTAATCCAGGGTTAAAAAGCGAATTGTTTTCACATCCATTTGTTGATTTCCTAAAAGAACGTAGCTTCGATTAAAATAAAGCGTGAATCATGAATCTAGCACAGTTAGAAGATCAATTCGTAGATATTGGCGGCAGTTTCTTAAGCTCCTCCTTCGATATGAAAGAAAAGCTTTCCAAGATCAAAGCTTACATTTTTGATTGGGATGGTGTTTTTAATGATGGCAGTAAAGAATTGGCAAAAGGAAGTTTCTTTAGTGAGGTAGACTCTGCCGGATTAAGAATGTTACGTTACGGCCACTATAGGGCTACCGGAGAAATCCCTCACTTAGCGGTAATAACCGGAGCTCATAATCCAGCGGCATTAGAGTTTATGAAAAGTCAAGGTGGAAACGCTGTTTATCAAAGGGCGATTCAAAAACAGTTAGCCTTAGCCCACTTTCTAGAGAGTCATCAGTTGCAAGCGCATGAAGTTGCTTACATGTTTGATGATATACTGGATTTAAACGTAGCGGCTCAGGTGGGTTTAAGATTTTGCGTAGGTAGGCTTGCTAACCCCCTTTATTTGGGATTAGTACAGGGTTCTGGCTTAGCCGATTACATTACTGCTTGTCAAGGAAATGAGCATGCTGTGCGTGAAGTATCTGAGCTCCTTTTAGCCTTGCATGAGCAATATGAGGAAGTAGTTCAAGAACTTATGCAGAGAACTGGGCATTATGCAGAATTTTCTCAGGCTATTCGGAAAATAGAATTAAAGCAATTCGAATATCGCGATAAAGAATTCCATTTGGTGGGGGCCTAATCCCTTTCTATCTTGCCAACATCTAATCCAAAAAGAACATGAAAAAGTTATTATTATCCATTTTTGCCTTAGGAGGCTTTGTTTTAAGTGCTCAAGACCTTCCTCAGCCTAGTCCTAGTGCAAGTGTAGATCAGCGTGTAGGTTTAACCGACTTTAGCGTTGAATACAGTCGTCCGGCAATGCGCGGTCGTACCATTTTTGGTGACCTTGTTCCATACGATCAGTTATGGAGAACTGGTGCGAATAAAGCAACCAGTATCGAATTTAACACCCCGGTAAATATCGAGGGAGAAAGCATTCCTGCTGGCAAATACAGCATCTTTACTATTCCTGGTGAGGGTGAATGGGTTTTTATCCTTAACTCCAATACCGAACTCTGGGGAACCGACGGCTATCAAGAAGAAAAGGACGTTTTTCGTGCTTCTTTCGAAGCGATGGAAATGTCTAAAACTGAAAACTTCACCATTAATTTTGATGGAATCGACGGTGGGAAGGCTAAATTGAATATTTACTGGGCCGACCGAGGTATTTCAGTGCCAATTAGTGTAGATGTAAAAGCGAAGGCCTTGGAAAACATTAAAAATGCCTTGGCCAATTCCGAAGAAGAAAACTTATGGCGGGTTAACCGAAATGCAGCTACTTATTATGCCCGTAACAATATGGATTCTAAAGAGGCTTTGAAGTTTATTGAGAAGTCTATTGAGCTAAATCCTGAGAACTGGTATAGCCACTTTGTGCACGGCGAAATTTTAGCAGCAAATGGCGACAACAAAGCCGCGGTTAAAGCTGGTAAGAAAGCGCTCAAATTGGGACAAGAGGCTGCAGATGAAGCAGGTCAGAAGTTTGGCTACGCATCGATGATCGAAGAAGGAATCGCTAAGTGGAAAGATTAATAATCAGCTCACCGCTTGCAAACAGCTGATTGAACCCCGGCCCAGTGGTCGGGGTTTATCATTTTCATCAAATTTTAAGTTCTAGTATGAGCATAGTAGTAAACCAATATAATGTTGTTGGACATAGTGGAATCCCTATGGCGGTAGACCTCGTCCACCTAGAGAATAAACCGAATCAACCGGTGATTATTTACGCACATGGCATCAATGGCTTCAAAGACTGGGGAGGCATGGACTTAATCGCCAATTATTTTGCAGAGGCTGGCTTTGCTTTCTTAAAATTTAATTTCAGCCACAACGGCACTACCCCAGCGTATCCTACCGAGTTTCACGATCTAGAGTCTTACAGCAAGGACACCTACCTCAAACGTCAGTTCGATCTTAAGCAAATTCTGAGATTTGTTTGTGAAGAACATCCAGAAGTTGATCTGGACTTAGAGAGGATATATCTTATCGGCCATAGCCGTGGCGGTGCCGATGCTATACTTTTTGCAAGTCAAGAACCCCGAATAAAAAAATTAATTAGCTGGGCTTCGGTGGCGCATGCGCGCACGCCTTGGTCTAATTTAAGTGACGATGCTATTGCTGAGTGGCGCGAAAAAGGCTTTTTCGAAAGGGAAAACGGGCGCACCCACCAAAAGCTGCCTATCGCTTTTGAGCTTTATGAGGAGTACAAAGAGCACAAGGCATTCTTAGATCTTGAAGCGAGGGCTCGTGAAGTAGCCATACCTTGGTTAATAGTTCATGGCGACGATGATGAAGCGGTATTTGTAAAAGATGCCTACACTTTGAAGGCCGCTCAGCCAGAAGCGCAAGTAAAGATCATTCCCACAACCGGACATACCTTTGATCGCATTCATCCATGGGAAAAAGAAAGATTACCAGCGGCAAGTGAATTACTTTGCAAGTACAGCCTAGAGTTTCTCAGACAGTAACAACTCCTTATGTGCTACTCTATTTAGGCCATCTCTAATTATGCCGTCGGTACTGGCGCTAATTTCAATAGACCATTTATAATCCTCTAGCTGATTAGGACTTGTAATCGCCACATTATTAGGAACAAAACCCATGCATTGCAAACCGCTTTCATTTAAGTATACAAAGGCTTGTTCATCCTTGGTTCTTCCTCTACCCAACAAAATCCGCGCACGCCTTTCGCCAGAGAGTTCTTGCAGTAAATTTTGTACTCCCTGTTCGTGGCTTTCTAAGGTTTGGCTTTGCGCCTGAGGGAATCCACATAGGCCAGGCTCCAAATCATATTCTTCAGCCTTAGCCGCTAACCAGCTGCGTGCCTTTTCAAGATTGTGAAATTGCGCTAAAAAAGATTGCTGGCGGTTCAAGCGATTAATGCCCAAAGCACTTTGTCCCTTTTGTGTTTGATATAGGAAAACACCGAACTTTTGTTTAGGGCTTTTCTGAGCGCGGTTTAAGGGTGGCCACAGCCTCCTAATTTCATGGTCCTCCCAAAGCCCAGCGATAAGGATATTGCCGCAAAGCTCGAAATGAATATGCGCCAATTCTTTTTTTAGTCTTGCCGATTTAGCACTGCTTTTATCACTGTTAAAGTGGCTAGCCACCCTAGACTTGAGCTTACTAGCTTTACCTACATAAAGGATTTCTCCTTGGGTATTATAGAAATAATATACCCCTGGTTCATTAGGAAGGGAGTGGAATTCATCTTCTGGAAGATGGATCGGTAAATTGATTTCCCCCTTATTTACTTTGATCATTTGTTGCCACTCTCCTGCCTTGTCCTTATCCAAAAGTAAATGCAGCAATTGGGTGGTAACTTCAGTGTCTCCCCAAGCTCGGTGAGCAGCTCTATTGTTTAAACCAAAATGAGTGCAGAGGTTCTTGAGGCTGTAAGATCTTAAGCCTTTCTCCACCCTTCTAGCGTAGCGAACGGTGCATAACCTTCTCGGTTTATAGTCTACACCACAAGCTTTAAATGCTTCTTGCACAAAGCTTAGGTCAAAATGGACATTATGGGCCACAAAAATGTGATCGGCCAATAACTCTTTTAGCTTGCTGGCAATTTCATCAAAAACCGGAGCTTCTGCTACCATATTATTATCGATTCCGGTTAAGCTTTGGATAGAAAGTGGTATCGAATGATCTGGCTTTACTAAACTTGAATAGGAATCGATAATTTTAAGGCCGTCGCTTATCGCTACAGCAATCTCTGTAATACTATTGGCGGCAGCATAAGAGCCCGTGGTTTCTATGTCGACTATGGCAAACATTGTAATTGCAAACTAACAATTTTAGCATTTTTGGGTTATCCATTAAAAGACAAATTATGCCCGAATTACCCGAAGTAGAGATAATGCGCAGATATTTCGAGGCTAGTAGCCTTAAAAAGAAGATAGTAGCACTTCAATTTCACGATCCCCTCTTTAAAGTTTTTAAATCCACCCGAGAGGAACTTGAGCAAGCATTGGTAGGCGCTCGGTTCGTAAGTACCGTAAGAATCGGTAAATATCTTTTCGCGGAAACCGATAAGGGTCCTTTTTTACACCTTCACTTTGGGATGACCGGAGACTTGGAGGTATTTCGATCTGATGAATTGCCCAAGTACACTCGTTTTGTAATGGAGTTCGAAGACGGCGATAAATTGGCTTTTAAAGATTTGAGAAAGTTTGGTGTGATTGAGGTGGTTTCAAGTCCTAGTGCCTATCAAGCTGAGCATACTCTGGGGGAAGATTTATTAAAGATCAAGTTAGCCGATTTCAAAGCTGGACTGATCGACCGAAAAACAGCGGTAAAAACGGCCTTGTTGGATCAAAAGCATTTTGCGGGAATTGGCAATTGGATTGCGGATGAGATGTTGTTCAATAGCGGAGTTCATCCCAAGCTAAAATGTACCGACTTAACGGAAAAGAACCTGGTTGATCTGCATAAGGAGGCACAACAGATCGTAAATCGAGCAATAGCCGAGGACACCCATTACGGTGATTTTCCTCAAGACTTCTTCGTGAATTACCGAATGGAAGGAGCTATACACCCAGCTCACCCTAATAGTCCCGTAGAGCGCATGGTTGTTGGTGGTCGAGGTACATTTATAGTGCCTGAAAAACAAAAGCTTTAATGGAGGAGTATTTTTACCAATGTCCCTATTGCTTTACCGAAGTCAGCATTTTGGTAGACCTTTCGGTAAAACAGCAGGAGTATATCGAAGACTGCGAACGCTGCTGTAACCCGATAGAATTCAACATTGTGGTTGAGCACAGTGAGGTTGTTGCTTTCGATCAACGACCGATCGAGCAATGATTAAAGTGAGATAAGGCCTTTAATAGCTTCTGCTTCTACGTAGCGGTCTATTACTTTTTCAGGGCTCATCATCATCTCTTTGGCCGTGATACTCACAAAGTTACCCTTGCGCGAATTACGTATGCTAATCTGAGCTTCCTTGCTATTAAAAAGACTTTCTACTTGAGCAATTCGTTCATTATCAGCCGGTACGATGAATTTGAACATGTATACAGAAGGCCATTCCAAACTTTCGGTTAATTGCCCCAGTAATTTTTGATATTTTTCGCGCTTTGGATCCATGTGGCAAAATTTGAAAACTTCTTTAATTTAGGCAATAGCTAAAAACAAACAACATGAGAAGTATTCAATCTTGGTTTGATGAATATTCTGTCAGCCATCAAAATTCAACTAATAAGCTTATTCACTATCTCTGCGTACCTTCCATCTTCTTTAGCATAATAGCTTTATTGGCTTCCATTCCGCACGACTTCTTAACCTCATGGGCGGCGGAAGGATGGCAGCCTTACCTCCATTTTGGTGCACTCTTGATAATTTTTGGTTTAATTTTTTACATACGTCTCTCTTTGCCAATATTTCTGGGTATTGCGGCCTTCTCAGCCCTTTGCCTTTATTTAACAAAGCTTTTGGCTACTTTAGACATTCCATTATGGCAGTCTAGCCTAGCTATTTTTATCATCGCTTGGATCGGTCAGTTTGTTGGTCATAAGATCGAAGGCCAAAAACCGAGCTTTTTTAAGGACTTACAGTTTTTAATGATCGGTCCGGCTTGGATTTTAGGCTTCATCTATCGGAAATTTGGCATCAAATATTAATATGCCTTCAATATCTCGCATTATTATCACCGGCGCTCCAGGAACCGGCAAGAGTACCGTTTTGGATCTATTAGCGCAAAAGGGCTTTCCCATTTTGCCTGAAATGGCCCGGGCGCTTATAGCCGAGGAGCAATTAAATGAGGGCTCAAGCCTTTTACCTTGGAAAGACCATCCGGCCTTTGGTCAAGAGCTTTTCAAACGTCAAGTAGATCAATACCATCAGGCTAAGGATGGAATTAATTTTTACGATCGTGGCATATTAGATAATTTGGCCTATTTACGTCGAGATGGACATGCTAATGCCCAGTTGGAGCAGGAAGCAGAAAACTACTCTTATCATGCGAAGGTTTTTTTAATGCCCCCTTGGGAGGAGATCTATGGTAAGGATGAAGTTCGGTGGGAAGACTTAGATCTAATGTTAGACATAGATCGGGCATTGCGAGAAATATACCGAGATTTTGGCTACCAAGTTCTCGAAGTTCCTAAATCCGAGGCAGGTGCAAGGGCCCAGTTTATTCTTGATCGCATTTGAGTGAAGCGCGGAAAATACTAAAGCAATACTGGTCTTACGATCAGTTTAGACCGCTGCAAGAGGAAATCGTTGCTGCGGCCATGGACCAAAAAGATGTATTAGCGCTATTACCAACGGGAGGCGGAAAATCAATTTGCTTTCAAGTACCGGCCTTATTAAAGGAAGGTTGCACCATCGTGGTGTCCCCATTGATTGCCTTGATGAGCGATCAGGTGGAGAATTTACGAAAGCGAGGTATTCATGCCATTGCGCTGAATTCTAGCTTAAACGCTCATCAAAAGGATTTGGCCCTGCAAAATGCCGCTAATGGCTATTACAAGCTTATCTATGTCTCGCCCGAAAGTTTACAATCTGAGAAGCTTTTACACCGCCTTAGCTTTATTCCCATCTCCATGCTGGTGGTAGACGAAGCGCATTGTATTTCGGAATGGGGATATGATTTTAGACCAGCGTACTTAGAAATCGCCCGTTTACGTGAATTATTTCCAACTATTTCCTGCATGGCCCTTACGGCAACTGCTACCCCTAAGGTTGCCGAGGATATTCAGAAACGCTTAGCATTTCGGTCGGAGGCTAAGCTATTTAGTAAAAGCTTTGCGCGACCAGAATTAGCCTATAATGTGATACATACTGAGGCTAAAACGGAGCGCCTTCTAGAACTACTTCAAAAAGTAAAGGGAACGGCCCTCGTTTATCTTCGCAACCGAAAAGCCTGTGTTGAAATCGCTAATTGGCTTGTGGATATGGGCCTTTCGGCTGATTTTTACCACGCAGGTCTAAGCCTTGAAATTCGTAGTAGAAAACAAAAAAATTGGCTGGAAAATAAATGCCGGGTAATGGTTTGCACCAATGCCTTTGGAATGGGAATCGATAAACCTGACGTACGACTGGTAGTGCATTTAGACCTGCCCGACTCCTTAGAAGCATACTTTCAAGAAGCCGGCCGTGCAGCGCGAGATGGTAAACAGTCCTACAGCTTTGTTTTAGTTGGTCCATCCGATACTACCGTCTTAAGAAAAAAGCATTTAGACTCCTTCCCAGATCGTGAAGAGCTTTTAAGGGTATATCGCGCTTTACTTAACTATCTACAAATAGGTGTAGGCAGTAGTGAGGGAGCGAGCTTTGAATTTGATTTGGCCGAGTTCGCCCAAAATTACCGAATGAAGCCAGGACGGGTTTACCGCTGTTTATTAATCCTTCAAAAAGAAGCGGTTCTCGAGTTGAGTGAGCAAGGTCAGTTTCTGTCTAAGGTATTTCTGAAAGCCGACCGCCGCACGCTATACGATTACCAACTAAAAAACCCTGCTTTCGATATCCTTATCAAAACCCTATTGCGCTCATATGGAGGTTTAGATATTGACTACGGAACGATAAATGAGAACTTACTGGCCAACCGCCTAAACACCAGTACTTATAAGGTTAAGCAAGCGCTTCGCCAAATGGCTAATCATGGTTTAATGGATTACCTCGAGGCTAGTGATAAATCACGTATTGTCTTATTGCAAGAAAGAAGGGATTTGGCGTCGTTGAACTTAAGTACGGAGCATCTGGAACGTCGTAAAGCCGAAATTGAACATCGTATAAAGGCGGTAATAGATTTTGTGGCCCCTGGCGAAACATGCCGTCTCAAGCGACTTTTGGCCTATTTTGGAGAGGATCATAAACTAAATTGTGGTCAATGTGATGTGTGTCGGCGGAAAGCCAATAAATCGGATTCTAAGCATCAGCTTGAAGTAATTAAGTCTATCCTTGCCACAGGACCCAGAGACTTGGCTTCCCTTGCATCACATTTTGAGGATCGGCCTTCCTTTAATCATGCTTTAAGGCTTGGTCTGGAATTAGAAGAAATTATTCAAAAAGGCGGATCTCTTTACCTAAAGGGTGAAAGCTAGTTGTGATTTTTATAAATTTGGAGAAACCAATCGATATGAAAAAAATATACTTTCTGGCCATTGGCATGTTCTTTAATGCTGGTCTTAGTGCCCAAATCAGTTTCGGTCCTACCGTAGCCGGTACCCAAGCGGATATTAATTACCTCAGTAATGCTTATCTCACCCCAATTGGTGATGCCTTGGCATTTGGGCTTACCAATGGTTGGTACAATACGGCGAAAGTGAAGAAAACCCTACGTTTTGAAGTTGGCTTTACTCCTTCTGTTTCAATCGTTCCAGATGCCATGCGCACATTTACCATCGAAAATAGCGCCATGCAGCAATTGGAGTTGGTTAGTGGAACTTCGGCCTCCACTCCTACTGTCTACGGGGAAGATAGCCCAGGGCCGCAGATTCAATATAAAGATTCTGTTTTACGAAACCTCCCTGGTGGTACATTTCGTATGCCTTCAGGCTTGGGCTTTAGAGTAGCTCCTCTAATGCAAGCTCATGCGGCCATTGGTTTGCCATTCGACTTTGAATTAAGTGGTCGTTATTTACCTAATACCGAGATTCCCTTGTTGGATGGCTCAGAAATCGGTCTTTGGGGTGTAGGCTTAAAGCACGACATTCTCCGATACATTCCTGGAGACAAAATAATTCCCTTCAGCTTAAGCGCCTTTGTTTCTTATACCCAATTAAACTTTGGACAGGATATCGAGCCAGGACAAAACAATGATAAAAGGATCGACCTTGAAGCCAGTGCTTTCGTAGCGCGTCTATTAATTTCTAAAAAGTTCCTCTTTATCACAGCTTACGGCGGATTCGGATACAATCAGCTGAGTTCAAGTATGAACGTATCCGGCACTTATGATTGGATTAACCCCAGTGCTGGAGTTGGCGTTCCTGAAACAAGTATACAAGACCCGGTGTCGATCGAAAGTAATGGTGGAAGTGGTTTCGTTGCTAATGTGGGTTTAAGGTTTAAGTTTTTAATGTTGGGATACCTAAGTGCAGATTATACCTTTGGCGAGTTCTCAGCAGCCACTTTAAGTTTAGGGATTAGCTGGGACCTCTAAACTAGATTTATGCGCATAGTTTTTATGGGGACACCTGAATTTGCGGTGTCTATCCTTCGAGCTTTAAATGAATCGGAGCATCAAGTGCTTGCGGTGGTAACTGCTCCAGATAAACCGGCAGGGCGTGGTAGAAAGCTTAAAGCCTCGGCGGTAAAACAATATGCCGAGGAGCATAAGCTTAAACTACTTCAGCCTACCAAGTTAAAATCAGAAGATTTTTTACAGGAATTAAGTGGGCTTAAGGCCGATTTGTTTGTGGTAGTGGCCTTCCGCATGCTTCCTGAAGTGGTATGGTCTATGCCCACTAGTGGAACCATTAATCTGCACGCCTCCTTATTGCCTAATTACCGGGGCGCGGCACCTATTAACTGGGCCATTGTCAATGGAGAAAATGTATCCGGTTTAACTACTTTTTTCATAAATGAAAATATCGATACTGGCGATATTCTGATGCAAGAACGCATGGATATTGGGCCCGATGAAAATGCAGGAGAACTGCACGATCGTATGATGGAGTTGGGAGCTGACCTGGTGCTAAACTCAGTTGAAAAAATTGCAAGTGGTCATTTTGAATTGATTCAACAAGATAGGATCGCAGCTGATGCCATTAAATCCGCCCCAAAGATCTTCAAAGAAGACCTCAAGATCGATTGGTCCAAAAGCCCACAATCTATCCATGATCACATAAGAGGTATGGCACCATTTCCCGGAGCATGGACCGAAATTGAAGTCGGTGGACATAAAAGTACCGCGAAGATTCTCAAGTCGCGCCTAATTAATGAGGCCTGTGAATACGAATCGAATCAGCTTTATAAGGAGGCAAAAAGACTATTTGTAGCGATGGATCAATCCAAATTAGAGATCCTAGAGTTACAATTAGAGGGCAAAAAACGCCTGAAAGCCTTGGATTTCCTGAATGGACAGGAAATTGGCGAAAACGACCGCGTTTCGTAAGTGCCTGAAATACAGTAATTAAGAAAATTACCTTATCAACAACTGTTATTAATTTTTAACAATGACTGGCTTTTTTGGCCTGATTTGTTGGCAGATAGCGCGTTTCGGTTATTTTTGTTGGTGTTCGAATCACAATGTCTAACCAAAATTTAAACAAATGAACAAAGCTGATCTTATTGACGCTATGGCTGCAGAAGCAGGTATTTCAAAAGCTGCTGCTAAAAAAGCATTAGACGCCTTCACTGGTAAAGTAACTGACACTCTTGCTTCAGGAGGACGTGTTTCTTTAGTAGGTTTTGGTACTTTCTCAACTTCTCAGCGCTCTGCTCGCGAGGGTCGTAACCCACAGACTGGCCAAACCATCAAAATTCCAGCAAAAACTGTAGCTAAGTTTAAAGCTGGTTCTGAGCTTAACTCTAAGCTTTAAGAATAGCGAAAATATTTGCTTAAAAGACCTGCCTTCGGGCGGGTCTTTTACTTTCTAGCCCAGATGAAACGGGGATTACCAAATTGGTCATTTAACAATTCAACCTTTGAAAGGTATTCCTGAACCAAGCTTTGCGTTTCTTGACCTAGGTACTGATTGATTTCCAGTGCTAATACCCCTCCTCCTTTCAATGTATGTTGTGCATATCTACTAATTGCCTTATAAAAGACCAGAGGGTCCTTATCATCCACGAATAAGGCCATTTGAGGCTCCTTAGCATACACGCTAGCACTCATTGCCTCTTTTTCGCTGAGCCTGACATAGGGCGGATTACTCACGATTAGATCCAGTCCATGGGGCCAAGGTTCTTTAGGTTTCAGGATGTCGTCCGCGATGAAATTAAGGTCAAGCTCGTTGATTTGAGCATTTTTTTTAGCCAATTCCAGCGCGGCCTTGCTTTTCTCTAAAGCACTTATTTCACGGCCTTCTTTACATAAAGCAAGAGCGATACAGCCCGAGCCAGTCGCCAAATCAATTCCCTTTTTAAATTCGGGTATCCTAGACTCAATTAAATGCACCAATTCTTCGGTTTCCGGACGAGGAATTAGTACCGCGGAGTTAACTAGGATGGTTCTATCGGCAAACTGAACCTTCCCTATAAGATATTGCAAGGGTTCACCTTTAACTACTAAATTAAGATCAGCTTGAAACTGATTTAGAATATCCGGACTTAAGCTTTTAAATCCACCGATAAGGTCGATCCTTCTGAATCTATACTTGTCCTCTAAAAGTCGATAAAATTGTTGCTCCATCTCATCCCGTTCTTTATCGGGAAAAGACGCTAGAAACTCTATTTTGATATTATTTAATGACACCCTTAAACATAAAAAAATCCCACTAGCCGAGACTAATGGGATTTAAGCATAAAGAATTTTATTTAGGCTAGTGCTTCGGTCATTTTTGAACCGATATCTGCAGGAGAGTCTACTACGTGAATGCCACACTCACGCATGATCGCTTTCTTTGCTTGAGCGGTATCCTCTGCTCCACCTACAATTGCACCGGCATGTCCCATGGTGCGGCCTTTCGGTGCAGTTTCTCCTGCGATAAAGCCAACTACGGGCTTAGTGCCGTTCTCTTTGATCCAACGGGCCGCTTCTGCTTCCATCTGACCACCGATCTCTCCGATCATTACGATACCATCGGTTTCACTATCGTTCATCAGCAATTCAATTGCTTCTTTCATAGAGGTGCCAATGATGGGGTCACCACCAATACCAATAGCAGTGCTCTGACCCATCCCTGCTTTAGTGATTTGGTCAACAGCTTCGTATGTAAGGGTACCCGACTTAGAAACAATGCCAATACGACCGGGATTAAAGATGAAAGCGGGCATAATGCCTACTTTAGCTCCGCCTGGAGTCATTACGCCCGGACAGTTTGGTCCGATTAAGCGACTGTCTTTATCTTGCAAGTACTCTTTTACGGTAATCATATCCTTTACAGGGATTCCCTCAGTAATGGCTACAATAACCTTGATTCCAGCTTCGGCCGCTTCCATGATCGCATCAGCAGCAAAGGCTGGTGGCACGAAAATGATGGATACGTCGGCGCTAGTTTCTTTTACGGCATCGGCTACGGTATTGAAAACTGGGCGATCGAGGTGAGTTTGACCTCCCTTCCCAGGAGTTACGCCACCTACCACATTGGTTCCGGCTTCAATCATTTGGCCAGCGTGAAAAGTACCTTCACTACCGGTAAAACCTTGCACTATAACTTTAGAATCTTTGTTTACGAGTACGCTCATTATTGCGAATTTGATTTGCAAATATTTGCCTGCGAAAATAAGAGTTATTGTCTTTCTGAGCCTTGCTTTGATTAAAAAATCACGGCATTTTTAGTCTTGACGCTTCAAGCTGCGCAAAAGACCTAATCCAATTATCGCTGCTATACTACTCGCCAAGAGCACTGCGATCTTAGATTGTGCTATAAGCAGTTCAGAATTAAAAGCCAGTTCTGCGATAAATAAGCTCATTGTGAAGCCAATACCAGCTAGAAATGCTACGCCAATAATTTGCTTCCAGTTTGCCCCTTCTGGCATTATAGCTACTTTAAAACGTATCATAAGCCATGAGAAAAGGCCCACCCCGATCGATTTACCAAATACTAAGCCGAAAATAACCCCCAGGGCCACAGTGCTGCTGCTAATGGTACTGATACCTCCTTCTAAAACTACCCCGGCATTGGCAAAGGCGAATAAGGGCATGATTATGAAATAGACAAAATCATGTAATCCGCTTTCGATTTTCTGTAATGGAGATCGAGCCTGATCGCCTAATTCTTCCATTTCTTCCAATAAAACATCTTCCCGGGTAGAATTATAGCGTTCGCTTAAACTGCTGGTTTTATCGAATCTCACTATTAATTTATTAGCCATTTTCCGAAACACCGAACGGCTAACTTTCGTGCGTACCGGTATCGTCATCGCGAGGAGTATCCCTGCGATGGTAGGGTGAATTCCGGCGTAGAAGAAAGCCGACCAAATACCCACGATTCCCATGAAAGCGTAAAATAGCACCGAGCGCACTCCTAAACGATTAGCAATAAAAAGAAAGCCCAAAACGGCTGCTGCATAATAGAGCTGTTCGATGTGCAGATTTGAAGTATAGAAAAAGGCGATCACTAAAACAGCCCCAATGTCATCTACTACTGCCAAAGAGGTCACAAAAACGGTTAATGAACCTGCAATACGTCGTTTTACTAAATTTATTAGTCCAAGGGTAAAAGCAATATCGGTGGCCATAGGTATACCCCAGCCTTCAGCTGCTTCTCCTTCGTTAAAAGCTAAGAAAATTAAGGCCGGTACAATCATGCCTCCTAAGGCAGCACCGATTGGTAAACTAGCTTTACGCCAGGAACTTAAGCTGCCTAATAGAAATTCTCTTTTGATCTCTAGTCCAACCATGAAAAAGAAGATCGCCATAAGCCCATCATTAATCAAATGATGAAGATTCATCCCAAAATGATGTTCCCCAAAACTCAACTCAATTTCGGTCTCCCAGAAATGATGGTACCATGCTCCTCCCCAACTAGAGTTGGCAATTATAAGAGCCGATAATGCCGCTATAAACAAGATAACTCCTACGCTTGCCTCATTTTCTACAAGCCTACGAAATGGTTTCTGGAGGTAGTCAATCGGTTCTTTAGCCGATGGTACTTTTGCCATTTAGAGAATAAGTTTTTAGTTTATCAAAATCTGTTTTAGGCCAATCACCGTGCCAAGATTGGATATTAAAGCGAGTAAACTGCTCTTCTTTATACCAATCCAACTTACGAGTTAGTTGTACCACTTTGCGATGCTCCTCCTGCTGATAAGCAAAATTTTTCATCGCAGCTTCAGCATCCCAAATACTAAAAGTGGCTTGCTCTACAAGGGGCCATTCTCCGATACCTTTTTGAAATAACAAGGCACTTTGCCTATTTATTACTTTAGATACCTGAGGCACTTGGCGCCAAAATTGCAATAGTCGTCTCTTTTTAATGCTGGCCCTAGTAATAACAGCCATTAGGGCGCTATCCGCAACATCCGATTTAGCTTGGAAGGGCTTTAACCCGTTCCAAGTTCCCTTGCTCTGATAGGGCTCTAATTCAAAAGTGATAAGACCATCGGCCTTATTGTGAAAATCATGCATTAAGGCATTCTCCTGCCAGTGTTCAAAAGCGCTCTCCGACTTCCATACCGATAAATGCGCGTAGACTGACCAATCTGGCCAAATACTAAAGCCTTGTCCTGCTCCACTGCCAAGCATTTTGAAGAATAAGTTTCCTGGGGATTTACCGGCTATGGGCGGACATAGGCGCATTTGCTTAAATGCCCACCATCGATTTTCGGACGTAGGGAAATGAAAAATTTGCAGTCGGGTGATCGGCAATGTCTTTCAAATAAAAACTTAGTAGTAGACCTAATGTTCACGAGATTTATGGTGCTTATGCCAACGATGGTAGTGCATATGCTCGATCTTGTAAATAATCGCCTGTCCCACAAAACTGATTCCTGAATTTATAAGTACCAAGCTCAAAGTACCTATCCAAAACCATTCTTGCCATTTGTCAGCAGCCATTTTTAAAATGAGGGCTTCCCCAAAAAAACTTAGGCCGGCACCAATAAGTACCAGGCCTAAGACACTAAATAATAACCATTTTTGCTTTTTCGTCATCCTGTTTGTCGGTAGCTTTCAATTTCGGCTACTAAAATTACGATTTCTTGCCCTTCTTTCCGAAAAGCTTGATCGTACACAAAATAGATCTCTTGATCTTGGTCAATTACCAAAGAGGTAAAGAGCTCTTCTTTAAAGCCCATGCTTTTCATTAAAACCTGAGGAGCTCTTTCAACTCCTTCCGATAGTAAACGATCTAAGAGATTTCGATTTTTTGAAAGTTGGCGGTTGATTTTGCGGATGTGCTGTTCTCCCGGACGGGATTTTTCGTTGTGATAAGCGTTACGACAATTAGAATCGCAAAACTTTTTGTCACTGCGGCCCTTTAGTTTGGTACCGCACTCTTTACAAGTACTCATAATAAATCAGATTAAGGTTAAAGCACTAATGTAAATGCTTTTTTTCTAATAATCAAATAGTTGTGAGTTTAATAAGCGTTTATCGACAAATATATTTAGGCACAAAAAAAGGGCTATTAAGCCCTTTAGTACTGAATTTCAAACGATAGAATTACCAAGTTTCCGAACGTAAGTTGGTGAAGGCACGCATCACATCCTTCTGACTTATTTGTCCGAGTAAAATACCATTTTTGACAACCGGAAAGCGTCTGATGCGTTCGTTTAAAAACTTTCCAGCCGCCTCGAAAATATTCATCTCTGGATCTATAGTCCGCACTTCGGTAGTCATATAAGACGCAACGATGTCGGATGAATGTGGAGAATTATTGTATTTACCGCGAATTATCTCTTTCAGGCAATCTCCTTCCGATAAAATTCCAACTAATTTTTGATTTTCATCAACAACCGGGGCACCGGATATCCTTTTTTCCAAAAGAGTTTGCATTGCCTCTTCCATACTCTGATCACTGCGAAAAGTGATTAGCCTTTTAGTCATGTAATCTTTGACCTGAACTTGCTGGTTAACACTTTTAACGGTGGCGGTTCGCGCGCCTTGGAAACTCTTTATCATGCTGCTATTGTTTGGTTCTAAGCAATATAGCCTTTTTAAGGCGAATTTGCAAGTTCCTTGAAGGCTTCTATTTTTTCATTGTCAATGGTAACCGAGAGCTGGTAATGTTGAATTTTTAGTTCCTCATTTACTAGAATAAGCACAGCCGTACTACGACATTCCCCCATCCAAGTATCCAAAACTTCGTCGCAAATCCAGAAATTGTCCATCCATTGCCAATTCCTTTCCTTTGCTTTAAAAGTCCAAGCAGACTCTCTTTCAAAGGCTTTCTTAGACCAAGTTCGTAGTTCGTCTCTAAACCAACGCTCTTCGCGATCTGTGCCAATATACACCGCGCTATCACTCATTTTAGAGAAAAAGTC
This sequence comes from Croceimicrobium sp., assembly GCA_965656185.1. GTDB lineage: Bacteria > Bacteroidota > Bacteroidia > Flavobacteriales > Schleiferiaceae > Croceimicrobium. The sequence continues at coordinate 396,842 of CBFHJH010000001.1, forward strand.
CTCCGCATTCGCTTCTGCTGCAGCAGCATGCCAATTATCCATGAATCGATCTAGCTTTGCCTTATCTAAACTTTGACCCTGCAGGGAGCTTGCGCTTAAAATAATCCAAGCCACCAAAAAGAGAATGGACTCGGTTAAAATGTTTGACTTATGCATTCAGTGTTTATTTTAGTGGCAAAATTTAGCACAAATGCGACAAAACATCTTGCTTTTAGCGGCAATTGCTTTCATGAGCACTCCCGTCTTGGCCCAAGAAGACACTAGTAGTACTGATGATGAATTCGATTTCTCGGATTTTGAATTGGCCGCCGAACCCGCCAAGGTCTTTTGTAATAATAAGGTTTTAGGTCAAAGTCCTACCTCCCTAGTTGGATTGTATTACAATTACCAAGCGCCCCATGACTTGCCGATTGAATTAGCGGATGTTAATGGCGATCTACAAGAGATTGATAGGGCCACTATAAATGCAGCGCATCAAGTTTCTTTGGTCGGGAATTTCCCGATCTTAAGCCGTAATAACATTCTCATCAACCTGGGGGTAACCTATCAAGAACAACGCTATAATATCTCGGAAAACCATAGCCACCCTCTACCCGATTATCTTAATAACGAAGTTTTACGCCGAGCTAATCTCACCTTTACCGTTTTTAAGCCCTTGAATGAAAAGAATTTCATTTTGGGTCAGTTAGGGTCAGAACTTAACGGGGATTATGGTTTCAGCGATCTTGATTTCGGGAAAGTGAGATTACCGATTGCCCTATTGTATGGGTGGAAACCGAGCGACCGCTTGATGTACGCTTTTGGGGCATCCCGGACCTATTTAGGTGGGGCACTGAATTATGTTCCGATCATTTATTATTACCACACCTTTAAAAATCAGAAATGGGGAATTGAGGCCTTGTTACCTGCTAGAGCCCTTTTACGCTATCGCTTTAACAGTCTCGGCTTTATGTCACTTGGCTTTCAAGTAAACGGAGCTAGCTACGCTTTAGGCAATTTCCAGAACTATTTGGGTACTGGGGTTGGTCCGCACGCCACGGATCTGGCTAATGCTCAAGACCTTGAATTAAGGCGTTCTGAAATAAGAGCTGGATTAGCTTACAGTCGTCAATTGTCTGGATTCTTTTGGATTTCTGCCGAAGCTGGATACCGGATTAATTACAGTTATGATATTGACCAAGGAGGAGATTTCCTCCGATTCTTTGGCAGCGATGATCCTTATTTAGTTAATACTGGTTTAGGTAATCCCCTTTACTTTACGATTGGGCTTTCCTACGTTAGTCCTTAAGCGCAACGCATATCACCGGTATAGGACTTAACTCCAAGAGTCTTCGAGCCGAACTGTCTAGCACTTTACGAAATATTGCCTTTTCACGATGATGGCCGATCAGTAAATAGTCGGCCTTTATCTTTTTTACCGTTTTGATCAGACCCTCTACCGCTGGCCCTTGCTCTAAAATGACTTCGGTTTCAATGCCTTGATCTATAAAGCGGTGGGCAATGCGGTCTAGAATTCGCTTTTCAGCTCTTAATTCTGCCTTTCGTTCACGTTCAACCTTAGAGCGACGCATCTGATAAGCTAATAAATGGGGATCGGGAGCGGCGATATGGACAAGAAAAACCCTTGCCTTAGCTAAAGTCGCAAGTTTTAAGCCTTCCTCTATGAGTTTAGAGCTTAGTTCTTCGAAATCGTAAGCTAAAGCGATGCTAATCATTTAGTTAAGGTATAAAAAAAAGCCACCCGAAGGTGGCCTTTCTTATTTTTTCTTGCGAACTAAGCGCGTCCAGACATCAGTCCTACCGAACATTTCCGTACCTACGAAGCCTCTTACTTCGATTTGGTTTTCTTCGGTTAACTCAATTTTGCAATTATAGGTTGTACCATTTTTCGGATCGTAAATGGTTCCATCTTTCCAAATTCCCTCATCTTCATTGTACACGAAATCCTTCAGAATACGATAACCTTTAAGCGGGGTGCTACGCAATGACTCATCCGGGTTATTTTCATCTACCCGAGCCTTACCGTTTTCGTCTTTCGGTTCTTTTAGCCAAACAATGCGACCGTAGAATTTATTACCAATCTTATCGATCTTGATCATCGAACGGCCATCGCTAGGTTGCCATACGCCTACCAATTTATCGACATTATCTTGGGCAAAAAGTCCTCCAAAACAGAAAATACTTACTAATAGGGTGTAGATCAAATTCTTCATTTTACTTCTCATCTTTATAATTCACTAATAAGGTTAAATTGGCCTGAGCGGTCATTGGATCCATATGATCCTCCGTAAGGTTAAGGTCCATAACCCAAGTCAAACCCTCATCTTTTAAATACGGTGCCAAGTCAATTTCTTCCGCTACCTGCATTTTTAATAGATTAGAATCAGGTAATGGGCTTAAAGTAGCAATACTGCTTAATTCTTGATTATTACTTACCACTTGAAAGAGTAATGATTCGGTAATCGTGTGATCTTCTGCATTCATTTCTACTTCTACCGTTTTTACTCCAATACTCTGAATAGCTTCCACTTTGCAGCCTATCGCCTGCGCAATACTTTCGATAGTAGTCTCCGAGCTACCCTGGAGGGTATTGGCACCCTCAAAGAGCATATCACCACTCAAGGTTGCACTTAGCCTTTGACTATCATCTTGTACATTAGACTGACAGGCCATAAAAAGTGGCACCAAGGCCCATAAGAGGAATTTTTTCATTGAATTTGTTTTTGGCTAATTTAGGGGCTAAGCCTCAATTTTGAAATTTTTCTTCACATTGACTGATAAAGTTTAGCACTTCGGACCATTTTGCCCGCTGCTTGCTGCGGAAGAAATCAAAGTGCTTCATAGAGGACCAAGGCTCTTCTTCTGAATAGCGAAACTCAGCCTTGGCTTGTTTAAATTCATTCATTAAGGCTCGTACCGCTGCTCTGGGAGCTAGTTTTCGGTCTTTTTTCAAGGCTCTAAAAACCATAGGTGATTCGATTCTTTGAGCTCGGGCTAGCACCTGAGGGCTATGTCCCAAGGAACCGCGCGGATCCATTGCAAACTGGCGCCAAGATTGGGCGGCTTCTTTAGTTAAGGACTCTGGAGATCCCATTATCCAACCCGGCATGTAACCAAAAATCCTAATGCTAATGGGTAGCAGAAAAAACCAGAAAATTCGAATTAAAAGTCCATTTAAGCCATACCAGTGACGAAAATAGGCACTCTGAGATACCATAAGGTAGATGCCTGATAGACGCTCTGCTTCTTCGCTGAAGGAAAAGATCTGCCCTCCTACACTATGACCGAGTAAATAGACGCGCTTGTAATTCTTGAAGGCCTGTTTCAATACTGCATCCACTTCATCTCGTCCCCATTCTACCATGCTGGTGGCTTGAGCTTCATTAACATGATTTGCTAAGCCACTGTAGTCGAAAGTGTAGACCGATATCCCATGGTCGGCCAAGTATTGAGCGAATTTGAAATAGAGCTTTTGCGGACAAGCTGTTGCTGAAGCAATAACCAAGGCGCAAGGGCTCTCTGCTGCAAATTGATGGGACAAGAGCTTATTTCCGGTTCGTGATTTAATTATTAACGATTGCTCGTTCATCAAATATTGCAATTTCCTTTAATGACGTCTAACATTTTCAGACCTTTAGCGCTCAGGTTAATCCTGTTACAATCTATGAAGTTTTCAGAATTTAAATTAAGTGACGATCTTTTAGAGTCTTTATCCTATATGAATTTTGAGGAAGCAACGCCCATTCAAGAGCAAGCTATCCCCCAAATATTGGAAGGAAAAGATATTATTGGATGCGCCCAAACTGGCACCGGTAAGACCGCTGCCTTTGTTTTACCCGTTTTAAATCTGCTTAGTAAAAAGCGAAACGATGGAGTTAATGCCTTGATCCTATGTCCGACCAGGGAGTTGGCGATTCAAATAGATCAGCAGATTCAAGGACTCTCCTACTTTACCGATTTAAGCTGCTACCCGGTTTACGGTGGTGGTACAGGGCCCGAGTGGGAAGCCGAACACCGTGCTTTGAGCAGGGGAACCGATATTATCATCGCAACCCCAGGAAGGCTATTGGCCCATATCCGCAACGACTATGTCAAACTCGAAACCTTACAGTTTTTGATTCTCGATGAGGCAGATCGAATGCTTGATATTGGCTTTTATGATGACATTATGAGAATCATAAAAGCTTGTCCTGACCAAAGGCAATCATTGATGTTTTCGGCAACCATGGCGCCCAAGATCCGCAAATTGGCTAAGGATATCTTAAATGACCCTTTTGAAGTTAATCTGGCGGTCTCTAAACCTGCCGAGGGGGTTACCCAGGAGGTTTACATGGCCCATGAAGAGCAAAAGCAACCCTTAGTGCGGAAGATCATTGGAGACCACCCGGATTTTACGAGTATCATTATTTTCTGTTCTACTAAGAAAAAGGTGCAAAAGCTTGTGGCCAGTCTTCAGCGGAAAAAAATGAACGTAAAGGGGATTTCAAGTGATTATGAGCAGAGAGAGCGCGAACAACTGTTGCTGGAATTTAAGTCGCGTAAGATTCGAGTAGTAGTAGCAACAGACGTTTTGAGTCGTGGAATTGATATCAAAGATATAGACCTTGTGATAAACTACGATGTGCCTAATGATGCGGAAGACTACGTGCATCGTGTAGGCAGAACGGCAAGAGCAGCTTCTGAAGGTTTAGCAATTACCTTGATAAGCTCGGAGGAGATCTACAAGTTCAAGCGTATTGAAACCTTTGTAGAAAGGGTTTACGAAAAGAAAATGCCGCCAGAGGATCTAGGAGCTGGGCCAGAGTGGAGAGAGCCCTCCTCGAAGCCTAAAGGCCGCAAATTCCGCGGCAGCAACAAATCCAATAATAAGCAAGGCTCTGGTTCCAAAGGATCACGTTCTAAGCATTACAAATCGCGTCCCAAAAAGTCAAAACCAAAAGGACAAAATGAAAAAGGTGGTCATTCTAAAAATAACTAAGGCGCTTTTCTTCGTTTTAGTTCCTTTTTTAGTTCAGGCGCAACTAAAAGACGCGCAATTGGCTATTTCTGAGGTGCTAAAAGAAGCCTATGTAGACGGAGTTTACAATGAAGGGAACATTCGAAATATCGAGTTGGGTTTTAGTACACACTTTAGAATGCTAGCTCAAGATGAGAATGGTGAAACCAAGGTTTACGACCTCAGCTATTTCATAAATCGTGTAAAGGCTAAAAGATCCCGAGGCTTCTACCCACCTAAAGCACAGGATATGGTGCGTATTAAGATTTTACGCTGCGATGTAGAAGATCGTGTGGCCTCGGTAAAGCTTAACTTTTACGTGGGTAATCAGTTGCGTTACATTGATTTCCTCCATTTTGTTAAAAGTCCCTCTGGTTGGCTAATAAGCCATAAAGTCTTTCGGGAGATTCCGCCACAAAACATGAACAAAGACTAATTCGAATTGTCCTTTTCAGCAGATAGAAAGATTTGAATCGCAAGACTAAACTTATACTCATATTAGGGGCCATTGCTGCCCTTGGTCCTCTCTCCATAGATACATATCTCTCTTCTTTCCCTGAGATAGCGAAGGACTTAGGTACGGAAATCAACTTTGTAAGCCTAAGCTTAACCGCTTACTTTGTCGGTATTGCGGTAGGTCAGCTTATCAATGGTCCGGTCTTAGACCGCTATGGTCGTAAGAAACCTTTAATGATTGGGCTTGGCCTTTATTTTATTGCGGGCCTCTCCTGTTCTTTAGCCACCAGTATTGAGATCTTAGTTGCCTTACGCTTTTTAATGGCTTTAGGCGGATCAGTAGGAATGGTAGCTACGAGGGCCGTAATTCGAGATAATTTTGAGCACAATGATATCGCTCGAGCCTTTTCCGCTTTGATATTAGTGATGGGTTTAGCACCTATAATAGCGCCAATGGTAGGCGGTATTATCCTCCAAAGTTTTGGTTGGCGTCCCATTTTTTGGTTTTTAGCAGGCTACGTCTTACTGATACTGTTGGCCACGGCTTTATTCTTAAAAGAAAGTAAGCAGCCTGATCATAGTGTTTCTCTAAATCCCGGTGAAGTAATTCGTAATTATATAGTGCTCCTATCCAATCCGCGATTTCTGCTTTATGCCATAGCCGGTTGTGCTGGAATGGCCGCAATGTTCACATATATTTCCGCCTCTCCCTTTGTAATTCGGAATGTGCTTTCCTTCGACGAGATCTATTTTGGTTATATTTTCGGTTCTAATGCCTTAGGCTACATTACTGCTAGTCAAGTTAATAGATTAATACTGAAGCGTAACGACATTCGGGTGGTTTCAAAGATCGTTTCCATAGTATTTGGCTTATGCGGAGGCCTACTTCTTTTTCAGGTTTTAAGTGGGATTCCTAATGAACTACTATTTTTACTTACCCAATTCTTTTTCCTTTCGATGCTAGGCTTTATCAACCCCAATATGCAAGCTTTGGCCTTAGAGCCATTTCCTAAGCAAGCCGGGGTGGCTAGTGCTTTATTGGGGGCCCTGCGCATGCTGATAGCTACTTTAGCCTCTGGCATCATTTCTATCTGGCATGATGGCTCTGCCCTACCCATGGCCAGTTTAATGGCAATTTGCGGTCTAAGTTTGATCGTAATTTTATGGAATAAGACATGGGCCAAAAAAGCTAATATTAAACCGGCTATTTGATGGAAGATTTTGCAATTATTAGTGCATTTAGCGAGGAAAAGCTAAAGTATTTAGGCAATAATGCGGCTATTGTTTACCGCGATGAAGTGCTTTCTAAGCAGGCCATGGCTAAGATTGCCAAAGAGTTCCAACAGCCGGCAACCACCTTTTTATTTCCGCATAAAGAAGGTCAATACCAAGTTTTCTGGTTTGCTCCCGATGGAGAAATAGATCTCTGTGGACACGGTAGCTTGGCTGCTGCCTCCTTCTTAAATAATTTACGCTCCGAGTCGAAAGCGATCTTGCATTACGAAGGTGGACACCTAAAAATTGGTCACGACGGGGAATCACATTATATCTGGATAGAACCGATTGAGGTAATCGATCATCGCAAAGCATCTTCTGGTTTAGAAGAAGCTTTAGGTGAAAAGGTCCATGACTATTTCACAACTTCCAACAAACACATCGTAGTGCTGGAATCAGAGCGTTCGGTAGCGGAAATGAAACCAGATTTCGCAGCTTTGGCCAAGCTTGATCCCTTTGGTTACGCCGTTACGGCACCTGGCGAAGAAGTCGATTTCGTTTCACGAACCCTAGTGCCAAAAGTTCAGCAATTGGAAGACCACGCCACAGGTTCCTCCCATGCCGTGCTCACTCCATTCTGGTCGGAGCGACTAATGAAAGATAAAATGAGAGCCAGACAGTTGAGTCCGCGAAAAGGAGCCTTCCATTGCGAAATGCACATGAATAAGGTGCTTTTAAAGGGAGAAACCCGTTTAGTGGCCAGCGGAAAGCACGGATTTTAGAAATGGACCTCGATTATAACCAAGGATTTAGAGGTCCCAATCTCGAGCATGCCTCTGGCGAGCCTCATGAATTGCTTAGTTTCATAAGGCAAGGCGAGCATCAGGAACAAGATTTCAAATTTAGAATCGATTCTTCGGCAAAGATCGCTCGCACCCTTTCTGCCTTTGCCAATACCGATGGCGGCAGATTGTTGATCGGTGTTAAGGATAATGGCAAAATTACCGGCATCGATCCTGAAGAAGAATACTTTATGATAGAAGGCGCCGCAGAGGTTTACTGTGAGCCTAAGGTGAAATTTAGCTATGAACTATTCCAGGTGGAGGAAAAGATAGTCTTGCTGGTCGATATTCCCCCATCCGCCGAAAGGCCCCATTTTGTAAAGGAAAAAGACGGTAAGAAACTGGCCTACATTAGGCAAAACGACGAGAACTTCGCTGCCAATAAAGTGATACTACGTTTTTTAAGGGATAAGAGTCCAGATGAAAAACGCAAGAACCTTGTAGCTTACGGTCCGGCCGAAAGGTTTCTATTCGATTACTTGAGTGAGCACCCTGAAATCTCAGTTTCGAAGTACAGCCGCTTGGCGAAGATTCCCATTTGGCGGGCCGAAAAGATCCTTGCTTCCTTTATAAAATGGGAGGTATTGAATTACCTGGCCAGTGATAAAGGCATCCGTTTTTCGCTTCGTGAGGAAGATAATTAAATGCGAAAAATATCAAGGCTCGAAAGCCCCTCATCCAAATTACCGTACCAATCGATCAGTAAACTACTGCGCCCGCAGCCACCATATTCCTCAGGACAATACACCTTTTGATGGTTGTAAGAGCAATATTCACAGCGTCCGAGATTTGAGAAGAGATCAATATCCTGTCCGCACTGCAGGCAATTCCAGTCTTTTTCTTGGCGGGCCTGCCAACCACACTGCGGGCATTTTGCTTGAAGATCGGCCATGCTGCAAAGAAATTAAAGGGGATTAGATAATCCTAAAACTTATGCAGCTTTAGTCTTTTAGGCTATTATTTCTGGCTACCTTTGCCGGCTCAAAATTTAGGCTATGCTAACGGTATCTAATGTTTCTCTTCAATTTGGTAAGCGCGTTCTATTTGAAGACGTTAACTTGAAATTTCACGGCGATAGTTGCTATGGGATGATCGGTGCAAATGGTGCCGGAAAGTCTACTTTCTTGAAGATCCTTAGCGGTGAGATTAATCCTAGTAGTGGTCAAGTTAGCCTAGAGCCAGGCAAACGTATGGCGGTATTAAAACAGGATCATGCCGTTTATAATGATTTCCAGGTATTGGATACGGTTTTGATGGGATATCAAGAGCTGTATGATCTAATGAAGGAAAAAGATGCCTTATATGCCAAGCTTGATTTTAGCGAAGAAGACGGGATTAAAGCCTCTGAGTTGGAGGATAAGTTTGCGGAGATGGATGGCTGGAACGCCGAAAGTGATGCAGCGGCCCTACTAAGTGGTTTGGGTATCGCCGAAAGCCTTCATTATGCGAAAATGAGCGAATTAGAAGGTTCTCAGAAGGTACGAGTTCTCCTAGCCCAAGCTTTATTTGGTAATCCGGATGTATTGATCCTTGATGAGCCTACCAATGACCTTGATCTGAAAACTATCGCTTGGCTCGAAGATTTCCTTTTGAATTTCCGCAATACAGTGATCGTGGTATCGCATGACCGGCACTTCTTAGATACCGTTTGTACGAATATTGCTGATATCGATTTCAAGAAAATATCGCTTTACTCCGGGAACTACAGTTTCTGGTATGAGAGTTCGCAACTTGCTGCTCGTCAGCGTGCTGCGGCCAACAAAAAAGCCGAAGATAAGCGTAAAGAACTTCAGGAGTTTATTCAGCGATTTAGCGCTAATGCCTCTAAATCACGTCAGGCAACTAGTCGTAAAAAGCTTTTGGATAAGATCAACTTGGAAAACATGCCGGCTTCCAGTCGTCGCTATCCAGCAATTATCTTTAACCAAAGTCGAGAGGCAGGAGACCAGATCTTAGAAGTTGAAAACCTCACCGCCTTTGCGGAAGACGGTACTCAGTTATTTAAAGATTTGAGCTTTAAAGTAAACCGAGGCGATAAAATAGCGGTGATCAGCGATAATAGTCTGGCCATTACCGCTTTGTTCGATATCATCAATGGCGATCGTAAAGCCGATAACGGTGAATACCAGTACGGACAGACCATAAGTACCTCCTATCTACCTACCGAACATCAAGAATTTTTCGACACTGACGATAATTTGATCGATTGGCTGCGTCAATACTCTGATAATAAAGATGAAGTGTACGTGCGCGGATTCTTGGGTAAAATGCTTTTTACCGGTGAAGAGGTATTGAAATCTGCCCGGGTACTCTCTGGAGGCGAGAAAATGCGTTGTTTGATGTCTAGAATGATGCTGTCGGAGGCGAACTTCCTCACTTTAGATGAGCCCACCAATCATTTAGACCTCGAATCTATACAGGCTCTAAACAATAGCCTGCAAGAATATAAAGGCACCATCCTATTTACCAGTCATGACCACACCTTTACCCAAACCATCGCCAATAGGGTAATCGAGATCTTCCCGAGTGGTCATCTGGATAAACTGATGGAATACGACGATTATATTAGCGACGATAAGATTCAGCAACAGCGCGAAGCTTTAAGGGCTTAAATCAGATTCTTAACTCTTCGGTTCATTACGAAGAACCACAAGGGAGGCAAAGTGCTTAAAAGCATCATGCCCGGATATCCCGTTGGCAACTGGGGACTTTCATCATGGTGCTCAAGGATCTGATATTTGCGGTGGGGATGAGCGTGATGATCGCTATGCCGACTCAATTCAAAAAGCAATAAGCGGCCTATGAGGTGATCGCTATTCCAGCTATGACTGGGATTTGCGTTTTCATATCGGTTTTCTGAAACTTTAGCTCGACTCAAGCCATAATGCTCTATGTAGTTAACAGTTTCTAATAAAATCATTCCAAAAACGGCAGCGGCCATAAAACATGCGAGGGCAAAGCCGCCAAAAAATAGATAGATCAAGACCAATAGACTTAGTTGCAATAAATGGATCCGCAATAATTCATTGTGCTTCGACCAAAAGCCTTTTTTCTTAGCTTTTAAGAGTTGTTTTTGAATCTTCCATGCGTGGTGATACGAACCAATAATACTGCGGAACCAAAATAGGTAAAGGCTTTCATTATAGCGCGCCGATGCGGGGTCCTCGGGAGTGCCTACATTCCGGTGGTGCCCGTAATTGTGTTCGATAAAGAAGTGTCCGTATAAGCTGCTGCCCAATAGAAGTTTAGCTAAGTTTTGTTCTAGCTTGGATCTTCGGTGTCCTAATTCGTGTCCAACATTAATACCAATAACTCCACTCATTAAGCCCATCCCTGTAATGCGACCCCAAAGGCTTTGTGTTGAATCCACTTCTGGTAGTATGCTAAGAAAATAGCCTAGTACTGCGTATTGCACCAAGACTGTTCCGTATAACAACCAATCATAGATAGGGTCTTCTTTTATAACTTCTTGCCTTAGTTGTGATAAGTTAGAAGGATCTGCTTGGAACAGAAGTTCCAGAACCGGGACGAATAGAAAAGCATAAAATAGTGGCAGATATGCCCCTAAACCTTCCAGCTCAAAGGAAAGAACCACAACCAAAGGGACACTATAAGCCATTAAATATTTTAAAAAGCGCCAATTCACTCCTCTAAAGTAAACTTAATCCCCATTTCGGTCAAGTGCTCTGAAATGCAGCAATAAGTCTTCTTTACTTAAATTTAATTCCCATAAAGCTTTAGCCGCATCTGTTATTCTTTCATCGGGGTAAATCGATTGAAGATCATGTACCATACGCAGGACCTTAAAGCCATCCCACCAGGTCCAAAAATTAGACTTAAAACTTAATGGGCTCGAGCGCTTTATTAAGGCATCAAAACTGCTAGAATACTTGGGATGGTTACTGAGAAACCCTGAGAATATTTCATTTTCCATTAAGCCCTGATGACCTAAATTAACACTTTCATTTATACTATTTAAAGCTTTAAAAATAAGGTGATTGTAGGATTCAGAATAGTTTTTCTCGCCTTGTTCTATTTCGTACATCGCCCGACCGGTACCAAATGGAACCCGTTGAGATATTCGGGCTTGTGGGTATACCGTGCAATCCTTAACGCTTTCAAAGCTTCCTTGCGGCATTAATTTGTGTAGAAAGTAGAAGTCCTCACCCGCCTTTCGGCGATTCATTCCGCCAATTTTTGCATAAATACTGGCTCGAGCGGCCATGCTGCTTCCGACGGTATAATAATGCCAAGGATACTTAGCCCATTTTAAAGCCCTTCGGTAATAGCGCAGCCATAGCTCATAATCGATGATCCCCTGCCTTTCCGAAACGGTCAAACCAGTTAAAGGATGCTCAAAATAGAGATCGTAACCCTTAACACGCCTAGCAGCCATTTTTAAATTAGTTTCTAAATAGTTTTGAGACACCTTACAATCCCCGTCTAGGCAAAGTATTATTCCATCGTATCCTATCTCGGCGAAAGCCTCCAAGGCCATATCCATGCCTATTTTACGGGCTGTCCCCACTCCTGCTTCTTTCGGCTTCAGGCCTAAGCAGCTTTCTACTATCAATCTTAGTCCATTGCTGAGTTTTTTAGATTTTAATTGCTCGGCTTGCGCCTGATGGAAGCTCCTATTTGTATCCGCTTCAGCCTGATTGATAAGCCAAATAACACTAACCGAGTTGGGATCCTTTAAGTCACAACTTTCTAGGCTATCAAGCAAGTAAGCAGGCTCTTCTTGGTAGGCAGGCACAACAATGACCATTTTACAATTTGGATGTAAAACCCACTTTCGAGGGTAGCGTTCGCGATAATTAAGGTAACGCTGGAAGTAGTTTTCACTTAGGGCTAATAATTGTGCTTCTTTCACTCTGGCAATTTAAGGGGCATTGTTCATAGCTCCTAATTTCTATTTTTGTGGGAAAGCCAGTTATGGACAGTAGTCAACTCACTCTCAAAGCACTTTCATCGCAAATCTGGATCGATGCCGTTCTAAACGATTTTGATCACTTTTTAAAAGATCATGCCGATGCGGAGCGAAAAGCCAGTGGTATGGCAATGAGCTTTGTGGCAAAATACCCCGATCGAACCGAGATCATTCAAGATTTGATCCACACCGGAATTGAGGAACTGGAGCACTTTAGACTGGTTTATAAGATAATGCAGGAACGTGGTTTGCGCCTAAATCATAGTATTGCCGAGGATAAATATGTAAAACGCTTGCTTAAGGCGATGGACAATACCATCGAAACTCGATTTAGAGATCGACTTATCATTGCCTCTATTATCGAAAACCGAGGCTTTGAGCGCTTTAAAATGGTAAGTGACCACGTCCAAGATCAGAAATTGGCAAAGTTTTACCGGATGATCTACGAGAGCGAAGCTAAACACGGCAATATATTCGTAGACATGGCATTGAACTATTTTCCTGCAGAAGAGGTTTTTAACCGTTGGGAGGAACTTGCTGCGGTTGAAGCCGATATATTGAACTCCCTCCCTATTAGACCCACCTTACATTAAATTATGAAGAAATTTTACACCCTTCTATTAAGCTTGGCTTGTTCAAGTATTGCCTTTTCGCAAGACAGTATTCCCGCGAAAGACCTTAGAGACCTAGAGTTTAGAAATATTGGCCCAGCCGGAATGAGTGGTAGGATCACTGCCATCCAAGTAGATCCACGCGATAAAAATAGCATCTATGCAGGATCTGCTTCTGGTGGTCTATGGCATAGTGGCAATGGTGGTACCTCCTGGCAGTGTTTATTTAACAATGAAAGGGTTAGCTCCATTGGAGCAATTGCCCTCGACCCTAATAACCCTGATATTATATGGGCCGGTACCGGTGAAGGAAACCCTCGAAATTCGAATACAGGTGGAGCAGGGATTTACCTGAGTCGGAACGGCGGAAAGTCATGGACCCTTATGGGGCTTGAAGAAACGAGACATATACACCGCATCATCGTTCATCCCTATAATCCCGAAGTGATTTATGTAGCTTCTATCGGCAATCCATGGGCAGACTCAGAGCACCGGGGTGTTTACCGTTCCATTGATGGCGGGAAGTCTTGGCAAAAGATTTTATACCGCAACGCCCGAACTGGCGCCGCAGAAATGGTAATGGACCCGCATAATCCGGAAAAGCTCATCGTAAATATGTGGGAACACCATCGAGACCCTTGGTTCTTCAAATCTGGAGGAGCCGGAAGTGGCTTGTTCATTAGCTACGATGGTGGCGATTCTTGGCAGGAAAAGACCAAAAAACACGGATTACCTAAAGGAGAGCTAGGAAGAATGGGATTGGCTATAGCTCCATCCCAACCTTCAAGGGTTTATGCTTTGGTGGAAAAGAAAGGTAAAAATGCCCTTTACCGCAGTGATAATGGCGGGGAGAATTGGGCAATGATCTCACAAGAAGATAATATAGGGAATCGACCATTTTACTATTCTGAAATCTATGTAGACCCGCAAAACGAAAACCGAGTATACAGTATTTGGTCGGTTGTGAGTCGCTCGGAAGATGGCGGAAAGCATTGGGAAGTTATTGCCCCCTATAGCTACATACATCCCGACCACCATGCCTTTTTCATCCATCCGGAAGACCCTAATTACATTATCAACGGTAATGATGGAGGGATGAATATTAGTCGCGACCGCGGTAGGACTTGGCGATTTGTAAATAATTTACCCCTCGCCCAATTTTATCATATCAATTACGATATGGCTCTACCTTACAACGTTTATGGAGGAATGCAGGACAATGGCTCCTGGAAGGGACCCGCTTATGTTTGGAAGGCAGATGGCATCCGTAATGATTACTGGGAGGAGCTTTACTTCGGTGATGGCTTTGATGTCGTGCCAGACCCCAAAGATCCCGATTACGCATATGCCCAAAGCCAAGAGGGTTATGTAGGAAGGGTACATACCCCTAGTGGTTACACGGAAATGATTCGCCCAGTTCATCCTGAAGCCGAAGAACTGCGCTTCAATTGGAATGCTCCGATCGCCATTGATCCTTTCGATCAAGAAAGCCTGTACTTTGGTGCACAGTATGTTTTTCGGTCTACAGATAAAGGCAAATCGTGGAAAGTGATTTCTCCTGATCTTACTACTAACGATAGCACCAAGCAAAATTATGGCGAAAGTGGCGGCCTAACTTATGATGTTACCGGCGCTGAGAACTATACTACTTTACTATGCATCGAACCTTCTAGTGTAGAGGAAGGCTTGATTTGGGCCAGCAGTGACGATGGTAAACTCCATTTAAGCAAAGATGCCGGAGAAAACTGGACCGATCTATCTTCAAAATTAAAAGGAATGCCCGAAGGAAGTTGGATCCCTCAAGTGGTCCATAGTAAATTCGAAAATGGAGCAGCCTTCGTGGTAGCCAATGACTACCGCCGCGGAAATGAAAAAGCAATGCTCTTCTACACCGATAATTACGGTAAGAGTTTCAAAAATATTGGCGCCAATTTACCGGCTTACCTTATTAGTGTGGCCCAAGATTTAAAAGATCCCCAATTATTATTCGCAGGCACACAGCGCGGCCTATACTTTAGTTGGGATATGGGCGAGCATTGGCAAAAATGGACGAAAGATTTGCCCACCACCTTAATATCTGATATCAAGATTCATCCGCGTGAAGATGATTTAATACTCGGTACCTTCGGTCGCTCCGCTTTCATCTTAGATGGATTAGAAGTATTAAGAGAGCGGATTCAAGAAGAACGCGGTGCCAATGAGCCCAAATTGGCTTTATATTTTGAACAAGATCCTTATCGTGCAGCCTATAAACGAGCCGACGGTTCACGTTTCCCGGCGGATGGAACTTTTAAAGGAGAAAACCGCTCTAGTGGCTTATTAGCATATGTTTATTACAACTTCGAAGCTCAAGATTCGGTGAAGGCTAAGAAAATGAAGTTTGAGATTTACGCACAGAACGGAGAAGAGGCTTTGCGTACTTTCTATCGCGATGTACCCAAAGAAAAGGGCTTACACCGTTATCGGATCCGCCTAAATCACAAGGGCTATGGATTTCCTTCGAAGAATGGGAAATTGAATGACACTAATGAACGTGCACCTTTGGACTTAGTGACAGGTGATTATATTCTCAAACTTAGCCTTGAGGATGAGAAGCTATCCCGAGCCTTTAGCTATCATCCCGATCCTAGAATATCGGTTGAGAAAAAGGCTGAAGTAGCCAACTTCGAGTTTATGCAGGAATTCGACGCGAGTCTTGCCCCATTGCATAAAGCCACCGATTATCTAAAACGAAATAAGCAAACCATTGAATTGGCAATGCAGGTGGCTAAGATCTATTTGGACGAAGATGCGAACAAAGCCTTTAATGATTCCCTTAAGGAGATAGAGAAAGAAATAAAAGCATTGGAAGAATTGGTATACGGCAAAGAAGTTGACGGTTATTATGATCAGCCAGAAACGCTGCAATCATCCTTTTATGCCGCTTGGTCTTACTTAAGCCGCTCCTGGTCTGGAGTTCCTAGTCAGGCGCAAATTTTAGCCGAAAGCTTTGCTGCGAAACAAGAGGATTTCTTGAAAGAAGTAGAGAAATTCGATAGTGAGACTTGGACAAAATACGATGCTTTGATCCAACATTACGAACTTAAACTGAATCCTTAACTTAATGAACAAATCTTACGACGCGATAATCATTGGTGCAGGTGTCTCTGGCCTTATTGCTGCGAAGGAATTAGAAGAATACCATTTAAATGTCTTAGTGGTGGAAGCTGATTCGAAAGTCGGAGGCAGATTGAAAACCGATCATTTTGACGGTTACCAGCTGGACCATGGTTTTCAGGTGTTGCTAAGTGCTTACCCAATGGTTAAAAAGCATTTAAACCTCGAAGCTATGGGTTGTGAAGCATTTTCTGCCGGCGCCTATTGTTTCGATAAGAAAGGTGGATTCGAAGTTTTAGATGTAAATAGAAGCCCCAGTGCCTATCTAAGCATGTTATTCTCGCCAGTCGGCAGCTTTGCCGATAAACTTAAAATGGCGAAGTTGCGCAGTCAGGTCTTAGCAAAGAGTGAAGAAGAGATCTTTAATGATCCGGAGACGACTACTTTAGAATTCCTGCAGAAATTTGGCTTTTCAGATAGGATCATAAACCGCTTTTTCAGGCCATTTTTTGGTGGCATATTTCTCGAAACGGATCTTGCTACTTCTTCTAGACAGTTTCAATTCATTTTTAAAATGTTTGCTCTGGGTCAAGCGATGCTTCCAGAAAAGGGAATTGAAGCGGTGGCCCATCAACTAAAGGATCAATTAAAGAAAACCGAGTTTCGATTTAACTCAAAAGTCAAGGCCTTAGAGGGTACAAAGCTGAAATTAGAGGACGGTTCCGAAATTGAAGGCCAGCAGGTCATTATTGCTGGAGACCCTTCTGCCCTTATGCCGCAGTATGAATCGGATGTTGAGTGGAACTTTACCCATCAGCTCTATTTCAAGGGACCACGGTCTGGTAATTTGAGTAAGAAGCTAATTGCTCTTAGCACCGACGATGATAGCATCATCAATAATATTGCTTGTCTCTCAGCAGTTCAGAAAAACTATGCCCCAAAGGATAACGACCTTTTTTCGGTGAGCTTGAAAGGACAATTCAATGAGAGTGACGAAGAACTTGCTCATCGGGTGACGCGTGAATTGCAGCTCATTATTGGTTCAGACTTCCGAAAGTGGGAGCTCCTGCGTTCTTTCAGGGTTAAAAAAGCCTTGCCTAAACTTCAAAATTTGGCTTATGAACGTCCCTTCGAGGAAAGTAGATTAGCTGATGGTATTTACATTGCGGGCGATCATTTATTGAATCCGAGTCTTAACGCGGCAATGCTTAGCGGTGAATCTGCCGCAAAAGCACTGATTTTAAATCATCAAGAAGCATGAGAATTGTAGGTCCCCTATCCCACCCTAAGTTTAAGGTCATGCTTTACGCACAAGAACAACATTGGTATGTAGAGATTGAAACGGGCCCCATGAAACAATGCTTTAAAGTACCTAAAGCTAGGGCCGCCAATCAAGCTGAAGTGCAAAAGTGGTTAGACTCAGAATTTAGTGAGGAAGCGTATCGGATCTTTGAGCTGATGTATAAAAATTATAAAGCTTCCGCTGATCGGAATCTAGATAAAGCATAAAAAAAGGGGCAAAAGCCCCTTTTCTTATTTCGAGAGTAAGTCTACTAATTCCTCACTCATGGTTTTTCCCCGATCGCGGGCGTACCATTTTTGTAGGTCTATAGTAATATCGGCCTTTGCTCGGCCAGCAGCCTTTCCTTCGATCATAATATCTTGAGCGACTTTAGGACGCGGACCCCAGGTTCCCATCACGTTTCCGGTAGAAAGTTGATAGCGCACCAATTTTGGAATAGATCTTCCGCCATTGGTAAGATATTGATCCATAAGGTCTAAGTTCTCGTCTCTTAAGAGCAACTTTAGATTGATCTTGTCGCTATAATCAGCCACTTTAGCCAAAATGGGTAAGGCATGTGCTGCATCGCCACACCAGCCCTCGGTAAGAACTACCCAGTCTTCGGCTTCCTCTAAATTATCTAATGCCAATTTCAATTCATCACTTAGTTCATAGCGCTTATCCCATTTATCCATGCGGCTATTATTGAGATCCGTATAGTTTAGGAAATTCTCATCGGTAGAACCACCAGTAGCCATTCCTTCTTTACGTAAGGCGTGGATTAAGTCGCGGTATCCTTTATAGTCGTATACTTTACTAGCTGTTTCTATAGCTGTCATCATGCTTAAATTTTGGTTTGCAAGGTATAGACGAAAAAAGCCACTAAATATGACAAATGACACTTAGTGGCTTATACTTTTATAAGAGAAATCTATTCTTAGCGGAACTGCTGAGATAGGGTTTCACTTTTTGGACCTTCACTGTAATCGTAAAAGCCTTCACCCGATTTGGCACCCAATTTACCAGCACGTACCATATTAACTAATAATGGACAGGGTGCATATTTAGGATTGCCAAAACCCTCGTAGAGGACGTTTAAGATCGACAGACATACATCCAGACCAATAAAATCGGCCAGTTTTAAAGGACCCATTGGATGTGCCATTCCTAATTTCATAATGGTATCGATCTCTTTTACGCCAGCTACACCTTCGTGTAAGGTTATAATGGCTTCGTTGATCATGGGCATTAGAATCCGATTGGACACGAAGCCTGGATAGTCATTACACTCGGTTGGTACTTTACCAAGCTTTTCGCTTAAAGCCATGATAGTGCGAGTGGTTTCATCAGAAGTTGCATAACCTCTAATTACCTCTACAAGCTTCATTACCGGTACCGGATTCATAAAATGCATGCCTATCACCTTATCAGGACGACCGGTTACGGCAGCGATTTGCGTAAGACTAATGGATGAAGTGTTCGACGCCAAGATCGCATCCGCCTTAGCGTATTTATCCATATCCCCGAAAATCTTCAATTTAAGGTCTACATTTTCGGTCGCAGCTTCCACCACAAGATCAGCGTCGCCAATAGCCGCAGCCATTTCTGTATGCATGCTAAGGTTAGCTAAGGTTTGTGATTTTTTAGCTTCATCGATCGCTCCCTTTTTCACCTGGCGATCTAGATTCTTTTCAATGGTCTTGAGTCCGCGCTCCAAGGCGGCATCAGACACATCTACCAAATTTACCGAGAAGTCGTTTTGGGCAAAAACATGGGCAATGCCATTACCCATTGTTCCGGCACCGATTACGGCTACTTTTTGCATAGTATCGTTTTTGAGAGTTGAGGATTATTGGTTTATTAATTTTTGCAAAAATGCATCATTTTCGCTCACATAGTCTTCCCATACCGGAGTTCCGGGTCCGGCAAATCCGGTGTGTATCTTACGCACCTGATGCTCACGGTCTAAATAAATTGCGGTAGGATAACTCATCACGTGATTTAACATGGGTAATTTCTCCGCCGCTTTATCCGAACGGGTGGCGCCAGCTAAGAGTACTGGATAGGGCATTTGTAGATCGCCTTGCATTTTGGCCAAGCGCTTCTGGGCAGTTTTATAGTCTCGCGCTCTTTCGAAGCTCAAACAAACGATCTCCAAACCATCATTTTGATATTTGCGGTATACTTCACTAAGATATTTGCTCTCATCGTAGCAGTTTGGACACCAAGAGCCACTAATTTGTAGAATAAGGGCCTTATCCTTGAACCGCTCATCCGAGAGTCGAATGGTATCTCCTTCCAAGTTTGGAAAGGCAAAGTCTATCGAAGAATATCCTTCCTTAAGGTAAGTGAGCGTATCAGGATCGGGCAATTCAAAGCTTTCGTCCTTATACATGATAAAAGGTGCCATGTAGGATCGCCCGGAGTAAAAACGCCCTTGGATCGTATCGTACAAGGTGGCTTCAAAGCTGTATACATGCGCTCCATCGAAGGCAGAAAGGTATAACTGACCTGCAGCAGCAGATCCTTGTAAATAACGAAAATCGCCGGTAGAGGTCATTATAGTGCCATGGGCTTCACCGTTTACCACTTCAAAATAAGCTTTACCGCTACTTACCTTTTCGGTAGATGGGTTGAAATCTATGCGCCAATAACCATTTAAAGGATCAAGATTCTGCGTGTTTGGATAGCGTTCTGTTTTACCATACTTAGCTTCAAAAGGAAGGTAATAGTCCTCAGCATCTGGATTTACATATTTACCGTACATGCGCTCACCTTCTACTTTCACCAAGAAATGATTGGCGAAAACTGGCATTTCGATCTTAAAACTATCCTCCCCCAAGGCGAGCATCTGTGCCTCGAGAATTTCATCCGCATTGCGTATCCTAAAAATGAAACTGGAATCACTCTTACGTACAACTTCAGCGTTAAAGTTCAGCACGGTACTGTCATTTTGCATGATAGTAGCCAACCAAGGGCCCTCCATTTTATTTTGGGCAGATTTCTGTTCAACTGGCTGACAAGCCACGAAAAGTCCTAACAAAAAGCCGACAACTAGTATTTTCCTCATTTTCAAAGTCCTAAATCTTTAGTAATAGCGTTAATTCGCGCTTCTAGTTCCGATTTTTTAGCTTTAAAATTATCCGGAGACTCTAACTGATCATTAACGCTAACGTAGAACTTGATCTTAGGTTCAGTACCACTTGGACGAGCGGTAATCTTGGTTCCGGCAGACGTTATGAATTGGACTACATTGCTTTTGGGAAGCTCTATCTTAGTAATACTTCCATCTTTGAGTAGTTTACGTTCTGAGCTCTCATAATCGAGCACTTCTACTACCTCTTCACCAGCAATTGTACTAGGGGTTTTGGTACGGAAATCTTGCATCATCTGGGCAATTTCCTCTTGCCCCTTCATCCCTTCTCTTTTGAGAGAGACTAGGGTTTCTAAATAAAAGCCGAATTTATGATATGCCTCGATAAGCATCTCATAAAAACTACTCCCCTTTGATTTGGCATAGGCCGCTGCTTCTGCTAGCATCACAGCCGAGGCAACCGCATCTTTATCGCGCACAAAATCCCCGATCATATAACCATAGCTCTCCTCACCTCCGCCAATAAAATTCATCTCACCTTCCCGATCACGAATAATATCAGCGATCCATTTAAAGCCTGTAAGGCATTCGGGACATGGAACTTGGTATGACTCGGCGATCTTAGCGATCAAATCGGTGGTAACGATGGTTTTAGCCACATAATCTTTACCGGTGAATTTCCCTTGTTCCTTCCACTGCTCCAGTAAATAATAAATTAAGACGGAAGCCGCTTGATTGCCATTGAGCAATTCAAGTTCTTCATCTAAATTGCGCACTGCTATGCCCACTCGATCGGCATCTGGATCAGTGCCAATAACCATATCGGCGCCTATCGCCTTGGCTTGATCTAGCGCCATGCTTAATGCAGCAGCCTCTTCTGGATTCGGCGACTGAACCGTAGGGAAGTTTCCGTCAGGTTTAGCTTGTTCTTCTACAATAGACACCTTCTTGAACCCCGCCTGTTCTAAGGCCGGGGGAACCAAGGTTATACTCGTGCCATGAATGCTAGTGAAAACGATCGAGAGCTGCTCTTTGCCCACTTTGGTTAGACTTTGCTTATTTACTTCTGCTAGATAAGCTGAATCTACCTCGGCCCCGATCATTTCGATCAATTCTTCCTTGTAATCGTAGCGCACTTCCTCAGGTTTAACCGCCCGTACTTCTTTAATTACCGCTTTATCATGTGGCGGAACCAACTGACCACCATCGCTCCAATAGACCTTATAGCCATTATATGCCGGAGGATTGTGAGAAGCCGTTAAAACGATTCCACTTTGACAGTTTAGGTGACGAATCGCGAAGCTTAAGGCAGGTGTTGGACGAAGGTCTTCATAAAGGTACACCTTGATGCCATTTGCCGAAAGCACTTCAGCTACCTGACGAGCAAAAGGTTTTGAATTATTGCGACTATCGTGGGCAATAGCCACTTTAATTTCCTCATTAGGAAACTGCTGAATTAAATAATTGGATAAGCCTTGAGTAGCTGCTCCCAAGGTGTATTTATTGATTCGATTGGTACCAACGCCCATAATGCCTCTTAATCCGCCTGTACCAAAATCAAGGTCTTGATAAAAAGCATCCATTAAAGCATCGCCCCCTTGGTATATAAGACTTTGCGTTGCGGCTTGAGTCTCTGGATCATAAGGAGAGTTGAGCCAAGCTTGGGCTCTTTCTAAAGCTGATTTCATCTTGTAATAGCTTGCGGTTTATTCTTTCTTTAAACTTGCGGCACCACTAAGATCGGTGCGACTTAAATTTGGGTTACCCCGATAACGAATGTCGGCGGCTCCAGAAGCATCGATCTGAAGGTCATCCTCTACATTCAATTGTAGTTCGGCGGCGCCACTAGTATGTACTCGGGCCTTGTCAACTTCCAGGTCGAACAGCTTTAATTCTGAGGCACCACTTGTCTCTAAGCTTAGGTAATTGGCCTCCCCTTTCAGTTCTACCTCGGCGGCGCCACTTAATTCAATTTCTAACTCATCTACCTCAAGCTCCATATCTACTTCGGCTGCTCCACTGCTTTCTAGGCGGAAGAAATCCCCTTCTATTTCATTGGAGGATTTAAGCGAAACGGCCCCCGAAAGATTTACTCTTTCTAGCTTAGGACTAATAATGTACAGGTCTAATTCTTCCGCTCTTCCGATTGATTTTGACGTGCTAATGTATAAGGTATTACCCTCGGTGTGCGCATCGATCAGTTCGTGCAGATTTTCATCAGCCACAATTTTCAAGCTATTGCCATCCCCTTGTTTAAGGTGAACTTCAAACATCCCACTAATGGAAATATTCTCAAATGCTTGAACATCGCGATTGGCTTCTTTGACTACCCCATTTCCTTGTACACCTACCATGCAAGAACTAAGGCTAAGAAGGCTTAAAAATGTAATGATTAAGGTATGGCGCATGATTTTAAATTTGCCTTAAAATTAAAGCTTCTAGCGGAGATATAAGGCCTCCTAGAAATGAAAAAGCCTCCCGAAGGAGGCCTTTCAATTAATAATTGAGATTCTCGAACTGTTTTTCCACGAAATTGGTAAGTGCCTCTCCATGGAGTAAATTCTGAGAAAGCAAGGCTAGATCCTTAGCGCGATTGATTAAAGCTTTGCGCTGTGCTTCATCCTTTTCTTCTAAAATTCTGGTGGCCAGAGGGTGATTTGTGTTCACCACTAGGTTGTACATATCGGGCATATCGCCCATGCCCATCATACCACCACCGGTCATGCTAATCTCTTTCATCCTTCGCATGAATTCGGGTACAGTAATAGTAAAGGGAGCTTCCTGGGAATCCATTGCTTCTAAAACCACAGTGTAGGATGACTTTTCTACTTGCTCCTCGATCATGGGTTTAAGCTTCTCCTTTTGCTCTTCGCTCAATAAGGAAACTTGCTCTTCCTCTTTGGGGATCAATTTGTCGATCGCATCGCTATCAACTCTGGCAAACTTGATCTTGTGTTCACCACCTTCTAGCTTTTGCATGAGGTGACTTTCCAATGGGCCCTCCATTAATAGCACGTCGTAATCGCGGTTTTGGGCTTTTTTGATAAAGCTGTGTTGTCCTTCTTTATGAGCCGCGTAAAGAATTACAAGATTTCCGTCTTTATCGGTTTGAGTGGGCTTGATCTTTTCAATGAATTCCTCAAAGGTGTAGTGCTTATCGTCTACACTTTGGAATAGATTGAACTTTTGCGCTTTATCAAAGAACTTGTCATCACTCAACATGCCGTATTCGATGATCACTTTGATATCATTCCACTTCTTCTCGAAGTCTTCTCGGTCTTTTTTGAAAAGGCTATTCAGTTTATCAGCAACTTTCTTGGTAATGTGACCACTGATCTTCTTAACAGCTCCGTCAGCCTGAAGATAAGAACGAGAAACATTCAAAGGAATGTCCTTTGAATCAATAACCCCGTGCAATAGGGTTAAGAAATCAGGTACAATGCCCTCAAGATTATCGGTTACAAATACCTGATTTTGGTAAAGCTGAATCTTATTACGCTGAAGCTCCATATTGGGCTTAATGCGCGGAAAGAATAAAATACCATTAAGGTCGAATGGGTAATCCACATTTAAGTGAATGTGGAATAAAGGCTCTTCAAAAGTCGTAGGGTAAAGCTGACGGTAGAACTCCTTATAGTCTTCGCCCTCAAGATCTGCCGGTGCCTTGGTCCACGCTGGATCGGTAACATTTACGATATCTGCTACCTTTTTCTTGCTTTCTTTTTTATCATCTCCCTCTCCTTCCGTCTCGGTAATTTCTTTTTCACCGAATTGAATAGGTACGGGTAAAAAACGACAGTATTTCTCCAATAGCTCACGAATGCGTGCTTCTTCCAAGAATTCTTCGCTATCGTCATTGATATGTAAAACGATATCGGTACCTCGATCTTGGCGTTGGTCGCTTTCTTCTAAAGTAAACTCTGGTGTTCCATCACAAGTCCAATAGGCTCCTTTTGCACCATCTTGATGAGAATGCGAGAATATTTCCACTTGCTTGGCAACCATGAAAGAGGAATAAAAGCCTAAGCCAAAGTGACCAATAATGGCTGCGCCGTCCGCTTTATCCTCATATTTCTTTACAAACTCCTCGGCCCCTGAAAATGCCAATTCGTTGATGTATTTATTGATCTCATCAGTGGTCATACCCACTCCTCGATCAGAAATAGTTAAGGTTTTGTTCTCCTTATCTACTTTGATCTGGATGGTTAAATCACCCAGCTCCGCATTCGATTCCCCGATGCGACTGAGGGTCTTTAACTTTTGGGTAGCGTCTACCGCATTAGAAACCAATTCCCTTAAAAAGATCTCGTGATCGCTATAAAGGAATTTTTTAATGATAGGAAAGATATTGTCGGCTGTTACATTGATCTTACCGCTGCTCATGATTTTAATTTTTTTTCTGACTCTGCAAAGAGCAAAGCTTGTGCCGTGACACAAAATATGACAAGATTTCAGCGCAGTGGAATTGTACTGTCAGTCCAAGCTAAGAATAGCTGACATAGGTCATTGTTTAAGCTTCTATTCCGTTATAATCTTGTACAAGATTTAAACACCAACAATGAAATATTGTAGCGCTGACGAAGCAGTAAAAGTAGTTAAGAGCGATGACCGAGTTTATATTCACTCAGTGTCTATGGCTCCCCAGCAGCTCATCAAAGCTCTCACCCGTAGGGCTTCGGAATTACGAAATGTAGAAGTAGCTCACTTGCATATTGAAGGTGAGGCGCCCTATGCCGACCCTAAACACGCCGATTCATTTCACGTAAACTCTTTATTTATCGGGGCCAATGTACGCCACACCATTAAAGCTGGCAACGGTTCATATACTCCGGTTTTCCTATCCGAAATTCCTTATCTATTTCGCCATGGCATTATTCCGATCGATGTCGCTCTATTGCAGGTATCCCCACCCGATAAGCATGGCTTTTGTTCTTTAGGTACATCCGTAGATGCCTCCCTGGCAGCAGCTCAATCTGCCCAGCACGTAATTGCCCAGGTCAATCCAAAGGTCCCCCGTACCCATGGTGATGGACTGATCCATATTTCCAAGTTTGATTCTTTGGTAGAGGTAGACGAAGCATTACCTGCTATAGAAGCTGCCGCTCCTACCGATATCGAAATGGCAATCGGTAAGAATGTGGCTTCTTTGGTAGAAGATGGATCTTGCTTGCAAATGGGGATTGGAGCGATCCCTAATGCCGCCTTAAGCCAAATGGGTCACTTAAGGGACTTAGGTATTCATACCGAGATGTTCTCTGACGGTGTGTTAGACTTGATCGAAAAAGGTGTGATCAACGGAGCTCGTAAGAAAACGCATCCCGGTAAGATCATTAGTGGTTTTGTAATGGGATCACAAAGATTGTATGATTTTATTGATGATAATCCACAGGTTAATATGTTGGATATCGCCTATGTTAACGATACAGCAGTAATTCGAAAAAACCCCAAGGCAGTGTCGATCAACTCCGCGGTGGAGATAGACTTAACCGGTCAGGTTTGCGCCGATAGTATTGGTACCCGCATGTATTCGGGCGTAGGTGGACAAATGGACTTCATGCGTGGAGCTATGCTCAGTAAAGGTGGAAAACCGATCATTGCTTTACCCAGCACCACTCGAAGAGGTGATACCCGTATCGTTCCCTTCCTAAAACCCGGGGCTGGCGTGGTTACAACCCGTTCCCACGTTCACTATATCGTAACCGAATACGGTATTGCTGATCTGTACGGGAAAACCCTTAAGCAAAGGGCACAAGCCTTAGCTGGAATTGCGCACCCAGATCACCGGGAGATCATTCTCCAACAATATATGGACGCTATATCTTAATTGAAATAAAGCCCGACTGAACAAGCACGGGCTTTTTTCGTATTTTAAGGGACTAAAGGCTTAAATATTTTACCCTTTCTTTGTGCTCTAAGAGCACCAAACAAGAATACTATATGAATATGATACGATCGAAAATTGCCGGCGTGGGCCATTATGTGCCAGAGAATGTAGTAAGCAATAACGACCTTTCTTTTATTATGGATACTTCTGACGAATGGATCCAGGAACGCACTGGTATAAAGGAAAGACGTTGGGTGGCTACCGATAGTGATGACACCACCTCTAGTATGGGAACCAAGGCCGCTCGAAAAGCTATTGCTGATGCTGGATTAAAACCTGAGGATATAGATTTTATAGTCTTTGCCACCCTTTCGCCTGACTATTACTTCCCTGGTCCAGGAGTGCAAGTACAGGAGCAATTAGGTTTAGATACCATTGGCGCTTTAGACGTCCGCAATCAATGTTCCGGTTTTATCTATGGATTGTCCGTAGCCGATCAGTTTATTAAAACAGGGATGTACAAGAATATCCTTCTAATAGGATCTGAATTGCATAGTGGAGGTTTGGATAAAACGACCCGCGGCCGTGGGGTGTCGGTTATTTTTGGCGATGGCGCTGGAGCAGTAGTGCTTAGTGCTACTGAGGAAGCTGGGAAAGGTGTACTCACCACCAAGTTGCATTCCGAAGGGAAGCATGCGAAAGAATTAGCCTTGATCGGTCCGGCAACAACCCGCTGGGTGGATAACATTATCGAAGAAAATGACCCCGAAGACATCTCCTATTACCCCTATATGAACGGAAACTTCGTTTTTAAACATGCAGTTACTCGCTTTCAAGAGGTAATTCATGAATCTTTGGAAAGTACTGGTAAATCGGCCAAGGATATTGATCTACTTATTCCGCATCAAGCCAATTTACGCATATCACAATATGTACAGGCTAAAATGGGCTTGGCACCGGATAAGGTTTTTAATAACATTATGAAATACGGTAATACCACGGCTGCATCTATTCCTATTGCCTTAAGCGAGGCTAAAGCCGAAGGGAAATTAAAGGAGGGTGATCTCTTGTGTTTAGCAGCCTTTGGCAGTGGCTTTACCTGGGGATCCGCCTTGATCCAGTTCTAAGCCTCAGTGAAAACTATTAATATAAAGCCGGCCCTATGGTCGGCTTTTTTTATACTAGATGTCCTCAACTATCGTTTCAAATTAAACAACCAACATGAAATTCTCCCTATCCTTAAGTCTAGTTTTTTTAAGCCTGAGCATAATCGCTCAAACCGCTTCTGAAATAGATAGTATCGAGAAAGAGCTTGGAGGAAGGGACTTCAGTTGGGTAAATGAAGAGGCTAACGTCTTTAAATTGCGTAAAAGATGGACCAAACGCTGGGGTCTCTTTCATTATTATTCAGATCCTGCTCAACTATTAGCAATGGAATACGATTCGGTAAGCTTCATGAAAGACATGGAGCCTTTCAGCATCGTGAAGAAAGACGGTAAATACGGGCGATACCTCTTACCCTTCGAAGTAATCGACGCAGCAGAGAGAATTCATTGTGTTTATGACAATCTAGCCCTGCGAGAAAAGGACCATGAATACTATTTACTTGCGCAGAAAAATGGGAAATGGGCTCTCTTAGATTGGTTCGATGAGTTTGAAATAACTCCTTACGAATACGATAATCCAGATCAAGTGCCGCTGTATACGGTAAGTGAATGGGATAAAGAGTCCATTCGTCAAATACGCAAAATTCTTAATGCCGACATTGTGGAGATGGACCCATATAATGGGGATGATGCGCTTAGGGCGCGAAATAAGGAAACCAAACTATATGGTATGTACCAATATGTTTCTGATACTCCCACGGTTTTAATTCCTGCCCAATACGATAGTTTGGATTTCTTTCATTGGAATGGTAAAGTGACCGCCGTTTATAAAGATGGGAAAGTAGGCTTCTATACCTGTGCTTGGACTTATGATGATGAGGCCAAGCAGACGGTGGCCTGCCAATTTGATGATTTTGAATTTGTAGTAAAGGAGTCGCAAGGCCCGCGCTATCTTGCGGTAAAACAAAATGGTAAATGGGCTTGGTGGGATTGGTTTAATAACAAAGTTAAATCTGAATGGTATGAAGGCGACCGCGAAGACCTTCCTTACCCCTATTACACACAAGAACAATACAATTGGTAAAACATTAGTCTTTTTCTGGATAGCGGAAAGGGACCCGAATGCGATATTCTACCGGGCCTTCAGCCTTTGGAATGATCCAATTAGCTTTTAGTAAATGAGTTCTTGCTTCACCGTCTATCAAGGGTAATGATTTGATGGTTTCCACTATTATGATCTTGCCATTTGCATCATAGCGAAGCTCATAGACCGCTAATCCAAATCGTCCTATCTGATCGGCGAAGGGCTGTCGGGGAAAGCTATCGATATAGGCTCTGAAAGCTTGCTCTCCTCCAGGAAAGGCATTTGCGATCTCCAATTGCTTTATGATCAGCTCTTGTTCAACAGGGTCTTGCTCTGCGGCAGAGTATATCAGCTCTTTAGAAAAGAAGACGTTGCGATCTGCTTCTTCAAAAGCTTTTATCAGGGGATTGTTTCGCAGCAAACTTTTTCCCTCTTTCGAGCTTGGGTCGAACTTAGGATGAGCCGTCAGATCAAGATGGTAAGCAGCAAGGAACTCCTTTAATTGCTTATCTTGTTCAAAGAAATGCTTCTTCCCATCAAATTCAATGAATAAAAGTCCCCTGCCCCATTTAAAGGCAGCATTAAATTGGTTCTCCAAATGCCAGTTACTATTACGCCATTCAATACACAGGCGAAAGTTAGAATTGCTAGTAATCTTATTAATGATAAACTCCTTTTCGGCTTTCCCTTCTACAATCAAAGGGTAAAATCGATCATAGCCTAATTGCCCTAGGGTATCTCGATAAATAAAGGTCGGTTTAAAGTATATCCTATCCGATTCTACTTTAAGTTCAGCCTTCACCAAAGCGGCACTATTCCAATAAACTCTTAAACTTGGTGCTTGATAAGCTGGGCATGAGATGATTTCTACCGAATCTTGAGCCGAGCTGCCAAAAGAAAACAAAAATGCAAGAAGGAGTATTCTGTACCACATAATGTACCTAAAACCAAAAGTATACCAATTGAGGCCAATCGCTTTACAGTTATCGTAATTAAATCAAGCTCAATGTCTTATTTTTTCCGCTAAAGATCTCAGTATATCAATTATAAATATTGATCGTTCAAAAACGTACGATCTTATCGAAAAATGAACACTTAATTTAAGATCAAGGCTCAAGCGAACAATAGTGACAAATTAGTAGCTTTGAGCATGTCAAAGTCGGCCAAACCTGCCTTAGATAAACTTAAAGAAGAAGTATTAGAACGAAGTCTAAACCTCTTCATATTACTCGCAGTCTTGGCTACGGGCATACTCTTTTATCGCTTTTACCTCATAGGTGAGTACCTTAGTCTCATAGTGGTGGTAGTGGTCGGACCCATACTTGTTTCCTTAAAGCTGGCCTCAGAGCGCATTAGCCACAATTTTAAAGTATCCACGATAGTAGGCTTGATCTTTATGGTGATCATTGCGGGGGTTTACCGCTATGGCTTGATGGCAGGAGCCTTTCCCTACATGATTTTGATACCCGTATTCGTTTCCTTAACTCAAGGAAGAGCAAGAGCAACCACCGTGCTTATAACAGGGATGGCTGTTTTAAGCTTTTTAGCTTATCAATTTGTTAATGAAAACCTGACTTATCAATATGACACTCAGTTTTACCTAAGCAAGGGAAGCAGTTGGTTTCTAAACCTTTCTATTTTAGGGTTTACCGGTTACGTAATTCTAGATGTACTTTCAGTTTATAATCGACGCTTCAGAGAGATCAATACTCTTACCGAGGATCAGAATCGCGGTCTTTCTGTAGAAGTGGCGCATAAAAATGACGAACTTAAGCTAAAAAACAGTGCTTTAGCGGATAGTATCAACGAATTGGAAAGCACGCAAGAACTGTTGATTGAACGTGAAAAAATGGCTTCTCTAGGCCTGCTTACGGCAGGTATTGCTCACGAGTTAAAAAACCCTTTAGCATCGATTCAAAGTAGCGGAGAATTACTTGCTCAAGATGAAGCGCTTAGCGATGAGGACCGCAAACAAATACTGTCCTATATCCGGCAAAGCGCCGATCATATGACTTCGATCGTGAAGGGCTTGAACGAATACAGTAGAGAGCAAGATTCTTATGAAGAAGAATGCGACCTCAAAGCGATCATTGAAGGCAGCTTGGGTATTTTATCACATTCCTACAAAAACCGCATTGATATTGTAAAGAACTATGAAGATATCCCAACGATTAAGGGAAATGCGGGTAAACTGCACCAAGTAACCACTAATCTACTTGGGAATGCTTTTCAGGCCATACCCGGTATTGGTGTGGTTCGAATAGAACTTAAGGAAAAGAAAAATAAGGTGATTTGTAAGATCACCGATGACGGGAAAGGGATCAGTAAGGAAGATCTTCAAAAACTGGGAACTCCCTTCTTTTCTACCAAGCAAAATGGTGAGGGCACTGGATTAGGACTATTTATCAGTAAAAAGATACTCTTCGACCATCAGGCGAAGTTGAATTTTCAGTCTATTTTAGGAGAAGGTACTACCGCAAAGATCGTCTTCCCCAAAAGCTAGTTTAATCATACCACTCAAGGTCTACCCGATCACATTCCATCAAATATTCGAGCATCCATTCAAAGGCTTCTTCTTCATCGTCGGTTGTTCCTAAAAGCTTATTTCCTAATCCGATCGAGTAATTGAAGGCATTGTTGCAAGCATAGACCTTTTCGGACTCATCATTCCAAATGAAATAGGCCTTTATATCGTATTCGGCATAATAGATTCGATAAGCCTCGGTATTCTCCCTACTTTGATTAAAGATGTAAAACTCATCGTCTTCATCATCGTAACCTTTATACTTCGCATCGTAAGATCCTGGAGCCACCTCCATGATCTCCACAAAACATTCTTCGATTTGCCCCTTCATACTTAAAGCAAATGAACATAGAATTGCTACAAGAATCTGTGTTTTCATAAGTACCTTTGTTTTTGCTTCTCTAATTTACGCTATTAATGGATGATTTGCTTCCTTTTTTAATCGACCTGCATAAAAATAATCCTCGCCAAGCTCCTGGCAGTGATGCCAATAGCGCCAAAGCTTTAGAATTTCTGGATCTGCCAGACCAGCGAGATTTACAAATAGCTGACGTAGGTTGTGGTACTGGAGCCCAGACTTTTAGCTTAGCTCAAAGGTTAAATGGCCACATTTATGCCATTGACCTTTCCCAAGAGTTTCTAGATGAGTTAAAACTTAGGTTGGCAAAATTGAAGCTTAGGGCCTCCATTGAGACCCTTACCTGTGATATGGCCAATCTACCATTTGCCAAAGAATCCTTAGACCTGATATGGGCCGAAGGATCTATTTACAATTTAGGTTTTAAGAAAGGCTTGAGTAATTGGAAGGACTATTTGCGTCCTGGCGGTTATATGGCCTTGAGTGAGCTCAGTTGGCTTAAAGATCGTAGACCTAAACCCATCGAAACGCATTGGAAACTAGAATATCCAGGCATTCAAAATATCCCTGGTAATATTCAAACCATTTTCGATCAGAACTTAGAAAGCCTGGGTCATTTTATGGTTCCCGTTGAAGACTGGAAAACCAACTACTATAAACCGCTAGAAAAGTCTTTTGCACCCTTCTTAGAAAGGAACAAAATGAGCCCTTATGCACAAAGTATTGTGGAAGGAGAAAAAGCCGAAATAGCCATATTTGATAAGTATTCGCAATACTTTGGCTATGTATTTTACCTGATCCGTAAGCCCGCTTAGGGCTTTACCTCTAGCACCACGGTATGGTACATCATCACGGCTTTGCCATTTATAGTGGCTGGTCCTTCGAAATTGAGACCATTCAAGGTTGAAAGGGCTACATTATCTAATACATGGTCTATACCTCGTACCGCTTTTTTGCTGCTAATCTCACCTTGAGTATTAACCACAAATTGGATAAAAATACGCCCCATAGGTGGATGCTCTAAGGCCTTGAGCTGCTCAGGATAGCTAAATTGTGAATTGACGTGTCGTATAACTGCTTGCTCGAAACAATATTTGCTTTCATCGTCATTTGGAGCCGATTTACAGGCAGCTAATGAAGGTGGGCGGTCTACTACGTCGATATTAAATGTTTCACTATGATCGCCTAGACCTGGTAGTTCAGGGCTTTCCGACTCATTCTGATTGCGCTCTTCTACCTGAGTTCCCCCACCAGATTTTTCGAAGATGATGTCTTTTAATTTCTCGGCAGCCTCTCCTAAGTCGCCTAAATCAGGCATTTCGCTTGGCATAGGACTACCCCCTGGTCCCATTTCCGGTAAGTCTTCCTCCACTTCTTCTTCTCCTTCTACCGGCTCTACTCCTCCACCTGGTGCAGGAGGTGCCGCATCTACACCCCCCATTTGCATCGGGTCTTGGGGGTAAAAGATCAATTTGCTAGCCATTAAGCGATCTATTACACTCTTTCCTAGGTCTGGAACTTGGGCGTAATTCGTTTTAAAGGCCTGTAAAGAAAGGTAATCTCGGTAGCCGTTTAAAGCGCTGGCTAATTCACGGATAAGTGGTAAAGCCGCTTCTACCTTTGATGGATCGAATTGAGCCACCGCAATACCTTCAGTAAAATAAAATGTACCGGTATAGGGTGTTGAACCATCAATGGAATCCGACATCATTGGGCTATTGGACGGGTTCTTAAGAAAAGTGATCAAGCTGGGTTTTACCATGGACAATCGCATCGGTTCCATAGCCACTATATATTGCCCTGCTCCCATAACTTGGGCTAGAAATAAATTATTCCTTTTAATTGCATCCGGTGCAAAAGCACCTGCCTTTGAAGATTGCGCCTCTACCGCTTGTTGTACCGATATTCCCAGCTGAGGAGAATCTGGGTCATCCAAAATCTGCTTAATGGGATCATTAAAATACTGGCCACTCAAATTAAGACTGAACAGGGCTAAGGATACAAGGGAAAGAAGGAACTTCATAGGCAATATTTTAGAGTAGGTCGCTTAAGTTTAGTTTCACTTCCTTATTAAAAGCCAAAGGAATCTCAAAGGTATGTCCATTGATCTCCAAGGTCATATTTCCTTCCACGTAAACATCTTGGTCTAGTTTCTTAGAGCTCAAAACATCCGCATTTCCCATTAGGCTTAGGGTATTTACGGCAATGTCGATTGGAACTACTAAAGTGTCGTATGGATTGAAGTTCAAGGTATCTTGCAACTCCCATTCCGCTACGGTAGGCTTATTTTCGGCCAACTTCATCCCGAGATCCATACTGTGTACCGAGAAACTCACGCCATTATCGTTAACCAAGGTAGCATCGGTGTGTATTACCAGTTTAGTGAAGCTGGAACCTTCTCCTAAGCTAAAGTTCCCGAAGGTCTCCCCTTCAGACTCTTCTGAGAACTTCTCTTCTAAAAAGTTCTGCATTTGGTCGTAATAAGAGAACTCGACCTCTTGATCTAAGGAAGAGCTCATGTTCAAACCATAAACGGTATACTTGGCACGGCCATCGACCTCCCAAATTAGGGTATCGGTTACCATGATCCTTCCTTGCTCCTTTTCCAAAAAATCAAGGTCGATATCGGCCTCTACCGGAATTTCCACCTTACCACGAGGAGAGATCTTGAATTTCTCTTCCATTTCAAACGAAGCCAATAGTTTGTCATCGTAATCGATATCGAAATTGGATTCGATCAAATTGATCTTTAAAATGGATGGATTGTTGATATGGAACATCATCGACAACTGTAATTTATCGTCTTTGATACCTACGATCTTCAAATCAGACACATCCTCTAGTTCGGGCTTTTGGGTGCAACCAGAAACGCCGAAAATAAGTACGATAAGGGCTATAATGCCAATGGAGCTAAACGCTATCTTTTTTCTTGAGAAAGACATAAATAAGGATATAAAATATAATATTTAAGGCCATCATGGCGCCTATGTTGGAGCTCATAGAATTCATGAAATCTCCTATTAGGTCACCATTATCAACCAAATCTTCGTTGTAAAAATCGAGTAATGAAAGGGCACTACGAGGAACCGCTTCTGTTTCATTAGGATCCATCATATTATTGATGATCTTCGTTCCGTCAGGCAAGTTATTAGTATCGGTCTTCATGGTTGGTAAATATGCCATGACGCTCTCGATATCCTTAGGTACTTCTGCCAGATCCCCATCGTACACGGAGCCGTCCTGAACCCTAGCTAATCCTTCTGTACCCCATCGGCCAAAGGTTAAGAATGAAAGCAATTCCATGCCCCAATTGTCGATCTTAGTAATTACCCCGGCCAACATAATTTGAGGCATTAAAGCGATCGGTACTACCGTCATTACTTTCTCAGTATTATCGAAAACAGCTGAAAGCATTAAGCCCAATAAAGTAGAGGAAACCGCTAAGAAGGTCATGAAGCCAAAAGTGGCCAGAAAGTTTTGTTGAAATACCTCTTCAAATCCTTCTAAGGGAAAGAGCTTAAAGCGGAAGTAAATAATTAACTCGAAGACAAATAGTTGCACCATCGATATCAGCGTAAGCACAGAAATCTTGCTTAACACATAGGCATTGATCCATAAGTTGAACATGCGTTCTCTTTTATAGATCGATTGCTCTGAAACGATCTCCTTAGCCGCATTACTTACCCCAAACCAGATTGAAGCAATAGCCATCAAGAACATGGCTCCTAATTGGAATTCGTTGAAAATGACCGAAATCAGCGCTCCAATAATGAGAGGCTGCGCCAATAACAAGAGGAGATTTCCTTTGTCGTTAAATTTGATCTGGAAATACCGACGGCTTAACCAACTGAGCTGATGAAAGAAAGGCTCTCTTTTGGTAGGACTTACTTGACTTTGACCATGCTTAAAATTATCCTCACTTTGGGCGCCACTGTATCGTTTTTGATAATAGTCGTTGGCCACCTGTTTGTTACTAAGCAATCCGTATACTTGAACGATACTCTCCTTATCGAAGTGGCCCATAATATCATCGGCCTTTCCGTAGAAGACATGTACCCCACCCGAACCTAAGAAGCATACGTCATCCACGTAATTTAGGTCCTCAGGCTTGTGGGTAACCATAATTATGGTTGTACCTCTCGCTTTGAGATTGTTCAGCTTAGTTAGGAATTCATGGATCGATTCGGGATCCAAGGGCGAAGTAGGCTCGTCTAAGAATAAGATAGTTGGATCAGTCAAGAGCTCCACCGCAATACTGAGACGTTTTCGCTCACCACCCGAAAGGGATGCTACCGTTTTATAGTAGATCGCCTTAGTTTTATCTTCGTCGAACAAACTCATTAATACCGACATGATCTTTTCTTGGATCATTTGCTTCGGTGTCTCCTTGGGCATGCGCAGTTTCGCACAGAAGAACATAGTTTGCTCTACAGTTAACTCGCGATGAATAATATCATCTTGTGGCACGTAGCCGATCTTCTTCTTCAGGAGCGGAAAATGATCAACTAGGTCTAAACCATGAATCTTTACCGTCCCGCTAGTGGCTGGATTATCAGCATTTAAAACCTTAAGTAAAGTAGACTTCCCACAGCCCGAAGGGCCCATTACCGCTACAAACTTTCCATAAGGGATATTTAAATTGAGCTGCTTCAGTCCAACATAACCGTTGGGATACTTTTTTTCAATTCCCTGAGCCTTAATAGCAACTTCTTGTCTAAGGTCTGAATAACCTTGACTAAGCGAAAAAACATGCAGGCAGATAAATACCTGGTCATTAGGTCCGATCGGCGTTTTGCCAAATACCCTTTTGCTGTTAACAAATACGCCATTGCGGCTATTGAGGTCAACAACATACCACTGACCATTTTCAAGCACGAATTGGGCGTGATTACGACTAACGGTTAAATCACTTGGGTCGATCTTAAAATCGTTGCCTTCACCACGGCCTACCCTAATCGGACGACCTTGAGAAACCATTGATAAGAAGAGACCAGTTTGCGCATTATGCTGAAACTCAACTTGCGATTCGGCCGGTTGAGCCTTAGTATTGGGCGCTTCTTGTGGGGCTGCCTGTACAGGTGCTAGCTCACTCAAAACAAGCTCTACCGATCCAGCTTTCAATTGATCTCCGGGGCTGATTGCGTAAGCTTGCGCCGCATTGAGCTGATTGCCGTTTACGAAGACCCCATTAGTACTGTTGGTGTCGATTATCTGGATCTTTCCGCCATCGACAAATATCTGAAGGTGAGCCCTGGATAGAGATCCACTAGGGTCCTCTACTTCAAAACTTGCTCCTCCGCCCTTGCGACCAACCGAGATCTGGCGACCTTCTTCAAAGCTAAATTCTTGTCCGGTGGCTTTAACTGTAAGTTTATATTGTGCCGCCAATCTGCTTACTGATTATTTAGGTAATAGTTGATACAGTTAATACGGTCCTTAGAATAAGGATGCGTGCGAGTTAATTTCTCCATTGCATCAGGACTGGTTTGTTCGTACTGAGCAATGCGCTTAAAGAAATCGGCAAATTTTAAAGGGTTGAAACCAGCTGCTTTGGCCATATAAAAGGCGTTGCGGTCTGCTTCGTATTCATCAACCTGACCAAATGGTAAGTAGGCATTATTGGTCATTTCAATCAACTTATCTTGATAATCTTCCATATTGTAGCTTGTGCTGAGCTCTTGCATAACCATGATGCGTTTCACCTTACGACTCACGTGTTCCAGATCGATATGGGTGATTTCGTGGGCGATAATGAAAGCCAATTCATCTACGGACTTGATAAAGCCCAAAAGCCCTGTGGTGATGTAAATAAAGCCTCCATTTGTAGCAAAGGCATTGATATTATCATCTTCAACGATAGTTAAGCTGTAGGTAATTCCTTTACGTTGTACATAAGGAGAGATTACCGTGTCTACCAACATGGTACTCAACTGGTTTTCGAGCAAGGGATTGGCCACAAAATTCATTTCACGGCGTAAGTGCTCTCTCGCAGCCTTTCCGATCTCAAATTCTTCTTCTATGGTCAATTCTACCGCGGCATCCAATAAGGAGTTTTCCATTTTACGAGTGGCGGCGGCAAAACCGTCTAGACCACTACCGCAATTATCAAAGACTTCATAGTCCTTCATCGCATCTTCATAGGTCTTCTGAATATCCTCAAAAGGATTATCAACTTGAGCGCTTAAACCCAAACTAAAGATCAAGGCGGCAAAAAGGGTGCTGAGTTTGTTCATGGTTGTATTGATTGGTTATTAACGTCCGTAAATAAGATCTCCCGGGGTGGTGCCTTTTAATTTTTGATACACCAAGAAATAAATGATCATAACCGGTAAGATCATAAAGCTAAATATATAGAGAAACTTCAATTCTAGAGCAAAGAGAGTTTCATTAGGGTCATCCAGAGAGAGATCGGGGGTGATCAACAAACGGTTGATACTATCGCCAAGCAAGTAGGCCAATAAAAAGCCGATGATGAATACGCCAGATACGATGATCACTGCAACCCCGGAGTACACCAAGGTTATCGTGAAATTAGAAAGGCCAAAAGCCTTGAGTGTACCCAAGCTAGCTTTATTGCGATCGATATGCTCTACAATGGTCTTGGAAATGATGTAGATTATAATGGTGATCGTGAAAAGCGTAAGAATAATCGAGAGGATCTCAGAGATCTTATTGAAGACACTAAAGTTCTTCGCCGACTCCACATCATTGAGGTTCACGGTTAGGTCATATCTCGTTTGCAGGTAATTAGCCATGCGAGGAACCGAATCCAATTGTTCGAATTCCAAAACGAAATAATCATTGTTATTCACTCTTAACTCTCCCCGGTTAACTCGATCGTAGGGTAAGTATGTAAAATAGCGGTAATCTTCCTTAGCAAAACAATCCGCTAATTTATCAGCAGTAGGTGCCTTGAGTTTTGGGTCAAAGAATTCAACCTGAAGCTTGTAACCTTTGGTGTAGACCCCTTTATCATAAGTCAAATTGAAATCCTGATCGCTACCAATACAGGCTTCAACCTCGGCTTTAATTTCTGTCTGCGATCTATCACTGGCAATAAATGCACTGATATTATTCTGATAAGCAGCCTCGCCTTCGTCGAATGGAGAATGCTCATAGCGATTGGTAATAGAATAAAACGCCTTTTCGGTAAAGAAAGCCCCCATCTTATCGGGCAATTTATCGGCAATACCAGCGATCAAAATTGGAACAGTGATAGGTTTTTCATCGCCGTAACGCGGAACGTGATTTAAGTAAAGTGGCGGATTATCGATATCATAACCCAGCTTGATGAGTAGGTCTTTACTAACTACGGCAGACCACTCTGACTCTTCCATTCTAATTAGCTTCTCCTGGGTGAGTAAGAGCTTGCTTGCCTCTTCTCTAAATAGGAAGCGGTAGAGATGTGTTTCCGGATCGATGGGTCTAATTCGTGTACGATTAACCTTGCCATTGTATCCTTCAAAAAGAATCCGTCCGGTAGGTACGAAATGAGTTTCCTTTATACCGAAGTCGCCCAAGGTCTCAGGCTTAGCGAACTCATTGCGCAGTTCTTCTTGGTAGTTAGGGCGATTTTCGATAGAACCGGGCAGATTCACACTGAGAAACTTGATAAATGGACTGTCCATTCGTTCCTTCAAGAACTCTGCTGTACCGGAGCTAAAACCGATAGACCAGAGCGCTAGGAACATGATGCCAATAACACCTAAGATCATAGCCCACTTTGCCAAAAAGGACTTCAATTCGGGCACGAAAAACTGCTGATGGAAGGACTTTAAATGCATGATTAATTAGGACTATCTTTAATGGCGTTCTTTAATAAGAGAATGATCTCACCATCATTAAATTCTTGTTTATTGCCTTTATTGCGCCAAACACCGTTTTCTACCTTTTCGTAGATCGACTCGTCGTTTACCAATCCGTATTTGAATACGCCATCCGATTCCTTGATCTCTTGTTTAGAGATAAGGACCACCCTATCGCCGTAGGTTACCGCTAGTTCTATATCGTGACTCACAATGATCGAGGTACGGTTTTCCTTCTGAACTACATCGGTAAGGATCTTCATTAATTTATGGGCATTGTGATGATCTAAATTACCTGTAGGCTCATCGGCCAAAAGCACTTCATAATCTGAACCCAAAGCTCTAGCAAAGGCCAAACGTTGTCGCTGACCTCCAGACATTTCCGCTACCTTTTTCCCCTTGATGATCTCCATTACGAATTCCTTGGGATAAAGCTTAGCCAATAGTTTACGGGCCTTTAGTTTGGCATCTTCACTGCGCTCTCCTTTTAGAACTGGAGTGATACTTGCGTTCTGGTAAGCTGTAAGGTTTCCGAATAAATTGGTGCTTTGAAAAATGAAACTGAGATTGTCTTTTCGAAAACGAGCTAAAACCGACTCCTTCTTATTCCAAAGTTGATCGATCGCTTGTGTTTCGCCACTATCTCTATCGTGGTACTTGATATAACCTCCATTCTTAACCTTAATGGTATTGTTCATTACCCCTAAGGTTTCCAAAATAGTGGATTTACCAACTCCTGAGGACCCCACAATGAAATAGGTTTTTCCCCTTTCAATCTCTAAGGTGTCTAATTGCAAAACCGGCCGGACATTGCTTTTGTATTGACAGGCAATGTCCTTTATGGTAAAAAGGTTTTTATCCATTCCCTGGAATTTTTTCAAGCGGAATCCAATAATAGAATTGACTATTCAAGCGGAAGCGATCTTGCTCCAAATTCTTTTTATTAAAACGACGTACCGACTCTTGAAACTGAAGAATGAATTTAGGTAAAGACCGGTGATTTGAATTGGGTATCTCACCGATCGGAACATCTCTTAAGGTTCCATACTCCCCTTTTTCATCAAAGGGAACGGCTAAAAGAATACCCCAGATCTCCGACATTGACTTCTGTCGAACGCGGTCATCGGAAGTCTCTCCTAAAGCGGCTTTGGTTTGCGCAATTAAGGCATCGGCCACTTGGGCCTTAGAGTCGGTTAAATTAGCGTCTGGATCCACCTTTTCGAACACTTCGATCATATTATCCACTTCCTCATCCGAAAGGAAAACAACCGGTGCAAAACAACTAAGTGGTTTATTGTAGAACTTGGTGCTGGTAAAGCCAGACATAGAGAACTCTTGGAAACTTTGGAGCGCCACTTCGATTTCATCATCGGTGAAACCTTGATTCTTTAAATGCTCTCTTAAGTTGGCCTCATTGGCTTGATCGAACTCATCGCGTCGCTTGGTACTTATCTCTCCATTTCTAAGCTTATCGCTCCAAAACTGAATTTGCTCATCGAGTTCTGTAAGGTAATCGCCAATGGCCGATGACAGGTTCTCTTGAAGAACACTAATGGGCATTTTCTCATTGTCGTTGGCATAAATAAATCGGCCAAAACCTGCATCAACAAAGTATTCAAGCTCTCCGGTTTCGGTATCCTTAAACTTAAGCTCGAAGGTGTTCCGCTTTTCTGGCACCATGGTCATATTGGGCTTCAAGCTCTGTTTGCGATCGGTCTTTTCCCCTAATTCATAGAATAATTCTTGGGCATCGTCATTAAAAGCTTGGTAAGCAGGCTCAATACCATAATACACCTGGAAGGTTACCAAGCTGGCATTGAATTGAACCAAAAGATCCGATACCATCCCTCGCTTTAGACCACGTGCATCATTAATCACATTACCGGCATCGCCGATCATAACCACTACATTGGATTGATCGGGATTCATTCTACTGCGTTTGATTCCTTCGATCATACCGTTAAAAACCGCTTCTTCACGAGCTTTACCCACCGAGCCAATGCGGATGGAAGCCAAGAAGTTGTTGATCTCTTGCAGATCGTCGGTTAAGGGTAAATTTTCAAAGGCTTTTTCACCATCGGCATAATCGCGATAAACGGCAATTGAGAAACGCATTTCCTTCTTGTAGCGCTCTTGGTTCAAAGCAATGATCCGTTCGATACCTCTTCGCACGGCTGGGAAAAAGTCGTCCATCGATTTAGTGGCATCAACCACAAAAAGAATGTTCAAGTTATTTCTTTTCGTACGTAATTCTTCGATGGCCTCCTTGGCCCTACCCTTTACTTCGTCTACTTCTGAACTGGACTTACCACTAACCGATCCCAGGGTGGCAACCTTTTTCATGTCCGAGCCATCGATATTTTCTAAGATGGGCATCCGCATCATGATGGTAGGCTTACGAGTGGTCTTGATCTGATGGGTATAGATCTGCTCTACTGGCTTCTGTATGTTATTATCGACAAATGAGTTGAGTTGACTTTTCTCGATAAACACCGGAATATCTTTCTCCTTGTACATATCCGCATAAGTCTGACCGTAGGTAGGCTCTAAACATACTCGAGTATCCCAATCCGTAATATTCACGTTTTTCATCCAGCCATTTACATTGTACTTACGATCGGCCTCAGAAATATTATCTATACGGTCATTCCTAGATAAGAGCTTTACCCCTGGCAGTTCCTTTAAAACGTAGCGAATTTCTAACTCCGCCACATTCTCTTTCTTAACCGTAGTTTGCGGATCGAGGTAGAAATCATAGTTCTTGATCTGCTGCCCCTGTTCGGCCGCCTTTACGATCTTTCTGAAAGAAGCCACATTGTCTAAGTTCACCAATACCAATCCTTTCTTGGTAATCGATTTCTCATTTGAAACCGCGTAAGAGTTCAATATCAGATTGGAAGCGGGCATCCACCCCTTTT
Source organism: Croceimicrobium sp. (assembly GCA_965656185.1). Taxonomy (GTDB): domain Bacteria; phylum Bacteroidota; class Bacteroidia; order Flavobacteriales; family Schleiferiaceae; genus Croceimicrobium. The sequence goes on from CBFHJH010000001.1 coordinate 438,983, forward strand.
CATAATAATCTAAATTACCTCCCTGATCTTCGAAAACGCTAATTTTTAACCAGTTACCTTCCCTTCCGGTAATGTAAACCTGCTCCATAAAACCGAGGTTCTTACGGTTTTTACGGCCATTAGGCATGATGTACAATGGATTGTCTACTCGATCGCTGTACGCGCGCCAATAGTTTAAAGGATCGTCGGAATCGCGATACTCATAGGTGAGTTTTTCGAATTCAGCCCCGGTTTTATCCTGATAGAGCTTATTCATAAGGCTCGCCTTCGTATAGTTTTTAAGCTCTTGTGGAATGGCTAAGCATTCGTCACAATCTTGAGCGCTTAAGGGAAGCGCTCCTAGCAAAGTCAGAATAATGAGTGTGTAAAACTTGGATCTGATCATTAGTAGACTCTTATTTGATAGATTCTTGAATATTCTTCTTTGATGGCCGCTGCATCTTTAGCACTGGCGGCATTTCCATCGTTATTGATAAAAGCGGTAGCTTGATAGCTAGCCTTTTCACCCTCTTGCACCAAGCCCATACTTAAAGCGTATTTCTCAGCAATGTTTTCAAGGTGTTTTTCGCCTTTGAAAGACTGATTATAACCTAGGAAAAAGTAGAGCTGCACCCCATTACTTAAGCCGTTATTAGAGTGACTCACGCCGATAAGAGAATCTAAATCGAAATAGGGATTAGGTAAACTTGGGTCCAAGGTCTTTAATTCCGCCGTTTCTTTTGATCCCAGATTGGCATCTTGATAGATAAGTGGCTGACCAGCATTGGAGATATACAATAACTTTTCACCTTGGCTAGCTGCCAAAACCGAATCGACCTTTCGTACTAATTCTTTGCGGTTCGATTGATCACTAACGTCGACGTAAACCACCGCTTGCAATTGAGCCAATAACTCAACGGGTAATGTTAAAGACAACAATAGAATTAGGCCAAGTATGGATTGGTTTAGCTTTCTCATTTAGATCGGTAACTAATCTTAAAGTACTTATTGTCCACAATTTCTGGAGCCCCTGAAAGAACATAGGTGGTTCCGTCATTACGGTAGGAAGTTTTCATCCGGTTGGTTCCGGCCGAAAATCCGCTCACGGTTTGACCGTCGATAACGAACTTAGGTTGAGTAGGTAGACTCATGCTAAGTTTCTGCAAATTTGCAGCTGCTGCCCTGTCGCGAGGATTTAGGCCAAACTTGGTGGCTGCTTCGGCCAAATCACGGATCATTTGTTCGAGATCTGGACCTTTATCAGGGTTTTCAGGATTGGCCTGGACACAAACAGGAATTTGAGCATCACCATTACGCTCATAAGCAATGGCCTCTAAATCATCCTGCTTAACCCAAACATTCACCTTTTGCTGCCCCATGCTGCTCACGTCCCAAGTGAACCTGTTTTTAAAAGGTCCTTCCTGACCAGTAATAGATACTAGTAAGGAATTGAATTTATGGTCGTCATTGATCTTTACCACCATTTTACAATCGGAGGTAAAGTCCACCCCAATCTTACTATTATCTAAGCGGTAAACGCAATTTGCTTCAGCCGCAGGTGCTTTACCAAACAAGCTCAGTTCAACGGCATCACTGGTGGTCTCAGTTACTTGCTTATCGCTTATATCGGCGCCAAAAACAGTCATACCCGTCTGGTCTTCACAAAAATAGATCTGACCTGTCTCCGCATCAAAGCTGTATTCGCGTTCATCAGTAACTCTATAAAGACGTTCGACCTTAGCTAGATCCAGTTTCTCTTCCGAATTACCTTCGATCAAAGAGCCTGAAAGGTAAAAAGCCTGATCTCTTTCCGTTACTTTCAATTTTAGTTCAAGACGATCTTCTACTTGTTCAGAACTATCACCTTTCTGATCCGAATCCTTAGCATCATCATCTTGGTTCATGAAGAAATAGGCGCCGGCTGCTCCCAAGATCACTATGAGCAGGATGATGATCCAGGCTTTACCACCTCCAGATGATCCAGAACCACCATCTTTACTGGCTTTCCCAGCATTTGACCCACCACCAGTGTTAGTTTTAGGCTTTTCATGGCTAGCTTCAGACTTTGGTGCTGATGCCGCGGGCTTGGGGGCCTCCTGCTTAGGCTTTTCTGGTGTCGGTTTAGGTTCAGGTTTTTTAGGTGCTTCCTGAACTGGTTTCACCTCTTCTTTAGGAGGCTGAGGACTTGGTTTGGGACTCTCGGTTGCTTTAGGCTTTTCCTCTTTAACTTCTTCCTTCGGTGCCTCTGGTTCTTTTGGAATCACTATCGTTCCGCTATCGTCAGGCGCAGGCCCCTTAACTTCATCCGAACTTAGGGTCTTATCCTCCGGTAAGTCCTCCTTATTTATTCTTTGGGTTAATTCTTTTGCTATTTCAATATCGGAAGAAGAACAGTTCTCACAGTCGAGGGTAAATTCATCTCCTTCCCAAACATGGCCGCAATCATTGCAGCGATAGTTTAATGATTCACTCATTAGAGGTAATATTTAATTCCAAGTTGATATCCGATCGCATTTAAGCTCCCTAAGGTGCCCGTAAGATGGTTTAGGCTTTCCATAGCACTTTCACCCGCTTGTGCACTGCGGCTTAAAATATTTTCGTCAGCAGGACTGAAGGTCCAATTATTCATTCCGTAGTTTACTCCAAGCTCCAGCCAGAAACGCTTCGAAATACGGAAACTCAAAGTACTTTGCAGTTGGATATTAGAATAAGAATCAACGTTTAAATCGTCAGAACCTGTGCTATTTTCATTCACCGCGGTTCCGTATTCGGGATTGTCTCCATAGATCCTCAAATTTGCTTGTCGCCAAATAAAGTAATAATCACTTATGGCAGCGCTTTCATAAGTACCACTCTGGCTAATCCCCATATTATAAGCCCCACCTACTTCTAAGTGAGCCAGACGATGGAGTTTAAAACGGAAATTTAATCCTAATCCCGCGCTCATTACACTTAGATCAGCGCTTTCACTTATAAATGTACTCTGGGTATAGCGATCCACCGTATTGAATTGGGGAATCACATCTTCGAAAGAGCTGAACATTCTTTCGCTGCTAGCTCCTAGGTTGACCGCTCTTTGCTGGAGGCCTAATTCTAAAGACATAAAGAACTTGTCGCTCACGTTTAGTAGTCGGTAGCCTAAATTCAAACCAAAAACGGTCTCACGCTGGCGGTGAGCAACCGTAGCATCCAGACCAGTACCAGCCATATCTACACTTGACTCACTGACTGCGCTGGTAGCAGTTTGATAGACCAGATCCAAATAGAAGCGTTTTGGCCTAAAATTAAATTTTAACGGTTCATCATTATACAATGCATTGGGTCCAAAGGATTCTTTGCGCATGGTTTCGCTGAAGCCCCCAAGCAATTCATCGCTACTGGGTTCAATATTCAATTGCTCACCATCCTTTAGGTCACTTAGTAAAATCCCATTGTCCAAATTGCGTTTTACCACTTCGCCATTTACCAGGATATCTAGGTCCTTATTTTCTTGAAGTTCCGGTGGGAAATCCAGTCTAAGGAAATGACCTCGCTCTTGATTTAAGCTGATGGAACGAATTTTAACCTCTTCCGATTGACGGTTGTAAACCAATTCATACCTCAGGTCCATTTGATCGCGAAAGAAAATATTCTCATAGCTCAACATCCCTATTTCTTTGACCACATCTACTTGAAAGATATATTCTTGGGCATTAGAAGCGCTAATGGTCATGCGGTAAGGATGAAACTTGTAGGTATTCATCGTTCCACCTAAATAATAAGTAAGGGAGTTGTCTAAATAACCATCTACGTTGACGGGGTCATTGATATTATTAGCTGGAAGGATCTCATTAACGATCTTCGATTCATTGCTTTCGAACAATTGGATGAAGTTGTACTCCTCCAATTCATTCTTTACCCTCGAATTCTTCTGTAACTTATCAAGATGCCGGTAAATAGCTATGCTCGCCTTACTCTGTTCTCGATCGAATTTAGTGCTAATATTCGTAGTCGCCCTTACCGTTTTGGCACTATCGCTTTGCGCGGAAAGATTAAAACCCATAAACGTTAGCACAGCGATGCTTTGATAGATCAACTTTCTCATTGCACTAGTACTTTAAAGGTTGCTACTTGGTACTGGGTCTGGACTTTTACCAAAAGGTAGGCTCTAACATTATCCTCAAGCTGGATTTGTTTTTGGGCGGGATCCCAATCGATCGCCAACTCCTGCCCTCTCAAATCATAAACTCGCACCTCCTCGATCTCTTCTCGTTCATCTAAGGATAGCTTAAAACTACCATTATTAGGGTTTGGATAGAGATGTATGTTTCCAGCTAAATCCAGGTCTTTCAATCCGATCGGTTCAGTACCGGTGCTTGGGTTCAGGATGAAATTACTGGGGTAATAGCTGTAAGAACGACAAGCAGAGCCGGGATTATCACTGGCAACCATAACGTACAAATACTGAGTGGTATCTATGGTACCATAATCGAAGAAACGAGCAGTATCCCAGGCGCTACGGTAATTCCAAGTTAATGTAGTCCTGTCGATCTCTGCCCAACGGAAGAATTGTGCGGTACGATCTGGATCGGAATCCAATAGAAGACTATTGATTTGCTGCAGCTGGTCCTCATCAGGGCTGTTTCCCAGGGCAATGGCACTAGGGTCCTGCGCATAGCTTGTTCCACAAACCAATCCCGCCACTGAGAAGTCGATGTCTAACTGCAGACCATTGGCCGCATTTACATCCCATGAAACGATCGTTCGAGCACCTGGAACATTAGGCAAACTATTGCCAGAGGACCAATTGTAGTCGTATTGATCGATTTCTTCTTGGTTAAGCTTTACCAATACATTTTGCTGTCCTTCACAGAGCCGTAATTGGCTATTGGCATCGTAAAGTTCTGGGTCTACAGGTTCAAAAAAGAGGTCTCCGTAATTATTACCCACATAATCCCAATAGGGCGGCGGATTCACCTTGACGGTCACCGAATCGGTATAAACGGCACCACAATTGGAAATAATTTCTTGGCGAACGATGTAAGCAAAAGGGCTTGTGAGCACATTGGCATTAGACAATGTAAAGCGGTTAGCTTCATTGGCACTTAGGCTGATATCCTGATAGTTACCTATCGGATCGGAAGCCAAACGGTACTGTAAGTTATAAGTGTAATTACCATCTGCTCCCTGAACGGAGCTAGTGCGGATCAAATCCAGGTTTTCCCCATAACAAAGTCGAATGGTATCAGGGTCTGTTGTGCCGTTATACTCTAATGCTAGTTCTCCTGGTAAAAACTCTGGGAAAACATTTGCTGTGAAGGTATTACTGATGCTCGAATCACCACAATCATCATAAATGATGCAACGGAAAAAGGCTGATCGCTGTAAAGTATCGATATCATTTCTGGATATCTGGCTATTAGCACTTAAACCAAAATCTTCTCTAATCTGATTGAAATTAGCATCATCGGCACGTTGCCAGCGGAATTGGAAGTTTCCAGTGCGATCGCCTCCTCTACTATCCAATTCTAGATCATCGGCCAGCAACCTACCATAACAAATGTCTTCATTGGTGGCGGTGCTCGTTGCTTGACGGGCATCGTTAGCTTCTAATTGATCCCAAACATTTACCGTAAAAGTTTGCGAAATACTATCAACATTGCAATTATCATTAACCACGCAGCGTATGTAAGTAGTATCGGTAAACAAACCTATTTCAGCCGCGCTAATTACAGGATCGTTTTGCGGCGCTTTACTCGAATCTATAATGCTAAAACTCGCATCGCTAGAGAACTGCCAGGTGAAGGTATAAGGATCGTTGGTGTCTCCTCCACTGTAAGCTACCTCTAAATCAAAGTTTAAAGGATCGTTATGACAAATTTGAATATTGGTGAGAGTACCATTGAGATCGTTTACCGTGGCTGCCACTAATTGATCATAAGTGATTAGGTGATACAAATTAGTTGTGGTCACCACATCGGAGCAAGGGCCATCGCTAAGTTCGCCTTGAATATAAACATCCGCCCCACCGTTAAGATTCCCGAGGTTAGCCAAATTCAAACTGGAGGAAGTTTCCCCTGTGATAGGCGTTGCGCCGGTCATTGCCGGATTATTAGCCTCTAACCAGCGGTAGGTATAATTGCTTGCAGAAGAGCCCCCACTAGGATTCATAGTCAAGATGCCACTTGCCGCTGTATTGAAACAAACCTCTTGGGTACCGCCGGCCGTTGATACCTGCAGTTCTTCTAAGGTTATCAATTGGTAAGTTTCGCTCGTTAAATCGGTTTGACTACAGGTATTGTCGGTCACTTCTGCTTGTAAGAATATGTCGGCCCCACCCGTTTGTTGGCCTAATACCGATAAATTTAAACTGGCACTGGTTTGGCCTGCGATTTGAACCTTACCGGTCATGGCCGAATTATTGGCGCGATACCAAACATAACTATGATTGGTAGGCAAGGCACCTCCAGTAATGGTTGCGGTTACAGCACCACTGGGAGTAGTATTGTAACAAACGTCGGTACTGGTAGTGGGAATGCTAATCTGAAGTTGATCGCGGGTAATTACCTGATAGGTATTGGATGAAACTGTAGTTTGACTGCAAGCCACATCGGTCAACTCCGCTTGAACGAATATATCAGCACCGCCTTGTTGCTGCCCTAATACCGACAAATTGATCGAATTAGCGGTTTGGGAAGAAATTACCGTTGCGTTATTCATCGCTGCATTATCCGCTCTAAGCCAGCGATAAGTATAGTTGGCCGAGCTAGAACCGCCAGTCGGTGTTAGAGTAATACTCCCAGAAGGTGTGCCATTATAACAAACCTCTTCATTAAGGCCACTAGGAATGCTTACCTGCAGCTGATCGTAGGTTACAATATGATATAAATTGGTAGTGGTTTTAATAGTCCCGCAGTCGTTATCCATTACTTCTCCCTGTAGATAGATATCTGCTCCACCTTGTAAAGCACCTAAACTATTTAAGTTAAGACTGGCATTGGTTTGACCAACTACAGCAGTAGCACTGGTCATAGATGCGTTATTGGCTCTTAACCAGCGGTATGAAAAATTAGCGGGCTGCTGTCCACCCGTAGCGGTCATAGTGATAGTGGCTTGCGCCAGATCATTGTAGCACACATTTTCGGTACCTGCGGGCATGGTAACGCTTAAGTCTTCATGGGTCACAAGTTGGTAGCTTTCACTGCTTAAAGCCTGATCCGAACAATTGCTCTCATTAACCTCTACCTGAATGAATATATCTGCACCTCCATTCTGCTGGCCGAGGCTGCTTAAATTTAAGCTAGCAGTAGTCTGTCCGACTATTGCCGTTTTCCCCACCATTGAAGCACTAGAAGCTTGATACCAGGTATAAGAAAAATTCGGATTAACCGCTCCACCGCTAACCGTTGCGTTCACCGTACCACTTGGCGTGCTGCCAAAGCAAACATCAACCATTTGGTTAGGAATACTTACCTGTAGTTGATCATCAGTTATGATGTGGTAGGTATTTGACGACAAGGCAGTTTGACTGCAATTGCCATCGGTAAGCTCTGCTTGCACATAAATATCATCGCCTCCCGTTTGAGTGCCCAAGGCCGAAAGGTTAATACTCGTTCCGGTTTGCCCTGCAATCGGAACTGCCCCAGTCATGGAGGCATTGTTTGCCCTTAGCCAACGATAGCTGTAGTTCGCTAAGCCAGAGCCACCACTAGCACTTGGGCTTATAGATCCCGTAGGAGCATCATTATAACAAACCTCCTCGCTTAGACCGGCAGGAATACTAACCTGCAGTTGTTCGAGGGTAATGATTTGATATGTATTAGCGGTAGTTTTGATCAAACCGGGACAATTTGCATCACTCACTCTTGCCTTAATGTAGCGGTCAGCCCCTCCGGTATAAGGCCCTAAAGTGCTCAAATCCAAAGTAGCAGAATTTGCTCCCGCAATAATCGTAGCCCCGGTCATGGCCGAATTGTTGGCAATTAACCATTCATAGCTATAATTAGCTGGTTGTTGACCACCGCTTGCATTTACGATTATAGTACTTATTGGAGTTCCATTAAAGCAAACCTCTTGCGAACCACTAGCCATACTTGCCACGAGATCTTCATGGGTAATTAAACTGTAGGTTTCACTTGAAAGGACTGTTTCAGAACAATTGCTTTCATTCAATTCAACTTGAAGATAAATGTCTGCCCCTCCATTTTGTTGCCCTAAACTACTGAGGTTTAAGGTAGAACTGGTTTGACCAGCTATCACAGTTTTACCGGTCATCGCCGAATTACTAGCTTCAAACCAAGTGTAAGTGTAATTAGGGCTACTGCTGCCGCCATTTACCGAAGCACTAACTGTTCCGCCGGGTGTTTCACCAAAACATACGTCTATACTGTTAACCGGAATGCTTACTTGAAGCTGATTATTGGTAATAACTTGAAATACATTCGATGAAACTTGAACACTACCACAATCAGCGTCGGTAATTTCGGCCTGAACGTAAATGTCATCCCCACCTAATAAGGTACCCAAGCTGGATAAATTAATGCTGGAATTTGTTTCTCCTCCAATCACTTGAGAACCCGTCATCCCAGAGTTATTAGCTCTTAACCAACGATAAGTGTAATTTCCAGAGCCTCCACTAGGAGTTGCATTCACGGTAGATGTAGCAGAACTATTATAACAAACCTCTTCACTGCCCGTCGGAATACTAACTGAAACATTACCATAAGTGCTTAAGCTAAAGTTTATGGTGGTGGTATTATTGTTATTGAAAACCGCGCTGTACGATTCTGAAGTGTTTAAGGAGCTGGAAAAATCGAGCGTGAAACTATTGCTATTGCCAAAGGTTGGTTTAACGATGGTATCGAATGCCTGACCTCCCTTAAAGAGAAACAAAGTATCTGAAGTGTTATTAGGGCCTCCTACCGTGGTAAAAGTTACATCAATGCTTATCTGACTACTGGAACAGCCCGTTACAACGTCGTTATTTGCAATAGTATTACCGCTTTCAGAAAGACTATTAGCCTTTGCGATTGAGCCCAATCCCAGAAATAATGATACAAAGAGCAGCCTAGTAGTGAGTTTCATGCACGGTTGGTTTTGGAATAACAATAATAGCAAACCTTGCTAAATTTATTCCTCGTAATGTCTAAAAATGTCATAAATGACGGCTTATTCAGCACCAATGACATTCTGAAAACTGATTTTTTTAGCTATGTTCGCTTAGGAAAAATTACCAATAAATGAACCGACCAATCAAAACCCTATTCGTGCTTTTGCTGATAGGTTTTAGCGCCCTGGCCAAGAATGAAACGGTTAAAGAAGTGGTGGCTAAGAAATCGGAATACCTTAATACCGAGTTCAAGTTAAAAGGTATTATTCACGAGCCCGACTCTAGCCTCTCCAAGGACAGCTATATTTTAGTAGATCGCTCAAATGACAGTATTGAAATTCGTTTGGAAGACGATGAGGAGTCTTTGGAAGTAGGAAGTGAATATCGTTTTGAGGGGAAACTGAAAGAAAAAGACGAACAATTATATTATTTGGTAAACGACCAAGAATGCCTCGATTGCGAGGATGAAGAATCTGAAAGCAATACGATGTTGTTTATCCTTTCAGCTGCGGTAGTAATCTTTGGGGTAGTTATTATCTATTTAATTAATCGTCAAAAGACCAATAACAATATACCCCCTTCAAATCCTTTTCCAAGTAACCCTCAATCAGGTGGTTTTAACCCCAACCCTAATCCAAATCAAGGTTTTGGGAATAATCCAACCCCTCCTGCTGGAAATCAAGCAAGTGGTGGTACCGATAACTTCGCAACCATTGCCTTTAATCCAAATCAGCTACCCAAGCAACCGGTGACCGAGTCTAAAACGGTGGTAATGAATCAACCTAAACCAGAGGCCGACAACAAAATTCCGGGGAGTTTTAACTTTACCTTAAAGGGCGAAGAAAAGTCTATTAGTCTCAAGGGGTTCCCAACAGGATTAGGGCATATCGCTACGGTTGGACGTGAAGCGGTAGAAAACGAAAAAGCAGACAGCCACTTGCATTTAGCCGATCAAACCGTATCGCGCAAACAAGCTGAATTCATCTTTGAAAGCGGAAATCTGTACATTCGTAATTTAAGCAGTACCAATCCTTCGCAGCTCAATGGAAAAACGTTGGGCTCGGGCGAATTGGATCAGGTGCACTCAGGCGCTAAGCTGAAATTTGGGGAAGTAATTGTAAGTTATCAAGCCTAAACCTTTATGAACTGGGATATCAATTTTGCATCGGTAAGTCAGGTGGGTCGCCGTAAGAGCAACCAAGACGCCTGTTTTGCCGAACAATTAACTTCAGATATATTTTTATTTGCCGTGGCCGATGGCATGGGTGGAGCCAATGGTGGCGAAACCGCCTCTGCCCTTACGATAGAGACCATGAAAGAGGTGGTGATGAAGGAATTGGGAGAGCTTTATGAGGACCCCCAACACCTGCGCCCATGTCTAGAAAAAGTGATCGCTCAGGCTCAAGAAAAGCTTGCCGCTGAAGGCGAAGCCGATGAAAGCCTTAGAGGAATGGGAACCACCCTGGTCGCTTTGCTTATCGTTGAAGATCAGTATGCTTTCTGTAGCATCGGTGATAGCCGTGTTTATCAGTATGATCAAAGAGGACTTAGACAGCTCACTACAGACCATAGCCTGGTGCAAGAAACCTTACAAAAGGCCAGTGGCGGTGAAGTAAACGAAGATTTTTTACGGCGACACGACCACATTATTACCAGAGTTTTAAATGGTGGTCAAGATATGGCCGATCTTAGTGGAATTCACAAAATTAGTGAAGAGCTAGAGCAAAAGACTAGTTTCCTCCTTTGCTCCGATGGTTTGATCCTCGACAAGATCAATGATCCTGAATATATCAGCGAAAGCTTAGCGAAAGAAAATGAGGGCCCGCTTGAAAAGTGTAATTACCTTTCCAATTATGCTTATGAGCAGGGTTCTAATGATAATATTACATTAGTGATCGTGGATATCGAGGCTAAAAAAGCTTCGGATGCCCAAAAGACTGAGTCGGAAACGATCGAGATCAAGGATCGCACCACTCAAATTAGATAGGAATTATGTCGTTTACAGGCTTTGATCAACACATAAAAGATGCGCTCGATGGGCGCTATGAAGTGCTTAACCTCCAAGGTAAAGGAGGTATGGCAAATGTTTACCGTGCAATTCAGGTCGGTTTAGACCGTGAGGTAGCAATCAAAGTAATTCACCCCAGCTTGATCAACGATGAGGACACCATCAAGCGCTTTAAGCTGGAAGCAAAGGCTGCGGCCAAACTCTCCCACCCGAATATTATCACGGTTTATGACGTAGGTGAAGTAGGCGAGATCGTTTACATCTGTCTCGAATTCTTGGATGGCACGGATCTAGCCCATTTAATTCGCGATCAAGGCCGTCTACGGGTCGATCAGCTCTTATCCATCATGGTGCCCATTGCTTCTGCCTTGGCCGAGATCCATGAGCATTCATTGATTCACAGGGATATTAAAAGCTCTAACATATTCATCACCAAAAAGGGTAAGCCCATCTTACTCGATTTTGGTATAGCCACTTTCAAGGAAAGCTCTTCCGGGACTACCCTACCTGGTACCGTAATTGGTACTCCCGAGTACATGAGTCCGGAACAAGCCAACGGTCGCTCCGTAGGCCCAGAATCGGATATTTACAGCCTCGGTATCGTAATGTTCCAGTGCTTGAGCGGAAATGTTCCCTTTGCGGGCGACTCCCCTATCTCTACCTTAGTGAAGATCAGTCAGGGTATTATGCCCGAATTGGATCAACAAAGTTTAGAGATCCCACAGTGGCTCTACGACATTGTGATGAAATGTCTTTCCAAAGAGCCTGAAGATCGCTTCAGATCGGCGAATGACTTGCTTAATTCTCTTAAGGCCAAGAAGATCGTAGAGTCTAACATCAGCCCAAAAGGAAATACCGCCAATTACGACGCCGAGATCAATGAGCTAAATCACAAGCTTAATAACTCCCAAAATATCGATGAACGGATCGAAGTACTTAAAGGAAGTGCTAAGACCATTCGCGAGATTTACCGGCTAGACGATGAGATCAGCTATTTAATGACCATCAAAAAGTTTCAAGCCGATCTCAATAAGAAGTATCAGGACGCCAAGCGGACTATTCAGAAAAGCATTGACTTGCTTAAAAATCGCTCCTTTGATGAAGTGATACAGCAAAGTCAGAATTTGGGTAATAATTACTCCAATATCGCTTTCTATAATCAGTACAGCTCTATATACAGCCTGGCTAACCGCCTCAAGGAAATCGAGGAGCTATTACCGAAATTAAAGGTCTCTGAAAACTTTAAAAAGAGCTCCGAAAACTTCATTAAAGCGCTATTCCTGATCTCTAGTTCGATCGAGCAAATCAAAAACTTTGACTTTGTTGGTAAGGATGATCAGCAAGAGATCCTGCAAAATACCTTGCATTATAATGATGCCTTCCATGAGGCGATCATTGAACACATTAAAAATGAGAAGGTAGAGATCTCTGAAAAGAAACCGATCATTCACCTTTTATTAGAAACGATCAAGATCCAAGGGGAAGACATGGCTCGAAACAAGGAGCTCAAGGAACTCTTGGTGGATTTAAATAACCAATACGTTTATAAGAACAACAAGCTTTTCCGCATTGCTAAGCCCCAAGATAAAGAAGAGGGTAAGAAAGGTGAAAAACCTGAAAAAGAACTCCTTAAGCCCCTGAACTTTAATCAGGAGTTTAATGACTTGATCAATGAGCATTTCTTGAAAAATGAAAAGGTTAAAGACTTTTTATCTACCGATAATGTGAGTATTGCCGAACAGACCCTCAATCGAATTATCTACCTCTTCTATTCGCCACGAGTAAAGGGTAATGGCTACGAAATATTGATGGAAATGGGTCAGGAAATGCTCGAACATCATAAGGATCGCTACGCTAAATTTGAGAGTTATCAAATTGGCGAAGAAGAGTATCAGTTTGGCAAGGTAAACCCAGATTACGACTTGCATGGTGATAAAGGCAAAAAGAACTGGGACACTACCATCAAGGATTATCTTAAAAAGATCAAAGCGCAAAGAGAGTTGATCTCGGATGAGCAATTGAATACCGTTCTAAACCAAACCAGTACTAAGCTACTCAACCAATTCAAAAGCTATTTCGCGCAGACCTTATTAAAAGAGATCTAAATTGATCTCTCGTACTTTTTCTTAAGAGAAGGTCAAGTCTTTACCGGCTAAAGGATGACTATTGTCGTATTTCCTATATTAGCGGAGTAATTAACTGATACTGGTGATCTCCGAGTCTGAAAAACAGAAACTCTTTTTAGAGAGCTTAGAAGTAGCAACTTGGGAATGGGATATCCTTTCCGGGATTGAGACTTGGAGCGACGAATACCTTAATCTTCTAGGCTTTGAGCGAGGAGAATTAAGGGAAGATCATCAAACCTTTTTAGATCAAATCATCCATCCAGACCACCGTTTTCGCTATGAAAAGGCCTTGGAAGATCATTTTATAAAGGGAAAGGCCTTTAAGCTTGAAACGCTTTTAAAGACCAAACTTCGCTCCTACCGCTGGTTCCAAATTTCTGGTAAAGCGGTGCATAGCGAAGGGCTTCCGGTTTACATGGTAGGTAGTATCGAGGACATTAATGCCCGTAGAACCATCGAGATCGACCGGCAGCTACAGGAGCTCATCCTGGAAGAGGTGGCCGAAGTAGCCCGCATTGGAGTCTGGGAAGCCCAATTATCTTCCGATTCGGTGAAATGGTCTAAAGAGGTGTTTCGAATCCATGAATTGGAAGACCGCGGACCATTAAGCTTGGATGAAGCCTTTGCCTTTTATCTTCCCGAGTCGCAAGAGCAAATGCGCATTTCCTTTCTAAACACCTTAAGGAATAAGGAGCCTTATGATTTGATACTGCAGATCAAAACCGCTGGCGGAAAGGTAAAATGGATTCGATCTATTTGTAAGCCCTTGCTTGATGAAAAAGGAGAGATCATAAAGTTGCGTGGTATCGTGCAAGACATTGATGGCATGATGCGGGAGCAAAAAATGCAGCAAAATAAAAGTGAGCTTATTCAGGATCAAAATGACCGCTTAATGAACTTTGCTCATATCGTTTCGCATAATTTACGCAGTCATGCCTCTAACCTTTCGGGCTTAACGCGATTACTGTCGGATCCTGACTTTCAGAAAGACGACTTCAATGAAATACTTGGGCACCTAAGTAATTTGAGCTTAGATCTTACTAAAACTATTGGTGAACTCAGTGAACTGGTTCAAGTACAAACCAGGCTTACCAGTCAGAAGTCTTACATGAAGTTTAGTAGCGTTCTTGAAAACGTCTTGGCCATATTGAATAATGAGATGCAAGACCTGAGCGTCGACATCCAAAGTGACTTCAAAGTAGAAGGAATTGTATTTGTCCCCAGTTACCTCAGTAGTATTTTCCTAAATCTACTTAGTAATGCGCTGAAATACCGCAAACCAGACTCTAAAGAGGTGCATATTGAGCTTAAGAGCTTCATGGATGAGGATCATGTGGTGCTGGAAGTGGCCGATAAAGGCCGAGGCATCGACCTAAAGCGTTATGGTTCGAAGGTTTTTGGACTCTATGAGACCTTTCATTACCACAATGATTCGCGCGGGGTTGGGCTTTATCTGGTTCGGAATCAATTAGAGAGCCAAGGCGCTAAGATTTCGCTTGAAAGTACCGTAAATGAAGGTACTACCTTTCGGATCGATTTTTCTGATCTGGAAGCTTAAGTGCTTTCCAAAATCTCCACCAATCGGGTCCTTTTAATTGGTTTAACTAAATAATCCGAAACTAAACTGTAGTCCTTAGCACGCTCTAGATCCTTTTCATGCACGGAACTAGAAACGATATAAAGCTGGGTTTCAAAGTATGCACTCTGATCAATTGCACTAAGCTCATCCAAGAAATTCCAACCATCCATAACCGGCATATTTAAGTCCAAGAAAATAAAACTTGGCGCTTCACCGTACTTTTCTATGAGTCCCTTAAAATTATCCCAAGCTTCCTGACCATTTTCAAAACTCAAGGTCTGCAGGCTTGGATCGATCATTCCTAAGATCTGCGCAAAGGAAAAGCGGTAGATCGGATCGTCGTCAATTATACAACAATATTTATTCATCTGAACTAGCTGGATTAAAGGTTAGAATAAATCGGCTTCCTTTTCCTACTTCACTTTCTACGCCAACCTTTCCCCCCATCGCTTCCATCTGTGTTTTGATCATGAACAAGCCCACTCCTTTCGCATCCGAATTCTCGTGAAAGGTTTTATGTAGACCAAATACCTTATTTCCGTGCCGCAAAAGATCGATTCCCAATCCATTGTCTTCGCATTCCAGCACCACTTGATCATTATCGCTATAAGATCTAAGGCTGATTTCCGGGCTGCGCTGCGAATCTCGATATCGAAGGGCATTGCTGATCAAATTAAGCAGTATGCTTTCCAAGTATGTTTCTTGGGCACGAATGGTTTCAACCTCAAAATCAGTTTCAATCTTAGCGTCAAGTTCTTTTATGCTTTGCGACAATTGTCGCTTTACCTTTTCGGTATGCTTAATTAGGTCTTGATCTTGCATATTCAAGCCCTGTTTGCTGTTTATCACCAAGGCTTCCATCAATTGATCTAAGGTTTCACTGAGGTTTTGTACCGATTGGGACATCATGCCGAAAGCTTGATCTCGAAACTCTGGATCCTTTTTAGACTCGTAAAGGTCCCGCAGCATCATCAAATTCGCCACCGGTGCGCGCAGGTTATGCGAAGTAATGTGGGCAAAGTCATGTAAACTGCGGTTTTGAGCGCTAAGCTTTTCGGTCAAAGACACCAGGTCAGAATTAACTTCCTCTAACTTTTGCTGGTATTCTTTTCGGTCATTAATATCTTGCACTTGGGATATGAAATAAAGCGGCTTTTGTCTTGTGTCACGCACCACGGCCACGCTTAAAAATGCCCAGAAGACGCTGCCGTCTTTCCTTAGATAGCGCTTATCCATTTTATAGCTATCCAAATCACCATCTACCGCCTTTTTTAAATACTTCTGATCTCTTTCGAGGTCATCAGGGTGGGTTATATCCTGAAATTGCTTTTTTAACAATTCTTCTTCTTCGTAACCAAAATAGTCAATCATTTGCTGATTCACCTGAAGGAAATTGCCTTCTAAACTCACCAAACACATGCCGACACCTGAATACCTAAATGCACTTCTAAAGCGTTCATTCGATTCTTGTAATTCAATTTCCCGCTCTTTCTGTTCGGTGATATCTTGAAACACTCCGTAGGTCTTAACCTTTTCTCCTTTGCTGTCTACCTGGGCCTTTCCAATGATACGAACCCAGATCTCTTGGCCTTGATGATTGATCATTTGCAACTCTAGGTCATAAGGAGTTTGCTTTTCGATCAATTCCGCAAAGGCCTTGATAATGGTATCACGCGAATAGCCTTCTTTATAATACAAAATGCCCTCTGAGGCTTCGATCTGAAATTCTTCATCTATACCATAAATTTGGCGGGTTACCTTGTCAAAAAAGGATTCATCAGTTTTTGGATAATATTACCAGCTCCCGATTCGCGCCGTTTCCTGCGAATCGCGTAAGGTTTCCATCAACTCCTGCTTCTCCTGGTCGGCTCTAAAAATTTCTGTTATATCCTGGTTTGCACCAATAATCACACTGCTATCATTGGATTCCTTGATAGCATTGGCTTTGATCATCCGGATTTTACCATTAGGGAGAATAATGCGAAAACTATAAACGAATTCACCGCCTGACTCGACGCTTTTCAAAAATGCTTCTTCAGCACCTTCAACGTCTTCAGGATGCACGCAATTACGCCAATCACTAAAGCGATTTTGAAATTTTTCGGGATCGATGCCAAAGATCTTGAACATCTGATCATCCCAGATCAAATGATCCTTCTGTACATCGTAGCGCCAAACGCCCAGCGAAGCCAATTTACCGATCAGGGTTTGAGTGTGGCCTTGACTTTGTTTCGACATGGTTAAAAGGTACCGAAAAAAGCGCAGCTTAATCTACTTCGTAGTCTAACTTCATGGTAATTGAGGCCGTTTTCTCGCGATCACTCGTATTAAAAGTGCCTCCCCATGAATAACTCTCATTGCTATGCTGGCCGGTAATCTGAAAAACGCCCATGCGAGCCGAGCTTAATTTACCGAGCTCACCGCCAGAGTTTTTAGCGATGGTTTCGGCGCGAATTCTAGCATCTTCGGTCGCTTTAGATATCATTTCGATCTTGAGATCGGCCAATTTCGTATAATAGTATCGGGGTGCGTCCGAATAAAGGTTCACCCCCTGCTTCAGCAATTCGGTAACCTCACGCGATACTCGTTCTACCTTATCAACTTCGGTAGATTCGATCGACAAACTCTGACTTAAGACGTAGGCTTCGAAACGCTCCCCCATGTAATCACCATCGGGCGAGTAGATCGCTTTTTTCTTTTCTCGGGTACTAAGGGCACTAAAAACTAAGGACTCTGAAGCTATGCCCTGCTCTAGCAAATATGCTTTAATCAAGGCTCTACTTTCTTCCAATTCGGCGTAAGCCTTTTGTAAATCCTCGTTTTGCGCATTAAAACGCGCTTCCCAAACCACAAGGTCTGAGCTAAAATCGGCTTTACCCAAGCCGGTCACACTAATAGAGCCCTCAACTTGTGCGCGGTCTACGTAGGCTTTGCCTAAAAAAAGAGCAGAAATAACAATAGCAGAAGCAAAAATCAGCGCGGTGCGAGTAGTTTTCATAGAGTCAATTGTGGGCTTTAAAAATAACATTAATGTCCAAAAAAGTGAATCTTGGAAGCTTAAAGTCTAGCTTATTTTCAGTTTTTGTAACTTTAATAAATGAGAAAAACCGGCCTGTTTTATCTTGTTCTTTTAACGCTCAGCTTGTTGCAAAGCAGGGCTCAATCAAGGTCGCTCTTTCAATGGCGTAATAACTTTCAGATGGAACTAGGCCTGGGAGAGATCCACCGCCCTTATTCCCTCAACAGGGATGTGGTAAATTATGAGCCAGCATTTAACTACAGTATTTGTTGGAGTAAAGAAAAGGCCTTCAAAGCCCACTGGCATCATCTGGCCGGATTTGGTTATCGCTACAATTCCTTTGCTTCAGAATGGACCAAGGATTATAATTGGGCCTATGGAGGAGCGACTAACCTAGAGCAAAAAATAGAGGGTTTCAATCATAGTTTAACATTTACTTACGATCTCATTTACCTCTTCAGCTACAAACCCAATTCTGCTTATTTGTCTGCCGGTGGCGATCTATTTATTCCTCTAATTAACCGTCAGAACATCTTACAGCGCGGTGAAGAGGGTTCTGTGATCCAATTGAGCACGCTTAACGAAACAAACCTTTTAAACATACCCCTCAACTTGGGAACTGGTTACCGTTTAGCCATAAATGAAAACTGGCAATTAGATTTAGGTATAAATATCCAATACCGATTAGCCATCTTCGAAGACCTTTGGGCCGGAAATAGTCCTTTCACTTATCAGTTTAAGCTAGCCTTAGTTAATTTCCCAAGCTATCATCGATCTAAGGCTCTGAACTAATCTAAATGCTTGAATTTCCTTGACCACCAGATCATGGTTGGCACGTAAAGATTGTAGGCCATACCGCCCAGGATAGACGCTAGGGAAACCGAAAAATTCTTCAGCAAGGCAGTGACTAATACTGAGACCAAGGGCACTCCCATCATGATCAATATCCGTAAAAATTGAGCCTTGGTATAAGTGGCTTCAAATTCACTAAGATCCATTTTAGTCGCGATCTTTAAAACTCGCCCATGCATTAGCAGCAAAATCAAGTATAAGGCCGCTACGATCAACCCATAATAGATCATTAAATCCGGCACCTGATCGAAACGAAGTGCAAGGTCTACCCCACTATTAAAGAAGAAATTAGTCAAGAACACCGTTAAAAAGCGCAAGGGATAGACATAAAAGATCACCAAGGCTAAAAACAAGGTGTTGAAGCTTAAAAGCCAGCCATCGTTAAAGGCAAAAACTCGGGAGAAAACCAGGTGCTCCTTCCAAATCAAAATAATAAAACCTATACTCAGCAAAAAGGCTGGTAAAGTTTGGGTAAACTGTAATAGAGTTTCGAAAGAGTTAGGGTTTTTGAGATTGAAGATCAATAGGGTGATGGCAATACCAAAGACCGCATCGGTCAAATTATCTACCCTAGAAGCTTCAAGTCCGCGGTAATTTATCTTAGGATTTAAATGCTTGGCCCGGTTGATTTGTTCTCTCATAGCTATTTGCTTAATCGCATGGATTGGCGTCGCGTAAGCTGCTTAATGTGTTTCAATTTACGGAAGCGCAAGGCCGACCAGTCTTCATTGATGGAAACTTGTCGCACGGGTTCATAGCTAAAAGTCCCTAGGGATTCCCAGCCACTATCGCGTGTTATCTTCCCCTCAAAGGCCTTACTGCTCTTTTTCACGTAAGAAAACCAGAGGACTGCATCCTCATTTAGCCTTGGCTCAATTTCTTCTATGCCCAGCTTTACTTGTTCCACATTATGCACAAAGATCAAGGCAAAATCAATCGCATCCGGATCTTCCGGGACTTGTAGTTCAGCAAATAGCTCATCCCGCAAGGAGTCTGCTCCTCGCAGATAAGGCACGTAGCCCTCCTTATAATTCAATTTCTTGAGTAAGGCTTCCATAAATTTTTGTCTCAATATACAATCCTTCCGTCTATATTGCCGAAGTACTAGTTTAGATTCATTTTGCTATTCGATCCCTATTTAGTAGCTTAGTGTACTTAACACACTTATACCTCTATTCCTCATGTACAGCACCGAAGCATATCTCAATCCAGCACAAATTCAAAAAGATCAAGCTTGGCTTCGGGAACTATTACATGAGATCTTAAAGGCCAGTGAAGAGCATGAGCTATTTTCCGAAAACAAAGCTTCCGCTGAATGGTCTTTAGCGCGCATTAATCTCGCCTTGGTCCTTTTTCAGGTTTATAATTTAGTGGAAGAGAATGCTCATCAAATACACCGTGAAGAGCTAATCCAACACGGCAAAGCCGATACCATTTCTGGCACCTGGCCCAATGTTTTTAAAAAGCTACAACACCAAGGTTTTGATTCGCTGGCAATAAGCCAGGCTATTGGTAAATTGGAATTAGCGCCTGTCTTTACCGCCCACCCTACCGAGTCGAAGCGCTTTACTGTACAGGAGCATTTACGGCGAATTTTCGACCGATTACAAAGATTGAGTCGCTTGGACGGTCCCGCTCGCGCGAAAAGTCCTGACCTTGAACACATCAAGAACGATTTGGAATTACTTTGGCGCACCGGTAATGTCTATCTTCAAAAACCCACCGTACAGGCCGAAGTACTCGAAAAGCTCTATTACTTTAGAAAAGCCTTACCTAACGGGATAAAGTCTGTCGATGAATCCTTAGACCGTGAATACGACAAAAACGAATTAAAGGCCAGCGAAAGAGCCTACCCTAAGTGGTCCTTTGGCAATTGGGTAGGCGGCGATCGCGACGGTCATCCTTTGGTCACCGCAGATATCAGCCGCGAAACCTTTGGCCTCTTCCGTAAAAAAGCCTTGGCTTTAATTGATGAAGAATTGCTACGATTAGGCCGTCGTTTAAGTATAAGCACACAAAATACTAAGCTGGATAAAGATTTCTTTTCTCGCCTTGAGGCACTAGCCCTGGAACAAGGAGAACTAGGCTCATTGGCCCTTGATCGCAATTCTCATGAAGCTTTTCGCCAATTTGTGAACCTTTTGAGGCAAGGGCTTCCCAAAGGGGACACTAAAGCGTACCATTATAAATATGCGGCAGAACTAGCAGCGGATCTTAGGCTTTTGTCCAAAAACCTGAGTAAAGTAGCCAGCCCACGCTTGGCGCGGTCTTACATGCAGCCCATTGAGCGATTAATAGAATGCTTTGGCTTTCACTTAGCAAAGATCGATATCCGGCAAAACAGTCATACCCACGATTTAGCATTATCTGAAATCCTAGATCAAGCGGGTTTTAACAAAAGTGATTTCTATGATTGGTCGGAAGCGGAAAAAGTAGAGTTTCTAAGCCATGAATTACTTTCTAACCGCCCTTTCCTAGCCCAACATGATAATCTCGGCCCTAAGGCTAATAAGGTGATTAGCGCCCTAAAGCTTATCGCGGAAGTCCATCAAGAACATGGTCCCGATCCAATTGGCTCAATGATCATCAGTATGACGCGTAATCTATCCGATCTTTTGGTTCTAACGGTATTGTTGCGGGAAGTGGGGCTTTGTGAGATAAAGTCTGGTCATTGTGCAAGCATGGTAGCCTTAGTGCCGCTATTCGAAACCATTGATGACTTAGAACGCAGTGAAGCTATTCTACGTAAATGGTTCGAACATCCAGTAGGATCTGCAAGCCTTAACCTCCATGACGAATCCTTAGACACTAAGGAACAGGAAGTGATGGTAGGTTACAGTGATAGCAATAAAGATGGCGGTAAATTAGCCAGCATTTGGTCGCTTTATCAGGCGCAAGAAGCTATGACCCGATTAGCGGAAGAGTTTTCTGTGGGAATACGTTATTTCCACGGCCGCGGAGGCAGTATTAGTCGCGGAGGGGGACCAACGCATCGATTCTTGGAAGGAATTCCACCGCGTAGTTTAGCGCGTAGTATTAGGTGGACCGAACAGGGCGAAACCATAGCCCTCAAATACGCACAGGCTCCCACCCGCAATTACCAGTTAGAATTATGGGCCGCTGGTAGTACCATGGCTAGTCTCAAAAGCAGTCACACCCCAGCCTTAAAGACAGAATGGCGAGAAATCATTTCATTTCTTTCCAAACGAAGTTATGATCATTATCGACAATTATTGGAAAATGAAGGCTTTGTCGCTTTTTTCCGTACCGCTACTCCCATTGACCTGATAGAGCAAAGTAGAATTGGCTCCCGGCCTGCTAAACGAAGCGGTAAAAATAGTCTTGATGACTTACGGGCGATACCTTGGGTTTTTGCCTGGAGTCAGTCGCGCTTTATGTTGTCGGCCTGGTATGGCTTTGGTTGTGCCATGCAAGCGCTTGAAAAAGAGAAACCAGCGGCCATGGAGCAACTTATCGCTCGCGGACCTAAAGAAGCCATAAGCCGCTACATCCTGACCAATATTAGTATGGGGCTGATGCGCGCCAATAGAGCTATGATGGAGGCTTATGGCCAATTAGCTCCAACTGAGCTACGAAATGCATTCCTCCCCGGTATATTAGAAGAATACGACCTGGCGCTTTATTTTATCGAAAAGGTTTACGGCGAAAAACTTGTAGATAGACGACCCCGTACCACGAGCATCCTTGCCAATCGAGATAAGCTTTTATCCGACCTACATTTCCAGCAAATTGAACTGCTTAAAAAGTACCGCGCCCTCGAGGATGAAAAACCCGAGGCCCTGATCGAAAAACATCTGCACCTATTAAGTGCAATAGCCGGTGGACTGCAGGTAACTGGCTAATCTTCGGTCTTTTG
>CBFHJH010000001.1:461609-519086 GCA_965656185.1 Croceimicrobium sp.
CCTCAACTCGTTTAAAGCACTGATCCAAAAGTCTGGACTTTCACTTTCGCGGCTTAAAGGTTCTACTATGGCAATGGCTTCAGCGTACCTTCCCTCAGCTTCAAGCGCCATAACTCGGAAATAATTTAAGTATTCTAAGTCTTGAGGCAAGCTCGTGTGCTCCTCGAGAAAATCGGTCCACAGATACGTTTCGGCGTAAACACTATCGGCTCTAAGCCGCTCGAGGAAATCCATCATTTCGCTTACCTCATAATGATAAGATGAACTAAGTTCGGATGATCTAACCATCGCATAAAAGTCACGCGCACTATCAGGATTTCTGCTTTGCAATTGATACAAAGTATCGGTAAGCATTTCTTTAGCCGGCGAAACAGAACGCACGATATAGGGATCGTAGATCAAGGTAGCTCCCCCGGGTACTCCACCTCTACCATTTACACCGTATGCCAGCGAATCTGGAAGGATCGCCACCACTTCATCCCCTTCCCGTAAATAACTATTGAGCTCCGAAAAACCTGCGATCAACGAGGTATAGGCATGGATAAAAGTAAAACTAGAATCGGCCATCGTTGCGGTAGACCAAAAGACCGTATCCTCTTCATTGAGGTATAACTCCGTAAAAGCCGCCACCTTTGAGCCCGTATCGATCCTATTGCCCTCTCCCCTTTTAAGGTATAAGTATTTTAAGCCACTAGATGTTGTAATCGTATCGCCTAAGGAATTGGAGGCCTCAGCCGCTTCACCTTGGTTTTGATTACAAGATTGAAGCCAAATTGCGCATGTGATAAATAGGATCGCTTTTCTCATTTCACTGATTTTCTCCCGCAAGCTAAGCTTTATTGAAAAAAATTAAAGCGCCGTCTAGTGCTTAGAACCCTGCCTTCCCGATTTACTCTTCAATAAAATAAGAAATATTAAATCCTGCACTCCAGCCCGACAAGGCTTCCCAAGCGGCACCGCTGCTTATTTGATAGGCTCCGAATAAAGACAATCGAGTAGCCGACCAAACCATACAAGGAGCAAGCTGAGCCTTAAATACCGTTAGCTCGCCATAGGAGTACTGGTCAAAATCATTAATATCCACATTATTGCTTTGCGCGTCTTCCGCTAAGGTGTAAGCATTTATCGGTAATTTTATGCCTAATGAGCTTTCGAGTTCTAAGTCGAAACCCGAGGCAGATGCGATGCGAAAGGAATAAAGCGGCTCCACATTAAGATAGATCCGTCGGGTACTTACAGGCAGATCCGTGATGCGCATACCATTAAGCACAATGCTATCTGCCTCAGCATATCCGAAAGCTAGTCTAGAAGCACTAAGCTTAAGCCCCCATTGCTTGCCTTCACCGGCATAGTTGCGAAAGGATACACCGGCCCCCGCTTCAAAAGCCAGATCGGCAAATGGACGCATGGCATTATATACCTCCTGTGAGCCAAATGAATTTATAGTTCCGCTGGGCCCGCCAAACATCTCAAGGGCAAAACCCTCTTGTCTTTGACCTTTGGAGGCAGATGCTATTAAGGCCATAACCAAGGTTAAGCAAAGTTTTAAAATCAGATTCATCGGATTAGTATTGACCGCTAAATATACGGGCAATTGAAATTTTCGCAAGTATTATTCACTACCAGTGCTAGTGCAGCAGGCAGTTAAGCTGCTTTTTTAGCTATTTTCGTGTCATGCCAAAAAAACAAACCTCTCTGGCCGTACTTCCTTTTTCAACGCGCGGTCCTCAAGAAGATATTTCCTATTTAGGTGAAGGAATCGGTGAGGAAATTATCCAAGCCTTAAGTCGTATTCCGGAATTAAAAGTGAGCTCACGGCGCTCCAGTTTCAAATTGGCGCATAGCGAAATGGAATTGGCCGATATTGCCCAGGCCCTGGAGGTAGAAAACATCTTGGAAGGCAGTATAGAAGTATATGAAGGTAGGCTAAAAATAAGGGCTCACCTTATTCATGTAGAAAGTGACGACAATTTCTGGAGCCAGTCGTGGCAACGGGATCTAAAAGACATTTTTGCCGTTCAAGATGAGATCAGTCTTGAAATTGCCGATCAATTACGCGAACACTTCGGTCACCTGGAAATCGACGAACACCTTTATTACAACAATACTGACCAACCTGAAGCCTATAAGTTATTTCTTAAGGCACGCCAATTATTTAATCGCTGGAATCCACAAGACGTACATTTAGCCATAGAGCATTATCGGAAAGCCTTGGTTATAGACCCAAACTATCGGGATGCCCACCTCGGTCTGGCCGACGCTTATGGTTTTTTGGCTACCGCTGGTTTTGCTGATCCGGAGGAATCGTGGCGAAAGGCCAAGACCGCCTTGGATGAAGTTGCCTTGACCGCTCCTGACGACCCAGGGCTCAATTACCAGTTGGCCAATTACACTTTTTTTGTAGAAGCTTCTTATTCCAAAGCTTATCAATATGGCCAAAAGTCGATTCGGACCAATCCTGGATACGCCGAAGGTCAGCAGTTCCTCGCATTCTTAGAGATTATCAGGGGCAATTTAGAGGCCTCCGATCAACACTTACACTATGCTTTAGCGGTCGATCCGCTTAATCCAGAATCGCGCTTTTATCAGGCTTATTCCTTTTATCGTAAAGAGGAATTCGAACTAGCTATCGCTCGTTGTGAGGAACTTTTAGATCAAAACCCTCACAATCTACCAGCTCGCATCGTACGTTATTATGCCCTGCTCTGCTCGGGAAAACATGAGCAGGTAAAGAAAGAGCTGGAGCTGTTAGAAGAAGCGAGCATTATGCCCGATGAGGCACTAAGCTTAAAAATACTAACATTAATAGAAGGCGATATTCAAGAAGCCAAGCCATTAATTGCAGAACTAGAGGCTAGAGCGGAAAGCGATCATTCTCCGCAAGCACATGCCTACCTTTATTTGATATACGCTCAGCTCAATGCCTATGACCAAGCTTTTGACTTATTGGAAAAGCTATTCAGTCATCGTTCCTCCATCCTCTTGCTAAACTTTATGGATCCTTTGGCTAAAGCCATTCATAAAGACCCCCGCTTTGATGAGTTCCATTCTAGAATTTATGCGGTACAAGCTGACCTTACGCCTAAAAGCGGAAAAAAAGAATTACTAAGTGCAGCAGAATTAGAGCAATATCGCAGGGCATTGGAAAGCATCATGGAAAAGGAACTCCTTCATTTAGATCCTAATTTGAAGTTGCGTGATCTTGCGGCACAATTAACGCTGCACCCCAATCAACTCTCTTGGCTGATTAACGAAAGTTTAGGTCTCAATTTTAATGATTTCATAAATCAGTACCGTATTGAACATTGGGAGCGATTGGCTAAGGACCCAGCTAATCAGCATATATCGATCTTAGGCCTGGCCTATGAATCAGGCTTTAACTCGAAATCAGTTTTCAATACAAGCTATAAGAAATTCCGTAAGCAAACCCCTTCCTCCTTTATGGCCCAATATGGCTCTTAGGTATTAAATTGAAATACCGAACTTCTTTCTTAAGATTCAGAACCCGAGCCATTTCGAATAGCCTTCTCTTTGCCTTGTAAATCAATCAGAATGGCAACAAAAGAAATGAAAGCTATAGTAGCTAAGAGCTACGGCGGCCCTGAGGTACTTGAACTTAAAACCGTTCCCATACCGGAAATCAAAGACAATGAGATCTTAGTAAAGGTTGAAACGGCCGCTATAACCACCGCTGATACCATGATGCGTACCGGCAAACCATATTTGGCTCGCTTGGTACTCGGATTAAGCGCTCCAAAGGATCCTATTCCGGGCACAGGCTTTTCGGGTTATGTATGTGCTATAGGCGCCAAGGTTTCTAAATTCAAAATCGGAGAGGCAGTTTTTGGTGAAACGACCCTAAATTTTAGTGCCAGCGCTGAATACTTGAAAATCCCCCAAACGGGAGTGATCCACTCTAAACCTGAGAATTTAAGTCACGCAGAGGCAGCAGCCTTTTGTGATGGTCCGCTTACGAGTTATAATTTCTTGAAAAAACTGGCTCAATTAGAGGCTGGGCAAAAGGTCCTTATTAACGGTGCGGCCGGCGCACTAGGCGTAGCGGCGGTCCAGATCGCTAAAACCTTCGGCGCAGAAGTAACCGCGGTTGCTAGTGCACATAACGCCCCAAAGCTAAAAGCCATGGGTGCCGATCACTTTATCGACTATCACCAAGAGGATTTTAGTAATGGCCCTAAAAAGTACGATCTCATCTTTGATACGGTGGGTAAGTCCTCCTTTGCCAAGACTCGTAAAGTACTTAAGCCCCAGGGACAATACCTCTCTCCGGTTTTAAAGTTCTCCTTACTTTGTGATATGCTTAGTGGACGCCTTTTCAATCGTGGGCAAAGAGCCCAATTTGCCGCCACTGGCGCACTTAAGGATGCCGAATTAAATGCCATGCTTCAAGAAGTATTGCAGATTCAGCAAGCGGGAAAACTATCCGTTCCAATCGATCGTCAGTACCCCCTCGAAAAACTAGCCGAGGCCCATGCCTTTATCTCTTCTGGGCTCAAGAAGTTCAATCTCATTTTAAGAGTAGCTTAAAATGGAAAAGAATTCTATCCTACTGGCCCGACTAAGTGGTATAAGTCTACTGCTAATGGCGCTGTTAGCCGGCCTAGCCTTCGCTTACTTTTACCCTAAATTTAGTACCCTCGATCCTGAGCATCTTAATGCTAGCCTAAAGCACGATTTTCAGCTCATGTTGTTTACATGGGTTTTGATCCTTCTGCTCGACATCGCCGTTTCATTGGGTATTTGGCGCTTCTTCAATAATACCGCAGCCGGTTTAAGCGCCCTATTACGGCTGATCTACAGTGGAATACTTGCTTTAGCTGTGTTCCATTTGGCGCAAGGCCTACATGCCTTCGGATCAGAAAAGTCTCTGGATCTATTAAAAGACGCAATGGCCCAATTTCAGCATTATTGGTCGATCGGTTTAATCGTCTTTGGCTTTCATATAGCAAGCTTAAGCGTCGTTTTTAAAAGCTTCTTAGGATTAAAAATACTTTTGCAGATCGGTGGCTGGAGCTATATCATTGTGCACGGCGGCTTCTACCTCTGGCACGAAGCGGCACTATTCCAGCAATTAGAACAGTATTTAAGTCTACCAATGGCTTTATCCGAATTACTCTTTGCTTTTGCTCTACTCTTCAAGGCCAAAGCTTTAAAAGATTAAATTAGGGCAAGATGTTTAATAAGATCGGACGACTACTCCAAGGACTTGTGACCCTCCTTGCCTTCACCCTATTGGTTTTATTCGGTTGGGAGCGAAATGAACTGGGCTACCTGCAGGTAAACCAGGAGAACCAACCTTACCTCATTCGTAAGGCCAATATCCTTCCGATGGACCGCGACACGCTTTTAGTAGCACATGATCTGAGAATTAGCGAGGGGCGCATTAAGGAGATCGGTATTGCCCTAGAGAATAAAGGTGAAATCGAAATAGATGCCAAGGGTAAATACTTGATACCCGGATTGATCGATATGCACGTACACCTCTGGGACCCTTATGAATTAGGCCTTTATTTAAGTCAGGGGGTAACCAGTATTCGGAACCTTTGGGGACAACCTATGCACCTTCGTTGGAAGGAAGAAATAGACGCCGGTACTCTAATCGGTCCACGTTTATTCAGTGCTAGTCCGAAGTTAAGCGGTCCATGCTATGTTTCGATGGATAATAAACCCGTGAATAACATAGCGGAGGCTCAAAAGTTATTGAAGCGCTACAAAAGTTCTGGCTATGATTTCATAAAGACCTATCACGGAATGAGTGATTCGGTTTTTAAAGCAGTAGTGACCGAGGCCCAAGCGCTAGATCTAGATATAGTGGCCCACCCTAGTGCGGAAGTAGCCTACGCTGATCATTTCACCACGGCCGTGCGCAGTTTAGAGCATGCCGAAGAGATCGTACAGCAAGCACTGAGTTATCAACTGGATACACTCGCTTTAGACTCCATCGTTTCGCTTTATGCGCGCCACCCAAACATTGCGCTCTGCCCTACTCTTACGGTATACCACAATATCTATCGCTTGATCGAATCTGAGAGAATTCTAGAAAACGACTCCTTAAAGGCGCTAAATCCGATGATCCGCGCTATCGACAGTAAAGCGCAATACGATCGATGGCAAAGCACTAAAAAACAAGACTCTGAGATCGGAGAAAAAATCAGAGCGCAGCATAAGTTTCAGCTCAGAGCTGTAAAGCTAATTCACGAAGCAGGTGGTCTGATCGTTTGCGGTACCGACGCTGGTATAGGCATTACCACAGCTGGCTATTCCATTCACCAAGAGCTCGCTTTCTACCAGGAGGCGGGCCTTAGCAATTTTGAAGTTTTGCAAACGGCTACTTTCAATGCAGCTAAGGTCCACGAAATAATGTCCGACCTAGGCACGATAGCCCTTAACAAGAAAGCTGACCTGGTCCTCTTAGATAAGGATCCAAGAATAAATCTGAAAAACCTGCAGGAACCCCAGCTGGTTTTTAGTGCTGGTAAATTACTAGAGGCAAATACACTCCGTGAACTGGAAGAGCAAGCCCTGCAAGATAGGCTGCTAGTAACCAGTCTTCTGCGCTACCTCGAAAACCTGCTCTTTGAACGTTACCGCTAATTCTATGGCTACTTCCCCACTCCTTCGCTCTATGCGTATAATCATGCCTTTGATCGGTTTTACCTGCCTTGTTTTTTTTACGCCATGGCCCATTGTAAAAGCCTATCTCAAGCCCGCACCAGACAACATGGAAGAGGCCTTGGAACAAGTGAAGGACTTCAGACTTGAAGGCATTATCATATATGTTCAAAAAGGCGAAGAAAAAGGTAAAAGCTACGCGGCCGGGTGGAATAATCGGGCTTTAGAGATTCCGGCCAAGCCGCAAGACCTCTTCAAGATCGCCAGTGTAGGAAAGCTTTTCCAAGCCTTGGCGGCGGTAAAATTAGCCGAAAGAGGAAAGCTGGACCTCAATGCTTCCATTAGTACTTATTTACCAGAATTAAGTGGTCGCTTGCCTCATGCGGAAGAAATCCAGCTTAAGCATCTAATCAGGCACCACAGTGGTATTGCCAATTTCACTGACCATCCCAACTTCCCCTGGCCCGACCCGCCCATCGGTTTTGAGGCAAATCTTCAATATGCGCTTGAACAAGAAGCATTATTTACCCCAGGTAGCGACTCAGCTTACAGCAACACCAATTACCTGCTGCTGGGAGAGATCATGGATCGCCAACTGCACTATCCGCATCAAGAATTTATCCAGAAAGAGATCCTAGACCCCCTTGAGCTGAAGCATACTTACTTTTCGCAGAAGGAAGTCGACCCAGAACGGTTGATGAGTGGCTACTTCCATCAATACGAATTGGACATCAAAGCCAATTACTTTTCTTCCATGCTTTCTACCGCTGCCGACCTGGGACGCTTTATTCGTGCCCTAAACAATGGTACGATATTCAGTTCCCCTTCTGAGATGGAAA
Source organism: Croceimicrobium sp. (assembly GCA_965656185.1). Taxonomy (GTDB): domain Bacteria; phylum Bacteroidota; class Bacteroidia; order Flavobacteriales; family Schleiferiaceae; genus Croceimicrobium. The sequence continues at coordinate 469,079 of CBFHJH010000001.1, forward strand.
GCTATCAATCATTATATCCTAGCAGTCACACTGGGCTAATCCCCGGTTATCAGACTATTGCTCGGTATCACCAAGAAAAAGACTTGGTCTTGATCCAATTCGCAAACATTAGCGGAGGCTATTATTGGACCATTTCAGAGATCTACTATCAAAACATATTAAAGCTATTCCCCTGACTTTTACCTTATTAAAAGCTGCATTATTATTCCATTCTAATAATAGCTTGCCCAAAGCTTAACCATCGTCCCCCACTAAAAACGGAAAATATAATCCGATCCTTACAAACATTATTATGAAGAACTTTTTCATCTGGACCTTCCTATTGGCAATTACAGTTCAAGCATCTGGTCAAAGTCAATTTCGCGTTTACCTCAAAGACAAAGGCTCTTCCCAGCAATTGATGATCAAGCCAGAGGCCTTTCTTTCGCCTGCCGCTCTGGAGCGTAGAGCGCTCCAAAATATTGCTCTTTCCGCTAGCGACCTTCCTATAGCTGCGGAATACCGCCAAGCCTTGAAAGAAGCTGGGGCAGAGATCCTTGCCTCCTCCAAGTGGCTCAATTACATCCATATTCAACATCCTGACTCCGCCTACATTGCCGCTCTAGATTTTGTAAGGCGAATTGAAATTCCTCGTATTTACCGAGCTCAGCTCTGCTCTACCCAGAATACCGATAGTTTAGATTATGGTTTTACTCGTGGGCAGATCGAAATGCTTGCCGGTAAAAAACTACATCTTCAAGGCTACACCGGGCATGGTATGAACATCGCCTTGATAGACGCTGGCTTTAGGGCTTACTACCAGGCGGCAGCACTGGATAGCCTAAGACTTTCGGGCCGATTAAAAGGTACTTTTAACTTTATTGATGGCGATACTAATGTTTTCGGTGCCTATGGAACTCATGGTAGCTCTGTCCTTTCGCTGATGGCCGCTAATTTGGCCGACACCATGGTTGGTTCGGCTCCTCATGCTAATTACTGGCTCTTTACCACCGAAAACATCTACCAAGAAACACCTTTGGAAATGGATCATTGAGTAATGGCGGCAGAATATGCGGATAGCGTGGGAGTGCATTTGATCAACAGCTCTTTATCCTACACCACCTTCGATAATCCTCAGAATGACTACACTTACGCTGAGATGGATGGAAATACCACTTTAATTACCCGAGCGGCCGATATCGCAGCTAGTAAAGGAATACTGGTGGTGACCTCGGTGGGTAATGAAGGAAGCGACCCCTGGCATTATTTGGGCGCCCCGGCCGACGGCGATTCGGTATTAGCGATTGGCGCCGTGAATTGGCAGGAACAATTTGCCAGCTTCTCCAGCTACGGACCCAGTGCCGATGGTCGCGTGAAACCAGATCTTGTCGCCCAAGGTTCGCCGGTAACCTTGGTAGACCATTTGGGCGCGGTGAACATCGATTTTGGCACCTCCTTTTCCGCACCATTGGTAGCCGGATTGGCCGCTTGCCTTATGGAGGCCTTTCCCGCTAAGCACAGCGAGGAAATCGCCGATCAGATAAGACGCTCCGGACATCTGTACACCAATCCCAACGATAGTTTGGGCTATGGTATACCCGATTTCGAACTCGCCTTGGCCCTTCATCAAATCGATTACCTTCATCAGGGAAAGGAGCTTAGCCTGTACCCCAATCCCATTCAGGATCATCTGATCATTGATCCACGAGGTGAAAGCCAGTGGCAAGCGAACCTTAAGATCTACGATCTAGGGGGGCAACTGCAATTTCAAAGCTTAATTTCTGGAAGCCAAGCTTTCCGACTGCCTATAGACCTTCCAACTGGACCTTATATCCTCCATATTAGCGGTGAGATTTCCCATCAAGAACAGATTTTGATTCAGTAGATTTTAACTTTCCCTAGTGATCTTTACCTTAGGTTGAATGCATTTTTCCTTATACTAGAGGCCTAAGGAAATATTATGGATGTTTTTATCGAAAACTGGGCCCAAGCTGCCTATACTAGTCTGGGCTTCTTTTGGATGGCCTTATGGGCTTTTATCTTAGGCTACTTCACCAGTGCCTTGATCCAAGTTTTTGTTAGTCAAAAGCGAATGCATGATCTTATGGGGAAGAATGAAACCAAAGGAGTGTTGCTCGGTAGCTTCTTTGGCTTTATTAGTAGCTCTTGTAGCTTCTCCGCTCTAGCGACCACCAAATCTTTGTTTCAAAAAGGGGCTAGTTTCATAGCTTCCTTAGCATTTCTTTTGGCTTCTACCAATTTAGTGATCGAATTGGGGATTCTCATTGCCATCTTTCTCGACTGGCAGTTCGTTTTAAGCGAATATTTGGGCGGAATTCTTCTGATCCTTATTAGCTGGTTATTGATAAAGATCATCAAACCTAAAAAGGTGATCAAATCGGCACGAGAACACCTAGATATGCAGGAATCTTCCATGGATCATGCTTCGAAGGGAAGCCTCCAAGAACGACTGAGTTCGGCCGAAAACTGGACCAAGGTGGGGCGCAAGTATGCCATGGAATGGAAAATGGTCTGGAAAGACATTAGTATTGGCTTTACGGTGGCCGGAATTATCGCCGTCTATGTGCCAGAGCAATTTTTCGAAACCTTATTCATTGGTAGCGGACCTGAAGTCCAATCTTACTCTTTTCCAGTTTTACTGGAACACGTTATAGTGGGACCTATCGCAGCCTTTCTAACCTTCATAGGTTCGATGGGAAATATTCCTTTAGCTGCGCTTTTGTTTGACCATGGCGTGAGTTTTGCCGGGGTAATGGCTTTCATATTTAGCGATCTTGTGGTTTTTCCAGTACTGCGCATAAATGCCAAGTATTATGGCTGGAAAATGTCGCTTTTTATTCTATTCTTGCTGTTTAGCGCTTTGATCATTACTTCACTTCTCCTGCATTACGGCCTCGATTGGCTTAACTATCTCCCTCGGCTGGCTGATATGAGTATTGTAGAGCAAGATCATTTTAGCCTCGATTACAGCTTTTATCTCAACCTTGCCTTCATTATGCTTAGTGCTTGGCTGATCTACCTAGGGTTCTTTAAAAAGACCATGCTAGATCATCATCATATGGCCATGGCGCCCAAAGGTGCTCTATTGGAAAAGAGCCTTAAATACTTGGCCTTTTTGAGCTATATATGGTTAGGGATCGGTATACTTATCTACCTTTCACTTTGAACCCAATTGTATATCCCACCATTTTCCGCAAGAAATGCTATCTTGAGGTAAAATTAGCGACAACATTCAAACCAAATAAGCGATGAAAACTATTTTGACCTGGATCGGCCTACTTTTATTAAGTGGATCCGCATTGCATGTAAGTGCTCAAAATCAAAATGATATAAGCCATTACTTAAAGTTAAAAGAAGCTTTGGTAGCCAGCGATTATGAAGCGAGTCAGCAAGCTGCTTTAGCAATGGAAAGTGCCTTGGCTTCCTCTAATAGCGCAGCCCTTAAGAAAAGTTTGCAAGACCTCAGTGCAGCCAAAGATCTTGCCGCGCAGCGAGAACATTTTGAAAAGGTTTCGATCGCCTTGTACGAGGAATTAAAAGAAAGCAATGCGAAGCAAGGTCTTTTCAAGCAATACTGTCCTATGGCCTTCAATGGTAAAGGAGCCTATTGGCTGAGCGATCAAAAACAAATAGCCAATCCCTATTACGGCGACCGCATGTTACGCTGTGGCTCGGTCCAAGAGGAACTGTAATTAAGCCTCCATGCGCATCATAGCTCTGCTATTGTTCCTTCCTTCTTTCTTTTACGGCCAAAACTTTAAAGCCTTGTTCGACTCTGCCTTTGCCGCCGAGGATACCGCTCAGCAAAGGCATATCATACGCGAATGGCAAGTCATGGGAGAGCATGAACCACTCTCTGCGGCCTTCTACGTATCTGCCTTTACCTACTACTTTAATTTGGGAAGGCAAGAAATGCTAAGTCTACAGTCCGAACCCGACCGTAATACCCAAATGGAAATTCGCGACAGCCTGGGCAATATTAGCGGCTATATGAGCTCGACGGTGCGCTACGATCGTTCGGTTGTAAATGAAGGCCTGGAGCAAATTCGCAAAGGAATAGAGCGCTACCCCAATCGTCTCGATCTTCGTTATGGTGAGATCTATGTACTCGGTGAATTGGAGGAATTTGAAGCCTTTACCTTAAGGCTGATCGAAGCCATAGACTACTCGGCTGCGATCGAAAATGAATGGCTTTGGGCCGAAAATGAGCCGGTTGAAGAGCCAGAGAATTTTTTTCTGGGCAATATTCAAGATTATCAACTTACCCTCTACGATACCGAAAGAGATAGCTTATTATCTAATATGAGACGGATTGCTAATGCGGTTCTGGTACATTATCCCAATCATATCATAAGCCTTAGTAATATTGCCCTTACCCACATGGTGAAAAGAGATTGGAACCAAACCATCGAATTTTTAGAGAAAGCCTATGCCATCGATCCACAGGACAGCATAGTGATCAGTAATTTGGCCCATTGCTATGAAGCTTTAGGCGAAATGGAGATGGTGCGGAGGTATTACCGAATTCTAAGTGAACATGATGATCCTGAGCTTGCTGCATTTGGTGCCCAGATGCTGCTAGACCTGGACTAATTTTATTCTTGAAACCTAAAATTTGTCGAAGCTTAAGCCTATTAGCCCCCATCAATCCTTAAACTTCCCTAGTGGACAGCAAAGTAAGAATCGCTTTATGCTGGCCCCCATGACCAATACGCAAAGCCACCCCGATGGCCGTCTCTCTGAAGAAGAATATCACTGGTTAAGCCTGCGCGCTCAAGGCGGATTTGGTTTAACTATGACCTGTGCCTCCCACGTCCAACCAGTTGGTCAGGGTTTTCCTGGACAATTGGGTATTTACGCCCCAGAGCATGAAGCCGGTCATCGAAAGCTAAGCAAAGCCCTTAAAGAAGCCGGAAGTTTAGCCCTAATTCAGCTGCATCATGCGGGCATGCGAAGCCCGGCTGACTTGATCGGGACTGCCCCTCGTTCAGCCTCCGATCAGGAAAAATATAAGGCACGAGCCTTGAGCCATTCCGAAACGCAAGCCCTTAGAGATGACTTTATTTTAGCCGCTAAACGGGCGCAAGCCTGGGGCTACGATGGAGTAGAATTACACGGTGCTCATGGCTATATACTTTGCCAATACCTCAGTAGTGCTCATAATAGGCGTGAGGACGAATACGGCGGCAGTCTAGAAAACCGCAGTCGCCTGATCCGGGAAATATTAAAGGGCATCCGCGAAGCTTGTGGGCCTTATTTCCTTTTGGGTATTCGGCTTTCGCCGGAGCGATTTGGCATGAAGTTGGACGAAATCAAGACCCTTTCGGAACAATTATGCCAGGAGGGCTTGATCGATTTCCTAGACCTATCGCTTTGGGATGTTTTTAAGAATCCCATCGAAGCTCCAAACGGACCAAGCCTTCTGGAGTACTTCAGCGGAATAGAGCGCGGTAATGTAAAACTCACAGTAGCGGGTAAAATTCGTACTGGCCATGAGGTACAGGCGGTTTTAGATACTGGCGTAGACTTTCTATGCATTGGAAGAGCGGCTATCTTACACCACGATTACCCTTTGCAGTTGCAAGCAAACCCTAATTTTGAACCCATCGCTACTCCTGTTAGTAGCGACTATCTGGCAAAAGAAGGCTTAAGCCCGGTGTTTATAAACTACATGCGGCGCTGGAAAGACTTCGTTGCCGAAGAATAGCCGGGAAATTTTACCTTTAGGCCTCTAATACCAAACCAATGAAAAGTATCCGAATTGAATTAAAATGGGCTTTGATCTTCAGCCTAGTAGGTCTATTGTGGATGTATCTAGAAAAATGGACCGGTTTACATGATGAGCACATCGATCAACATCAATACCTCACCAATCTTTACGCCATACCCGCGATTATCATGATGGTGTTAGCTTTGAGAGAAAAAAAGCATAAGTTCTACCAAGGAAAAATGAATTACAAACAAGGCCTTATCTCAGGAATTGCCCTTAGTTTATTTATCGCAGCCTTAAGTCCACTCACCCAGTGGTATACTTCGATGATAATTACTCCAGAGTATTTCCCCAATGTAATCGAATACTCCTTAGAATCAGGTTACTTTACTACTCACGCCGAAGCCGAAGCACAATTCAATTTGCAAAACTACATGATGCAAGGCGCCGTGGGAGCACTAATTATGGGTATAGTCACCACGGCAATAGCAATGATCGTCATCCGCTCTAAGCATTCATAAAGCACAAATCGGAAGATCACTCTAACTGTAATAACCGCTATGCAAGACCTATTTAAGGATCTAATTCTTAGCAGCACTGGGGCCAAGGCCATTTTAAAGTCAGAAACCATTCAAGGTCTCTGGAGCGGTTACGGAGAAATTAATCGCCTGCATTTAGACGGGCCAAGCCCAAGGGTTATCGTCAAACAAATTGAGCTAAAGCCTAAAAGTGATCATCCGCGTGGATGGTCGGGCGAGATCGGTCATCTGCGTAAGCTTAGATCGTATAGGATAGAAAATAATTGGTATAAAAAGTATGCGAACCATTCCCAGGCCCGCCTACCCCATTACTACGGAAGTGCGGAAGAAGGCGCGCAGCTTTGCTTGGTCTTAGAAGACCTCGATGCGGCCGGTTACCACCAGCGAAGGTCTAATTTAGAATGGCCAGAGCTGAAAGCCTGTATCGAATGGCTGGCGGTCTTCCACGCTAGTTTTCTAGGTACTACGGCCGAAGGTTTATGGGAACAAGGCTGCTATTGGCATTTAAAAACAAGGCCTCAAGAATGGGAAGCCTTGCCAGAAGGTCCGCTCAAACGCAGTGCGGCGGCGATCGACCAGAAATTAGAAGCCTGCCGCTACAAGACCATAGTGCACGGCGACGCCAAATTGGCTAATTTCTGTTTTAGTCCTTCGGGAGCGGTGGCCGCGGTCGACTTTCAATACGTGGGCCGCGGATGTGGCATGAAAGACCTGGCCTACTTCCTTGGCTCATGTTTGGATGAAAATGACTGTGAGCAGCATGAAAAGGAAATTCTCGACTATTATTTTACGGCCCTGGAAAAAGCATTAGGCCAGTCTCATCCCGAATTGGAAAGCGATTGGCGACCGCTCTATCGGGTGGCATGGGCCGATTTCCATCGTTTCCTTAAGGGTTGGAGCCCTGAGCACTGGAAGATCAATAGCTACAGTGAAAGGATCTGCAATGAAGTGATAAAAGACTTACAATGAATTGGAAGGAACTAGCTGACACCGCGAAAAAAGCAGCTTTGGCAGCCGGAAGTATCCTACAAGAGAGAGCCCAAGAAAAGATCGACTTCAAACTAAAAGAAGGCGGAAGCTCTTACGCTTCTCAGGTGGTTACAGAGGTAGACAAAGCCTGCGAAAGGGCCATTCTAGATGAATTACAGCCCAGTATCGAAAAGTATGGGCTCGGCTTGCTTACCGAAGAGGAAACCGACGATGGCAGCCGCTTTCAAAAGGATTATTTCTGGTGTATCGACCCATTAGATGGCACCTTGGCTTTTATTGAGCAAAGAGCCGATTATGCCGTATCGGTGGCCCTGATCGAACGCAGTGGCAGACCGGTAATCGGTACCATCTACGATCCAAATCGTAATGTGCTATACCAAGCGATAAGTGGCCAGGGTGCTTTCCGAAACGGCGCTCCCTGGACCATTAGTGCCGAATCTGATACATTGAGCTATATAAGCGATCACAGCTTAGAGAAGTCGGTCGGCCCGGAAGTAATACAAGCTATGATTGCCGATAAGCAAGCGGCACTTGGCTTGAGTAAAACACAAATCATTAGCGGCGGCGGTTTAGTGATCAATGCTATGCGAACGGCCGAGCAGGCTCCGGCCTTTATGGTAAAACTGCCCAAAGAAAGGCCGGGCTGCGGCAGTATTTGGGATTATGCCGCTAGCGCCTGTATCTGTCAAGAGCTGGGTATGGAAGTGCGTAAGTTTACCGGAGGGCCTCTAGAGCTTAACAAGAAGGGCAGCACTTTCATGAACGATGGTGGTATGTATTACGCTACTTGGCATTGATCGCATGGAATCTTTATTTTGAATTCCTCCTAGCTAATTACTATGAGACATTGGACCTTTATATATTTCGCTTTAAGTCTGGCCACAATAACTTCCCTAACGGCCCAGCAAAAGTTCAGCAAAGATCAAGTACTCAATGATCTGAACTATCTCTACCAAAGTTTGGAAGAGACGCATTATAACCTATTTGCTTACACTCCTAAAGCAGAGTTCAAAGCGAACTTTGAGCACATCAAAAAAACTGTGGACCAGGATAGCCTCAGCCTGCTTGAGGCAAGCAATCTAATGCAAGCTGTGGCTTCTAAGGCCAATAATGGCCATACGGAAGTACCCTTTCCGGCGCAAGCCTATATCCACTATGCGCAAAATGGTGGAAGCCTCTTCCCTTTAGAGTTGGCCTTTGAAAAGGGCAAAGCCCTGATCCGTAAGAATTTTAGTGAGCAGAAGGCCATTATGCCGGGAGATCGGATCTTGAAGATAAACGGACAAGCCATCGAGGAAGTACTGCATAAAATGTCGCCCTTGATATCGGCCGAAAGGGAATACTTCAAGCTTGCTAAAATGGAGCTACTAAGCTTTCCCCGCTTATACTGGCAAGCCTTTGGTGCTCAAGAGCAGTTTCAAGTGGAGCTGATGAGGGAAACTGTAACTAAATCTTACACCTTAAAAGCGATCCCCTTAATTTCAGGCTACGAAACGCAGCGCCGGGAAATCTATTCGACCAAGCTACAGCTGCGCTTCTACGACGATATTGCTTATTTACACCCTGGAAGTTTTGGCGGAGATTTGAGCCGATATAAAGCTCAGATCGATTCTTCCTTTGCCTTGATACGGGAGAAAAAAGCGCTTATCCTCGACTTACGCAATAATTTAGGTGGCGATGATGCCTTTAGCTCCTATTTACTCAGCTATATTGCCGATAGCAGCTTTTCTTGGTGCGGTAATTTCACTTTAAAGAGTAGTGATATCCTTAAAGAATCGGTTAGAGCCCATTGGGATACAAGCTCCGCTTATGCTCAAAAGATCCTGAATAGCCCCAGTGGCAGCCGTTTTCAGTATAAATTTCCTTTAATAGAACCACAGTTGACTGAACGTCGCTTTAAGGGTAAGGTCTTGGTCTTGATCAACCGCCAAAGTCATTCCCAAGCAACCGTAAGTGCCGCCCTGATAAAAGACAAAGCTTGGGCAGACTTAATGGGTGAAGAAACCGGAGAATACGGCGATAAGCTCCTCGCTTCTGCGCTGCGCTTTAAATTACCCGAGACCTGCATCGAGGTCCAGAGCTCCAAGGGCCTTATTCACCGTTATACGCCTAGTCAAAGCCTCAAAGGAGTACTTCCCGATCACGACGTCCAAGATCACCTCTTGGATGAAAAGGATGAGATCCTCGCAGCCGCCTTAAAGCATTTACAAAATTGAACCTCATTTCCCTTAGGCCATTGCTTTATAAGCTTCTGAACTACTGAGCTTCTCATCTTCTCTTCCCCCATCCCATTTTGTCCTTTGCCTTAAATCGTTTAGTTTCCCAGAAATGACCATCACTATGCGAAATATCCTTAGCACCATCCTAAGTTTTAGTTTATTAATCGGCCTTAACCTCCACGCTCAATCGGCGCAAGAGCTCTTGATCCAGCTGAATGCTAAGTATGTAGAGGCGGGAAGCTTTAAAGCAGACTTAAGCTCACGTATCTACAACGATGAGCGCGGAATGAATCAAGAAATTGAAGGTAAAATAGCCTTACAAGGCGATCAATTCTTACTCCACCTAGGCCCACAGGTTTTGGCCTTCGACGGGGCCGAGATCTACGCCTACAAGCAGCCTACTAATGAGATCGTAGTCAAGTCTTACCGCCATAACAAAGGCGACATTGGTCCTAACCGTATTTTCGTTTTGCATGAAACCGAATTCGTGAAAAAGCTAAAGCCGGAAGAAACGGTAAATGGCGAAAGCTGCTTCATAATCGAAATGACCCCTGATAAACCAGAAACCGAACAGATTCAAAGAATTGAACTAGCACTTTCGAAGAAGAGTCTACGTCCCTTACGCTACCATATTTTAGATAAAATAGGCAATCATTACCTCTACCATTATTCGAACATCAGCATGGGTAAAGAGCTTCCTGAAGCCCTATTCGTTCTGGATGGGAAAGATTACCCCGAGGCCATGATCGTCAAGATTTAAGCTCAGCCGCCACCCTTTATGGCCTAGCAAGGCCTACCATTGTCAGGAAACCAAGTCCCCTGCGTCTAATGATTCATGAGCAATCTAATGAGGCAATACCAAGGACAGGATGGCGAAAAACTAGAGCTACATTCGCTTCAACCCAAAGATCAACGGGCTTTTAGCCAAATTGGAAAAGGAGAACTGGCCATCCTCTGGTTTAAAGACGGTGATAGCATTCTGAGCATCGATGGCATCGAGCAAAACTTTCAGCAAGACCAGCTCATTTGTATCACGGCCTTCAATAAGGTGGAGCTCTTACAATTAGGGGCAATAGAGCTTTTAAAATGGAATCCTGCCTTCTACTGTGTGCTCATCCACGACAGTGAAGTAAGCTGCCGGGGCATCTTATTTTACGGTGCCGCTTCGGTGCCGGCCATTCAACTGGATCCCGAAAATAAGCAGATCTTAAAAGCCGTTTGGCAGGTTATGGAAAACGAGTTACGGGTGCATGACAAGTTTCAACTGGAAATGCTACAAATGCTACTGAAGCGCATCTTGATCCTAAGTACTCGCATCTTTAAATCCCAAGAAAACTACTTGGGCTCTGATGATGAGCTAAAGGTTATCCGGGATTACAATTACTTGGTAAATCAACACTTTCGGATCAAGCACGCGGTGGCCGATTACGCAGAGCTCATGTATAAGAGCCCTAAAAGCTTGGCTAATCTTTTCAAGAAGCTGGGGGTAAAAACCCCGCTTCAATTCATTCACGAGCGCAAAATGATCGAAAGCCGCCGTCTGCTGCATTACACCGATAAATCGATCACCCAAATAGCGGATGAATTAGGCTTTAACGACGTACAAGCCTACAGCCGTTTCTTTAAAAAGAATGAAGGTATATCGGCCCAACAGTTTAAAGTAGAGCGTGCTCTGGGAAATTTTGCCAAGTCTTGAGGAAGGCTGACCTATAAAGAAAGGCATTCGCTAAGGCACCTTTGTAGTGTAATTAAAAACAAAGAATTATGCTACAATTTAAAGTTCCCACTCGGAATGAAGTATCCGAAAATAATCAAGTGATATTCGACGGTTTAGAAAAGTCTTTAGGCTTTGTCCCTAACCTTTACGCTTACTACGCCAATAACGAAACTGCTTTGGCCGACTATCTGGCCTTGCAAAATCGTAAATCGACCCTGCGCGCCAAGGAACGTGAGGTGATCAACTTAGTGGTAAGTCAGTTTAACCAATGTGCCTACTGTTTAGCCGCCCACACTGCCATTGGCAAAATGAATGGCTTTAGTGAAGAGCAGATCCTTAGTATCCGCCAAGGTGAGGCTCTCTTTGATGCCAAATTGAATGCCTTAGCCCGTTTCGTGCAGGCCAGTCTGGAAGGTCGTGGCCGAGTAAATGAGGCCATCAAAGAAGAATTATTCGAGGCGGGTTACAATGAAGCCAATCTGATCGACATCGCAATGGTGGTCGGTGATAAGATGATCAGTAATTACATCCATAATCTTACCGCTTTTGCGGTTGACTTTCCTGCTGCCGCTGAACTTGAAACAGTATAATTTAAAAATGATCCCTTTGAAAATCTCAAGAATTTTACCCCTAGGTCTATTGACCTTAGGAATTAGTATCACCGCTTGCGAAAGTGAAAGCGATGACATGGCAACCAGGGCCAATAGCTTAGAGCTAGACCTTAAAGGCCTAGAAGATCTCGGACCTAATTTCCGCTATGAAAACTGGATCATCGTAAATGGTAGCCCGGTATCGGCCGGACTTTTTGATGTAGACGAAAACGGACAATTAAATCAAAACAGTTTTGAGGTAGATCCAGACGAACTGGCCAGTGCTAGTGCCTATGTACTAACCATTGAGCCCAATCCTGACCCCGACCCTGCCCCTAGTGATGTGCACATCCTAGCTGGTGATTTTAACGCTAAAAATTGCTAGCGTAAGCATTGGCCATATGGCGGCCATTGGCACTAACTTTGGCAGCGCCAACGGCGAGTACATCTTGGCCACCCCAACCGATGGCAGTTCTATGAGCGACGAGAATAGCGGAGTTTGGTTCCTCGATCCAAGTGGTCCGAGTGCCACCCTAAACCTGGACCCCTTACCTGCGGGTTGGACCTACGAAGGCTGGGCGGTAATCGGTGGCCAGGCTTTGAGTACCGGAACCTTTAGCGATCCCGCTTCCGCCGATAATGCAGCACCTTATAGTGGAATGGCGGCCGGACCGCCCTTCCCAGGGGAAGATTTCCTGAACAATGCACCCAGCGGTTTAAGTTTCCCTACGGACCTAAGTGAAGGAACTATCGTAATATCGGTAGAGCCCGTTCCCGATAATTCTCCGGCTCCCTTCCTCCTTAAACCTTTGGTAGGCCAAGTTCCCGCCAATGCCAACGATCATCAACTCTATCCTCTAAACAATAATGCCATGCAAAGCAATCCCAGCGGCACGGTACAGCGATAAATTTAGGTTTTGATTAATTGGTTGGGCCCTCCTTATCACTTTGCTAAGGGGGGCTTTTTTAGCTTCAGCATCTAGGAATACTTAAGAACTCCCTGATTAACTACCTTAGCCCCATGCATCGTTTAATGTCCATTTTTGGCCCTGGGCTCTTTTTTGCCATATCCCTTTTTCATTTTGTTAAAAGCTGTAACGAAAGCTATAAAAAGCCTTATCCCGCAAAGGAGTTTGAGCTGGTCGAGAAGTTTAGCTATGTGCAAACACTAAGCTACGGGGCAGAGGATTATTTAGAGGTACAAGGCCCTAGGGGCATTGAAAAGTATCCTTATGCCGAAGAAATTATCGCCCGCTTGGATAGCGCTACACGCCGTGATGCTTATTACTGGTATGCCTTATCTATAGACTCCATTCATAATAATTTAAAGCTATTCCCCTTCTCAGAACCCGATCTGGCTGGTCGAAAGGCAGCCATGAACGAGGAAGGCCCCTTTGTGGTATCCCGCAAGATCGATAGCCTGCGGAGTTTTAAATTCAAGTATAGACCCTTCTGCCTGGCGGGTTATGGCCTTTTAGGGCGAGCGGGTGACAGCTTATTCCAATTAATTAACCGAGAATCCGAGCCATTCGAAGACTTGGAAGCAGGCGATCGTCATGAGATTTATTTCGATTATGAAGGGAGTACTTCGGACGGCAAACACTTGGCAAGACTCATTGCGGTAGACCCTTGGTTTAGACCTTGGCGTCGCGATAGCGATGGTATCGCCGGCATGTGGATCTATGGCATCATCGGCGGCTTTAGTGGCTTCGTTACTCTGTATAATTTAGCCCGCGGTGGCCAGCCATCCCCCTTCGAGGAAGAAAGAAGGCAAAAGGAATGACCTCCGATCCACCTCTGACCTTCGCTCTTCGCCCTTTTCCATTTTAACTATCTTCGAAGCTCAAAAAATTCAATGCGCTCAATTCTCTACTTATCCCTACTGCTAAGCATCTTTTCCCTTCAGGCCCTTAGCGCCCAAACTTTGTCCAGCACCATGCATTTCGCGAGCCTAAAGCAGGCACAGCAGTTGCTAGCTCAAGAAGATCAATTCACTCAGGCCTGGTCTTCATTCGACATCCAATCTCGTTTGGGAACTTCTCAAGCTACCCGTACCGAACTTTTGGCCCTTATTCCAGAGCAGGCGCGGGCTTTTACCGCCGAAGAAAAAAAGAAGCTTCGTCGGGCTGCGGAATACATCGACCAACTTTGTAAAGAAAAAGGCTGGACCCTGCCATTTCACGATACGGTGTATTTGGTAAAGACTACCGGTAAAGAGGAGGTCGACGCTGCTGGCTATACCCGCGGTAATTACATCGTTTTAAACCAAAACCAATTAGGCGGGGTCTTCGACGGCGTCGCCGGACTACTGGCCCATGAGGCGTTTCATGTCTTAAGTCGTCAAAACCCAGCATGGCGGGCCAGGCTCTACGCTACCATTGGCTTTCAAATGATGACTCCTATTGCTTATCCTGAGGCAATTGCTCCCTTACGCATCACCAATCCCGATGCACCGCAAACCGATACTTATATTCAGCTACAGATCGATCAAATGCGTTTCGATTGCATGATGGTCCTCTACGCCGAACGTCCCTACCAAGGCGGCAAATTCTTCGATTATCTACAAATTGGCTTCTTAGCCCTTAATGAGGAAAAGCAAGCCCTGATAAAAAACGGGAAACCGATTATTTACAGCATTCAAGATGCGGCGCCCTCCTTTTTTGCCCAAGTAGGCCGCAATACCGAATACATCATTCACCCGGAAGAAATCCTGGCCGAGAACTTTAGGTTGGCCCTGTTCAGTGAATTGGAGGCCGAAAATCGCATCCTGCAGAAAATCAGCCCCATCTTAGGCTCCTAAGCTATTAGCTAGATGTTAGGAATCTTAGTTCTCCTGGCCCTTTCCTGGCTACTCTTGCGTTTCATAGCGAAAGAAGATCTCAATGCCTTGGGCTTCTTAGCCCTCGCTAAAAACGCCAAGTATTTCGCCATCGGGTTTATGATTACTACAGTGCTTTGTTTCGGCTACCAATGGCTCGAAGCTTATTTGCGCTCCGCCCAATGGCAGATTCGCGCGGAGCTAAGCCTGGACCTGATCCTCGAAGCCCTCTTTTATGATTTCAAATCGGTCTTAACCGAAGAATTGGTCTTCCGTGGTGCCTTGCTATATCTGGTCATCCGGTACTTTGGCACCAACAAAGGAGTGCTCTTGTCTGCCCTGTGTTTTGGAGTCTACCATTGGTTCTCCTACGGGGTATTGGGAAATCCGCTTATGATGCTTTTTGTGTTCCTGGGCACCGGATTAATGGGCTATGCCTGGGCCTGGGCCATTGCTAAGACCGGCAGCATCTTACTTCCCTTTGGTTTCCACCTGGGTTGGAATATGACCTATAACACCCTGTTTTCCAAAGGTCCGCTGGGTTTGCTGATCATGGAACTGGAGGGCCGCCAGCCCCTCAGTCAGTCCGTCAATCTCTTTTATTATCTGCTCGGCTCCATCGGAATCCCCATTCTGCTGCTCCTCTTCCTGCACTTCTTTGTTCCCAAAAGCGAAAATTAAATACCTTCCCCTGGCTTATAATTAATCAAGTTATGTTGCATCGCATAGAGAATAAGCAGCTTAAAGCTGAAATCGATACCAATGGTGCCGAACTGCGCTCATTGATAGATAAGGTCAGTGGTCAGGAATACATTTGGCCCATGAACCCTGCGGTTTGGGCCTCGAGCTCTCCCCTGCTTTTCCCGGCCGTAGGCACGGTTAAAGAGGCTTGCGTCTTACACCAAGGTGAAAGCTATGCTCTACCCAAGCACGGTATCATACGTCATAATGAAGGTCTGCAGTTCAAGCAGATGAGCGAGCATCATTTGATCGCAAGCCTCGCTAGTACAAAGGCCAGCAAAGCGCTTTATCCTTTCGACTTTCAATTTGCCGTGCACTATGAATTACTGGAAAGGAAACTGATAATTCGTTTCGAGATCGAGAATAGCAGCGCCGAAAGGCTTTTCTTCAATTTAGGCGGACATACGGCCTACTATTGTCCTTTGAAGCAAGCTAAACTCTCCGATTATAAACTTCACTTTCCCGGTAAAACAAAGCTAGTGTCCGAAACCATC
The DNA here is from genome assembly GCA_965656185.1 of Croceimicrobium sp. Lineage (GTDB taxonomy): Bacteria > Bacteroidota > Bacteroidia > Flavobacteriales > Schleiferiaceae > Croceimicrobium. The sequence goes on from CBFHJH010000001.1 coordinate 484,897, forward strand.
GATAAGAGCAGCATGCTACTTGGCTATCAGCAACGCGAATTCATGCTTCAGCACGAAACCCTGGCCCTTTCGGAAAGCCTTTTTAATGAGGACGCCCTGATCTTCGCCAATATTGGTCTGGATGAAGTATTTCTAACCGGCCCCGAAGGTTTTACGGGCCTCCGCCTAAAATTCAAAGGCTTTCCCTATTTGGCCTTATGGGCTAAACCGGGTGCCGACTACCTATGCATCGAACCCTGGCTAGGCTTGCCCGACCGGGTGGATGCCCCATTGGAAATCTCACAAAAGAAAAATTACCGCGGCTTAGCTCCTGGTAATAAAATGGAGTATTCGATCGAAACTTGTATCGACCCTAATTAAAAATATAGGTGATTTTAAACCTAGCTATAGTTCCTTTAAAAATAACGCTTAATTTACTGCCTCAGCCTTGACTAGATGATCGCCAAACGAACCGAATTAAATGAATTTATAGAAATCAACCCCCTATTTTTGAAGACTAAATGGTGCATCTGTAAAATCCATTAGTCTTTCAGGATAATCCTTTAGTGCCTCCTATAACTCTAGCTTAATTTAGCCATCGCAATTAAACCTAAATAATTTCGATAGCAAGTAAAGTTTCGAAGCAAATTTTAAGCGATGAAAAAAGTAGCGATTATAACCGGGGCAAGTTCAGGGATGGGAAAATCTACCGCCCACAATTTAAAAGCACAAGGATATACCGTTTACGGCGCCGCTCGGCGCGTAGAGCGCATGAAGGACCTTGAAGAAACGGGTATGAAGACCTTATACCTCGACCTTACTGAAGATGCCTCGATCGAAGCAGCCGTAAATGCTGTTTTGGAAGAAGAAGGACGCATCGATGTTTTGGTAAATAATGCCGGCTACGGTTCCTACGGTTCGGTAGAGGAAGTGCCTATCGAGGAAGCCAAACGCCAGTTCGAGGTAAACCTTTTTGGTCTTGCGCGCATCACCCAATTAGTGCTGCCCTCTATGCGCCAGCAAGGCAGCGGAAGAATCGTAAATATCTCCTCTATGGGTGGTAAGATCTACACCCCAATGGGGGCTTGGTATCACGCTACCAAGTTTGCCTTAGAAGGTTGGAGCGATTGTTTGCGTGTAGAGCTTAAGCAATTCGGTATCGATGTAGTGGTCGTAGAGCCCGGTGGCATCCAAACCGAATGGGGTGATATTGCCATGGATGGCTTGAAGAAAATTTCGGGCGAAGGTCCTTATGCCGACATGGTAAGCAAAGTAGTGGGTGGCTTAGAGGCCAGTAAGGATAAGCTAACTGCAGTGGAAGTATTGGGTAAAGAAATCGCCAAGGCTGCCAGCGAAAACAAGCCCAAAACCCGCTATTTGAAAGGTTATATGGCCAAGCCTTTGGTTACGCTGCGCCGTTGGCTTAGTGATTCGATGTTCGATAAACTCCTGCTCAGTCAGTTCAAATAATACAGTGAAGCTCTTGTTTCAAAAGCGCTTATCTTAGATCAAATTTTTTCGGTGTCGCAATCTTTAGAATTAAATAGTATTCACCAGGCCCATCAAATCATGGGCCTGCCCGCTCCCAAGCACCCCTTGGTCTCTGTGGTACATCCGCGCGACTTTAAGCCTACAGTAGACTTTAAGGGCCTTAAATTGGTAAACAACCTTTACCAGATCACCCTCAAACAGGTAGGTTGCGGAAATTTAATTTACGGCCAGAATTCTTACGATTACGAAGAAGGAACCCTGGTTTTTACCGCTCCTGGCCAAGTAACGCGTTATGAAGGAGATTTTAGTGATCCTGAAGCGGAGGCGGAAGGTTGGACCCTGGCTTTCCATCCCGACTTGATTCGCAAATCGAGCTTGGGCGAAAAAATCCATCAGTATTCCTTTTTCGACTACAGTGTAAACGAAGCCTTGCATCTCTCCGATCAGGAGCGTAAAACCATCGAAGACCTTCTGGATAAGGTGGTGCTGGAATACAGTCAAAACTTAGACCGGCACAGCCAAAGTCTTATTGTCTCTAATATCGAATTGATCTTGGACTATTGCACCCGCTACTACGACCGTCAGTTCTTCACGCGTACCAACCTCAATGCCGATTACGTTTCTAAGTTCGAAGCCCTATTGCGCCAGTATTACCAAAGCACTCAGGTGGAAGAACTGGGCATCCCTACCGTGAAACACTGTGCTGCGCAGCTAAACCTAAGCACTAATTATTTGAGTGACCTGCTTAAGAAGGAAACCGGCAAAAGCGCCCAAGAACATATCCATCTTTTTATCATCGAGCGTGCCAAAGGCCAATTACTCCGCTCCTCCGAATCGATCAGCCAGATCGGCTACAGCCTGGGCTTTGAATACCCTCAGCATTTCAGCAATCTTTTCAAAGCTAAAACCGGCATGAGCCCCGGGAAATACCGCAACAGCACGCTTAATTAAGGATTTTTTTCAGCTAAAACCTCCTAAGGCATACCCTCAACCTTCTCGTAAAGCTTAGCTTTTACCAAGGCCGCTTCTCCCTTATTTTTTACGATTACCGTCGTTTCTTTGGCTTTCACATAAATGGAATGGCTACTTTCAGCTGGTCAGTTGAAAGCCTAAGGACAAGAGACAAGCAGCTCCTGCAATGAAGATCATGAATAAGTCGACCGGCGCTATTTGCATTTAGCAGATTTGGACCTAAAGGTAGATTCAAAATCTCAGATCCCTTCCCCCGGGTCCCAGGTCTCAAGTCCTGCGTTTCACATCTCCCGTCCCACGTCTCAAATCTCACATTTCAAATCTCACATCTTTTCACATCATCTCACATCAAAATTCCCTACCTTTCTTCTCTGATTAATTAAAAACCAATTATGTTTAAAAAACTAATTTTCGCTCTATTATTGGGCTTGAGCCCATTATTGTCAACCGCTAAGGCGCAAGCTGAGGAAGAAATCAAAGTAGAACATGAGCTCACCGAATTTGAGGTTTCGGCCGATTCGGTAGAAGAACTTAAATCCTTCGACTGGCAAAGCATTGAAGACCTCTTCAAAGACTATGAAGCAGAGCAAGAAATTAAACTACGTTTCGTAGTGAAGTCCTCCCATCAAGAGCAAAACGAAAATCCGGAAATGAAGCCCCAGCAAAGTCTCGAACTCCGCGGCAAAGCCAAGGACCTCGACGCGATGAAAGAAAAGTTTGGCAAGGTTTTAAAGAATTGGGAGGAATCTAGTTCGGAATAAGTATAGAGAGGATTTTATAGATGGTTTGTCATGCCGGTAATGCTAGGCATGCTTGTCTTGGGCACAGAAGAACAGGTCCTGTGTCTTTTTCTGCTTTTGGATGACAGTATTTGCGTCATGCTGAGCGGGCCTGACCCGGGCGCAATCACGGGGTCGAAGCATCTTTCAATTAGACATCAGTCGAAGCCATTATAATGCGGCTTTCAATGCCCTCAAGCCGGCTGGACCTTCCCCCACCCCTATGGTTAATACTTAGGTGTAAGCTCAAAATGTCCAGCTAAACTATGGTCACCTTCCCCTCGAAGCTAAAGTATAAGCCCCCCCATTGGCACCCTGCTCTCCCAGCCCCAATGCTAGCGTAGCTTCCATGCCTCCATGCTCGCCCGCCAGAGCTTGCGTAGGCGGGCTAGTGAGCTTCGCTCCGCCCTATGCCCTCAGCTCTTCGCTCATCGTGATTTCAAGCTAGCGCAGCGTTCCAGGCTAGCAAAGCTCAAGCGCAGCGCTCCTTCGCGCCTTCGTGCCTTGAATGAGCCTAACGGCTGTGAAATTCTCTTCCCTCTCCGCCCTTAGCTCCAAGCTTCCAAGCTAGCTTCGAGTCCCCAGCACGCCCACCGAAGCTTTAGCGTAGGTGGGCGAGCTCAGCGCTCTCCGTAAACTAATTCATTCTTCCCTCAAACTCAGATTTTTCTATCTTTAAATTCCCAAATTAGATCATGAAAAAGGTATTGGCTCTTCTTCTTTTCATCAGCTTTCACCTTGGCCTAGGGGCGCAATGCAGCGTACCTTCCAACTTCACGGCGCAAAATATTAGCACCACTTCTATCGATATCGATCTTAGCGCCAGTGGCAGCGGCCCCTGGGAGATCGAATATGGCTTAACCGGCTTTATGGTGGGTACCGGCACGCGCATCACCGTTACTGCCAATCAACCCAGCATAACCGGACTAGCGCCGGCTACCGCTTATCGTGTGCACATCCGACGGAAATGTGGCGCACAGACCAGTGCTTGGGCCAGTTTCAGTTTTACCACCGCCTGCAATACCACTTTCAATGCCCCGGTTACCTTTAATTTTGAAAGCCCGGCTTGGCAAAGCCCCACTACTACCAATGGCACCGGAACCCTGGGCAACTGTTGGATCGTTAGTCCCCAAGCTACCCAAACCTTTTGGTCCGTAGGCCCGCCGCATAATACCCGCCTCAACACCGGACCCCTGGGCGACCACAGCAGCGGCTTTGGTAAATACCTTCACCTCAATGCCCTGAGCGTTTCTCAAGACAGTATTTCCACTATTCAAAGCCCCGCCATCGATCTGAGCGGAGTAGCCCAGCCTCAATTGGAGTTTTGGTACCACTTATTCGGAGCCGAGATCGACTCCCTCGAGCTCATGGCGCGCTACAACTCAGCCCTCGACTGGGATACCATCTATACGTTTCAAGGCCCTCAGCAATCTGTCCAAGAAGATCCCTGGTTGAAATTGAACCTGAGCCTCTCCGCCTACGCCGACAGTACGGTATACTTTCAATTCGTGGGCTATGGCGATGGCGATGAAGTGCAAATGGCGATCGACGACCTTTCGGTTTACGACTCCTTAGCCTGCCGGCCTTCTACTTATTTTCATCAAGTATCTACCGATGATCAGTCGGTTTTACTCGACTGGGATCCCGGCACTGGCGGCAGCCATCAGATCGAATACGGCGCCCCAGGGTTTAGCATTGGCAGCGGAACCCGCCTTAATGTAGGAGCTCCTCCTTACCGCATTAGCGGCCTCAACTCTAATACTACTTATGAATTTTACCTACGCGACCTCTGCGGAAATCAATTCAGCAATTGGACCCCTGTTTTAAAGGTAAATACCGATTGCAGTCCAATAATGGCTCCCTATCAAGAGGATTTTGAAGCCGCCGCTTGGCCTAATGGCGGATTGGAAGCCTGTTGGGATCGTTGGGATCTTCACGATTTTAAATGGGAAGTGGGACCGCCTTCCTTAAATTATACCCAAAGCGGTCCCGGCCCCAACCAGCGCAGCGGTAGTACGAAATACCTGGTGGCCGATCGCCCTAATCAGAAAGGCGATCCCCGTAGCAGCCTTGTAACGCCGCTAATCGACCTAGATACCATTAATAACCCGGAGATCAAATTTTGGCGCCACATGTTCGGCTTGCAGATCACCGCTTTTGAAGTGTCGATCGATAGTGGCGACGGATACCATTTGCTCAAACGTATTATTGGCGCCCAACAAAATGCCAAGACCGATCCCTGGGAAGAAGAGATCTTGGCCATACCCAATTATTCCGGAAAGCAGGTAAAGGTCAAATTTACCGCCATAGCCAGTCGTAATTGGGCCTCTTTAGCGCGCATCGCTATCGATGATTTCTCGATCGGCCAATCACCCGGCTGTCGGAAACCGACCGATCTCGCGCTTCAAAATGTGCGCTTCACCACCGCTACCGTCGATTGGCTGAGCGGAGGCGCTACCGACTGGATCTATAAGATTCAAGCCAGCGGTGGCGTGCCATTTATTGGCCCCACAAGCTCCAATCCCCTTTATTTAAGCAATCTACAGCCTGGCACCGAATACACCATTTGGCTGCGTGACAGCTGTGGCCTGGCCGATGTAAGTGCCTGGTCGGCTCCACTTAGCTTTAAAACCGCTTGTTTACCGGATAGCGCCCCTTATTTTGAGGATTTTGAAGGCAGTACTTTTGTGGTGCAGAGTTCTTGGTTTTCTCCCGGTAGCCTAGACCCCTGCTGGCAACGCAGTCATGAGGTAGGTCCGATGTGGCAGCCCTCCCCGGCCACCATCTTCCCCAATAACCTACTGCCTACCAGCGATCATACCACCGGCAGCGGTAAGTATATGGGGGGCACCCTTTTCCTAGGAAACGGCAGCAATGAACCTACTTATTTCACTTCACCGCATATCGACCTTTCTGCCTTGATCCGTCCCGAACTATCCTTTTGGTATTTCTTGGGAGGTTACAGCTGGTCTACCAACCAAATCGAGCTCGAAGTGAACGACGGCTCAGGCTGGCAAAGCCTTACCAGTATCTATGGTCCACAACAATTATCCACTTCCGCGGCGTGGCTGGAAGAGATCGTAGACCTTTCGGCTTTTAAGGACGATACTATCCAACTGCGTTTTAGCTCCCAAGGCAATAACCTCTATGCCGCCACTGCCGGCGGTATCGACGATATTTCGATCTACGATAATCCCGATTGTAATGAACCTTCGGACCTTAGGGCCTTCCGCATCAATAGCAGCAGTGCTGCCCTCTCGTGGACCAGCGGTGGAGCGAGTCAATGGAACTTACGCTTCCGCGAAAGGGGGGCTTCTTTCCAGCACCTAAACCCAGCGGTGAATGATACCTTTCTATTAAGTGGCTTACAGCCCGGCACCAGCTACGAAGTGTGGGTGCGCGATTCTTGTAACCCCGACGTAAGTTTCTGGCATGGCCCCCTCTATTTTATCACCGACTGCAATCCTAGCAACGTGCCTTATTACGAAAGCTTCGATGGTCAACAATGGAGCCTATCATCCGCACCTACTGATCCAGGGGCGATCGATCTCTGCTGGCGACGCTCCGACAGCACCACGAAAGTATGGCTACCAGGAAATGGCTCTACCAGTCCTTTTAGCGGACCAGCGGGCACCAGGAGTGGCAATGGACATTACCTTTTTACCGAGATCCTGGCCAGTCCTCCCGCTAATTACAGTGAGCCGCTCGAACTAAGCAGTCTGGTGATCCTTAACTCTGGCCTGCAACAACCTGAGCTCAATTATTGGTACCACCTTTATGGTCCGCAGATCCAAAGTTTAAAGGTCTACCTGGAATTTGGCGACGATTCACGCATCTTGATCGATTCCTTGATCGGGGCGCAGCAAAACAATGCTACGGCGGCATGGCAGCAGAACAGTGTTTCCTTGGCCGCTTTTCAAGGCGATACCTTTAAGGTGGTATTCGTGGCCGATATTGGCAACAGCCCGGCAAGAGGCAATATCGCGCTAGACGATGTAGAAATCATAGACGCAAATTGCAGCCCCCCTCAAGGTCTTTCCGCTAATAATATTACCGCTACCGCCGCTAACTTGAATTGGAGCAGCGTAAGCGCCAGAAGTACCATCGAATTTGGGCTAAGTGGTTTTAGCCAAGGCAATGGCAGTAGTATAAGCGCGGTCCAACCGGGCTACCGCTTAAGCGGCCTCCAGCCCTTTACCAGCTACGATTTTTATGTACAAGACAGCTGTCGGACTACCAATAGCAATTGGACTGGACCGTATACCTTCACCACCACATGCAGCGCCCCACGGGCCGACTTTAGAGAACAGGGCAGCACTTTGAGCCTTAGTTTCAATGCCACCCCTTCCCTAGGCATTGGCCTGCAGTATGCTTGGGATTTTGGCGATGGCTCCAATGGCCAAGGCTTAAATCCACGACACACTTATGCCTCCGCCGGTTTCTATAATGTACAACTTATAATTACCGATACTTGCGGGCAAAGCGATACCCTGATCAAGAATATCCAGGTATGTGCCGCTCCCCAAGCTCAGATCCAATATCAAGTTCAAGGCTTACAAGTATTCCTCGATGGCCGGTCTTCCAGTCAGGCCAGCCAGTATTATTGGGATTTAGGCCCCGCCGGAATTTTCAACCAAGACAGCCTTAGCATTACTTTCCCCGCCAAGGGTATTTATCCCATCTATCTGGTGGTAAGTAATGCCTGTGGCGGTACCGATACCAGCTTCCTCGATCTGGTCATATGCGATAAGCCCACCGCCAGTTTTACCCGTACCATCAACGTGTTTAATGGAGTAATGCAAGTGAACTTCGATGGTACCGCCTCGATCTTTGCCGATCGCTATCGCTGGGACTTTGGCGATGGCAGTAGTGATACCACCAGTCTCACGCCTACCCATACTTATCCTACTACGAGCCTCAATTATATGGTACGCCTCATTGTTTGGGCCGATTGCGGCCTATCCGATACCTTGGCTTACCCGCTAAGTGGCATGATCTCCAGTCAGGCAGAAACCTTGAATCCGATCGCGGTCTACCCCAACCCTAGCGACGAACGATTAATGATCTACTCGCCCGAACAAGCGCTCGATCCCCAAGAAATGAGCTGCTACGATTTGAGTGGAAAGGCCTATAGCCTGCCCCTCTTACGGCAAGAAGAAACTTTATTGGAATTCGATGTATCGGCCCTAGCCTCGGGGGAATACCTCTTAATGCTAGACCCCGCTCAAAACCAAACGGTAAAGATCGTGGTGCGCTAAGTGATTTCGAGTAAAGCTCTAAAGAATCGGAGCTAAGCGCCTTAAGTCCGGGCAATACATTCCGCAAGTCGATAGCGAGGAAAGCAGCAGCAGTAGAGTATTTATCAAGCACTAAGCTTTCCTCTCTTCTACTCATCCTCTCATCCTCTCATCCTCTCTTATCGTTTCACCACTTTAAAGGTACGTTCGCCCTGGGTCGTGCTCACTTGCACTAAATAAAGTCCATTCGGACCAGCTAGCTCAAGCTCTAAGCTTCCATCGGGTTTTAAGCTATGCTGTTGTAGTTGTACCCCAGCCAGATTGTAAACCTTCACCGTAGCGGCTTCAAGATCGGCCGGTGCCTGGATCCGTAAAGCGCCATTACTGGGATTAGGGAAACATTCGATCTGCTGCAATAGCGCTTGCTCTGAAGTGCTAATGGTAAAGAGATTGGGGCGGTAATTGAATAAAGTAGAACGCATCAATAAAGCTTGCTCATGGGTAAAAGCATTCATACAGGCGTCGGTGCTGTAATCCATGAAATTCTCGATCATATCCGGCAAATTGGCCCCACCAATACTGTCTACACAGGTATTACGACTGGTATTACAGGTAAATTGGTTCGAATTATTAGACAAAGGGGTATCCGAGATATAGTCATCGGCCGAGCAATTGCCATCTCCCCAAATATGACGTAAGGCCAAATAATGGCCCACTTCATGCGAAAGCAGATCACCCTCGGTGCTTACACTGTTAAAGCCAGCGTAAGGGGCTGGATACTGATTGGGATTATTGGGCCCGATCGCCACATAATGCATAATGGCGCCGGTGGTACTTAAGAGGGTATCGATTCCTGTACCAACAAAGTTGGGATGATTGGAAGGGGGACGCGCAAAACCCAAGAATACCAATTCTTCAAAATTGTTGAATTGGGGTTCGAAGATGCGCAGATCACCGATCCATATGTTCAAATAACGCTCTACGTCCCAAGCGTCCGAACCACCTAGGCTATCGAAGGTTAGGCGTGAGAAATTGTAAAATAGGCTATCGTTCACCCATTGTTGGATCTGAGCTGGCTGATTGGCACCATAAGGCAAAATTCCGCCAAAATGCTCTATACTGGTAGGCTGACGAACGATGCCATTGGTCGGGTTACCAGCTGGATCTACCGTGGCCAATTCGAACTTGATCTTCGGATTACCTACATAAGGCTCGAAGTCAGTTCGTAAATTAATGGTGTCGGGGTTCTGCCGACTAAAATTTGCGTTGAGCGAAGCAAGCTGGTTGTAGATCACCGAATCGGGTAAATTCTCGGTAGAATCATTGTATACCACATGAAATACCACCGGAACCGTTAAAGTGGCCGCTAAGCTTTTATTGCGACGCTCCAATTTAGAAACCGCCTCTTTCAAAGCAGCATCGGCGGCCGCTTTAAAACCAGGCTGCCTCCTATCCTGCTCCATCATCAAGATATGCGATCCGCACTGCGGCTTGGCCTCCGCTTCGGCACTGGGTGCGCCGTGACTATGTTGTAAAAGATTATTGATTACCCCCTGCCCTTGCAAGCCGAAACTCGCAACTAAGACTAAGAATAAAGCTTTTTTCATGGTTCAGAGTTTTATGCTTGGCAATTTAGTAATTGTTTGAAATAGGATAGCAATTTTCATTCCAAAAGGAAGAAGAACGAATGGCCCAGAGGCTCAGGGACTCAGTAGCTCAAACTCGCCCACAAAAGATTTCACTTAGATGACCTTCCCTGCTTGCCCTGCTTGCCCTGCTCGCCCGCCGTAGCTTCAGCGAAGGAAGGCTCGCCCCCGAAGCTTTAGCGCAGGTGGGCTAGCAAAAAAGAATCCTATTTTAGTCCATCTAAAACTCTAGCATGCGCCTAAACCTAATCTTAGCCTCTTTGATCCTCCTCTTCTCAAGTTGCACGAACGAAGAAACGGAAGTCGATCCTTGCGAAAATGGCAGTAATGGAAAGCTACCTGAACGCTTATGGCGATATGGGACCACACTATGACATACCAGAGCAAAGCCTATTTTACAACCGTTTAGGCAGTATCCTTTCTACTATCCAAGGTATCGGCTTAGAGCCGGATGAGCTTACGGTGATCATCTACCGATACCGCAATGAATGCAGCGGCAATTACTGTTACCTTTTTCGCACCGCCGGCCAGGGCCCAGGCGAATCGATCGCTGATATTACTTGGTCTGAAATAGAATCTGGTTTGGAGGCAAGTCATGATCTAAAGGACGAGCAGGTATACGGTCAGGGTGGCTACCCCTTTACCGTGCGGGAACAAGGCTGGTGATAAATTGGTTTTTCTATTACAGGTATTGGCATCCGCTCCTCTTATACTTTTCCCTCTTAGGCTTTAATGCAATAGGGCTTCCATTTATCCCGCCGAAACTCAGCGTCCCTTCGTGCTCTTGGTGTGCTTTAGTGAGTGCAACGAACGGGTATGAGTTCTGTATGCGTAGCGAACCGTCGTGTTCCCTCCTGGAACTGCCTGGCATAGCATAGCGTAGGCATGACCTTTTTTCGTGAGCGCAGGTGAGCTCGCCTGAGAGCCCTCCACCCTTAGCTCCCAGCTTCCAAGCTAGCGCAGTTTACCATGTTTTACGTGGAGCGTAGGCGAGCTTTTTTTGCCTTGTACCAAATTGTACTTAGCATGTACTAACCTAGCCTCCACCAAATGTATTTTTAATAATCTATTCTATAATCTACTTCTCATGCGCTACTTGATTACTTTTCTCGCCTACCTATTTTGCTTTTCCTCTCTGGCTCAAACCGATAGTTCGGCGATACCCAACTCTGGCATCAAAGGCCTAAAAGATAATTTAGACCGTCTTATCTCCGAAAACAAGATCGACTCAGCCTTACTTTATACGGGCAAACTGATCCAATATTATAAAAATGAGGGGGACTACTACGAGGAATTACGAGCGGTAAGTCATAAGGCAGAAATTTTGCGGCATATCAGCTCTCTAGCCGAAGCTAAGAGCCTCATGATGGAATATAGTTCAGTAGCCGATACCATGGCTACCTCTACGGTAAAGTCGGTTTATTACAATCGACTAGCCGCGATACTAATAGAGCTGAAAGAACTTGAAGCGGCTTTGAAAGCTGTAAAAAGATCGCAAAGCATAGACGCAAAAGCTGGATACACTTGGCGAAAATACTCCAATTGGAACATAGAGGGCGCGATCTACCGCGACCAAAAGCAATTTTACTTGGCCCGAGAAGTACTCGAACGATCAGCGCAATATGCCAAAGTTCAAAATGATACGAATGAGTACCTCACGGCGCTTTATAACCTCAGTCATAATTATTTTCAAGCGAAAGATTTTGAACAGGCCTTAGAAGCAGCTCAAGCCTACCTGCTTACTTACCCTTATGACTTTACGCGTATGCCTGCCGACGTGGCCGAAATTGGAGCAGAGGCTGCCCAAGAACTAGGCAACCATAAATTGGCCTTTACTTTGCTGGACTCGGCATACGAATGGCGATTGCAAGAAATGTCGGAGGTGATCGACTCCCGAGTGGAAGCACTGAAAATGACCGACCACCTTGAGAAAGCTCGTTTGGAGGGTGATATCCTGCGCTCACAGAAGGAAGCAGACCATTTTCGTATTGTTGCTTTGGCCTCATTCTTATCCATTGCAACCCTTCTTGTGATTGTATTCTTTCTGAGCAGCCGTAATTACAAAGAGCGCCATTCCAGGCAAACTGAGCAAAATGAAAGAATGCAGGAATCCCTAGAGTTTAAGGACAAATTGATCAGTATCGTTGCTCATGATATCCGCAATCCGGTGGCCTCTATTCGTGGTATGCTCCAACTTTATAGCCAAGGCATGGTGAAAACCAATGAACTGATCGATTGGATGGATGGCCTAGAAACCTCCGTAGCCAATGTAGATCTACTATTAGAAAACCTCTTGAACTGGGTGAAGGCGCAAAGAGGACAGATTGAAGCCCATATTGAAAGCATCAATATCACCCCAATCCTCAATCAGACTGCCGCAGAATTACATTCTCAATTGGAATTGAAAAAGATCGAATTAGATCGTTCTGGATTACCCACAACGGATCTCAACCTAAACGCTGATCCAAACATCCTCTCCTTTGCCTTTCGAAATATTCTCAGCAATGCCATTAAGTTTTCGGAGGAAGGAGCTGCGGTAAAGCTCCGTTTAGAAGAATTAGGAGAATTCTACAAAATCTCAGTTCAAGATCACGGGAAAGGGATGAGCTCTCAGCAAATTGAAGCCATAATGCAAAAGAAAGCAGAGAGTACCCGCGGTACCCGATCGGAAAAAGGAAGTGGCATGGGACTTGGATTAAGTCAAGAGTTCCTGCTGGCCATGGGAGCTCGATTTGCCATCGAATCCCAATTGGGAGAAGGCACCACTCTTAGCATTATGATTCCTAAAAACTTAGCTTAAAAGAAATACTCGCTATCGCTTTGAAGCCTTTGTTTTAAAACATTAGACCACCTTAAAATATTCTTCTTTAAGGCCAAATGGGATAACATAGAACAGTTAAAATTTGCCAGAAAAAAAAACTCCACCGACACCAGCCAATTAGTAGAGTTAGGGGTCTTGGCAAGTCATATGGTGGAGTTCCTAATTAACCTATGATGTACTACAAGATTACGGCAACCAAATTAGGCCTACACCTATTCATCGGTCCAATGCAGTACAAATGGTTTTTTTTTGTCTCCCTTTCTCGAGTCTTAATGAATCACAGACCGAAGATCAGCCCCTAGTATCAACTTCAAGACTTCTTCGCTGTTTTTTTATTCTTTAAAACCTCTTTGATCGGAGCCAAACTCATGATCCTACTCATTTTTGAATAATTAAGTGGCTTCTCGATATATTCGATCACCGAAGAGTATTTATAGCTGGACTTAAGGTCTGCATTATCGGTAGAAGAAGTGGTAACTACTACGATGATCTGTTCTTCTAGATCGAGCGACTTAATGCGGTCTAAGACATCCCAGCCATTGAGGTCGGGCATGTTTAGGTCTAATAAGACCAAGATCAAATGATCAGGATTAAATCCCGAATCTATATACTCCAAGAAGTCCTTACCGCTTTGGTAGGCCCAAATATTGTCCACCAATCCCGACTTAAGTACCACCCGCTCTTGCAGGGTTCGAATGATAGGATCATCGTCTACCATATGCACTTCAATGTCCTTTAGCTTAGCAAAGTTACCCGTAAAGCCATGCGAAAACATGCCATCCTCTTCTAGGACTTGGGCCTTTTTGATAACATCCTTTACAATATTATCCAGCTCTCCGATGGATTCTTTAAAATGATTGAAAAAAAGCCCACGCTCCTTATCGCTTAATTTACCGGTATTTATTTCGTCTAGTAATCCATGCATACGCGTTAATGGAGCACGAACCAAATGCGATTGAGCCCAAGCAATTTCGCGCAATCTTTTGTTCTGCTCATCCATATTCCGCAAGTTCTCCATGGTGTCCGTAATATTTCGCACCGTACCAAGCATCATTCTATCACTATTGCTTTCTTTGGCTTGGACTTCTCCGGATATCTCGATCCACAGGCGTCGCTGGGTTTTAGAAGTGTATACTTCACAGCGCTTTAGAATAGATTGACCACTTTCGAAAGCCAATTCGATCGATGCTTTCATGTTTTCCCGATACTTCTCTACCAATAGATCCAGCCATTCTGTAAAAGGGTTTTCTAGGTCTGGCTCTATCTCTAATAAATCACCAAGAACCTCACTTACCCTCCATTCTAATTGATTTTCGCGTTGTTCTAGTAAAAAATAACCCAATTGTCCCACGCGCTGCGCCTTTTCAAGCCATTGTGATGCCTCAGTAATTTGTTGCTTATCTAAGACCGATTCGGTAATATCTTGGATTACCCCCATATAATTTCCGTGGTCGGCCTTTTCTTCCGAAATGGGAAAAGACTTTACCCTTAACCATTTATCAGGCCTATCCCCGGGAAATTTAAAGTGATAATCCCGCAGTAGACCCTCAGGATGAGCTTCTAACTCTTGGAAAACCGCTTCTGGAGAAGGCATCCACTCCTGATCTATGAGAACCTTTATTTCATTGAGGTCCTCCAAATGCTTAAAGTCTATTTTATAATCAGCGGGTAAGTTTAGTAGATCTTTGAGGTAATCGGTATAGCGAATCGAAGGCTCATTGGTATCTAACTCCCAAGCCGCCAAACGCGTAACTGAGGCCGCCTTTTCAAGTAATGAACTGTCTTTAAGGAAGTCTGGGCTTTCGGAAAAACTACCCAGAAGTGAAACTACTTTGCCTTTCTTATCCTTTACGGCAGAGATGCTGGCTAAAATGTTCACTATGTGCCCGGCAGCGTGAATAATCCGAACCGTGCCTTGCCAATTTTCTATTCTACCGGTCATCATATCTTGCATGACCTTCTCAAAGTCTGCACGGTCTATTTTCACCACCCGGTTAATAAGGCCTTTCTGATCGAGAGGAATGGTCTCCTGCTCATAACCCAGGAGCTCTTTATATCCAGGGCCACGAGTAAAAGTCTTTTTCGGTAAATTAAGTTGCCAGATGGCCGCGCCGGTAGCGTCAGAGATCAACTCATAACTCTTGATGTTTTCTTGATTGCTCAAATAGGCCTGTCGCAAGCCGTAAGAGCGAGAGAAATCATTAGCGAGTTTGAGTAAGGTATCAAATAGCTCTTGATCCCATGGCTCTTGGTCCCTTTCGATGAAGCCCCAAATGAACTGCACTTCTTCGTTGTAGACCAAAGGAAAGAGCGTCATTTTTTTAAAACTATACTCAAAGTGCATCCGTAATTCGGTAAAGGGTACCGAATATTCATCCGAATCAAGGATCAAGTATCCCTTCTCCTTTAAGTCCGCTAACATTTGTTTGTGTTTTTGCGACGAACCGAATTTCAGAGAATTAAGGCGAGCCATTTGTTGCGCATCATTTACCTCTTGGCTTTGATGGTAAAGCATTTTCCAGCCAAAGGACCTATCGGGATCGAGCTCATTAACTTGGAGGTAAAATACTATGTCAGCATTTATATCCTTAATTAATAGCTCAAAGGACTTACGAATGACCTCAGGCCAATCAAGATTTTCATTAGAAATGTAGCGACTGATTTGCAGTATATTAGCCAATAAGTTAGACTTATGGATCAACTTATCGCGGGTATCTTGCAATTCTTGTTCTTGGCGCTTTATATCACTCAAGTCTTGGATCGTTCCAAACACTTGCTCTATTTCCTTCCCTTTTTTATCCGGTGAGTGCAATCGGAACTCCAAATATTTTTCAGAGTTACCTAACTTAATCCAATCCCCAAACTTCAAAGCGCCCTTTTCCCTCAGCTGTTGTTTCCACATGGTGGGCCAAGCCTCACTAAAGCGACTATTGGGTAAAGTTTCCAAGCCTAAGCCCATCTTTGCCTTTAATTCGAGCGGTATAATGGTCTTTAAGGAATCGGATGTTTCAAGACTTTGAGTCTTTAAATTTAAATTGAAACTACCCACCACAGCTAATTCTTGAGCGGCCTTGAGCTGATGACGACTCCGTTCTAACTCAAGGATGAAGTTTTCCCGCTCACTTACATCCTGACCAAAGATCAAGATCTCGTCTTGTTCCTCTTTATGTGGGCTAAGCGATAAGGTCCATTCGATAAAGCGATTCTCGATTTCCGGAAAGCGACTAATTATTTTTAGCACTCCATCCTGCCGCTTTAAAACCCAATGAAGTATTTCTTGCTCGCTTATCTTATCCTTGCTATGTTTGGATAAATAGCCCAGGAAACCCTGCCCTTGGTCGGTCGAGATTTCTATTTCAGCCAGAATATTTTGAGCGGCCTGATTTAGCTTTAAAAAGTTAAAATCTTTATTTATACTAATGAAGTATAATGGACTTCTTTCCAGGAGCTCCTGATTGAAACTCTGCTCCTTCTCTATTTGCTCTATAAAGGCCTTTTGCTCTGAAAGGTCTTCTACCCCCAAAATGATCAAGGGTGTTTTTACCGTTTCGGCAAAAACCGGATGATTGCTAATACGTATTGGGATAATTCGTCCTCGCTTAGATATTATCTCTGCACTTAGCTCTTTGATGGCTCCTTTATAGAGCGCATGAAATTTTTGTTGCTGGGCTTCTTCTACCGGCCAATAAGGAAAAGGCTCTTCAAAAGCTTGAAGGTCCTTGAGCTTATAACCGATCATCTTTTCAAAGGATTCATTCACCAGAACATGCTCCTTAGTATCGGTATCGATCACGATTAGCGGGTAACCGATATGCTCTATAATATTTTTGTTTATAGCATGCTCCAAGAGTAAGCGGGTATCTTGCTCTTTGCGCAAACCCACGTGACTGAGCATATTGGCTAATACTTCCAATACCTGCAACTCCTCGTAAGTAGCTTCTACTTCATTCTCCACCCAATCAAAACCAACAAATCCCTGGCAAGAATTATTTACCATAACTGGAACCGCCACCAAACTCTTGATCGACTGTGAGCTTAAGATCTCCCGCAAACTCGATTCGGGAAGTTCTTCCACCTTTGGAATGATCATGGCTTCGGCCCTTAAGTGGTATTCTAACCAATCTGGAAAAGCCTCCATGGGCACTTGTTGCAGATTTTCTATTTGGGGCTCTATGCCCGAGGAACACCACTCGTAAGTATTACTTGTGGTGCTGGCTTTAAAGTCATAATCGAAAATATAAGCGCGATCTGCCTGAACGAACTCACCCACACTTTCGAGACTTTCTTTTATAAGCCCATCTATGGTTTCCGGAGCTACATCAATAAATTTTGAGCTTAAGGTTAAAAGCAGGTCCAGTAATGACTGCTTTCGTTCTACGACCTTTAACATGGCCCGTCGCTCGGATATCTCGTGCGCCACTAGAAAGTAGCGCCTATCGGAAAAGATCAAGCTAACGTCGAAAAAATGCTCCTTTCCCCCTAAATCGCGAATAGAACCAGACTGCCAGCTCAGTCGATTCTCGAATTGAATACTGGATTCAATATCCTCTTCAGCCCTAAGCCCCATCTTTTTTATGATCTCAAAAAGATCTTGTCCAATTAAATCCGAATCCTCACCGAGGTAATTCTGCCACAGACTATTTGCCGAGCTTATTCTCCCCTCGTTATCGGCGATCAACACGAGATCTTTAACTTCTTCAAAGTAGTTTTTCAGGTCGGCCGTGGCTTTGATCTCATCACTCACATCGATGTGTACTCCTAACATCCGAATGGGCTTGCCTTGATCAAAAATAACCTTACCAATACACCGAATCCATACATCGTGACCCGCCCGATGATAGTAACGTATAAGTTGGCGATAAGGCTTACTAGGGTCTTGTATATGCTCTCCTACTAATTTCTCGGCTAAGTCCGCATCTTTCGGATCTATCATGCCTTGCCAAGCCGAACTGCGATGTGGCATTTCCTTGGGATCATAGCCCAGGGTAAGCCAAAATTGATCATTAAAATATTCCTGCTCAGGGTTTTCGAGGTCCCAAAACCAAAGACCATCTAAGGCAAAGTTGGTGATGAATTCGAATAAGGAATCATCTACTTTGGCCAGTTCATACAGTTCTCTCTTGAGGTAATTTCCCTTTTCTTTCATCCATTATACCAATTGTGCCAACCTACGGTGCATGCGGTCTAGCAGATCATAGATACTTGCAAACCAATATTTTTTTTCCAAGGCTCGTTTATGCCTTAAATAAAGCGTGAAATCTCCATTATGGTAGGCGTAATAAGCTTGGGCAATGTGAAAGACCTGATTGAGGCCATTTTCAGTCCAGTGGCGAATTTCCCACTTCGAAAACCGACCTAAACTCAGTAATTCCTTACACTTTTGATCCAATTCTAATCCGAAGCATAAGGATATGGGCTCTTTTAAGAACTGCACCTTATGGCTAGATGTTTTAAAACCTTCTATCAAATTTTGCCAAGCCTTTTCCTCGGTGCCTGCTCCCTTATAAAGTGACTTTAGATAATCTATGGTCAAAAGGCGGGCCTTTAAATCCGTGGCTAAATTGTCTGGCTCATTCAATTGCTCGATTAGATCAACGTATTCCAAAAAAAGCGATCGATCCTTATTAAAAAGACTGCGAGTAGCTAAACCTGCTAAGCAAAATAGCTTCTCTTCCGGATCGGCACTAAAGCGATAGAGTAAATTTAACTGGTCGTAATAATGAGGATTACGGCTGTAACTGGAATTGTAGAATAATAATACCACTTGAGGATAAGCGGTCTTTTGCAAAAAATATTTTAACCATTTTTCGTCTTTGACCTCCAAAAAAGCCGATCCGCAAAAATTGGCCAAAGCCACGCAGTTTTCATAATAATCCTCGGTTAGTCGCAAGCGAACCGACTTCGACAAGATCCTGGAAACCTTAGTGAATTCCTTTTTTACCAATAAATACTTTAATAAATAGGCCAAACCTAAAATGTCACGCGCGTTTTTAGTAGCGATCAATTGCTCAGCAAAATTTACCTCAAAATCAATTTCTGGTGAATGCATCAGTACTTGATACTCGGATATTTCCTTTTGACGCATAGGAAGCTTTTCAAACTCCTGATAACCAGAATAGCCTAAATATCTGCAAAGTATATCTAGGGTCCTTTTTGAAGTTGCCCCATTATACTTTACTAAACCAAAAAATCTGCGTATAGTATTATAACTGAGATTTTCCCCTGTCTCTGCCTGTACTTCCTGTGCTAGATCCTGCGCATCACTCAAGTCGGTAATATCTCTTCCGAACCTACCAACTACCGCAAGCTTTACCTTGTCTACATCCATCATAGCCTTTTTACCCTGTAAGCCCCTCTTGCCTCAATAAAAACACCTTACTATTTAACACGATTCCTTCACTTTGTAATTTACTAAAGGAAATCACTAATGACAAGGGTCTAAACCAAGATATTGACTTAAAAAGCAAGAAGCGCCTTAGCGCTTCTTACCTTTAACTTGCTAAAAACACCTTCCCCTCTATAAACTTTAATCCGGTGCAAGAAGCAAATCTACTACTCATGTTTCAAAAGTAAGTTGTGGTAGGCTTTGTTAGCAGGGAGCATGAGTACATATTAGTACAATCTCACAATTTCATAGCACTAAACCAATAAGCCACTATTAATCAACGGCTTAAACCGGCTTTTTAAAGTCTAAACTTAGACTAATCGTGCTAAGGCTTGGGATAGCCGGGCCGGCTTTAAGGGTTTCTCGATAAAATCGATCACAAAGTCGTATTTCGTAGTATTCTTGTGGTCTTCTGGGTTAATCGAACTCGTGTAGATTGCGATCCATAGATGTACATCATAACCTTTATCTTTAAGAAACTTTAAGACCGCATGGCCGTCCATCTTTGGCATACTAATATCCAATAAAACAAAAGTGCTCGCTAAGTGCTCGTTGGCTTCTACTTGCTCCTGTTGCAGAAAATCACAAAATTCCTTGCCATTTTTAAAACTAAAGGTTTTGGCGCCTGGCACAACTTTCTGCATATTAAACAAGGCTAATCTATTGACGATCGGATCGTCATCCACCACCATAAATCGCCATTGGGCCAGACTTGCTTTATCTAGGCTTTCATTTTCTCCTTTTTGCATAAGACCTTTTAAATTGTCGATCGGATTTACAGGCTTAAAGTGAACCTATTTCACTGCAATATCTTCAATTCTGCTAGCTTCCACACTTAGCTGGACCACATCTCGAGTAATTTGATCGAGTTCTTTGGCAGAGATGCCAATCGAAGTTATAAACTCCGTTAATTCACTTTCTTTAAGCTTGGTGTTCTCTAGGTGGTCTACCACTCCTAGGATACGCGCAATAGGACCGCGAACATCGTGCGACTGTTGATTTGCGATCTTGCGAAATATTTGATTCTGCTTGATCAAGTTCTCCTTGAATTGTCGTTCATTATTTATATTCTGCTTCAAAGCCATGAAGCGTTTAACTTCTCCATCTTCATCTTTCATTGGTGTTATGGAAAGCCGCTCCCAGTATTCTTCTTTTGCTTTATTACGGTTGAGTAACTCGCCTTCCCAAGTTTCACCCTGATTTAGCTTATTCCACATTTCTACATAAACATTATCTGCCGTTTTTCCAGAAGCAAAGATATTCGTAGATAAACCGACCAGATCTTCGGGGGCATAGCCAGAAATGTTCTTATTAGATGGGCTGGCATATTCAATTACCCCGTCAGTATTGGCAATAACGATTCCCACTGGACTTTGATGGATGGCAATATTGAAGCGTAATAATTGCTCCTCATACTCCTTCTGAATGGTTACATCACGAACAAAACGCAAAACCTTTTTATCATCTAATGGAGATATAATACCTTCAAACCATCTTACTTCTCCATTCACCCAGCGTTTATAATCTAAGGATTGAATTTCTTGATTTTTAACCGCATCGTGAATAGATTTTAAAATTGGTTCCACCAGAGTTGAGGGGAGAATATCTTTTATATTCCTACCAATTAAAAAACTTAGATCCTTTCCTCCTTGTTGATTAAAACCTGAATAATATTCCAAGTATTCCCCCTCGAGACTATTTACAAAAATTTGATTGGGTAGTGCTTTTAAGATCGCTTCCAATCGAGTATTTTGTTCCAAAATCTTTTTCCCTTGCTCCAGGCGATCGGTGATATCTACCAAGGAATAATAAATGTAAGACTCACCTTTCTTAGAAACAATCAGGGCGTTCAATAATACGTCCACCCTTTTCCCACTGGCAAATTTCACTTCAACCTCCACATTATTTAAGAGGCCTTCTTTGCTTAATCTCTCCCGCAATAATTCCCTTTGGGGGTAAAAATCCTTGTGAAAAATGGTTAATCCATTTTTCCCAATTAAATCAGGTTCATTAAAACCACTTAATTCACAAAAATAACGGTTCACATATTCTATATTCCCCTCAGAATCGCTAAGCACTACACCATTACTGGATTGATCGGAAGCGGTCTTAAAGCGACCCGCAAGGCGCTCTGCTTTCTTCACCGCCGAAATATCCAATCCGATGCATTGTATCTCTACTATTTCTCCGGCAGAGTTTTGGATCGCCTTGAACTCCCAAAAAGTGTTGAGGAATTTACCATTGCTTTTGGGTTTGTCGATTTCTCCCTTAACTATGTTACTCGGGCGACTCACACATTGCTCTAACATCTTCGCTATCTTTGGCAGATGATAATCTGATATAGTATCGGTTATGCTCTTCCCTTTGGGATCTGCTCCTTGAAAAGCCCAACCAAAATCTTCCATATACTTCTCGCTACAAGCAATGATATTACCCTCTAGGTCGACCCGCAAAAAGTATATACTCTTCGATTTAGCAAAAATTCGATAACGACTATTACTTTCTTCTAATCGCTGTACAAAGGCCCGTCTTTGCATTTCGGTTTGCAGCATGTCTGCCAAACGATCCACTAGCACATACTCTTCCGGTAAAAAATCTACCCCTTCCGCAAGGCAAGCTTTTAGGTAAGTTAAGCCCATCGAAGGACAGTTCAATTCGGCTTGGTAAGTTTTCCCGATGGGTTTTCCAATATCCTTACTGCGATACTCTATATTATTAGCGATCAACTCAATCTGCGTCGATTCTGGAACTAGAAAACCGTCGGTTATCGTGTCGACAGATGCCTGTAGAAAATCAAAATTGTCCCCCTCCTGCTTTACCAGAATTTGCGAAACATTATAGATGCATTGCAATTCCTTAATTCGTTCTTGGAGCGACCAAAAGCTCTTTTGTCGATCAAAAAAGGAACTGAGGAGATCGGCAAAAAACTCCATGGCTTTGATGACACCAGAAGGGAAAGAGAATTTATCGGTTCCCACCATCTCTATTCCCAGATAACCACTTGCCAAACCTTTATTGTTGATCATGGGAAAAGCTAGAAAGCCCTTCAGACCTCCCTTACGGAGGAGGTCTTTAAGCTCTTTCGATTGCACCTTGTTCCCTGCATCGACTATAACATGATTATCTGGTGATTCACTTTGGTAGCACCATTCTAATAATTCCTCAAAAACCTCAGTTTCCACCTCACGAATACTTTGCTTCGGAGCCTTCCAAATGCTTTTACCATCCGGATTCAGGTTTTCAAAACATCGGAGATAGCACCTATCAGCCTCAACGATGACTTGAAATTGCTGCAGTAGGTCTAATAGCGACGAATCGATATCCTCTGGTGAAGTTTGATTTAGGACCTTGGAAGCCTTAAGTAGAAAGCCACTGATCTGTCTACTAAAATTTAGTTCATTTTCATTGTTAAAACTTTCAGTTATATCTTCAAAGTAACTCACCACCCCGATTAACTTTTTATCAATAAAGAGAGGGCGAGAATTAATTCTAATCCACTTATGGAGATCTACTTTGGGATTAATGACCCCCATTATAACTCCTGACACCTCCTTCTTGGTCTTCAAGACCTGCATTGCGGGGTGTTCTTCTCCTGGAAAGGGGCTAAGGTCTTCACGTATACTTTGCCATGCTGCATCAACAGAAGTTCGACTCCGTAATTCATCTGCAGTCAGTCCAAGTATATCTAAAGCTTTCTGATTAAATTTCAACACCTTAGCATCAAGGTCCTGATAAACCATTCCATAAGGTGCTTCCTCGAAAGCCATTTTAACTACCGAATCACTAAACTCTACCATAAACCCATAGTTTAATAAATTAAGGTAAGTATTGCGAAGTCTGCCCTCTATTTATTATTAGTACAAATCAGTACAAAAAAGGCATTTATCTTTTAGCACCTAGATTTTTGACCTCGATGAATTTTTACTTTTTACTGCAGACTAAACCTTACTTTTTAGGACAAATTAGCCGAAATGGTCGGCCCAGGATAAGAAATACCACTTGATCCCAATAAACTATTAATTCAAGATTTCAGGGCTCCAAATTTAAAGGTATGAGAAAGCAAGGTTGGCTTTAATAATTAATTAAGTGTAAAACCTGTCAACCAAAATCAGGAAAGGACAGCCGCTTCCCTGCCACCTTGCCGCCTTGCCGCCTTGCCTTATCTTCCCCTGTCCCATTCCGGACACCCCCTGTCCATTTCCGAACACGTCTAGCCTTCTCCTTCCTATCCCTTAAAAGCCTAAAGGCTTGATTTCCATAGTCGAGCCATTTTGTGGCACGGAGCTTGGCTCTATCTTGAAAACAGGGATTTTATGGACAAAGTCATTACGAAGAAAAAATGGCCCCGCTCTCGCAAAGGCATTAGACCGGTACCTCATCCTCTCATCCCCTTTTCCAAAATATTCCTCATATTGTTGCGTTCTAATACGATATAAATCGATCTACATGAAAAATTTTGGTCTACTGCTCCTAATGCTTGTCTTCGCGCTTCCTTTCAATTCTACGGCTCAAAACTGGGAAACCGATTATGCGGCGGCGGTAGAGAAAGCCCAAAAAGAAAACAAAAGTCTATTGCTCAATTTTACGGGCTCCGATTGGTGTGGCTGGTGCAAGCGTCTTAAGCGCGAGGTATTTAGTCAGCCCGAGTTCCAAGAATATGCCGAGGAAAATCTAATTTTAGTGGAACTGGATTTTCCCAAGTACAAAAAGCTTAGCGAGGCAGAACAAAGCCAAAATTCGCAGTTGGCCAACAAGCATAGTGTCCGAGGCTTCCCTACCATACTCCTACTTAATCCACAAGAGGATGTATTGCTCAATACCGGTTATCGTCGCGGTGGACCAGAATCTTATGTAGAGCATTTAGAAGAAGCCATTAAAAAAGGTTGACCCTCAAAAGCCGAACTAACATTTCTCATTTATATATTCCTTTAAGGGGCTTAATTTTAATCTATAATTAGCCCTTATGGAATTCTTTAGGATCGTAAACGCCTCGGTGAATGAGTCGGACCTTGTAGCCAAGCTCAGTTTAGAGCATTTGGAACGATTTACCAATTTGCTTTTCAATTTAGAGCATCCCAAATCAAAGCGCTCCGCTATCGGTGGCCTCTGGGGCGAATTCACCCTGGAGCGCAGTCTCATAAAAGGTGGTTTACGCTTCGCGCTACGTGAATGTCCTAATGCGCTCTGTTGGACCATTACCACCGGCTTTCCGCCAAAACGGGATGCCGTGGTCATTCACCTCACCATAAACCGGGAACGAAAAGCAGAAGAATTTCTCTTGGAAATCGAAGAGTTTCTGGATGACCTTTCCCAAGGCTTGACCACTTACCTTAAAAATTAGCTTTAAGCTAGGCGGAGCGGCTTCTCACAGAATTTTTATCTTTAGTGCCCTTATCATAAAAATTACACTATGCGCTTAGTACTACTTGGTCTTGCTTGCTTTACAATCGTTTTTCAAACTAATCTGCAAGCTCAGGAAGACCTTGATAGCCTCGCGATAGACATCGCCGCGATTAAAACCAATATCAATTTAGAGCCCATAAGTAGCAAAGCGGCTACCGACCTAGCCATTAGCTTTGCTCCCGTATCACCAGACACCCTTAACTTCAATGCTATTAAAAGGGCGCAAGGGCAATTGGCCGATCACTATAGTCCCATTCCCGAATCAGTCGATGACCTATACTCCCCAGAGTACCACCGCCTTATCGATGCTGGTCTCAATTACCTTCGCTCCAACAGTAAGCTTAGTGAAGAAGAGATTGCTGCCTTTATAGAACGTACGCGATATCCGGCCCAAAGCTCGCTCGACTTTTTCTATGATCTAGGCGAACAACCAGAGTTCCGCTCTAATCCCTTCTACGTAGACTCTAATTATTTGATCGTTTTCTCGGTTACCATTAGCAATAAAACCAATCAAATGCAGCGCATTTCCAATCAGTTTGGTTTAAGCAATGGACTTAGTAATTTACAAATGGCCCTCTCTAAGCAAGAGATCATCGACCATCAGAGGATCGATGCCTTTGATACTAAAGGTGTGATGCAGAGTTATTATGGCATGGTAAGTCCCCTCGATTTCCATCATATTTTGGGCGAGATCTATATGCCTGATGAGCTTTTCCTACCCCCGGGAGCGGAAGCGCATAAGTTGGTGGCCTTCTATCCCTCGATCATCAATTCTAGAAAACTGCACATATTCCACGGTACCAATATCTCAGAGGCACACTTTTCGGTCGACCAAAAGATCGAGAGACTGGCAAAGACCGAATATTTCATTCATTTACCCCATGAATTCTTTTACGGCGATGCCTATTTTGAAGGGGAAGAACTTAATATCGTTTCGACCGATTACCCTATTTATCAAGAAGACGGCGAATTCTTTATTTCGGTAGATGATGTAGGAACGCCTACCGATCTACTAATCTTGGTGGCCGATTATAAAGAAATCTTTTTTGGGCGTATTACTGGTTTTCGCTTCCGCGATTACATACGTACCCGTGACTATGAAGTAGACATGGTGCAAAAGCAATTGGTGAAACTAGAATTGGAATAAGCCCTTCCCTACTGAAATATGCTTTCTAATTAGGTCATTGGCAATCCCAAACTACCTTTGCCATATGGAAGATCTTACGCTCACCACGCCTGCTTTGCTCTTTTCAGCCATCTCCCTGATCATGCTGGCCTATACCAATCGATTTCTAGCCTATGCGGCGGTTATCCGAAATTTGCATGACCAATACCTGGCCAAACAAGAGCAGAATCTTTTGGAACAGATCAAAAACCTCAAGCTGCGGCTAAACCTTACCCGCTACATGCAGATCTTCGGTATTAGTAGCCTACTGCTCTGCGTACTTACCATGTTCTTGATCTACATTCAGTATAAGGTATTTGCCATTTGGGTCTTTGGTATTGCCCTGGTTCTACTCATTCTTTCCCTCGGTCTTCTCATCAAAGAAATCCAAATTTCCGTGAGGGCCTTAAGCTTGCACATTAGCGACATCGAAAAGCATCTCAAAAAGAAAAAGCGCTAATCGATTAATAAGCAACATAAAACTTTGATTTAGGCGATCGAAATAGGAAAGAGTTAAGCTTTACAAGCGAATGAAGTCTTTCTTCAAGCCCTACACTGGTTAACCCATGTGGTTGATTAACTGTTAATTAACCTAAACATATACATCCTGTCCATATAAGATATTTGTACCCCTGCGCGTAGGAGAGCTTCTTTGCAGCTCATTAAATCCTAATACCCTTATGCGAAAACTATCAATCCTTGGCCTTGCCTTCTTAACCCTCTCTGCGGTGGCTTGGCACAAAATGGGAGATTTCCAGATGTCCTCCCTCGCGAAAGATCAAACCGAAACGGCTCCCCTTGCAAAGGTGGAATCTCCGGTTGTCCCTGCCCCAGCATTTAATAGTAGCTGTCTGGGAGAAAGTATTCCCTATTTCAAAGACTTCGAGGCCGATACCCTTAATAATCCGGCTCAGTGCTGGACCGAGCTAATCGTAAACCCTTGGGGAATTGCCAGTTATACCCAAGTGCGTAACGATTTTCCATTTGGGGGTCAAAAACAACTGAGCTTATTCAATGACTTTGCCGATACCATTTTGGCCGTGAGCCCCTTGCTAAACGACCTCACCATGGGTAACAAACAAATTCGTTTTGTGTGCTCTAGCACTACTGGCCTTGCTTGTGTTCAAGGATCGCTAAATTGAGCTTCGCACTCAGGGTAGTTTTTTCTAATTGCCTTTTTTCACTTAAGCTCAAGGCCGTACGGTATAAACTATCCGCTTTGTTTAGGCGGTTTTGATCCATATAGGTAGTGCCCAAGTTAACCAGGTTCTTCGCTACCCCCTCATAATTAACCATCGCCTCGTAAAGGCTAATACTCTTACTATGCCAATTAAATAAAGCTTCCAGCTGATCTTCAACATTGGTTAAATTGAGGTAGACCGAGGCCATTCCAAGACTATCGCCTTGCTGGGTATAGATATCCAAAGCCTTGAGGTAGGATTCGATCGCGGGCTCATTGGTACCGATGCGCATGTAGTAAGTGCCCAAGAATTTATGGGCCCAAGCACTGTCGGCCAAAGCGCCATTGAGCTTTAAACTGATCGCTTGAGCCGCTGAGTCGGGTGCAAGGCGAAAGGCTTCACGCCAAGTAACTTCTGAGCCATTATGGTCTTGCTCTTGCGTGCAAGCAACCAAGCCTAAAAAGATCACTATGGCTATTCGTTTAGGCATCCTGCTTTCCAATCTCATTTAAAATAAACTCCTTGAAATCTTCCCCAGATTTGACTCCAAGTTTTTTACGCAGGCGATAGCGTCGCTTATTGATACTTTCGGCTTGCACCTGATAAAGATCGGCGATGGCACTAATGCTCCAGTCGTTCAGGATCAGTACCAATAGTTTAAGGTCCCTCTCTTTAAGGTCCTGAAAGACCTTTTGCAGTTTACTTTCTACCTGGCCACTAAGCTTTTGTCCTTCTGAAAGAATAGTCTGGTTCCTATGGATTCGCTGGCCATGCTGTCCTAATAGCATGCGGATATCCCGAATCAATTGAGCCTCCTCATTGGGAATGGCATTTTGATAACGCCTTAAAAAGTCACGCAAGTCCTTTCCCTCCTGCTCCAAACTTTCCAATAGCTCTTTAAAGCTGGTCTGCATTTCGTGGTTATCCTGCCACTCCTTCTCCAAAATCTGTTTCTCTAGTTGTTCCTGTTTGGCCTGTTCATCCAAGATCGAAGCTTCTAGACGCATTTGTTCATCTTGAGCCGCCCACAGGGAAGGCTTCCTACGCGCCGATCCTTGTCGAAACTAATAGATACTGATACCGCCAAGCAAAAAACTTAAAGCCGAAAATGCGATGGCATAGGTAATTTCACGCTGTCGCGCCTCCGCGGTGGCCAGAGCCTTACGTTCTTGTTCGGCCAAAATCCTCTCTTGCTCAATGCGAGCCGCTGCCAAGCTATTATCGTTTTCCAGCTCCAGCTCTAAACGCTCGATAGAGTCACGTCGCATAACTGCCTCTAGGCTATCTTGCCAAGCCGGTCTTTCTTGGCTCCGTAAATTAGAAATAGGGCCAATGAGTAATATGATAAGCAGTATTTTTCGGATCATTAACAATTCGAAAATACCAATTAAAGCGCGCTTTGCGAGTATCCTTAACTAAACCGCGCTTTGCCCTAAGAAAATGAGAAAGCAGTTTCCCTCATGACTTAAGTAAAATTGCTATTGCTTCGTCTGCAATTGAGACAATAGAAAATTGAAATCGCTACTTTCACCTTTTAATCCATCAGATCATGTCTAAAAAGCTTATAAGTTTTTTCTTTATCGCGCTTGTTCTCGTACTGGCGGCCATTAGTAATCCATCGGAAGAAAAACATCAAGCGGTGCTTAAAGCCAAGCTAAAAAAGCACCTCAATGATAAAATGGAGGAAGAATCTGAGCAAGGTAATGAGATTGGCGACCTGCTAAAGGGTTTTGGTAAGGCCCTGGGCGGTGTAGTGATTGATGCCGCCGTGGAGACTAAAGTGAGCAGCGACGATTATTTGATCTTTTCCTTAACCCGTATCGACTATGATGGTGAAGAACATATGGTAGGCCTCGGGCTGTTTGGCCAAGTTTTCATCACCCAAAAACTGGACGAAGCCTTACAGAAAGGTTGGCTTGAAGAAGAAGAGTAAGCCTCCGCTAGAAGGCTCACTCCCAATGCTAAAGGCTAATGACTAATTTGCCTTTTAAACTCCCTCTTTCTAATTTTCGCATCGCCTCTGGTACATCGTCTAAGCTGTATCTTGCTTCGATCACCGCCTTTAGACTACCTTCTTCTGCCCATTGCGCAAGGCTTTGCAGATCCGGACGGTTGGGTTTAGCCATAAACAGTTTCATTTCTTGGCCGGCTGTCAATTTATACCACCAAGCTTTTAGAGGAATTGATAAGGCTGCTGCACCGGAAACATAGCGCCCTTTTGGCTCCAATACGGCGCTAATTGCCGCTAAAGGGTGATTGGCGACCGTATCAAAGATCACCGACCACTTTTTTCCGCTTTGGGTAAAATCGCTTTGGCCATAGTCGATCACCTCATCGGCTCCCAAGGCCAAGGCTTGTTCTGTCTTAGAAGCGCTGCAAACGGCCGTTACTCGAGCACCAAGGATCTTCGCAATTTGAATCGCATAAGAACCTACCCCGCCAGAAGCACCATTGATAAGCAGCTCGTCGCCTGGTTTAATTTGCGCTTTATCCCTCAGACCTTGCAAAGCGGTTACCGCCGCGAGTGGCAAGGCTGCTGCCTCTTCAAAACTTATCTCTGATGGTTTATTGGCCAGCGCCGATTCTGGTGCCTTTAAATACTCGGCCCAAGCGCCAAAACCATCACCGGAGAGGTCTCCGTAAACCTCATCACCAATTTTAAATTGACTAACCTCAGTCCCTATCTGTTCTACTATGCCAGCAACATCCGCTCCTAGCACCTTAAACTTAGGTTTAGGAAAGCCCGCTGTAAATCGCACCGGAAAAGGATTACCGGTCATCATGTGCCAGTCGGCCTTATTTAAAGAAGAGGCCAAAACCTTAACTAAAACTTCTTTGGCGCCAATTTCAGGTTTAGGGCTTTCTACCAATTCCAAACTTGAACTATCGCCGTATACTGCTCGTTGAATCGCTTTCATCTTAGGCTTGCTTTAATTGTTCCTTATATGATTTGCTGGCCCCGCTTATTAAGAGATAAAAGGTTAAACCCACCTCCCCTATAGCGGCAGAAACCCCTACGATAAGCGCCAAACTACCTTCATGGCCCGGTACATTGAAATTCCCAAAACTCTCCATGAGATAGCCTAAGGCCGAGCCCAATAAAAAGCCACCAAAAAGTTCAGGCACCACTTTAGAGCGGTAGATCTGTATGCCCAAGAGAAACAAATGCAAGCCAAAAAATGCCCCGGCAATCAAGTAGCCATAGCGATGCGCTTCGGTGAACATAAGGCTGAGACTTTCGAGCTGTGCCTCATTAAAAACAGCCCCTAAACTTGAGTCTTGCAAAACTTGATAGCTCAAATAGTGGTTCAACAAATTTAAACTGGCAATGGCCGGATGGGCCAGCAAACGCAGGGCAGCTGAAATTAAAGCCAAATTTTTATTGAAGGGTTTAAAAACCTGGTACAGCATAACCGAAATAACAGCATCCAGGATAAACGCGAGCAGGTCGGTGCTTAAACCTAATCGATACAAATCGATTTGATCTAAGATATTGCTTGCAGTTTGTCCGGCATCACCGGGACTAATGATAGCTCCTCGCACATAACCCTGACTAAAGCCAGCTAAGATGATTACCATTAGGTAAAAGCCCCCCAACAATCTGAGGTAATTAACACTTTTCATAGTACTTGATCTCATGTGATTTAATTTTAGATCACAGGGAAATGACCCTGTTTGCGGACCAAGGGTTGCTTCAGTTCTAAAACTTTCCTCGTTTGAAAGCGATTTGAGCTTTTGCTTGCTCTACTTTCTGGACTGTTTTCCTCGAACAGCCTATTGGCATTTAAAGGAAAAAGGAAAAGCAAGAGGGCACTTAAAGAAATGAGGTACAGCTTAGTCTGCATCGTTTAACAATTATTTACGAGAACAAAGATGCTAGAGCTGAAGGCCAATTATTTGACCTTAAATGACAATTAACTGACCCTTTGGGCCATTACCTATTTTCTTTCCGATACTGAGAGGGCGCTTTACCGGTCCAGCGCTTAAAGGCTCGGTTAAAGGCAGATTGTTCCGAAAAACCGGTAAGAAATGTTATTTCACTCAGGCTTTTGGAGCTGTGTTCTAGGTAATAGATGGCGCTTTGCGATTGTATCTCTTGCACTAGCTCGCGAAAGCTATGCCCTTTATCTGCTAAACGACGTTTTAGAGTTCGCGGCGATAATTTTACTTGCTCCGCTAATTCCGTTAAGCTAGGTATTCCAGAAGGTAGCGACTCTTTGACCAATTGGTGCATGGCCTTGAGCAAGGGATCTTGATCTCCGATCTTGGAGGCTTCTTCCTGCATGCGGTCTACCAGGTAGGACTGTAAATGTTGATCGGCCTTTAGGGTAGAATGGTCCAAATCCTTGAGCGCAAAGATCAAGCGATTCTCCTTGGCTCCAAAAATAACCGGAGCTTGGAAAAATTCCTCAAAAGTGGCGAGATGACTTTCATCGTGTTGAAATTCGACTCGAATGGGTTTGATGTCTTTAGCGGTCACTTCCTTGAGGATGTTAATCAACATTACAAAGCTGGTTTCATTGGCCATCTCCTCGCCTCTCCTGCCGGCGGGCCGCTCTATAGCAATATGTAACTTGGCATCGGCCTCTTGCAAATGGGCCGAACCATAATCGGTAACCAGAACCATAAAACGCTGTAAACGCTGAAAAATATCCTTGGCCTTGATGCAGGTCCGCCAAGCTAAACCCAGGGTGCCATAGTCTTCCGAAAACAACTGCATTCCTTGGCGCACCGGAAAGCCTGGATCTAGTAAACGATCGGCCGCCTCATAGACACTTAGTAAATGTTGAAACGATAAATAGCTTTGGTCTTCCTTCCAATCGGCCGCCGCATCGATAGCTTCTAGCAATTTAGGTTCTAAGCCCTCGGCTAAAGCTAAACGCTTTGCTTTCTGATAAATGGTGGCCGCTACGAAATACATAGCACAAAGATAGACTTGTTCGTCAATCGCACGCTTAAACCGATAATGGGCTAAAAGCGATATCAGTAGGCCAATCGTAAAAGGTAATCGTTAAAGTAATTGCGCTGATCACTAAAAACGGCGTCAATCGCTAGGCCACTGCCTCGTAAAATGCGCTCTAATCCGGCTCGATCGTATTTTCGTGAAATCTCAGTAAGAATAGGCTCTCCTTTGGTAAAGAAATAAGGCTCTTGCTGAGGACCGATCTTTACCCATTGATCTTTCTTCGACACGAGATAACTACGGGCAATACCTTCCTCTTCGCTGTATGTAGGCTTGTGTTCGAATTGATCGATGTCAAAATCTCCCTCTAACTCGCGATTGATCCGACGCAAGAGGTTAAGGTTGAACTCGGCGGTTATTCCTTGGGCATCGTTGTATGCTGGTAGCACCACTTCTTCCTCCTTGATACGATCTAGACCGATCAGGAAACGATCTCTTGGTTTCATTTCATCCGACAAAGCTTTCAAGAAACGTTGCGCCCTTTCATCGGGCATATTACCTAAGGTAGAGCCAAGGAAAAGAATCAGTTTTGGAATGTTTTCATCCTTGATCTCGTGTAGTATTGTAAAAAACTGCCCTTGCAATGGCTCGATCTTAAGATTAGGGAGCTCCTTTTTTAATCTCGCCGACATCTGATCCAATACATTCTGAGAAATGTCAATAGGTCGGTAAGTGAAATTAAGCCCGCGATCCAAAAGCTCCTTCAATAAATAAACCGTTTTATGTCCGTCGCCTGCCCCTAATTCGATCAGCTCAAAAGCTTCTTTTTCATTCATTTTGGCAGCATCTATTATGGCGCCAGATTGTTCCGAGAGTATTTCTTTTTCGGCATCCGTAGGATAGTACTCCGGACTCTGAGTAATCGCCACGAATAAATCATCGCCTTTGGCATCGTAAAAATATTTGGAGGGCAATCGTTTAGGTTCTTCCCCTAAACCATCTAAAACTTCTTTTAAAAACCCAGAATTGAGGGTGTTTTTGGCTGTATTTGACATATGCGATAAGGTAAGGCAAATCGTATAGAATCTCTAGAAGAAGCTTAAAGAATAGCTATCCAGCTAGGAAAATCAATCAAAAGCAGGAGCAACCCTCAAGTTCTGCTCCGTCTATAAATAAAGGCCATTTTCTTTTCTGCAGAAAGGAGTGCCAGCAGAGAGTCTGTTGGATAAACCAATTAAATCTTAATTATGAAGATCTACACTCCTTTTAGATTCAGCTTGGTGTATGCCATGCTTTTCTTTACTTTTTCCATATTAGCGCAAAGCGAAACTGCCATTATAAGAGGTACAGTGACCGACGCTTCCACTCAAGAGGCCATTCCCTTTGCGAATGTGGTACTCAAAAACTCAGCGAACTATGTAGTGGCAGGGGCCACGACCGATCTGGATGGAAATTTCACCATTGACCAGATCAGCCCAGGACCCTATAAACTTAAAGTAAGCTTTGTGGGCTATGCAAGCATCGTGATGGACAGTATCGTCTTAACAGCCGGTGAATGCGAAGAACTGAAGCTTGCGCTAAAAGAAGAGAGCCATACAATTCAGGAGGTTGCCATTGTCTATCAGGCTCCCATGGTAGATAAAACTAAGTCCTCCCAGGTGAGCACTACAAGTATCCATCATATGGCGGTGCGCGATATAAGCTCAACCGCCGCCCAAAGTGCGGGTGTTACCACTCTTGGCGAAAGTTCCATTCGCAGTGCGCGTAGTGGAGGACAGGTGTATTTTATCAATGGGGTTAAAGTACGAGGGTCCATCAAGGTTCCACAAGCGGCCATTGCCCAAAGTGAAGTGATCAGCGGTGGAACCCCAGCTAGCCTTCCCACTCCGGAGATAGCACCAGAAGCATCGCCCGAAAAACAAGGTGCTGATCTGCACTTGCCCGAGAATAAGACGCTTAACTTCTCCAGTGAAGCAGGCCAATGGGAATTAGTACCTAATCCACCACGGGAATCGCCTAGTGAGCATTTTGACGGCGAAAACTATAAGCAAATACCAGAGAATGAATTCCTGGGTGCCTTGTATCAACCCCTTTCAACTTTCGGCGCCGACGTAGATGTTGCATCCTACGCCAATGTAAGACGGATGTTGAAGGAAGGTTACTGGCCTCATCCCGATGCCGTTCGCTTGGAAGAATTGATCAACTACTTTAGCTACGATCTCCACGGT
>CBFHJH010000001.1:519096-551822 GCA_965656185.1 Croceimicrobium sp.
TAAACCCGGCGATCCCTTTGGCCTAACTATCGATCAACGTCCTTGTGACTGGAACCAAAAACATCAATTATTGCGCATCGGTTTACAGACCAATAAAGTGCCAAACAAAGAATTAGCACCCAGTAATTTGGTATTTCTCATCGATGTTAGTGGCAGTATGGGGAGTGCTGATAAATTACCGCTTTTGCAGAGTGCCTTGCGCATTTTGGTGAAGAACCTCAGGGAGGAAGATCGAGTAGCCATAGTGGTTTACGCTTCAGCGAGCGGTTTGGTCCTGGAGTCCACTCTTGCCGGGGATAAGAACAAGATCTTAGAAGCGATCGATCAGTTGCAAGCCGGGGGCTCTACCGCCGGAGGAGCCGGTATAAAATTAGCTTACAAAACAGCACGGAAACACTTCGACCAGGCTTTCAACAACCGTGTGATATTGGCCACCGATGGCGACTTCAATGTGGGGGTGACTTCTGAGGAAGGGTTGATCGAATTGATCGAAAAAGAGCGTGAAGACGGTATTTTCCTCAGCGTCTTAGGCTTTGGCACCGGCAACTATCAAGACGCCAAAATGGAGCAATTAGCCGATCACGGCAATGGTAATTATGCCTATATCGATGGACTGTTGGAAGCACGCAAGGTTCTTGCCGAAGAAATGGGCGCTAACCTTCACGTGGTAGCGAAAGACACCAAATTTCAAATCGAATTCAACCCCAAACAAGTGGCGGCCTACCGTCTCATTGGTTATGAAAACCGCTTGTTAGCCGCAAAGGACTTTGATGATGATAGCAAAGATGCTGGTGATATTGGGGCAGGTCACTCCCTAACCGTAGTGTATGAAATTATTCCACGCGGCATAATGCCAGACTCGCTCTGGGAATCTGAGGCTCCCTTGCGCTATCAAGACCAAAGTCTAAAAGAACAGGCCTATGGCGATGAAATAGCTCTGCTAAAAATTCGCTACAAGGATCCGAAGGGCAAAAAGAGTAAGCTTTCCATTCACCCCATTAAGGCCCGCAGCAGTGAGGATGGCGACTTTGCCTTTCTTTCGGCCGTGATCCAATACGGGTTGATCCTGCGCAGAAGCGAATTTGCTGGTGAAGCCAGTTTGGATGAGGCTATCAAATTGGCCCAGGCAAATTTAGGGGAAGACCCACATGGCTATCGCCGTGAATTTGTGAAGCTATGTAAACTGGCCAAAGACCTCGAACCTGAAGAACAAGACCAGCGCATTGGCAGCCGCTAAGCCTGGACGTATTCCAAAACAATGCCTACCTTTAAAGGGTGGGCATTGTTTTTACTCTAATTCCAAGCGATGAAATTATTTGGTTACCTCACTTTTACCATTTGCTTTCCCCTGATTGTGTTAGCACAGTCTGATTTGCTTCTTGAAGGCAGCCAAGGACAAAAATTAAAAGCCAGTGATTTAAGCCATAAGGTCGATAGTCTTAGGGAAGCTTTGGGTGTCCCGGCCCTTTCCATTGCCCTCATTAATCAGAAGAAATTGGTCTATCACCAACAATTCGGCTACACCAACCAAGCTACCAAAGAACCGGTCCAATCTCAAAGTATTTATGAAGCTGCCTCCTTATCTAAACCGCTCTTTGCCTTTTGGGTCCTGCAACAGGCAGAAAAAGGTCTGATCGACCTCGAAAGGCCTCTGCATCAATACCTGCCACACCCCAACCTAGTCCCCGAGGACTATAAGACATATCAAAACCTAAATGCCCGTATGGTCCTATCTCACCGTAGCGGCTTTCCAAATCATGCCTACGGACAGCCTATAAAACTGAGCTTTAAACCGGATAGTGCTTTCGCCTATTCTGGTGAAGCTTACCAGTATTTAGCTATGGTAATGAGCCATTTACTCAAACTGGACTCTCTCTACGTCTTAAACCAGAAGCTCAAGCATGATATTTTTGAGCCTCTGGCCATGCATACTAGCTCTTACCTCTGGGAAAGTGCTTACGAAGAACTTAAGGTCTACGGCCACGACTCTACCCCAGTTTGGCGAGGGCCAAGCAATAGTTATTGGGGCAAAAGGTATTTCTCCGCCTACTCCAGTTTACATAGTAATGCCGAGGAATACGCAAAATTCATCATCTATATATTAGAAGGCCGAGGGCTTAAGAAGGAAAGCTATAACCATATGTTTCATGAGCACACCCAATTTTCTGAGGATAACCCACTAAAGCAGCAAATTGGTCAAACCGGCTGGGGTCTAGGCTTTGCTCAAAAAAAGCAGGCAAGCTACACCACACATTTTCACACTGGAAACAACCATCAATTTCAATCCTATGCCATGTTCATTCCAGAAAAGGAATACGGCCTTGTACTATTTACGAACTGCGGAAAAATGATCGCCTTGATCCAAGGTCTAACCGCCATCTTAGGGCCGCAGATCTAATCCTTTCTCTCAGCTTCTGCCAAAATTTGCCTTAAGACCTCTTGGGAGATAGGTTTTACAATATAGCCAGCAACCGAAGCAAAGGTTTTACTTCGTTCTACATCAACTGGATTGGTAGAGCTCGATACTACATAGAGCTTCGCCGACAAGGCTGGTCTTTCAAGGTACATAGGCTCGAATGCTTCCAAGAACTGCCAACCATCCATCACCGGCATATTGATGTCCAGCAGGATCAAATCCACCATGGTGCAATCCATTTGCTCTATATGACAGTGATTAAGGAGCTCTTGGCCGTTCTCAAAACTTTGTATATCAAAGCTGACATCAATTTTCTTCAATACTCTCTCGAAGGTGATGCGATAGATCGGATCATCGTCAACTATGATTATCTTCATTTCCTTATGCTTTTCGAGTGATCTCGCTATTGAAACTAAGCATAAAAGTACTGCCTTCATTCACTTGGCTATTCACTGTAATATTCCCCCCCATAGATTCTACTTGAGTCTTTACCATGAATAAGCCGACTCCTCGTGCTTGGGGGTTCTTGTGAAAGGTTTTGTGGAATCCAAATATAGACCCGGCATGACGCTTTAGGTCAATGCCCAATCCATTATCGCTTACTTCAATGATCAATTCCTCTTCTTGAATAAAACTCCTGACCTCGATCACCGGCTTCCGTTTGGGGTGCCGGTACTTTAAGGCATTACTGATCAGGTTTAGGAAAATGCTATCCAAATAAAGTGGCTGCCCGCGTAAGCTTTCCACTTCCAGATCGACCTCAAGACTAGCCTCGGCCGACTTCATCAAATGCCCTAATCGAACCTTAAGGTTTTCCAGTATAGTGCTTAGAGACACCCACTCTTCCTGCGATCTATGGCTATTTTGAATAACCAGAGCCTCCATTAGGTGATCTAACGTGTCGTTTAACTTTTCGGTAGAAGTGGCGGCTAACTGTAGCAATTCCTGCAATTCGGCCTGATCCTTTTCTTCTAAAAAGAGATCCTTAAGCATCATTAAATTGGCCACTGGTGCCCTAAGGTTATGCGAGGCGATATGGGCAAAGTCATTCAATTTTTGATTTTGAATACTGAGCCGTTCGGTGAGCATTTGGAGATCTAAATTCCGTTTAAGCAATTCCAGCTCCTTTTCTTTTTGCTTGCTTATATCCTGAAAAACTCCCTGAACCTTAACGATCTTTCCCTCCTCATTATAAACTGGCTTACCGATCGCTCGAACCCATATTTCTTTGCCTTGCTTGGTAACCATTTCGAGCTCTATATCGTAAGGAGTGCCTTCTTTAAGGATCAATGAAAATACCTCATTGATCTTATCTCTAGAATAACCTTCTTTATAAAAGCTTAATCCCTCTTCTGCCTGCAGGTCATAATCGGGCGGCAAGCCACAAATTCGTTTGGTGGCCGCGTCATTAAAGGTTTTACCGGTAATTAGGTCATGCTGCCAACTGCCGATCTTAGCTGTTTCTTGCGACTCATGTAAAGTATTGATGAGGTCTTGGCGCTCTTGTTGCGCTTGCATCAGCTCAGTTACATCTTGATTAGCCCCCACAATTATTCGATCGCCATCGTCATTGGTTTCGATTTGTATCGCCGAAGCCTTGATATGCTTTAGATTGCCAGATGGGGTAATGATGCGAAAGGTAAGCTGATACTCACCCTCGGTTTCTACCGCATTACTATAACTTTTACGAACTCGGTCTATATCGTCTGGATGAACGATTTGGGCCCATTTTCCAAAATCTACCTCAAAATCACTTTTGGTGATTTCGTAGATCTGAAACATCTCCTCGTCCCATTCCAAGAGATTTTTGTCGTAGTTATGCTCCCAAATCCCTGTTTTGGTAAGGCTACTTATAAGCTTACTTACTTTCGATTTCCTCATAGACATCGCCCCTGTGTAATAATGCCACCGAAAAGCGATTCTAAATATACGCTATTTAATAGTTCCCCCTTCCTCCAGGCCTTGGCCCAATTAGTTTACTCACCTCAAGCGCCTAAATTTTCCTTAGCTTTAAAAATGAATTTGAAGCTGCTCACTTTTTGCAACTATTTCGTAGTGGCTTGGGTCGCCTTTTTGCATTTGATCAACCACTTCGATTGGGAGGTTCCGGGCTTTGCCTTTTTCCATGAGCTACTGAGTATTCCAATACTATTAGCCATGCCCTTCTTATTGATCTTTAGTCTTATCTCTTACTATCGTTCGAGTAGCAAGCCATTCTTCAGTTTAACTAGCCTTATATTATTAGGGACTATTTTGATTTACGTACTCCTGAGCTTTTTGCCCTAAATAAAGCACCTTACCCTTATTTACCGTGTCCTTTTTGGCTTTATCTTTGAAATAGGCTTCGTTATAGCCTATAAACCAATTTATTAGAATGAAAAGATTAAGTTATTTTGTTTTAAGCCTCAGCTTGGGCCTGAGTATGGCCTGCCAAAACAATAATCCTGCTTCAGAAGAAAGTGAGGAGATTATTTTAGATGAAAGCATCGTAGAAGAAGAAATTGAAGCTAAGGCTGATCTCGATGTGGATTCGGTCGTGGCCTTAATCGATGCTCAGCGTGCTAAGTTAGAAGCCATGGAAGGAACAGGCATGAGCCTAAGCACCGAAGGAATGCGAGCCAAGATTGCGCAAAAATGGTCCAAGATCGATTTTTATACCGACGACAAAGGGGCGGTAGTACGAGTAAAGACCTATCCCTACCCGGGAATCTCTAAACGCACCGAAGAGTTCTATTACGATGGAGTAAATCTTTTATTAGCAGTAATTGAAGATGATGGTTCTACTCCACGCACAGAAGAAGCTGAAGTAGATAAAATGTACTATTTCTACGAGTGGGAGCCCATTAAGGAGGTTCGAAAAAATGGGGAAAGCGAACAAGGGATTAGAGAAAGTGATGCGGAAGAACTATTGGTGGAAGCCAGAGAGTACTTACGCATTTATACCAACCAGAACTCTTGATCAGTTCCCGAACTTTTAGCAAAGCCCTCCCCTTCTCGGAGGGCTTTTTTTATTAAGAACTGGCAAAGAGGCTCTGCCGAAGGAGCTAAATTTGGCTTTTTAACAATCAAAGTTTCAGTAAAAGGGTGTGCTAATAAAAATTCTGTTAATCAGCTAATTAACAAGAGTGGTTGATAACCAAAAACCGATGCCCTTCGAGACCCTCGCTAAAATTCCCACCTTTAATTTCTCAAACGAACCCCTTTCTAAAAAAGAGATATTATGGCGGAAACTCTTAGCCCACAAAAGACGAAAGATCCAGAGGTATACAGTCGTCAAGCAGTTTTAAAAGCGGCATTAGAATATTTTAAAGGTGACGAATTAGCGGCCACCACCTGGATGAATAAATATGCGGTGAAGGATAATGAAGGGAATTTTCTGGAGCGCACACCGGGAGATATGCATCGTCGTATGGCAGCAGAGTTTGCCCGGATCGAAAGAGGCTACCAAGCCGAAGGGGGAGAGCTTTTTGCTGATGCCGTTTCCGAATATGGTCGTCAGCGCAAACCATTAAATGAGGAAAAGATCTTTGAGTTTTTCAAGGATTTCAAATACGTGATTCCCCAAGGATCGGTAATGGCTGCTTTAGGTCATCCGCACATGATCGCCTCTTTATCTAATTGCGTGGTAATGCCCTCTCCTTTTGACTCTTACGGAGGCATTATGCACACCGACCAACAACTTACTCAATTATTTAAGCGACGTTGTGGTGTGGGTATAGACCTCTCTACCCTTCGTCCTTCCGGACAAGAAGTGAATAATGCTGCGGGTACTACTAGTGGTGCGGTTTCTTTCATGGAGCGTTTTAGCAATACTACCCGCGAGGTAGCCCAAAATGGCAGACGAGGGGCTTTGATGCTTACCATGGACATTGCTCACCCCGACGTGGCCGACTTTATAACAATTAAACAGGATTTAAATAAAGTAACCGGTGCCAATATCTCGGTACGCCTGAGCGATGAATTCATGAAAGCGGTTGCGGAAGATAGTGAGTATACCCAGCGTTTTCCGATTGATGCCACGGAACCGGAAATCACTAAAACAGTGCAAGCGCGAGAATTATGGGATACCATAATTTCTTGTGCCCACAACACGGCCGAACCAGGTTTGATCTTTTGGGATCGTCAACATTACTATTCTACCTCAAGTGTGTACCCCGGTTATGAAAACCTCAGCACCAATCCTTGCTCTGAAATAGCGATGCAGGGAGGCGATAGCTGTCGACTTATTGCTTTAAACCTCTACTCCTTCGTTAAGAACCCATTTAGCGCGGAGGCGGAATTCGACTTCGATAAGTTCTACGAAACCACCTATGAATCACAGCGATTGATGGATGATTTGGTAGATCTGGAATTGGAGCACATCGAGCGAATTTTACAAAAGGTAAAAGCCGATCCAGAACCGGACTATATCAAAGAAACTGAAATACGCCTTTGGGAGTTGCTGCATGATACCGGCAAAAAAGGTAGACGTACGGGACTTGGCTTTACTGCATTGGGCGATGCCTTAGCGGCATTGGGACTTAAAATGGATCAGGAAGACGGCCTCGATATGGTAGATCGCATTATGCGCACCAAACTAGAAGGCGAATTTGACTCTTCGATCGATATGAGTATCGAAAGAGGTTCTTTCCATGGTTTTAACCCGGAAATAGAAGCCAAATCGGAATTCGTGCAAATGCTAGCCGGAGAATTTCCAGAGCTTCATAAGCGAATGATGGACAATGGTCGTCGTAATATCTCGATCAGTACAGTGGCCCCTACCGGAACCTTGAGCATGTTAGCTCAGACTACCTCTGGTATAGAACCACCCTTTATGTTGTCTTATAAACGGCGACGCAAATTGAGCAGCAAAGCCGATGAGTCGAAAGTGAGCTTTGTAGACGAATTAGGCGATGCCTGGGAAGAATTTGATGTATACCACCCCAAGCTAAAAACCTGGATGGAAGTGAGCGGTAAAGAGGCCATCGACGAAAGTCCATATGCCGGTATGACCGCAAATGAGATCGATTGGATTCAAAGAGTGCAGCTGCAAGCAATAGTGCAGAAATACACCACCCATAGCATTAGCTCAACCATTAATTTACCTCAGGACGTAGCCATCGATAAAGTAGGTGATATCTACCTCGAATCTTGGAAACGGGGACTCAAAGGCATTACGGTTTATCGTGATGGCTCACGCAGCGGCGTTTTAGTTTCTAGCGAACAGAAAGAGAGCAATAATGGTAATGGTCAGGATTTTGAATCACGTCCCGATACCTTAGACGCCCGGGTAATTCGTTTTAAGAACGAAAGCGAAGATTGGCTGGCCGTAGTGGGTATTCTTAATGATTCGCCTTATGAGATATTTACTGGTATGGCAGAAGACGCCTTCAATCTTCCCGCATACGTAAGCCGTGGTTGGATCATTCGCCACAAGGATGAGGAAGGAACACGTTATGACTTCCGCTACACCGACGCACAAGGATATCGCGTTACCATTGAGGGCTTAAGCCGTTCTTTCAATAAAGAGTATTGGAATTATGCCAAATTGATTTCGGGGGTATTACGTCATAAAATGCCCCTTCCCTACGTGGTAGATATGATCTCAAACCTAAACTTAGACACCGACTTCATTAACACTTGGACCAATGGCGTGGCTCGCGCTTTAAAAACCTTTATTCCCGATGGAACGGAGGCGGTAGACAAGAAGTGTCCCGACTGTGGCGATCCCGATGGCCTTATCTATGAAGAAGGCTGCTTGAAATGTACCAGCTGTGGCCACTCCAAATGTGGTTAAATCAAAATCGTGAAAGCCCCGAGAATATTCGGGGCTTCTTTTAGCTTTCTATTTCTCTTAGTTCACCCAAGACCTCTGCCTTCGAAGTCATTTGTACCACCTTTCGCGTAATCATATCGAGCTCTTCCGCGTTAAGCTCCAGTCCGTCTAAATAGATCTGTCGCTCTGCATCGGAGAGATCCTCACTTTTCAAAAGGTCCAGAAGCCCCATTATTCTGGCAATGGGGCCACGTACATCGTGTGCTTGGGTAAGTGATATCTTACGAAAGATCTCATTTTGACGTCGTAGATTTTCTTTATAGCGCTTTTCTGCATTTACATTTTGTTTCAAGGCCATGTAACGGATAATCTTTCCGTCATCGTCTTTCATAG
Organism: Croceimicrobium sp.; assembly: GCA_965656185.1. Lineage (GTDB taxonomy): Bacteria > Bacteroidota > Bacteroidia > Flavobacteriales > Schleiferiaceae > Croceimicrobium. The sequence continues at coordinate 527,661 of CBFHJH010000001.1, forward strand.
GGGTAATCGAAAGGTGTTCCCAATATTCCGATCCAGCTTTATTGCGATTTATAAGATCGCCTTCCCAGTACTCACCTGCATTTAAAGTAGACCACATCGATCGGTAGGTTTCGCGAGCGGTTTTACCGGAGCCGAAAATCTTTGTACTCTTCCCTACTAGCTCTCTGGGTAGGTAACCCGATATTTTTAGATTAGAAGGACTGGCGTATTCGATCATACCATCCAGGTCGGCGATAACCACTCCTACCGGACTTTGATGCACCGCGATATTAAAACGCCTCATTTGTTCCTCATACTCCTTTTGCATGCTAATGTCCCGCATCAATCGTAATACCCGATTATCGTCAATAGGACTTATAATACTCTCAAACCACTTATCGGCATGACTGCCAAAGCCATGGTACTGAAAACTTCGAATCACTTGCTTATCGAGCACCTCGGCAATAAGTTTTTTGATCTCCTTCGCATTTTTCGCATTGTCCGAGTCTTCAATATTTTGGCCGATCAGATACTTATAATCTGCCCCTTCAGCATTAAAGCCTGGCATATATTCCAAGTAATCGCCTGATCGGTTATTGATGAATATCCGATCGGGAATCGATTTCAAGATCGCCTCCATGCGTTGGTTTTGTTCTTTAAGCTTTTGCTCTTGGGCGTTCCGCTCCGTAATGTCCAAGGCGGAGTAATAAACGTATGGTTCTATTGGATCATTGATAAAAGCCGCGTTTAGAATAACCTCAACCGATTTACCGCTGGCAAAGGTGATCCTTACTTGGTCGTTATTTAAGCTTCCTTCTTTCTTAACCCTTGCCCTTAGGGCCAATTGGAGACTTCGGAAACTTTTATCGAACAAGGCCTCATCACGCAAACCCAATAGGTTCCTTCCTTTTAAGCCGCTTAGTTCCTCAAACTGCTTATTATAATATAAGATATGACCGTCTAAATCGGTCATTATAGAGGCGTTTACGGATTGATCTGAAGCTTTCTTAAAGCGCTCTGCCACCCTTTGGGCTCGCTTTACCAAACTGATATCGATAAAGGTCCAAATAACTTCCTCTACCTCATTATTGGCCCCTTGCACTGCCTTGAATTCGGAAATGCAATGAACCAAACCTCCATCCTCAGCGGGATGTTCCAACTCACCACTTATGATCTCTACCTCGCGTTCTTGTGAAGCTTTGAACATATTCTGAAAGTCGGATCTTGAATCATGGGCAATACACTCTATCGCCTTTTGTCCGATAATACCTCCACCATCAGTAAATAACCAACTAAAGTCCTTCTGGAAACGAGCACTGCTATATAATACCCTACCCTTAGGATCTAGTCTAAGAAAATAAATATTATCAGACTTTACAATGCTGCTAAACCGGGCATCGGTGCTTTGTAGTTGATCTGTAAAGCTACGGCGCTGCATTTCGGACTCAATAATTTTTGCCACCCTTTCTATTAAGTCAAATTCTTCCTTAAGAAAAGATAAACCTCTTTCGAGTGTGACCATGAGGTAAGCGCCTTCCGTCCGCTGACACTGAAGTGCTACCTTGAATTTATCACCCGGCTGGGCCAATGCCTTTCCACTGTAAAACCGTTTCTTATCAAATAAGATTTCCACGTAGGTTCTTTCTGGAAATAAAAAACCATCGGGTAAGTCTATCACTAGTTCAGACAATACATTAGTGGCACTTTTATCCACTTGAGCGCATTTCTCGAATACCATACCAATACAGGCCAACTCCTTTACCCTTTCCCTCAGATTCCAGCTACTGAAGCGCCGCTGGAAAAAGGAACCCAAAATGTCCACATAAAAGTTCAAGGCCTTCTTTTCACCAGGATTGATTTGCCTCTCATCCTTCAAATTCAAAACCAAGAGACCTTGTAGTTTACCTTGCTCCTTAAAGCCGATAGGAAACACTACGATTTGAGTCATCGATAATGCTCGAAATAACAAAAGTACTTCGGGAGGTAAAGTAGTATGATCTGCCCTCAATTGTAAATGATCCCTCCTCCTGAACTGGGGTTGCAGCCATTTGATAAGCTCCATTAGTTTATCCAAGGCAAGAGTCTCATTAGTTTTTTGCCATTGCCATTGCCATTGCCATAAGCTTCCAAGTAAGGGGTCTGAGCTTTCAAACCACTTAATAAAGCCACTACTGGCCCCAATAATCTCAGCTAAATACTCTAATTGCCTCTTTAGAGTTGGCCCAAGTTCAGATAGATTCTTAACCTTCAAATCATGTACCGCCCCAAGTAAAAAGTTGCTGATCTTCTCGCGAAAATGCAGTTCCTTACGACTGCATACCCTTTCATCTACTACTTGAAAACTGCTAAGGATATAGGCGACTTCAGAACTTTCCGAATTAAAGATGGGCTCACTGTTTACCTCTAACCATCGTAGTTCTGCCGGATCTTCGGCCCTGATGCCCACCACCATATCGTGCACCGCCTGTTTGCCATATAAGGCTTGATGGTTTGGCCAGTCTTCTTTACATAGTGGCTTACCACTTTCCTGGATCGTGGTGCCAATTACCGCATGAAATTCTGCCGCAGTGGCTTTAGATCCCTTAATTCCTAGAATTTCCCTTGCCTTTCGATTGGATTTTAGGATTTCCCCATCTCTCCCTTGATAGATCACACCTTGTGGTATAGATTCTAACAAATCATCCAGTTTCAATAATTCCTTTTCCATAATAAGCCTTCGCTGTTTAAAGGTAATTTTCACTTATGGCTAATAAAATGATATTTGTCAGCTGACTATGAGTGATATAGCAATTCAGTTAGCCTAGTTTGAACTTGTACTTTCGCGGGGGAGTGATTAGAGTGGTATCTTCCCTTCAAATTAGGATCCATGAAGGTATATTTTAGACTCGTTTTACCACTTTTGATCTTAGGCGCTTGCAAACCGAACGCTCATTCGAGCGATCAAAACCTGCCTAATTGGTGGGGACATTATCAGGGCCTGGAAAAAAGCCCTCAGGCGCAAATCTTTTGGAATCTGGATATAGATTCTTCTGGCCTATATCATTTAGAACGTTCCCAACTGGACCGTTTAGACGACCTTGAAAAATGGAAGGATAGCATCCGCTTTTCAGCAGAAGGAAGTCAAATACTCTTGGGCAACAATGAAGCCAAATTTGAACTAAGTGCGGAGGGCCTTAAAAGTAAAGATGGTACGATAACCTTAAGGCGCCGCAATGATTACAGAAGTATTGAAGATCAAAAATGGATCTTGAAAAGCCTAAACGATAAAGCCCTCGATTTTGAAGGTAAAGCTCCTTATTTGCTTTTTAATAGCCAGATACGAAAGCTGAGCGCTTATGATGCATGTAATTACATCAATGCCCCTTATCGAATTAATTATACACAACGTGAGATTTATCTTAGCCCATTAGCTGCTACTCGTCGCTATTGCCCCGATAGTGATAGTTTGGCCCAGCATTTCCAAAAGTTGCTAGATCGCTTCGATCATTTTGAAATAAAAAATGAGGCATTGGTCCTATTGGATGAAGAGCTTATTCTAGCTGAGTTTAGTAAGGAAAAACCTTAGGCTTCAATCTCTAATTGTCGCCCTTCATCGGCTGCCTTTTTATCCATTTGGCTGCCAAAGCCTATGCCTATGGCCATTCCTATAGGAATGCCCACACCGATATAACTCATATTGCCCATACTCGTGCTGATGGCCACCCCTATAGGAATCCCAAAAGCACCCATCCCGACGGCCAACCATGAATTGCGATGGTAATATTTAGGTACCAGTTTTAGCTCTTTCACCAAATGCTGAATAATACTAGTACGACATTTGCGAATTGCCCGACCGATCGCCTTATCGGAGCTGGCGATCTCATTTAAAGCCTGCACCTTTTGGTTTATAAACTCACGACTATCCTCTGGGATGTCGCTGCGGCTTTGAATTATTTCGAGTAATTCACCCAAAGACTCATAACGCTTGTACTGCAGACGTTTGGAAGCGAGCTCTGGTCTTTCAATCAATGGAATAAGATGCATCAGGCTTAGTTTTTATAAAAGTAATAGGAATCCTTAGGCCCTAAAAAAAAAAGCTCTGATCTCCATCAGAGCTTTTCTAAAATATTCGGACTAGTATTGAAACCTTAAACCAATGTGCAATTGGGCTAGATTGAAGTATTCTAGATTCGAATTAGCCGCTTCTAAGTCAATGACATTATCGAGCTCATAGGTCGACCGCAAATAAAACTGCAGATCACCTTGTCTAGGACTACGTCCCCTGCGCACCATCGAAAAGGCCATTTCAAACATTATCGCTCCGCGACTTGCATTATACTGATCCAATTCATCTAGGTCTATCTTAGTGTCTTCATTAAATGATTGATCTTGATCGAAATCGGTCCAGTACACCGTAGACTCCAAAGACTCTTGGTAACGATATCCCAATCGCAAATCCAAACGACGCAAGCGAATCTTAAAACCGGCCGTTCCCTGCCATTGCATCAATTCAAACTCCTCAGTAGAGCTGTAATACGAATTATCAAGATCATTGGTGTAATCAATTATGTAAGAAAAGGAACTGTAATTGACTCCCCCTTCTACGAAGATCGAAAATGCTCCCCCTAGCTTACGAGCAAAGCCTAAATGGGCCGAATAACCAAAATTAGCTTCACTGTAGCTGCGGTAATTTTGATCGGGATCATTGTCAAAAACCGAAAGAGTATCAGCGCTAAGCGGTAAATTGTAGTTAATACCTGCGCCCAGCCAAAAATTCCAATTATCGGCTCCACGGTGTCCGCGGATTGGCTCCACCATTACCGGTTTGGGTTTTTCTTCTACCACTGGAGGAGCCTCTGGTTCTGGCTCTTGTACAACCACGGCCTCTTCCTCCTTGGCGATACTCTCACCAGGACGTAAATAAAGCTCGGGGCCCATCGGTTCTAAGCCTTTGAACATGTCTAGGAAATCGGAACGCATGTCTAAGACCGACAAAGATTTCAAATATTCGAAATAGATCTCATTGGCCTTTTCTTGATCGTCGGCCAAACGTGCCTTTCGGTACATCAAAGCCAGACTGTCTACCCCATTCACGGCTTTTATCCGTGCATCAATTCGTGCGCGCATAGAATCGGATACTCCCGAAGCAACAAAGCGCTGTAAGCCTTTAGCGCGCATATTGTAAAGTTCCTCTTCGAAGATCACGAAGCGGCGCAGGCGTTCTTTATTTAAACCGGTTTCCGCATCACGCAAAGTGCGCATTTCCTCGTAGGGAATTCCTAAAAATTGTTCCTGGGCCGAAAGACTGAAAATGACGCCACCTAAACTGAGCGCCAAAAAGAGAAGTTTTCTCATTCTGTTGGTTGCTTGTTCAATAGAAGGGGCAAAATAGGAATTTTTGAAAAAAGCTATGAAAGAGAAGAGAGATTCAGACCTTGAAATTCAACTTAAATTGAAAAGGTCGAAGGACTAGTCATGGAGATCGTCAAAACACTTGAGACTTTGGGATAAGCTATGTTCCATACCCATCTGGTGTGATTCTATTTTTTTAGTCAACAGCACAGGTAATTTTTGGCACGTGCTTTGCGTTTATTCTTATAAAACACAAAACATGAAAAAGCAGCTAAGCCTAGCCCTTATCTTTTGCCTACCCTTAATCACCTTGGCCCAAACCGAAACCTTATTGGGGGGAGATCTAAAATTTGGGGGCTTCGGTGGCCCCAATATCGAGTTGGGCTTTATTGATGGTTCGGCCGAATTCTATTCGGGTGGTTCGGGAGCAATGATCATTAATGGCAAGTTCCTGGTGGGCGGCTTTGGTCAAGGCCTGATATCTGAACATATCATCGATCCCTATGAAGGTGATGCCATTCGTCCTGCCGTACTAACCAATCGAGTTACGGAAATTAACCAAGGTGGCTTATGGTTGGGCTATATCTACCAACCAAACAAACTTGTTCACCTGCACGGAGGACTTCAACTAGGTGGTGGTGAAGTAGATTTTTACGACGATTGGAACGAAAGCTATGAGTTTAACGATGATGGTTTCTTTGCCCTTAGACCTTATTTAGGTGCTGAAATCAACATCACGGGCTTTTTCAAAATATCGGCTACCGCCGGTTATCAGTATGTAAATGGGCTTAATAATTTCTATTTAAGTGATGCCCAGCTGTCCAATCCCTTTTTCAATCTCGGATTTAAGTTCGGCTATTTCGCAGAATAAAAATATTCCCTTCTCTCTAAAGCACGGCCACCCCTATCTTTCCCAAAGGCCGTGCTTTTTTATTTCAAGCTCTGCCCAAAAGCAACAAGGTTTCAAAATAAAAAACCCCGATCGTCTGATCGGGGTTTTCTTATTACGATTCAAAAATCTTAGCCTACTAGCTCTTGTACTTTGCCTGCTGCTTCAGCGAGAGCAATAGCAGAATGAACCTTAAGACCAGAATTGTCGATCATCTCTTTGGCTTGCTCGGCATTGGTACCTTGCAAACGCACGATGATCGGAATATTAATGTCTTCAATATTCTTGTAAGCATCGATAATACCCTGCGCTACGCGGTCGCAACGAACGATACCACCGAAAATATTTACCAAGATCGCCTTTACGTTATCGTCCTGTAGAATGATACGGAAAGCTTTTTCTACCCGTGCCGCGTCGGCTGTACCACCTACGTCTAGGAAGTTAGCTGGATTACCGCCCGCCATTTTGATAATGTCCATGGTTGCCATTGCCAAGCCGGCTCCGTTTACCATACAACCTACGTTTCCATCTAGGTTTACGAAGTTCAAGCCCGCTTCACCTGCTTCCACGTCGATCGGATCTTCCTCGCGCTTATCGCGTAATTCGGCGTAATCTTTATGGCGGAATAATCCGTTATCGTCTAAACTTACTTTAGCGTCTACCGCTAGAATCTTATCGTCTGAAGTCTTTAATACTGGGTTGATTTCAAAAAGACTGGCGTCGATACCATCGTAAGCTTGGTACAAACTACTAACGAACTTCACCATTTCTTTGAAGGCAGTACCGCTAAGGCCTAAGTTAAAAGCGATCTTGCGCGCTTGGAAACCTTGCAAGCCTACTTTTGGATCTACCTCTTCGGTAAAGATCAACTCAGGAGTTTTGTCGGCCACTTCTTCGATATCCATCCCACCTTCGGTAGAATACATGATCATATTACGCCCACTGGCGCGATTCAATAAAACCGACATATAGATCTCAGAAGTCTCACTCTCTCCAGGATAGTAAACGTCTTCGGCGATCAACACTTGATTTACACGCTTTCCTTCGGCTGAAGTTTGAGGAGTTACTAACATCATACCTAAGATTTCGTCAGAAATACTGCGAACATCGTCCAAGGACTTGGCCAATTTTACCCCACCGCCTTTACCGCGGCCACCGGCATGAACCTGGGCTTTAATTACCCACCATGAGGTTCCGGTTTCCTCGTTAAGCTTTTTAGCAGCTTCTACTGCTTCTTCGGGAGTATTGGCTACAATGCCGCGCTGAACGCGCACTCCGTATGAGGCTAAAATATCTTTTCCTTGATACTCGTGTAAATTCATGAATTTGCTTTTTTGCTGATGCCCGCAAAAATACACCCCAATTTGGAAGACCGAAAGTTTTGCTCCTCTTTTATCTACCTTTGCGCGGATTTCTGGAATCTGAGAACAATTTAGAATGCGAAAATTATTCGGCGCAAGCCTTTTGAGCCTCCTTTCCCTAACCCTATTGGCTCAAAAGAAGAGTTTGGAACCGCTCAAGGCGGATGCGGAGATCGTCGTAGATGGTTTCCTGAATGATTCAATTTGGGCCTATACCCCAGAAGGTACTGATTTTGTAATGCTGTCACCGGGCAACGGTGACCCTATCCCCCAGCCTTTTGAAACTACTTTTAAAGTATTTTACAGTGATGAGGCGATCCACATTGGGATGGAAATGAAAGACCCACAACCTGATTCCATTTTAAAGCAAGTTACTGTTAGAGATAATTACAATGAAAATACCGATTGGATAGCGATCGCCATTAACCCTTTCAACGACGGACAAAACGACTTTACCTTCTTCTTAACTGCGGCCGGTACCCAAGCCGATAGTCGCACCACCAGCACCGGTGAAGATTTTTCGATCAATTCTATCTGGTATTCGGCGGTTCAAATAACCGATGAAGGCTGGACCTGTGAGCTTAAGATCCCTTATATCGCCTTGCGTTTCCCCAATGAACTGAGTAAGGATTGGGGCTTTAATATCATCCGCTCCATTCGCCGCTCACGTCAAGAGTACTCTTGGAATTTCATCGACCGAGGCTCCGGCTATTCTTGGGAGTACCAAACTGGGATCCTTCACAACATCAAAGAAATTGATCCACCGGTACGGTTTTCGCTCATGCCTTACGGTTCGGCTTATTTAGATAATTACGACGGGGAAACGAATTACGACTTTAATGCCGGTGTCGATTTAAAATACGGCATCAACGCAAGTTTTACCTTAGACGCCACCTTGATTCCTGATTTTGGTCAGGTAGCCTTCGATAATCAGTTTCTAAACCTGTCTCCTTTCGAAAATCGTTTTCAAGAAAATCGTCAGTTCTTTAATGAAGGAACCGACCTTTTTAGCATAAGCGACGATATGTTCTACTCGCGTAGGATTGGCGGTGCACCCAAAAACATTACCAACCAAGATCTGGCCGGTAACGACAGTGCCGACGTAACCGTGCGTACCGAGTTTACTCGCTTGCTTAATGCTACCAAGATCTCTGGCCGTACCAAAGGTAATTTGGGCATTGGCTTCATGAACGCCATAACCGATAATAACTACAGTACTATCGATTCCGCCGGCACTAGTAGGCAAGAACTCCTAGAACCCCTCACCAATTATAACATCTTGGTGCTCGATCAACGTATTAATCGCGCCTCAAGCGTGAGCTTTATCAATACCAATGTACTGCGGGCCGGCGAATACATGGATGCGAACGTAGCTGGATTATTCTCTAGCCTTTATACCCCCAGCGGACAATATCGATTAGACTTGCAGCTAAAGCGCAGCGATCGTTTTTTTAGCCAAGATAGCTCCGAAAGTGGTGAGCACATTTATTTCCGCTTTGGCGACGTAGATGGCAATTGGCGTTGGGGTATTCGTCAAGATATCTACAGCGACACCTACAATCCCAACGATCTTGGATTCCTTCCTCGCAATAACTTGATCAGAAATTACAGTGAGATAGAATACCAAACCTTTAAACCTAGTGGCCCCTTTAATCGCTACAGTTTAACCCTCTTCTCGGTGTATTCCAATTTATACAGCACGGGTAGATTCGAAGAGTTTTACTTAGGCTTTAATTCTTTCTTTTTATTACGCGATTTCACAGGTACGGGCATTCGCCTGCGACTTCGTCCGCAAACCAGTTACGATTACTTCGAACCACGGGTGGGCGGCGCTTATTTCCAAAAGCCATTGAATTATGCCTTTGTCTACTTCATCTCTACCGACTACCGTAAACCCTTAGCGCTCGATGTAGATTTAAACTACGATTACACCCCCAATTGGGATCGCAACCACTACACCATAGACTTTGAACCTCGCATCCGCTTAGGTGATCACTTTTTCTTAATCCCCAAGGCTACCGGTGATATCTTTTACAATGATTACGGTTTTGCCGGCTTTGGAGCTAATGGTCCGATCTTCGGTAGACGGGACGTTAAAAACCTAACTCTATTACTCGACGGACGTTATGCCTTCAACCCGAATAGCTCCTTAAGTCTTCGTTTACGTCAGTTTTGGAGCAGAGTAGATTTCGACGAATACTACAACTTGTTGGCCGAGGGCTCTCTAAGCGATCCGATCGACCCGGGACAAAACCTAGACCTATTTTTCAATACCCTTAATTTGGACCTGCGTTTTTCCTGGTGGTTTGCCCCTGCTTCCGAAATGGTGGTGCTGTACCGCGTGGCTTTATCCAATGCCGGAGATGATATCAATAATAGCTATTTGCTTAACTTAGACCAAGCGCTTATGGCGCCCGTGCAGAACAATATTTCTTTACGCCTCACTTATTTCTTAGATTACCATCAAACAAAAAGTCGCTTGGCGCGACGACCTTAATGATCCGAGCCGAAAACATACATAAAAGCTATGGCTCCTTGGATGTACTCAAGGGAGTTGACCTTTCCGTGAATGAAGCCGAGATCTTATCGATCATGGGGGCAAGTGGCGCGGGAAAGACCACTTTCTTGCAAATTCTAGGCACGCTTGAAAAAGCCGATCAGGGAGCCCTTTACTTTCAAGATCAAGCGGTGCATAAGATATCGAAGAACAAACTAGCCGCCTACCGCAATGAGCACTTGGGCTTTATCTTCCAATTTCACCATTTATTGCCCGAATTTACCGCTCAAGAAAATGTGGCCATTCCTGCTTTGATCGCAAAGGAAGATCGCAGAAAATCACTGCAAAGAGCCCAAGAACTGCTGGATTTCATGGGCTTGAAAGATCGTTTAGAACATAAACCCTCTGCTCTATCGGGCGGAGAGCAACAAAGGGTAGCGGTAGCCCGTGCCCTTATGAATAGGCCCGATTTGGTTTTGGCCGATGAGCCTACTGGTAATTTAGATAGCGCCAACGCTCGGGAGATTCATCGCTTATTTGGTGAGATCCGCAAAGAATTTGGCTCTAGCTTTGTAATTATTACCCATAACCGAGAACTGGCCGAAACTGCAGATCGCCTAATTGAAATGAAAGACGGTAAATTATTATCCTAACATGAGTTTGACCGACAGAATAAAAGACCTTATACAGAAAGAAATCGAAGCTATTCAAGGGATACCGGTAGACGGTGTAATCCAAAAGGCTTTGGACTTGATTCACGAGCAAGTGCATCAAAAAGGGGGAAAAGTAGTAGTAAGTGGCATGGGTAAGGCCGGTCAAATCGGTGTAAATATCGCCACTACCTTAAGTTCTACCGGTACTCCGGCAATATTCCTGCACCCCAGTGAGTCGCAGCACGGCGACCTTGGTATCGTACAGAAAAATGACGTAATGTTCCTGATCTCCAACTCAGGTAAGACCCGTGAGATCATCGAACTGGAGTTTTTAGTAAAACGCTTGCACCCGGCTATGAAGATCATTGGTCTTACCGGTCATCCCGATGGTCCCCTATCCGATTTTGCGGATGTACTGCTTTATACCGGAAATCCTCAGGAAATCTGTCCCCTGGGCCTCACCCCTACTACCAGCACCACGGTAATGACCGTGGTGGGAGACCTTTTAGTGACCTTAATGATGGAAAAAATTAATTTTAGCAAAGAAGAATACGCCAAGCGTCACCATAGTGGCTACCTCGGCGACAAAGCACGTAAATAATGAAATTCACTCTTATCGCTGGTCCTTGTGCCATTGAAGACCGAGAAATGGCTCACCATATTGCCAAGGAGGTAAAGGCTATTTGTGATGACCTCGATATCCATTACATCTTCAAAGGCAGTTATCGTAAAGCCAACCGTTCTCGTTTAGATTCCTTTACCGGAATTGGAGATACCGAAGCTTTGGAGATCCTTAAAGAAGTGGGAGAAACTTATAATATCGAGACCATTACCGACATCCATGAAAGCTATGAAGCGGACTTGGCAGCTCAATATGTTGATCATTTACAGATACCCGCTTTTCTTTGTAGGCAAACCGAATTGCTCTTAGCCGCTGGAAAAACCGGCAAAGGGGTTAACATTAAAAAAGGCCAGTTCCTTTCTCCCGAAGCCATGAAATTCCCGGTAGAAAAGGTAAAGAGTACCGGAAATGACAAGGTTTGGGCTTGCGAGCGTGGAGTTACTTTTGGTTATTCAGATCTAATTGTAGATGCCACAAGCTTAGCTCGTATGAAGGATCTAGGCGTTCCCGTGATCATGGATTGCACCCACTCGGTACAAAAACCCAATCGCACCGAAGGCGTTACCGGCGGCGATCCTCGTTTGATTGAAACTATTGCTCTTTCTGCCATGGCTACCGGGGCCAATGGTTTTTTCATTGAAACCCATCCCGCTCCTCATACCGCCGCCTCCGACCCTTATACCATGCTCGAGCTAAGTAAATTGCGAGGAATTTTAGAAAAATGCATGAAAGTGCGCAAAGCCTTAGAAGGGTGAGATTCCTTAAAGAAAATCTAGCCTATCTCAAAGCACAAGGTCTGCAAAGCGCCTTACTCGATACTTTGCTGGCCGCTCCGGAAATCAGCGTTGATAAACTTAGTGCCTTCGCCGAAGAACAGAACCTAAGTCTCGATCACATGATATTTCGCTCTTTAGCTCTAAAACCTTTCTCCGCCAAAATGTTGGTCATGGACTGTGATGGAGTATTAACCAAAGGCGAAATGATCGTTAGCACCGATGGCGAGCATACTAAGATCTTTAATGTAAAGGACGGTATGGGCATTAAGAAAGCGCAAGCCGCGGGCCTTCTTACCGCAATCTTATCGCACGGTCATTCCACTGGAGTGGTAGAAGCGCGGGCCCAACAACTGGGCTTGCAAAAAGTCTATGTGGGTAAGGAAGCTAAACTGGCGATCTTGACGCAATGGGCGCAAGAGGCCCAGATAGCCTTAGAAGACATTGTATACGTAGGTGATGATATCAATGATCTGCCGGCCTTAGAAGCAGTAGGACATGGTTTTTGTCCCGCCGATGCCGTAGAAGAAGTAAAGCGCAGCCCTAAAGTGCAAGTACTGCAGAAATGCGGTGGAGAGGGCTGTATTCGGGAACTGGTAGATCGTTATTTACGCTTCGATTAGGACCGGATCTCGCAATTGGGCCAAAACTCCCGCCCCTAAAATTAATACCCCTCCCAGCAAGGTTAAAGTGGCTGGCTCCTCGGCAAATAGGAAGAAGGCCGCTATGATGCCATAGACCGGCTCTAAAGTAGCAATAAGGGCCGCAGTACGAGCTTGCACCTTCTGCAGCGCCTTTATGAATAGGCTATGCGATAGGGCCGTGAAAACGGTGCCGAGCATAAAAAGCAAAGCTAATTCTTGAGCTTGCAAGACATGTGGCTGCCACCAGCACAAAGGAATTAAGACTACCAGGGCCCAGAAGTCTTGATAAAAAGTAAGCTGTAAGGCCGGGTAATGATCTACAAGGTCTCTATTTAGAATCGCCATTAAGGCGAAACTGAAGCCAGAAGCCAAACCCCACAGGACCCCACTGAAATTGGCATTTGCAAGATCCCAAGGTATAATTAGACTGGTTCCGGTAAAACTGATCAAGACCAAAAGCCACTCGAAAAAAGCCAAGCGCTGTCGCTTCCAAAGCGCCTCCAATAAAAGGGTGAAAAATGGGAAGGAAGCAAAGCTTAAGAGCGCCAAGGCTACCGTAGTTTCTTGAATGGCACGGAAAAAGGCATACCAATGAAAGGCGAGCAGTATTCCCAAAACCCCTAGGAGCAAATGATGCTGTAATCGCTTCAGGCGAAAGCCAATCCGTGAAAGGCCCAGAATAATAGCTAAGCTAATACTAGCAAACGCTACTCTACCCGCAACGATCCATAAGGGGTCGATACTTAACCAGCGTCCAAAAAGTCCCGCCAAACCAAAGAGGGCCACCGACAGGTGCAGGCCAAAGTAAACCTTCATTTAAACCTTGGTCTTAACAGCCTGCCAGTCTTTGATCTGCCACCGTGCAATAGCAGAGGCTACCTTATTATTCCCTTTATCGAAGAGATCAATGGCGCAGTCCACGAAAACGCGATCTTGATGCTGTAATGGCTCGTATACTCGATCTTGTAACCATTCCTCATCGATCTCAAAGCGCGCGCTTACCGCCGATTTGGCTTGATAATGGTAATCGAGATCAAGCTTTTGTAAGATCAAGCGATAACGCTTAGGATCCATAGTGGCGATGAGTAATAGCCCGGAGCTGATCTCGGCCGCGGTAGCTTGCGCACAGGCGTGAATTCCTTTGAGGTGATTTAAATTCGATTTGCGATAAGGTACCTGAATACGCAGGAAATTATCACCGAGGGCCTCTACCTGAAATCGATGGGCTCGGTTAAATGGCACAAAGCGATTTAAACTATAATTAAGTAGCCAACGCTGCCATTTGCTGTGCTTTGCTTTTTCGAAAAGGGACTTTAAATCCATGCGAGCCTTGATTTAGCACGAATATACAAAGGAGCTTTTGATATCTTCGGGGCCATGAATGATCTATTGTTGAGCGCTAGTAACCAAAACGAACCAAACGAGATCTTGATTATCGTTGCGGCCCTTTTGGGTTTACTGCTGGTGGTAATCCTGCCGATAGCCTATTTAATAGGCGTCTTTTTGAAATACAATCCGATCGACCTTAGTCAGCAGCACCGCCCCTACTTAAGCAAGTTACTCTTTTACCAAAGGTTAGAGCCAAGAGGACAAAAGCGCTTTCGCAAAAGAGTGCGACGCTTTATCAATACCAAGCGCTTCATTGCGCGCAGCAAGCAATTGCTAGTAAGTCCTGAAATGGAGGTACGCATAGCAGCTGCAGCGGTTGAATTGACCTTCGGTTTTAAAAAATTCAGCTTTGAGCAATTCTCCAAGATCCTTATTTATCAAGACGATTATTACTCGAAGATCACCAAACGTTACCATCGGGGTGAAGTAAACCCGCGCGGTTTTATCGTTTTATCCTGGAAGGCTTTCGAAGCAGGTTATGATGATCCGAAAGATGGTATCAATCTCGGAATTCATGAAATGGCCCATGCCCTGAAACTTGAGAACCGGATCGTTAATGCCGATCATAGTTTTATTGAGGATCTGGATAGCCTGGCCTTAGAAATGGCTCATGACAAACTGCAGCAAGGCCATAGTCCATTGGAGGGCTTTTTCCGAAACTATGCAAAGGCCAATATTCACGAGTTCTTTGCTGTAGCCTGTGAAAACTTTCTCGAAAGACCCGAAGCTTTTCAAAAAGCCGACCCCGAGCTCTACCGCTTAATGGTAAAGATCTTACGTCAAGACCCTCTTAGCTACTCTACTCATTTTAAGGCTCAAAGGCCGGAAGAGCCTACTAAGACCTGGCAAAACAGTGGCCCCATCGAACGGTATTGATCAAAGGCTGGCTTTTTCGCCGTGCTGACTGCTATCCAAACCGCGGATTTCTTGATCTACCGTAACTCTTAAGGCAATGGTCTTATCCACGATATAGTACAAGAGCCAGGCTCCCCCAAAAGTAAATACAGCAGTAATGGCCAAGGCCAAGAGGTGATATAAGAACGTACTGGTCTCTCCGTAGATTAGGCCAACCTCTCGTGCAAATACACCGGTGAGGAGCATGCCTACTATACCACCAATACCGTGACTGGGAAAAACGTCTAAGGTATCATCCAATTCTTTGCGATTCTTATAACGTATCGCGAAGTTACTGGTTAAAGCCGCCGCGAAGCCTATGAAGATCGATTGGCCAATGGTTACAAAGCCCGCCGCGGGAGTAATGGCCACTAAGCCAACGATGGCTCCTATGCAGGCTCCTAAGGCGCTCATTTTACGATTCTGGTAACGATCGTAAAAGATCCAAGTGATCATGCCAGCGGCCGAAGCCAAATTGGTATTAGCAAAAGCAGCTACCGCATCGGCATTAGCTCCGAATGAAGAACCAGCATTAAAACCAAACCATCCAAACCACAAGAGCCCGGTTCCTAAAATGATAAAGGGTACATTGGCTGGGTCATGCGTTTTATTCTGGCGTTTCCCCAAGTACAGTGCTCCCGCCAAAGCGGCAAAGCCAGCTGACATATGTACTACAGTTCCGCCGGCGAAATCGAGTACGCCCCAATTCCTAAATAAACCATCCGGACGCCAAGTCATATGGGCCAAAGGAGCATAGATGAAAAGGGTAAAGAGAAGGATGTAAAAGATATAGGCACGAAAGCGAATTCTTTCGGCAAAACTGCCGGTGATAAGCGCCGGAGTGATAATGGCAAACTTCAATTGAAATAAGGCAAAAAGAAGGAAAGGTATGTTTTCGCTGAAATCAGGATTGGGGGCCAAACCCACCCCTTGGAAATTTAAATAGGTGAATGGATTACCGATGATCCCACCAATACTTTCACCAAAACACAAACTAAAACCAACGCTAACCCACAGAACGGAAACAACCCCTAAGGCCACAAAACTTTGAAGCATTGTGGAAATTACGTTCTTCTTGTTTACCATTCCCCCATAGAAGAATGCCAAACCGGGTGTCATTAATAATACAAAGGCCGATGCCACCAGCATCCAAGCGGTATCACCCTTATCAATTTCCTCGGCCCCGCTGAAGGAATAGTCTACCGAGTAGAATAAGGCGAATAGTACCAATAAGCTTAATACAATGAAGTTTACTCTTTTACCCATAGTGTATGATTTACACTATCAAATGTAGGGGTCTTTCTTACAAAAACCAACAAAAAAACTAATACACCCCCATTTGAGATAGGGTCAAGTCCATTAAAAGTCGTGGAAATCGTAGCCTACCCCCCTCAGTAAATTGAAAAAGTTCTTCACAATTTGCGCTTAAGAAGGTTTTATATTTGCCCTCATGCCTTGGAAATCGCTCATAATATGCCTTCTTAGTTTACCCTGCTTTGCGCAGGCCCAAAACAACTCTTATTTGCATGAGCTGAGTTTCGATCGTGATACCTGCCAAGGCTACACCAAAATCGAGTTCCCTAAATCCACACGGGCCGACTCCTTATTGCTTCACTTAGGATTACGGGCCTTTAGTGATCCAAATTCCTTTTTACACGAACAACTGCGGGAATTTCAAGATGTTGATTTTCACTTCGCTAAAGAGACGGAATTAGGCTTCATTAAGATCGATAGTGTTTTTCAAGATGGAGCGAAAGTAAGCTTCAAGGATTCGAATGGAGAATTCGCCTGGCTTCCCAGTAAGCCCGAAACTGAATTGTACTACCATTTTGCCCTACCCTCTTCAGAATTCACCGGTAACGGTAGGACCGAATCTAAAATCCATTTGATTGACTTACTACCTCGTCTAGCCTATTGGGATAGCGCTTGGCACCATGCCCCGCTCACCTATCACTATGACCTCAATCAAAGTCGTGATCACTTTCGCTTAAAAGTGCGCAGTCTGGAGGGCATGAAAGCCGTTTCCAACCTAGATTTAAAGCAGGCGCCTCCACGCTCGGATCCTTTTAATTGGTATCATTTCGAAGGCGAAGCTCGCAGCCTCCAACTGCACTGGTCCTACCACTGGCATCATTATCGTCTGGCCGGAGGAAGGGAGCTTATCACAGAAGTCCCTGATGTGAAATTCCCTCTTGAGCTCAATAATCTGATCGAACAGAACAAGCTATTCTTCTACAAGGAATGTTACGACAGTTTATTAGTTTGGAAAAAGCTACTCTTACTGGAAAAGAAGCAAGGCGAATACCAATCGGCCCAAATGCTTACGCTTGGTCGGGAAAAAGACTGGTTTCAAGCCCATATCGAACTGGTCCAGGCCCAAGCGGAGTCATTTTTCCGCTACTATCGTTACAGCGATGGCTGGCGTAATGCTTGGATCGCCCGCGGCATTCCTTATTACTACAAATATAGGTTTATAAAGGAGCGTTACCCCGATAAACGTTGGATTCCCTTTTCCAATTCAGTGGTGGACTGGTTTTTTGCCTTAGATGAGTTCGATTACGGCTATCAAAATCGATTTCTTTTCCTCTTCCTTCAGCGGCAAGGTCTAGATCAAAATGCTTTAGCTACGATAGATTCACTTTCGAGACTAAATTATGAGGCGATCGTCCAGGCCAAAAGTCAGTTAAATTTAGCCCACCTCCGTGCCTATACTGGCGATGCAGACTTCAGACGTTCGATGGCTCGTTTTGTCCATCCCAGACAAAAAACTATTACGCCTCAAGCCTTACGTGAGAGTTTTGAATATTATTCTCCCAAACCCCTTGCTTGGTTCTTCGACACCTTGATCCTAAGCGCTGAAATTTACGACTACCAACTGTTGGCCTATGATCATTGTCCAACCGTTAGTACGGCTACCGTTCGCAATACCGGCGACCTAGATATACCCTACTCCCTCACGGGCTACAAAGAGGGGCAAGCTGGCATTACCCAATGGTATCAAGGACATGTAGGTAAAAGGAGTGTCCAGCTCTTTCACGATGACTACGATAAAGTGGTTCTCAACCATCATTTGGTTAATCCCGAAAACCGACTGAAGAACAACACCTATTTTAAGCGTTGGCTCCTCCCACGAATGGAACCACTTAGCTTCCAACTCTATAACAGTTTTGAAGCTTCTGATAAGAGTCAAGTCTTTTATGTGCCCAGTGTTTATTACAATGCCTATGATAAACTTCTGTTGGGTGTAAATTTTTCCAATAAGTCGGTTTTGGTGCAAAAGCCCTTCGAGTATATGATCATTCCAGAATTTAGTTTTGGTACCTCAAAGCTCACCGGCTCTGCATCCTTCCGCTATAATTTCATTCTACCCAAAAGCAATTTCTTTCGTCAAGTTAGCTTAGGGCTCTACAGTCGTTATTATCATTATGACCAAGATCTTGCTTATTCGCGATTTAGTCCCAGTTTAAATTTATACATCCGAAAATCCCATCCACGCAGTCCCTATATCCAAAGCATCAGATTGCGAGGAGTACAAGTTAACCGTGAGTTAGCGCCTGGTTTTAGCGGCGAAGCAAGGAGCTTAGGAAACGCCAGCTTTAATGTCCTTAACCTCTCCTACCGCATGGAATACACCAATATTCTGCGACCTACCATTTTGCGCAGCCACTTCGAGCTGGGTGAGCAATTTGGAAAGTTTTTTGCCGAGTGGGATCAAAGGTGGATGCTACCCAATAAAAAATGGCTTATCTGGCGTAATTATGCTGGTCTCTTCCTGTATAATGATCTACGTGATCAGGGTTTTGAAGATAACTTTTATAGCATCGGAATTTCTGGAACCCAAGATTACCTTTTTGATTATTATTTGATCGGACGTAGCGACCAGAGCGGGATTTGGAGCCGACAATTCTTTACAAGCGATGGCGGGTTTAGAACCGAAACCGGTGCTTTTGCTGATCGTTTTTTATTGAGTTCGAATTTAAGTTTACCCCTCTATGGCCCCCTAGGCCTTTTCGGTGACGTCGGTTTGAGCGAAGAACAATTTTATTGGGATTATGGTGTCCGCCTTGCCTTTTTAACGGACTTCCTAGAACTTTACTTTCCGCTGCAAAACCAAAACCGAAGCTTTATGACCGAAGCTAATTATTTATCAAATTTGCGATTCGTTTTAGATTTCGATTTAGGTAATATCATTAATCGCGCTCGACGCGGATTTTATTAAGGATGAAAAGAATACTAGGTTTTTGTTTGACACTTGCCCTGGCTACAGGCTTAAAAGCACAGGATTCCACCAGCAGTAAAATCACTCTTATCGAAAAATTACAGCCCTATGTGGCCAGTGTTATTGGTGAATTCGATCAAATTGAAAAGGAACGCCGCCAGCAACTTGAGGAGTTAAGTGAACTGACCATCGAGCACGACCAGGCCGCCCTAACCTTTATTTGTACTCATAACAGTCGAAGAAGTCAACTCGCCCAGGTTTGGGCCGCAGTAGCCGCCAATTACTATGGCCTCACTAAGGTAAAAACCTATTCGGGAGGCACCGAAGCTACCGCTTTTAATCCTCGGGCAGTTAAAGCTTTAATTCGGGCAGGCTTTAACCTTCACCGCAAAGGCGAGCAAAACCCTCTCTACCGTCTTTATTATAGTGCCGATGTGCCACCGGTGAAATGCTACAGTAAGAAATATGATAATAAGCGAAACCCCCAGAGCAACTTTATCGCTGTTATGGTTTGCTCCGATGCCGACGAAGCTTGCCCTGTGGTAGATGGGGCTACCGCCCGTATTGCCATTCCTTATATTGACCCAAAAGCTTCGGATGGCACCTTTATGGAAAAAGATACCTACGACACTCGTTGTCGCCAAATTGCCCGGGAAATGTTCTATTTAATGGCCAAAGTTGCTCAAATCACTTCGGCCGGATAAACCAGAAGCCAATCTCGCACCTTTAATTTTTTTAAGTCGATCTGCTTGGCCAAAAGTGGATCTTTAAAGCGTTCCTCCCATTCTACCAAACCCACTATTGGTCTGCTGTCATGCATGAAATTTTTTCCCTCCAGCTTAGGTACCACTAAAAATTCATGCTTTTCGGCCGCCTCCCCTACTTCGATCCTGGTATGAAAGGCCCGGCGATGATCCTTAAAGAAAAGGATTTGGTCCATGCTTCCGCGCGCTGTTTGATTCAAAATTCCACGCGAACGATTGATTGGCCTAAAGATTACTTCACTTTGGTAAAGTGATTGCAAGATCGCCGCATTATAAGCGTAGCCCCTAATCTTTATATGGCCATTAACCCACGGCATACTGCCAGCTACCCCAAAGGGCAACTCAAATCGAATTGGAAACCACTCCCCCTGGATAAGCTGCAATTTACTGAGCCGAGCCGTACTTACGATAGTAATGAATCCAACCAAGAAAAACTCACCGTAAAAGGTGGCCATTGCCGTTAAAAAATTGCTTTCAATACCCACGAAAATTAGCTGAACTCCGAGTAAGATCGCATAATAGGACAGTAAAAATAAGGCTAGCCTACTACTGTTTATCGCTTTCCGGTAATCAAAGAACTTAGACTGGTTTAAAGCATTATTTAAGATCACTGCGTAAATGGAAATGGTAAATAAGAAAAAGACCAGGGTCACGAAGTATCCATATGGCCGTACGCCAGGGAACAACAACCAAAAGTTGTAAATGGTGTGAGCACTAACCGACAACAAAAAGAATAAAGGAATAAGCCAAGCTTTTCGCCGGCGGTAGCGAAAGCGATAGAGTATGATACCATAAGCAAACAGAGCAGTGTCGAACATATGCCCTACCGTAGAAAGGATTCCCCTACCAACAAATAGACCAGGCCCATGATTTTGAAAGTAGAGGTAATTCTCTAGGGCTGAGAATCCCAAAGCGGCCAAGGAGCAATAGATCAAATAATCCAAGGGTTCATTGTAATGCTTTCTAAAAACCAGAAAACTGAGCCCAAAGGCAAGAACCTTTACCAGCTCTTCCGGTCCGGCGACCCGCAGAAAAATAAAGCCAAAGTACTTCCACCATTGACCCTCTAATTTCATGTAGAAAGCACTAAATATCGCTTCCTCCGCCCAGAATATCAGCACCACCGAAGCAGCTCCAAAAAGGAAGCTTACCACCATCGGTAGAAACTTTTCCCTTTCAAAAAGATCGATCATCCGGAAGTAATGGATCCAGATCCAGGCGATAAATAAAGCAACCAGCAGATAAATAATACTCAAAATCGAAAGGCCTTAATTGTTGGTAATTTTCCACCATTCTTCTCGCGGCAGATCCCGTCCTAAAATAAATCGCTCGCCAATGTAGGGATGCACCATGGGCACATCATTAGCCACCGCGGCCTTTTTAAAGCGTTTGATCGGATCGGTCCATTCATGTACTGCAAGTTGAAATGCCCCCCAGTGAATAGGCATGATCAAATTTGCTTGTAGATCGATCCCGGCCTGTACACTCTCTTCGGGCATCATATGGATCTGCGACCAAGCCTTATTGTACTGCCCGCACTCTAAAAAAGCCAGATCGAAAGGGCCATACTTATCACCAATTTCTTTAAAGTGAGGACCATAACCACCATCGCCAGAGAAATATATATTTTGCTGTGGACTTTCAATCAGCCAAGAGGCCCATTGAGAAGAATTACGTTTCCATAATCCCCTACCCGAAAAATGTCGCGCCGGTGCCGCGGTAAACTTTAATCCGTCTAAAACGATCGAATCCCACCAATCCAATTCTACGATACGATCCGCGGCTATTCCCCAATGTTTTAAATGAGAGCCTAAGCCGAGAGGGCTTAAATAGGTATTTACCTCGTCCTTTAGGGCCAAGATGCTAGGGTAATCCAAATGATCATAATGATCATGCGATAGGATCATCACGTCGATATCGGTCAAGTCCTCGATCGGAATAGCTTGCTCATAGGGAAAGCGTTTCGAACCAAAGCTCACCGGTGCTGCATAGTCGCCGAGCATAGGGTCTATCAAAATTCGCAATCCTTTCAGCTCGATTAAAAATGCCGAATGACCGTACCAGGTAATGGCTGCCATACTATCTACTGGAATTTCTGGAGGGCCAAAACGGGTAGGTAAATCAAAATCGGGGCTGGTGTTATTAGTCCCGAAAAATTGATCACGATATTTCCAAATACTGCTTAAAGAACCTTCTTCGGTTGGAATTTCATTGACAAACTTCCCGTCCTCATGATGCGGCGATCGACTAATTCGCTCCAAGTCCTTACCCGACGGCGCCTTACCAATTTGAGGGGCTAAGCCTAAAAACAAAAGGATCGCCAAAACGGCCACCCCCAATAAAGCCATTATAATTTTTAGCGCCATGGCTAAGGATTTCTTTAAGGTCATTCTTTAAAAACGATGTACAATACTAAGCGCTAAGGCGCGAGAATCGAAACCAATTCCTCCCTGATAATTTGGTTCTTGATTATCAATAAAAGCGCCATTCATTCCTAGGCTTGGAGTGAGCTCTAAATTAATATAAAATCTGGGATGGAAGTCGTACTGCAGTCCAAAGACATAGCCTAATTGTACCGATACATTCTGACCATTTGGACGCAGGTCGGCAAACAAGGCCGGCTCCCAGCCATGAATAAAAGAGGTCTTTTCCGCTAATTTGCGCCTTTTCTCATAACCATAGGCCAAGCCAAAGGAAGCGGTAAAATCGGTCCCATTAGTTCTGCTTAAGGCATTGGTATTGGCAAAGGCCAGGCGCCAGCGATGGTAATTTCCTTGACCACTCTGGTTTTTATAGATCAGATCGAAATTACTTAAGCCACTAAAACGAATACCGGCTTCATGTTCTTGGGCTTGTAAGCCAAATAGGAATAAGCTGAAAACAGCGATACAAATCTTCTTCATAATTGGTAATTATTTGAAAGCCATTTAAACAAAGACCAAACCAATTTTTACTGAGGCCTGGCGCCAGAGCAATATATTATCCTATGGAAGCGCTCTGGGTAATCGAAAAATTAGGTGAGTGGATAATGAGACCCTTGCCTAAATTCAATACCGGTAGATCCATTTCCTGTAGCTCTATCAGTTTCGCACTAGATGCTCGATCCATTTATCGGTCATTCTACCTAAATTGCATGACTGCCTCAGAAAAATATGCGCAATTGAAGCCACTAGCAGGAGATATCATGAAAAATTATCAAGAAGTAAATCGGAGTTTATGGAATAATAAGGTAGACGCTCACCTTAGATCGGATTTCTATGATCAAGCGAGCTTTATGGCGGGTAGAAACAGCTTAAATGATATCGAATTATGTTTATTGGGCGATCTAAACGATAAAAAGGTATTACACCTGCAATGCCACTTTGGTCAAGACAGTCTTAGTCTGGCCCGAATGGGTGCCAAGGTTACCGGTGTTGATCTTAGTGACAAAGCGATAAGCGTGGCAAAAAACCTGAATGTCGAGCTTGGATTGGACGCCCAATTTATAGCTTGTGACCTTTATGATCTTCCTAATTATTTAGAAGATCAATTCGATATCGTCTTTAGCTCCTATGGCACTATTGGCTGGTTGCCGGATGTTTACAAATGGGCCAAACTCATTGCCCAATATTTAAAACCTGGTGGCAACTTTATCTTTGCCGAGTTCCACCCAGTGGTTTGGATGTTCGACGATGACTTTGAAACTTTAAAGTACCCCTACTTTAACCGCGGAATTATCGCTGAAAACGAAGAAGGCACCTATGCCGACCGATCGGCCGACCTCGAACAAGAATCCCTATCCTGGAATCATAATCTAGGTGAAGTTTTAGGCGCCTTACTGCAAAGTCGACTCCAATTGAGACACTTTGAAGAGTTCGATTATTCCCCCTACAATTGTTTTAAAGGCACGGTAGAAAATACTCCAGGAAAATGGCGCATTCAAAAAATGGAGGATAAACTACCTTTGGTATACGCCTTAAAGGCTGAAAAATCCTAATATCCCTTTACCATCCTACTCCTCTCTTCCTCTCTTCTACTACCCTCCCGCCTGCACCGTGGCGATCAAGCCCTCACGGTAACTGGTAGCCTCCATACTAAAAGACTTTAGGTATGACTAGGCAATATTTGGCCTTTAACCGGGGAAAAAAGCGGTGAAGCCAAATGGGAC
>CBFHJH010000001.1:551917-569577 GCA_965656185.1 Croceimicrobium sp.
CTTATTCAAATCACTCATTTTCACCCCTTTCTTCCGCCCCGCTTTTTCCCTACCTTTGCACCTCTCAAAAAAGAAAGCGATCGATGAGTGAATCTAAGGTAGAAAGCGCCCAAAACAATATGTCTTTTGAGGAATTCAAAACCAGTGTTATAAACGATTACCGCCTGGCGGTAGAAAGCCGCGAGGCTAGTTTGATCGGGCGACGTGAAGTTCTTACCGGTAAAGCCAAGTTTGGTATTTTCGGTGATGGGAAAGAATTACCCCAAATTGCGTGGGCCAAGGTTTTTAAAAACGGAGACTTCCGTTCAGGTTACTACCGGGATCAGACCTTTATGATGGCCATCGGTGCTTTAACTACCAAAGAGTTCTTTGCCAGTCTTTATGCCGATACCAATCACGAACATGAGCCAGCTTCAGCCGGAAGGCAAATGAACGGGCACTTCGCTACCCAAAGTTTAGATGCCGAAGGCAACTGGAAGGAACTTACCGCCCAGAAAAACAGCTCGGCTGATATCTCTCCCACCGCTGGTCAAATGCCTCGATTAGTGGGTCTGGCGGAAGCTTCAAAGCACTACCGTAACAATAAAGCGCTCAAAGATCGGAAACAATTCTCCAAGAATGGGGATGAAATTGCTTGGGGTACCATCGGTAATGCCTCAACCTCAGAAGGACCTTTCTTTGAAGCGATCAATGCCGCGGGAGTTCTTCAAATCCCTATGGTCATTTCAGTTTGGGACGACGATTACGGCATATCGGTTCATTCAAAATACCAAACCACTAAAGAAAATATTTCGGAGATCCTCAAAGGCTTCGAACGTGATGGTGACCTGGATGGCTATGAGATCTTAAGGGTAAAAGCGTGGGATTACAGCGCCTTGATCGAAACTTATGAAAAGGCCGAAAAGATCGCGCGTAAAAAACATATTCCCGTTTTAGTACACGTTAACGAAGTTACCCAGCCTCAAGGACATTCAACCTCTGGTTCACACGAACGATATAAGAACGAGCAACGCCTTAATTGGGAGCGTGAATTCGACTGCATCAAGAAAATGCGCGATTTCATGATCAATTCGGCCATCGCCAGCGAGGAAGAATTGGATGAATTGGAAAAAGAGGCCAAAAAAGTGGCCCGTACCGCCAAGTCCGAGGCTTGGAAAGAGTTCATCACCCCCATCAAAGAGGAAATCAAAGAGGCAATGGCCCTTTTAGCCGAAGCGCAAAAGCAAGCCTCCGATTCTGGGGTAATCGATAAATTGATTCAAGATCTTAAGGCCAATAACGAGCCCTTACGAAGAGACGGGATCGCTGCCCTGCGTAAAGCATTGCGTTACCTTATTGGTGATAAGAGCGGCATTTCCGATCAAATTAAGGCTTGGTTAGAAAATGCTCAATCGGTGAACCACGACCGTTATAGCTCACATTTGTTAAGCGAATCCGACCTTTCTCCTCTTAAAATCCCTGGTGTAGCACCTAGCTATTCTCAAGATTCAGAAGAAGTGGACGCCCGCATTATTCTACGCGATAATTTCGATCGTTTGTTAAGTGAGCGACCTGAGGTAATGGTTTTCGGTGAAGACAGCGGAAAGATCGGTGATGTAAACCAAGGGCTCGAAGGCTTGCAGGATAAGCACGGAGAAAACCGCGTTTACGACACTGGGATTCGAGAGGCTACTATTTTAGGGCAAGGGATCGGTATGGCCATGCGCGGTTTACGCCCCATCGCTGAGATCCAATATTTAGATTATTTACTGTACGCCTTACAGGTTATGAGCGACGACCTAGCCACCGTTCACTACCGCTCGAAGGGTCGCCAAAAGGCACCGGTGATCGTGCGAACCCGTGGTCATCGTCTGGAAGGTATCTGGCACTCTGGGTCCCCCATGGGCGCTATTATTAATGCCGTACGTGGCATCCATGTTTTGGTTCCTCGCAATATGACGCAAGCCGCCGGTTTCTACAATACTTTACTCGACGGTGATGACCCCGGCTTGATCGTGGAATGCCTGAATGGCTACCGCTTAAAAGAGAGAATGCCAGCCAACCTAGCCGAAATACGCACGCCACTTGGCATTCCTGAGACTATCCGCGAAGGGGCCGATCTTACCATTGTTTCCTATGGCTCTACCTTACGCATTGTAATGGAAGCGGCAGCAGAATTGGCCGAATTCGGCATTGAAGTGGAAGTGGTAGATCCACAGTCATTACTTCCCTTCGACCTTGATCACCACATCATAGAAAGTGTGAAGAAAACCAATCGACTATTAGTTGTTGATGAGGACGTACCGGGTGGAGCTTCAGCATATATTATGCAGAAGATCTTAGATGAACAAGGCGCCTATCAATACTTAGACAGTAAGCCAAAATGCCTTAGCGCTAAGGAACACCGTCCAGCCTATGGTAGCGACGGTGACTACTTCTCTAAGCCTAGTGCCGAAGATATTTTCGATGCCGTTTACGCTATGATGCATGAATTCAATCCTGAGCAATTTCCGGCTCTCTAAGCTTTGAGTAAAAGTCCTCGTTTGCATAAAAACTTAGTAGCCGCCGTAATTGAGGCCCTCGAGACTTCTTTTGGTAAGGGCTACTATGCCGATAAGGTTATCGAGCGTATCCTGAAACGCAATCCTAAATGGGGTTCACGCGATCGTGGCTTCATTGCCGAAAACACCTACGAAATAGTGCGCTGGTGGCGCTTGCTCTGGGATCTGTACGGCAAGGAAACTAGCTTAAAGCGGAAGGACCTCTATCGTCTCTTTGGTATCTGGTGGCAATGGCAGGGCTACGAATTGCCCGACTGGCCTCAATTTGATACCGTGAGAGGCCTCGACCTTAAAAAACGCTACAAGGAAATTGAAGACGATCTTGCCGTTCGTGAATCTTGGCCCGACTGGCTCGCTGAACTCGCCCAGTCTGAATTAGGGGATGCTTGGCCGGAAATAGCCAAAGCCTCGAATATCCCGGCCGAAGTTTTTATTCGAACCAATAGCCTGAAAACGGATCGCAAGAGTTTGTTGCAAGAATTGGCAGCGGAAAATTGTCCCGCTAAAGCGATCGAAGCGAATGAAGTGGGAATTGTGTTAGAACAACGCAAAAACACTTTTCGCTTTAAAAGCTTTCAGGCCGGACATTTTGAAGTACAAGATGGTGGCTCCCAAATGATCGCTCCTTTTTTAGAAGTGTCTCCTGGTATGCGGGTGATCGACGCTTGTGCGGGAGCGGGTGGGAAATCTTTACACCTGGCCGCATTGATGAAAAACAAAGGTTCTATCATTGCGATGGACGTTGAAGCTTGGAAGCTGAAGGAATTACAGAAAAGGGCGCGGCGCAATGGAGTGCATAATATTGAGACTCGACCGATCGAAAATGCCAAGAGCATTAAACGCCTGCATAATTCGGCCGACCGATTGCTTTTAGACGTTCCTTGTTCTGGTACCGGCGTTATAAAGCGGAATCCGGATACCAAATGGAAATTACGTCCAGAACATTTAGATCGCGTGCGAAAGATTCAAGGCGATATTATTGCAGACTATTCCAAAATGCTAAAGAGTGGCGGTAAAATGGTCTACGCTACTTGTAGTATCCTTCGTTCTGAAAATGAGGCTCAAGTAGAAAAATTCCTCGCTGAACACCCCGATTTCAAGCTTATCGAAGAGCAACGCGTGAATCCTAGCGCCTGGAGCGATGGTTTTTATATGGCCCTGCTAGAGAAGGCTTAAGGGCGGTTAACTAAAAATGGTTCCTGGCCGTAATAAGCAGAATCTTCATTCCACAATTGGAAATAATAAAGCCCTGAGCTAAGGTTCCCAATCCAAATTCCTTCTCCCGAGTATCCGCTTCCTTCCTTTACAGTTCTACCCTGAACATCGGATATACGGTATGCCAATAATTCCTGCGCATTTGAAGTTCGAAAGTTCAGGGTATGTTTTAAGCCATTTTTAGGATGAGATTGATTCAAATAAAAGTGACTGCTTTTTATTACTTCTCGGCTTGAGCCATTTTCATTGACCTTTATCAGCACTACATTGTAATTCCCGTATTCATTGGGATCATAATCCCATGAGCTACGGTTGCCCTTAAGCTGAAGGTTTCCCGCTAAATAGAAGTTTCCTTCCTTGTCACTACTCACCGCTGCATAATTGTATCTCACCCCCAAAGGTGCAATGTAACGTGCTTGATTTACCACTTCACCATGCTTTAGACGGTATAGATCGATCCGCTGATCAGAATTATGTTTAGCAGTTAATCCATATGTAATTATAGAGTCACCTTCTTTAGACTGCAGAAACTTTGCTATTTGCCAATAATCTGGGTAGTCCGGAACCTTAGGCAGTCTTTCCATATGTGTTTCCCCAAACCAATCTATGCGATAGTCGACCCGATAACTTTCTAGGGTATCATAAAAATGTTGAGCGGATTTTCTAGGACCAAAATGATAGCTAAATCGTTTATAATGCCGAGATAGGTTAGTTCCATATACGGGAAAGTCTGAAGATTCAAAGGACCCTAGGGAGGAATCGATTACTACAGAATCCAAAGCACCCCTAAAAGGAGTATGATAGATTTTTAAATTATTATAAAAAATAATGTTCTGTCCGGTCTTCTGATCATGAATAGCACTTCCAGGCGAGCGCATATTGAAAGGAAGCACTACTGTGTCCAAGTAAGTCACTTGATCTTGATAGAGATCTACGTGATAATAAAATAAAGTGTCCTGACCAATGGGATTATTACTTAAACTGCGACAAGGCTTAGTATCGTGATATGCATAGATCTCTCCTTCTATTAGTAGCATATTAAAACTAGCAGAGTTAAAAGGTAGTAAATGGTTAGTGGGATATTTACCCAGCCAATCTCCTAAAATAAGTGGCTTAAAATTCAAATAATTTCGCCCTTCGCATGAATTGTAATCTGTGCCATAAGCCAACCAAATGCTATCGTTTAGCTTCACTTGATCAAGATAGCTCATATACGAATATAAGTTAGCCTCACCCAAACTATCGTGCTCAACGTAATACCAGACCTTCCCAAAGTTGGATGTGAACAAAGGAGAATAGTCGATCTCCAAGACCCCCTCCTTCACTAATCGGATGGAATTTATATGTGCATCGAGGGAATCTAAGGGAAGGGAGCGCTCGAAACCCTGCCCCCAAAAAGCAGGACTAAGCAAGCATAAGCTCAAAATCCATTGTAACTTGCGCATAGAATTAGCAGATTAGGCTTTTAAAGTACAAAATTAGTGAGCGTAATGACCACAGAATCCGATAGCCAGCACGATAATATCGATAAAATGAACACCCGGCAAATTTTGCAGGGCATCAATCAAGAGGATCATTTGGTACCGCAAGCCATTGCCAAGGTACTACCGGCCATCGAAGCGGCGGTGGATCATATCGCCGCCAAAATGAAAGACGGCGGTCGATTGTTTTACCTAGGAGCGGGTACCAGCGGTCGCTTAGGCGTGGTGGATGCTTCCGAACTCCCACCTACCTTTGGCGCCGATCCCAATTGGGTAGTGGGCCTGATCGCCGGTGGGGACACGGCCATTCGCACTGCGGTGGAATTTGCGGAAGACGACGAAGCTGGCGCGTTTAAAGACTTAACGCCTTATAAGCCCACCGATAAAGACGTGATCTTGGGTATTGCCGCTTCGGGTACCACTCCTTATGTGGTAGGTGGACTCAAAGAAGCGCGCAGCCGCGGCATTAAAACCGCCTGTATTGTTTGCAATAGCGATTCACCCTTGGTCGCGCAAGCCGATTTTCCCATCGAAGTGATCGTAGGACCGGAATTCATCACCGGATCTACCCGCATGAAAGCCGGCACCGCCCAAAAGCTGGTGCTGAATATGATCTCCACTGCCGTGATGGTAAAGATGGGCCGGATAAAAGGCAATAAAATGGTAGACATGCAGCTCAATAACCACAAATTGGTAGATCGAGGCGTGCGCATGGTCATGTCCGAAACTGGACTGAGCCGAGAAGAAGCCGCCGCCCTACTCAAAGAACACGGCTCGGTACGCCAAGCGGTACAAGCCTTTCAAGCAGATTAAGCAATTAGGTTCCGAATTATCTGTCGCCCTTTAGGCTATGTCTTTAACCGTTTAGCCCAATTCTTGACCATTTACCCCAATTCTCGACTATGGTCGGTGGCTTCATAGGCCTTGATCCACCATGGCCTGACTATGCCCGACGGCTTGCCCGCCTATGGCGTGGACTTCCTTGAGATTGACAGACCAAGCCATGGCTATGGTCGATGGCTTCCTTGACCTTAACACACCAATCCCGGACTATGGTCGATGGCTTCTGTGGTGCCGACACACCACTCCATGGGTATGGTCGCTCACAGCCTTGATTGCAACGGACCACTACCATGGATAGAGCAGACCAAGGAAATTACACCGTCGACTTATACTAAAGAGAGCATAGACCACTACCAAAGCTCTGAGAGACCATGGTAAAGATCTTAACGATCATAAGGAGACTAAGCACAGACCATAGGCCATGTAGCCATCGGAATGCACCTTAACTGTGTACTATCCTAGTAAAGGTATAAAACGGAGCTTTGTCCTGAAGCTGAAGACTATGGCCCTTCACTGCGAGGCTTTATTCAACCATTAAACGTTGGGTGGCCGAACGCCTCCCGCCTTGTTCAATGAAATAATAGTAGATACCGGTTCCTAATTGATAGCGATATTCATAGCTATTAGCCCCATAATTTAGGTCTAGCGCGGCATGATGCACTTCCCTCCCTTGGTAATCGTATACCTTTAAATGGGCTGGACCGATCCATGATCGATCGCGCAACCAGAAAACAAGCTCTGCTCGTCCCCCACTAGGATTGGGCCGAGGCGGTAAAACTTCTAAATTACTTACTGCTTCACCCGCCCATTCTTGCAAAGAAACCTGGGCACAATTGAAATCATAAGGGAGATTGTCTTGTGTTCCTGGAGCAGTACTTGCCGGGGCGCTGGCTCTTTCATCTTGGGTGAATGGACTCATTAATCCATTGCTATCTAAAGCGGCTAAACCCACCAAATAAAGCTGATTAGCCTGTAAACCAGGAATCATAAAGCTAGAGCCTTGAAAGCGATAGAGGGAATCGTATTCACCACCACTAGAGCCCTTTACTCCTAAGCGGTATTCAAATGCCAAAGTTGGATCATCCACCTGAACCCTCAGTCCATTGGCTTCGCTAATTAAGCTAAAACTTGGCGTGGCCGGAGCAGAAGCGATCATAGCCGCAGCCGAGCCATTGATCATAGCATTGCGGGCTAAATAATTCATGTCTACGTAAAAACTGTCGATTTGCCCATCACTATTGAAGTCTTCGCCAATAATATCATTACTGGTATGTTGATGATCCTGATAATTGGGCGTACCGAGTGGGTTACCATTGCCATGCTCGTGCGCCGAAGTGAAGCGTACATTTAGAAAATCATTTTCCCGGAAGGCAATATGATCTCCTCCTCTGCCCGAACGGTCTTCTTGGTTTACCAATTCGATTTGCATTGGCACTTTCATATTAGGCAGGATCTTTTCCTCATAGTTCAGCTTTACGCTTCTAGCGTAACCCTGGTAGGGATTTCGGTCAGACAAAGGATTGCTGTACATTCTTACCCGCATCGAATCGATATCACCAGCAGGCGAACAGCCGGGAGGTGAAGCGGTTTGGCCACAAATGACTCCCCCTACAATATCATTATTTAAGACTGCTTTGATTTCGATACCATTGGCACTGCAGAAATCTGAAAAGGCCCGCGCGCCGAGCAGCCCTTGTTCTTCCCCTTGGGTGAGCATGAACACCAAGGTATGATCGAAGGTATAACGGCTTAATATGCGCGCTAATTCCATAACCAAGACGGTACCCGAGCCGTTATCGTCTGCTCCGGGTGCCACACAAGTGGAATCGCAACGAGCTGCGCAGCGTGAATCCATATGGGCCATCATGAGAATTACCGACTTATCGCTGGTATCCGCGCCCGGTAATACACCTAAGACATTCTTAGTACCATAAAGGTAGCCGCAAGTGTTATTGGTTATATCAAAAACAAAGTAACCAGGACGCAGACGATTTTCATTGTGTAGGCTGTATTGCTCAAAGCGGGAGTGAATCCAGCGGCGTGCTGCTCCGATCCCTACGTTTTGACTGGTCGTATCAGACCATGTATGCCGAGTTCCAAAAGACGATAGGATCTGGAGATTTAAATGCAGTGAATCGGGCGATACTAAATTGAGTATTTCACAAGAGATCTGATCGCTTGCCGAAATGGGCTGAGAAGCCGCGTACTGACTAGGATCATAATTGCCCTGTAAAACATTAAGTAGCTCTTGGTTAGATAGGCTTTGCGCCTGAATGGAAATGGAGAAGAATAATAGAATCCCCGTGCAGAAATGCTTCATTACCCTGGTGTTTAGGGTAAATATAAGTCAGACTTGGTAAATATTGTTCGACGTCGAACCCAAGCCCCCACTTCTTCTTTTCCTAATCATCGTTCGTTTCGCGGATACGCACGACCTCGATCTTATTACCGCTCACTTCTTCGACCTCGATCATGTAGCCATCAATGCGGAGTTCCTCACCCTTTTCGGGAATAGATTCTAGATGGTTGATCACCAAGCCACCAAGACTATTGTAATTATCGTCCTCCGGTAGGTCTAGATCGTATTTCTCATTTACATAATCGATCTCCTGACGAGCCGAGAAGCGGTATTCCCCTTTAGCGGTCTCTTCTTCGAGTAATTCTTCTACATCGTGCTCATCGTCGATCTCACCAAAGATCTCTTCCACCACATCTTCGACCGTAACCAGCCCGGAAGTGCCGCCAAACTCATCCAGTACCACCGCAATGGTTCTCCTCTCTCGCATTAAAAGATTGAGTGTTTCGTGGGCCGGCATCGATTCGGGAATAAAACTTACCGGTCGCAATACGGCCCGAATCTCTTGCGGTTTTTTAAATAACTCGAAAGAATGTACGTAACCAATAATATTGTCTACCGAACCTTTAAATATCAGAATCTTAGAAAGGTTGCTTTCAATAAACTCCTCTTTTAATTTACTGATATCTTCTTCCACATCCATGGCCACTACTTCCGTACGCGGTACCATGAATTCACGCGTCTTCACCTCACTAAAATCCAGTGCATTTCGGAAGATCTGGATCTCATGATCTACTTCTTCCTCATCAGGAGAGGCTTCCGTTCTTTCGCGGATGTAATTATCCAAGTCCACTTTATTAAAGACCTTCTGGTCCTCATCTAAATCGGCCCGCATGATGTATTTCATCACGAAATTGCTAATCCCGATCATTAACCAGACCACTGGAGCAAAAACTAGATAGAAAATTCCTGCCGGTAAGGCAAAGAACTCTAAGAAATTAGTGGCATTGGCATTAAAGATTGCCTTGGGTAGGAACTCGGCGAAGATCAGGATGAGAATAGTAGAAGCAATGGTTTGCACCAAAAGCAGCAAATACGGACTTTCGATCGGTATATAAGGCTCCAACACCAAGGGCATAAACAAGCCATAAATTACCAAGGCAATATTGTTCCCTACCAACATGGCCGCGATAAAACGCGAGGGATACTGCACTAAGTAGCCAATAATACGGTAAATGAAGGTACCCTTCTTGCTTTCTAATTCGATGTGAAAGCGGTTGGAAGAAATAAAAGCGATCTCAATGCCCGAGAAAAACGCCGAGGCAAGAATAGAGGCGCTAATGATGATGAATAGTTCCAATACTAAGCTTCTTGTTCCGCTTCTTTCTCGCGCTGGATCTGCTCGTAGCGCAGTCTAATCTTACGACGAAAGAAGAACATAAAGATAGATACAATCACGCCACCACCAAAGATGTATTTCATATTCCCTTCAATCGAAAGGTGATTAATGAACTCGTAGCCACAGATAAAGGCCATACCGATCCAAACGAATTCAACGATCTTAAGCATTCTAAGCATCATCTTCTTCAATATTTAAAATTCCCGAAACCTTATTTATCTCGTAAGTTGTGAAATTTTGGTCGGCCTGAAAGCCTTCCCCCATAATTATTTCGGTGGGTGTGGTAATTTTCACGAACTCATCACTGTAAATGATTTCCTTGCGCGAATCCCAAAAGAGCTTTTCGGTGTTGAGCTGCTCCCCTTTTTTGTTGTTCACTA
The DNA here is from genome assembly GCA_965656185.1 of Croceimicrobium sp. Lineage (GTDB taxonomy): Bacteria > Bacteroidota > Bacteroidia > Flavobacteriales > Schleiferiaceae > Croceimicrobium. The sequence goes on from CBFHJH010000001.1 coordinate 562,072, forward strand.
CCACATCGCCGCGGGCCTCCCATAGATCTTTATTAATAAGCTGTAAAGCATATTCGGCTCTTAGTCTACTGCTCTCTTGTCCTTCAGCATCTAAAAAGCGCACCTTGATTCCTTGTCTAAATTCGCGTTGCGGAATTTCTAGTTGAGGATAGCTTTCGGCCAGCGGTGCTTCAAGCGACATGCGGATATAGGTAGAGTCGGAATAAGTGAGTTCGAAGTCTTTCTGGATCTCCATGGGAATGCGCTCATCCTGACTCAGTTTTTGCACTTGCTTCACTTCATTCTCGCAAGCGCTAAATGAAAAGAGCATCGTTCCGCTAAGAACGATGCTCATAATATGCTTAGTTCCGCTTTGCATTAAAAGCTGGCGGTAACGGTTTCGTTGATCCAACAGCCAATGCTGTACTTTTCGCCTTCCGAATGGCCTAGCTGGAAGCTAACCCCTTTGTCCGGTAACTGCTGACGGTAGATATTGATCAAGCGATTGGCTTTAGAACTTACGCTGCTGTCGATAGACTTGGCATAATTCAATTTGTCGATAGCCGCCCAATACACTGCTTTCTTTTCAAAAACATTACTACCACAAGTTCCATCCGCCGCAGCGTAAACAGTGGCTAACAATACATAGGGGTCTCCTGAAGAGCGATCTAAATTAGCCGCCTTTAGTGCCGCATTCTTAGCCGAAGGCAACATTCCGCGCTTGAGGTATACCGAACCTAATTTCATGTAATCGTTGGCGCGCTTCAAAGGATCGATCTCAAACTCGATCGCTTCTTTAATATAATTGGTTGCCAAACTGTAATCGCCGTTGCGGTAAGACATTACGAACATACCCCGAGCGGATGGTGCTGAAGGCTGCAGTTTGTAAAGAGCATCCGAGATCTTGAAGAAGATTGGGTTATCGGTACAATCTTCGTACTCGCCTTCCTCATTCTTACGCTCTTTTTGTAACATTTTCGCGGCACGCTTCAACCAAAGGGTATCGGCAGAATTTGCAGCAAAACTCTCTTCATTGTAAATCAAATTCAGCTTATCGCAGGTAGCGATAGGTCCTAATATCTTTTCAATATTCGATTCCACTTTAGTGTAACGATCCAGCTCACGCTCGGCTTTCGCCAACTCACGCTCTTCCTTCTGATCCAAAGCCACGCCGTTCGAATCGCGTTTTTCGATCAAGTCTGCAATGGTCAAGTTCAAGGCATTGTTATTTACCTCGATACCTTCCATTACCACGTTGTAAGAGGTAAATACATCCTCTACATCGAAGGTTTTATCATTAAACAAACGGGCCGCGGTAACGAAGTAATAATTATAGAAGGCAGCACTTTGCTCTGGGCCATCTAATTCCAAGGCCATTTTAAAAAGATCATAAGTAGCTTTAGAGCTGTCTGGGAAGTGACGAAGCATATCGAGTGCCTTACGCGCCGCTACATAGCCTTCTTTTCCAGGGTAATACTCATTTCGCTTATCGTAAACCTCCATTAAAAGGTTCTTGAACTCCAATTCTGCAGTAGCATTTTTAGCTTCTTCCGCTTCCTTAATCTTTGCACTTACGATGTAAGGACCATAAATGAAATTATTTTTACTAGACTGTGGACAATTGTCATAAACATAGCGCCAGCCGTCATAGGCTTCTAACCATTGTTTCTTTTTGGCCAATTCGTAGTATATGTAGAGATTCTCTCTACACTTCACGCTATCCTCGCCATAGTCTTGAGCTTTGAGCGCTCCGCCCAAACCAAGCATCAATGCTAATGCGTATAAGGTAGTTTTCATTTTAGGGGTATTTATCGGTATTTGTATTCTATGAACCATTTGTCGTTAAAAGTCACCGCTACGTAGAAACTTAAATACTCCTCACGGATCAAATTGTTTGCAAAAGTGCCTCGTCTTCCAGCCACTACGCCAATATTAAGGGTGCTCACTTTGTATTCTCCTGGAGCTAAGTTTCGCTGACGGATCGGTAATCCTAGTCCAAAAGTAATGCCATAATTATACAGGTCTGTGCCTGAGATGTTTATAGGGGTCTTTTCGTAAAACCCACCAAAGCGGTATTCGGTATTATTAAAAAAGCCAGTGCCACGCTCTAAGTTCTTAAAGGTATAACGCGGGGTAAAAAACCCTCCCAGCTCGGCACGATAACCGTCTACCAAGTTATTGCTATTGCTTACAGGCGAGCTAAATTCACTCCCCTGATAGCTTTGATAATCTGCCGTAAAAGCCCATGCCGATTGCATTGCACCCTCGACCTGTTTGCCGTAACTCAATCCAAAACCTAATTCGGAGGGCATTTGAAATTCACCATCAACCGTGGTCCCTCCAACCAAGGTATCTTGAGAATTCAGTCCGTCTAGGGTATACTGAAAATTGGTATTGACCGCATTCAACATACTCTTATTCTTAAAAGTAGCTGCCACCGACCAAAAACGATCATTTTCAGTTTCGTATTGATAACGCATACCGTAATTGAAGAAGAAACCATTGATTTGGCTTTCTTGGTCACTGCGGGTATCCAATAAGTTAAAATCGGTAAAGTTCACCGTGGTGCTCTCGCGCAGCGAACCAAATAGGTAATTAAGGTTAAAGCCAAGACTAAAGCCTTTTGCTACCTCGAAACTGTTTCCCCAGATCAAACTATTCAATCCACCTTCACCGGTAAATACATCGATTATCCCTGAATTAGGATCACTGGCCACGGTGCGTGTACTGGAAATCTCATAGCCCTTAAAACTGTAGGGCTTTAAGGCTACCGCCGATCCCCACCAATCGAACAAGGGTACGCCTACCGAAAGGTTGCGCATGCCGGAGCGATTGTTACTAATGCTTATCGCCGGACTTTCTTGCTCCTGATTAATAAAACTTCCCTCGAACCCCACATTAAAGGTGGTTAAGTTCAAAGAATGATAAGAAGCAGGATTGTCGAAGTTGATATTTAATCCGTCCGGTAAGGCCAAAGAGGCTCCTCCCATACCTAAATAGCGAGCATTAGAAACAGGATATCTGTCCCCAAACCCGAAACGGGAATAAGGCGATACCGAATTGGTCTGGGCACTTATCGTCTGGCTCAGTAAGACCAGGGCCGCAATAGACCTACTTATATTTCTGATTGAGATGGTACTCAAGAATGTAATCAAGACCGTTCAGCAAAAAATTTGAAGGTGCAAATATGTCATTTTTAAGCCAGCGTAGCAACAAAGATGCGTCTCCTCCCGTAATAACCGTATTGATTACGCCAAATTGCTCTTCATATTGCCCTATCCAAGCAGAAATTTCGGCGGCGTATCCCCTTACCACACCACTGAGGATCGAATTTTCGGTACTATCTCCAATTAAATGTGGAAAATTTAAGCCCGACCAGTCAATTAATGGCAATGAAGCTGTAAAACGATTTAGGGCCTTGAAACGCATTTTTAAACCGGGCGAGATGGCCCCACCGTGGTAATTGCCATCGCGGTCTACAAAATCTGCCGTAAGTGCCGTGCCCAAGTCCAAAACCAGGCAATGCTGTTTCGGAAAACTATGATAAGCCGCTACCGCTAGGGCACGACGATCATTACCCAAGGTTTCGGGACTGTTGTATAGTATGGGCATGGGCAAAGCCAAGGCCGGACTTAGTTCATAATAGAGCTTAAAATGTGATTTTGCGACGCTCAAATCCCAAGGTCCCACGTTAGATGAGATGCAAGGATGATCCTCCGAAAAGTTTTTTAAAAAATTTTCGAAGGCCGATTGCTCCTCAAATTGGTCTACTTGTAAACAGCTTTGATTCTGAAATTGAGCTACTTTGATGCGGGTGTTCCCAGCGTCGATAATTATATGCACAGGCCTTTACTTAGATTCTAAAGATAGAATGTAATTTTTTTGTTTTGCACGAATGTAAAAAGTTTTACATTTGCCCCCCGTTACACGGAAGGTGCCATAGCTCAGTTGGTAGAGCAAAGGACTGAAAATCCTTGTGTCGCTGGTTCGATTCCAGCTGGCACCACCCCAAAATCCCGACCTTTTTAGAAGTGTCGGGATTTTTTTTTTGCCTGTATCATGCTGGTATTTAATTTAAATTGCTTGCATGAAAAAACTCCCGGCCATTCTTTTCCAAATTCTTTTTATGCTCTCTTGCACCTTCAAATCTGATATTAAAGAAGGCGGAGATTGTAAAAAAGGGGATTTCCAAATTATCGAAACCATAGGCCATGGAAGCATCCTTGCCTTAGACCGGCTCAATAGATCGGTCCACCTGCGCTATTACGAGCAGCAAAATGTAGACTACACTTTTCTGGAAGATCTAAAAAACTTAAGCTGGCCTCAAGGCATTCCCTATCCGACTAGTGTCGGTGATTCTTTCGAAATAGTCATCAATCAATATGGCCATTGGTATGGTTCCTGTGGCTTTGAAATAGACAGCAGCACTATTTCTTTGGTAAGCGAAAAGCTGAGTAAGCAGTAGCCTAGGACCCTTATTAACAGATATTTAGTATCTTCGAGACATACCAAATCAAACATACGAACTCTAGTCAAAGCTTTGGGCCTGATCGGCGTATTGCTGATAGCCTTAATTCTCTTTGTACAATTTACTTATCAAGTCGATTTTTCAGATCAATATCCGGTCGATAAAGATCTAAAAGTGGAAATAACTCCTGAGCGTATTGCTCAGGGTAGGTACCTTTCGTATGGGCCGGCTCATTGCGCCAGTTGCCACCTGCCGGTAGAGCAACTATCTGCGGTGGAAGACGGCGAAGAGGTGGCCATGATCGGAGGTGGTGAATTAAGCTTGCCACCGGGAGTTTTACGCGCGCCAAACTTAACCCCAGATCCTGAAACCGGCATAGGCAATTTGAGCGACGGGGAACTCTACCGAATGTTGCGTTATAACATTATGCATGATGGTACTACCACCATCGAACTTATGCCATTCGCCACCATGAGCGATGAGGACATTTACTCGATCATTGCTTTTTTGCGCAGTCAAGAACCAGTAGAGCACGCTGTAGCGGCCAGTGACTGGAGTTTATTGGGGAAAGTGCTGAAACGATTTGCAATAAAACCAATCGACGATGGCTTAAGCGAGCACCCTTCTATCGCCAAAGGGAAAACCATTGCCTACGGTAAATACCTAGCCGAAAGTGTGGCCAATTGTCGGGGATGCCATACCGAGCGAGATCTGAAGTCAGGGGCCTTTACCGGCCCGGAATACGCAGGCGGGCTACATTTCGACCCCAGTCCAGAAACTCAAGGTTGGAGTTTTAATACTCCTAATTTAACCCCTTGCGAAAAGACCGGTATTATGAATGCCTGAAACAAGGACTACTTCACCGCCCGCTTTCATCAAGGTAGAAAACAGGCAGGCTCTCCTATGCCTTGGGGCACTTTTAGCCGAATGGACAGCACCGACCTTGATGCCCTATGGTTGTTTTTAAGTTCTTTACAGCCGATCGAAAATGAGATAGAACAAATTGCCTTCGCGCCGGCCGATTGATCTAGCGTGGAATATGGATACGAACTCGAGTTCCTTCACCTAAGGTAGAATCTATTTCGAGTCGCCCCCCCATTGCCTCGAGGAATTCGATCGATAGACTAAGCCCCATTCCGGTGCCCTTTTCGGCTGCGGTGCCATCGCTGCTTACTGCTTGATGTTTACGGATCTTTTCCAATTGCTCCTGACGTATACCAGAACCTTGGTCTTGGATCTCAAGAATGTGCTCTGTTTGCGAATCAAAGCAACGCACAGTAACCTTCGAGCCCTCCGGTGAATACTTTAGGGCATTGCTCAATACGTTACGGAGAGCAAAAGCCAAGATATTCTCATCCGCCTTAACTAGATGCTTAGCCTCGAGTTCAGGCCTATCCAGTTCTATTTTCTTCAGCTCAAGCTGCGCATGCAAGCCCGGTAAGGTCTTGTTCAAAATTAGATTGAGGTCGACCGATTCGATGTAAGGATCGATCTTGCCACTTTGCGATTTCACCCAATTCAGAAGGTTTTCCAACAAGAGGTCTACATTAGAGACCGAAACTTCAAGGCCATCCATCCACTCCCGTAGATCTTCCTTCTCCACCAAGCCTTGATTATACAATTGCAGCATCCCTTTGATTGAGGCCATCGGATTGCGAATATCGTGCGCAACAATGCTGATAAGCTTGTTCTTGAACTCCAAGCTCTCCAGCATTTCTTTGTTAAGTAAGGTTTGCTCTTGATGTTTCGATTTGTATCGCTCGCGGCTTAAGTATACCACAACCCCAATCAACAGAGTTACCAGTAAAAAGAAGGCTAAGACCAAGATCTGTAGTTGATCCCTACTGCGATCGGCTTCCAAAACTGAAGTCTTCAGCCGTTCCGCCTCCAAATCATTCGAGATCTTAAATGCATCTACCCGCGAATCAACGATACGCTCCATATCGGTTAGGCGTTGCTGATGGGCTGAGTCCAGATAATTATAGGCTACCGGATAATCTTCCAGGGCCCGTGCACACAATGCTGCCAAGTGCCAAACTTCGCCGCGTGTTTTCTCCAAACCTGGGATTTCATAACCATTGATGTATTGCAAACAGGCTTCAATACAGTCTTCGTATTGCTTACTGCGGTGCAAAGTGAGCGCTAAATTGTACAGGGCCGATTGGTATTCGGCGCTATCTTGATTTTCCTTAGCGTACAAAGCGGTTTGGCGTAATACCTGCTCTGCTTTTTCAAATTCTCCCCGGTCCCGATAGATCGCTCCTTCGATGTTCCAATTGGAATACTTTCGCCACTGGTAATCCTCGATCGAGTCTATTTCTTGCGATCGCTTTAAAGCATTAAGTGCTAAATCCTTTTCCTTAGCTTCGAAGAGCACGGCTGCTAACCGATTATAATACATCGATTTTACCGTCGAAAGTTCCAAACGCTCCGCCACCGCTTGGTAATCGGCCAAAAGCTTCTGCGATTCTTCCAGACTGTTAATGCTCCGTAAAATTTCCGCCCGATGCACTGCGGCACGAAGCATCTCATACTCATTGCCTTCTACCCGATAATGATTCATCAACTCTTGGGTAAAAAAGAGGGCAGAATCGATCTGATTATTGGAAAGATGATGATTTAATCGTCCCCCTAAGATAGCGGCCACCGAGTCGGATACAGACTGCGCCCCTAAAGGTGAGACCGAAACTGAGCAGAGAAATAATAAGACTAATGAATGGCGTAGGCTCTTCATAAGGTTGGTTAGGCGATCAAATATGCATAATTATTTAGATAACAGCAAACAATAATAATTAGCTAAATAAGCTGAATAACAATCTTTTAAAACCATTCACCACCTAAAAAGTCCAATTATTCTGATAAGCCATGGCTACCAGCTCGGCTTTGCTGTGCACCCCCAGCTTGCGGTAAAGGTTCTCAATGTGGCTCCGCACCGTTAAGGGTGATATTACCAATTCTTCGGCAATATCCTGATAGGTTTTACTCTGCACCAACAAGGATAAGACCTGTTTTTCCCGCCGGGTTAAGGCAAATTCACTGATCTGTAAACCCATTTTAGG
>CBFHJH010000002.1:0-4487 GCA_965656185.1 Croceimicrobium sp.
AAGGCTCCAAAAATTCATGAAGTAAAACTTCACCAGGATGAGGGTTATTCAATCTTTCCATTTTAATGGTAGTCTACAATTTCTACTTTGCTTGCATTTCCGTTATTCCACTTAAAGATGATTCTCCATTGCTTGTTAATTCGGATACTGTAAAACTCTTTTAAGTTTCCGCCAAGTTTTTCAAGCCGGTTCGATGGAGGAATTCTTAAATCATTCACATCAATCGAGTTATTGAGCATTCTAAGCTTGCGTCTACCGACATTTTGGATTTCGAGGGGTATCTTTTTTACTCTTTCTCCATTCCATATTTTTTCGGTTTGCTTAGAACCAAAGGATGAAATCATACTTTTCGCGTTACTAACGCCAAAGGTAGGAATTAATCATTGGTGTGTCAAGATATGGGGTTGCTAAAGCCAAGGCAGGGCGTGCAGGGGGCGCAGGGAAATTAATGCCTGGGATTAGTCTCATGTCCTTAGTTAATTCTACGACCAAATATCTCTCAGCGACCTAGGAGCGTTCTAATATCTAACCGCTTCGATTAGAGATTTCCGGATACCTTCATAAGTTAATTTATACGCTTATGAAAAATATCAGTTAAGGGGAAGGACGGAATACCCAGCAGTGATCAAGTTTGCTTACGCGACTGACATCGAAGAAATAGTGGTTCCATTCCGGGTTCGCCAATAAATTGGTAGAAGTACTCGTGCAGCTGGGCGAAAGCTGGATAAAAAAGAGTGGCTTCAATACTATGATATTGAAGTAGAAGTTCTGAATCTAATTCAGAGACTAAAAAAAGGAGGAGAGCGCTGGTGTCTCCACGCATGGTTCGTCGGGCCTACAGGGTAGAGCGCTAGTTTGAAAAGGCTTGGCTTAGCTCTCTAAGAGCAGTTGGGAAGTGGGAAGCTTCCGCAGAACATCACCTCTGGTCCTTGCTAGGCAGTCGGAACTTATTGGGGGAAAGTCGGGAGCAGCAATGGAGGTCTCGGTTGCAAAGGGGAAGGTTCCGTCAAATGATGCGCAGAAGTCTGTACCTCGTGTAGTGGTCCTCTGTATGACGTGTGGTCCTCCCCTGTACCACGTGTAGTGCTCCCCTGTATCTCATGTAGTGGTCCCCTGCACATTCTGCGGAGAAGTCTGTACTAAGGTATAAGGTCTTGGTAATGTTATGTGCGCTAGTCTGTATCTCCTGCGGCAAGTACCCTTGGCTATTTTTGGGGTAAAAGGTAGGTCGGCGACCTTGTCCTTAGCTCTTTTTTGGAAAGTCGCTAGGTGTTATTTGGTGGCCGGCACTCCGATCAGGGATAGCCTAGTTCCCGGCAGGGGATCCCGCTAGGTTCTGTCGTAGATCCCGGGATCACCGCAGCACTGGGGGTGATGGCCTTACATGGTAGTCTAAAGGCTCTTGGGCGAAGTCTGCGCGGCCAGGGAGCTGCTCTAAGCCCTTGTTTATGAGGTGTAAAGGTGTTTTGGGCTTGGGTTGTGAGCGGGTCACTGATCTTGCTGTTTAAGGGCGAAAAAAGCCCCTTTTGCCCTAAAAAAGGCTTAAATCCGCTGTAGCTAAACTATATATTGGCCGCCGTTTTTGAAGCTCACTTTTAGCCAATGCAGATCCCACCATTTGAAGGGCAACTGGGGCAAGCCGAGCGAGAGAACTTGGTCCTGGCCAAAAACAAGGGCTCAATTTCCATGGTCTAGGATGAGAGCGGGAGATTATTGCTAATTTTCGACCATGATTCAATTCCTGAAAGACAAGTTAGGGATCAGTGAGGCGCATGAAGCGATCGGGAAGCTGCAAGCGCAAGTGCAAGCCCAAAAAGAATACCTGATGGCCTGGAATGCGGTAGCCTTGCCCGCCACCTTTGAGCCAGAAGCCAAGCTTATGCAAAAGGTGCAAAGGGCCTTAAATGAGGAGTTTGGCCTACAATCTTGGCCTACGGTGGTCCATCGTAATGATATGATGTTTGCCTTTCATTTGCATCATCATGCGCCCGATGCCTACCAAGCTTTGTATACCTATTTTAAAGTGGGAGCGAGGATTGCTCATGGTTTACCACAAGTCCTACCCAATGCTCCAGGCCTTAAGAAAATCTTGGATTTTGGTAGTGGTTACGGACGGGTATCACGTTTTTTAACCCAGTTTTTCCCAGAAGCGGAAATCGAAGTTTCGGAGCTGAAGGAATCATCGGTACAGTTTCAGACCGAAAATTTAGGTTTCAGCGGATTCAGTCACGGTTATCGTCCGGAAGGATTTGATTGTGATAAAAAAGACTTGATCATAGCCGTATCGGTCTTTAGTCATTTACCCCAAGATTTGTTTAAGGCTTGGATGAGCTGCTTGGTAGCTAAGCTAAATCCCGGCGGAAGGCTTTTTTTTACTTACCATGGCAGTGAAGAATCTGAACCGGCCTATCATTATCGAGAAGAAAGCGAAGATCTACTTTTGGCTCATACCGACGATTACTTGCAAGATGGCAGCAGTTATGGGGTGAGCCATATTTCGGAAGCTTGGCTGCAAAAGTTTTTTGAGGCGCAAAATTGGTCTTATCAGTTGTTAGAGCACAGGATCACGCCTTTACAGCGGTCGGCCTTGGTTTTTAAGGGAGATTAGGAAGAGAAGGATAGAGTCCGGTAAAAATGATCCAGACCCTATCCTCTAGTTTTTTTAGGCTTCTGCGATTTCTTTTAGGCGGTTAAGTCCTTTATTGAACTCACCACTCATCGCTGCTTCTGCATCCATTACTAAGTTGATAAGATTAAAGGGATATGGTAATTCTGAGACCATGCCCCAGGTAACTTCGGTGGCTCCATTTTTTTCCGCCAATTTTACATAGGCATCGCCTTCCGATTCATTGGGGCGGCTAAAACTAAGGTGCGATTCAAGTAGAGTAGGGGCTTCAACTTTAGTGATGGTTTGGCAGCCAGCTCCTACCTCAGGATGCTGACTGTCCCAACAATTTTCGGAGCCAACTGCACCGCTAGTGCCGGTAAAGCTTTGTTCGAGGTCCGGATCTTTCGCGGTCCAAGGACTCCATTCATCCATTTTCTCTAGACTATTGGTGCTGGCCCATACTTGCTCGATGGGCGCATTAATGGTAATACTTTGCTCGTAGGAAAAGTCATTCGAGACGAACAGAGCAATGATTAAGGGCAGGCCAATAATGACCGCCAAGATGATTCCGATAATTTTTAAGGCTTTCATAAAGGAGTTGATTTAGTGATAGCTAAATATAGAAAACTACCTTTAAGAAAAGGCCGATCCTAAAGCAAGGATTGGGATTTTAAGGCTTCATATTCGGTATCACTAAAAAGTCGGGAGCGAATGATAAAACGCTTCCCGGTGGGTATTTCGAGCGAAAAGCTAGAACCTCTTCCCGGGGTAACATCTAAGGTGAGGTGGGTGTGCTTCCAATATTCGTATTGGTCTTTAGACATGTAAAAGGGCTGTTTATGTATAGCTCCTAAAAGAACATCGCTCTCGCCAATTTTAAAGTCGCCCCTTTCAAAACACATGGGAGCAGAGCCATCACAACAACCCCCACTTTGATGAAACATCAAGGGACCATAGCGTTCTTCCAATTCTTGAATCAACTCTAGGGCTTCTTCGGTGGCACTAATACGTTCTACTTTCATAAGCTTTTAAAAGGATAAAAAAAAGGGCTGCGCTCTCTCATCTCGCAGCCCTTTTAGGCTAGTTTCTATTAAAAGAAGCCTAGTTTTTTCTTGTCGTAAGAGATCAACATGTTCTTGGTTTGACGGTAGTGATTGAGCATCATTTTGTGAGTCTCTCTACCAAAACCAGATTTTTTATAACCACCAAAGGGAGCATGGGCAGGGTAGGCGTGGTAGCAGTTTACCCACACTCGTCCCGCTTTGATCTCACGTGGAATCTTATAGATCTCGTGCGCATCCCTGGTCCAAAGTCCAGCGCCCAAACCATATAGGGTGTCATTGGCAATTTCGATAGCCTCTTCCATGGTTTTAAAGGTGGTTACGGAAGTTACCGGACCAAAGATCTCTTCTTGGAAAACCCGCATTTTATTATGGCCTTTCAAAATAGTAGGCTGAATATAGTAGCCATTTTCAAGTCCAGAGTTTAAACCGGCCGAGGCTCCGCCACAAAGCACTTCAGCGCCTTCCTCTTTACCAATTTCAATGTAAGAGAGGATCTTTTCGTACTGATCATTGGAAGCTTGAGCGCCCATCATAGTATCTTCGGCCAAGGGGTGTCCCATTTTAATGGCCTTGGTTCTTTCCACCACTCGTTCCATGAATTTATCGTAGATGTCTTCATGGACTAGGATACGCGAGGGACAGGTACATACTTCCCCCTGGTTAAGGGCAAACATTACCGCTCCTTCTACACATTTGTCAAAAAAGTCATCATCCGCATCGGCAATGCTCTTCATGAAGATATTTGGCGATTTACCACCCAACTCCATAGTAACCGGAATAAGGTTTTCGGAAGCATACTGCATGATGAGGCGTCC
>CBFHJH010000002.1:4582-21217 GCA_965656185.1 Croceimicrobium sp.
GTCCGGTGGTAGTTTCGCCGGTAAAGGCCACTTTGGAGACCCTTGGTGAGGTGGCGAGAGGTTTTCCGGCCTCCGGTCCAAATCCGCTTACTACATTAATAATCCCAGGAGGTACCACTTCAGCGATGAGCTCCATTAGCACCATAATGCTGGTGGGCGTTTGCTCCGCAGGCTTCACCACGGTGGTACAACCGGCGGCCAAGGCAGGAGCGATCTTCCAAGTAGCCATTAATAAGGGGAAGTTCCAAGGTATGATCTGACCTACCACGCCCAAAGGTTCTTGCAGGTTGATGCTTACCGTATTTTCGTCATGCTCAGACATGGTGCTTTCATCGGCCCGGATAACGCCCGCGAAATAGCGAAAGTGGTCAATGCATAAAGGGATGTCGGCAGCGCGAGTTTCCCGCAAGGCCTTGCCATTATCCAGGGTTTCTACCCGCGCTAATTTTTCGGCATTGGCTTCCATGATATCGGCGATCTTAAGAAGCGTATTACTGCGTTCGATGGCCGAGGCCTTACTCCAAGTTTCGAATGCTCGGTGAGCTGCGTCTAAAGCTGCTTCGATATCTTCTTTAGTTCCGCGTGCCGCCATGGACAGAACTTTTCCGTCTACCGGACTTATGTTTTGAAAATATTCTCCTTTTGCGGGCTTTACCCATTGGCCACCAATAAAATGGTCGAATTGACCCTTGATCTCAGGACGACTAAGCGCCTGATGATTTTTTTCTAATACATCCATATTCGTTTGTTTGAAATCCCTCTCAAATTGTTTCAAATTCATCTACTCTTGTTTTCTATTTGTAATTATCCCTTTGTTCCTAGTCTAAATTAAGATGGCCTTTACCCTGGGTCTAAAAGGTTTTACTCTCCGTCTAAATTGCTGGAGGCAGAGTTTATTATTGTAGATTTGACAGAAGGCAATTCTGTTTTATGGGAAATTATTTACGAAGTCCAAAGCTTACCGAACAAAGAGACCTAAGGAGTTTGGTGGAGAATCGCACCACTTACAGTCACAATTTTTTTGAATTAAATGTCTTCGAGACTCATTTGCAGGCTCATTCGGTGGCCTTACAATTCAACGACTTCGTTTTTACTTCTATGTTTCGCGGTAAAAAAGTGATGCATTTAGAACAGAAAGCATCTTTCGATTACCTCCCCGGAGAATCGGTACTAGTGGCGCCGGGTGAGAAGATGGTAATCGATTTCCCGGAAGCTTGCAGTACCAACCCCACCCAATGTTTGGCGATCGAGATCGGCCCGGAATTGATTAGTAAAACGGCGAATTTTCTCAATGAGAAATTTAGCAAGCCGGATGCTTGTGGAGATTGGGAAGTGGATCTCAAAATTCACCACCTTCTAAATGGCGAAGGTTTGGCCGCATCATTAGACCGACTGGTTCATTTGTCGGTAAATGAACAAGTAAAGTGGAAGGATGCCCTATTGGATCTAGCGATGCAGGAAATGGTTATTCGTTTAATGCAAACCCAGGCGCGCACTTTATTGGTGCAAGATTACCATGGGAAGGCGAGCCATCACCCTATGGCGGCGGCAGTAAGCTATTTGTCGCAGCATTTATCGGAAAAGATCTCCATAGACGATTTGGCCAAAAAGGCTTGCATGAGTCGAGCGAAGTTCTTCGCTAAATTTAAGGAAATGTACGGGGAGACGCCCGCCAAATTCCTGGTTAAACTGCGCTTGGAAAAGGCTAAAAAACTTCTGCTCGAAACCTCGATGCACGTGGGTGAAATTGCCTTTAGTTGTGGCTTCGAGAACAACTCCCATTTTAGCACCGCTTTCAAAAAGGAAACCGGGCTTAACCCAAGTGCCTACCGCGGTTTAAACCGAGCGAGTTGATTCCAGAGGCTTCATCCTCCTAGCCAACTGCACCAACAATATCAAAGCCGGTACTTCGATAAGAGGTCCGATAACGCCAGTAAAGGCCTGACCGCTATTGAGGCCAAAAACCGCTACAGCAACCGCTATGGCCAATTCGAAATTGTTTCCCGCGGCAGTGAAGGCAACGGCTGCTTTCTGATCATAAGGCGCCCCGGCCCATTTACTGGCGATAAAGCCGATGAAAAACATCAGTCCGAAATAGATCAGTAAGGGTACAGCGATCTGCAGCACATCAAGCGGAAGCTTGAGCACATTTTCCCCTTTTAAGGAGAACATGATCAGAATGGTGAAGAGCAAGGCGATCAAGGTTATGGGTGAAATTTTAGGAAGGAGAACTGTCTCAAACCACTCTTTCCCTTTGCTTTTTAGACTTAGCTGTCTCACCAGGATGCCCAAGAGGAAGGGAATACCTAGGTAAATGGCCACGCTTTCGGCGATAAGGCCAATGGAGATGTCGATGGCCACTCCTTCTAAGCCGATCCACTGCGGGACTTCGCTCATAAAGAGCCAAGCGTAAAAAGAATAGGCGAAGACCTGGAAAATGCTATTTAGGGCCACTAATCCGGCTCCGTATTCTTTACTGCCGTCGGCCAAGTCGTTCCAAACCAGTACCATGGCAATGCAACGAGCCAATCCGATCAGGATCAAGCCCGACATATATTCAGGCTTATCAGCCAAGAATATTACCGCCAAGCTAAACATTAAGATTGGACCGATGATCCAGTTCAGTAGGAGGGAAATACCCAAGACCTTTAGGTTGCGAAATACCTTGGGCAATAAGCTGTAATCTACTTTGGCCAATGGTGGAAACATCATTAAGATCAAACCCAAGGCAATGGGAATGTTGGTAGTGCCAATGGAAAGAGCATCGACATAATTGGGCATGGCGGGGAAGAAATTACCCAGACCTACGCCAATGACCATAGCTAGAAAGATCCATAGCGTGAGGTAACGGTCGAGAAAGGATAGTTTTTTAGACATCTTATCGTTTTAGGCAACTAAAAGCAAAAGCTAGTTCGGAAGCGATCTGTCGGGAGCGCTCTACATATTTTTGTGCTTCTTGCGGGCTATCGTCGAAGGCCTTAGGGTCCTCGTAGAGTAGGGGAATGCGACGCTCTGCTCCTGCGATGAAGGGGCAATTCTCCTCAGCGTGGGAGCAAGTCATAAGCGCTGCGAAATTAGAGCGGGGGTTTTCTTCCGCATCGTAGAGCTTGGAATAGGCCTGGAGACTTTCCCCCTCTTGGCCAAACTGGATTTGGTATAAGGGGTTTGTGGTATCCGAAGCTTCTATGGTAAATCCTTGCTCCCGCAAACAGCTTATCGCTCTAGGGTTAAAGGCAGTTACTTCCACTCCCCCCGAAAAGGCGCGGAGGGGAAGCAGAAAGTAATGGGCCCAGGTTTGGGCCCAGACTTGGGCAAACTGACTACGCCGTGAGTTATGGGTACAAATAAAATGGAGCTGAATTTCTTCTTGGCGGTCTAACTTGGCTTGCAGGTAGTCTACCAAAGGTTCCAATTGCGCCTGACGCTCTGGAGCGGGACTTAGCTTTAAAAGCCAATCCATTTCTTGACGGAGCGGAGCTAAAAAATTAACCTTCATAGCGATACATTAACAACAAGCCGAACCTGGGCTGCAGGCTTTGCTTGTTTCAGGTTTAGTGAGGTCACTCAGCTTTAGACGCGGTTTTTCTTGAGGAATACCGCAACGGTCTGGCGCCAGGCAATCGGTTTGTAGGGGTTCTAGGTGAAATTGCCCTTCCTTATAGTTCAAGCCATATCGACCGATCGTTTCAGCTTGGTATTCTACTTCAATTTCACGATCCTGCAGGTCTAGCTTTTCTTCCGATAGCTTGATGATATCGCGGAGCTTTTCTGCTTGTAAGCGATGGTCGATATCTTCGGCGGTCCACAACTGAAAATTGATCTTGTGCTCCTTTCTGATCGTGCCGCCGCAGTCGATAAAGTGCTTGCTGATAGCGCCAATTTCGGTCACGTGGAAATGGCTGGGGACCTTTTCTCCATTAGGGAGTACAAAGTTTAGTTCCTCTAGATCGTGCAGATGTTCCTTGAGTCGGGAAAGTTTCATTGATTGTAATATTACGATGATTGTTTTTAAATTTTTTTAGCAGCAATTAGCGTCCGATGGAGGCGGAAAGGCTTGAAACAATTGGTTAAAGCGATCTTGGATCTCCCTCCAGCGTGCGCCATTTATACAGTAGTTCACTCGGGTACCTTCGATATTACCTTGAATAATCCCTACAGCTTTTAGCTCACGTAAATGTTGGCTGATGGTGGCTTGGGCCAGTCCTAACTCTTCAACTAAGTCGCCATTAATGCAAGCTTCGGCTTTAAGGAGATGCTGAATAATTGCAATTCGAGCTGGGTGAGCCAGGGCTTTGGCATAAGTGGAAATCTCGTTCTGCTCAGGTTTAAAAAGTTCGCTACGTGTTAATCCCATTACTTTATAAGATCATTGCAATATTACGATAATATACTTTTTAGAGAGGAAAGGAACTGGTGTTTTTTCTTTGGCGCTTGAGGCTATGGGCTGTCCTAAATGAAAATTCGTTCAATAGTCCACTTTGCTCGAATAATAAACTAGCTATCAATGGTTAGGAGAAAAAATCTACTTTGAATGAGAATTAATACCCTAAAACCATGAAGTACCTATATGCTATTCTGCTTTCCTGCTCGTTTTTCTTCAGTGACGCCACCCATTTAATGGGGGGTGAGATCACCGTGGCTGAATTACCGAACGGTCAACACCTAGTAAACCTTATTGTGTACCGCGATACGATTGGAATCCCCATGCAAAATTTGGCTACTTTCGATTTTCAAGGACCCAACGGATGGTCTATGTCGCGCACCGTTCCTTATGATTCAGTGATTTCTGGAAACCTCTTACCGATGTATCCCTATGGAGTGGAGGTATATTGGTTTTCGGATACGGTAACTTTTCCGGCGGCAGGCCAATGGCATATTTCATGGTCTAACTGCTGCCGCAATGATGCCATCCAGAACTTGAGTAATCCTACTAGTGAAAATATGTACCTCAGCACCAATGTGATGGTCGATTCCCTGGCGCCTAACTCTACCGCATTTTTCTTGGTACCGGCCGCGATCTATTTACCGCTAAATACCACTTGGCAGTACAATCCTTTACCCTTCGATCCCGACGGTGACTCATTAGCTTGGAGCTTGGATGCGCCATTGAATGCCATGGGAAGTTATTGCGCTGGATATACTACACCACCATCAGCTGCCACTGGCCCCTTAACTTTAGATTCAATAACCGGCACCATTTCTTGGACCGCCAATACCATCGGTAATTTTGTACTATCCATCTTGGTGGATCAATATCGAAATGGGGTTTGGATCGGAGAAATTCGCCGTGACATGCAATTGATCGTGGTGCCGGCGGGAAGCGGTTATCCTTATTGGTCCTTGATGAATGGACAGGCCCCGCGCGATACCCTTAATATGAGCGTGCCGGCCAATAGTCCGCTTAATTTTGAGATCGTGGCCAGTCATTTAGACACCAATAAGAGCTTATATATGGAGGCCTTTAGTCCGCTTTTTCAGGACGCCAACGCCAATATCAGTTTTAGCACCGCACCTACCGGTAATCAAAACGATCTTAAGGGTACCTTCAATTTCACCCCCGAAGCGCGTCACGCTCAGCAAAGCCATTTGGTAGTTTTCCGCTGTAGCGACAATTACTTTACCACCGATCAAACTATGACCATTGAGGTAACAGCCGGGGTAGGTTTAGAGGAACAATTGGCTGGAGCCGATTTTGCTAATTGGTCACTTTATCCCAATCCAGCCGGGAATCACTTTAATATCACTTTTCAGGCCCGTGCGGCCGAGACCATGAGTCTTGAGATCCGTGATCTAGAAGGTAGACTATTACAGTACAGCGAGCTTAAGGCCGAAATGGGTACCAATATCTTTTCGGTAGAGAGTCAAGCTTTAAAGGCCGGTATTTATCTAGTACAGCTAAAAGCGGAAGACCAGAACTTATGGTCCTCTAAAATGATAAAGCACTAATTTTTAGTATTAGTAAACGAAAGCCTTCCGATTTGGAAGGCTTTTTTTGCTTTCTTAAATTTACCTCAGTTTCTGAGGTATGAAGAAATCTTACATCAAAGGATTTTTAGAAGACATCCTTCTGCACTTGATCGCTGAAGAAGGCGAGTCCTACGGTTATGCGCTTACCCGGAAGGTGGAAGAACGCACTGCGGGGGTGATCAAGCTCAATGAAGGGGCATTATATCCCGTTTTACACAAATTGGAAGAACAGGGATTGCTCTGCTCTGAATTTAAAGCGGAAGGGGGGCGGCCCCGTAAATACTACCGCTTGGCTCCAGGTAAAGAAGCTGAAGATCATCTTTCTGAAATGCAGAATTCAATCGATGATTACCTCAAAGCATTACAAGCAATTTTCAAAAAACCCAGCTATGGATAAGCGAGAATTGAGTCAAGAGAATTTACAAGAGATCTACTCATTTTGTAAGCGGAAAGACATCAGGTATTTAGATCTCCGTTTGGAGTTGGTGGATCATATTGCAAGTAGGATCGAGGCACTTTGGGAGAAAAATCCTCAGCTCAGTTTCAAAGATGCCTTTCATAAGGTATACAAGTCCTTTGGGGTCTTCGGTCTCAGTGAGATAGCGGAAGAGCATCAGAAGGTGGTGAGCAAGCGTTTTTACCAGGGCTTTTGGTCTGAGTGCAAAACTTGGTTTAAACCACCGCGTGTTTTTGTCACCTTAGGCAGTATAGGAGCTCTGTACGTATTGCAGGAAACCTTTCCCTTAACTACCCTAGTGCTTTGGTATCTAATTGTAGTCGCCGTATTGGGCACGGTAATTTATGTTTTTGCCGAACGCCGAAAAATGCGCAGGACCTTAAATGGAGACCTTAGTTTAACCATGGGTGCCCTATATCAGTGGGCTTGGGTTATATACTTAGCTTATTTTATTCCCTTGCAGAACACCGTGGTATTAAGTCCGCGCGGATTATCGGAATTGATGCAAAGCAGTAAATCTTACAGTATGGTTGCATTGGTATATGCCCTACTTAGCTTTCTACTCTGCTTAAGTAGTCTTAAACTCCTAAGATATAGCAAAGACCAGCTCGCCAGCTTAAAGCAAAAGCAAGCCTTTTACCAAAGTGCTTAAAGGAAATTGACCAATTTGGAGAGATTCTTGTTGTTTTAGTCTTATTAATCTATTAAATCGCTGATTATGAAACTGCTTTATTTAAAACCAGTCTTTCGTTTTACCACCATCCTGGTTATGGCAATCGCATTCGGCGCTTGTGAAAAGATAGAATCGGGTACCAGTATGCGCTATTGGTATCGGATCGAATCGGATGTGGATTATACCCAAATCGACTCCGTGCAGTACCTCAATGATCAAGGTGTCCTGGTGACTGAGTACGACCTTCAATTACCTTGGGTCAAAGAATTTGAAATTGAAGGAGAAGCTTTGGTGGGAATGCACGTTTACGGTGAATTGCTCAACAGTCCGGATGAAATCCTAAATGCGGCCTCGCTTGAAGTGCAAGTGGATATCACCAACCGAGATGGTGAGGGTCGGATCAATATGACCGGCGATGTGGAGCGCCAAAGCCTGGAGCCCCTGAGCGATACTCTGATGATCCGGCACTCGGTGCTTTATGATCCTAGGTAGGATTGGAAGCTGGGAAAGCTGGGAAGTATGGTGCATAGGGCTTATAGCTAAGAGCGTAGGGCCCTAGGCAAATATCTACATTCTATGATCTAGATTCTAGACTCTAGACTCCCACATCCCACATCCCACATCCCACATCTCTCGTCTCAAGTCTCGCGTCCATTATCTCCAAGCATATTTCCTATGCATGCATAATTTTTATATCTTAGCCCTGCTTCAAAATTTTAGCATTGAAACAGGAAGAAACGGTCGATTTTCACATCAAACGTACTTGGCAAAGTATTGCCAAGATGTACAATGAGGTAGCGGCGGGTTACGGTGCTTCTATGGCTACCGGTTACGTTTTGCTCAACATAGATAAAGAAAAGGGCACTCCGAGCACGGCCCTCGGTCCGCGGATGGGGATGGAGGCCACCAGTTTATCCCGCACTTTGAAAGGAATGGAAGAAAAGGGCTTGATCGAAAGAAGGCCGAATCCAGCGGATGGCCGTTCCGTTTTGGTTTTTCTTACTCCTTTCGGCATCGAAAAAAGGGCTGACGCTAAAGCAGCCGTAATTAATTTTAATACGCAGGTGCAAGACCGTTTCTCTGGTGAGGAACTGAGCAACTTTTTTAATGTGATCGATGGTATAAATACCATGATCCTCGAAAATAAATTGGCAACTCAAGAAATTAAGGACTAAGATGAAAAAGACTATTAAACACGCAACGGTTATTGGCTCTGGTATCATGGGGAGCCAAATTGCTTGTCACCTCGCCAATATTGGGGTACGCGTTTTATTATTAGACATCGTGCCAAGAGAGCTGAACGAAAAGGAGCAAAAAGCGGGTCTCAGCTTAGAAGATACTCAAGTGCGCAATCGCATCGTAAATGAGAGTTTGGCGAAAGCGGTAAAAATGAATCCGGCCCCTTTATTCGATAAGAAATACGCTTCTCGTATTAGCACCGGTAATTTGGAAGATGATCTAGCTAAGATCGCCGATACCGACTGGATCATTGAGGTGGTGGTAGAACGCTTGGACATCAAGCAAAGTCTTTTTGAAAAGGTAGAGCAATTCCGTAAGGAAGGGACCTTTATTTCTTCTAATACTTCCGGCATACCGATTCATTTGATGTTAGAAGGTCGCAGCGAAGATTTTCAAAAACACTTCCTTGGGACGCACTTCTTTAATCCGCCTCGCTACTTAGAATTGCTGGAAATTATTCCTACCCCCAAGACCGATCCGGCGGTAGTCGATTTCTTTATGCATTATGGAGATCGTTATTTGGGCAAGACCACGGTCCTCTGTAAGGATACGCCGGCCTTTATCGCCAACCGAGTGGGGGTCTTTGGTATCATGGACCTGTTTCACAAGGTGTCGGAAATGGGCTTGTCGGTAGAGGATATCGATAAGCTTACCGGACCTTTGATCGGTCGTCCAAAATCGGCCACCTTCCGCACGGCCGACGTAGTAGGACTCGATACCTTGATCCACGTGGCTAATGGCTTAGCGCAAGCAGCTCCCCACGATGAGCAGAAAGAAAAGTTCGTCTTACCCGAATTCTTGCAAAAAATGCAAGAGAATAATTGGTTGGGTTCTAAGAGTGGACAAGGTTTTTACAAAAAGGTAAAAGGAGAAAATGGTAAGTCGGAGATCTTGTCATTAGATCTAGATACTTTAGAATATACCCCTCAGAAGAAATCGAAGTTTCCTACCCTGGAGCTTACCAAGAACGTAGACGACGTAAAAGAACGTTGGCCTATTTTGATCGGGGGAAAAGACAAAGCCGGAGAATTTTACCGTCGTTCGGTGGCCGGAATCTTGGCCTATGCTGCCAATCGAATTCCCGAGATCGCCGACGATCTATTCCGCATCGATCAAGGTATGCGCGCTGGTTTCGGCTGGAAACATGGACCATTTGAAATTTGGGATTCGATCGGCTTGGATAAAGGTATTCAGCTCATTGAGGCCGAAGGATTGGACTTAGCCGATTGGGTGAAGCACATGAAGGCCGCCGGGGTCCGTTCTTTCTACAATGTGGAACAAGGCAAAGGCCAGTTTTATCATATCGCCGACAAAGCCTATCGTGACCTTCCCGGCGGAGATAGCTTCATTAACTTAGAATATATACGTCCTACTCAAACCATTTGGGAGAATAAAGAATGTGCGGTCCAGGACTTAGGTGATGGTATCCTAAACATCGAGTTCCGCTCTAAGATGAACTCCCTTGGGGGCGGCGTATTGGCCGGTATCAATAAAGGGATTGAGATTGCAGAGAAGGATTATCGGGGCGTGGTGATATCCAACCACGGCGATAACTTCTCGGTGGGTGCCAACCTCGCCATGATCTTTATGATGGCGGTAGAGCAAGAATACGATGAGCTCAACTTTGCTATTAAATACTTCCAAGACACCATGATGCGCGTGCGCTATTCTTCGGTACCAGTAGTAGTAGCACCCCATCAAATGGCGCTAGGCGGCGGTTGTGAAATGTCGCTCCACGCCGATGCGGTGCAAGCAGCGGCCGAAACTTATATTGGTTTGGTGGAATTCGGAGTAGGTGTAATTCCCGGCGGTGGTGGCACCAAGGAATTGACTCGTCGTGCCGCTCAGCGTTACATGAAAGACGACATTGAAACCAATGCCTACCGTGAAAACCTCTTTATGATCGGTCAGGCTCAAGTAGCCAAATCGGCCAAAGAAGCCTTTAATATGGGAATTTTCGTTGAAGGTCGTGATGGTATCTCGATGAATCGACACCGCCTAATTGCTGATGCCAAAGCCAAAGCGATCGCCTTGGCCGATGCCGGTTACATTATGCCGGTGAAGGAACGCGATATCAAAGTATTAGGTCGTCAAGCACTGGGGATGTTTACGGTAGGAGCCCACACCATGTTAGAGGGCGGTTACATTACCGAGCATGAAAAGAAAATGGTAGAAAAACTGGCCTATGTTATGAGCGGTGGTGATCTGTCTGAGCCAACCATGGTTTCGGAGCAATACCTGCTCGACTTAGAACGCGAAGCTTTCTTAAGCCTTTGTACCGAGAAGAAAACCTTGGAACGCATACAGCATATGTTGAAGACCGGGAAGCCGTTGAGGAATTAAAGTCTAGAGCCTAGAATCTAGAATTTAGAATCTAGACGGATCAAGTTAAAACCAAAACCATGATTATAGATGCATCGCTACAAAAACTTAAAAGTCTGGCAGAAAGTCATGGACATGACCGAATCGATTTACATGATTAGTAAAGGTTTTCCTCAGGAAGAGCTTTTTGGCTTAACCAATCAAATTAGGAGGTCGGCTGTCTCGGTCGCTTCTAACATTGCGGAAGGAGCAGGCCGAAATTCGAACCCTGACTTCATTCGATTTCTAAATATTGCCAATGGCTCTATTAATGAAATGGAGACCCAATTGATCATCAGTAAACGGCTCCAGTATATCGATGACGCTCAATTTGATGGCCTATGCAGTACTATTCATGAGGTGCAAAAAATCAATTTCGCTTTAACTCAAAAATTATTAAAGGAAAGAGCCTAGAAGTTTAAAAAGCCTCTAAAATCTAAGTTCTAAACTCTAAACTCTCTACAAATGAACGCATACATAGTAGCAGCAAAAAGAACCGCGGTAGGAAAGGCACCGAGAGGGCTATTCCGTTTTACGCGGCCCGATAATTTAGCCGGTACCTTAATTCAGGAGATATTGAAGGATATGCCGCAGCTCGATAAGGATCGCATCGACGATGTGATCGTGGGAAATGCCATGCCCGAGGCGGAGCAAGGCATGAACATGGGTCGTTTGATCTCTTTAATGGGATTGGATACCGTAAAGGTGCCCGGAGTAACGGTAAACCGCTGGTGTGCCAGTGGCTTGGAAACGATCGCCATGGCCAGCGCTAAAATCCACGCCGGTATCGCCGATTGTATCATTGCCGGTGGCGTAGAAAGTATGAGCTACGTGCCGATGGGTGGCTACAAAGTGGTTCCCAGCTACGAACTGGCTAAGGAGCACGCCGACTATTACAATAATATGGGCCTTACGGCGGAAGCAGTCGCCCACGAGTATAAGGTAAGTCGGGAAGACCAAGATCAGTTTGGTTATGAATCCCACATGAAGGCTTTGAAGGCGATCGAAGAAGGGCGCTTTAAAGATGATATCGTGCCGATCGAGGTAGAGGAAATATATTTAGATGAAAATGAAAAGCGCCAATCGCGCAGCTATACCGTAAATACCGACGAAGGTCCCCGTAAAGGCACCAATGTAGAGGCCATGTCTAAACTAAGACCCGTTTTTGCCGCTAAGGGATCAGTTACGGCTGGGAACTCATCGCAAATGAGTGATGGTGCAGCCTTCACGGTGATCATGAGTGAGAAGATGGTAAATGAATTGGGTCTTAAGCCGATAGCCCGCTTGGTAAATTACCAAGTGGTTGGCGTAGAGCCACGTTTAATGGGAATCGGGCCGGTTCATGCTATACCCAAAGCCTTGAAGGCCGCCAATATGAAAAAAGAGGATATCGACTTGATCGAACTGAACGAGGCCTTTGCGTCTCAGTCATTAGCAGTGATTCGTGAACTCGATCTAGATCCTAATAAGGTGAACGTGAATGGTGGAGCCATTGCGATGGGGCATCCACTGGGATGTACCGGCGCCAAACTTTCGGTACAGATCTTTAATGAATTGAAGAAACGAGACCAGAAATACGGCATGGTTACCATGTGCGTGGGCGAAGGGCAAGGCGCCGCTGGTATATACGAATTGCTCTAAGGAGCATGATTTGAGAGAGAAAAAGAGGAGTTCTGAAAAGGACTCCTTTTTTTATTTGAAAGAGCTTTTTCCGAAATAGCCTAAATGTTCGGTACGCTCAATCATTTTACTGAGATGTAGTTTTAAAATGGCACCCATACTTTGGCTCTGCTCAAATTCGCTGCTGCGGTGAAATTCGCCTAAGTCTTTCGCTAAGGATCGAATTTTAGCCGGACTCGATAAGGGCGCTTTTTCCATGCTATCTAGTAGTTCATCCACCATTCTCCGTGTGCGCAAATAACGCTTGCGGATCAGGGTCCGTTCTTCAGTTTGGTATTGATCTACGGTTTCAGGTGTGAGAACTTCCATGCAGTACTGCATGATTTCTAAGTTCTCTTTGTAGAATTGAGGGCGGTAATTGTTTTTTCGACCTTCATAGGCGAGTTGGTCGAAATCGATCGGTCGGACCCGGTACTGCTCCATGTCGAAGTCTGGGGTAACGTCTACCACATAATTGTAGGCTCGCATATCACCTAATAACAGGGTAAAGCAACGCTCGTTGAATTTAACGAACTCCTTGGCTAGTCGTGTTTTGGCAAAACCTGGTCTATAGCGATACCGATTTAAGAAGTGATCGCCAGGAATGCCAGCTATATGCTCCTCTACCAAAGTGTCGCCGTCTACTAAGAAGCCAATGCGATTTGGACTTAGTAAATGTTCAATTTCCAGACCATAGATTCGAGAGGCATCCGCTTTTTTAATGTAATAGTAGTCGTGGTTGTCATTTATGGTATTTACAATACGAATCCGAAAAGGATTAGAATTGCCAAAGAGACAATGGTCTATCCGATCGGTGCGCAAATGTCCGGTAAAGGACTGGTCGCCATCGGTCTTTAACTCCGCATAGATATCTACCAAAGCCTTATTGACTTCTTCCTGCTTGTAATTGTTGTACATCACACTTTGCCAAAGGGTATCCCTACCCTGATGGTCTAAAACAGGAATGCCGTCACTAAAGTCTAAAAGCTCGGCGTAAGAAATGGTTAATTTGGCACTGCGTTCATGGTTATTGAGGTAGTCCCTCAGCTCAGCGTGAATCTCATAATGCGGTTTTTTCCGGGACATTTCCATCTTCTAAAGGTAAATAAAACTGTTAGGCTGGTTTAGCTATAATTTTGGAAAATAATTGTTGTTAGTTGTCCCCATCTTCCCTGCATTTCCGTATTAGCTATTACAAGAATTTAAAAACCAAAATTGAAATGAAGAATTATTTACTAGCCCTATTGAGCTTTATCAGCCTTTCGGCGATGGCTCAAGGAACTTTAACGGTATCGGTTAGCGACAGCGGTACAGCTGCTCCAGGTGTTGCCGTGTTTTATTATGACTCTCCAGCAAGTTTTTATCCCAATGGTTATAATAACCCTCCGGTGATCGAAAACTTTGACAGCTATGCATTTACCAGTGGTAATGGCGTTGCTACCTTTAGTTTATCGGGGATTTCGAACCTCGATACTGTTTTTTGGGCCACCCAAGACTGTTCGGGTAATTTGGTTTGGGGTGCCGATTATCCCACCGCCACGAACCCTAACATTAGCGGGAACTTGTTTTTGAACTGTATGCCTGGAGATTGTGACGCGATCCTTACGGTAGACAGTGCCGCTCTACCGGCAGGAAATTTGGCTATTATTCAGGCTTTTCCCTTACGCCAGTTCTCTTATACTAGTTTACCCAATAACATTCCTTCTGCTTGGAGCGTGAATGGTTCATTCACTTCAGGTTTTACTAGTGCCGACTATGACAGTACGACTTTCTTTATGAATTCGACCACGGCTCCCTACGCGATCAGTTATTCGCGAGTAGATAGTCTTTGTAGTCCAAGAAGCATCAGCTTTGGAAACAGCAGCGGCACTAGTGTAGTTTGTTCCCCTATGTTTAGTCCAGACTCTACTAGCCAGACTCCAGCGGGATATCAAATGACCTTCACCAACACCTCGACTAGTAATGGTACTATTATTAATTATAGCTGGGATTTTGGAAACGGTATTGTATTTAACAGCCCTAATCCGGCCCCTCCGATGCATACCTTCCCAGCGGTAGGAACCTACACTGTTTGCCTTACCATTACCGCGGTACTAGGAACAGATACCTGTATGGCTACTTATTGTGATAGCTCGGTTGTAGTAGTGCCGGTTGGTCTTTCCTGTGCGGCTAATTACTCAGTAGACACTCTAAATTCTGGATCGGTAAATAATCAGATCTTAATTTATGAGAACGCCCTATCTAGTGGTACAATAACTTCTTGGTCATGGGATTTTGGCGATGGTACGACCATTAACACGCGCTATCCTAGCCATACTTATGCCGCTACGGGAGTTTATAACGTATGTCTAACCATCACCGCAACCGATGGCAATGGAGGAACATGCACCAGTACTTTTTGCGATTCAATCGGATTCGACGCCAATGGTAATTTAGTGTATAAGACTGGCTTTACCATTAATGTGGTAGACCCTAATGTTGGGCTCGAAGACGATCTTTTAACGACTAGTTTGAGTATGTTCCCAAATCCTTCAAGAGGAGTAGTAAATCTAGAATGGGATGAACAGTTGGAGCTTAAAAGCTTAAAAGTGTATTCCATTAGCGGAAGCTTAGTGAAGCAAATTGCGACCGAAGGTAATTCGGCTAAGATCGACGCTCTGAAGCCCGGCGCCTATTTGGTGAGGGTGGAGAGTCTGAAGGCCTCTAGAACTTTGAGACTGATCGTGCAGTAATTTTTTAATGATTCAATAAGAAAGGCGCCTCATTTTAGGATGAGGCGCTTTTTTGTTTTTTTAAACTTAGTTTGTCCCTTTTCCCCTTCTTCTTGCGTATAAGCTAATAGAAGAATCAATATCTAATCAAAATGAAGAATTTACTACTAGCCCTATTGAGTTTCATAAGCTTCAGTGCTTTTGCTCAGGGAACCCTCAGTGTAACCGTTACCGATAGTGGTACGGCAGCCCCAGGTGTAGCCGTTTATTATTTCGACTCACCTGCCAGTTTTTATCCCAATGGTTATAATAACCCTCCGGTGATCGAAAACTTTGACAGCTACGCATTTACCAGTGGTAATGGTGTGGCCACTTTTAGTTTATCCGGGATCTCCAACCTCGATACCGTATTCTGGGCCACCCAAGATTGCCTTGGTAACTTAGTATGGGGTGCTGATTATCCCACGGCTATGAACCCCAACATTAACGGAAACTTGTTTTTGAGCTGTATGCCTGGAGATTGTGACGCGATCCTCACCGTAGACAGTTCCGCTTTACCGGCCGGAAATTTGGCCATTATTCAGGCTTTTCCTTTACGTCAGTTCTCTTATACTAGTTTACCCAATAACATTCCTTCTGCTTGGAGCGTGAATGGTTCTAACTCTTCTGGTTTTACGAGCGCTAATTATGATAGTATCACTTTCTTTATGAATTCGGTTGCGGCTCCTTACTTAATCAGTTATTTACGTGTAGATAGTCTCTGCAGCCCAGTAAGCTTAAGTTTTGGTAATTCGGGTAGCGGAACCAACGTTACTTGTAATCCCTCTTTCATCGCCGATACTGTCGGTCCTACCGCTTCTGGTTATCAGATGATCTTCTATGAAGGTTCTAGTAGCAATGGTACTATCATTTCTTATGATTGGAGCTTTGGCGATGGCAATACCTTTTCTAGCCCTAACTCGGCCGACCCAATTCATACCTATACCCAATCTGGTGTTTATTCGGTGTGTTTGAGTATCACTTCGGTTTTAGGTTCAGATACTTGTAGCCAAACTTACTGTGATAGTGTATTCGTTCCGGCCAGTAGCGGCCCGATCGGTCTATCTTGTAATCCGGCTTATGTAGTAGATACCGTAAACTCTGGGCTCTTTAATAATCAGCTGGTGATTTGGGAAACCTCTACCAGCAATGGGCAGATCACTGCTTGGTCTTGGGACTTTGGTGATGGCACCGTTATCAACACCCGCTATCCCAGTCATACTTATGCCAGCACAGGAGTTTACAATGTATGTTTGACCATTACCGCGGTAGATAGCAACCGTACTTGTACCAGTACTTTTTGCGACTCGGTAGGATTCGATTCCAATGGTAACCTGGTATTTAAAAATGGCTTTACCATTAATGTGATCGATCCGGCTACCGTAAGCCTAGAAGAGAATCTATTGAATTCTAGCTTGACCATGTTCCCGAATCCGGCGCAAGAAAAGGTAAACCTTAGTTGGGATGCCCAATTGGAAGTGCGCGAGATCAAAGTATTGTCCATCAGCGGAAGCTTAGTAAAGCAAATG
>CBFHJH010000002.1:21317-75847 GCA_965656185.1 Croceimicrobium sp.
CTTCTGGCTATCTGCTTTAGGTATAAGCGGCAGCGTGAAGACGCTGTATCCCTGCTCAATGACGCCTTTCTGAAAGTCTTGCTCAATTTGGATCGTTATGATCTTGAACAAGAATTCATGCCCTGGGCCGCAAGTATCACGGTGCGAACGGCCATCGATACTTACCGAAGGGAACGCAATTATAAAGAACAAACCGATCTGAAAGAGTTCGATCATGAACTGGAAGAAGTAGACTTAGATCCAGGTTCAATGAAAGTGGTAGATGAGATGAACGCCGAAGAGGTGCGCGAATTGATTTACAGTTTACCGGAATTAGAGCGCATGGTTTTCGTGCTTTATGAATGGGAAGGGTATAAACACCAGGAGATAGCGGAAAAATTGGATTGTTCCGAGCGAAGTTCCAAGCGCTATTTGCAGCGAGCCAAAGAGGGCTTAAAGAAGAAGTTACGGGCTAAGGATGGCCTTAAAAAAGTGATTTAATGACTGTTTGGGAAAAATTAAAAAATAAGCTGAAAGCGGATGGGCAAGGGCCTAGTTCGGCCGATTGGGAGGCGATGCAAGCCAAGATCGCCGCGCAGCCCCAGCTGGCTCCCGCTAGCAAGAGACCTATCTGGATCGGATGGGTGGTTGGACTGGGCTTGGGACTAGTTATTGGTTCCGGTCTCTGGTTTATACTAGACGAAAAGCCGATTTCAGTTAAGCAGAAAAAGGAAATTAGTACCCCTCTTAAGTCTAATGTTCCAGATAATACCACTAAAGCTTCTAGCAAGATCGAAGAATCTACTACCGATATGTCTAACGCAGAGCAAAGCACTTTGTCCCAAACCAAAGTGACCGAGACTCCAGCCGAAGCTGAGGTTGAAAATGTTTCTAGATCAGATAATTCAGCTTTAGCTGGATCGCAGGAAGCGGCCAACAAGCCTGCGATGGAGCCAGAAAGAATTGTCGAGCTAAGTAATGAATCGAGCAGCGAGGCGGAAGTAGCTACAGAGATCAGCACAATAGAGGAAAGTGGGCGATCGGCCGCAGCGGATATCTCAACCCCGAGAGCAGATGAGAATACTGAGCTTGCCAGGCAAGAAACCAGGGCAGAGCAGCTTGATCCGCCTGCCTTAGAGGGAGATCCAAGGGAAGCTAGTAAGGAAGGGCCTGCTGAGCCAGCCGAATCGAATTCGGCCGAAGAGCCAGTATTAAATAGTGATACGCCAGGAACTGCTGATACTAAAGTGCCGTCCGAAGAAGAAGAGTCTGAAAATCAGCCACCTTTTGCAGAGGATGCTGCCGGAGCCCAGCCACTTCCAGCCGAGGAAGAGTTTTTAGATCCTAATACCGGGTTTCGTTTACAGCGATTGTCCTTTAACATCAACTACTTGGATAATTTCAATGATCCGGCGGCCTTAGCTTGGGGCGGCGGTCTTGATCTGCAGTGGCAAAAAGGGAAACAGTTTTTCAGTTTAGGTTTGTCCTATCAGCGTTTAGATCTGAACCAAGAGCGATGGGTAAATCAGACTAGCACTGTGATCGACTCTACTTATGAGCAAGAGTTCCAGAGCCGCGAAGAAATTGAAATTCGCCGTGTATGGGTAATCGATTCGATGTTTGCCGGTCGTTATGTAAACGATACCATTCGCCGTACGGTGATCGATACCCTGAATATTATCAAGGTCGATACAAACCAAAGCAGCACTAATATCGTAAGACAAACAACAAGGCGCATTTATTACGCGGAGTTACCGCTCTTATATGGTTATCGTTGGCGCAGCAAGAAACTGAGTTTTGCCTTGGCCGGTGGATTAGCCTTACAGCAGGCCGTGTCTTATCAAAGCGATGAAAATGAAGGCCGGTCTCAGTTTGGCCTTAGTGCTTTATTGTCGCCCGAAGTGGCTTGGCAGTTAAATACACGCTGGTCCCTTTTGATGCGCAGCCAATTGCGTTATCCCATGCAAGGAGCGACTCTATTTTATGAAGAAAGACAATTGCGATATTCTTTCCAGTTGGGCGTATCCTACCGCTGGTAAGATCTGTAGATTACACAATTAGGATACTCTGCAATGGAGGCGCTTCTTGAAAAAGGAGCGCCTTTATTGTTTTTAATATTTTCCGCCATTAAACTATGCATGCATAATAAATTTTATTATTTTTGGGCAAATCCAAAAAAGAAATCTGTTATGGCCGAAGTTGAAACCAAAGACTTTTTAAAAGGAGGGGAGTTCTTGATCCGCTCTGTAACTAGTGATGAAGTGTTCATTCCTGAGGATTTCAGTGAAGAACAAAAAATGATGGCGCAAGCCACTACAGATTTTATCGAAAAAGAAGTAGTACCGCAAAGAGATCGCTTTGAAAAGAAGGATTATGCCTTTACCGAGGAGATCATGAAGAAAGCGGGTGAATTAGGTTTATTGGGTATTACTGTGCCGGAGCAATTTGGAGGTTTAGGTATGGACTTCAATACATCGATGCTGGTTTGCGATCGCATTTCCGGTGTTTCAGGTTCCTTGTCTACCGCTTATGGTGCTCATACGGGAATTGGAACATTACCGGTACAGCTTTACGGAACCGACGCTCAAAAAGAAAAATATTTACCTGGTTTAGCCAGTGGCGAGATCATGGGGGCTTATTGTTTAACCGAGCCCGGAGCGGGATCGGATGCCAATAGCGGCAAGACCAAGGCGGAATTGAGTGACGATGGCAAGACCTATAAGATCAACG
Organism: Croceimicrobium sp.; assembly: GCA_965656185.1. Lineage (GTDB taxonomy): Bacteria > Bacteroidota > Bacteroidia > Flavobacteriales > Schleiferiaceae > Croceimicrobium. The sequence continues at coordinate 24,027 of CBFHJH010000002.1, forward strand.
GTCAGAAGATTTGGATTTCCAACGCTGGCTTTGCCAATCTCTTCACGGTATTTGCCCGTATCGAAGATGATAAATACCTCACTGCTTTCTTGGTAGAGCGTGGCACGGAGGGAATGAGTTTTGGGGAGGAAGAGCATAAGCTTGGAATTCACGCTAGTTCTACCCGTCAGGTGTTCTTTAACGATTGTGTGGTACCAGCAGAAAATATGTTAGGCGAGCGCAATGGTGGCTTTAAGATCGCTATGAATGCCTTGAACTACGGCCGTATTAAATTAGCGGTAGCTTGTTTGGATGCCGCCCGGCGCGTGATCACTTTCGGCATTTCTTACGCCAATGAGCGCAAGCAGTTCGGCGTTTCCATTTCAAGCTTCGGAGCCATTCAGCAAAAGCTTGCCGAAATGACCACCAAGACTTGGGTAGCCGAATCGGCCGTTTACCGCGCCGGACAGGATATAGAAAATCATATCAATCGTTTGCAAGAAGACGGAATGGACTCGGCTACCGCTAAATTAAAGGGTGTAGAAGAGTATGCCATTGAGTGTGCTATCCTAAAAGTATTAGGTTCTGAAGTGGGAAGTTATGTGGCCGATGAAGGAATTCAGATCTACGGCGGTATGGGCTACAGTGCAGACGCCCCGATGGAGCAAGCATATCGCGATGTACGAATTGCCCGCATTTATGAAGGAACCAATGAGATCAACCGTCTCCATTCGGTTGCGATGCTATTGAAGAAGGCTCTTAAAGGGGAGATGGACTTGATGAGTCCGGCCATGAAGGTGGCCGGCGAATTGATGGAGATCCCTTCTTTCGATACCCCCGATTACTCCCAACTATTTGCCGAGGAAAAGGAAATCATCGAAAAGCTCAAGAAGTCGATCCTCATGGTAGCCGGTAAAGCGGTGGAGACCTTTGGCATGGACCTCGAAGAAGAGCAAGAGATCATTATGAATGCCGCGGAGATGCTGATCGAAGTGTATGCGGCCGAATCAGGTATTTTGCGCGCCGAGAAGTTGGCTGTGCAGAATGGAGAAGAAGCTACCGCAAATGAGATCAAAATGGCGAAGCTTTATTTGCACGGTGCGATGGAGCAAGTGGCCAAGCACGGTCGCGAAGCGATCTATAGCTTTGCAGAAGGAGACGAGCAGCGTATGATGCTAATGGGTTTGAAGCGATTTACCAAAGCAGCGAACCCTTATAACTTAAAAGAATTACGTCGCAGTATTGCGGCCAAAGTGATTTCGGACAACAAGTATCCCTTTTAGAGATACCGGATTTTGTGATAATGAAAAGCTTCCTTCGGGAAGCTTTTTTTATTTTAGAGCTATTAACTTATTATACCTCTGCTTATGTTTCGCTATTTACTGCTTTTACTTTTACTCTCAGGCACGCTATCGGCTCAAATCTTTAATCGCGCAAAAGGATATGGATTATCGGTCACTGAAGTGGAGCTAGAGCAATTACCTAATGGCAATACGGTAGTTTCTTTATTCGACGGAGATGAGCTCCAATTAAGCTTATGGGATGCAAATGGGGATTCGATAAAAGAAGTGAGTCTTCCCCTGAGTTTCAAGTTTTTAATGACTCAAGGTTTAAAGCGATTGGGACCCAACCGATTGGCACTTAGCTTAACCTACCGAGACGGTTGCGACATCATATCCGGCTATGAGCAAAGAGATATTCTACTCGATGAGCAACTTAACATATTGGATAGCATTACTTTTTACGATCAAGGCAATGGAGTGCTATTTGCCGGAAGGATCCAAGCCTTTCAAGATAGTACTTATATGGTCGACGGCCTTTTTGGTTTTAAGATCCTGGATTTTCAAGGAGGGCAGTTAAACGTTTTATACGACACCTTGAACATCAACCCTAATTTCCAGTCCTATGTTTTAAACTCGGACAGTATACTACTAATAGGTGGTGGATCAACTAGAATTTTCCGGTATTCGGATTCGACCTATCTGCCGCAGAGCTTTTTACCGTCCTACTATTTTTGGGATTTTGACCGAAAACACTTTGCCCAAAGTGCAAATGCCAATAGTTCGAGCGTAGACCTAATTCGGAAATCTGATCTTAGCATGGCAGGTAGCTACAGCTCACCCCTAGGCAGGCCCATTGAAACAAGCCTCTATTTTGGCGATAGTTTGGTGCTGCTCAATGACTCGGCTTTTGCTGTGATCGATCGTAGCACGAATCAATTGGTCGATAGCGGAGTTTTCCTCACCCCTTACTTAGCGATTGGCCAAATTTCGGACTTAGCCCTAAGAAGCGGAATATTGGTTTCGGCGGGTTCGGGTAATGGAGTGGACCTTCATTTGGAGTCGCAGGAGTTAAATAAGGCACCTTCACTTCCTTTTCAGGGCTTGGAGTATAGCCTAAAGGCTAATAGCCGACAAAACTTTCAAGTTACCATCCGCAATACCGGTGTTGATACCATTCGTAAAGTGGGCATGGGTATTAGGACTGGCAATACGCCCTACTTCTGTCAGAATATTTGGTACCGTCGTATCAAGTATGGCTTAAATATTCTACCAGGAGATAGTTTACAGTTGAGCTTTTTGGGAGATCCCTTTAGTTCGGATACGATCCCTGGAGTAGCGCCGCATCCTTTCTTTATATACATGGTAAACAACCAAATGGTCGATGAAGACGATCGCCTAGCTTCTTCGGTCCAGGTGATAACACAAGAAGAATTTGCTTTGAATGATCTTAAGCTTTTTCCTAATCCGGTGAAGTCCCTCTTAAAACTCGAGTATCACGGCGCAGAAGGGGCGCCCCTACACCTTAAACTCTTTTCGAGCGATGGAAAGTGTTTGCTGCAGGAAGTTTGGTCGCTAGATCATGTAAAGCAATATCAAATTGACCTAGAGCACTTTGTGCCGGGGACCTATATTTTAGAGCTCAAGTCTTCAGGAACAGTTTATCGCGAAAGGATCATTAAGCTTCGATAACTGTCCGATCTACATTTGTTTGCTAAATTGATATATCTTTGCTAAAAAGGTATAGATAAATGCAGGAGCGTATTTGTCCCAATTGTGGACACGACCAAGCTACCAAAAGTGGGGTGGTAAAAGGTAGACAGCGTTACAGGTGCAAGGCTTGTGCTTATAATTACACCGTGGCTCGCAAGGGTAAAAAGATAGATAATTATTTCGTAACTAAAGCCTTGCAATTATACCTCGAAGGCCTTTCTTACCGTGAGATAGAGCGTATTTTAGGGGTCTCTCATGTAAGTGTGATCAATTGGGTAAAGCAACATAAAGTTCAAAGGCCCGAGCAGGGCGAGTACCATCCTACCTATCGCATCTTGACTCATTCGGAATTGCTCTCTTTTTACCAAAATCCAGATAATTTGAAAGGAGCAGGTATGGTGGTAACCGAATTGGGGGATAAGTATATGCTAATTCGCTGGGAGCGCTTTAGAGATTAGGTTTTACAGATTTTAATAAGCAAAAAACTATACCAATTTTCATTTTGAAAGGGAAAAGGTCAACCTTCGAATTGCCGAAACGGAGGGTCCGTGGCATTAACCAATCCAATCAAAATGAAAAAATGGCTATTCGCTTTTGCGCTGACTTTCATTTCCTTAAGCTTAGTTCAAGCGCAAGGTTTCACAGAATACAGCGGTGGTTTAAAAGTGAAACTCAACGACGAGGGTACTAAGTACTTTCGGATGATCACTTGGCATCAAGTCTGGTTGCGCTATAATCAAAACAATACCGGGAGCACACGTGCCGGGGCCGGACAAGAGTCTACCACAGATGTAGGTCTACGTCGTTCACGCTTTCTAATGTATTCTCAATTGAACGATCGCTTTTTGATCTTAACCCATTTTGGTATCAATAACCAGAATGCAGTGAGTGGCGGTTATTTAGGGGTAGACGGTAAGAAGCCACAGCTATACATGCACGACGCCTGGGTGGAGTATACCATTTTTAAGAAGTACCTGAACATCGGAGGTGGCTTGCACTACTGGAATGGTTTAAGTCGTATGACCAATGCATCCACTTTAAACCTAATGGCTTTTGATGCGCCTATCCTGAACTGGGCTACCATCGAGACCACCGATCAATTTGCGCGTAAATTGGGAATTTATGCAAAAGGAAAATTAGGTAAACTCGCCTATCAAGTGGCGGTGAATGATCCCTTCGAGACCAATGTGGCTGGAACAATAGCTCCTGATCGTGCTAATTACAATCCCCAAAACCCCTCCAAAGTATTTGAAGGTTATTTCCAATATGAATTTTGGGATGCCGAAGGCAATCTCTTGCCCTATCGGGTGGGTACTTACTTAGGGACCAAAAAGGTCTTTAACCTTGGTGCTGGCTTTATCAGCAATGCCGATGCCATGTGGTATACCAATAATGGGGGGGATACCATCACCACTGGCATGAATCTCTTTGCGGTAGATGCCTTTTTAGACTACCCTTTGAGCAATGGTTCGGCTATTACTGCCTATGCGGCGGCCTATTTTAACGACTATGGTCCCAACCATGTGCGCAACATCGGGATCCTCAATCCGGCTGATGGTTCTACCGGTACTAATAGCTTACGCGGTAATTCCTTTCCGGTGATCGGAACCGGGACGAGCATTTATACCCAAGTTGGTTTTATGTTACCCAAGAAAAGAGATGACCTTATTTGGCAGCCTTATGCCTCTCTTATCTACAATGATTTTGAAGGTTTGGAAGATGCGAACGGCAATAAGGTTCCAGCTACCGTTTTTGACCTTGGCTTAAACTGCTATTTGGCAGGACACCATTCTAAACTCACCCTCAATTACCGCCATCGTCCTGATTTTACCAATATCGACGCGGTAGAGTATCGTCCAGAGTTAACTTTTCAAGCCATGATCTATTTATAGCCGAAAAGGGGAAAGGGAGAAGAGTAGAAGTTTTGAATGAATTCTTTCAAGAGCGAGACCCCTGCCAAATTGATGGACTACTTATTAATTAATCATACAATCTCTAGACTCTAGAATCCAAATTCTATTAAAAATGAAAGACCACACCGAAGCGCATAAATACTGGCGCGCCAACTTAAAACTGCTGACCATCCTGCTCAGCATCTGGTTCCTCGTTTCTTATGGGGCCGGCATCATCTTCGTAGATTTTTTAAATCAGTTCCGCTTTGGAGGATTCCCGGTCGGTTTCTGGTTTGCCCAGCAGGGATCGATCGTAACCTTCGTGGTTTTGATCTTCGTTTACGTGTACAAAATGAACAAGCTCGACGCCAAGTTTGGCTATACCGAGAAATAAATTAAAGGATTATGGACATTCAAATTATGACCTACATTATCGTAGGTATCACTTTTGCCCTTTACATCGGTATCGCTATTTGGAGTCGTGCCGGTTCTACCAAGGAATTTTATGTGGCCGGCGGAGGCGTTTCTCCTTTGGCTAACGGTTTGGCTACGGCCGCCGACTGGATGAGCGCTGCCTCTTTTATCTCTATGGCGGGCTTGATCTCTACCCAAGGTTATGATGGATCGGTCTACTTAATGGGATGGACCGGCGGCTATGTGTTGCTCGCTCTCTTGCTGGCGCCGTACCTGCGTAAGTTTGGGAAGTTTACCGTACCTGATTTTATTGGCGATCGTTATTACAGCAATACCGCCAGAACCGTAGCTATCGTAGCGGCACTATTTGTGTCTTTTACCTATGTAGCAGGTCAGATGCGCGGGGTAGGTGTAGTATTCTCACGCTTTTTAGAAGTAGATGTTACCACCGGCGTAATCATCGGGATGGTGATCGTTTTGATCTACGCCGTGCTGGGTGGGATGAAAGGAATTACCTATACTCAGGTGGCACAATACTGTGTTTTAATCTTCGCTTTTATGGTGCCCGCCGTGTTCATTTCCTTAATGCTCACCGACAACATTATTCCGCAATTTGGTATGGGAGGTAAAATGGCCGACAATACCTATTTGTTGGATAAGCTGAATCAACTGAATACAGACTTGGGCTTTGCCGCTTACACCGATGGCTCAAAATCGAAAGTGGATGTTTTCTTCATTACTGCAGCCCTGATGCTGGGTACTGCTGGGTTGCCTCACGTAATTGTACGTTTCTTTACCGTGCCCAAGGTGCGTGATGCTCGTAAATCGGCCGGTTACGCCCTATTATTTATCGCTATCCTGTATACTACGGCACCGGCTATTTCCGTATTTGCCCGTACCAATCTCATTCAAACCGTAGAGGGAAAATCGTATTCAGAGTTGCCTGCTTGGGTCTCTAATTGGGAGCAAACCCATCTTTTAGCTTGGGCCGATAAGAACAATGATGGGAAAGTGCAATTCCGTCCAGGAGCGGCAATTAACGGTAAGACTCCCGAGTTTAGCGGAGCTAAAGGTGAGCAAGGTAATTTGATCGTGAGCAATCCGAATATGGATAGTGAGAACGAACTTTACGTAGACCGCGATATCATCGTTTTGGCCAACCCGGAAATTGCCAACCTTCCAGTTTGGGTTATTGCCTTGGTGGCAGCTGGCGGTTTGGCTGCGGCTCTTTCTACTGCAGCGGGACTATTACTGGTAATTTCTACCGCTATTTCGCATGATCTTTTGAAAAAGCAGTTAATGCCCGATATCTCGGAGCGTGGCGAATTATTAGCAGCTCGTTTCTCCGCCTTTATCGCGGTTTCCGTAGCCGGTTATTTCGGTATTAATCCGCCCGATTACGTGGCGGCCGTAGTTGCCTTGGCCTTTGGATTGGCCGCTGCCTCTTTCTTCCCTGCCATTATTTTAGGCATCTTCATGAAGAAAATGAATAAAGAAGGCGCGGTAGCCGGAATGATCGCTGGCTTGGCCAGTATGTGTTTCTACATCTTGAAATTCAAGTTTGGCGCCTTCGATGGCGGAATGGAAGCAGTAGGTGATCTAAAAGCCGATTGGTGGTTCGGTATTAGCCCCGAGGGCTTCGGTACCGTTGCTATGCTGATCAATTTAGGAGTTAGTTTGCTGGTAATGAAGTTTACCCCGGAAACGCCTGAAGATGTACAAGAATTGGTAGAAGATATTCGTATTCCAAGCGGTGCTGGTGAAGCACATGCCCACTAATTCTATATCCCAAGAGCCCTGGTCATAAACCGGGGCTCTTTTTACTGATAAAAATCAGTGCCCAATTGAAGCGGAAAAACAATCTTTGAAGATGAAGTCGAATTCCATCCTACAAATTTTGCTCGTAGCGGTCAGCATTTTCCTGATCTCTCCCTTGTTTTGGGATTTTTTCAGTTCGGCCCTGTACTATTTACTCTTCCTTTTTGTATTGCTCTTGGGCTGGATCATTATACTTTACTATCAGTCTAGTCAAAGCGACGATTCCGAATGAGCCTAAGTTTAATACTCATAGGAACCCTTTATTTGGGACTGATCTTTGCCGCGGCTTGGTATTTTGAAAAGCGCTTCCCACAGGAGCGTTTTAAGCATTGGATGCCTTATATCTATTCCTTGGCCTTGGCGGTATATTGCACCGCTTGGACCTTTTACGGCAGTATTGGTCGTGCGGCCGAGTCGGGCATCGATTTTTTACTGATCTACTTGGGGCCCACCCTAATGATGTTCTTCTGGTTACCCCTCGGAAAGCGTCTTTTCCGCATCAAGAAGACCCAAGGAATTAGTTCCTTGGCCGATTTTCTTTCGGCGCGATATGGAAAGGATCAAAACCTAGGGGTTCTTGTTGCCTTGCTTTCTCTGGTGGGTATTTTACCTTATATCTCTTTACAGATCAAAGCGGTCAGCGAAAGCTTTAGCTTACTAAGTGGCAACGAAAGCTTGAGTCGCAGTGCTGTATTCTTCGAGGATCCGGCCTTTTACGTATCGCTCATTATGGTGGTCTTTACCATTTTATTCGGTACGCGCTACGTGCAAGGGAACCGACCCAAAGCAGGTTTGATCGGCACCATCGCTTTTGAAAGTCTTTTCAAGTTGGTGGCCTTTGTGATCGTAGGGGGAATTGGCTTAAGTTATTTCACAGCTAGTCCAGAGTTCGAAGCGGGGCTTAAGAACTTTGCTTCTACCCAGGTGCATCTAGCGGGAGGCGATTGGTTTAGTATCCTACTCATTTCGGCCTTGGCCTTTTTCCTCTTGCCACGTCAGTTTCAGATGGGGGTGGTGGAGAATACCAGCCCTAAAAACCTGCGCAAGGCCATTTGGCTGTTTCCGCTCTATCTTCTCATCATAAACATTTTCGTACTCCCCTTTGCGGTGATGGGAAACGAGGTTTACCCACAAGCCGACAGCGACTTTTATCTATTGAGTTTAAGTTTGGATTACGCGGGTCCGTCGGTGGCTACTTTAGCCTTTTTAGGCGGATTGTCGGCCGCCAGTTCCATGATCATCGTGTCCACTTTGGCCTTGGGTAATATGCTAAGCACCTACGTTCTGGTACCCCGCTTGGCTTTGGGACTCAATAAGCCACTCGATCGGCGCATCCTGAGCTTAAGACGCTGGGCAATCTTGGCCATCATTGCCTTGGCCTACGCCTATTACCACTTTTTGGCCGCACAGAATTCACTGGTAAGTATTGGCCTGGTTTCTTTTGTGGCCATGAGTCAGTTTGCGCCCGCCTTTTTAGGAGGTCTGTATTGGCGCGAAGCGAAAAGGAAAGCCGCTTTCTGGAGTATAAGCATTGGCTTTTCGGTATGGTTTTACTTTTTGGTTTTGCCCGATTTGGCGGCTTTCGCCGGATGGGATCTAGTGCATTGGCATTTCTTTAACCCCGAGTACTTCGCAGCCAATATGAACTTATCGCCTTTGAGCGCCGGAACTTGGATCAGTCTCATTTTAAACAGTGTGGCTTTTGTAGCGATATCAATTCGTTCTGAGGCCAGTTTAGAAGAAGCGAACCAAGCCACTTTATTCGTCGCGGTACCTACGATGTCTAACGAAAGCCTCGAGCAGGGTTTGTTTCGCGGTACCGCTCCATTTCCGGATATCCGTAGTTTATTACAAAACTTCCTTGGTCGTCATCGCGCCGATGAGGTCCTAGAGCGCTATGCTCGCCTCAACGGCATCAATTGGTCTAATTCGCCTACCGCCGATAGTCGGGTAATCACTTTTGCCGAGCGTCTATTATCGGAAGCGATCGGACCGGCAAGCGCCAAGATCATGATCTCTTCGGTGGTGCAGCGCGAAGAGTTATCGCGTGAAGAGGTCTTGGGAATTCTAGAAGAAAGTCAAAAGGTATTACGGCTAAACCGCGAACTCAGTCGCCGCGAGGAAGAGTTGCGTATAGCTAGTAAAGAACTACAGCGCACCAATTTACGTTTGCAAGAAATGACCGAGATCAAGGATGAGTTCCTTTATACGGTAACGCACGAATTGCGCACCCCGCTGGCAGCGATACGTATGCAAGCGGAGCTTATTCAGGATGATAGCGAGATGCCGGCCGATGATAGGGAACGCTTTATTGATAATATCGTGAAAGACTGTGAGCGATTAAGTCGTTTGATCTCCAATGTCTTAGACCTGGAGAAATTCGAAAGTGGGAGTCAGAAGCTGGCCTTAAGTCGCCTCTCATTAGATGAACTCATCCGCAGTAGCGTGGCCCAATTGGAAAGTTTAGCCCTTAAAAATGGGGTGCATCTTTCCTATGAGATCTCTGCGCCTTTAAAAAGCACCTTCGCCGACGCCGACCGTATCGCACAGGTGCTCACTAATTTGATCGGTAATGCCATTAAGTTCGCTGATCCGGAACAAGGTCGGGTATGGGTAACGGCCTACCAATTGGACGAACACCTCAAGGTGAATATTCACGATAATGGCAAGGGAATTCCGGCTGCCGATCAAGAAATGATCTTCGATAAATTCTATCAAGTACGGGATCAAACCCGACGGAAGCCTAGTGGTAGCGGACTGGGACTGGCTATTTCTAAAAATATTATTGCGATGCATAAAGGTAAAATATGGGTAGACGCCGACTTTAAGGCAGGGGCGAAGATTTCGTTTACCCTACCTATTTACCGGGGCAATCGCTTACAAATTGAAAAACATGAAAACTAAGATCCTCATAGTAGACGACGAGATCAATATCTTAATGTCGCTAGAATACTTGTTGAAGCGCAAAGGTTACGAGGTGTATATCGCTCGTAATGGCACCGAAGCCAAGAACTTGGCCGATCAGCACTTACCCGATTTAGTTTTGCTCGATATCATGATGCCCGACGTAGACGGTTATGCCGTTTGCGATTACCTCAAAGCCAAGGATGAAGCGCCTAAGGTAATTTTCCTGACCGCGAAGAGTAAGAAGGATGATATCCAAAAGGGATATGACCACGGGGCCGATCTCTATCTGATCAAGCCCTTTGCCAACAAAGACCTATTAGCAGAAATCAAATCATTGACCGAATCATGAACTATTTAAACGAATATGAGCATAGCTTAAAGGACCCAGAAGGGTTCTGGGCCGAGCAAGCCCAATGCCTCGATTGGTATCACCCGGCCGATCAAGTACTGTCGCGCGATGAAAATGGCTTGTATCGCTGGTTTAAAGGGGCGATGACCAATACCTCCTATTTAGCCTTAGACTATCACGTAGAAAATGGTCGAGGAGATCAAGTGGCGCTCTACTACGATTCGCCAGTAACCCAAAGCAAACAAGCCTTTACTTACCGCGAAATGCGCGATAAAGTGGCCAAGATCGCTGGTGGATTAAAGAAGCTGGGAGTTTCTAAAGGCGATCGCGTGATCATTTATATGCCTATGATCCCCCAAGCGGTTATGACCATGTTGGCTTGCGCCCGACTGGGAGCGGTTCATTCGGTGGTGTTCGGTGGCTTTGCCCCCCATGAATTAGCGATCCGCATCGATGATGCCCGGCCTAAATTGATCGTTACGGCCAGTTCGGGAATAGAAGTAGATCGGATTATTCCTTATAAACCTATGGTAGATAAGGCGATGGAGTTGGCGCAGTACAAGCCCGATAAAGTGGTGATCTTTCAGCGAAAACTGGGCGCTTTAGTGCCAGCAAAGGACTATGACGTAGACTTTGAGCAATTGGCAGATAGTGCCGAAAGCGTGGGCTGTACACCGGTTTACGCCACTGATCCTTTGTATATTTTATACACCAGCGGGACTACCGGTAAACCGAAAGGAGTGGTGCGCGATAATGGTGGTCATGCGGTAGCCTTGCGTTACAGTATGGAAAAGATCTACGGCATTAAGCCAGGCGATGTTTATTGGGCGGCTTCCGATATTGGTTGGGTGGTTGGTCACTCTTACATCGTTTATGCACCCCTGCTAAGCGGTGCTTCTACGGTACTTTTTGAAGGAAAGCCGATTCGCACCCCCGATGCCTCTACCTTTTGGCGCATCATTGCCGAGTATAAGGTGAAGGTGATGTTTACAGCGCCTACGGCAATTCGGGCTATTCGCAAAGAAGATCCGCAAGGAGCCTTCCTAAAGCAATATGATCTATCCAGCTTGCAATACCAATTCTTGGCTGGGGAACGCTGCGATGTGGCCACCTTGCGCTGGACCGAAGAGCAATTGGGCATTCCGGTGATCGATCATTGGTGGCAAACCGAAAGCGGTTGGCCTATGTTGGCTAATTTCCCTGGTATAGAGCTCATGGAAGTGAAGCCTGGTTCCGTAACCAAGCCAGTAGCGGGCTACGATCTTCAGATCTTGAACGAAGCTGGCGAGCCCGCCGAAGCCAATGAGGAAGGCTTTGTAGCGGTTAAATTGCCTTTGCCTCCCGGTTGTTTGCCGAGTTTATGGCAGAATCCGCAGGGCTTCAAAGATTCTTACCTCGACCGCTTTCCCGGTTTTTATTTTAGTGGCGACGGCGGATTTAAGGACGAGGAAGGCTTCACCTATATTACCGGTCGTGTAGACGATATTATCAATGTGGCTGGGCACCGACTTTCTACCGTTGAAATGGAAGAGGTGGTAGCAGCCCATCCCGCTGTGGCCGAGTGCGCGGTAATTGGTGTTAATGACGAACTCAAAGGTCAAATCCCAATGGCTTTGATCGTGGTTTCCAATACGCAATTGGATATCCAAGACCTGCAAGCAGAAATCGTTACTGCGGTGCGCGAAGAAATTGGTGCCGTGGCTGCCTTGAAAAAGGTGCTCTTAGTACCGCGGTTACCCAAGACCCGTTCTGGCAAGATCCTGCGAAAATTATTGCGATCGATCGCCAACTCCGAAGAGATTCGCATCCCCTCAACTATTGACGATCCTGCCATTGTGCAGGAAATTAACGATATTATTCACCCTAATTTAAAAAAGCTAAACCTCTAGATATAATGGAAGCAAAATTTCGCATTAGTTCCCCTGAAGAATACCAAGAGCAATATGCCCTCAGTACCCAAGAGCCGGAAAAATTTTGGGCCCAGATCGCTGCAAATTATCAGTGGCAAAAATTATGGGACAAAACGGTGGAGTGGGAGTTTGATACCCCCGATGTAAAATGGTTTACCAATGCTAAACTAAATATTACCGAAAACTGCTTAGATAGACATCTCGAAAAACGCGGGAATAAATTGGCCCTCATCTGGGAACCCAATGATCCTAAAGAACGCTTCGTTCGCATGACCTACCGGGAATTACACGAGGAAGTGTGTAAAACCGCTAATGTTCTAAAGAAGCACGGTGTGGGGAAAGGTGATCGCGTAGCTATTTATATGCCGATGATCCCCGAACTTACGGTATCGGTATTGGCCTGTGCTCGCATTGGTGCGGTGCATTCGGTGGTTTTCGCTGGCTTTTCGGCCCATGCCTTGGCCGATCGGATCAATGATGCAAGCTGCAAAATGGTAATTACCGCCGATGGCATGTACCGTGGTCCTAAGGAAATTCCTTGCAAAGCGGTAGTAGATGAGGCTTTAAAAAGTTGTAATTCGGTGGAAAAAGTTTTGGTAGCCGAAAGAACTCAGTGGAATGTAAACATGCAAGCAGGACGGGACTACTGGATGCACGAAGAGCTTTTAGGGGCTAGTCATCAATGTCCCGCCGAGCCCATGGATAGTGAAGATATGCTCTTTATTCTATACACTTCTGGTAGTACCGGAAAGCCAAAAGGAGTAGTGCATACTTGTGGCGGCTATATGGTTTATGCTGGCTACAGTTTTGCTAATGTTTTCCAGTATGATGAAAGTGATGTTTACTGGTGTACGGCAGATATAGGTTGGATCACCGGTCATTCGTATATCGTGTACGGCCCCCTTTTAAATGGTGCTACCACGGTTATGTTCGAAGGGGTACCCACTTATCCCGATCCAGGTCGTTTTTGGCAGGTTTGCGATAAGCATGGTGTTAATCAATTCTATACTGCCCCAACGGCTATCCGGGCTTTAATGGCTCACGGTGAAGATCATGTTTTAAGCTATGGTCTCTATTCCTTAAAAGTATTGGGTACGGTAGGTGAGCCCATTAATGAAGAAGCTTGGGAATGGTATCATATTCACGTGGGTAAAGAACGTTGCCCCATTGTTGATACTTGGTGGCAAACCGAAACAGGGGGAATCATGATCTCCGGTTTAGGTAATCACAGTCCGATGAAATCCTCACATGCCGGTTATCCTTTACCCGGTATTCAACCCGTGCTATTGGATCAGGAGGGCAAAGAGATAGAAGGAAATGGCGAAGAAGGTTATTTGGCAATGCGTTTCCCTTGGCCATCTATGTTGCGTACTACCTATGGCGATCATGAGCGGTGTAAGAACACTTATTTCTCACACTACAATGGCTATTATTTTACCGGCGACGGTGCTCGACGAGATGAAGATGGTATGTACCGGATAATTGGTCGGGTAGACGATGTGATCAATGTGAGTGGTCACCGTTTTGGTACCGCCGAGATCGAGAACGCCATCAATGCCAATGATCATATCGTGGCCGAGTCGGCGGTAGTGGGTTATCCTCACGATATTAAGGGTCAAGGTATCTATGCTTATGTAATCACTAAAGAGCCGCCTAGTCATCCCGATAAGTTACGCGCCGAAATCGTAGAAACGGTGGTAGAAGAGATCGGAAAGATCGCTAAACCGGATAAGATCCAATTTGTGAGTGGTTTGCCCAAGACCCGTTCGGGCAAGATCATGCGAAGGATCTTGCGTAAAATAGCCGAGGGTGATACCTCCAATTTAGGCGATACCTCTACTTTACTTGATCCCGACGTAGTGGATGAGATAAAGGACGGTGCGCTTTAAAAAGAAGCCCTCTAAATTGAGTAAAGAAGCCAACTTTTGCTGGCTTCTTTACGTTAACTAAGTGGTGGCAAGCTTTGTGCCTTTAGGTACACAAAATAAACTCAGCCTTGTTTAAATTTATACCATGCCAAAATTGCGTTCCATAGTATTGAGCTTCTTTGTATTAACTGCGGTTACTTACAATAGCTTGGTATTATGGGTATTCGAGAGCAATCGTGATTTCTTCGCCACCGAGAAATGTGTAGAGCGGGCGGTAGAAGCCAATTCATGCCAGGGTGCCTGTCAGTTGCGGGCCCTATTGCAAGACGATAAGCCGGTAGATGAACCAAAGGCACCGGTTTTTACCGAAGAGATCGAGTTGTGGCTAAATCTACCTAATCAAATCACTCAATTATCGGCACAGGTATTGCTCTTAAAACAGCGTTTTACTTGGGAAACCTACCTTATTCAAGATGGTATTAAAGGTTCCATTTGGCGACCGCCGCAATGCGGAGCTTAAGCCTCTTATTTTTTAAAAACCTTTAATACAATTAGCATGAAACTATATAAATGGGCACTTGGTCTTAGTGCCGTACTGCTTATCGGAGCTTGTGATAAAGATGACGATAACAACGATCAAAACCCAGACCCCAATGCAACCAAGGCCGAAGTAGTATTAAACTACGACTTCACCTTTGGTTCGGAAGCCTTTAATTTAGATCAAGCTTATGTCCTAGACAGCGGCGGAACCGTGAAGTTTAGCCTGGCAACTTATTATTTATCAAAGCCGGTAATAATGGATGATGTGGGCAATGCAAGTCCGCTCGACCCTGAATATCTAATCGTTCGGCCAGAAAACACAAGCGATGATCTAGGCATGATCGAGGCGGGGCATACCCATATGTTCAACATCAGCATTGGGGTAGATGAAGCCACCAATACCGAAAATGGAGCCAATGGCAGACAACCCACCGATTTTACCGATAGCGATCATCCGCTTGCTCCTCAGCCAGAAGGAATGTATTGGTCTTGGGCTAGTGGCTATATCTTCGTGAAGATAGAAGGAGAAATCGATTATGAGGGCGATGGTACTTACGATAATACCTTTAAGTATCACTTAGGGACCAATTCTTTTCGAAAGGACCGTAGCACTATGATCCATGGAAACCTGGAGGCCAGTCAAACCCTCAATATGACCATGCACGTAGACTATGAAAAATTCTTGGAAGACGTGAATATGCGCACCGAGATCTTAACCATGTCTATGGGTGACGGACGTCCATTAGGCGAGAAAATGATGAATAAGTTCGATGCCGCGGTAAGTTTTAGCCATGGCATTAGCGAGTAAAATAATAGATCTTAGAATCAAGTTTCCACGCCCAGATTTTTGGGGCGTGGTGCTTGGTTTTGTAAGTATAGCAGCCTGCACTAAACCAAGCGAGCCGGGGAGTTCTCCCTTTAGCGAGACTCGAGTGGAAGTCGCTATTCCGCATTTTCCTAGTCCAGTAATTGAAGAAGGACATCATTTAAGTGCGGAACGCATAGCCTTAGGAAAGAAGCTCTTCTTTGATCCGGTCTTAAGTCGCAATCAAGACCTCTCTTGCGCTTCTTGTCATTTACCTCATTTAGCATTTAGCGACGGCTTGGCTACTTCGATAGGAACCGAAGGTCGGGTGCATAACCGTAATTCGCCTAGCTTATTTAATGTAATCTGGCAGCCTTATCTTTTTATGGATGGGGGGAACCCAAGTTTAGAGTCGCAAGTAGTGGGGCCGATCGAGGAGCATCGCGAAATGGATCTGCCCTTTACGGAAGCTATGGCGAGGGTAGCGGCCATACCGGAGTACCAGAGGCTATTCGAATGGGCCTTCGATGACGATGTTAATCCTTTTACCCTCAGTTTAGCTTTGGCCAGCTATGAACGCAGTTTACTTTCCTACAACAGCGCATTCGATCGCTATTATTATGGAGGAGATTCTAGCGCCCTTAGTGCCTCCGCTAAGCGAGGTTTAGCCCTATTTAAAAGTGCTGAGTTAAAATGTGAGCAATGCCATCAGTTTCCGCTCACCACCGATTTCACCTTTCAGAATAATGGTTTGAAGGAAATATACCTCGATCCTGGTAGAGCGCGGGTTACTAATAATATCGCGGCGCATGAAGGGCAATTTAAAGTGGCCACGCTTCGTAATATAGCGCTCACTGCTCCGTACATGCACGACGGGAGCATAGCCAGCTTGGAGGAAGTTATTGAGCATTATGCTTCAGGAGGAAGTGGTCATCCGCTTAAAAGCGAAAAGGTCACTGGTTTTTCTATCAGCGCAAGCGAAAAAGCGGATCTGATCGAGTTTCTAAAAGCTCTGACTGATACTACTTCCTATAAGCAATACGATTATAATTTGCCTTAATCTTCTAGGCGATCCTTAACGTAAGTGACCTCTGTTTTTCCGTGAGGGGCAGGCTTACCGTCTTCTCCCAGATTAACGAATACCAGTTTGTCGATGGTTAATATCGGTTCGCGAGTAAGTTTGTTGCGCACCTCACAGCGCATGGTAAGGGACGTGCTGCCAAATTTCACCGCTTCAATTCCTAGTTCGATAATATCGCCTTGGCGGGGAGCGGAAATGAAATTGATTTCCGATACATATTTGGTAACAATGTGTTTGTTTTCTAGCTGGATAATGGCATAGATCACGGCTTCTTCATCGATCCATGCTAAAAGCCTGCCACCGAATAGGGTTTCGTTGGGGTTGAGGTCTTCGGGTTTGACCCATTTGCGAGTGTGAAAGTTCATAATGTTAGGGGTTAAGAGAAGAGTAGAGGAGGAGCAGAGGACAAGTACTTGTAGAGCTGATCCTCTCATCTCCTCATCCTCTCATCATTATTTCATAAAAGCACTATACATCCAAACGCTTTTTTCTTGCTCGCGGATGTAGTCACTCATTAAGGCATTGGTACCTTCATCGTTCAACTCTCCGGAGAGGTCAAGAATTTCACGTTCAAGTTCCAGCAGGGTTTTATAACCATCAAGAACCACTTGAACGGTGGCACGGGCCTCACTTACGTTTGACGCTTCTTGGATCTTCGCTACTCTTAGATAGTCGGTATAGGTATGTAATGGCGTATGCCCTAAGGTGAGAATACGCTCTGCTATCTCATCGATTTTCTCAAAATTATCTAAGTAGAGCTCTTCGAATTTTTGGTGTAGCTCAAAGAACTTTTCCCCTTTAATGTTCCAATGGATAGCGCGGGAGTTCGCGTAAAATATCTGATAGTTGGCTAATAGAGTATTTAATTTTTCGGCTAGGTTCTGGGCTTCGTTGAGAGGAAGTCCAATTTGATTATTGCTCATGTCTATGGTTTTTAAATTTCCTTCAAAAATAATTATTAACTATCGCTTTTATAAAGTTAATAAGCATTACCGATAACTATATGCTTTAGGGCAATAAAAAAGCGATGCTGTTGGGGCATCGCTTTTTTATTGGATCATAAGGAAGAGATTTACTCTTTATCGGCTATTTCAAAGCCTTCTTGTTCTTCGTAATGATCTCCTTCATTTTCTTCAGCGCCGTGGGTTAGTTTCTTCAATTTCTTGAGGAAAAGGATCAATAGCAGTCCGAAGAGGATGGTAATAGCGGTGATCATAATGAAGGTTCTACGCTCCAAATTGTTAGAAGCTTCAAAAAGTACCACAGTGCCCTCGTAATTAGCCAGGTCTACCTCTACAGTTTCACCGGCTTGAAGGGCTTCATTGTCATCTTTATTTTCGTAGCTAATAGTGAAGTGCTGTGGATTATCGGCATTAGCATCCTCAGAGCTTAGGCTTTCTTTTAAGATCGCTTTATTCTCGTCGTCGAGGCTGATCAATTGGTTTACCGCCATATTGTTACCGTCCTCACTTTCGAGAACGATATTCCCGGCATCATCGAGGTACGTCAATCCGCTTACTTCAAAGATACCAGCCTTCACAAGGGTGCTGTCCGGTATAAAGCCGCCCTGTCCCTCATAGTTTTGGTGTATTTCTGATTTGATCGGTTCAGATTGTGAGGCCTCTCCGATTACTCCGGCTAGTTTATTACCCAAGCCAGTGGCCGCAAAATAAACCCCCATCATAATTGAGGCGTATTTGGCTGGGGCTAGTTTGGTAATAAATGAAAGGGCTACAGGAGAGGTGGAAAGCTCACCTAAAGTGTGGAAGAGGTAGGCTAAAATGATCCAGATCAAGGCGGCTTTAGTTCCGTCTAAAACTTCGGTAGAAGCTTTAGCCATGAACAGGAAGCCAAGACCCATAATCATGGTACCCACTGCCATTTTGAAAAGTGAAGAAGCTTCTCCACCGCGACGGCGCACCCATACCCAGAATCCGGCTACAATGGTTCCGAAGATGATAATGAATATGGCATTTACCGATTGGAAGACCGACGCTGGGATCTCTCCGGTAAATAAGGCGCCAAAGTCTACGAAACGATCTACTTTTTCCTTGGTGTAAATATTCATCAATCCACCGGCCTGCTCAAAGGCACCCCAGAATACGATTACGATAATGAAGGATAATAACAGTACGATATAACGGTCTTTCTCTTTGTCGTTAAGCTCATTGTAGATAACTGCCATCAGGCCAACCACCAGAGCTAAGAACATAGTTAGTAATCCGTAGCCGATAGAGGCTAAAGGTAAATCTGCCAATCCGGCAATTACCATGTAGAGACCGAAAAGTCCGATCACAAAGAATAAGAAACGGGGTACCGCTTCTTGGAACATTTTGCTGATCAAGCGACCAAGGCCATCGTCCGCTTTCTTCTTCTCTTCTTCGCTGGGCGCTTCGCCAATACCGGTAAGGTATTTTTGGCCCATCATGAAAACAGCCTGGCCTAATAACATACCTATACCAGCCATTCCAAAGCCATAGTGCCAGCCAATTTCTTCTCCCACATAACCAACGGCTAATGAAGCCGCCGCCGCACCGATATTGATGCCGATGTAGAATATGGTAAAACCTTTATCCCGACGAATATCACCGGGGGCATACAATCCGCCCACCATAGTTGAGATATTGGGTTTAAGGCCACCAACACCCAATACGATCAATAAAAGACCGGTGTAGAAGGCCCACATTTGTTCTACTGCAAGTATACCGTGACCAGCGCAGAGGATCAATCCACCCACCAAGACACTTTTCTTTTGTCCAATGAATTTATCGGCCAGAATTCCACCCGGAATACTCATTACGTAAACCAACATGGTGTACCAACCATATAACGCTAGGGCTTCGGTGCTGTCCCAGCCTAAGCCAGGGTTGGCGCCTACCGCCGAACTGGTGATATACAATACCAAGATCGCTCGCATACCGTAATAGGAAAAACGCTCCCACATCTCGGTGAAAAAGAGAATGTAGAGGCCAACCGGATGCCCAAATAATTCTTTGCGTTCTATCGCTTGCGCGTCATTTGCCATAGTTTGGATTGTTTAGGGGTCTGAAATTAATGTTTATAGATTTTCAAGAATGAATTTGGTCATCTTGGTGTATAAATGATAGCGGGTATTGCCGCCAAAAATACCGTGATTCTTATCAGGATATATAAAAAGATCGAATTGTTTATTGGCTTGCACCAAAGCTTCTACCATGCGCATGGTATTTTGTACGTGCACATTGTCATCGGCCGAGCCGTGTACCAAGAAATAGGCACCTTTTAATTTTTCTACGTGATTAATGGGGGAGTTGTCATCATAGCCATCCGCATTTTCTTGCGGGGTACGCATGTAGCGCTCGGTATAAATATTATCATAGAAACGCCAGTTGGTCACTGGCGCCACCGCGATGGCCGCTTTGAAAACATCGGCACCTTTCGTAATTCCTAGACTACTCATATAACCGCCGTAAGACCAGCCCCAGATGCCGATACGTCCGGCGTCTACGTAATCTTGACCGCCTAACCAGCGCGCAGCAGCGATCTGATCTTCGGTTTCGTATTTACCTAATTGTTGGTAGGTCACGGTACGGAAGTCTCGACCACGCGCACCGGTACCCCGATTGTCTACACTAACCACGATATAGCCTTGAGAAGCTAAGTGTTGATACCACATTCCATTACCAGCATCGTAGCTATTTTGTACGGTTTGGGAGCCGGGGCCACCATAAACGAACATCAATACCGGATACTCTTTACTGGCGTCAAAGTCCTTCGGTTTGATCATCCAGGCATTAAGCATGGTCCCGTCGCCATTCGGGATTTGCAAAAACTCTTTATAGCTGATCGCGTAATTTTCCAAACGCTTTTTCAAGGCAGCGTTATCGTTTATTACTCGCACCATTTTTCCATTAGCACGATGTAGGGTTTCGTAGGTAGGAACATCTACCGCAGAATAGCGATTGATGTAAAACTTAAAGCCTTTGCTAAAGCTGGCCGAGTTGGTGCCCTCTTTTTCGCTCAGGCGCTTTTTGTTTTTGCCTTTAAGGCTTATGCTGTATACGTCGCGTTCTAATGGAGAGCGCTCGGCAGCTTGATAGTACAAGGTCTTGCTCTCTTCATTCATCCCGTAGAAGTTGGTTACTTCCCATTCACCCTTGGTGATTTGGCGGATCAATTCACCATCGTCGTCGTAGTGGTAGATATGGTTAAAGCCATCTTGCTCTGAAGTCCAAATGAAGCTATTATCTTCTAAAAAGGTAAGGTTATCATGGATCTCTAAATAATGTGGTGCCTTCTCCTCTAAAAGCATTTCCACTTCCAATTCATCATCTTCGATCTCAACTTCCCAAAGTTGCAGGTGGTCTTGGTGGCGATTTAGGGTGGTTATTACCAACTCATCGTCTTCCCTGGTCCACTTGATACGAGGAATGTATTCGTAGTCTGCCGGTAAGCTCACGACGTGGTCGGTATTTTTTTCAAGGTCGTAAATATGGATATTGACCACTGAGTTTACTTCGCCGGCCTTGGGGTATTTAAATACATCAGCTTGGGGGTACAATCCTGTGCCGTAAACGTCCATTGAGAATGTGGGCACCGCGGTCTCATCAAATTGGTAATAGGCGATGTAATTGCCTTCGGG
The DNA here is from genome assembly GCA_965656185.1 of Croceimicrobium sp. Taxonomy (GTDB): domain Bacteria; phylum Bacteroidota; class Bacteroidia; order Flavobacteriales; family Schleiferiaceae; genus Croceimicrobium. Next base: position 45,204 of record CBFHJH010000002.1, read on the forward strand.
CGACCAGTAAAAGCCTTTGTGAAAGCTAAATTCCTCTTCGTAAACCCAATCTACCGTACCGGCGATAAGTTTATCTTCTTCCCCTTGGCCAAAGCTTATGATCGAGCCATTGTCCATGTCCTGCACGTGCATGCGATTGCCGTGTACAAAGGCTACCTTGTTCTCGGTAGGTGAGAAATCGGCCAGCTGTTGTTTGCTATCGGCTTTTAGTGCCTTTAGTTCTTTCGATTCGAGATCGTAAACGAAGTAATTACTTTTAGAAGAATGACGGTAGATCGATTCGGTATTGGTGCCTAACAAGACTTTGCTTTCATCGGCATTGAATTGATACGAATCAAATCGCAAGTTTTCGCCCGATTCGGTTTTTAGGTCGGCCGCACTTAGTAGCGTGCTCATTTTTTCGCCCGAGGCATAGCTGTACTTGTCGATCTTCGGTCCATCTTGATCGCGATCCAAGACAGTAAAATGTGCGCCATCGTTCATGCTTCTCAATCCGCCGGTAGAGCGAGCAAAGAAGCTGTAGCGCTGCCAAACGTCGGCAACACTTACCGCTTGTTTTTGGCCAAAAATACTAGTGGAAATAAGAATAAAAAGCGAGACTATACTTAGCTTGCGATACATCATTATTATAATTTAGAGCGCCCTAAAATAGTCAATTTGAAGAGACCAGAAAGTTATCATAAGATCGAAGAGCAAGACCGTGATTTTTTTAGCTCCTTTCTACAGGAGAATCAGGTGATTACAAATGCGGAGGAGAAAAGCGACTATGGACACGACGAAACCGAAGATTATCAATTTGAGCCGGAGATCGTGCTGAAGCCAAAAAGTGTGGAGGAAGTTTCGCGCATTTTAGCCTATTGTAATGATAGGTGTATTCCCGTATACAGCAGTGGAGCGCGCACTGGCTTAAGCGGAGGGGCATTACCGATCTACGGTGGGGTGGTGCTCAGCAGCGAAAAGCTCAACAAGATCCTCGAGATCGATCAGCGCAATTTGCAAGCCACGGTAGAACCAGGAGCAATCAATCAGGTATTTCACGAAGCTTGTAAGGAGCATGGTTTATTTTACCCACCCGACCCCAGTTCTTGGGGCTCTTGTACCATAGGAGGGAATTTAGCGCTAAATGCTGGCGGACCAAAGGCAGTGAAATATGGGGTTACCAATGCCTATGTCTTGGATCTAGAGGTGGTTTTAGCCAGTGGAGAAGTAATTCGTACCGGCGCAAAGGTCCTCAAGAATAGTACTGGTTATAATCTAAGTCAGCTCATGGTGGGCAGTGAGGGGACTTTAGGTTTCATCACTAAAGTTGTTTTTAAACTTATTCCTTATCCCACAGAAAATCGCTTGATGCTTGTGCCCTTTGCTTCGGCCGAAAAGGCTTGTGAGGCCGTGTCGGCAATTTTTCAAGCCGGTATCGTTCCTTCGGGAATGGAGTTTATGGAGCGCGATGCGATAGACTACACCCTAAAATTTGTGGATGAGGTAAATTTACCGATCGGTCCGGAGGTAGGTGCTCATTTGCTCATTGAAGTAGACGGTAATCATGCCGAGCAGTTGATGCAGGATTGCATGAAGATCGCCGACATCGTAGCTTCTTTTGAGGCCGGCGAAGTGCTCTTTGCCGAAGCCGAAAGTGAAAAGGCCGCCTTGTGGAAATTACGTCGGAAGGTAGGGGAAGCGGTTAAATCACATTCGATATATAAGGAAGAGGATACGGTAGTACCGAGAGCCGAATTAGCCACACTTTTAAAGGGAGTGAAGTCGATTGGCGCTAAATATGGTTTCAAGTCGGTTTGTTACGGTCACGCCGGAGATGGCAATTTGCACGTTAATATTCTCAAGCACGAAATGAGCGATCAAGCCTGGCAAGAAGATCTGCCTAAAGGCATCCGCGAGATCTTCCGTCTGGTGAAATCCTTAGGAGGAACCATTTCCGGCGAGCATGGCATTGGCCTAGTGCAGAAAGATTACTTAGATATTGTCTTCAGTCCCCTGGAGCTTGCTTTGCAGAAACAGATAAAGACCCTATTCGATCCGCAACATATCCTTAACCCGGGTAAACTCTTCTCAAATACCGAAGCATAAAGGCCTTTAATCGAATAATGCGGGATTAGATTGTCCTTTTGTTGCTACCTTTGAGATAATCCAATCAAGCATGGCCCCAAAAACGGTTTTATTGATCGACGATAATCCGATCGATCTTATGATCAATAACAAAACGATCGAGCGTTATGATCCAGACGCATTAGTTTGCCTAGCTAAAAGTGCTAAGGAAGCTTTGTCGATTTTAGAGTCTGGCGAATGCACACCGGCTTGTGTCTTATTGGATATAAAAATGCCAGAAATGGATGGCTTTCAATTCCTGGAAGCACTTTCTAAATCTAAGCTTGAGCCAAAGTTTAATGTCCATATGCTTTCTTCCAGCATCGATCCAGCGGATATTGAGAATGCCGATAAGAATCCGATGGTGCGCAGCTATATCGAGAAACCTTTGAATATCGAGAAATTAAAAGCGATCAAGCTTTAGTCTAGGGCTTCAATTTGTTTGCGAATGATCGCGCAAGCCTTGCGAATGGTGGATTCATCCATGTTTAAAGCCGGGGCAATTCGAAAACTATTCGGATTACTCAAAAAGTAAAAACTTATCAACCCCTCTTTAAGGCAACCGTCTACGATCTTGGTTACCTCTTCAGCCGTTTTAAACTCAAAAGCAAAGAATAAGCCAATGCGCCTAATTTCTACTATGCGTGGGTGCGCTAGGAGGCTCTCGATGAGCTTTCCTTTTGCTTCTACGTGCTCTAGTAAATGCTCTTCTTCAATAACTTCTAAAGTGGCCAATCCCGCGGCACAAGAAACCGGATTACCGCCAAAAGTGGTGATATGACCTAACATGGGTTTTTCCGTGAGGCATTGCATCACCCCTTGATCGGCGATGAAAACACCTAAAGGCAATCCGCCGCCGAGCGCTTTGGCACTGCAAAGGATGTCGGGTACGATGTCAAAATGCTCAAAGGCAAATAATTTCCCAGTTCTACCCATGCCCGCCTGAATTTCATCGAGGATCAAAAGCGCTCCTACTTCTTCGCAGCGCGCTTTTAAGGCTTTTAAAAATCCATTTTTTGGAATGCGTACACCGGCATCACCTTGCACCGTTTCTACGATTACCGCCGCGGTCTTAGAGCTTATTTGTTCGAGCTCTTCCGGGGCATTAAAATCTAGGAATCGAACATCGGGAAGCAGGGGGCGAAATGCGCGCTTTTTCGTTTCATTGCCCGAAACGCTCAAAGCACCGTGAGTGCTACCGTGATAACTGCCGCGGAAGGCGACTAATTCACTGCGTTCGGTATAGCGCTTTGCTAGTTTTAAGGCTCCCTCGATCGCTTCAGCACCACTATTTACGAAATAGCAAGAATTGAGCGTAGGGGGTAAAAGGGAAACCAGTTTTTCGGCCAGGCGATTGGGGCTGTCTTGGATAAACTCTCCGTAAACCATCGTGTGTAGATGTTTATCTACTTGAGCGTGCAGGGCTGCTTTAACTTTGGGGTGACCGTGACCCAAGTGACTCACGCCAATGCCGGCCACCATATCGATATAGCTTTCTCCATTTGGCCCGTAAAGGTATGAGCCTTCGGCGCGCTCGATCTCCAAGGCCAGTGGGAAGGGAGTGGTTTGGGCTATATGCTTACGAAAGATCTTTTCGGCCTTTTCCATGGGTCAAAGGTATCGGCTAAATTTGAAATAAGACCAAGGCATACAGGTAGAAACGTACGATTCGGCTTAAAGCCATCATACAATAAGATCTAAAGCCATAACCGATCATCCCCGAAATAAGAGAGACAGGCGAAAAGGGTAGAGGGGTGAGGGCCGCAATAAAAATCAGTAGGCCGCCGTATCGCCTTAAAGTGATAATTTGAAGGGTGAATTTCTGGCTAAGCCAACGCGCTACTTTGGGAATTCTGCCAATACGAGTTCCGAGGCCGTAGGCGACCATCCCACCGGCATAGCTTAAAACCCCCAATAAGCTGATGCCCAACCAAGGTTCTTCCCAAATGCGGGTCCAATAAATAAAAAGGTCCGGGGGCAGTATGCCTAAAATAGCTTCACTTAGAAAGAACACGGATAATACTCCAGCATTAGGAAAACGGCTAAAAAGCATTTCCATTAGCTGATCAACGTCGATCAGATAGTGATTGACCAGACCAATACCCAAGCCAAGAACACTAAGGCCAATGACTAGCCGCAGCATATTTTTGGCGGCAAAGCGATAGGAGCCTTTGCGTTTAAAATAATGGTGATGGAGCCGGGTACTTTGATAAAAGGTCCGCTCCTTTTTTGATCCCTCTTTCATTTTTTCCTTCTACAAATTTAGAACCAAAAAGGGCTGGAAATATTTTATAGCCAAAGAAAGCCGGGCATTTTTTACTTTAGCGCAAAACGATTGCATGGCCCAGTCCAACAAGGGTAATTCCTATAACTTTATTTTTCTAGCATTAATGGTGTTATTGCCCATTTTGCAAGTAACTAGCCTTCAGGATAACACCCTCCTTTCGCGCTTTTTAGTACTCGATTTATTTGGCCTCGCCACCTTCGTTTTTTTGCGAAAAGACCTAAAGGACTTAAGCTTAAATGCAGCATCGCTAATTAGTTTGGGCGCCTTTAGCCTCTTATTGCTTTTTGCCGCTTTCACGGCCCATAATACTTCGGAGGGCTGGGGAGCCTTGGCCCGTTACTTTTCATTTTTACCACTTTTCATCCTTTTGCAGGTTGCCTTTCGGCGGAAGCGATTACAGCCAAAAAACCTGCTCCAGGCGGCGGTACTATTCGCTGCCCTGGCGGCCCTTCCTACCTTATTCCAGCTTTTCAAGTCCTTAGCTTCGGGCGATTTCTTTGCCGATATCTACACTATTACCGGCACTTTCAGCCACAAGAACCTTTTGGCTTCCGCTTTAATGTTAAGCTTTCCTTTTGTACTGGCCGCTTGGGCGGCCTTGGATAAGATGTGGTCTAAAGCAGCTATGTTCCTAGCTCTGCTGATCATCGTCGAATTATTCGTCCTACGGACTAGAGGGGTGTGGTTGGGCCTAATTGGCGCTAGTTTCATCAGTGCCTTGTTTCTAAAATGGGCGAAAAATGAGGCACTTCAAATTAACCGGAAGTGGACCATTATCCTGGCTTCTACGGGGCTTCTTATTTTGGTGGCCCTCTTTTTATCGCCGCAGATCAAAGCAGGCTTCACCAATAGCAGTAATGTTCAGAAGCGTTTGGTTTTCTGGGAGAATAGCCTAGAAATGGTTCAGGAAAACCCGATAAGTGGAGTAGGACTTGGCAATTGGCGTTTATTCTTCCCTAAGTATGGTTTGCAGGAAGTAGATGAGAACACCCGCCAAGGGATTACCCATATTCAACGACCTCATAACGACTTCCTCTGGGTTTGGGCCGAGGCAGGACCCATTGCGCTCTTGGCCTTGCTTAGCATTTACCTTTTGGCCTTCCGGCAGGTGGCTAAGAATTTACGCTCCTTAAGTGGTAGCGAAGTTTACCTCCAGGCAGCGGCCCTATTTTCCTTGCTGGCTTACGGTATTTTCTCTTTTGGTGATTTCCCGATCGAAAGGGCACCGCATACGCTGTGGTGGATGCTCTCTTTAGCGATCATCTTTTACCCGTCCAAGGCTAAGGTGAAGGCGGAAATTCCCACCTACCTTGGTACAGGCCTCCTGCTAGTGGCGCTTTTTATCAATTGGCAACGTTTTAAGGCAGAGCAAGGCATGTCGGAGGTCTTAAAGTCCAATGCCAACCGCAATGTAGCCGCGATCATCCCGGCGGCGGATCAGGTATATTCGGAATGGTATAAGGTGGATAATTTTGCCAATCCGGTAAGGTATTATTCCGGTAAGGGCTATTTGTTTAGTCAAAGGAGAGCAGAAGCTTTGCGTGACCTCCAAATAGCAATGGAAGATGCTCCCTACAATATCTTGGTTTATGATGCTTTGGCTCAGTATTATGCCCAAGGTCAGAAATTAGACCAGGCTTTGGATTATGCGGCCCAAGGCTTAGCTATTTCACCGCAGTTTAAACCCTTGTTATTGCTGAGTGCGGAAATTCACCTACAGCGGAAAGATTTTGCCGAGGCATTAGCCTTGTTGAATCGTCATGAGCCACGATCTCAGGACCGTCGTTATATGCAGGACCTTGCCGGTGCCTTGCGTGGAGCTTTGAATACTTACGAGCAGCACGGTCGTTTTGCGCCGATGATGGAGCATCTAAAGAATAGTGGTCCGCTAAATAGTCCCGAAGATTACCTGCGTGCTTATCGCCAAAAACGCGGTATTTAGTTTACCACTTTAGCCCTAAGAAATTCATCAGGCGTAAGCCTAGAATCTTGAAGCTGCGGGAATCTGCGGCAGAATAATAATGATGGGCACGGTGGTGTAATCCGCGTTTCTGACAAAAGCGGGCGGCTTCGTAAAACTTTCTTTGCATGGCTTTTTCGAAACTGGTTCGTGGATACAATCCTTGCTCATGGAAGTGCTCATAAACGGCCTCCACCTTTTTCAGATGCTCTTCTAAACGGGTACTCATGCCTCCGTCTTCGCGGTAATAGCTTTTCGCTTCGGGCCAATAACAAAAGTGTTTATGGGCTGCTAGCAATTCGAGCCAGAGGTATAGATCTTCCGCACCATGAAAGGCAGGATCTGTTTGAAAGGGAAATTTCAAAGCCGTTTCACGCTTAAGGATCGCTGCCGAGGGCACGATAGGCAAACCTTTGTCTAAAATGTCTTGCGCCTCATTTAGGGCAAAGACCTTGCGGGGCCGATTTTCTTTAAGGCCAAAATTATCCACCGCATGATAAAGTACATCACATTCGGTATCGCGGCTCAGGTATTGGTAACAAGACTCTAATTTGTGTTCTTCCCAAAGGTCATCGGCATCGAGAAAAGCGCAATAGCTTCCGGTGGCCGTGGCAATGGCACGGTTGCGACTGGCCCCTAAACCTAGGTTTTCTTGGTTTATTATCTGATAGCTAATGCCGCTTTGTTCTTGCAGGAAATTTTCCATGATGGCCCTAGATCGGTCTTCGCTGCCATCATTTACAATGATCAATTCCCAGTCTTTAAAAGTCTGGGCGCAGACCGAATCCAAACAATCTTCGATGCTGTCTTGCGCGTTAAAAACGGGCACTATTATGGAATAAAATACATGACTCATTTATCCCAATATTTACCAGGTTTTAGTTTGGAGCGAAATTTTTTAATTGGCTTTAGTAAACCTAAGAAACCGAGAAAATCTCGGAAATAGGTGATTATAAAGGTGAGGAAAATACGCCAGGCCAGCGGTTTTTTAAGCTCCTTAAAAACGCTATACATCTTTTTATTAATGCGCCAGTTTTCGGCGTTTAGACTGTGATAGGGTAAATTGCCCATCCACCAATTTCCGAATTCACTCAAGGCGGCATCGGCCTCTTTATCGGCCTCCTTTAAACCTTTCCGCAATAAACTATTTATAGCATAAAGCTCCTCGTATACCGAAGCGCGCTTTATCGATTGAGAGCGCTGGGTTTTTTTATGGACCCTAAAATAATTTAGTTCCTTATTCACAAAGGCCAAGTCCCATTGCAGTAGGATCTTGGCGTAAAGATGCCAGTCGCCATTTAGCCTAAATTTGGGATCGGCGCCTCCTGCTTGCTCATAGGCTTGCCGACGGATCAGGATCCCGCTGGCATTGGGTATCGGGTTGTGATGCAAAAGCCAATCACGGCAGGCTTTTTCGCCCGAAACGATAAAATCACTTTCCCAAGCTTTGGACTTATAGATAAAAGCTAAGTTTTCGGCGTAGGAGTGCAAAGGCTGGTCGGCTTCATCTACCATAAAGGAATGACCGTAGGCGATTCCCACTGTAGGGTTTTCATCCAACACCTTGCTAAGCGTTTCAAGTAAATCGGCTTTACAATGATCATCACTTTCGGCGATCCAGAGATATTCCCCTTTGGCAAGGGCAGCACCGCGGTTCCACTGCACGAAAGGAGAACCAGAGTTTTCCGCATTGATGACCAATTGACTCTCGGGCTGGGATCGATGAAATTCCTCTAGAATTTTCGGGCTTCCGTCTTTGCTGGCGTCATCGAGCAGAATAAGTTCGTAATCATCAAAGCTTTGGGCCTTGATAGAGCGGAGTCTTTGCTCTAAATATTGCTCGTGCTGGTAATTGGGGACGATGACCGAAACCTTAGGCATGGAGCAGGGCTTTAAGGTTGGCACTTACCGACTTTCCAGTAAATTTTTCGAGGGCCTGAACCGTTTCTTGGTCTAAAGCACAAAGCTTGTTGTAATCGATTTCTAGGTAACTGGCGCCTAGTTTGTTGTGATAAGAACGCGCTTGGTCTACATAGCTTTGATGCAGCTTTTCGCAAAAGGCCTTATCCTTTAATTCTTCCGCAAAAACTTCACCTTCTAATTGGTTGCGTTTTTGAAGGGAACGAACCACCGCGGCTTGATCACGGAAAATATGGATCACTTTGGCCCCAGGGAAAAGCTGAAGCCACATATCCAGCATAAAGGTATTTCGAGGGTCTTTCCAACCCCAGTCTTCGGCTCTTAACCATTGTTTAAAGCGCGCCCAGCGACCATTTAACTTGTAGTGTTCCCGGTATAAAATTTCGGCGCTAAAATTGGTCCAATGTTCTTTCCCAGGAACCGCAGGCTTATGCCAGTCCAGTCCAGCCGACCATAGTACTTGTTGGTTTACACTCAGAAAATGCATAGCCTCGAAATTATGGTCTTTGATCAAGCCCATAAAAATCCCTGATCTTTCCAGTACCTTTGCTAGGAAAGAAGTGCCGCTGCGGTGCATGCCTATAATGATAAACGGAGGACGCATTCTTTATAATGAGTGATCAAAGAAAGATAATTTTTCTCCACCTGCCTAAAACTGGCGGTACTTCCCTGGTTAATATCCTGCATCAACATTACCGCCTGGAGAATAGCGCTTTACTTTTAGGTGACGATAGCGAGAATCTTAAGCGAGTGGTTCAAGAAGGGAAATCTTTTATTCACGGCCATTTCTCCACAAAGCTCATAGACCAAACCGAGGTGCATTCATTTTTTAAGGCTTGCCTTTTCCGAGACGCGGCAGATCGAGTTATTTCACGTTATGTACACTTGGTAAATAGCGAAGAAGCACGGCTAAAAGAGGAGTTCGCAAATTACACCGGATTTGAAGACTATTTAAAAAGCTCCTATGCCGATAATTGGCAATGTAGGATGCTGGCTGGGCTGTGGCATGAGGGCCGAGTAGACGAGCAAATATTCGACCAAGCGAAGGAGAATCTCAATAAATTTGATTGGGTGGCCCGCATGGAGGATCTGCCTGAAGCGGCTTTGGACTTAAGTTTAAAGTTGGGTTTTAGCAATTATTCCAAGACCCATCTTAACAGTCGTCGTTCGGAGCAACTTTGGCGAGAGCTTGACTTTAAACATCGCGATGAGATCGAAAGTCTCAATATTTGGGACCAGAAATTAATAGCTATAGTAGGGCAGCGTTATCAGGAAAAGCTGGCAATTCCGATAATGAAGCAACTGAAGCTAAAATTGAAGCATTTGATCTAAAAGTCTAAAGCGTCGATTTCGAAGTAATAATTATGCACGGCGCTCCGTCCTTGGTCATCCACATCGGTAGACCAGTTTTCTTGACGTAGTATGTCCTTTTTAAGACTGTCGCCAGCCACGTTGGTAATGACCAATGTTTCATCAAAGAAATTAGAAGGCGCCCAAGCCTGAGACTCTACTCCGCGCTTTGACCAAGATATAATCTGTTTTTCCTCGCCGCCCGCAATGTTTTCATTGATTTCACTACCGTGAATTATGTCGGTTCCTTTTACTTGTATACTACTCGAAGTACGGTTTTCGAGGTGTAAGTAAAAATAGCTTTCGGTTTCACAACTAGAGAAAACCAGGCTTGCCCAAAAGGCGATAATGAGCTGAATCTTTTTCATGGGTTATACTTCCGTCTTTAAAAAAGCGGAGCCAAAATTAATGAAGCTTGGGGACCAATAATTCCTAAAGAGCGGTAATAATTGCTTCTGCCACTCTTTTCTGGTTCTCTGCATTAGCCCAAAAGGCATATTCCATTGGGTTGTTTAGGTTGCCAAACTCAATAAGCACAGCGGGGGCTTCCCAATTGTTAAGTAAATAGAAGTTAGATCGATGTTGCGCACTTTTCCCCAACATGGGGTCAAGTTGCTGCGCGATGGCACTAAGGGCTTCATTACTAGCGTCTAAGGCCGACTGATCAGTGCCGAGGTGATAATTAACTCCTGCCGCTTCGCCGTTTTTATTGGAGCCAAAGTGTATTGAGATTACCAAATCGGGGGCGATTTCATTTACGAGTTGAGCCCTTTCACGAAGGTTTAAATACTCATCTTTATCGCGGAGCAGCACCAATTCTAGATCTGAGTTTTGGGCAAATTCTCTCAGCTGTAAAGCCAAGGCTAAACTCAACTCTTTTTCACTGAGTTGGTCGGTAGTAGCCCCAAAATCTTTACCACCATGCGAAACATCGATTACGATCGTTTTCATGGGATCGCCGGCACTTAGGTTTAAGGCTAAACTGAGACTAAGTAGTAAATGGGTAAATTTCATTTTTCTGGATTTTCGGTTAAAATCTCGGATTCAATGGGAATGGTGAAGCTTAGGTAATCATTGCCCTCTCGGTATTCAATGATCGCCTCATCGATCTTACTGCTGTGCTCTACATGCACAGGGCCACCATTCCAAGTAAAACCACGTGGCGCGCGCACGATCAGGATACTTCTAGCCCCATGAACCATGAGGGCTGAGCGAAAGTTTCCGCAATTAAGGATACCGCCGATCGAATCCGTTTCATGACCCTCGAAAAAACTAATACCAAGATCTGGTTGGGAGATAATCGCGCCCTCGGTCATTAAATAAGCCACTTTAAGCGAGTCGGGCATGGGTTCACCGTTGCAGCTTTTGGTACTGTCGTTCTTGATTTGGCCGAAGCTCACGAGGGTGAGCATAATCATAAATAAGCTGAAGTGAAATTTTTGCAAAGCGATGGTTTTTTGGTTAGCGATTTGGAAGGTATTAAAAAGAACGCTAATACTCTAGTTTTCTTGTACTTCAATAAAGGGTAAGAGGAAAAGTCCAATGTTTCGGTCCAGGCGCTGGAAGCCCTTTTTATCGGGACGGTATTCGAAACCAATACCTATTCCACCTCGTCCAATGCTGGGGAAAACTCGAAATTGATCTTCTTCTCTTGAGGAGGGATAGTCGTTGGTGATATAGAAAAACGGCAATGCGTCTTCCAGTCCACTTAGTTTTATGGTTTCGCCCATAACACCACCAGTATTGATGCGCAGCTCTCCTTGTTCCGGTAGGTTTAAGGCAATGTAGTGTAGGGGTTCCAGGGAGACTGTTTTATCATTTATTTGGGTGGCTTGCCAAATTCCTTTTTCATTTAAGGAGCCAATAAGGTAAACCTTGTTTAAGGGGTACAAACGATGCATGCGCTGAAAAACCCAAGATTCAAGATTCCAAATGCTCATTTCTACTTTTAAACCACTATCCGTTTTTTGAACGGCTTCGATCCGATAGCCATTGGCCCCATGCAGATTAGCGGTGTCCCAGAATGATTGGTAGAGTTTTCCTAGCTCGGGGCCAACTTTGGGGCAATTTCCTGTAAGGCTGCCGACATAATGCGAACGGGGGAGTGAAAAATCCTGCGGGATGTAATCGAAGGACTGAGCTGATTCTGCCAATACAGCGTATTGATATAGGTCCTTAACCTTAACTTTTTGGGCGCTAAGGGTGCCGATCCAGAATAGCAGAAAAAAGCAGTATTTGTACATAGTGAGCATGGAAGCCTTAGGGTGTGGTACTGGGCGGATATTTACCGATTTCGTTCCAAATACTATCGAGCTGAAAAATAAAATTATCGATGCCATTAAGTGGGTCGGTTTCCTGGTAGAGAATGCGGTGAAAGCTGCTGTCTTTCCGAATGGCCAATTCAATATCACAACCATCGAAGCCTAAGCCACCTTGATTGTAGTTGATGTTTTTAAAAGCGGTCATATCCAAATTAAGGTAAAGACTATCTAGCCAAGAATGAGGCGTGGTAAAGCTAGTATCGATAATTGTGTCGCCGTTGGCAGTCCAGCCCCTGGCGTTTTGCACGAAATGAACCGAATCAACATTGAGGTAAAAGCTATCGGCGCGACTGGCCCAACCACAGGTGCAGTTGTAAGTGATTTCGAGCCCACCTGTTCTAAGAGGCGCTTGGGGAGCTGGTGGGCTTTCTTTGGTACAAGCGTTTAGACAGCTAATAATGGTTATGTAGAAGAACCACTTTTTCATTGGATTCGATCTAAAGGCTTGGCTGTTTTGGTTCCTTTAGGGTCTGGATCCATTTTTTGATCAGTTTTAGCCCTGCTTGATCATTCAGCTTTCGGCCCAATTCGGGCATCATTACCCCTGGGTCTAAGGAGGCCATGCGGTGGTATAGAATAGATCCTTCCGGATCACCGGGTTTGAGGGCGAATTTACGACCGCCCGAACCACGTCCAGCGGCTACCGGGCTTTTATATAGTCCTAAGCGATAAGGGTCTTTTTCTTGATATCTAAGGTAAAGCCCCGAGTTTTTAGCTGGTCCTTCTCGGCGATGACAGTGCGCACAATTAATATCGAGATAGGCGCGCGCCCTTTGATCGATCGAAGCCAAGGTATCCGAATAATTCACCATTTTAGGACTCTTATCCTCCCCAGGCCAATTGGCTAGAAGAGCTAATTTCTGCCAATGGGCTAACTGATTCGCGGTAGTGGCCTTATACTTGTAGGGATGATTTAGCTGATGGGCCTTGGGGCCGATCGGGCTAATAGCACCATTGTATTCGTGGCAACTCTTGCATTGTACTTCGTTGGGAACAGAATAATTGAAACGATGCTCTTGACCCGAATTTAGTTGGAGAGCAATAGGGATGCTGGCTCCCGATAATTGACGGGTAGCCTCGCTTTGTTCTTCATTCCACAAATAGGAAAGCGCTTTCCATGCTTCTTTTTCATGCACTAGCAGGCGGGTTTCCAAAATACGTTCTTCGCCAATTTGCGCTGCACTGTAATAAAAGTGCTTGATCAAGATCGTGCCGATAGGAAAATCTAAAACCTCCTCTTCCCGGTAATTGACCGTGGAGTCTGCGGGAATCTTGAGGAAGCGTTTTTTTAAGGCGTAATCGGTGAAAAGGGGGGAGGCCAGATCATAAGGGATAAGCCCAGCCTTTGGCTGTAATTCTCTCAGCGGAAGCTGAAAAAGTTCCCATTCCGATAATTTTTGAGGATAGTCGGAACTTTCTGTAGTCTGCAGTTGGACTTTTTTTATTTGCCTTTTTGGACTGGTTTCCTGACAGGCGAAAATTAGTCCTAACAGGGCTGAAATTAGGAGAAACTTTCTCATAAGCTTTCGAGGTTAAGCTCCCAGGTAGCTGGTGTGCATAAGTAATTATCGAGCGCTTGGCTGAGATTTTCGAAGTCATTAGCGGCGTCGAGGTCTACGAATGTTGGCTCCTTTTCTTCGGCGATGCAAAGATTGAGGTCCCCGGCAGGGTTGCGGATGCCGTCCCAAACTATATCTGGAGTATTGAAGGGCATTTTAAGGGTGAATAACCAGCCGAACTCGTTGCGTAAGGTGGGAAAGGTATACGAATTCGAGATATCGTTTTGACTTAAGGAAATCTCGCTCGGGTAGGGGTCGTAATCCTGATCTTTTCGAGCCAATTCTACATTGGCGGCTAGATCGGTGCCTTCATCGTCGCTCAAGGCTTCGACCATTTTATAGGAAGCGATGGCGCAAGCCAGGGTGCGGTTATCCTTAATGATGTTTTGGCGTATGTCAACTTTTCGCGTTGCCAATAGCATTAGGCCTGTGCCGGGAGGTACAGTAGCCACTACATTTCCAGCCGGTGCGAAGTTGCGGTAATTGTTTTCCCAGATCTCATTTTTGAAGACTTTGGTGCTGTGGCCACTTTGGGTTAAGCCCGGAAGGTCGAAAACTAAGATGCCACCAGTATTGTGATGCGCTCTATTGGCAGAAATTTCTACCCAGCGAGAGTTCTCCGATTCGATGCCCGCTACGTTATAATACACTTCATTATTATGGATGATCACCGAATCGGATTGACCCACGTAAATTCCTGCGTCACTAGCGCCGATGGCCACGCAGTTTTCGAGCACTACTCTTTTGCAAAGTACCGGATAGAAGGCATAGGCACCATTTTCTTCTTTGGGTTTGCCGGTCCAGCGTGACACTATGCGTTTAAACCGAATACCATCGCAATCGGTGGCTTTTATGTTATCGCCTTTAGCATCCTCAATGGTGAAATCACTTAAGTTTATTTCTTGGCAATTGGAAATTTTTATTCCTTCAGCGCCTTCCTCCTGAATAGCAAAGGACAGAATTGTATTTTGGGCGCCGGCACCTTTAAGGCTGAGGTGCTTTTTACCGTCGAGCAGGAGCGGTTTGCGGAAAATGTAATGCCCGGCTGGGATTTCGATCACCTCCGAATCTTTGGCTTGAATAAGAAGCTTTTGAAGATCGGCTTCGATATCGATCCAATCCAGTTGTTCGTTTTCAGGATAGGCCGGCCTATCGGAGCAGGAGGTGAGGGTCCATATGCTTAAAAGGAGAAAAAGGGTTTGGCGCATAGCTTTGAACTGAAGCTCTAAAATAGAGATTTTTTAAAGCTACAAATGAAAAAAGCCGCTTCCTCGGGAGGAAAGCGGCTTCTGAGTAGAGCTTTGCAGCTCTTATTTAAGGTCGAATCGATCGGCCATCATTACTTTGCTCCAAGCGGCAACAAAGTCATTTACAAATTTTTGTTTCGCGTCGTCGGAAGCGTAAACCTCTGCTAAGGCGCGCAGTTCGGAATGTGATCCGAAAATTAGATCGGCGCGGGTAGCGGTCCACTTTTGCTCGCCAGACTGACGGTCTTTACCTACGAATACCTCTTTGCTATCGTCCATGGCTTCCCATTTGGTACTCATGTCCATAAGATTTACGAAGTAGTCGTTACTGAGGGCACCGGCGCGATCGGTTAGGATTCCGTGATCGGAACCATCGTAATTAGCTCCTAAGGCACGCATACCGCCAACCAATACGGTCATTTCTGGTGCACTTAGATCTAACAATTGCGCTTTGTCTACCAATAATTCTTCCGTGCTCAAAGTGTATTGACCCTTGGTGTAATTGCGGAATCCGTCGGCAATGGGTTCTAGAACGGCCATGCCTTCTACGTCGGTCATTTCTTGACTGGCGTCCATGCGTCCCGGTTCAAAAGGAACCGTTACGGGGTAGCCAGCTTTTTGTGCCGCTTCTTCGATAGCTGCTGCGCCACCTAGTACGATTAGATCGGCCATAGAAACTTTTTTATTTCCTTCAGCGGCATCATTAAAGTTAGCTTGAATTTCTTCGTACTTGGCCAACACCTTATCGAGTTGCTCAGGGTTATTTACTTCCCAATTACGCATTGGCTCTAAGCAGATACGTGCTCCATTAGCCCCACCACGGCGATCGGAGATACGATAGGTGGAAGCTGAGGCCCATGCGGTAGAAACTAATTCTGAGGTATTTAAACCGGATTCAAGAATTTCTTTTTTCAGCATTTTAATGTCAGAGGCATCAACAAGCTCATGATCTACGGCAGGAATAGGATCTTGCCAGATGAAGTCTTCTTTGGGTACCTCTGGTCCCATATAGGTAGTGCTTGGTCCCATATCGCGGTGAGTAAGTTTAAACCAAGCTTTAGCAAAAGCTAGATCGAACTCCTCAGGGTTCTCCATAAAGCGCTTCGAGATCTTGCGGTAAGCAGGATCCTCTACCAAGGAAAGGTCAGTTACTAACATGGTAGGGGAGTGCTTTTTCTCAGGATCAAAAGGATCGGGAACCAATACTTTTGGATCCTTGGCTACAAACTGATGTGCGCCACCTGGACTCTTTTCCAATACCCACTCTTCATTAAATAATGCTTTTAGGTAACCGTGATTCCATTCGGTAGGTGTGCTGGTCCATATCACTTCTAAGCCGGAAGTCGTGGCATCGGCCCCTTTTCCACTGCCATAAGTGCTTTTCCATCCAAAGCCCATTTCTTCCATAGGAGCGGCTTCTGGTTCGGCTCCCATGTAGGAGGTAGGTGCTCTACCGTGGGTTTTTCCCAAGGTGTGTCCACCGGCGATCAAGGCCACTGTTTCTTCATCGTTCATACCCATACGACCAAAAGTCTCACGGATATCGTGGGCAGCAGCTTTAGGGTCTGGATTGCCATCTGGTCCTTCCGGGTTCACGTAGATCAAGCCCATTTGAACCGCCGCTAGAGGTTTTTCGAGTTCACGATCTCCAGTATAGCGTTTGCTTTCGAGCATCTTGCCTTCAGGGCCCCAGTATACACTTTCATTGGGCTCCCAAACGTCTGCGCGGCCACCGGAAAAACCAATTGTTTCAAAGCCCATATCCTCTAAGGCTACATTACCGGCCAACACGAATAGATCGGCCCAAGAAATTTTAGCGCCATATTTTTTCTTTACCGGCCATAAAAGGCGGCGGGCCTTATCTAAGTTGGCATTGTCGGGCCAGCTGTTAAGTGGCGCAAAACGCTGTTGACCTTCGCGAGAGCCGCCACGACCATCGCCAGTGCGATAGGTGCCTGCCGAGTGCCAAGCCATACGGATGAATAAACCACCATAATGACCCCAGTCGGCTGGCCACCATTCCTGACTTTCGGTTAAGGTTTTTCGTACGTCTTCTTTTAAAGCGTAGTAGTCTAAGCTATTAAAGGCTTCGGCGTAGCTGAAATCTGCACCCATTGGGTTAGACTCACTGCCGTGCTGACGAAGAATATCCAAATCGAGTCGATTGGGCCACCACTCTTGGTTATCGCGGGGCTCGCCTGTTCTTGGGGCATTTGCGGCCGATTCATCTTCGCTTGGCGCTTTGCCCATGTGTACGGGGCAGCCCGCCGCCGCCGCTCGTTCAGCCACACTGGCTTGTCCGCTAAGCGCAAAGGTGAAAACCAAGGCTAATGCAGTAAATAGATGTTTCATAATTACAGTATTTGGTTGTATAAGAATTTCCTGATGGCATAGTTACTAAGAATCCCGTGAACATATCGATATAAACGATGACATCGATAATGTTATAGAGGATACAAATACAGAGCCAAATTGTTCGTGAAAGAGGCTAGATATTGCTCCAATTATGCTCTAAATAGATTCCTGGCTGTTTGCGGATATTAGCCAATTCATTTGGCTTGAATTCGGCCTCCTGCACTTGAAAATACTGAGCGCGACCAAGGAAATCGGCGCGCACGCCGTCTAAAAAAACGTGGCAATTCCAGAAAAAGTCACCCGCCATTAGAGGGATAGAGCTTAAAATGGCTTCCAAGTCTATGCTATTTCGGCCGGCAATAGACTCCTCATGTTCGAGACTGCTGAGGTAATTACCTGCTTCATTAAAGAGGTGCAGTTGCACTCTTAGCTTTTTGGCTCGCTCATCATTAATGGCGATGTGAAGTTGCAGCTTAAGGTTTGATCCACTAAGGATCATTTTTTGTTCGGCTTGCGCCGAAGAGACCTTGCAATCGAGCAACTTAGCCCTGCCATCACCGGCTCGGTCTTTTCGATCTGCTACCGGCAGGTCGCGTTGTAATTGCTTTAAATTATCCTGATAGGACTGAATAACCTTCGCCGGTTCCCCAAGGTCCTTTAATTGTCCGCCGGAAAGAAGGGCCACCCGGTCGCAAAGACTATGGATAGCGTGTAAATTATGACTCACAAAAATAATACTACGCGCTTGTTCGCCACTAATGTCTTCCATGCGTTGCAGGCATTTCTTTTGGAAATCGGCATCGCCCACTGCTAAGACTTCATCGATGAGCAATATATCGGAGTCGAGATGAGCCGCTACGGAAAAAGCTAAGCGTACATACATACCCGAGCTGTAGCGCTTTACGGGCATGTCTAAAAACCGCTCTACCCCGGCAAACTCTACGATTTGATCGAAGCGTGCTTTGATCTCCTTTCTTTTCATGCCCAGAATGCTACCGTTGAGATAGATGTTATCTCGTCCGCTTAGATCGGGGTGAAACCCCGTGCCCACTTCCAGGAGGGAAGCAATACGTCCGTGCACATCGATCTTTCCTTGACTGGGAGCGGTAATGCGAGATAGGATCTTAAGTAAAGTCGATTTTCCCGCACCATTGTGACCGATCAAGCCCAGAACTTCACCAGCTTGTAATTCCAGGTTGAGGTCTTGGAGTGCCCAGAACTCGTCTTTAGCCGAAATATGATAGCGTTTGGAAAGGCCTTGGATGTTGATAACCGCACTCATAGAAGATCGGCCATTTTACGTTCTACCGCACTGAAGTAGCGCCAGCCGCTACTAAATAAAAACAAGGAATAAAGGCTACTGATCACTAAGGTGCGGCTATTTAAATCAAGTCCGAATACGCCAGCGCGCCAGATTTCTAGGATGCCATACATGGGGTTTAATTGCAGCAGGAGGCTTATATCCTTACCAAGGCTTTGATCCCAAAGATCAGGGCTGTAGGCAATTGGGCTCAAGAAAAATAGCATTTGGACCAAGAAGGGTACGACTTGTTGGAGGTCTCTGTAGCGCACGCTCAAAGCCGAAAGCCAAAATGCGATGCCTTGCGCCGCCAGGAAACTCAGTACGAAGGCCAATAGAAAACTGCCGATGGTCCATAAGCTTAAAGTCGCTTCCGCGTAAGCGAAAAAAATAAAGATAATGAGGGCCAAGAGAAGATCGGTTGCAGCCACTAAAGCCTTGGATAGGACCAAAGCCGGCCTTGGGAAATAGATCTTCTGTAACATATTGCGGGCCTGGATCAGGGCGCCTGCTCCTTGACTAAGATTGTAGGAAAAGAAATTCCAGAAAAGCAGTCCGCTGAGGCTGTAGGCGAGGAAAGAAACGCCCTGAGTGTCACTGTTTAGGGCACGATTAAATACCAAGTATAAAACCGCCAAAGCGGTGAGGGCTTGTACAATGGCCCAAGCATAACCCAATTTGGTTTGGGCATAGCGTACCTTAAAATCGCGCAGGGCAAGGGTATAGAGCAGGTCTCGGTATTGCACCAGTTCCTTTATACTCTGCCAAAAGCTATGGCCGCGGGCATCAATTCGTATGTAAAGCTTGGGATCGATCTCACAAATATAAGTGCTTGCGTGGCCTAATTGAGTCTTGGCTGCGAATTTGCGCTTTAGATCTTTTGCACTTTGAAGTTCCAGACTTCATCTTGGCTGCTCAAGCGGATGATGTAAAGCCCTTTTTGTGGTGGCAGGTCTAACTGTTCAATCCCCTGATTAAGGCCGCTTTTCTGGTAATGGAGCTGTCCGCTTAGATCGAAGACCTTTAATTCAAATTCTTCGATGCGATCGTCCATTTGCAATTTCACTTGGCCATCACTAGGATTAGGATAAAGCTCAACTTGGAGTGACTCTTGCTCTGGTAAGCTCACATTGGAACTAGGACTCCAAGTGAAGCAATCGCTGGTGTCTAAGCAATTGCTATTACTTACGATTACTGCATAGGTGCCAAAGGTATCGGCCACGAAATTGCGATTTATCTCCCCGGGAATGATCTGATTACTATCGCAATTGAACCACTGATAAAGAGCTTGGGGCGCATGTGCAGTAAAGAGTGAATCTTGCTGATTGAGTCCGGTGGGAAGGAAATTAATGGTGAGATGCAGATAAACGATAGAATCGCAGCCTTGGGGTGATTGAATGATGTAGCGGTCGCCAGTATGACTATCGTTGTAAGTGTGTTGGTTCATCCAGGTGTACTCATTACAAGCCTCCACGGTGTCGTGGCCCACGACCTCTTGGCAATAGGTAAGTTTAAGCATAAAGGCTTCCTCCCCTAAGGGATTGCCGTAATCGTAAATAGAGGGGGCCGGATCAAAGTCCATTTGCGCTTGAAAGGTTCCGCCGAAATAAAGTTCCCCGTCATTATTCATTAAGGCATAGGCCGCCAAGTCGTGTAAGCCCGAGCCCCAAACATTACCAAAAGTGTAGGCTCCATTGGAGTCGAGGTGAACCGCAAACATATCGTTCATTCCTTCGGTCCAGCGTATATCGCTAAAGGCGCTTGGGTCTAAATCTATGGTATCATTAAAATTGCCAGCGATCACAATCCCGCCGTGAGCGCCACCCGCAAAATTAAGACTGTGGTCGAACAGATTAGCACGCGGCCAAGTTTTTACGTATTCGAATTGAAAGTTGGTATCGATATGCCAGGCGTACAAAGGGGTCTGGTTGCCCACAGCCTGTTGATTGGCGGTTTGGCTGCTGTCTAGATCGAAGTCTTTGGTTCCGCTAAAGTTACCACTCATATAGTAGCCACTGGTATTAGCGATCATCCGAGAAGGTACGACCGGTAAACTTTTTAATTCGTCGATATCGCCATTGGATTTGAGCTTTAAGAGGAAACCACCTCCATTTGCGGGTGCTTGACGAACTCCGATCGGGTGCGGATCGAAATCGGTATTGGGGCCGGCGTAGCCAGTAAGATGAACTCTTTGCTGGTCGTCGATATACACATTATGAATGCGTTCGTGACCGGGCGTGCCGTAAGATCTTACCCATTGAACTCCACCATTCGGTGCCATTTTTAGGACAAAGGCATCTGTTAAACCTTGAGAAAAGACTTGTTTCACCACATTGGGATCATGATCCATATCTGGGTTTCCCCAAAAGAACCCCCCCAAGGCGACGTAGCCATCCTTTTGGACCGAAATACTTAGTGGACTTTCATAGGAGCGTCCTCCGATGGCATGGGCCCTGAGTATAGTCCCATCGGGCTTTAAGACCCAAACGAAAACATCTACGTAGCCGTAAACCGTTAATCCATAAGTACCGGGGCCTGGATCAAAATCTTGGGTGCCGGTAAATTCGCCTGTAGCGTAAATATTACCATTAGGATCGATGTCGATAGCGCTAACCTCTTCCGGGTTTTGATTGCCTACCGTGGCTACCCACTTAAAGTTGCCGTAAGCATCGTATTTGGCCACGAAGGCGTCGTATAGTCCGTTTGCAGTATGCTCATCTTTGTTAGGACCAAAGTCGAAATCTACCGTACCTGAGAATGTTCCGGCCAAAATTACATTGCCGCTCGGGTCTAGCTTTGCGTCGGCAACGTGCATATTGTCCATTTGGTTAAACCAAGCGAGCTGCAAAGACTGAGCCGATACACCAAAACTAAGTAGCGTAAAGAATAGAATTCGAAGCATATTGTCAGCTAAGATAAAAGATTTGACGGGGAATTATATTCCAGAAATCAAACGAGGCATCTTCTTATTTGGTGGGGTGTTTAATCGAGTAAAAGGCTATTATATTTGTGCAGATGTCGGCGCTCAGCACAGCAATAGAGTATTTAAAAGGGGTGGGACCCGCCAAGGCAGACCTACTTAAAAAGGAGTTGGGAATTTTCCGCTATGCGGATCTTTTGCAATTTTACCCTTACCGTTACGTAGATCGAAGTCGTTTTTATAGAATCGATGAAATCGCGGGTCAGAGTACTGAGGTTCAGATTATTGGACAGATAACTCATTTGAGTGAGGAGCAAGGAAAAGGGCGAACCAAAAGGCTTAAGGCTACTTTTTCGGATGGGAAAAGTCAAGTAGAACTGGTTTGGTTTAAAGGAGCGAAATGGATCGCAAAAAGCTTAAAACTAAACCAAGATTATGTGCTCTATGGTAAACCGAGCCAGTATTTAGGAGCTTGGTCTTTTGCGCATCCCGAATTGGAGCTTTTAAGCGAATTCAAGAAAAGCCCTTTGAAAGGCTTACAACCCTTGTATCCCAGTACTGAAAAGCTAAATCAAAAAGGCCTTCATAATAAGGGTTTCGCGAAACTGACTCGCGCATTATTGCCTCAATTACAGGGTCTTCTACCAGATTTTTTTCCCGATTATTTCAGGGTGCGATTCGGACTAATGTTGCGGGAAGAGGCTTTGATGAAGGTGCATTTTCCGGCGAAGCTCGAGGAAGCGGAAGCCGCCCGACGTAGGCTGAAATTTGAAGAACTCTTTTTCTTTCAGATGGAAATGGCTGCGCAAAAGCGCCGTCATCAGAAGGATCTGCAGAGTTTTGCCTTTGAAAGTGTGGGTGAGCAGTTCAATCGTTTTTATCAGGAGGTATTACCCTTTGAACTCACTGCAGCCCAAAAAAGGGTATTAAAGGAGATAAGGCAAGATCTGCGCTACGGGAAGCATATGAACCGTTTATTGCAAGGCGACGTGGGGTCGGGAAAGACCATGGTAGCCTTAATGGCCATGCTTATCGCAATCGATAATGGCTTTCAGGCTTGTCTTATGGCACCTACCGAGATCTTGGCCCAACAACATTTTAACGGCATTTCAGAATTGGTGGCCGATCTCCCGCTAAAGGTTAGTCTGCTTACCGGCTCGGTGAAAAGTCCCGATCGTAAATTGATTCATCAGGAGCTCGAATCTGGAGACCTGCACATTTTAATAGGTACCCATGCCTTACTAGAAGACAAGGTGAAATATAAGAATCTGGGAATGGCAGTGGTGGATGAGCAACACCGCTTTGGAGTGGCCCAGCGGGCAAAACTTTGGAAGAAAAATAGTTTACCGCCCCACATTTTAGTAATGACCGCTACACCGATTCCACGCACCTTGGCTATGAGTGTTTATGGCAATTTGGACCTTTCGGTGATCGATGAATTACCTCCGGGGCGTAAACCGATTAGCACACGCCATGCCTACGATAAGGATCGTAATGCCCTCTTTGGCTTTTTGGAGAAGGAAATTGCTAAAGGCCGACAAGTATACATCGTTTACCCGCTGATCGAAGAGTCGGAAAAATTGGATTACAAGGATCTCATGGATGGCTATGAAAGCATTTGTAGAGCTTTTCCGCGACCTAATTATCAAGTAAGCGTGGTGCACGGTAAAATGAAACCGGAGGATAAAGACTTTGAAATGCAGCGCTTTGCGCAAGGGAAAACTCAGATCATGGTAGCAACTACGGTAATTGAAGTAGGGGTGAACGTCCCCAATGCATCGGTTATGGTAATTGAGTCGGCCGAGCGATTTGGCCTTAGCCAGTTGCACCAATTACGAGGCCGAGTAGGGCGAGGCGCTGAGAAATCTTACTGCATTTTAATGACCAGTCATAAATTGAGTCGTGAAGCTAAGATCCGCATTGAAACCATGGTTCGCAGTCAGGATGGTTTTGAAATAGCCGACGTTGACCTCAAGTTACGGGGCCCGGGTGATCTAATGGGTACTCAACAAAGCGGAAACTTAAATTTACGTCTAGCCGATCTCAGTAAAGACGGCCCAATCGTTGAACTTTCAAGGCGAGCATTAAGCGAATTGTTAAAGGTTGATCCAAGTCTAGAGCGATCTGATCATCAGGGTGTTATTGCGGAGTTTAATAAAAGAAAGTCGGGCAAGGTAGACTGGGGGCGCATCTCTTAATTGCCCTAAAATTGTTTTTTGGCATGGTTTTTCGATTAGTTTTAAACCGAAAACAATTTTACCATGAAAAAGCTATTTGCCCTCTTATTAGGATTAAGCCTCGCCTCTTGCTCATACGAAAGTAATGTTCCGGGACCTCCCGGACCAGCAGGTCCTCCTGGACCAGGATTGGAGTACCGCATTATCGATGCCACCGCTTTTAGTCAGGACTGGTTGCCCTTCAATAATCCCGGTGATCCCGACTTCCAATTCTATGTGGAATACAATGCGCCAGAGATAGATCAGTTTACTTATGACAATGGTGTGGTTTTGGGGTATCAGGTAGATAATGGCACTACTTATACTCTGCCTAATACCATAAATTTTAATGGCTATACCCGTGAATTTAGCATGTATTATGGCGTAGGTTATGTGGGCTTTATCGTAAAAGACGATGACTTACAAACCACTGCTCCAGATGTCACCCAATTCTTCAAGGTGTACATCATTAATGCGCAGGCGGCCAAGCGCGATATTAGCGGAATGTCGCAAATCGAGTTACAACTTTATTTGAATCAGCTCGAAGCGGAAGGAAGTGCTCGCGAAGTGAAGCTTACCCGCAAAAGACTATAATAATATCCTTACAGAACCCTTGAGACCGGTGCTTTGCAACCGGTCTTTTTTTTTGTTTTATCCCATAATTTGAGCAGAGCTTTTTAATTTCCCAGCTAATTTCAGCTCATGCCTATCAATAAATGGATTTTGCTGCTTTCTTTACAGCTAGCAGTACTTGGTGCTAGCGCTCAGGATTGGCAAAGCCTGCATCTGAAAATGCGCTTCGATACCATTGCAGAGACCATAGAAGGTGAAACTTGGCAAAAGGTACAGGAGCTGGGTGCTTGTGATACCTTGGTATTGAATGCGGTGCGGATCGAAGTAAAAGATCTCCGCTTGGATGGAAAAGAGGCCGCTTTTAATCAGAACGATACTGCTATTTTCATTGCTTTGAATAGAGCTTATGACAGTTTGGAGCTCTATATCCGATATAAAGCCAAGCCTCGCAAAGGCCTTTATTTTATTGGTTGGCAAGATGAAAGTAGGCGTTCGAGAAGGCAGATATGGACGCAGGGGCAAGGAATCGATCATCGTCATTGGATTCCGCATAATGATAATCAAGGCGATAAGATCCTATTTTCGGCCGTATGGATCTTTGATTCATCTTACACGGCAATGAGCAATGGTAAATTAGATTCGACCACGGTGCGAGGATCTGAAAAGCATTGGTATTATAGTATGGATAAGCCCATGAGTTCCTATTTGATCGCTTTGACTCTAGATCGCTACGAGGTTGAGGAGCAAAGGATCGCCGGCAAGCAGCATTTTTTATACCACTATCCCGAAAGAAGAGAAGATGCTTCATGGTATTATTATCGGCATGCTGATATCGCCGCTTTTTTACAGGCAGAAATTGCCCATCCTTATCCGTGGCAAAACTATAAGCAAGCTCCGGTGCAAGACTTTCGCCATGGGGCCATGGAAAATACCGCCGCCACTATTTTTGGTGATTTCTTTTTAGTGGATTCGCTCGCTTTTCGAGACCAGAATTACACCTATGTAGATGCCCATGAATACGCCCATCAATGGTTTGGAAATTTGGTAACCGCTGCTGGCTCTAAGCATCATTGGTTGCATGAGGGCTTTGCAACTTATTACCAGTGGTTGAGCGAGCAACAGATCTACGGAGCCGATCACTTTGCATGGGAATTGGAAAAGGCGAGGGAGATGGTAGAACTGGCGAGCGCGCAAAATCCCTTGCCATTGGCGCATGCCCAGGCCGGCTCGGCGCGATTTTATCAAAAAGGAGCCTGGTTGCTCTACATGCTACGAAATTATGCAGGCGACTCCATTTACCGTGCAGTAATTGCCCAATACCTCCAGCGATACGCCTATAAAGTAGTGCGCAATGAGGACCTTATAGCTTTATTCGAAACAAAGAGTAAAGCGGATATCCAAGGTTTTTTTGATACTTGGCTTTATGCCGACCGGGAACCGAGCTTGCAAATTCAGCGTGAGGCAGAATCGGACCTAGTAGAACTGGAGTTGATGGGTGAATTAGTACAGCCCTTGATCTTGGTCGAAGAGTATAATGGTAATCGCATTCAGCGAAAGCTGCAACTAAAAGAAGGCCGCCATAAAATAAAACTACAGTCGGCCGAAGCCCATTTTTTCTTTGCCAATTACCGCGAACTATTGATCACGGTGGAGGAGAAGAAGGTGGCTGATGATTGGTATTTTCAGTACGAGCATGCCGAAAGTTTTAGCGCGCGCTATTTCGCTTTAAGCAATTTGGTGGGCCAGTCGCCCCCGAGGATCTTGGCTTGGTCACGGTCCATTGCCGAGAATGATAGTTTGCATTACGGTCTAAGAACCAAGGCTTTTGAAATATATGCCAGTCAGGCATTACCCGATTGGCGCAAAGAAACCCTACTCAACGAACTTTTGGCGCGGCCAGACTTGAAATTGCAAAAACGATTATTGGAAATAGCGCTAGAACAGAAATTAAAACCGGCGGCATCGATCCTGGCCAAGCTGCGCAGCGGGGGCACTTATCAATTGCGGAAGTACGCCATGCAATTAAGCTTAGACCCTCGCAATGTGGAGGCCAATCGGTGGTTGTATGACAGCATTTATCGCGTAGAGCCAGGGATACCCGGTAAATTTCTCTACTTAGAATCGCTCTTTTACCGACTCTATTTATTTCAGGATACGGCGGCTTACCGGCTGTTGTTGGACTACGCTTCCATTTCTTTCGATTTCAATACGCGCATCAATGCCTTGCAATTTCTAGCCTTCGTTCAAGATCCGGATTCCGATTATTTAGAGCAATTGTGGCCGGCTTTTTTTAACAGCAACTGGAAGTTAGTGCGGGTGGCGCGCGAGGGATTGCAGACTGTCAAAGAGCGACAGCCACAATTATGGGAAGAATATTATTACAGCAAACGAGATTCGTGGACCGACTTTCAAAAGCGAAAGGCAGCACGTACTTTTGAAGAATAAATATGCCGGCCTACCATTCCAGATTGTCTCAGTTTCTGGTTCTCCTCGGAGACCTGGTGCTTTTAAACCTCTCCTTTATTGGGGCGGCGGCTTGGCGATTCCGCGATTTACCCTTTACTGGCACCGAGTATTACGACTATTACATCCAGCTTTGGTTTATCATTAATCTACTGTGGCTGGTGCTTTCATTGTTGTTCAAGACCTACAATAATGGCTTAAAACTGGAGCCTCGGCAATCGGTGAGCAAGATCTTTAATGTTTTTATCGGTCACCTATTCGTATTGCTGTTGTTGCTTGTGAGCTTGCAAAAAGGAGCGCAATACTCGCGTTTGTTCTTCTTATATTTTTATCTGGCCGCCTTCCTTAGCATCTTACCTTGGCACTTCTTCTACCTTCGTTTTTTACGCGGCTTTCGCCGAAGAAAAAATCCATTGCGTTCGGTGCTGCTGGTGGGCCGCGGTAAATCCTATGCTGCTTTTAAGCGCTTGGTGGATCGCAATCCCGAATTAGGCTTAGCGATCGAAAGGGAATTGGAGCTTTCTCAAGAAGGAGATGTGGATGAGGCCTTTTTAAATGCCAATCTAGCTCAAACTGAAGCCGAAGAGCTTTTTGTAGCCCTATCCCCTGAGGATGATCACTTCCGCACTTTGTATCGATTGGCCGAAAAGAACTTGCTGCGTTTCCGGGCAATTCCCGACTTAGGATTAGGGCCGATGAAAAGTGTCCAGATCGATTTTTACGACGAACTTCCCGTGCTCAGTTTCCGCACCGAACCGCTGCAGTTGTGGCATAACCGGGTTTTAAAGCGATTAAGCGATATTATTGGTTCCTTAGTCCTAATCTTAGTGCTCTATCCGACCTTATTACCATGGGTGGCCATAGGCGTGAAATTAAGTAGTAAAGGGCCTTTGTTTTTTAAACAGAAGCGCAGTGGATATCGCCAAGAAGTGTTTTTCATTTACAAGTTTCGCAGCATGCGCATAAATGCAGAAGCCGACGAGAAAATGGCTACGAGCGATGATCTGCGCATAACCAAGTTTGGCCATTTTATTAGAAAATGGCATTTGGATGAATTACCCCAATTGATCCAAGTTTTTATGGGGGATATGTCTTTAGTGGGGCCAAGGCCTCATATGTTAGCGCATACTGATCAATATAAAAATTTGGTAGACCGCTATTTATTACGCCATTTTGTGAAGCCCGGTTTAACAGGTTTGGCGCAGGTCCAGGGATTAAAAGGAGAACATGATCTAAAGAGCATGGAAGAGCGCGTGCAAGCCGATGTTTATTATCTCGAGAACTGGAGTTTATTGCTCGATCTATCCATCTTGCTCCGCACCTTAGGCAGTTTGGGAAAAGGTTAAAAAAAGCCGGCGCTGGGCCGGCTTCGATTATTGTGTTTTGCAAGTGCTTATCCCGAAAAGGGTATAGAGCGGGCAAAAGCTGATAAGGCTTGTTAGCAGAAAGATTCCAGCCAAGATTACTAGAATAATCCCTAGGGTGCCTTCAATTACCCCGCTATAAAAGAGATAGGCCACTACAATGGCAATCAGGGTGCGGATAAAACGATCCGCATTACTCATGTTTTTTTTCATGGCTTTTGCAATTTGTTGGTTTTTATACAGCTAAAGTAATTGCCCAGATACAATGTTGCAGTAACTTCAGTTACTAGCGCAGGAAAATACCCTCCTTGGTTTGACTGAGTTGTCCTTCATTCTCCAGCTTTTTAATTACTCGGCTTATCACTTCTCTAGCCGTTCCAAGTTCGAGGGCGATCTCCCGATGCGAAAGTTTTAAGGCCTTATCATGACTTAGCTTACTACGCTCTTGGAGGAAGCTAAGGAGCCTATGGTCCATTTTACCAAAGAGCAAGGATTCTATAGTATCTAGTAATTCGCTGTAGCGCTGGTTGTATTGTCGGAAAAATATTTGATTGAAATCGCCATTGGTACTGGTCCATCTCCTGAGTTTATCAGATGGCAGAAGCAATAACTGACTATCTTCTTCGGTAATAGCCCTTATTTTACTTGGCAGGTTCTCAAGTCCGGCAGAAAAAGACATTGCACAACTCTCCTGTGGTCTTATATAGTACAGGAGGAGTTCTCTTTCATCAAAGGTGGCAAATACTTTTACCAAACCTTTCAAGACTACTGGGATCTGTTTTACATATTGTCCTTCCCTTAGGATTTCTTGGCGAGCCGGAACTTCCGACAATGAGCTATTTGCTTGAATGTCAATAAGCAAATCATTCCCCACCATGGGGAAGTGTTGTCTTAATAGGTCCAGATCAATCATGTTCATTAAAAGGTTCAATGTGAATATGTACATCCAAAACCTCCTTAAACTTAATTCGCAGGTGGTTTTTTACTTGATGGGCTATCTCGTGACCTTCGTATACACTGAGCTTGGCGGAAACCTGGATATGAAGATCAAGATGAAAGCCAAAACCGAATTTACGAATATGGCATTTTTCTACTTTCTTAACCTGTGGTATTTCTGATGATGTTTTACGGATTAGTCGATCCATATCAGGATACTGTTGCTCATCCATAACTTCTCCAAGGGCCGGCCGAAATATTAAAAAGGCATTGTAAAATATCATGAAACTAGCTGCGATCGCTGCCAGTTCATCGGCCATAGCAAACCTCGGTCCCAGACCAAGGCTAATACCGATGCCAATAAAGGCCACGGCAGAACTCATGGCGTCTGAGCGATGATGCCAAGCCTCAGCTTTTAAAGCGGTGCTCTTTAGGAGCTTACTCTGCTTTTTAAAATATCGATAGGCAATCTCTTTAATTAAAATGATCATGCCTAAGACGTAAATAGTAAAGGTTTCTGGCACTTTTTGATCATCTAGATTCAGGTTATAAATCGCCTGGACAATAATGAGAGTACCGGAAATGATCAGGAAAAAACTGACTAAGAAAGTAACCAATGGTTCTGCTTTTCCATGACCATAGGGGTGATTTTTATCGGGTGGCTTTGCAGCGTAGCGCAATCCTAAAATTAAAGCCAAGGAGGCTAAAACGTCCGTAAGACTCTCAATAGCATCTGCAATTAAAGCAAAGCTGTTGCCCAAAATCCCACTAATACCTTTTATCAAAGCGAGTGTTAAATTGCTTAGAAGGCTTTTCCAAGCTACTTTCTGAGCTTGTTTTGGGGCGTTGTTATTCACTTTCGTTTTCGGATCAAAGCTTGCTGGAAGGTTACCTCATATTCTTCGGCGATAAGTTTCCACTGATATTTTTCGCGCACCTTCCGGGTGTTGTTGGCAATTTGCTCCCTGGCCTTGGCGGTTTTTTCCCAATGGTCGAGGTGATTGCTGAGGTCGCTAGCGTCTACAAAATAGGCAGCATCTTCACCCAGTACCTCACGGTTAAAACCATTATTATGGGCAACTATAAAAACCTTACTGGCCATGGCTTCCAAAAGACTGGGGTTAGTTCCACCCACGCTGTGTCCATGAAAGTAGAGGCGTGCATGGTGGCGAAGGTTGTTGAGTTTGTCTTTATCGTAAATGCCTTGTAAGAAACGAATTCTGCTGTCTTTGTACTTTTCTTTTAACCAGGTGCCGTAGGCGGTTTCATGATTGCCAATTACTAGAAAGGGGTACTGGTTTTCGCTTTTAAGGACACCTTCTAGGATCGTTGCGATATTGTTTTCAGGCTCCAGGCGGGCGATCAAAAGGTGGTATTGGTCTTTCTGTAAATTATAGGTGCTCAGTACTTCCGGATCTGGTTTATACATTAGCTCTGCGCCATAGGCGATATGCACACTGTCGGTAGGGTACTTGCTATTTAAATACTCTCGAATTTTAAGTGAATCGGCTACCAAAACATCACTACCTATGGCCGCCCATTTCTCGGCATAGCGTAGAAATTTTTGGACCCGAGCGCTGTATTTGCTGCGCTTCCATTCCAAGCCGTCCATATTGCTGATAAGCACCGACGATTTTGGTAAAAGGCTTTGCCAGAGGCTCGAGCTCGTGTAGCCCAGCATTAAAATCACATCAAAATTACGCTGGCGGGAGTCGATCATGCAGTTGAGATCATAGATGAATTGACCGGCGGTACCAATACGATGCTCCG
>CBFHJH010000002.1:75944-77512 GCA_965656185.1 Croceimicrobium sp.
ATCAAAATTACGCTGGCGGGAGTCGATCATGCAGTTGAGATCATAGATGAATTGACCGGCGGTACCAATACGATGCTCCGGGTCGTATTTATGAATGATCTCTACCCCGAGATAGTTTTTCTGATTGTAAGGATGTCGATGCGAATTATAGACCCAAACCTGATGCCCCATGCTTACCAAATGCACTCCCAAGTGTTGGGCGCACTCTTCGAAGCCGCCGTAATTGTTAGGAATTCCCCTTGTGCCCAGGATGCCGATTTTCATCTTAGGAAGGTACTATATCTTGATAAATTGACTCTAGTTTTTGAGCGGCTTTTGCCCAGCTAAAATTTTCCAATACCCACTTTCGATGTTCACGCTGATCTTGAAATGCGGCTTCGATGGCAGCGCGAATGGATATGGGGTCCATCGGATCGCAATAATGGGCACGATCACCAAATAGTTCCCTCTGAATAGGGTGATCACTCACCACGATCTGGCAGCCACTGGCTAATGCTTCCAAGCTAACGAGACCCGTACTTTCATAATGACTGGCCAAGACATGTACCTTGGCTTGAGCATAATATTGGGCACACTGCTCTCGGGTCGCCCGACCTTCAAAGCTGATATTTGCCTCGGCCTGGTCTTCGCAGGTCTTACGATAGTCTTGGTGAGCTGGTGCCGCTTCTCCTACCATTTTGCTGGGCCAATTGGCTCCCGTCAATGCTTTGACCAGGTTCAATTGATTTTTGATCGGTTCAAAGCGGGCAATTGATAGTAGTCCATGTCGTTCTGTAGACTCCTGTATTTTAAGGTGTTCTATCCCAAGTTTTAGGCTATGAGTTTTGGTAAAGTGCGGATAGGACTTTTGGATTAATTGCGCTTCTGCTTCGGTGGCCGTTAGTAGGCATTCTGCTTTTTGGACTACTTTCAATACACTGGCTCTCTGGCCATTTAAAAGATATTCTAGTGGCGGCCATTTCTCACGGCCTTGCAGCGCTCTTCCTAATAGTTTTACATACTCCATGGCTTCGCTTCCCAATCCTTGTTGGAGAAATCTTCGAAGGGAGGAAGCCTCGGAATCGGCCGCGCTGTAATCCACGTAAATACTGGAAATTACCAATGGTAATCCACTAGCCACTAATTGAAGCGCTGGAGCTGGTCGGCCGAGGTTGAAATGATGTAGTACTTGGTACTGCTTAAAATCTATCTTTTCCCCTTCCCAAATGTTTACTTCATGACCCAAGGATCGCAAAGCTTTGGCCGTTTGCAAGAGGTGGAGAGTGTCGCCTCCCGGCTGACTTTCATAATTGGATCTGGTGCTGAAGAGTATACGCATGCTCAGCGTAAAGCTAAGAAATGGCGGTGGTTTCTGAGAGTTTTTTCCTCAAAGCCGAGGCAATTAAACCGCCAAGGATACTTTTTAGAAGAAGGCCAGGAATTAATCTTACGGCCGTAGCCCAGAGGTCAACTCCCTCTAGTTGTAGATAAAGTACTAAAAAGCCAGGAATGAGCACTAGGCCATGTGCTTTCAAAAAGGCGAGCATGGCTTGAAAGAAATTAAAGTCATTACGCTGCGCTTCCCAACT
>CBFHJH010000002.1:77611-80561 GCA_965656185.1 Croceimicrobium sp.
TGAAGTGTAGGAGCCAAAAACTGGTAAGCCTATGGCTCCTAAAAGGAGGTAAGCTAGCCCTAAGCTCAGACTGGCTTTAGGGGAGAACAGACTAAAGGCAATGAAAAGTACTAAAGTTTGCAAGGTGATGGGAACCATGGCTAGGTCGAGGCTAATAGGGGCGATCAGAAGGATCACGATTAAGCTGATGATCCACTTAGGTTTCCGAATTTCATCCATGGTATAGGGAAAGTTTCTTTTTAGACTTGTGCTCAAAGCGCCAAATTAAGAGAACCGAGGCAATAATTAAGCCGGTAGCCAAGCCATACCAGATGCCTAATACTCCGTACTTCAATTTAAAACCAAGGTAATAGGAGGTGCCCAAGCCGGCTACCCAATAAGCGAATAGCACAATTAAGGTGGGGACCCTAGTTTCCGAAATACCTCTTAAGGCACTAAGAGCTACCACTTGGGTGCCGTCGAACAATTGAAAGGCCACGGCCACGATCAATAATTGCGCGGCAACCGCAAGCACTTGCGGATCATCACTGTAGAAACTAGGAAAGTAATGACGACCGAAGAAATAGATCATTCCAGCGCTGAGCATCATGATCAAGACCAAGACAACGTTGGTATAGGCGGCTTGTCGCATTGCTTTAATATTACCTGCGCCCAATTGATTACTTACCCGAACATTAGCGGCGGCACCAAAACCAGAAGCGGCCATATAACTTACTGAGGCCAATGATATGGCGATTTGATGGGCGGCCAGCGATTCGGCATCGATCCAGCCTGCCATAACAGCCGCTAAGGCAAAAGCGGAAACTTCAAATATGAATTGTAAGCCAGAGGGTACGCCAATGTCTAAGAGAGTTTTGAAATGTTTCTTTTGGGTCTTTAACCATTCTATACCCTGGGTAAAAACCTTAAAGGCCGGTTTCCGCATGGTATAATAGATCATGGCAATAGCCATCAAAATGCGGGCACTTAAAGTGGCAATACCAGCTCCTTCTAAACCTAAAGCGGGGAAGCCGTAATGGCCATAAATAAGCAGGTAATTGAGCCCGATATTGAGCAAATTGGCGCCAACTGAAATGAGCATGGCTGCTTTGGTGTCGCTAAGCCCTTCGGCAAACTGTTTAAAGGTTAAGAAGCTCAGTAGGGGAATAATACTAAAGGAAATAATTTTAAAATAGCCCGAAGCAGCCTCAAGTACTGCTGCTTCCTGTCCCATGAGGTGCATAAAGTTCTCCAGCAGCAAGAGCGCTAAGAATAGCAAAATGGCAATGGCACCGTTGAGGTAAATAGCGTGCTTTAAATAACTACGCGCTTTCTCAGGTCTGCCTTCACCATCGGCATTAGCCACTGGAGTGGTAAGACCGTAGGCTAAACCTATGCCGAAAACCATGGGAACCACAAAGACTGAATTAGCAAAGGCACCGGCCGCTAATGGAATAGTTCCCAGAGCGCCTACCATTATGCTATCGGCAAGTCCCACGGCAACATGACCAACTTGGCCAAGGATGACTGGCCAGGCTAAACTGAAGTTTTTACGATAATGTTCTTGTAATTTCAGAACTTGCTTTTCGGCAAAAGTAGATAATGCTCAAGCTTCTCAGCGAAAGAATTCACCAAGTTCCTAAGAATTGTACCATTGATAGCTTTTAAGAAACTTCCGCTTCATGCCTTTGCATTTCACGCTCATAAAAAGCTTCGGCTGTTTCCATAAGATTAGCTACTTCATTGACCAATTCATCTTCTTCACCTTCCAACTCATCGAACCACTCTAGGTCATCATTCTGAATATCCCACACAAAACGGGGATATTGGGTATGAACGATGTAAAGGCTGTCCGGCTGGTCAGTATTGTCTGCTATTAAAAAATGTGGCAGTTCCATAGTACTTAGTCTGTTCTAATGTAGTAAAAAATCTAATTGTCAGTTAATTAGATCATTATTTGCTGGCGAATTTCTTTACATCCTCCAAGCTAATGCTTTGTCCGCCTAAGATTATAAGGCGTTCTACCACATTGCGGAGTTCGCGAATATTTCCGGTCCAATCGATTTTTTGCAGTTCACTCAAGGCTTTTGCATCAAAGGCCTTTACAGCAACGCCCTGTTCTTGGGCGATCTTTTTAGCAAAATGCTCACAGAGAACAGGAATGTCTTCCTTACGTTCGTTTAGGGCTGGGACTTTGATCAAGATCACACTAAGGCGATGGTAGAGATCTT
Source organism: Croceimicrobium sp. (assembly GCA_965656185.1). Taxonomy (GTDB): domain Bacteria; phylum Bacteroidota; class Bacteroidia; order Flavobacteriales; family Schleiferiaceae; genus Croceimicrobium. The sequence continues at coordinate 79,822 of CBFHJH010000002.1, forward strand.
CACGAAAACGGCCTGCGGCGATTTCCTCTTTAAGGTCCTTATTGGTAGCAGCTAAAACTCGAACATTCACTTTAATTTCCTTATCGCTGCCTACCGGACTTACCTTTCCTTCTTGAAGGGCCCGTAAAACCTTAGCTTGGGCCGGTAAGCTCATATCCCCGATTTCATCTAAAAAGAGGGTTCCTTTATTCGCTTGTTCAAATTTCCCCGCTCGATCTTTTACGGCAGAGGTAAAGGCCCCTTTCTTATGACCGAAGAGTTCGCTTTCTATCAATTCTGAAGGGATAGCCGCACAGTTTACTTCTACCATGGGCTCTTTCGACCTTTCAGATTTCTGATGGATCCAATGCGCAACTAATTCTTTACCGGTACCATTTGGTCCAGTTATTAATACCCGAGCGTCGGTAGGGGCTACCTTTTCGATCATTTCTTTGATCTCTTCCAGGGCTTTGGATTCCCCGATCATTTGGTAGTTTTTAGAGATCTTCTTTTTCAGGACCTTATTTTCCTTGACCAAATTGTTGCGATCGAGAGCGTGGCGAACCGTATTTAGAAGTCGATTTAAATCGGGTGGTTTTGAAATGTAATCGTAAGCCCCTTTACGCATACTGTCTACCGCTGTTTCGAGATCACCGTGTCCGGAGATCATGACCACGGCCGTATCTGGATAGCTCGCCTTAATTTTTTCCAAGACTTCAATGCCATCCATTCCAGGCATTTTAATATCACAAAGCACCAAA
>CBFHJH010000002.1:80659-99924 GCA_965656185.1 Croceimicrobium sp.
AGGAGACGAATACCAAATCGTTTGATAATAAAGTTGATTTCAAGGCAAGCCATCACGATCATGTCGGCTCGCATTGGGATCATCCCGGGGGTGTTCAGTCTTTCCTCAAAGGTACCTTTCATCATGCGGTCGGCAATTTGCATGTATTCATGCATGGAGAAGGTGTAATTGGTATCATCCTCATCCAGCCGTGAAGTGCGGTAGTTCTCCACGCACATTTGCGCCAAGGTGTCAAAACTTCCACTGCTACCGATCAATACACGTGGGTAATTATCGGCGCAAGCCTTTTTTAGTTCACTTAAGCTTTCCTCCAGGTAATTATCAATTGCCTCGATCTCTTCGGGATGAATGGGGTCGCTGGGGCGGAAGCGGTTCATCATAACGCTGCTACCTAAAGGATAGGACTTTTGCCAGACTGGTTCCTTATCCCGTAAGAGGATAAACTCGGTACTACCGCCGCCAATATCCATGACCAAGGTGGGCACTTCTTTGAAGTCGATTCCTTGACGTACTCCTTCGTAAATTAATTTTGCCTCGGTATCGCCATCGATCACATTGATCTTAAGCTCGAGTTCCTTTGCCACCCGTTCTACCAGATCCTTCCCATTCTTTGCACTGCGCGCGGCTGCGGTGGCTACTGCATAGATATGATCTACGCCCAGTTCTTGTGCGGTTTGCTTGTGTTGGCTCAAGGCCTGAAGCGCCCGCTCGATGGCCGCTTCGCCAATGGCGAAATCGTCTAGGTCGGCTCCTTCGGCCAAGCGAACCGCGATCTTGGAATTATGGATCAATAGCTGACTTTCCTGTTCGCGCACTAATAAATTAAAGGTATTAGTGCCACAGTCGATAATAGCGATTTTCATCTTAATCGGACTTGGGGGAATTGCGAAACCAAAGGTCGCGCTGAGGGAATGGTATGGTTACCTTGTTTTCTCTAAATTTCTTATCAATGGCGAAACGAAGCTCACTCTTGGTCTTTTCGATCCGAAACAAATTGCGAGAGAAAAAGAAGAGAGAAAAGTTTAAGGAGCTGTCGCCAAAATCATCGAAGAAAACGATGGGGTGTGGCGATTTAAGAACATCCTTATTTTCTTCCGCTACTTCGAGTAAAATGTTTTTTACTAATTCCGTATCACTACCATAAGCTACGCCTACCTGCACCTTAAAGCGGGTTACTCGGTTGTTCTGACTCCAGTTGACCACATTATCGGCGGTTAATTTGGAGTTTGGTACGATCAAAACGATCTCCTCGCGGGTAAGCAACATGGTGGTGCGTATGCCCACTTCTTTTACCTCACCCACAATGCCAGCTATTTCTACAATATCGCCGGCCGTAACGGTGCGCTCAAAAAGGATGATAAAGCCCGCCACCATATCTTTAAAAAGATCTTGTAAGCCCAGACCTAAACCAACCAATAGAGCGGTGGAAGAGGCGAGTAAAACCGTTACTTGGAATCCTAAGGAATCGATGACGGAAATGATGGCGATAATGGCAATTATATAGGAACCTACCGAGTTGATAGCGTAAGACTTCCCCGGATCTAGCTTACCATGCTTTTCCAGTCTTTGGAGGTATTTCTTAAATAACCACCTAAAGATGAAGGAAATAAGTATGATTAGGAGGACCCAAAAGATATTGATGATCCTAAGCTCCCAATCGCCCACACTGAGCAATTCTAATTCAAAAAAGGATTTAACTTTTTCCATTAATGCTTATAGCGAATCCAACGAAAGATTTCCGTGAAGGTAGGCTTTTTGCCATACATAAGGATTCCTACACGATAGATCTTAGCAGCCAGCCAAACTCCTCCCAAGAAGCTAATCGCCAAGAGGAACATGGAGAGTAGAAGCTCCCACCATTCTACACCAAAGGGCAAGCGTGCCATCATTACCAAGGGGGAGCTTAGAGGTACCATAGAGAACCAAAAGGCCATAGCTCCATCTGGATTATCCAAGGCACGCAAAATCACCAGAAGCGAGACAATTAGTGGAATGGTAATCGGTAAAATGAATTGCTGCGAATCACTTTCTTTATCTACCGCCGAGCCTACCGCGGCAAAGAAGGAACCATACAATAAATAGCCTCCGAGAAAGTAGTAAAAAAAGCTCAGTGCCACACTCACAAAGTCGATGCTCTGTAGGCTTTTCCAAATCTCAAAAACGGGCGTATTGGACATGTTGCCCAAATCGGCATTGTTTACTAGTTCGCCTGCTTCTAAGCTAGGCGCAATAAAAATGCTGGTAGCAATAAAGTAAAAGAGGGCGCCAAGTCCGATCCAAACCACAAACTGAAGCAGGGCGAGCAGGCCAATGCCTAAGATCTTGCCCATCATTAATTCGAATGGTTTGATCGAGCTAACCATCAATTCCATGATACGGTTGCTTTTTTCTTCGATTACCCCGCGCATGATTTGACTACCATAAATAAAGATGAAAAGGTAAATAGCGAAGGCCGCCACATATCCAATTCCCATCTTCACGATAGTGGTGTTTTCAGCCTCAACTCCTACCTCGGTATTGATTACCCTAATGTTTACACTGGTCTTCGTACGGGCAAGGATCTCGGGATCTACACCACTGGCTTTTAGCTTCTCCTTTTGGATGTATTTCTCCAAGCTTCGTTCGAGGTAACTTTCCACACCAATAGAGAGGTCGCCTTCCCGGTATATTTGCACGTTGCGCGCCACGAAATCTGGATCGCCACCATCGCTTATTGGAATGTATAAAAAGGCATAATCCCCTTCTTCCTTCGAAAAGGCTTTGGCTTCTTCGAGACTGAATTTTTCCGGTGGTAAATAGCGTAGTTTAACTTCATCCTGGCCTTTATCGAAATCAAGTAATACCGATTCGTCGAGCACGCTTATTACTTTCTCATCACCCGGAAGGGTAGCCAAAAAGGCAGGTAGGAATAGAACCACCGCCATTAAGATCGGTCCTAATAAGGTGAGGATGATAAAGGACTTTTTACGCACTCGGGTACCGAACTCCCGGCTTATGATCAATCCTAAGTTTTTCATGTGCGTGCCACTTTAATGAAGATATCGTGAAGCATAGCTTCTTCTTCCTCGAAACTGATAATGCCAAAGGGTATAAGAGCTTCGATCAATTTCTTTTTACCCATGGATTCGGCTTCCAGCTTATACTGGGTTAAGCCATGATAATCTGAGCTTTCTAGGATATTGATTCCAGCCAAATTGGTCAAGGCTATTTCGGTGCGTAAGATGTAGTTGCCACTGCGGTATTTCTGTTTGATCTCGCTCAATTTACCGTCTAAAACCTTCTGACCTTGGTTGATCAAAACGATTTCTTGGCAAAGCTCTTCCACCGATTCCATGCGGTGTGTGGAGAAAATTAGGGTAGCTCCATTCTGGCTAAGTCTTTGGATCTCCTGTTTTATCTGCTCAGTGTTAATGGGGTCGAATCCGGTAAAAGGCTCATCTAATATGATCAATTGCGGTTCGTGAATAACGCTGGCGATAAACTGCACCTTTTGAGCCAAGCCTTTAGAAAGTTCTTCGACTTGTTTATTGGCGCGGTCCATTAATTCAAACCGTTCCAGCCAAGTCTTAACTCTTTTACGCGCTTCTTGCTTGTCCAAACCTTTTAGTTGCGCTAGGTATAGCAATTGCTCGGCCACCTTCATTTTCGGATACAGTCCTCGTTCTTCAGGTAGGTAGCCAATTTGCTGAATATGCTTGGCTTTAAGCGCTTCTCCGTTGAAAGTTATCGAGCCTCGATCCGGTCCGATAATTTGGTTAAGAATGCGGATAAAAGTTGTTTTTCCCGCGCCATTGGGACCCAAAAGACCAAAAACCGATCCCTCTTCGATATTGAGATCGAAATCTACCAAGGCCTTATGGTCTCCATAAGACTTAGAAACACCTTCCGCTTTGATCATGCTTACGAGAACATTTCTTTAACCTTGTCGAAAAAGGATTTATCGTTGCGATCTGGCTTAGGCTCAAATTCGCCATCAGATTGCATTTCTTCGAACATCTTGCGGTATTTGCTGCTCAGGTCTTTGGGTGTCCAGACATTAACGTGGACCATCAGATCGCCATTTCCGTAACTGTCTACACTTGGCAATCCTTTATTGCGGAGGCGTAAGATCTTGCCGCTTTGGGTGCCAGGGTCGAGCTTGATCCTGGCCTTACCACTCACGGTGGGCACTTCAGTACGGGTGCCTAGCACTGCATCGGGTAAACTGATATAAAGTTCATAATGCAAGTTTTGGCCATCACGTTGTAATTCTTCGTGTGGGATTTCTTCGATCTGAACCAAGAGGTCTCCATTAACACCATCCATAGGTCCAGCGTTCCCTTTCCCAGCCACCTTTAATTGCATGCCTTCGGCTACTCCGGCGGGAATCTTTACTTCTACCACATCTTCTTTGCGGATCATACCGTGTTCGTCGGCACCAGAGGGCTTGTTTTCTACCTTTTTCCCTAGACCACCACAAGTAGGGCAGGTGCTGGCCGTTTGCATTTGGCCCAAGATGGTGTTGGTTACACGACTAACTTGGCCACTGCCGCCGCAAGTATTACAGGTACTGTATTTTAAACCATCGCCCGGTACCAGTCTTTTAATGCGTAACTTTTTACTAGCACCATTGGCGATTTCTTCTAGGGTAAGCTTTACTCTTACCCTTAGGTTAGAGCCTTTAAATACACGACGACCTCCTCGGCTTCTTCCTCCGAAGCCGCCAAAGCCACCTCCGCCGCCGCCAAAGGCGCCACCGAAGATATCTCCGAACTGTTCGAATATGTCGTCCATATTCATGCCACCGCCGCCAAAACCGCCACCAGCAGCTCCGCCCATCCCAGCATGGCCATACTGATCGTAGCGTGCTTTTTTCTGCTTATCGCTTAGCACTTCGTAGGCCTCGGCTGCTTCCTTAAATTTAGCTTCAGCTTCTTGGTCGTCGGGGTTTTTATCTGGGTGGTATTTAATGGCCAGTTTGCGATAGGCCTTTTTTATTTCGGCATCGCTGGCACTCTTAGATACACCTAATATTTCGTAATAATCTCTCTTAGCCATAGTATTCTTATTCTCCTACCACCACACGGGCGTAGCGAATTATTTTATTTCCCAACTCAAAGCCTTGCTCGATCTCGTCTACCACCTTGCCTTTGAGATCTTCGCTAGGGGCGGGGATTCGCGTAACGGCCTCCATGGTATCTACATCAAAATCTTTACCCACTGTGCTTTCCATTGGCTTCAGACCTTTTTGCTTCAGGGTGTTCTCAAACTTATTGAAAATAAGTCGAGTACCTTCTTCAGACTCGCTGCCCTCCATATTACTTAAAGCTCGTTTAAAATCATCGAGCACTGGCAGTAAAGCTGACATTAATTCTTGATTGGCACTGCCAAAGAGTTCTACCCTTTCTTTTGCGGTGCGCTTGCGATGGTTTTCAAAATCGGCATAGAGACGAAGTTTTTGATCCTTCTCAGCCGCTAAGGCCTCCTCTAACTCGGCAATGCGCTCTTCTGGACTTTGCTCTTTAGTCTCTTTAGAATCTTGATTATCAGATTTTTGCTCTGTGTTTTCTTGTTCTTTCTGAGACTTCAACTCTTGCTCTTTATCTTTATCTTGTACAGTGTCTTTCGCACTCATTACTTAGAATTTGCCCTTTAATAGTCAAAAAATCTGCCAATCCTTTTAGGGTGTCAGGCTGACATTGCCAGAATTCTCTGGTTATGATTCGGTTTTTTGAAACAAAAAAAGCCTCCCCGGTGGGGGAGGCTGATGTGTTCGGTAATGGGGCTTTATTTAGACATCTTATCCAAGACGTTTTGTAAGCTTCTACCTCTTAAATTCTTTGCCAGAATGGTACCGTCTGGACCAATTAAATAACTGGCCGGAATAGACCTGATGCCATATTCCCTGGCAGCGGCGTTATTCCAGAACTTTAAGTCACTTACGTGGTATTCCCACTGGAGATGATCTTGCTCGATGGCATTGATCCAATCCGTTTTGTTGCGATCTAAGGAAACACTAAAAACGGTAAAACCTTTTCCATCCTTGAATTCTGCGTCTTTATATTTATTATAGGCTGCTACCACATTAGGGTTTTCGGCTCTACAGGGTCTGCACCAAGCTGCCCAAAAATCCAAAAGGACCATTTGGCCCCGCAAGTCGCTAAGTTTATGTTCAACGCCATTGGGGTCCTTCATAACGATTTCTGGAGCCATTTCACCAATGGCAGGTGCTTTACCTTGCTCTTCTTCAGGGTTTAGATTGCCCTCAATAAAACTCAAACCAATAAAGGAAAGAGCTGCCAGAGTGATAATAGTGAGAGGTTTCTTAAACAGTTTCATGATTTAATTTTAATTAACTCTTACAATCTTCGCGCCAATTGCCCGGAGGCGCTCATCGATGTTTTCGTAACCACGGTCGATCTGCTCGATGTTGTGAATGGTACTCACGCCATCGGCACTAAGAGCGGCAATTAATAGGGATATGCCTGCTCTAATATCCGGACTAGTCATGGTGGTTGCCTTTAAAGGTGTTTGTTTATCCATGCCAATTACGGTGGCACGGTGCGGGTCGCATAAAATGATTTGCGCTCCCATGTCGATCAATTTGTCTACAAAGAACAAACGACTTTCAAACATTTTTTGGTGGATCAATACCGAGCCTCTTGCTTGCGTGGCTACTACCAAGGCGATACTCAAAAGGTCTGGCGTAAAGCCCGGCCAGGGGGCATCGGCTATGGTAAGGATCGATCCATCGATGTAGTTTTCGATCTCGTAATGATCTTGCTTAGGTACTAAGAGGTCATCACCATCTCTTTCGATTTGAATGCCCATTTTCCGGAACACGGTAGGAATCACTCCTAAGTTGTCAAAACTTACGTCCTTTATCCGCAATTCTGAGGAGGTCATGGCCGCCATTCCAACCCATGATCCAATTTCGATCATATCGGGAAGCACGCGGTGATCTGTACCACCTAGCTCATCAACACCCTCGATCTTAAGCAGGTTTGAACCAATTCCGGAAATCTTGGCTCCCATGCGATTAAGCATTTTACACAGCTGTTGGAGGTAAGGCTCACAGGCAGCATTGTAGATAGTAGTAGTTCCTTCCGCAAGAGCGGCCGCCATAACGATATTTGCGGTACCAGTAACCGAAGCTTCATCAAGAAGCATGTAAGTTCCGGTAAGCTTATCCGCTTCCACGCCGTAAAAAGATTCACCGGCGCGGTAACGGAAACGCGCACCTAGATTTTGAAAGCCGATGAAGTGCGTGTCTAAGCGACGTCGCCCAATTTTATCGCCGCCTGGTTTAGGTATATATCCTTTGCCAAAACGAGCCAGTAGTGGTCCAACGATCATAATACTACCTCTCAAAGAACTTCCCTTTGCTTTAAACTCGGGGCTTTCGAGGTAGTCTAGATTTAAGTCATCCGCTTTAAAGCTGTAGGTTCCATGCCCTTTACGCTGAACTTTTACGCCCAGATCGGCCAAAATATCGATGAGTTTATTTACATCTACGATATCCGGAATATTCGAAATCGTAACTCTTTCGGGAGTGAGTAGGGTAGCACAAATAATTTGCAGTACTTCGTTCTTAGCCCCTTGTGGGGTGATGGATCCGCTTAACTCGTGTCCACCCGTGATCTGAAATGTGCCCAAGGATCTTTATTTTTTCTTGTTCGACTTGCGTTTGGAACGGTTGCGCCCCTTTTTCTTGTGGTTGTGGTGATGGTTGTTTCCTTGAACCAGTTCCTTTTTGTCGGCAAGGTTGAGTCCTTTGGTCTCTAATTTACCTTCCGAGATCTGATGCAAATTATCTAAAATCACCTGATCTTCAACGTGATCTTTGTTCCACTGCAAATAATGCTTTTTCATCACATTGGCGAGAGACTCGGTAAGCGCAGTCTTTTCCTCTCCTGGCTCTAGCTTCACAGCGTAGTCGATCATGTGCTTCACCACATTTCCATAATGCCGGTTACGTCGGCTGGTAGCAGGGTAGTCTACCGGCTTTGGTTTCTCGAACAAGCTTTCTGGCGCGGGTGGGGGATAGGGTGAGTCTACGTCTAATTTAAAATCAGACATTATATATAAATGGTCCCAGAGTTTGTGTTCTGGATCATCATCAGTTTCGTAAACCTGTGGATTTAAATTGGCAATGATGGCAATTAGATTGCGAGCTTGTTTATTGCGTTCATCCCGGTCCTGAATGGTAAGCAAGTAGTCAACCATTTTCTGGACGTTTCGTCCGTACTCGGGAATGATCATACGCGCTCGGCTAGTATTGTATTCCATAATATCATTATTGGGCCAAAGCCCATCTTTTCGATTCGCTAATAAAGTAAAAATATGCAAAGCCTAGCAAAGGGCGCTAATTTATATACCACTTAACTAAGTCTTTCTAGTTTGGCGAACTTCAAGAGAAGCTTTTTCTCGCCAATATTTTCAAATTGGATGATCGCTTTTTGATTGGCACCAGAACCCTCCATGGCCTTGATTTCTCCCATACCAAAGCGAGGGTGTTTAATGCGTTCACCGGTTTTTAAATCGGTAAGGATCTCAAAATTACCACTGTTCGCGCTGCCTTGGTCTACCTTTTTAAATCGGCCAGGTGGTTTGGCACTGGGGCTGCGACTACCAGTATTTTGGGGTTTGGGGTTACTGCTGCGCCTTGCGGCGGAAGGCTTTCGGTGTGAGCCTGTATTGCCAGAGGATCGGTTTGGAGTCGATTTGAAGCCATGTAACTCCTCGGGGGAAAGGAATGGACTAAATTCTGGAATGCTTTGGTCTAAGTATTTTTCGTCGATTTCTTCCAAGAACCGGGAGGGCTCACAATCGATCAGTTTTCCCCAGCGGTAACGCATTTGCGTAAAAGTGAGGTAGGCTTGATCTTCGGCACGGGTAAGTGCTACGTAAAAGAGACGCCTCTCTTCTTCTAGGTCTGCCCGACTGTTTACCGTAAGCATGCTAGGGAAGAGGTTTTCTTCCATACCCACGATGAAGACCACCGGGAACTCAAGGCCTTTGGCCAGGTGAATGGTCATAAGGGATACCTTATTTCGATCGTTGGGATCGTCTTTGTCCTGGTCGGTAAGGAGGGCTACATCTTGCATGAAAGCTTCCAATTTTGGATTGCCTTCTTCTATCTCAGCTTGCCCTTCTACGAACTCTTGTACCGAGTTTAAAAGCTCCTCGATGTTTTCTACTCGACTTACTCCTTCGGGCGTTTTGTCTTCGCTGAGGTTGCGCATCAAGCCGGAGGTTTTGGAAATTTGGTTAACCACCTCAAAGGCAGTTTCTCGCTCGGCCAGGATGCGGTAGGAGTTTATTTTAGTTACAAAGTCCTTTAATTTATTTGTCGCGCCCCGGTTTATTCCTAAGTCGGGGTAAAAGTCAATGTTCTCGAGGATCTCCCACATCGCTTTTCCCTCTTGGTTTGCTTTCACGGTGATCTTTTCCACCGTGGTGTCGCCGATGCCACGCTTTGGGTAGTTGATTACCCGACGCAGCGCTTCCTCGTCTTTAGGGTTTATCGAGAGTCGACAATAGGCGAGCAGGTCCTTCACCTCTTTTCGCTGGTAAAAGGAAAGACCGCCGTAGATCCGATAGGGGATGTTCTTCCGTCTAAGATTATCTTCCATTGCCCTACTTTGGGCATTGGTTCGGTAGAGGATGGCAAACTGCGAATAGTCGAGATGCTCATTCATCTGTTTCTCGAAAATGGTTCGGGCTACGTAAGCGCCCTCGTCCGAGTCGCTCACCGTTTTATGAACGATGATCTTATTACCTCCGTCATTCTCTGTAAAAACGTTTTTGGGTAATTGGTTCTTGTTTTTCGCGATCAAGCTGTTCGCGGCCCCTACAATATTTTTAGTACTGCGGTAATTCTGTTCTAGTTTATAGACCTGAACATCGTCGTAGTCGCGTTGGTAATTAAGAATGTTCTGAATATTAGCACCACGGAAGGCGTAAATACTTTGTGCATCATCGCCCACCACACAAATATTTTGAAAGCGATTGGCTAGGGCCTTTACTATTAAATATTGCGCGTGGTTGGTATCCTGATACTCATCTACTAATATGTAACGGAAGCGATCTTGGTATTTAGCGAGAACCTCGGGGAAGTTCTTTAGTATTAAATAGGTATTGAGAAGAATATCATCGAAGTCCATCGCACCGGCCCGGAAATTCTTCTCATTGTAAGCATTAAAAATGTCGCCCATCTGCGGCATTCTGGCCGCGGCGTCCTGTTCTTGCAAGCTGGCATCTCGAAAGTATTCACGGGGCGTGATCAAACCATTCTTAAAAGATGAGATGCGTCGCGCCACATTACCTACCTTATATATGTCCTTATCTAGATTTAGCTCCTTAATTACATTACTTATGGCCTTCTTAGAATCTTCGGCATCATAAATAGTGAAATTGGAGGGGTAGCCCAGTAGTTGACCTTCAACCCGCAGAATTCGGGCAAACACCGAGTGAAAGGTGCCCATCCAAATGTTCTTGGCTTCACTTGGTCCTACAATTTTCCCGATCCGCTCCTTCATTTCTCGAGCGGCTTTATTGGTAAAGGTTAGGGATAGAATATTGAACGGGTCCACCTTTTTTTCTGCCATTAAGTAGGCAATGCGCATGGTGAGCACCCTAGTTTTACCAGATCCTGCTCCTGCGATTACCATTACTGGTCCCTCCGTTGCTTCTACCGCAGCCTTTTGGGCTGGGTTCAATCCTTCCAAGAAATTACTCACGCTAGTCTAAAATTAGCTCACAAAGGTGGCGAGAAAATGAATAGGGGGCAAGTTTATTCAATTTGAGATCGAGCAATTTGGGCTGAACTCTTCCTTCTGCTTTGGCCGGACGTTTAGAATTGTTTGGGGCAGTGCTGATTTGTTTTAACTAAGAGCAGCTTTTTTATTTTTCACAGTTTAGTAAATAGGATGTTGAGACCTGCTAATTTCATTAAATTAAATAAGGTCTCGTCCACTCTTATTCTCGCGCTTCCATTCTTGCCTTCTGATCTGGAAAGTCAGAATAATAAGGCCTAGAATGCTTTATGGGTATTGGTTGGAATCCGATTTTTGGATAACAACAGATCCTAAATCCATTGTAAAATGCTTTAGCCTTATGTAAGCTTGCTCTAGTATAGTCAAAAAGACCACTATTGCTAAGTGGAAAAACTACATTTGCATCAGTTTCTAGCTAATGGCATAGATCAAAATTTGGCCTCGAAAAAGTGCTTCACGCAATATTCTCTATCTCAGGGAATAAGCCATCGCAGAAATTCCTAAAACATTTTTTTTCAAGGCCTTGTCACATTGTTGAATTGTTCTACATTTGCAGTCCCGAAAAAAGCGGGGTTTATATTTTTATTAATAGTCATATATAAAGGTGTATGCCAACGATTCAGCAATTAGTACGTAAAGGACGTACTAAGATTACTAAGAAGAGTAAGTCTGCAGCCTTGCAGTCTTCACCACAGCGTCGTGGAGTATGTACGCGTGTGTATACCACCACTCCAAAGAAGCCTAACTCAGCCATGCGTAAGGTAGCGAGGGTGCGTTTAACCAATGGAAATGAGGTGAACGCCTACATTCCTGGAGAGGGTCATAACTTACAAGAACACAGTATCGTTTTGGTACGCGGTGGTCGTGTAAAAGACTTACCAGGTGTACGTTATCACATCGTGCGCGGAGCGCTCGATACCGCTGGTGTTAATGGTCGTATGCAACGTCGTTCTAAGTACGGTGCTAAGCGTCCTAAAAAATAATCTTTAAAGGAGAAAATTCTCATGAGAAAGGCAAGAGCTAAAAAAAGACCCCTGTTACCAGATCCGAAGTTCGGTGAAACCTTGGTAACTCGTTTTGTAAATATGATGATGCTTGATGGTAAGAAATCTGTTTCTTATCGTCTTTTCTACGATGCCATTGACATTGTTTCTGAGAAGAGCGGTGAAGGCAATGGATTAGAGTTGTGGAAAGAAGCTTTAAATAATGTAATGCCTCACGTGGAAGTACGTTCGAAGCGTGTAGGTGGTGCTACCTTCCAAATTCCTATTCAAATTCGTCCAGACCGTAAGGTGTCTGTTGCGATGAAGTGGTTGATCTCTTACGCTCGTAAGCGTAATGAGAAGTCTATGGCCCAGCGTTTGGCGTCTGAGATCTTGGCGGCTTCTAAAGAAGAAGGTGCAGCGGTTAAAAAACGTATGGATACTCACAAAATGGCTGAAGCTAATAAGGCTTTCGCTCACTTTGGTCGATTCTAAATTCCCTAAACGGACAATAAAATCATGGCAAAAAGAGATTTAAAATATACTCGTAACATTGGTATCGCTGCCCACATCGACGCGGGAAAGACTACCACTACTGAGCGTATCCTTTATTACGGTGGTGTAAGCCATAAGATTGGTGAGGTACACGACGGCGCTGCTACCATGGACTGGATGGAGCAAGAGCAAGAGCGTGGTATTACCATTACCTCTGCGGCAACTACCTTAAGCTGGCCTTATCGTGGTGACGACTACCACATTAATATTATCGATACTCCGGGACACGTTGACTTTACCGTGGAGGTAAACCGTTCTTTACGTGTACTTGACGGATTGGTATTCTTGTTCTCTGCCGTTGACGGTGTTGAGCCTCAGTCTGAGACCAACTGGCGTTTGGCAAACAATTATAACGTTCCTCGTATCGGTTTCGTAAATAAAATGGACCGTCAGGGTGCTGACTTCCTTAACGTTTGTGCGCAAGTAAAAGAAATGTTAGGTTCACATGCCTTACCACTTCAGTTACCTATCGGCGCCGAAGCTGATTTTAAAGGTGTAGTTGATTTGATCAACTTCCGTGGAATCGTTTGGAACGACGCAGATATGGGTATGACCTTTAACGAGGTTGATATCCCAGCTGACATGTTAGACGAGGCTACCGAATACCGTGAGAAATTATTGGAAGCAGTAGCTGAGTTCGACGATACTTTAATGGAAAAGTATTTTGAAGACCCAGAATCATTGACCGAGCGTGAGATCTTGGACGCATTGCGTGAAGCAACTATTGCGAACAAGGTTGTTCCTATGATGTGTGGTTCTGCCTTCAAAAATAAAGGAGTACAGGCCATGTTGGACATGGTAATGGAATTGATGCCTGCACCTTCAGATATTGAAGCGATCGTTGGTACTAATCCTGATACTGGTAATGAAGAGAAGCGTAAACCTACTTACGAAGATCCTTTCAGTGCACTGGCTTTTAAAATTGCTACCGACCCCTTCGTAGGTCGCCTATGTTTTACCCGTGCTTATTCTGGTGTATTACCTTCAGGTTCTTACGTTAAGAACTCTCGTACCGGTAAGAAAGAGCGTATCTCTCGTATCTTCCAGATGCACTCTAACAAGCAAAATCAAATCGACCAATTAGGTGCTGGTGATATCGGTGCTTTGGTTGGATTTAAAGATATTAAGACCGGTGATACTCTTTGTGCAGAAAATGCACCGATCGTACTTGAGTCTATGGACTTCCCAGAGCCAGTAATTGGTTTGGCGGTAGAGCCTAAGTCTAAAGCTGATGTGGATAAATTGGGTATGGGTCTAGCGAAACTTGCTGAAGAGGATCCAACCTTCCGTGTGCATACCGACGAAGATACTGGTCAAACCGTAATCTCCGGTATGGGTGAGCTTCACTTGGATATTATTATCGACCGTTTACGTCGTGAGTTCAAGGTAGAAGTAAATCAAGGTGCACCTCAGGTATCTTATAAAGAGGCCATCAATGGTGCGGTTGATCACCGTGAAGTTTACAAGAAACAAACTGGTGGTCGTGGTAAATTTGCCGATATCATCGTTACCATCGAGCCTAGTGACTCTGAGGAGCCAGGTTTGGTGTTCGTGAACGAAGTTAAAGGTGGTAACGTACCTAAAGAATTTGTTCCTTCCGTAGAGAAAGGATTTAAAGATGCAATGGGCGCCGGTGTACTCGCTGGTTACCCTATGGATAGTCTGAAGGTTACTTTGAAAGACGGATCTTTCCACCCAGTGGATTCGGATCAGCTTTCGTTTGAAGTAGCGGCCAAGATGGCTTTCCGTAATGCAATTCCAAAAGCTTCTCCAATTCTTCTTGAGCCTATTATGAAGCTGGAAGTATTAACTCCAGAAGAGTATATGGGCGACATCGTAGGTGACTTGAACCGTCGTCGTGGTGTGGTAGAAGGAATGGGTGACCGTAACAACTCGAAGACCATTAAGGCTAAAGTGCCATTGTCTGAGATGTTCGGTTATGTAACTGATTTACGTACGAATTCATCAGGTCGTGCAACTTCTACTATGGAATTCTCTCACTTTGAAGAGGCTCCTAAAGGTATTGCAGACGAGGTGATCAAGAAAGTTAAAGGAGAAGAATAAGATTTAGATTATGAGTCAGAAAATTCGCATAAAGCTTAAGTCTTACGACCATAATTTGGTAGACAAGTCTGCCGAGAAGATCGTTAAGACCGTGAAGAGTACCGGTGCTATTGTTAATGGTCCTATTCCTCTTCCAACCAATAAAAGAATCTACACTGTGTTGCGTTCACCTCACGTGAACAAGAAGTCGCGCGAGCAGTTCCAATTGTCTTCTTTCAAGAGATTATTGGATATCTACAGCTCTTCTTCTAAAACCATCGACGCGCTAATGAAGCTCGAGCTTCCTAGCGGAGTTGAAGTAGAGATCAAAGTCTGATATTAATTAATAAAAACAAGTCAAATGCCTGGAATTATCGGTAAGAAGATCGGGATGACAAGCCTCTTTGACGAGAACGGTAAGAATTTACCGTGTACCGTCATCGAAGTTGAGCCCAACGTGGTTACCCAGATCAAGACCTCTGAGAATGACGGTTACGAAGCCGTTCAGCTCGGATTCGGTGAAAAGAAAGAAAAAGCTACCACCGCTGCTTTGGCAGGACATTTCAAAAAAGCCGGTGCGTCTCCTCGCACTCGCTTAAAGGAATTTGCTCCTCAAGGTTACACGGTAGAGCTTAAAGAAGGCGCTGAGATCAGCGTAGATCAGTTCGTTTCTGAAGGACAGTTCGTAGATATTACGGGAGTGTCTAAAGGAAAGGGCTTCCAAGGGGTTGTAAAGCGTCATGGTTTCGGTGGTGTAGGTCAAGCTACCCACGGTCAGCATAACCGCCTCCGTGCACCTGGTTCTATTGGTGCTGGTTCTGATCCATCACGTGTATTTAAAGGAATGCGCATGGCTGGCCGCATGGGTGGTGCCACTACTATGGTAGAAAACTTGCGTGTGATTAAAGTAGATGCTGAGAAGAACCTACTAGTTGTTAAAGGGTCAATTCCTGGTCCTAAGAACTCAATCGTAATAATTACCAAGTAATGGAATTAGCAGTATTAGATACGAAAGGTAAAGACACCGGACGCAAGGTGACTTTGGCCGATGATTTATTCGCGATTGAGCCTAATGAGCATGCTTTATACTTAGATGTTAAGCAATATTTGGCCAATCAGCGTCAGGGTACTCATAAAGCGAAAGAACGTGCCGAGGTTTCTCGTACCACTAAGAAGTTCTTCCGTCAGAAAGGTACCGGTAATGCCCGTGTTGGTTCATTGAAAAGTCCAGTTCAGCGTGGTGGTGGTACCGTATTTGGTCCCCGTCCTCGTAATTATGGCTTTAAATTGAACAAGAAATTAAAAGCTTTAGCACGTCGTTCAGCTTTAAGTCAGAAGGCTACTGATAGCAATATCGTAGTTATTGAAAGCTTAAAAATGGACACTCCAAGTACTAAAAGTTATGTGCAGATCCTAAGTGCTTTAGGGCTTCACGACAAAAAATCTTTAGTAGTGCTTGGTGAGTCAAATAAAGCTGTATATTTGTCGTCCCGAAATTTTAAGGGTTCTAAGGTTGTAACCGCTTCAGAATTAAACACTTACAGCATTTTGAATGCTCAAACAGTGGTTTTAGCGGAAGATTCCTTAGAAAAGCTTGAAACTGTTTTAAGAAAGTAGACCATGGGCATTTTGATTAAACCGATCATCACCGAAAAGGCGACCGCAGACAGCGAGGATAACAATCGCTTTGCATTTGAAGTTGCGGTAGATGCCAATAAGGTTGAAATCCGCAAAGCAGTAGAAGAGCTTTACGGAGTAAACGTAGAAAGTGTTCGTACTATGGTTATGCCAGGTAAGCGCAAATTCCGCTACACCAAGACTGGTATTTCTCGTGGTAACACTGGAAAGTATAAGAAAGCCGTTGTGCAGGTGCGCAGTGGTGAAACCATTGACCTCTATAGCGAAATTTAATTATGGCTGTACGTAAATTAAATCCGGTTACCCCCGGACAGCGTTTTAAAGTTGTAGGTCAGTTCGAAACTGTTACCGCCAGCAAGCCTGAGAAGTCTCTTTTAAAAGGGAAATCAAAGTCGGGCGGACGTAATAATACTGGTAAGATGACCATGCGCCAGATCGGTGGTGGTCACAAGAAGAAATATCGTGTAATCGATTTCAAACGCGATAAGGATGGCGTTCCTGCCACCGTAAAGTCAATCGAGTATGATCCTAACCGTTCTGCTCGCGTGGCTTTGTTGTTTTATGCAGACGGAGAGAAGCGCTACATCATTGCGCCTAATGGCTTACAGGTAGGTCAGCAGGTAATAAGCGGCAGCGAGGCTACTCCTGAAATCGGTAATACTATGTTCTTAGCGGACATTCCTCTAGGTACTGTAATTAGCGGAATTGAGATGCGTCCTGGTCAGGGTGCTATCATTGCCCGTAGTGCTGGAGCTTTTGCTCAATTAGCGGCTCGTGACGGGAAGTACGCCATTATTAAATTACCTAGTGGTGAGACTCGTATGATCTTAACTACTTGTAAAGCTACTATTGGCGCGATCGGAAACTCTGATCACCAATTGGAGCGCAGTGGTAAAGCAGGTCGTAGCCGTTGGTTAGGTCGTCGTCCACGTGTTCGTGGGGTAGCGATGAACCCAGTAGATCACCCCATGGGTGGTGGTGAAGGTCGCGCGAGTGGTGGTCATCCACGCTCTCGTACGGGTGTACCGGCTAAGGGTTACAAGACTCGTACCCCTAAGAAGGAGTCCAACAAGTATATCATTGAAAGACGTAAAAAGTAATTAAGCTATGGCGAGATCATTAAAGAAAGGTCCTTTTATTCACCATAAGCTGGAAAAGCGAGTTTTAGCTAATGTGGAGAGCAACAAGAAGTCGGTTATCAAAACCTATTCTCGCGCTTCCATGATTTTTCCTGAAGCTGTTGGTCAGACCATAGCGGTGCACAACGGAAGAACCTTTGTACCGGTGTTCGTAACTGAAAACATGGTAGGTCACAAATTCGGAGAATTTGCTTTGACTCGTACTTTCCGTGGTCACGGTGGTAATAAAAAAGATAAAGGAAAGCGCTAAGATTTAAGATATGGGATCTAGAAAGAAACTTAGAGCTGAAGCGATAAAAGAGGCCCGCAAGAGCGTGGCTAGCGCTCAGTTGCGCAACTATCCGACCAGCCCGCGCAAGATGCGTTTGGTGGCGGATATGGTACGTGGTATGGATGTGGATAAAGCTTTATTCTTATTGAAGAATAATTCGAAGCATGCCAGCATTCCCATGGAGAAATTGATCCTTTCTGCGATCAATAACTGGGAGCAGAAGAATGAAGGAGCTCGTATCGAGGATGCAGCGCTTTATATCTCTGAAATTAAAGTTGATTCTGCGCGTATGTTGAAGCGTATTCAGCCCGCCCCTCAAGGTCGTGCTCACCGCATTCGCAAGCGTAGCAATCACGTAACTGTTGTGGTAGATGCTCGCAACGAAGCAGCTATCGAAGAATCTAACGAAACAAACGAATAACCGCATGGGACAGAAGACTAATCCAATAGGAAATCGATTAGGATTTATCCGCGGCTGGGACAGCAACTGGTATGGTGGTCGTGATTACGGCGATAAAATTGCGGAAGATGCCAAAGTTCGCAATTATTTGTACGCCCGTCTTGCCAAAGCCAGTGTTAGTCGAATCATTATCGAACGTACTCTTAAACTTGTTACCGTAACTATAACTACCAGTCGTCCTGGTATTATTATCGGTAAAGGAGGGCAAGAGGTCGATAAGTTGAAAGAGGAGCTTAAAAAGCTTACCTCTAAAGAAGTTCAGATCAATATTTTTGAGATCAAGCGTCCTGAACTAGATGCCAAATTGGTTGCCGATTCTATCGCGCGCCAGATTGAAGGACGTATCTCTTACCGTCGTGCTGTGAAAATGGCTATCGCTGCATCGATGCGTATGGGAGCAGAAGGGATCAAGATTATGGTTTCTGGACGTTTAAATGGTGCGGAAATGGCACGTTCTGAAATGTATAAAGATGGACGTACTCCGTTACACACTTTCCGCGCCGATATTGATTACGCTTTATCCGAAGCCCATACGACTTATGGTCGCTTAGGTATTAAAGTGTGGATCATGAAAGGCGAAGTATACGGTAAACGCGATCTAAGTAACCCATTTGGTTCTGCGAAGAAATCAGGTGGTAATAACGCTGGTGGCGGACGTAACAGAAGAAAAAGAAAATAAGCGAAAGCTTAAAATATTGAAAAATGTTACAACCTAAAAAGACAAAACATAGAAAGCAATTTAAAGGCCGCATGAAGGGCAATGCCCAGCGCGGTGCTGAGATGGCTTTCGGTAGTTTCGGTTTAAAAGCATTGGATTCAGTGTTTATTACTTCACGTCAAATCGAGGCGGCTCGTATTGCAGCTACTCGTTATATGAAACGTGAAGGACAGCTTTGGATTCGCATTTTTCCCGATAAGCCCATTACCAAGAAGCCTGCGGAAGTACGTATGGGTAAAGGTAAAGGTGCTGTTGACCACTGGGTAGCTGTGGTACGTCCTGGACGTATCTTGTTCGAATTGGACGGAGTTAACCAGGAGATTGCAAAAGAAGCATTGCGCCTAGCAGCACAAAAGCTTCCTGTTAAATGTAAGTTTATCACTCGCCGGGATTATACCGGTGCCTAATTAGGATTATAAGATGAAGGCATCTGTTATCAAGGAAATGACTACGCAGGAAATTACCGAGCGTATTGAAGAGGAAAAAATGAGCTATGGCAAATTGAAAATGGCTCATCATATCTCTCCCCTAGAAAATCCCATGGAGTTGAATTCAAAAAGAAAGTTGATTGCCCGTTTGCAGACTGAGCTTCGCGCTCGTGCCTAAGGGTTGATCTTAATAAGATTGGTTCAATATGGAACACAAAAGAAACTTGCGTAAGGAACGTATCGGGATCGTAACTAGCAATAAGATGGAGAAGT
>CBFHJH010000002.1:100022-119457 GCA_965656185.1 Croceimicrobium sp.
TCTATCGTAGTTGCGGTTGAGAAAAAGCAAATGCACCCGATGTACGGTAAGTTTATCAAAACTACCAAGAAGTTTCACGCTCATGATGAGACAAATGATTGCAATATCGGTGATACCGTGCGCATCATGGAGACTCGTCCTTTGAGCAAGACCAAGAATTGGAGATTAGTAGAAATCATTGAAAGGGCTAAGTAAGCGATGGTACAACAAGAATCACGACTTAAAGTAGCGGATAATACTGGAGCCAAGGAAGTTTTGGTGATCCGCGTATTGGGAGGTACTGGTCGCCGTTACGCTTCTGTAGGCGATCGCGTAGTAGTTTCAATTAAAGAATCTACTCCTGCTGGTAATGCTAAAAAAGGACAAGTGTCTAAAGCAGTAGTGGTACGTACCAAAAAAGAAGTACGCCGCCCAGACGGATCTTACATCCGTTTCGATGATAATGCAGTAGTATTGTTAAACGCACAAAACGAGATGCGTGGTACCCGTGTATTCGGCCCAGTAGCTCGTGAACTTCGCGACAAGCAATACATGAAAATTGTATCACTAGCGCCAGAGGTGCTATAAAGGATTAACAATGGCAAAGTTTCACATTAAAAAAGGAGACAAGGTAATCGTACTTTCCGGCGAGGATAAAGGCAAGGAAGGTGTGGTTTTAGAAATGCTTCCCAAAAAAGGCAAAGCTATTGTTGAAGGTATTAACGTAGTGAAGAAGCACAAGAAGCCGAGCGCAACCGATCCTCAAGGAGGTATCGATGAAACTGAGGCTCCTGTGTACCTTTCTAAACTTATGTTGGTAGATCCTAGCACTGGCAAGCCCACTCGTATAGGTCGTAAGGCTGATGAGAACGGGAAATTAGTTCGATACTCAAAGAAAACTCAAGAGATTATTAAGTAATGGACTTTTCTACCAAATTAAAAGATAAATACCAAGAGGATATCACCAAGGCTCTTACCGAGGAATTCGGTTACAAGAACAAGATGGAGGTTCCTCGTTTGCAGAAGATCGTTCTTTCTCAAGGTATCGGTGAGGCTACTGGCGATAAAAAGCTTGTAGACCACGCAGTAGAGCAGATGACTGCTATTGCAGGTCAGAAAGCGGTAGTTACTTATTCTAAGAAGGATATCTCGAACTTTAAACTACGTAAAGGCATGCCAATTGGGGCAAAGGTTACTTTACGTGGAAATCAAATGTTCGAATTCTTAGAGCGTCTACTTTGGTCTTCTTTACCACGCATCCGTGATTTTAACGGAGTAAAGAACAATGGTTTTGATGGTCGCGGTAATTACACTTTAGGTATTACTGAGCAGATCATTTTCCCAGAGATCGATATCGACAAGGTAAATCGTATTACCGGTATGGATATCACCTTTGTTACTACGGCGAATACCGATAAAGAGGCTTTCGCATTGTTGAAACATTTAGGAGTACCCTTCAAAAAATAAGATATGGCTAAAGAATCAATGAAAGCGCGCGAGCGCAAACGTGAAAAAATGGTAGCCAAGTATGCGGAGAAGCGTGCAGCTTTGAAGGCTGCTGGTGATTACGAGGCTTTACAAAAGCTTCCTAAAAATGCCTCTCCCGTACGCTTGCACAATCGTTGCAAGTTGACCGGTCGCCCTCGTGGTTACATGCGTCAATTTGGAGTTTCTAGGGTAACCTTTAGAAAAATGGCCAATGAAGGCTTGATTCCAGGAGTGAAAAAAGCAAGTTGGTAAATAGAATAAGCGATGATTACAGATCCAATTGCAGATTATTTGAACAGGGTACGTAACGCCATGATGGCGGGACACAAAATCGTAGAGATCCCAGCTTCTAACTTAAAAGCTGAGATTACACGTATCCTTCAAGATCAAGGTTTTATCCTTAACCACAAAGTGGAGGCGGATAAAGGACCTCAGGGCACCATTAAGATTGCCTTGAAGTATGATAAAATTACCAACGAGCCAGCAATTCGTTCGCTTAAGCGCGTAAGTAAGCCAGGTTTGCGTACTTACCGTGGTAGCGGAGAGTTACCTCGCGTTATCAATGGCTTGGGCGTAGCTATCGTGTCAACCTCTAAAGGAGTTATGACCGACAAGCAGGCACGTAAAGAAAATGTAGGTGGCGAAGTACTTTGCTACGTATACTAAAAATTAAGAGATGTCACGAGTAGGTAAATCCCCAATTACTATCCCAGCAGACGTTGAAGTGAAGTTCAACGATGGAGTAGTTACCGTGAAGGGTAAATTAGGAGAGCTACAACAAGCGATCTCCAACGATAGCATTTCCATTGAAATCGAAGGAGCAACCTTGACTTTAGTTCGCAAGAATGAGGAGAAGCAAACCCGCGCCGACCACGGATTGTATCGCGCATTGATCAATAACATGGTGCAAGGTGTTTCTACTGGCTTTGAGAAAAAATTAGAGTTAGTAGGGGTAGGTTACCGTGCTTCCAATCAAGGTCAACGATTAGATCTTTCCTTAGGTTTCTCTCACAATATTGTGATCGAGTTGCCATCTGAAATTAAGGTGAACACCATTTCAGAAAAAGGTAAGAACCCAATCGTAGAGTTAAAGAGTCATGATAAGCAGCTTTTAGGTATGGTTGCGGCTAAGATCCGTTCTTTCCGTAAGCCCGAGCCTTACAAAGGTAAAGGGGTTCGCTATGTAGGCGAGTACATCCGTAGAAAAGCCGGTAAAACTGCTAGCAAATAATTAAGAGATGGCACTTACTAAAACGCAAAGAAGAACTAGAATTCGCAGAAGAATTCGCAAGAAAGTTAGCGGAGATTCTCAGATCCCTCGTCTTTCTGTATATCGCTCTAACAAAGAGATCTACGCACAGTTGATTGATGATGTTAGTGGCAAGACTTTAGCCTCTTCCTCTTCCATGGATAAGGATGTTGCTAAAGAAGGAAATAAGACCGATGTTTCTAAAGCAGTGGGCCTTAATTTAGCAAAGAAAGCGGTTGATGCTGGTATTGAAACTTGCGCATTCGATCGCGGTGGTTATCTCTATCACGGTCGCGTAAAAGCTTTAGCTGAAGGTGCACGTGAAGGTGGTTTAAAATTTTAAGAGAGCCTCATGATTAAAGGACACAAAAATATTGAACGAGTAAAGCCTAGCGGATTGGAATTAACCGACCGCGTGGTAGGTATCCAACGTGTTACCAAAGTAACTAAAGGTGGACGTACCTTCGGATTTTCTGCCATCGTGGTGGTAGGAGACGAAAAGGGTGTTGCCGGTTACGGTCTAGGAAAGAGTAAAGAGGTTTCTGAAGCAATTCAGAAAGGTATCGAAGACGCTAAAAAGAACTTGGTACGCATTCCATTAGTGAAGAATACCATTCCACATGAGCAGAACGGTAAATTCGGTGGAGCGCGCATTTTCTTGCGTCCTGCATCTAATGGTACCGGAGTAATTGCTGGTGGTGCGATGCGTGCAGTATTGGAAAGCGCTGGCGTACACGATGTATTGGCAAAATCAAAAGGTAGCTCTAACCCTCACAATGTGGTTAAAGCAACTTTCGATGCTCTTTTGTCTCTTCGTGATGCGGCTGCAATTGCCAAGACTCGCGGTATTAGCGTTGACAAAGTATTTAACGGTTAAGAATTTGATTCATGGCTAAGATCAGAGTTAAACAAGTTCGCAGTAAAATCAATCGTCCTTCAGACCAAAAGCGTACGCTTGAGGCTTTAGGTTTGCGTAAGATGAATCAAGTGGTAGAACACGAAGCTACCCCACAGATTAAGGGTATGGTGCGTAAAGTAGCACACTTACTCGAAGTGGAAGAGTTGAAATAAGCAATAGCTAGAAAAAGATTATAAGATGAGCTTACACAATCTTAAACCAGCGAAAGGATCGGTAAAAAACACCAAGCGTATTGCACGTGGTGAAGGTAGCGGTCATGGTGGTACTGCCACTCGCGGTCATAAAGGTGCCAAGTCTCGAAGCGGATACAGCACAAAGATCGGTTTCGAAGGTGGACAAATGCCTTTACAGCGTCGTGTTCCTAAATTCGGTTTTAGAAATCCTAACCGAGTAGAATACAACGCGATTAATCTTGATGCGATCCAAAGTTTAGTGGATAACAAAAAGATTAAGGATTCTATTAGCATTCAAGATATGATCGATAACGGTCTAATCGCAAAAAAGGACCTAGTAAAGGTTTTGGGCCGCGGTGAATTGAAAGCAAAATTGACAATTGAAGCACACGCTTTCTCTGCGACTGCTAAGGCAGCTATCGAAGCTCAGGGAGGCGAAGCAAAAACTCTATAGTTAGGAGCATGAAGCGATTTATTGATACGATTAAGAATATCTGGGCAATTGACGAGTTAAGAGAGAAAATCCTTTTAACTCTAGGTCTTTTGCTTATCTATCGCTTAGGCTCTAACGTAGTACTTCCAGGTATTAATACTGAAAGTCTTACCGGTCTGCAGTCACAAGCAGATGGTGGACTTATCGGTATTTTGGATGCTTTTACCGGTGGAGCTTTTTCTAATGCCTCCATTTTGGCCTTAGGTATCATGCCTTACATTTCAGCTAGTATCGTTATTCAGCTGTTGGGTATGGCGGTCCCTACCATCCAGAAAATGCAAAAAGAGGGCGAGAGTGGACGTCGTAAGTTGAACCAAATTACCCGCTTACTTACCATCGGTATTACCATGGCGCAAGCACCTGGGTATATTGCGAACTTAATGTCACAAGGCGTTGCGGTAAATATCGCTCCTCAGATGTTCTGGACACAGAGTATTATCGTATTAACTGCGGGTACTGTGTTTGCCATGTGGTTAGGAGAGCGTATTACCGATAAAGGCATTGGTAATGGTATTTCATTATTAATTATGGTAGGAATTATAGCCAGCTTACCACAGGCCTTCTTCCAAGAATTGGTTTCAAAAATGGAACGTTCTGGTGGTGGTCTGGTGTTGTTTGTGGTAGAAATTGCTGCTTTATTGATCGTGATCTTATTATCTGTTGGTCTGGTGCAGGCGGTTCGTCGAGTACCGGTCCAATATGCGAAGAGAACGGCGGGTGGTCGTACCTTTACTGGTAATATGGCCCGTCAGTATATACCTCTTAAAGTTAATGCGGCGGGGGTAATGCCGATCATTTTCGCTCAAGCGATCATGTTCATCCCCATCACCGTATTATCATATAGTGGGCTGGAAAGTGGAAATGCCAGTTGGTTGGTTTCCATGTTCAGCGACATTCAAGGTTTTTGGTATAACCTCGTGTTTGCCTTATTAATTATCCTCTTTACCTATTTCTACACCGCGATTCAGGTAAATACCAATCAAATGGCAGAGGATCTTAAGCGCAATGGAGGATTTGTACCGGGAATTAAGCCTGGTAAGGCTACCGCCGAGTTTTTGGATACCGTGTTATCGCGTATCACATTGCCCGGTTCTATTTTCTTGGCGATCCTAGCCATCTTACCAGCATTTGCGATGACTGCGGGAGTGAATACTCAATTCTCCTATTTCTACGGGGGTACCAGCCTGTTGATTATGGTGGGAGTTGTTTTAGACACCTTGCAGCAAATCGAGAGTTATCTATTAAATCGTCATTACGATGGTTTAATGAAAAATGGTAAATTAAAGGGAAGAGCAGTTAGCGCTTTTTAAGGAGCAACAATTATGGCGAAACAATCAGCAATTGAACAAGACGGAACCATCGTAGAGGCATTGAGTAATGCCATGTTCCGCGTTGAATTGGAGAATGGACACGTAATTACCGCGCACATCTCCGGAAAAATGCGCATGAACTACATCAAACTCCTTCCAGGAGATAAGGTGAAGTTGGAAATGTCTCCCTATGATCTAACCAAAGGACGTATCACTTACCGATATTAATATTATGAAAGTAAGAGCATCATTAAAAAAGAGAAGTGCAGATTGCAAGATCGTACGTCGTAAAGGCAAGCTGTACGTGATCAACAAAAAGAACCCCAAATTCAAACAACGACAAGGTTAATATTTAACTGATATGGCGAGAATTGCAGGAATAGATTTACCAAAGAACAAGCGAGGCGTTATTGGCCTTACTTACATCTTCGGTATTGGTCAGAGCCGCGCTGAAAAAATCCTTACGGAGGCCGGTATCGATCCAAACATTAAAGTAAGCGACTGGGACGACGATCAGTTAACCAAGATTCGCGGAATCATCTCCGACACCTTCAAGGTAGAGGGAGAGCTTCGTTCAGAGATTCAGTTGAATATTAAGCGTTTGATGGACATCGGTTGTAATCGTGGGATTCGTCACCGTGCCGGTTTGCCATTGCGCGGACAGCGTACTAAGAATAACTCTCGTACTCGTAAGGGACGTAGAAAAACTGTTGCCAACAAGAAGAAGGCTACTAAATAATTTTTGACGCATCATGGCAAAGAAACAAGCAAAAGCTAGCAAGAAGCGTAAAGTAGTGGTTGAGGCTGCGGGCGAAGCCCACATCAATGCCTCTTTCAACAACATTATTATTTCGCTTACCAATACTCGTGGTCAAGTAATCTCTTGGTCAAGTGCTGGTAAAATGGGTTTCCGCGGTTCTAAAAAGAACACTCCTTACGCTGCTCAAATGGCGGCTGAGGATTGCGCAACCAAAGCAGCAGAATACGGCCTTAAGAAAGTTAAGGTTTATGTGAAGGGACCAGGTAACGGTCGTGAATCTGCAATTCGTAGTATTCACAACAGTGGGGTAGAAGTAACCGAGATTGTAGATGTTACTCCAATTCCTCACAACGGTTGTCGTCCTCCGAAAAGAAGAAGAGTTTAATAATCTATTTAGATTAATTAGTAATGGCTAGATACACAGGCCCCATTTCAAAGATTGCACGTAAATTTCAGGATCCTATCTTCGGACCAGATCGTGCTCTAGAAAGAAAAAACTATCCTCCCGGTCAGCACGGACCAAACCGTCGTCGCGGGAAGAAGTCTGAGTACGCTATTCAGTTAGCCGAAAAGCAAAAAGCTAAGTACACCTACGGTATCTTGGAGCGTCAGTTTGCGAATATGTTCGACAAAGCTTCTA
This sequence comes from Croceimicrobium sp., assembly GCA_965656185.1. Classification (GTDB taxonomy): domain Bacteria; phylum Bacteroidota; class Bacteroidia; order Flavobacteriales; family Schleiferiaceae; genus Croceimicrobium. The sequence continues at coordinate 107,034 of CBFHJH010000002.1, forward strand.
GAGCTAAAGGTATTACTGGTGAGGTATTATTGCAGTTATGCGAGTCTCGCTTAGATAATATCGTTTATCGCTTAGGTATTGCACCAACCCGCCGTGCGGCACGTCAGTTGGTAGGTCACCGTCATATTACCGTGAACGGAGAGATCTTAAACATCCCTTCATATCACGTTAAGCCAGGTGATATCGTTGCGGTTCGTGAGAAGTCTAAATCACTTAATACCATTGCAGAATCTCTTGGAACTACCGGAGAGCGCTTGGAGTGGATCGAGTGGAACGAATCATCACACAGCGGTAAAATGCTAAGCGTACCTATGAGAGCGCAGATTCCTGAAAACATCAAGGAACAGCTCATCGTAGAATTGTACTCTAAATAATTAATAATCTTAATCCCTACCCTTATGGCGATTTTAAATTTCCAGAAGCCTGATCAGGTTATCATGAACCATGCGACCGACACTGAAGGTCAGTTTGAGTTCAGGCCTTTGGAGCCCGGATACGGACTCACGGTGGGTAATGCTTTGCGTCGTGTACTTCTTTCTTCATTAGAAGGATTCGCGATAACTTCGGTACGCATCGAAGGCGTGGACCACGAGTTTTCTACCATCAAAGGGGTGGTTGAAGATGTAACTGAGATTATCCTAAACTTGAAACAAGTACGTTTCAAGCGTCAGATCGACGAAACAGAAGAGGAGAACTTGAATTTGACCATCAGTGGTCAAGAGCGTCTTACCGCAGGTGATATTGGCAAATTTGCCAGCGCTTTCCAAGTTTTGAATCCTGATCTTGTGATCTGCAACTTGGATCCATCAGTACAGATCTCTATGGACATCACGATCGAGAAAGGTCGTGGTTATGTTCCAGCGGAAGAAAACAAGAAAAGCGGAGATCCAATCGGAACCATCGCAGTAGATGCTATCTACACTCCTATCAAAAATGTAAAGTATAGCATCGAAAACTACCGGGTAGAGCAAAAGACCGACTTCGAGAAGTTGATCTTGGATATCACTACAGACGGAAGTATTCATCCTAAGAAAGCACTTACCGAAGCGGCTAAGATCTTGATCCAGCACTTCATGCTTGTAAGCGATGAGAAGATCTCTTTAGAAGAAGAGGCCGGAAACGAAGCCGATCGTTACGACGAAGAGATCCTTCACATGCGTCAGTTACTTAAGACTAAGTTAGTAGACATGGACCTTTCGGTACGTGCCTTGAACTGTCTGAAAGCCGCAGAAGTTGATACTTTGGGCGACTTGGTAACTTATACAAAGAGCGATCTTATGAAGTTCCGCAACTTTGGTAAGAAATCACTCACCGAATTGGACGAGTTGGTTGAAGGCAAAGGTCTGAGCTTCGGAATGGATATTTCTAAATACAAATTAGACAAGGACTAGTAACCGATGAGACACGGAAAGAAAATAAATCATCTCGGTAGAACAGCTTCCCACCGTAAGGCGATGTTGTCCAATATGGCCAACAGCCTTATCGAACACAAACGCATCAACACTACCGTAGCTAAAGCCAAAGCGCTTAAGCTATTTGTTGAGCCTTTGATCACCAAAGCTAAGAGCGATACTACACATAACCGTCGTATCGTATTCTCATACCTTCGCAATAAAAATTCAGTTACTGAATTGTTTCGTGAGGTAGCAGCCAAAGTTGGTGATCGTCCAGGTGGATACACCCGTATCATCAAAACCGGCAAGCGTTTAGGCGATAATGCTGAAATGTGTATGATCGAGTTGGTTGATTACAATGAAATCTACACCAATGCTAAGCAAGAGGCTAAAAAGTCGAAGCGTAGCCGCCGTGGTGGAAAGAAAGCTACTCCTAAAGCAGAAGCTGCTCCGGCAGTAGAAGCTAAGGAAGAAGCGCCAGCTACTGAAGCTGCAGTGGAGACCAAAAAAGAAGAGGCTCCAGCTAATAAAACCAAAGCTGAGAAACCAGCTGAGGAAAAGAAAGAAGATAAGAAGGGCGAGTAATTGTCATCTATCGAATAATACCGAAGGGATAAGAGCATTAGTTCTTATCCCTTTTTTTGTGTCTGATAGCTTTTGGGCTTAACTTTGAACAGTTTTTGAAAACATGACCAACACAACACGAAAAAAGGCGGTAGTAATCTTAGAAGACGGGACAGTTTTCTGGGGGCGCTCCGTAGGAATTGAAGGTACCTCTACCGGCGAAATTTGCTTTAATACCGGAATGACCGGATATCAAGAGATCTTTACAGACCCCAGTTATTACGGTCAGATCATGGTAACCACCAATGCTCACATTGGGAATTATGGGGTTAAAGAAGACGAAGTGGAGTCTGATTCGATCAAGATCGCTGGATTGATCTGTAAGAATTTCAGTTTTTACCACAGTCGTCCTGGCGCTAAAAGCTCTCTGCTAAAATACTTTGAGGAAAACGGTAAATTGGTAATTGCCGATGTTGATACACGTGCAGTGGTACGTCATATTCGGAGCAAAGGTGCCATGAATGCCATTGTAAGCACCAGAACCGAGGACCTTGCGGCCTTAAAGGCGGAGCTCAAAGAGGTTCCATCTATGGAAGGCTTGGAGTTATCTTCGAAAGTGGCCACCCAAGAAGCTTACTATTTTGGCGATGAAAAGTCCGAGCACCGCTTAGCCGTTTTAGACCTCGGTGTAAAACGTAACATCTTGAGGCATTTCGCTAATCGAGGTTGCTATATGAAGGTGTTCCCCATGAATACTTCACTGGAAGAGATGAAGGCATGGAATCCGGATGGACTATTTATCTCTAATGGTCCGGGAGATCCTGCTGCTATGGAAAATACCGTGGAGATCGTGAATAATATGGTAAATTCAGATTATCCGGTCTTTGGTATTTGCTTAGGTCATCAGCTCATTGCCATCTCTCAAGGACTAAATACCTATAAGATGCACCAAGGCCATCGTGGTATTAATCACCCCGTATTAAACGTACTTACCGGAAAAGGGGAAATCACAACTCAGAACCACGGCTTTGTGGTAAGCATGGAGGCCATCGAAGAAAATGCGGCGGTAGAACTTACTCATCGTCATTTAAATGATGACGGGGTACAAGGCTTACGCCTGAAAGATAAACCAGTGAGTAGCGTGCAATATCACCCTGAAGCTTTTCCTGGTCCACACGATTCAGAATATTTATTCGATCAGTTCGTAGAACAACTCAAACAAACAAAAACTCATTAATATGTCCATTATTGCCGGAATTCACGCGCGTCAAATTTTAGATAGTCGAGGAAACCCTACCGTAGAAGTAGATGTAATTACCGAAAATGGTTCCTTAGGCCGAGCCGCTGTTCCTTCTGGGGCTTCCACCGGTGTGCACGAAGCCGTGGAGCTGCGTGACGGTGGATCCGAATGGATGGGTAAAGGAGTACGTCAAGCGGTAAGTAATGTAAATGAAATCATTGCGCCCGAGATCTTAGGCATGTATGTAGAGGATCAAGTTGCGATCGATGCCAAAATGATTCAATTGGATGGTACTCCAAATAAAGCAAAATTAGGAGCGAATGCTACATTGGCCGTTTCATTAGCAGTTGCTAAAGCCGCGGCAGAAGAAACAGGACAAAGCCTCTACAATTATGTAGGCGGAGTTAATGCTCGTACTCTACCGGTACCAATGATGAACATCCTTAACGGAGGAGAACACGCCGATAATGCTATCGACTTTCAGGAGTTTATGGTAATGCCTTTTGGGGCAAATTCCTTTTCGGAAGGTTTGCGTTGGGGAACAGAGATTTTCCACCACCTTAAAAAGGTTTTGAAGGATAAAGGATACAGCACCAATGTAGGTGATGAAGGGGGCTTTGCTCCAAACATCCAGTCAAACGAAGAAGCTATCGAGACGGTGCTTACCGCTATTGAGAAAGCCGGATTCAAAGCAGGGGAAGATATCTTCATTGCCATGGATGCTGCAGCCAGTGAATTTTATAATACAGAGGATAAGCACTATCACTTCAGTGATGGCTCAAAACGCAGTAGCGAGGAAATGGTGAGCTACTGGAGTGACTGGGTGAATAACTATCCGATCGTATCCATCGAAGACGGGTTACACGAAGATGATTGGGAGGCTTGGACCAAATTAAATGAGGCCATAGGTCATAAGGTTCAATTAGTAGGAGACGATCTTTTTGTTACAAATGTGGAAAGAGTACAAAGAGGTATCGATCAAAATGCCGCTAACTCTGTTCTAATAAAAGTGAACCAAATCGGAACTTTAACCGAAACCATAGAAACCGTAAGCTTGGCCCAAGCGAATAATATGACTTGCGTGATGAGTCACCGTAGTGGTGAAACCGAGGATGCAACTATTGCCGACCTCGCGGTGGCGCTCAATACCGGTCAAATCAAAACCGGTTCCGCTTCTCGTAGTGATCGTATGGCCAAGTATAATCAGCTTTTACGTATCGAGGAAATTTTGGGTGAAAGCGCAAAATACCTTGGTAAGAACTTTAAGTACCTCAAAAAATAAGACTTGTTAGATGGAAAATTTAAAACAACACTTTTCTACTAAGATCGCTCCAGCGGCTAAAGAGATCAAAGACTTTTTAGCTGAGCATGGTGATAAAGTAGTAGGAGAGGTTAAAATTAGTCAGTTATACGGCGGTATGCGTGGCGTACAAGCCTTAATTACTGAAACTTCAAAATTAGATCCAGCTGAGGGTATTCGCTTCCGCGGATATTCCATCCCTGAGCTACAGGAAAAATTACCTAAGGCTCCTGGCGGTAGTGAGCCATTGCCCGAAGGAATTTTCTACCTGATGTTATTTGATGAATTGCCAGACGAGGCTGCGGTTAAAGCCGTAACCGCCGAATGGAATCGTCGCGCAGATGTACCACAGCACGTATTTGACGCCTTAGATGCACTTCCTACCGATGCACATCCAATGACGCAGTTCGTTAGCGCCATTATGGCTTTGCGTACCGAAAGTGAATTCCATACCGCTTATCGCGACGGAATCAATAAGAAAGAGTACTGGCAACCTACTTATGAGGACGTGATGAACCTTATCGCTCGTCTTCCTCGAGTAGCTGCCTATATTTACCGTCGTAGTTATCACAACGGCGATCATATTGCACCAGATCCTAGTTTAGATTGGGGAGGTAACTTCGCTCATATGCTCGGATTTAATAATGAGGAGTTCCGCGAGTTAATGCGCATTTACCTTACTATTCACTCCGATCATGAAGGGGGTAATGTTTCTGGACATACCATTCACCTTGTAGGTTCGGCTTTGAGTGATGCCTATCAGGCATTCGCGGCCGGTATGAATGGTTTAGCCGGCCCATTACATGGTTTGGCTAACCAAGAGGTTATTCGCTGGACGCTGGGTATGATTGATGATCTTGGTGGTGGATTACCATCTAAGGATGCTATCGAATCTTATGTACGTAAAACATTAGACGAAGGGAAAGTGATTCCTGGTTTTGGTCACGCCGTATTGCGTAAGACCGATCCTCGTTATACCGCTCAGCGTGAGTTTGCTTTAAAGCACATGCCAGAGGATGACCTTTTCCAGGTGATCAGTCGCATTTATGAAGTAGTGCCAAGCGTTTTACAAGAATTAGGAAAGGTGAAAAATCCTTGGCCTAATGTTGACGCCCATTCTGGTCAGCTTTTAATGCATTATGGCTTAACCCAATACGATTACTACACCGTACTATTTGGCGTTTCTCGTTCATTGGGAACCTTGGCAAGTTTAATTTGGGATCGTGCCTTAGGCATGCCAATCGAACGTCCTGGTTCAACAACGACCAAATTGCTTAAAGAGAAATACGAAGCCTAATTTTTAATGGGCAAATATTAATAAAGCCACTCTGAAAAGAGTGGCTTTATTGTTTCAGTAGCACTCAAAATGTGCTTTTTTAGCCCAAAGCTAGATTCGCTTAGCTCAGTGCTCTGGGAGTTCAAAATATGTCCTTGTGATCGAGCTCAATTTCTTGGTTTTTTTCCTCTGACTTTCAAAAAAATAAGTCTAAATTTGCACTCCTTTTTCTGGGGAGTTTATGAAACAGGGAAAAGGTTGATTTTCAAAATAATGTAATTTCTTTCATCGGATCGCTCCCAGCCAGTTTTCAAGAACGATGGAATACAAACAATTTTCTGCATGTCAGAAGAAAACAAAAAAGTAGCCGAAGAGGAAGTTAAGAACACTCCAGAAGCTACCTCAGAGGCCACTGAAACTACCGCCGAAACTACCGAAGAAGCAAAGGCTGAGGAAACTCCAGCCCAAGAAGAAGCTGCTCCGGTTGAAGCGGAAAACACCGAGTTCGATTGGGAAGAGTTTGAGTACGGTATCGCTTCCAAGGGTAAAGCCCAACGCGAAGAATTAACCAAGCTTTACGAAGAATCTCTTACCTCTATCGACGAGCACACCATCACTGAAGGAAAGGTCATTAATATGACCGACCGTGAAGCGATTGTAGACATCGGTTACAAGAGTGAAGGTGTTATTTCTTTGAACGAGTTTCGTTACAACCCAGATCTTAAAGTTGGCGACGATGTAGAGGTGTTGGTAGACAAGCAAGAGGACAAAGAAGGTCAGTTAGTACTTTCTCACCGTAAGGCGCGTGCTATCAAAGCATGGGATCGTGTAAACGAAGCACATGAGAACGAAGAAGTAGTTAAAGGTTATATCAAATGTCGTACTAAAGGTGGTATGATCGTTGACGTATTCGGAATCGAAGCTTTCTTGCCAGGTTCTCAGATCGACGTGAAGCCTATCCGCGACTATGATGCCTATGTAGATAAGAACATGGAGTTCAAGATCGTTAAGATCAACCATGAATTCAAGAACGTTGTTGTATCGCACAAAGCGCTTATCGAAGCGGATTTGGAAGAACAAAAACGCGAGATCATTGGCAAGCTAGAGAAAGGTCAGGTACTGGAAGGAGTAGTGAAGAATATTACTTCTTACGGGGTATTTATCGACCTTGGTGGTGTAGACGGATTGATCCACATTACCGACCTAAGCTGGAGCCGTATCAACCACCCTTCAGAAGTGGTAGAGTTGGATCAAACTATGAACGTGGTAATTTTGGATTTCGACGAGGACAAAACTCGTATCCAATTAGGTCTCAAGCAGCTTGAGCCACATCCATGGGATAACCTTGATTCTGAATTGAAAGAAGGGGATAAGATCAAAGGAAAAGTAGTAGTCCTTGCCGACTATGGTGCCTTTGTTGAGATCATTCCAGGAGTTGAAGGCTTAATTCACGTAAGTGAGATGAGCTGGAGCACCCACTTGCGTTCTGCGCAAGACTTCATGAAAGTAGGCGACGAAGTTGAGGCAGTAGTGTTGACTCTTGATCGCGAAGAGCGTAAAATGTCTCTTGGTGTGAAGCAATTGACTACCGATCCTTGGACCGATATCACTACCAAGTATCCTGTAGGATCTAAGCATGAGGGTGAGGTACGTAACTTCACTAACTTCGGTGTATTCGTAGAACTGGAAGAAGGTATCGACGGATTGATCCACATCAGTGACCTTAGCTGGACCAAAAAGATCAAGCACCCAAGTGAGTTTACTTCGGTAGGCGCTAAATTGGAAGTGGTTGTATTGGACATCGACGTAGAAAACCGTCGTTTGAGCCTTGGTCACAAGCAAGTCGAAGACAATCCATTCGAAACATACGCCACTCTTCTTGAGGAAGGTAGTGTGATCGAAGCGAAAGTTCTTCGCAAGGTTGACAAAGGAGCCGAGATCTTATTCGAGAACTTGGGTGTTGAAGCCTTCGTTCCATCTCGCCACATGGTGAAAGAGGACGGAAGTGAAATCGCTCCAGAGGAGAAGATCGACTTCAAGATCATCGAATTCAATGCTGACGCCCGCCGCGTTGTTGCTTCTCACACCGAATTGCACAAGCAAGTGAAAGCTGACAAACAAAAGGCCGACAAAGTAAAAGCTAAGAAAGCGGTTAAAGTGATCAACTCTAATGTAGAGCGTTCTACATTAGGTGACCTAGATGCACTTAGTAAGCTTAAAGAGCAAATGGAAGACGACGAGAAAAAAGGTTAACCCCTTTTTCTTTAAATAGTGAAAGCCCCGGTACTTTACAGTATCGGGGCTTTTTTATTGATTTTATTGAAATATCTTAGCAGGTGCTATCTTGTTTTTGATCGCCCATGAAAGTCCGATTTATACATCTTCTTGTGCTACTGCCCTTTTTACTCTTGGGGCAAGAGTCGGATGTGGATCCTAAATTGGACTCCTTGCGGAGTCTTATGGAGTCTTCGCTTTACGAGGAAATGATCTATTATGGCAACGACCTTATTCAGGACTGGGATAAGCAAGATACACTCAGCAGCGACTACGCTCGCACTTTATTGGATATGGGTAGAGCCTTTATTCAATTAGAAGCCTTTCCGGAAGCTTTAAAATACAACAGTCGGGCCCTGTCAATTTTTGTGCGCAATCGGGATTCGATGGGCATCGCCCGTACCTATAGTAATTTTTCTGGGGTGTATTTTTATATGGAGGATTCGGCCCAAGCCTTCAACTACTTGAACCTAGCCCAGCTTCATTATCCGCATGACGCAGATCTGGAGGATCGCTCTACTTTGAGTTATATGTATGCTTTACTGCACATGGAGTTTGGGCGCAAGAAGCGGGCTTTAAAGGTTATAGACAGTCTAACTAATGAATTGGCTTACGGCACCAACCTTAGGGCTTATGTTTTGGTGGCAAGCTTTGAGCTGATGGATTCGACCGAGTATTTAGTTCGTTATCCCAATATTCTTACCGAAGTATTAAGCTCTATCGATAATCCCAGCTTTCGCCTCACCGCGATCATGGAAGCTATGCGTGCTGCTGCCCGTTTCGGACGTCTCGATATACTAAAGAAGTACTGGCCCGAGGTGGCTAGGGCTTACCGGATTTTAGGGACTAATACGGCCATTTCCCAGAAAGTAGATTTCAGCAGATTGAAAGCGCAATACCTTAGTTATGAAAAGGACTATAAAGGGGCTTTAGCGGCCATGAGTGAACATGCTCGATTTATAAGTGAACAGGATTCTTTGCGAGGCGTTCGCGACGTTAAAAAACTGGAAACTCAGATCAATATTAAGGAATCTGCCTTGCGCGCTCAGCGTTTAGAAAAAGAATTGAACGAAAGCCGCCAGCACGGGGTAATCCTTGTGCTTATTATCGGCGCAGCCTTGATAATAATTATCTTGATTTATCGCATTAACCGCAATACTAAGGACAAGAACTTGGTCATCTCTGAGGTGGCCAATACGCGAGGTAAAATGATCTCAGTGCTCTCGCACGATATCCGCACTCCACTCTCGCAATTACAAGGCCTATTAGAGCAATCGGAGCAAGGAACAATTGGGGAAGAGGAACTTAAGGTCCTGTTGCCAAGAATTAATGAAACCACTCGGAGTACGACCAAGCTTTTAGATAAGATCGTTAACTGGATCAATTTAAATCGAGGTGATTATAAAACGAATCTTGAAGAATTCTCAGTTGGTGATCTTTTTCACGATATCGAAGACTTGGTGAAAGGAAGGTTAGAGGATAAAAGGCTTGTTTTAGTAAAGGACATAGAGCATGAATATTTACGCACAGATCGTTTCTTGATCCAAACCGCTTTGTTTAATTTATTGAGCAATGCCATCAAGTTCTCTAAACCCGGAGCTACAATCTATTTAGGCTCTTATTTGAAAAGTGAAAGTCAAGTGCTAGAGGTACGAGATCAAGGCGAAGGAATGTCGGCTCCCCAATTACAGAAGATCCGTTCGGAAATAAGCACCAGCAGTGTTGGTACCCAATCTGAAATGGGTTCGGGCTTGGGGCTGGCTATCGTGCGAGATGCGGTGGCCAAGATTAAAGCCGATTTTGAGATCGGGAGTGAAGAATCAAAGGGCACGATCTGTCGCATAACATTATAAGACGATTACATGAAGCTAAATGAAATTTGTGAAGCCCTAGAGACCTGGGCCCCCTTAAGCTATCAAGAGTCCTATGATAATAGTTGTTTGATCTACGGTGATAAAGCAGCCAAAGTAGACAAGGTCCTGATCGCCTTAGATACCACCGAGGCGGTGGTGGATGAGGCCATTGCTAAAGGGGCTCAAATGATCATAAGTCACCATCCTTTGGTGTTCCAGGGTATTAAAGCTCTCAGTCCAAAGACCGATGCGGAGCGCGCCCTGATAAAGGCGATAAAGCACGAAGTGGCTATTTATGCCCTTCATACGAATTTAGATAATATCAGTTCGGGGGTTAATGCCGAAATTGGTCGCCGCTTGGGGATTGATGACCCACGCATTTTGGCACCTAAGAAAGGTCTCTTACAGAAACTTATTGTGTATGTACCGCAGTCAGATTGGCAAAAGGTTGCTGAGGCTATGTGGCAGGCTGGGGCTGGTTCGATTGGCGAATACGATCAATGTAGTTATCGGAGTCCGGGCAAAGGAACTTTCCGTCCTTCAGATAATGCGAAGCCCCATGTAGGTCTTAAGGACGAGCTTCATGAGGAAGAAGAATACCGAATGGAGATTATTTTGGAAATCGATAAAAGGTCGAAAATCTTAAAGGCCATGAAGGAGAGTCATCCCTATGAAGAAGTGGCCTACGATTTAATTGCCTTGGAGAATAGTCATCAGCAAATAGGTTCTGGTATGTTTGGTGATCTTCCAGAAAAGATCGCTAGCTCCGATTTCTTGAAGCGCATAAAAGAAAATTTTGGGGGCGTGGTACGCCACACCAAGATCCTTCAAAAAGAAGTTTCGCGGATTGCCTGGTGTGGCGGCAGTGGAAGTTTTCTTTTAAATCAGGCGAAAGCAGTGGGAGCCGATCTATTCTTGAGCTCAGATTTTAAATACCATCAATTTTTCGAGGCTGAAAATGAAATACTTATCGCGGATATTGGTCATTATGAAAATGAACAGTTCACTATTGACCTGATTGCCGAGCATTTGCAGAAAAAATTCCCTACTTTTGCCGTTCTTTTAACAGAGAACAGTACAAACCCGATCAATTATATATAGCTCTATGGCTAAAGAAGTTACTGTCGAAGAAAAGCTACGTGCACTCTACGATCTTCAGCTTATTGACTCCAGAATCGACCGCATCCGTAATATCAGAGGTGAACTTCCTCTGGAAGTAGAAGACCTTGAAGATGAGATAGGTGGGTTAGAAACTCGTATTGAGAAGTTGAACAATGACATCAGCGAGTTAGATCAAGAGGTGAAGACCAAGAAAAACTTGATCAAAGATTCTGAAGAGAAAATTAAGAAATACGAAACTCAGCAAAAGAACGTAAGAAACAACCGTGAGTTCGACGCCTTATCTAAGGAAATCGAATTCCAAGAGTTGGAAATTCAATTGTCTGAGAAACGCATCAAGGAATTTAAGGCTAAGATCGACACCAAGAAGGAGGCGATTGCTACTGCCGAGGAAAAACTCGGTGAGCGTAAATCGCACTTGGATTTCAAAAAAGGTGAACTCGATAGTATTTTAAAAGAGACTCAAGACGAAGAAAAACTTCTTTTGAAAGAGTCAGAGAAACAGCAAAAGCTAATTGAAGAGCGCTTGCTAAAGGCTTATACGCGACTACGCGATAGTGCCCGTAATGGTTTAGCCGTGGTACCGGTAGAACGTGGTGCCTCAGGCGGCTCATTCTTTACAATTCCTCCTCAGCGTCAGCTGGAGATCGCGGCTCGTAAGAAGATCATAACCGATGAGCATTCCGGTCGTATCTTGGTAGACCCAGACCTAGCGCAGGAAGAAGAAGAGAAAATGCAAAAGCTTTTCACTTCCAAGAAATAAAAATTATCAGCAATTTTGAAGGGGCCAATAAGGTCCCTTTTTTTATGCGTAAAATAGTCTTCCTCACATTATTCTTAATTGCTTCTCAATTATCTGCACAGCGGATAGTTTTTAGCGAGGGCATGGTAGATGGAATCCAGGCTACTTTAGAATTGCGAAAAGTAAGGCTGGAAAAGATCCTTAAAGAAGAGCGGTCTCAGCGTCCTGAAAACCTTTTAGCCAATTATTTAGAAGGGGTTTCTCTTATTTTAGAGATGTTCTTAGTGCAGGATGAGGCTTTTTTCGAGAATCATCGTGATCATTTGGATGAGCTGATTGAAAGCTTAGAAGAATTATCGGACCAAGACCCCAACAAGCGCGTTCTATTAGCGGAAATGTTATTGGGCAGATCTGGAATCTATGGGAAATACAAGCATAATGTAAAGGCAGCCTGGGGTTTTTACCGAGCTTATAATTTATTGAAAGATAATCTGGCAGAATTCCCCGATCATATCCCCACCTTGATTCCCTTTGGTGTTTTGCAAACCGCCGTTGGTAGTTTACCGAGCGATTACCGCTCTTTAGCTTCACTCTTTGGCTTTGATGGAGACATTGAACAAGGCTTAAAGATGATTCGAAAGGCCTATTACTACAGTTTGGCA
>CBFHJH010000002.1:119556-125153 GCA_965656185.1 Croceimicrobium sp.
AATCCCAAATACCGTTTCTATCAGAATTACTTTGGCTTCGTTTATGCCTATGTTAATTTCGAACTCGACACTAAAGAGCAGGTTTCACTTTTTACTTTGGATCTACCAGTTTACCGATCGGCTTTTTTTATTTACCTAGAATCTTTACAAAAAGCGGATAAGGGCGAAGGAGAAGAGGCCCTAGCCCTTCTGAAAAGGATTCCAAAAGGTCCCGAATATCTATATGTACCTTATTTCACCTATTTTCAAGGTAAGGTAGCTCTGATGTTGGAGCCTGAGCTGGCTCGAAACTATTTTGAAGAGTTCTTGTCCAAAACGAAAGACAACGAGCATTTAAAGTCCACCTATCGTTATTTAGCTTGGTACCACCTTTTACAAGATCAACCAAGTAAAGCCGAAGAGTATAGACAGAAGATCTTAGCCGAAAGCGAGTCCATCACCGGATCGGATAAACAGGCTCAAGTGGAAGCCGAGAGGGGCTTCAATAAGGAGTTGATCAAAACCCGTTTGGACTTCGATGCTGGTCGCTTTGCCTTAGTTGTTGAGAAACTGAGCCCTTGGTTATTGAGTAAGTACTGTAAGAAGGACTGGGAGAAGCAGGAGTTCCATTATCGAAGAGGACGAGCACTACAAGAGTTAAAATTGGATGCTGAAGCCAAAATAGAATTCGAAAAGGCAGTGTCTTTCGATCAAATGTCAACCTATGCCTATGGCAATAGTATTTTGCAATTAGGTTTGTTAGCGGAAGCACGAGGCGCTTACGGTAGTGCGGAGAACTATTTGAAGCAAGCGGCGAAATTATCGGGCTATCCTTTTTTTGAAGGCGTACAGCAAAAAGCAAAGACAGCCTTGAGTCGCCTCCCTTAGTCATATTTTTTTAATTTCACGAGCAAATAAAGAACATGGATCAATTACTAAGTTTTACCTGGGATTTTAGCAGAGGTATCGATCTATCGGTAATTACCTTGCGCTATTATAGCCTCTTATTTGCCCTTGGTTTTGTACTTGGTTATTTGATCATGAAACGCATTTTCGAAAAGGAGGGTATAGCCTTGGAGAAATTGGATGCACTTTTAACCTACGTAGTTATAGCCACTGTGCTCGGAGCACGTTTGGGTCATGTCTTTTTCTACCAGTGGGATTATTACTCCCAGCATCCTGTAGATATATTAAAGGTTTGGGAAGGAGGCTTAGCTAGCCATGGTGCGGCTATTGCCATCGTTATCGCTATAATCATTTATAGCAAAAAGGTTATCGATCGCCCGGCGCTATGGGTTTTGGATCGAGTTGTTATTACCGTGGCTTTGGCGGCATGTTTCATTAGAATAGGGAATTTTGCCAATAGCGAGATCTACGGCGACATTGGGAACTCATCGTGGGAAACGGTTTTTACCAATCCGGTGCGCGAACGCATTCTAGTCAATTACGGCGATTACATAGATGCAGTGGAGTTTATTGAGAAGGATGAATATGAAATCACAGACTCGTTGAGCTATCCTTTGTATGACCTTCAATTGCAATTTGGAGCAAAGATTCCTAATCAAGAAGTAGCAGAGCGATTGGTACTTAATCGCCTGAAACCTTTACTGGCAGCTTCTTCTAAGGAAGACCTCAATATGAAGATAACCGGCCAGAAACTTCGCTGGGACGATACGGTCGCTGACCAGGCCTACATTGAAGCGCGTGGTTATCCACGTAATCCTACTCAGATATATGAGGCCATAGCTTACCTGCTCATTTTCTTCATTTTGGCTAGATTGTATTTGGTGGCCGATGTAAGACAGCGTCAAGGCATGCTATTTGGTTTGTTCTTAATTCTATTATTCGGTTTCCGTTTTGCCATTGAGTTCATAAAAGAAAATCAAGTTTTGTCCGAGCAGGGCCGTAGTTTAAATATTGGTCAAACCTTAAGCATACCAGCGGTGCTGGTAGGTTTGTACTTTAGCATTTTTGCCAAGAAATCTTCCAATGAATAAGAACCGTCAACGTTTTATCGCCATCTTTCTTCTGGGGGCCTTTGCTTTATGGATACTATTTACTGTTTTACCCAAGGGAGGCTCAAGCGATTCCAATGGCAAGGTCAAAAAGCCAAGTAGGGTAGAGCCTCGCTTCGTGAAAGAAGCCACTTTGGCGATACTGGATTCGGTAGGGCAGGACACTTTAAAGTTATTGGATATCGAATTGGCCGAGAGTATGAATGAGATCCAATACGGTATGATGTATCGCAAGAGCATGGACCCGAATACTGGTATGCTTTTTCTAATGGGGCAGGAGCGACCGCAATCATTTTACATGAAGAACACCTACGTTTCTTTAGATATCATTTACATTAATGATAAGCAGGAAATCGTTAGCATTCAGAAGAACGCAGTTCCCCTAAATGAAAGTAGCTTGCCCAGTGAGGGACCAGCTTCCTTGGTTTTGGAGATCAAAGGTGGACTGAGCGATCAATGGGGTCTTAAGAAAGGACAAAAGATACGTTGGTCACGCTTAAAACGATAGTATGAAATCTGCCCTTCTCTTAAGCCTAGGTTTAATATTCGCTGTTTCACTCAAAGCACAGGTGAAAGTCGATGATAATGGAATCGAGACCTTTGAGATGAACGATGGCGACACTACCTTTTTGATGAAAAAGTACTTTTTGGTGCTTTTAAAAAAGGGAAATAGTGCTACAGAATTAAGCAAAGAGCAGTTAGCAGCAATACAAAGGGGACATTTGGCCAATATCGATTCCTTAGCTCAAATCGATAAACTGGATATTGCTGGTCCTATGGGCGATGACGGCGATCTGCGCGGAATTCTAGTCCTAAGGGTAGCAACTTTAGAGGAGGCAGAGTTTTTAGTTAAGCAGGATCCTGCGATCGAAGCCGAACGCTTGTCTTACGAGATACATCCTTGGTGGGCAGCTGTGGGCAGCACGCTGCGCTAGCTATCTTTATAACGCCCTCCTCGAAATACCCTTTTAGACCAGTACGCATTATTTAATGAGCTTATCATTACACCACGACTAGAACTGGTGTGCGCAAATTGGAGGTTCCCAAGATAGATGCCTACGTGGTCGATACGTCTTCCGCGAACTTTGAAGAAGACCAGGTCACCAAAGCGCAGGTCTTCGATGGCCAAGGACTTCATCTCTCCAAAAAGGTCTTCGGCACGTCGGCCTTGAAACTCCCAGCCAAACACTTCACGGTAAGCAATAATAACAAAACCACTGCAATCTACCCCACTTTTGGTCATACCTCCCATGCGGTGCGGCGTGCCATACCAATCGTCGATAAATCCCTCTAGCTTCTCTCTGCGGGTCGCTACCTCTGAAGGGATTTCAACCGTATTTTCTTGCCTAGGCTCTTCGGTCTTGGGCTCCGTTTTTGACTTTCTATGGCTAAGCACATCATGCTCATAGCTGGGCCCTTCGGGTGGACTGTTTTTTCGGCTACGGCTTAGGCTCCCGCAGGAAACTAAAAGCAAAACCATAATTGTGCTTAGAAGCAAGTTCTTCATTTCGCAAAGATGCCTGATTTAGAGCTAAAAATAAAGGTCGCACGTGGCGACCTTTAAAGGGGAAGGAATTAAATAAAGCTAGCTTACGCTAATTTGATTCCAAGTTGTGATTATCATCAACAAGATGCAATAGGGCATTTGCACTATTTCTGTGCCCTTTGCATGCTATTTTCTCGCTTGTAATTCCTGCTTTTATAAAGTTCAAAGCGGCTAGGTTTAACAGCCTTGGGCCATTGGTTATCACTAAAGTCGGTGTCTGCGGTTTCTAAAAAAGGATCTAATTCGATCTTAGTCAATTCCTTTTCGAAAACGAATACTTTCGAGAAAGACTCTTCATGCTTAAGCCAAATCTCAGCAGGGTGACGACTCACCTCTTGACTGCCATCGGCAAAGGTGAAGCGCAATATGACTGGCATTACCAAGCCACCTTGATTTTCAAAACTTAATTCGTAGAAGTTGTAACCAGCGTCCAATAATTCTTTCTCTTCATCACTGAGTGATTTGCGGTACTTTTCATACTCTTTACGATCGATCGGGAATACGGTCCAGTCATCGTTTTCATTGTAAAAGTCCGCCATTTCAGGGTGCTCATCACTGTAGCGTTTACCTTTTAATGCTTCCTCGTTGCGGCGGTCTCCGATGAACTCATTTTCCGCTTCTTGCCTTTTTTTAGGGTTCTCAATGTCTGGATTCTTGGTATTTAGTCTATACCATTTTACATCAGCCAGAGCGATATCCACATGATCCGTGGTATAGAACCAACCGCGGAAAAACCAATCTAAATCTACCGCAGAAGCATCCTCCATAGTGCGGAAGAAATCGGCCGGCGTAGGATGCTTGAACATCCACCTTTTGCTGTAAGTTTTAAAGGCATAATCGAAAAGCTCACGCCCCATTACCGTTTCACGAAGAATATTTAGCGCAGTGGCGGGCTTGCCATAGGCATTATTACCAAATTGAAGAATGCTTTCTGAATTGGTCATAATAGGCACCATTTCAGTTTTTTCCGATCGCATATAAGGGGCAATTTTATAGGCTGGACCGCGTCGACTAGGGTAGTTCTCTTCCCACTCTTGTTCGGTAAGGTATTGCACGAAGGTATTCAGTCCTTCATCCATCCAGGTCCACTGACGCTCGTCACTATTAACGATCATTGGGAAAAAATTGTGACCTACCTCATGGATGATTACCCCGATCATTCCATATTTCGTACGCTTGCTGTATGTGCCATCTGCTTCCGGTCTACCGCCATTAAAGCATATCATAGGGTATTCCATGCCAATTCTATCGGTGTGTACCGAAATTGCTACTGGGTAGGGATAATCGAATGTGTATTTGGAATAAGTCTTTAAAGTATGAGCAACCACGCGCGTAGAGTAGCGTTCCCAAAGGGGATTTCCTTCTTTGGGATAATAACTCATGGCCAAGACGGTACGATCGCCAAATTTAACTGCCATGGCATCCCAGATGAATTTACGACTGGAGCAGAAGGCAAAATCACGTACGTTCTTTGCTATAAAATGCCAGGTCTTTTCCTCATCACTACGCTTCTTTTCGGCTCGTTTCGCTTCTTTTTCGGTAACAATAAAAACAGGGTCGTCGATATTGTTGCGGGCCTCCTCCAAGCGTTTCCTTTGCTCTTCGCTGAGCACTTCTTCCGGATTTTGTAGAGTTCCGGTGGCACCTACCACATGATCGGCAGGCGCGGTAATTTTAACATCGTAATTACCAAAGGGCAAGGCAAACTCTCCGCGGCCGAGGAATTGCTTATTTTGCCATCCTTCTACATCATTGTACACCGCCATACGGGGAAAGAACTGAGCGATGGTGTAAAGGTAGTTGTCTTCCTCCTCGAAGTATTCCAGACCACTGCGACCGCCAAGTTTCGCTCGGTCGTTAATATTATACCACCACTTTACGCTAAAGCTGATGGAGTCACCGTGCCTTAGAGGGCTTTCTAAATTGATGCGCATCATGGTGTAATTGATCTTATGCGACTGATTAAAGCCTTCTTCATTACTAACATGGTCGATCTTAAAACCACCATCGAAATCGTAGAAGAAACCTTTTATCTGACGGGCACTCATGCCTCGATC
>CBFHJH010000002.1:125251-177563 GCA_965656185.1 Croceimicrobium sp.
CTACTTCACCGGTGCGAATCGCTTGAGTCAGACTGTTTTGGGCCCGCATGTTCTGATCGAGCTGTACCCACAAATAATCTAAAGATTCGGGGGCATTGTTGATATAGGTTATTGTTTCCTCGCCATAGATCCTTTGCTCCTCATCGTCTAAGCGAATATTCATCTTATAATTAGCCTGTTGCTGATAATAAAAAGCTCCTGGCGCTCCACCTCCGGTCCGGTACATATTAGGACTCGGTAACTGATCTTTGAGTTGCCTAAATTTAGACTTATTGCTATTTGGGCTTTGTGCGAGGGCACTTAAACTCAGGCCAATGAGTAGTAAGGTTGATCTTAGCTTCATAAATGCTGTTTTTTTGGAAAGCGGTCAAAAATAAAAATCTAATTGGGATAGAGGGCATTTAATGCCGCTTCTAATTCTTTGAAACGATGCGAAAAGCCCAAATTGGTAATTTTTTCGGCGCTTACTTTATTGCTGGCTAGCACGGTTTCGGCCATTTCGCCCAGCAGTAATTTCAAGATAGGAGCCGGTACGGGTGGTAGGAATGTTGGTTTCCCAAGTGCTTTGGCAAGTGCTTGATTTAGTTGGGCATTAGTGGCAGAACCGGAGCCCACGGCATTGAAAACATCAGATTGGATTTGCTTTTGCTCCAACACAAAGGCAAACATGCGGGCCAGATCTTCACGGTGTATCCACGGCATCCATTGCTTACCGCTGCCGAGTGGAGCGCCCAGTGCGAACTTAATTGGTTGGGCCATCTTTGCCAATGCTCCTTCATCTGCGTCGAGCACAATGCCAATTCGCATGCGAATGGTTCGAATCCCCAGTTTTTCAACCTGCATGGCCTCTTGTTCCCACTTTTGACAAACGGTACTGAGGAAATTGTTCCCCGGGGCATCTTCTTCCGTAAAGAGCCTAGTTAAACTATTGGGATAATAACCCACAGCAGAGGCACTGATAAAGGTATGTACTTGGTGCTGCTCTTCGGCTAATTTTTCGGCTAAGAGCCGGGTAGCGTCCAAACGGCTTCGCAATATTTCATTTTTAGCTTGGGGAGTCCAGCGCTGTGCAATGTTAGCCCCTGCTAAGTTTATAATGACCTCAGTATTTTCAAAGGCTTCTAAGTCTATGCTTCGATTTTTCGGATCCCAAGCATATGACTTTATCTGAGGATTTTTAGAATGCCTAGAACGGCTGAGTATAGCCACTTCATGCTTTCGCTGAATAAGTTCTTTACTAATAGCACGGCCTACCAAACCGCTGCCACCGCTTATTAATACTTTCATTGTACAAAGAACTTTGAGGCTTGCTAAAAGTTCATTAGCGTAAGATTAATCGCTGGGTCGAAATACGTTGGCCTTGGTACCATAGTTCAAGAAAGTACGCACCGGCGACTACTCTTTCTAATTGTACTTCGTGGTAATAATTGCCCTTATCACTAGGTGCCTGCCAGTTCTGAGCCTTGAGGAGCTGGCCTTGTTCAGTTAATATTTTTAACTCGTAAATACCATTTCCGGCCATTTGTTGGTACCAGATTTTAAAGCGATTCTGACTAGGATTGGGAGCAACTTGCCAAGAAATCTGCTGACTGCTCGCTTCATTTAGAAGTCCCAGTTTTATTTGTGATTTAATCAGATAAACCGCAAACATCTTAGCGCTGGCCTCACTTTCATTTCCAGTGTTGGAAAAGAAAATATTGGAAGCGCTACTTTCTATGCCTCCCATGATATGACCCAGCAAAACCGTATCGCCGGCCAAAGCATTAAAGTCGATGATTCCTGGGGCATATTCGCTTAGGTTGGGGTTGATGAAAAACTCTGACCCAGCCCCAAGCAGAGCAGGCATCGAGCTCGTTAATTTGAACTCTTGGTATAATCCATTACTATCTCTACTTACTCGGGCAATGGTGTTTACAAAGGGTACATTATTGTCCTGGGTGAGGGTACCATTTTGATCAAAGTATTGGGCCATACCACCAAAGAAAAGACTGTGCATTTCATTCTTTTGAGCATTATAAAGCGCTACATTAGCGCAGTGGTAATGGTTGTAATATTGGCTAAAGCCACTCAACTCATTGGCGCCATTACTGTCTATTATCACTGCACTTAAATAGGGAAGGTCTACGCCCACCTGAAACACGCCGGAGTAAGCAATTAAATTGTAAAAGCCTTGTTGGTCGATTTGGGCCAGAACGTTGAAATCACGACGGTGTAAAAGTTGAGGATCCACAATGGGATTCTTCCAATTAATTTGGGGGTTGCCATTACTCCAGTTAAGGCTGAAGCGTCTTACCGCATTGGTGTAATTCTGGACGAAGCTTGGGCCATTATGAGGGTTGTATCGGCCGTCGAATCGATGGCCACCAACCAGATAAAAAGTGGAGTCTATCTTTTTTAATTGCCCCCCGGTTACGGCAAAATCCTGATGATTTACTTGGGTAAATGCGGCTGCCGGTGCAGGGTCATTATTGTTTAGCCCAATTAGCTTATTCAGGTTTACCACCGTGAGGTACGGGTGAGTAATGTGGTCGGAAACACTAGACGATATGCCATAGCCACCAATAAGGTAAAGCAGTGAATCTTCTTGGTAAAACTCCATATTAGTGGAACGTAATTGATCGTATAGGTCAGGGCTTAGATTTTGAAGACTCAGTCGCTTGAAGTTTTGATTTTGGATATCGACGACCAATATTTCGTTGTTGTGCCCAGCATTATCGAAAGAGGAATGTGGTTGGCGAAGGTGAAGGCCATCTTTTCTACCACCGATTAAAATCCAATTTCCTTGGTAATCGGCATGTGCAAATGATTGCAATCCGGGCAGATTGGGAATTGTGATTGCTTGTAACTCCAGCTCATTTTGTCCAAATAGGCCGAAACCAACAACTAATAAAATGCTAAGGATTTGGCTACGCATGATTTAAATTTTAACAATGATAGATCATACTCAGAGTAAAAAGTATGACTTTGGTTACCGAAGGTTCAGTAATTTCCTTATTACCTGGCGGTCGATCGGGAGATCCATTTCCTCGGAGCTTAATTCCGCTAAATTCCGCCAATAAAGGATTTGGTCACCATGCTTTTGGAGCGATTTTTCGCTGCTTAACTTTAATAGTGGACTGAGATCCTTTGCTTCTACGAAATAATAGATACTCATAACTTGTACCCGACTGGAAAAGGCAGAGGGAACAAAATCTTCTGTGGTATAGAAGTGATCTTTGACCTGGATATCCAGTTTACACTCCTCCTGAAACTCTCTTTTGAGACAATCTAAGGTGCCTTCACCGAACTCCATTCCACCACCGGGTAGTTTTAAATAGGGCTTACCGTAAATATTTTCTCGCGAAAGCAGGATTTGCTCCTGATGGATCAAAAGACCATAAACCCTGATGGTAAAAGCTTCTATTCCGCTCGAACGACTCATCTTACCAAAGATACAAAGCCACGAAGGATTCTTTGTTCTTCATTAGAACTAATGCGATAGATGAGTTTGTAGAGGTATACTCCAGCTTTACAGTCGCCACCATCCCAAGCTTCATTTACCAATAGTGCTTGCCTTTTTCCAAATCGGTCGAAGACTTCCATTTCATATTCTGAGACAGTGCCATCTACCGGTCCAAAAACCTCATTGAGGCCATCTCG
This sequence comes from Croceimicrobium sp., assembly GCA_965656185.1. Lineage (GTDB taxonomy): Bacteria > Bacteroidota > Bacteroidia > Flavobacteriales > Schleiferiaceae > Croceimicrobium. Next base: position 128,891 of record CBFHJH010000002.1, read on the forward strand.
ATTAGGGCTAAATGCATTGGGCATTCTAAGGCTCAAGTCATTGATAATAGGGAAGAGACTATCTCGGTATAGGCAACCCGTACTATCGCGAAATTCGGCGAAAATTCCTTGAGCTAAAATGGAAGAAGCCGGTAGGGTCAAAGGGTTTTCGGTACTGGTACTATCGCCATAGAACCAGCTAATATTATCTAAATTAGAACTGAATCTAATTGGCTGTCCTAAATTGGCCGTGCTTGGTTCGGCACTTAAGTTCCAATTTGGACGTTCAAAGTAATCGATCTGGATGCTATCTCGAAAGGAAAATTTACCGCAGGGATCGCTCAGTTCCAACCAATAAGTACCTGTTTTTCTTACCAACAAACTATCGGCAAAGGAGCCATTGGACCAGCTAGCTACAAGATTACCTAGTTCCAAATCTGGTTTAAGAATAATGCTTTCTCTTGGACACAGGACGGAATCAGGCCCTAAACTAAATTGAAGGTTGGGAGGGTTTTCACTACAAAAAAGGTTTTCACTTAAAACCAAGGAACCACCTTGAAAAGTAGTGTTTTGCACAGAAAAGCCATTGTAACGATTTGCCCCTAAAGTATAATTAATAGTGTCTTCCACTAGGTTTGATGGTTCAGTATCCACCCCAAGCAAACTAGGGGTGCATTGGCTAAGTTCACTCAAGTCGGCTGGTAAGCTGCGTAGGGCTTGACCATTATAGGTAGCAAAGTTAAAATCGACCAAACCGGTTAGTAAGATACCTTCATCGCTTAAGAGGTCTATATCTCGCGCTAATAAAAAGTCGCCCGTGTTTATCGGGAAACCATGCGCTTGTTGAAATTGTCCATTGGCATCTAGTTCCATGATGGCCCACTGGAAGGTGCTGGGCAAAAAGGTAGTGTAGGCGATCAGGATTCTTCCGTCTTGACGGACCACCGCATTGGCCATGTCGATGTTCAAAAAAGAAGGACTGGACCACAAAAGGTTTCCTTGACGATCGATTTTGAAGACCAGGCTTCGGTCGATACCCCCAACGTATTTGGAAAAAATGAGGTAGCCATCGTCTAAAGGAATGGGTGGAACTTGAGACTGATATTTTGTGAAACCTTGAGTCCATTCGATGACCCCATTGGGATCGATCTTGTAAACGATACGGCCGCTAATATTTATAATACCTCCCCGGGGGTCGGGAGCCGACATTCCCCAAATAAAGTTTTGTCCATATCGAAAAGCATGGATCAATTGCCCTTGTGGGCTAAGCTTAATAACCGTGTTGGCATTACCGGTAGTATTGGTGCTATTGCCAGTGCAATATAAATTTCCTTGAAAGTCTGTAAAGAAGCGGTACCACACGTATTCTTGATTGTCACGAATACTTTTTTGCAAGCTGATACTCCCTTGTTTATCTATTTTTAGAATAATAAGGGCCGAATCAGCACCATTGGACGACTTCAAGCTGGCGGCAAGCCATAAGTCTTCACCATTGGGACTGCCACCAATAAAGCGGCCAAAGTTCTGGTCGTAGAGATAATTTCTATTCCATAAGGTGTCTCCGCAAGAATTGAATCGGATGAGGGAGAGACCATTAGAAGTCAGCTTATCATCGGCGCCAACCAGCGCATAGCTATCGTCGTCGAAAACATAAGTTTCGGAGCCTAAGTGCGCATCGAATCCGAAGTAGAAATTCTCCTCTTGAGCTGCGATCGAAAGGCTCAGTAATAGAAATAATATTTGGCTTAAGTGTTTCAGGAAGTGCTTTTTAGCAAAACGCTAAAATAGATAAGTCGGTTTGCACCTGCTTTTCCTTTTTTGCCAATTAATCTTTATAAGCACGCACCATTTCTCGTTTTCCTGGTGGTCCAGGAATCTTGGTTACCCGTAATCCCGCGCTTTGCATGGCGCGACGCACGGCCCCCATAACGCAATAGGTAACTAATATGCCCCCCGGTCTTAAAGCGCGCTGCATTTTTTCAAAGACTTCAATGGTCCACAGGTCGGCCTGGGCCCCCGGGGAAAAAGCATCAAAATAGATGAGGTCTACAGAGTTTTCTTTAACGCTAAAATCCTTCAGGTCGGTCTGCTCTTTTTTAAGGGTAAAGCTTTCGCTGATGGATACCTCAGTATTCCATGCGGCCTCGTGAAGGGCTTGATAAGTTTGGGGGGCGCTGGGGTGCTCGGAAAGAAAAGCACCAACTTCCATACCTTGCCATTCTTCGGGCTTTAAAGGGTATTTTTCAATACTATGGAAATGAATTTCTTGCTTCGGATTTGCTTTCTCATAAAAAGTGAGCAAAGCATTTAAACCGGTACCAAAACCCACCTCTAGAATCTTTACTAGAGTTCTTTCGGCGAGCGGAGCGAGACCAGATTTTAAAAAAACGTGGCGTGACTCCTGCACGGCACCATGATGTGAATGATAGTGTTGCTTAAGTTCGGGTACCCAAAGGGTTTGACTTTCATCGGCAGTCTTTACCCACTCTCTTTTCATTCGCCACCGGGAGCTTTGATGCGCATTTTTTTGATCTTGGCCAGAGGGCCTTGGCAATAAATAGTATGGCAGCTGGCGCAAGTTCCGATCATGGCATTATAAGCTTTAATGCCTTCTTCCTTGCTTTCGGCCTTAGTGATATCCTCGATGTTTTTGATGTATTCTTTGGCTAGGGCATCAAAAGTTTCATTGAGGTTTTCATTCGATTCTGCACTGTGGATCTTAATGAAGTCCTCCGGGAAGCTCTTGGGTATATTCCCCTCCATGATGCGTTTGCGGAGGTCGAGGTTCTTGTCGTACATATCACGCATGAGTAGGGCCAACTCACTGGCTTCTTTCATCTCAAGCGTCTTTTCTTCCTTGGGGCTATCCTGTTCGGTTGCCACTTCCGCTTTAGCTTCCGAATTCTGTTGGCAGCCTACAAAAAAGGATGCCCCAATGAGGCATCCTCCAATGATTATTTTAGAAACCTTCATCTACTAGCTTTTAATGATCACCCCGTCAGCGGTGAAGTTCACGCTAATTTCGGGCTCGGTAATCGCGTCGATTTCTTCTTGTGATTTACCGGCGTCTTCGGCGAGGTGTTTCAAAAATTGAACGTCGATGGTATCGATGTAAGCTACACCTTCTACTACAGCTTGCTCGCCGTCGAGGTTGGTAGGTACAAAGAAGCCATAATCGCGGAAACTAACGCGCATTTCTTCGCCATTCCCCATATCCATCTTCATCCAGCAACCTTTTTTCTGGCAAGAAGAGTTCACAATGCCACTTAATTTCACTTTTACGGAGTCTTGACCTTCCATCATGGCCAATAAACCATTGATTTCCATCGCTTCGTCTTCAGAAATTGTGTCTCCAAAGTAGTGATTTTCAACACTTTCAACGGCTGCCTCTACAGCAGTGGAATCTGATTGTCCATCTGCTTTCTCAACGCCTTCGTTTGTATTATTTTTGCAAGCGCTAACTAGTACTAGGGCTGAAACCCAAATTGCGATTCTTTTCATTTTATTCTGATTTGAATCACAAAGATAGCATTCTCTCAAAAGCGCAAAACATAGAGTCTTAAGAGACTCTTAAAAAGATTAAGATGAAAATTACCAAAACCACGCAGTCCCGAATTTCGGAAGTAGACTTCTCCAATTTACCCTTTGGGAATACTTTTAGCGATCATATGTTGATCGCGAAGTATCGCAATGGTGAGTGGTCTGAGCCGGAAATCATGCCTTTTGGTCCACTAAGCTTCACGCCTGCCCTGCATACCTTGCATTATGGTCAGGCCATCTTTGAAGGACAAAAGGCTTACTACATGGAAAATGGGAAAGTGGGTATTTTTCGTCCTGAGGCCAATGCCAAGCGTTTGAATCATTCTGCACGCCGCATGTTTATGCCAGAATTTCCGGAAGATCAATTCATGGATGGTATCAAGAAGTTGGTTGAACTGGACCGCGAGTGGGTACCCAAGGCACCCGACCATTCATTATACCTTCGTCCTTTCATGTTCGGTAGTTCCGAATTCGTTGCTGCAAGGCCTTCAGAAGAATACATTTTCTGTATTCTCACTTCTCCGGTAGGTCCTTATTATGCGGGCAATGTAAAGGTGAAGGTAGAAGAGACTTATACGCGCAGCGCGAGTGGAGGCGTAGGTTCTACTAAATGCGCTGGGAATTATGGTGGAGCTTTCTTTGCCACAGATCAGGCTCGCCAGGAAGGCTATACTCAGGTAATTTGGACAGACCATAAAGATCATCAGTTGGTGGAAGAATCGGGAACTATGAACATTGCTTTCATTATCGATGATACCTTTATCACTCCTCCCTTGAGCGATCGCATCTTAGGCGGCATTACGCGCGATAGTATTCTAACCTTACTGCGTGATCGAAAATTTATAAAGGTGGAAGAGCGTCCTGTTCAGGTAGATGAGGTAGTAAAGGCAGCTAAGGAAGGTCGTTTACAAGAGGCCTTTGGTATGGGAACTGCGGCGGTAATTAGTCCAATTTCTACGATCGGATTCCGTGGTACCGATTATGAGGTGGGTACTCCTGCCGATGGTTATGCTATGCGAATTAAAAAGGAATTGACCGAGTTGCGCAGTGGAGCTACCGAAGACCCATACGGTTGGATGGTTACCTTGTAGGGAAAAGCTTGAAACTCCTCAATAATAGAAATTAAAAAGGCCTCCATGTGGAGGCCTTTTTTAATTATAAAATCTATTTGACTTAGAGGTCAAAAGCTTGCTTTACGTCTGCTACGCGATCGAGTCTTTCCCAGGTGAAAAGTTCTACTTCCACCTCTTTACTTTCGGTACCGATCCCGTCGGGGCGCTCAAAGTTTAATTTTACCACTTCGTTTTTACGTCCCATGTGACCATATGCCGCACTTTGGGAGTAAATGGGATTACGAAGTTTAAGGTTCTTTTCGATCAAGCCAGGACGGAGGTCGAATAGCTCCATGACCTTGGCAGCGATCTGCCCGTCGTTAAGGTCCACCTTAGCTGAGCCGTAGGTGTCTACAAAAACTCCCATCGGTTCTACCACCCCAATGGCATAAGATACCTGTACCAAGATTTGATCGGCCACTCCGGCCGCTACCAGGTTCTTGGCAATGTGACGAGCAGCATAGGCTGCTGAGCGGTCTACTTTACTCGGGTCTTTGCCACTAAAGGCACCGCCACCATGGGCACCTTTCCCACCGTAGGTATCTACGATGATCTTACGTCCGGTGAGCCCAGCGTCTCCATGAGGTCCACCAATCACGAATTTCCCAGTGGGGTTAATATGATACTTGATATCAGCTCCAAACAATGCTTGTAGCTCAGGGCTTAGTTGGGCCTTTACCTTAGGAATCAAAATATTGATAATGTCTTCTCGGATCTTGCTAAGCATTTGCTCATCGGCTTGCTCCTGACTAAGGCCATTTTCTGCTTTCACAAAATCGTCGTGTTGGGTAGAAACAACGATCGCTTCAATGCGCTCAGGCTTATCGTCATCATTGTATTCGATGGTAACCTGGGCTTTAGCATCAGGACGTAAGTAAGCGATTTCAGAGCCATCACGACGTAAGTCGGCCAAAGTCTGCAAGATCTTGTGACTAAGATCGAGGGCCAGGGGCATATAGTTGTCGGTTTCGTTAGTTGCATAACCGAACATCATGCCTTGATCACCTGCTCCTTGTTCTTCGATATTTCCACGGTCAACCCCCTGATTAATATCCTGACTTTGCTCGTGAATAGCCGACAGGATACCGCAAGAATTGCCTTCGAACATATAATCGCTCTTGGTGTAGCCAATACGGTTGATTACGTTACGCGCGATTTGCTGTAGGTCTAAATAGGTTTCGGATTTCACTTCTCCAGCCAATACCACTTGCCCAGTGGTAACTAAGGTTTCGCAAGCCACTTTCGAATTAGGATCGAAGGCGAGGAAATGGTCTAGAATTGCATCAGAGATCTGATCAGCGATCTTATCGGGATGTCCTTCAGAAACGGACTCAGAGGTAAATAGGTAAGACATAGCTTCTTTGAGTTTTTATAATCTAAGGAGAGGAGGCCAATTGCTTACCGAGAAACACTGGTTTAGCATTTTTTAGGGTGGTTGCAATCAGCCAAATTTTTCCACTCAGGCGGCAAATGTAGAAAATATTTCGGGCCAGAAACAGGGCATTCATTTTTTTGATTTTTTATTTTGCTAGTAAGTCCTTTCCCACTTACATTTGTTGCCATACTTATCCAGAAAGACGGAGGGATTGGGCCCATTGATGTCTTAGCAACCCCTTAGGGTGGGTGCTACTTCCCACCCCGCAGACTTGCGGGGATAGATGAGAGGCGTTTCACAAGAACAATTCCAATTTACAATCTGGCTTTTTGGATAGGTGATAGTAAAAAGACTATGACCAAAGAAGCTATATTTCAATTATTAGATAAGCGTATTCTAGTTCTAGACGGCGCTATGGGTACTATGATCCAGCGTCATAAACTGGAAGAAGCTGATTATCGCGGCGATCGATTTTCCGATTGGCCTCATGACCTTAAAGGAAATAATGATCTTTTAAGCTTAAGCCAGCCGCAGATCATCAAGGATATTCACCGCGCTTATTTGGCAGCGGGTGCCGATATCATTGAGACCAACACTTTTAACAGCACCCGTATCTCCATGGCCGATTATCATATGGAGGATCTGGTGCCGGAGATCAACCGGGAATCGGCTCGCTTGGCTCGTGAAGCGGCCGATGAGTTTACCGCCAAAGATCCAGGGAAGCCCAGGTTTGTAGCAGGTTCGATGGGGCCAACGAACAAGACCGCTAGTTTAAGTCCAGATGTTAACAATCCGGGTTTTCGTGCGATCGATTTTGATACCCTTGCTGCTAATTACCGAGAGCAAGCCAAAGCGCTCATAGCGGGCGGAGCCGATATTCTTTTGGTAGAAACGGTATTCGATACACTCAATGCTAAAGCAGCTTTGTTTGCATTAGAAGATTTATTCGATGACTTAGGGAAAGAGCATCCGATCATGGTTTCAGGCACCATAACCGATGCTTCCGGGCGTACCTTATCGGGGCAAACCGCCGAAGCTTTTCTTACTAGTTTAAGTCATGTCCCACTATTGTCCATAGGTCTCAATTGTGCTTTAGGTGCCGATCAACTTAGGCCTTACGTGAACGTGCTTAACCGTAAGGCCCCCTTTGCGGTCTCAGCCCATCCTAATGCTGGTTTGCCCAATGCTTTTGGCGATTACGATCAGGGTCCGGCAGAAATGGGGGAGCTGATCCGAGAGTATTTAGAGCAAAGCTTAGTAAATGTTATCGGTGGTTGTTGCGGAACTACTCCAGAACACATCAAGGTGATGGCCGATCTAGTGCAGGAATTTGAACCTCGAAAAATACCCAGCTTAGTATGAAGTTATCGGGATTAGAGCCTTTAAATATTGGTCCGGTGGCCAATTTTGTTAACGTTGGCGAACGCACCAATGTTACCGGTTCTCGTAAATTTTTACGGCTCATAAAAGAAGACCTTTACGACGAGGCTTTAGAGGTAGCCCGTGATCAAGTGGAAGGAGGAGCACAGATCTTGGATGTGAATATGGATGAAGGGATGCTGGACGGCAAAGCGGCCATGGTTAAATTCTTACACCTTATTGCTGCCGAACCGGATATAGCTCGGATTCCTATTATGATCGACTCCTCTAAATGGGAAATCATTGAGGCCGGCTTAAAGTGTGTCCAAGGCAAGTCGGTGGTTAATTCAATTAGTCTGAAGGGTGGCGAAGAAGAGTTCTTGCGCCAAGCCAGGTTAGTTAGACGTTACGGTGCCGCAGTGATTGTGATGGCTTTCGACGAAAAAGGTCAAGCCGATACTTATGAGCGACGCATCCAAATTTGTGAACGATCCTATAAATTGCTGCGGGAAAAAGTGAAATTCCCGGCCGAGGATATCATTTTTGATCCTAATATATTTCCGGTAGCTACTGGTATTGAGGAGCACCGGAAAAATGCCTTGGACTTTTTTCGAGCTTGCCAGTGGATCAAAGAAAACCTACCTGGTGCTAAGGTAAGTGGCGGAGTGAGCAATGTTTCCTTTAGTTTTAGAGGAAACCAGCTGGTACGTGAAGCCATGCATGCCGCTTTTCTATACCATGGCATACAGCGTGGAATGGACATGGGGATCGTGAATCCTACTATGTTGGAAGTTTACGAAGAGGTGCCTAAGGATTTATTAGAGCGGGTAGAGGATGTTCTTTTGGATCGCAGAGATGATGCCACCGAGCGACTGCTGGATTTTGCGGAAACGGTTAAAGGTGAAGCGCGATCGAAAGCCAAGGATCTAAGTTGGCGGGAGGCGCCGGTGGAAAAGCGAATAGAACATGCTTTGGTAAAAGGTATCGTCGATTTTATTGAAGAAGATGTTGAAGAGGCTCGTCCTAATTTCGATAAAGTATTGGGCTTGATTGAAGGCCCCTTGATGGATGGTATGAATGTAGTAGGCGACCTCTTTGGCTCGGGTAAGATGTTCCTACCCCAAGTTGTGAAATCGGCACGGGTAATGAAGAAGGCTGTTGCTTATCTGGAACCATACTTAGAAGCGGAGAAAGCGGCCAGTACCGATGTACAGAAAAAGGGGAAAATCCTTTTAGCTACGGTGAAAGGAGATGTGCATGACATCGGTAAGAATATCGTTGGGGTGGTCTTAGCTTGTAATAATTTTGATATCGTGGACCTAGGAGTGATGGTGCCTCTGCAGAAAATTTTGGAAACGGCTAAAAAGGAACAAGTCGATGTGATCGGTCTCAGCGGATTGATTACTCCTTCCCTCGATGAGATGATCGAAGTGGCCAAGGAGATGCAGCGTCAGGCTCTGGATATCCCCTTGATGATTGGAGGTGCCACAACTTCGCGCGCTCATACCGCCGTTAAGATCTATCCAGAGTATTCCAATATCGTAGTGCACGTAAACGATGCCAGTCGCAGTGTTCCTATTGCCCAGAGTTTAGCGCAATCTAAGGCCCGCCCAGCCTTTAAGGAAAGGATTAGTGAAGAGTATGAAAAGCTTCGAGAAGGCTATTTAAATCGAGCCCAAAGCAAGCAATTACTGAGTATAGAGCAGGCAAGGACAAATGCTTTAAAGCTCGAATTCAAAGCTTCAGAGCTGGTGGAGCCTGCCTTTTTGGGGAGGCATGAACCCATCGAATTTGATGTGGCAATTTTACGCGAGTACATTGACTGGACGCCCTTTTTTCAAACCTGGCAGTTGCACGGGAAGTTTCCTCGTATCCTAGAGGATGACTTGGTTGGTGAGGAGGCGTCTAAGCTCTATGCTGATGCCCAAGAAATGCTGGACCGTATCGTTGAAGAAAAGTGGCTGCAGGCCAAAGGTGTATTTGGTGTTTGGGAGGCTAGGCGCAAGGATGCCGACGACATCCAGCTTTATGAGGATGGAGAAACTTTGGCGGTATTCTACAGCCTTAGACAACAAAGTAAGAAGGCCAAAGATGCTCCCAATATGGCTTTAGCCGATTTTATCGCTTCCGATAAAAAAGATCACATTGGTTGCTTTGCGGTCTGCGCCGGACTGGGCATTGAAAAGAAATTAGCTGAATTTGAAGCCGAGCACGACGATTACAGCAGCATACTTTTAAAAGCTTTGGCCGATCGTTTAGCGGAAGCTGCTGCCGAGTTTTTACATGAACAAGTGCGAAAACAATATTGGGGCTATGCTGCCGAGGAAGATTGGCAAAATGAAGAGCTGATCAAAGAAGCTTACCGTGGAATACGTCCTGCACCGGGCTATCCTGCTTGTCCCGATCATCTGGAAAAAACCACCATTTTCAATTTGCTAAGACCAGAGGAAATAGGGATGGGACTAACCGAAAGTTTAGCTATGAATCCAGCAGCCAGTGTTTCGGGCTATTATTTTGCCCACCCTCAGGCCAAGTATTTTGGTTTAGGGAAAATTAATCGCGATCAAGTGGCGGATTATGCCGAGCGAAGAGGAATAAATGTAGAAGAAGCCGAAAAATGGCTTAGACCAAATTTGAATTACTAAGATGAAGATTACCGATCATATCGCCGCTGCGAAAGACACTATATTCTCATTTGAGATCTTACCCCCTTTAAAAGGGCAAAGAATTGAAGACATCTACGATGCCATTGATCCTCTCATGGAGTTTGAACCTCCGTTTATAAATGTCACCTACCACCGCGAGGAGGTAGTGTATAAAAGGCTTCCCAGCGGCTTATTAGAGCAAAAAACTGTACGTAAAAGACCAGGAACGGTTGGTATTTGTGCTGCTTTACAATATCGCTACAAGGTAGATACGGTGCCGCATATGCTTTGTGGTGGCTTTAGTAAAGAAGATACCGAGAACGCCCTTATCGATTTGGATTTCTTGGGGGTGCAGAATGTGTTGGCCTTGAGAGGCGATAGCATGAAAAATGAACGCTTTTTTGCTCCAGAGGCAGACGGTCATCAGTACGCCAAAGACCTAGTGGGTCAGATAAAGGAGATGAATGAAGGTAAGTTCTTAGACGATGAACTACAGAACACCAATAAAACCAATTTCTGTATCGGCGTGGCGGGTTATCCCGAAAAGCACTTTGAGGCTCCTAGTTTAAATCAAGATATTTTGCACCTTAAGCAGAAAGTAGACGCTGGGGCCGATTTTATCATTACTCAGCTTTTTTACGATAATCAGAAATATTTCGACTTTGTAGACCGTTGTCGTAAAGCCGGAATCGAGGTGCCGATCATTCCGGGGCTTAAGCCGCTTTCTACTAAAAAACACCTGAGTTTCTTACCCCATTTCTTTAAGGTAGACCTACCAGATGAACTGGTGAAAGAAGTAGTGGCTTGTAAAGATAATGCCGCTGCGAGACAAGTAGGAGTGGAATGGGGCATCAAACAAGCACGTGAACTGAAGGAAGCAGGCGTTCCCGCTATCCACTTTTATTCGATGGGTAGGCCGGATAATATTGCCGCTATTGCCCGCGCTACCTTTTAAAGTTTTCAACAGGCTCAGTTCTTTTTTGTGGATAGATAGTCTCTAGTTTGAGTAGATAGAGTAGAGTGCTTCTGTAAATTAGAAACAGAAATTTACTTTAAATCACATCTATGCCTGCCAAAGCGAAAGCCTCTAGTAAAGCTACTACTACCAAGAAAAGCAACGCTAAATCTTCTCGAAGCTCCCGCAAAAAAACCGCAAAGATCTTCGTTCTAGATACATCGGTAATTCTCTACGACCATAATTCGATTATGAATTTCGACGAGCATGACGTCGCTATTCCAATTACGGTTCTAGAAGAATTGGATGAGTTTAAAAAAGGGAGTGATACCAAGAACTACGAAGCACGCCAATTTATTCGTTTATTGGACCGCAAGGCTGGCGAAAGCAATATTAACGATTGGATATCCTTGAATGGTGGCACTAAGGGGAGTTTTAAAGTTATTATGGATACCCGTGGCTTAGGCGAGGATGCCCAACGCATCTTTGGAGCTGGCAAGAATGACCATAAAATTTTGAATGCCGCCTTGAACCTTTCTGAAACAGAAAAGGATCGCAAGGTGATTTTAGTGACTAAGGATATAAACCTTCGCCTAAAGGCCAAAGCCCTCAATATTACGGCTGAGGATTATGAGACCGGAAAAGTTAAGGACGTTGATAGTCTCTATACCGGCAAAACCAATTTGGATGATTTCGATCAAGATTTGATCGATACCCTTTACAAAAAGAAAACCCTTCCACTAGAAAAGGTGGAGAAGGCCTACCCCAGCTTTTCTAAACTGAACAATCACTTTTACATCCTAAAAGCGAGTAAGAGCAGCACGCTGTCTTATTACAATGCTTTCAGCGAAAGCTTAGACCAAATTGAAAAGAAGAGTTACTATGGGATAAAACCCCGCAATGCAGAACAGGCTTTTGCCTTACATGCCATCGCTAACCCGGATGTAAAACTGGTGTCATTAAGTGGGGTTGCTGGTACCGGAAAGACCTTATTGGCCTTAGCGGGAGCTCTGGAGCAAAGAAGGGATTTTAAGCAGATCTACCTGGCTCGACCGATCGTTCCCCTTAGCAATCGCGACATTGGATTTTTACCGGGGGATATGAAGGCTAAGATTAACCCTTATATGCAGCCCCTTTGGGATAACTTAAAATTCATAAAGAATCAATTCAACGAGCAGGACAAAGAGTATAAGCAAATCGATGAGATGGTTAATTCAGAGAAATTGCTGGTTACTCCCCTGGCCTACATTAGAGGACGAAGCTTATCTAACGTGATCTTCATTGTAGATGAGGCGCAAAATTTGACCCCTCACGAAGTTAAGACCATTATAACCAGGGCTGGAGAAAACGCCAAGTTCATCTTTACGGGAGATGTAAATCAGATAGATACACCCTACCTCGATGAGCAGTCCAATGGCTTGAGTTACTTAATTGATAAGATCAAGGGAAATAAGTTATTTGCGCACGTAATGTTGGAGAAAGGTGAACGCTCTGAGTTGGCTAATTTGGCCAATGACCTCCTTTAATAGTTTTCTTGTTTAAAGGCTAAGAAAGCGTAAACCCCTAAGATCAACTCAATGGTTGAGTAGAGCATGAGCCCTGGGTTGGCGAAGTCGATAATTAAGATGGTAATGAAAAAGGCCGGTTGTAGAAGCCGGTAATTGATCATCCAACGGAAGAGTCCTTCTAATTCATAGAAGCTGCTTTTGTAGCTAACGATACCTTCGATAAACATAAAGTAGCCTAGGGTGCGCAGCCAGTAGAGTGCTACGGTGTCTTTCCAGAAAAAGAGCATCACTTGCTCGGGGAAAAACATCAAGATGAGGCCGAAGATCATTAAGATCCAGCCAGTATGCCGTATGGTTTTAGCCGTTCTAGTCATTTAGCTGCACGAAAATAGCTAAGAAATTCAATTGCAATTAAAAAACCCCGACCAAGAAGGCCGGGGTTTTTTAGATATATGGCTTGTATCCTTAGTTTACGTCGGCAGAGACTTTAGGCGCTCCGGCCATAATCTCGTCACTAGCGTAATCTGAGAATTTATCAAAGTTATTCAAGAATTTCTGAGCTAAGCCATTAGCCGTTTTATCGTAATCGGCTTTATTGGCCCAGGTATTTCTCGGGAAAAGAATGTCGCTCGGAACATTTGGACATTCGGTTGGCATAGCCAAACCAAATACTTCGTGGGTTTGGTAATCCACTTGCTCCAATTCACCATTCATCGCGGCGGTAATCATCGCGCGGGTGTATTTTAAACTCATTCGCTTTCCAACTCCGTATGAACCGCCAGACCATCCGGTATTCACCAACCAAACGTTAACGTTCGAGTGTTGCATCTTTTCGCTCAACATGTCGGCGTATTTGGTAGGATGCAAAGGCATGAAGGGGGCTCCGAAACAAGCAGAAAATGCTACTTGAGGTTCGGTAATACCTTCTTCAGTACCAGCTACCTTAGCAGTATAGCCACTGATAAAGTGGAAGGCCGCCTGACCAGGAGTTAGCTTTGAGATGGGGGGAAGTACACCATAGGCATCACATGTTAAGAAGAACACATTGCGTGGATTCTCGCCTTTGGAAGGCTCTTGGATATTATCGATATGATGGATCGGATAACTTACACGCGTGTTTTCGGTCTTGGAACTATCTTTGAAATCCACTTCTTTGCTGCCATCTTTAAAAATGATGTTTTCGAGAAGGGCTCCGGGCTTGATCGCGCGGAAGATATCCGGCTCTTTTTCTTCGGTTAGGTCGATCACTTTGGCATAGCAACCTCCTTCGAAATTGAAGATCACGTCGTCTGCAGTCCAACCGTGCTCATCGTCGCCAATAAGTTTACGGTTAGGATCAGCACTTAAGGTAGTTTTACCGGTACCGGAGAGGCCGAAGAAAAGCGCTGTGTCACCATCCTTGCCCACATTGGCAGAACAGTGCATACTAAGCACATTTTTTTGATGAGGTAAAATAAAATTGAGGGCCGAGAAAATTCCTTTCTTGATCTCTCCGGTATAACCAGTACCACCTACTACCGCCATTTGATCACTGAAGTTCAGAATGGCAAAATTAGACTGACGGGTATGATCCACTGCGGGATCGGCTTTAAAACCAGGGGCATTAAATACTACCCAATCTGGTTCGAAGTCTTTTAATTCTTCTTCGCTAGGACGAAGAAACATATTGTTGGCGAAAATATTCGACCAAGGTAATTCCGTAATAACGCGAATCTTTAAACGGAAACGGTCATCCGCGCAAGCGTAAACATCTCTCACGTAAATTTCCTTGCCGCTTAAGTAGTCCGCAACTTTTCCTTTGAGACTGGAATAGTGCTCGGTCTCGAATGGAATATTGATATCGCCCCACCAAACTGCGTCTTCGGTTAATTCATCCTTTACAATAAAGCGATCTTTAGGCGAACGCCCTTTAAATTTACCGGTATCAATAGCTAGGGCGCCTGAATCGGCTATTTCGCCCTGCTGGTTTTCTACCGTAATTTTTTCAAGATCGGATGGGGAGAGATTCCATTTTGCATCGGCATTGTTTATGCCGTATTGCTCGAGTGAAGCTTGAGTTGGTCTCACTTCTTTAAAACTCATAATGCTAGGTTTAGATCAGCAATAATTTCTGGTACAAAATTAAGACTAATCATTCGCTTAACGACTGATTTTTATCAGAAATAAAAAAGGTTCAAGTTAGCGTAAAATGTACACTAAGTGTTTTTTGGTGAGGCTGAAGTGCTTGCTGCTAATAGTATCCAGCCCGCAATAAGCGTTAGTCCGCCTAAAGGAGTAATAGGACCTAAAAAAGATAAATTTACACCGATTAATTCATCAATAGTCAATAAATAAATACTGCCAGAAAAAAGAATTATTCCCAAGACCCAGAGTCGGAATATCCAAGGACTGAGCTTTATATTTTGAGCAATTAAGGCTAATGCAAGTAGAGCCAAACTATGCCACATTTGGTAGCGGACGGCCGTTATAAAGCTGGCAAGGCTTTCCGGTGCTAGGACCGATTTTAATGCGTGCGCACCCAGAGCGCCTAATATTACGGCCAGTCCTGCAAAGATTGCTGCGCTGCGTAGAATAAGGGGATTAATCTTTAGTTCCATCAATAATTTTTTGAGCCGCTATTTTACTTAATTCATAGTCGAAGCATTTAATAAGCTCTTTTCCTAGAGCTATGTCAGGGTGTTTTTCTCGGTAGGTGGCTAATAAATCAAGTCGACTTTGATCGTATTTAAAGCTTTTTAAGAGCTGACTTAATTGTTCCTCGGTCAACTCGGTTTTTTCAAATAATTGCTTCGACAAACTGAGTTTGTCAAATTCAAAATTGCTCGTTTCAATTTGTAAAATGGTTTCTTCAAAGGGCTTTGCTTCCGATACAACCGCTGGCTCTGGTTTAGTCTTTGCTTCTTCGGTTGGAGCGCTTTGCACTACAAGACTGTCAGTTCTGCTTTCCGCAGACGATTCCTCTACTTTTGCTGGTCTTTCTTTTAGGGGTTTACCTTCGGTGGCTTCAGAAGAGTCAAGCTTTATTTTTGGAGCTTTATGGGGCTCGGGAATCTCCGGTAATTTTTCAGCTACACTGGCGACGGGCCGGTCGGGGAAAGGGAAAGCCTGGTCCTCGTTATAATCGAATAGTAAAGCAGATTGTCCAATGCTTTCGTGCTTTCCGCGGTAACGTAATTTTAATTGACCACCGAAGTTTTCAACGATAAAATATTGGTGATTGCCTTTGGGAAGATTAGGGAGCGATTTCTTGAAGGATCTACCATCCTGAAGAGCAAAATACAATTCAGTTTCGCCCGCCGGAAAACCTTTGAAATTCATCTTTTCTAGGTACACCTCATTCTGAAGGTAGCCATTGGCAACTAATTTAAATCCAGTCTTGGTTTCGTCGCCAATCATTATTAAGGCTTGAGCCTGAAGGCCTTGAAAAAGCAAGATGCCAAAGATTAAGGAATAGAGGCGTAGGCTCATGTAAGAAAGATTTGTTCAAAGGTAAAACGGATTGTCTTAATTATAAATTTGTGGGGCAAAACCCTCTTATGAAGCGTATCTTATTAATCGGCGCAGGCCGATCCACCAATTCTTTTATTGCCTATATCAAACAACACTTAGAATCGGAAGACTGGTTTTTAAGTATAGCAGATATGGACCTCGACTTAGCTCAGGCTAAAGCGGGGGACTCGAAGCGTACCGAGGCCTTGTCTTTTGATGTTAAGGATGAAATTAGTCGAGTTAACGCCATTTCAAAGGCGGATATCGTGGTAAGCATGTTACCGGCCCACATGCACATTCCAGTCGCCACGGACTGCATTGCTTTGGGGAAACATATGCTAACAGCTTCTTATATAAGTGATGAGATGAAGGCGCTGGATGAGCGGGCCAAGGAATCAGGCGTGATATTGATAAACGAGATCGGAGTGGACCCTGGAATCGACCATCTGAGCGCCATGAAGGTTTTGGACGAGATCCGCGATGCCGGCGGCAGAATGCTATTATTTGAGAGTTTTACCGGAGGCTTAGTGGCCCCTGAATCTGATAATAATCCATGGAATTATAAATTCACCTGGAATCCACGCAATGTTGTTTTGGCCGGTAGCGGTGGTGCCGTGAAGTTTATCCAAGAGGGTAAGTACAAATACATCCCTTACCATCAAGTGTTTCGCCGCACAGAAATGATATCGGTAGAAAATTACGGTCGTTTCGAGGGTTATGCTAATCGTGATTCCCTAAAATACCGCGGTGTATACGGTTTACAAGATATTCCGACAATATACCGGGGTACCCTAAGGAGGCCAGGTTTTTGCCGGGCATGGGATACTTTTGTGAAATTGGGTATGACCGACGACAGCTATCAATTGGAAGATTGTGAGGAAATGAGCTATCGCGATTTCACCAACCTATTTTTGGCTTACAATCCCAATGATTCGGTAGAACTAAAGCTGATGCATTATTTAAATATTCCGCAGGATAGTGAGTTAATGGATAAGCTCACTTGGTTAGGAATATTTTCGGATAAGAAGATAGGGCTTCATAAACCTACCCCGGCTCAAGTCTTGCAGAAAATATTGGAAGACAAATGGACCTTGGACCCTGAGGATAAAGATATGATCGTGATGTATCACAAATTTGGCTATGAGCTTAATGGGGAGCGAAAAATGGTCGAGTCCAGTATGGTAGCCTTAGGAAAGGATCAGCATGAAACCGCTATGGCCAGAACAGTAGGATTACCATTGGCCATTGCTACCCGATTAATATTGGTCGGAAAAATTCACAGCCCTGGAGTTCAGATTCCCATTACCAAAGAAATCTACACGCCAATGCTCGAAGAATTAGCCGAATATGGTATACAGTTTAGTGAAAGGGTGGTGCCCTTTAAGGGCTATTGATAAGCGAAAGTACGATGGCCCAATAGGCCATAAAGTACCGATCCCGCGATGGGCATCAATACAATAATAAGTGCCCAATAAACTCGCCAAGCGCCATTGAATTCTCTCTGGCGAAGATCTATGATGGCCAAAATGGGTGCGCTTATAAGGATAAAAAATATAAGGATCGCAGAGCTGCTATCTATGAAGCCAGACATAAAAACGGTGTTTTAGCTAAGGTACTATTTTTGCCTCAGCAGGAAATTGTCTACCAAGTTTTGAAAATCTGAATTTCTTTTTAGGCCGTCATCATTGAAAAGGTGAAGCTCTTCTTCATGAATATTAGTTCTCTGTAGACTAAATTTCACCAGGACTCGCTTTACAGCCTTTTTAGCTTGATGCCGTACATAGCAAATTTCTTTTGGGAAAAGCCCCATAGATGCCAGTGGTTCCAGCTTAGCTTGCCAGATGTCCAATGGAAGTATTAAGGCTATTTCCCCTTGTTCATCTAACAATGTACGCAGTTTGAAAATCTGTTTATCCAGTTCACCGGTTTCTGTTTGTCGAGCTTGAGCTCGTCTTTTATCCGGTGCCTTCAGATCACCTTCGAAGTATGGTGGGTTCGTGAGAATTAAATCGAATTTCTTAGATGTTCGGAAGTCCATCAGATCAGCATGCTGAAATTCGATGTTTTTGAAAGTGGGGTTGTTGAGGAGATTCTCTTGACTTTCTCGAAAGCTTGCTTCATCAATTTCAAGCCCGAAAACAGGGGCCTCTGGAAAGCGTTGTGCGGCAATAAAACTTATTAAGCCGCAGCCCGAGCCAAAGTCTAAGATGGCTTTGGGTTTAGAGACTTTTACCCAAGTTCCAAGTAATATGCCGTCGGTTCCGATCTTGTGTGCAGACCGGTGGTGACTTAAAGTGAATTGTTGGAAAGCGAAAGCTTGAGGCTTCATCCCTGCAGATATAGGTCTAGTAGCCCTTCAGGGGGTGAGAGAAGAAGGCGACGATTCGTACGGTCTATTTCTAGGATAAATTCGTCAATGGCTGGGATCAGCACTTCTTTGCCTTGAGCGTCGATCAAGAATAAAGCTTGGGCGCTGCTGTCGATGATATTCGTGCATGGCCCAATCGCTTTGCCTTCTACCACTACTTGATAGCCTATTACCTCATGATAGTAGAAGTTTTTCCCTTTTAATTTAGGGAGAGCACTGAGGGGGAGCCAAAGCTCGCTATTTACAAGCTTTTGAGCCGCTGCCTCATTAGTGATGTCTTCGAATTTTATAATAAAATGACCCTTGGAGTTCCGGCTCATTTCTTCAATAAAAAAAGGAACCAGTTCATCATTCCATTCAATGAGAACTGATTCCAAATTTTGGTAGGCTTCTGGTCGATCGGTGTCGAATACTGCCACGATCCAACCTTTAAAGCCATGCAAGCGACTGATGTGACCGAGTTGAAAACAATCGTCTTTTCGCATCAGCGCAGCGGAAGTTTTTAAGCTTCTTTAGTCTCTTCGCTAGCTTCTTCTTCAGCAGGAGTTTCCTCGGCTGCCGCTTCGGTAGCAGGAGCTTCTTCGGCCGGAGCTTCGGTAGCTTCTTCTGTGCTAGCTTCAGTTTCTTCAGCAGGAGCTTCTTCTTCAGCAGGGGCTTCGGCTGCTTTACGTGCCTCATTTACGGCGCGTTCAGCTTCCAATGCTTTAGCTCTCGCTTCTTCTTCGGCTTTGCTTAAACCTTCTTTCTTCGCTTCGATCTTGTTGGTTTTTTCTTCCAACCATGCCTCGAAACGTTTTTCAGCCTCAGCTTCGTCAAAAGCACCCTTCTTAACACCTTCTAAAAGGTGCTTCTTGTGAAGTACACCTTTGTAGCTAAGAATGGCACGAGCAGTATCAGAAGGTTGTGCACCTTTCATCATCCAATCCAAAGCGCCGTCGAAATCTAGATCGATGGTGGCTGGGTTGGTGTTGGGGTTGTACTGTCCTAAACGCTCGATGATTCTACCGTTACGCTTTACGCGTGAATCGGCTACTACGATGGTGAAGATTGGGCGACCTTTGCGGCCGTGACGTTGCAAACGAATTCTTGTTGCCATGATTAATTGTTAAAGGGTTCTCGACCCGGTTAATTAATTTAAAGGGCGGCAAATATAGCTAATTATTTGATGCTCAACAGAACTATAGGCTAATAATTCCAATCAATTTGCGAGGGCTAAAATACGACGAGCGCCCCATAGCACCAAGATGAAAATAAAACTCCCCACGATCAAGTCTGGCCAGGCACTACCAAACCAGTAGACCATTAAGGCACTCGCCATTACCCCTAGGTTTATGATAAGGTCGTTCGAAGTGAAGATCATGCTTGCCTTCATTGCCACTTGATCGGACCGGCTTTGCTTGAGTAAAAATAGACTTAAGGCATTGGCAAAAAGGGCCGCTAATGAAACCCAGATCATGCTTTGGAAGTCGGGCGCAGCACTAACACTGAAAACGCGCCTTAGTACTTCGGCAAAACCAATTAGAGCCAAAGCGATTTGGAAGTAGCCCGCTAATTTGGCGGTAATCTTTTGTTTCTCAAGGCTTCCCTGAATCGCCCAAAGACTTAAGCCATAGACCAAGGCATCGGCCAGCATGTCCAAGCCGTCGGCCGCCAAGCCCATGCTCTTGGACCAGAATGAAGCGAGAATCTCAATTAAAAAGAAGCTGAAGTTGATCATTAAGACCAGCCATAACTTGCCAATATGATCGGAGTTTTTTGCGGGCCGCTCTTCTACTTCCTCGCTTCCAATCAGATCACTATTTAAATTGAGGCTGCTTATTGCTTGGTCGATTAACCGGGGGCTTTCTTCGTGATAGACCCAAATTTCCCTTCTTTCGAAGTTAGCTTCCAGATAAAAAGCTTGCGCTCCTAATTTGGTTCTGATCAAGCTAAGCTCCGAAGGGCAATCCATTTCCCTTACTTTGAAATGACTGCAGATCATTCGTTCTCTTCGAAGAAATGGTAATATGCCTCGCGGCCTACGGCAATTAATTCTTCACTGCGATGGAAGTCGAACATCCCACAAGTGCTGCGCGGAATTTGAATCAGAACATCTGGCTTGTATTCGGCAACATCTCGCTTTATCAAGCGATTTTGCATATGCTCGTAACTGGTTTGAATAACGTCGATCAAGCCGGGGTCTGTATTCTCTTCTTTTTTGAAAAAGGGCCAATTAATCTTTAACCAACTGCTTTCGGAGCTTGCGCCATTGGATTTGCTCATGGCCTTGGGCTTAGGGCCTGGTGCATTTATATCTACCGCTACTACCTTATGTCCTTCCTTAAGTTCTACCTGGTTTAGCGGCAAAGGGTTTATTACCCCTCCGTCTACCAGGAGTTGGTCCGAGTTTTCATCATATCGTACCGGTGTGAAAATCCCCGGAATGGAGATGGAGGCCCTCAAGGCTTTGTAAAGATCACCCTTATCGAAAATTACTTCTTCGCCACTTTCTAGATCGGTGGCTACAGCTTTAAAGGGGATTTTCAAAGATTCGATCTTATGGGGTCCAATGAGGTCGATCATGGTGCCGAAGACCTTTTCACCTTTCAAGAAGCCATGCTTGGCCAAGGTGAAATCTAATTGCTTAAAAACATCGGGCCTTTGTAATTTGAGTAACCAGTTTTTATAATCTTCCAATTTACCAGCTGCGTAAAGGCCACCAATTACCGCTCCCATAGAGCAGCCGATTACTTCAACAATTTCGTTGTCATTTTCAAGTAAAGACTCGATAACCCCAATATGGGCAACTCCGCGCGCTCCGCCAGAAGCAAGGACTAAATGTACTTTTTCGTTTTTAAGCATGGTGCAATTTACTATTTGCCATGATTTTGATGAAAATTGTAAACTAAACTTATGGTATCTTACCGGCTAATTATGCGCAGCTTTCTTTTCACTTTTTTAATAGTTCTTTCTTTAAATCTAAAGGCGCAAAAGCTGAGTGTTCAAGATTCACTCTTACTTTACCACCCGATCGAGTTAAAGCCGGAATTAGAGATGGCGATGCGCAACGATCCTGGTATCGAGAGCTTTGGGTTACTCTTAGAAGCAGTGGTCAATATTGGCCAGTATTTTTACGCAGATTCTATATATGATCGCTATTTCGATTCCCTAACTTTTGGTAAGGAGGTGGGAGAGTACCCGAATCTATTGTTAACAGCAGCCCGACTTAATAAGATTCAGCAGCGTAATAACTTGGCCCTCAATCAGTACCGAAGAGTTTTAGAATATTATCAATCTATTGGCGATTGGCAGGGTGAAGGGAAGGTGATTGCCAAGCTTGGTGAGTTTTACCGCAGCAGCACACAGTACGAAGATGGTATCGCAATTCTGGAAACCTTAATTGCCGATCCTCGCTTCGAACTGCTATCAAAGCGAACCAAAGCCGCAGCCTACCACCGTTTAGCGGCAAATTATAATGAAGGGACCCAGGATTTTGAATCCAGTATTGAGGCGAGTAGGCGTTCCCTTTTTTATTCAGAACCGGAAAATGCCCTTGATCAAATGGCCACTTCTTATTTGGAGATTGGCTATACCTATTACAACCGGAAAGACTCCCGCTGCTTAAACTATTTCCGAAAAGCTATGCAGGTTTGGGAAAAACTGGGTTATGGGCATTACATCGCCAATGCTCATCTTAATATGGCTTCTTATTTTGTAGATGCCGACCAAATTGATAGTGCCCAGTTTCATCTATCCCGAGCAATGACCGTGGCCACAAATCACCGCTTACCAGGCTTTTTCGCTTTACTGCTTAGTCGACTTAGTGAGGTATACTATGCCCAAGGTGATTATAAACGTGCATTTGAATTACGTGATTCGGCCGCCGAGCTACGTCTGCAGGATGTGCGTATCCAGTTCGACATGGACTTACGTGAAAGTGTTAAGAAATACCAATACGATCTTACCTTATCAAAATTAAAAACCGCAGAGCAAGAAAGGCAGTTGATCTCCGAGCAAGCCGCTTCAGATAAACGTTCTAATCAATTTTTATTGGTAAGCTTGATATCCATGTCGGTGATTAGTCTTTTGATGATCTACCTCTACCGCCAGGTGCGGCAAGGTCACAATCAATTGAAAAAGCAGTCTCATATCATATCCAAGCAGAATGAGGAATTGTCGAACACTCTTTCGCAAAAGGAAATTTTGCTTAAAGAGGTTCATCATAGGGTGAAGAACAACTTACAAATGATCATCAGCCTTCTGGAAATGCAGGAGTTGGATGCGGGTGATTCGGTAATTTCTGTAGCCATTCAAGACAGTATTCTAAGAAGGGTGTCGGCCATGGCTTTGGTGCATGAATATCTATACAATCAGCGGGATCTAGAATTCCTGCAGGCCGATGAATACTTAGCTCAACTGGTTGCTCAAGTGCGCGAACTGTCTGATTCGAGAAAATTAGGAGTGCGCTACAAATTGGAATTGGACGCTTGCAGCCTTAGTATCGAGAAAAGCGTGGCACTAGGTATGATTGTTTCCGAATTATTGTCTAATTCCTATAAGTATGCGTTTCCACCCCGTTTCAAGGGGCAGCCGGAGATCGAGCTAAAATTAAAGCAGGCGGCAGACGATGATAACTTCTTCCGGTTTTATTATGCCGATAATGGAGTAGGGGTGCCGCATGACGCCGAGCACGGACTAGGCAGCAGGTTAGTGCTTATATTTGCGAAACAACTTGAAGCCGAAGTTGATATTATAGGGGATGACCAAGGTTATAAGTTGCATTTGAAATTCTACCGGAACTTTGAAAAATAGCAGGATACTGATCGTTGAAGATGAGGTTTTAATTGCCGAACATCTCGCGAAGATTCTTCGTAGTCAGGGCTACGAAAATTTGACCTTGGTGCATCGTTACAGTAAGGCAATCGAGGAACTTGAGGCCAAGCCTTTCGATCTAGCTTTACTAGATATAAATCTCGATAAGGATACCGAAGGGGTAGACTTGGCTAAGATCATTGAAGCTGATTTGAAGTTCCCGTACATCTTTATTACGGCGCAAACCGATCCTTTGGTCTTGGGCATGGCCGTGAAACTTCACCCCAAGGCCTTTATTTCTAAACCATTCAATAAGGTGGATGTAGCTGTGGCAGTGGAGTTGGCGCTGAGCGATCTGAAAAAGCCAACCAAGTATTTGATCTTTAAAGACGGCTGGACCACAGTTAAAGTAACCTACGATGATATTCTCTGGGCTGAGGCGGATGGAAACTATTTACAACTCTTTTGCAAGTCCAAGCATTATACGATCCGGTATTCTCTAAGTTGGCTCGAAGACGAGCTGGGTTCTGATCTGAACTTTTTCAAGGTGCATCGCAGTATCATCGTTAACTTAAGAAAAGTGCAAAAATTGGAATCCAGTCAGGTGTGGATCAATGATCAGGCATTGGCGGTTTCTAAATCCCGACATCAAGAGCTTAAGGATGCTTTAGAAGGATTGAAGTAAAAAAAAGCCGGTCCCAATGGAACCGGCCCTCACCTCTCAAAAAAGCGCGCTATTTAAACCCAGCGCAGGGTTATCTGATTAAAACTTTCCTCTACCTTAAAGGAGAAAGTCTTTTCGTTTTGTTCAATATCCGCCTCAAATTCTTCTGAGTTTAATTCTACCGATTTGGGGAGTTTTTCAAAACCATGGAAAACCATGGTATACTGATTGTATTCACTAGGCATTCGTCCCTCTTTATACTGGGTGATGCGGTATTTTTCTTCAGAAGGGATTACGGTAAAGCTTTTGGTGGCATGCATGCCTTGGGTGTGCGCATAGCCATCACCTTGATCTTCGTAAAGCTTGCTTATCATTGTTTCCTCACCACGGTAAATGTGCAATTCGATAGGCTGACCTTTCTGGGCAGCGGTGTTTTGCTGTACTGCGGTACGAGGGATAATGGCTCCGGCTTGGATAAAGGTGGGAATCTCATCCAAAGGAGTTTCGATCAATTGCTCTTTACCCCCGTCAAAAAGTTGGTCACTGTATAAATGGTACCAGGATCCACGAGGTATGTACATTCTGCGATTCTGGCGATTTGGTTCAAGAACCGGGCATACTAAAATGTGGTCTCCGAAAAGAAATTCATCTTGGCGGTACCAAGTTTGCGGATCTGTATGATCGAAGAATACCAAGGGGCGTAGCATGGGCTTGCCTTCTTGACTGTACTGATGAAAAGCAGTGTAGTGGTAAGGCAATAATTGATAACGCAGTTGGATCGCTTTCCGCACAAGGTCAGTAGCCTCTTCTCCGAAACTCCAAGGTTCCTGTTCGCCATGGTCTCCCGATGAATGCGTTCGCATTAAAGGGTGAAATACCGCTAATTGCATCCAGCGTACGTATAGC
Organism: Croceimicrobium sp.; assembly: GCA_965656185.1. Classification (GTDB taxonomy): domain Bacteria; phylum Bacteroidota; class Bacteroidia; order Flavobacteriales; family Schleiferiaceae; genus Croceimicrobium. The sequence continues at coordinate 153,582 of CBFHJH010000002.1, forward strand.
TCCATAGTAGGGTGTTCGGTAAAACCACCAATGTCGGTTCCTACGAAGGAAAAACCGCTAATCGATAATCGCTGGCATTGTACATTGGCTACCCACAAATGCTCCCAGCTAGCGATATTGTCGCCAGTCCAAACAGAGGAATAACGCTGACCGCCAGAGTAAGTGCTGCGGGTAATCAGGAAGGGACGGTTAGGGTAAGCCGATTTTTTAACCCCCTGGTAAGAGGCGCGGCTCATTTGCATCCCGTAAACATTATGGGCTTTGCGATGACTACAAGGGTTTCCGTCGTAGTCATGCCGAATATCTAATGGAAAGGTTTTGGTTGGTACATCCATGATCGCCGGCTCGTTCATGTCATTCCAAATACCGGCCAAGCCAACCTCTTCGATAAGACCCTTGAAAAGACCGGACCACCATTCGCGAACTTCGGGATTGGTGAAATCTGGGAAGTAACATTCGCCAGGCCATACTTTTCCTTTGTATAGAGGTCCATCGGCATGTTTACAGAAATAGCCTTTATCGAAACCTTCTTTGCAGACCTCATAGTCCATGTCTACTTTAATACCGGGATCAATAATGGCCACGGTTTTAAAGCCCATTTCTTTAAGGCGGTCTACCATTCCCTTAGGTTCCGGGAAGTTTTCTTTATTCCAAGTAAAACAGCGGAAGCCATCCATATAATCGATGTCGAGGTAGATCGCATCGCTCGGTATTTCCAGTTCACGAAGCCTAGTGGCAATGGCCATAACTTCTTCTTCACTGGAATAACTCCACTTACATTGATGATAACCCAAGGCCCATTTGGCCGGCAGTTCGGGTTTACCGGTTAAACGCGAATAGCGCTGAGCGATATTCATGAGGCTGGAACCGGCTATGAAATAATAATTGATCTCGCCTCCTTCGGCCCAAAAGCTGGTAACATTATTACGCTCGGAAGCGAAGTCGAAGAAGGTGCGGAAAGTATTGTCGAAAAAGACCCCGTAACAGCCTTCTTTGTGTAGGCCGTAATAAAAGGGAATATTACGATAAAGCGGATCGGCTTCTTTAGCAAAGCCATACTCGTCGGTACCCCAGTTTTGAAAGCGTCGGTCCCTTAAGTTTAGATTTGTGGCTTTATCGCCCAGTCCATAGTAATGTTCGCCCATTAAGGAGCGCTTGCTCATCTTAACGATATTGTCGCCACGCTGACTATCTTCTTGCCAATGGAAGCCTTTCTCATCTTCATTCAGCAATTTGCCGTCTTCGCCATAAATGGAAACTTTCAGGTCGTGGCGATTTACTTTGGCACATAGCTTTGGTGTGGTTAAAGTGATGAAATCTGGCTCCTCTTCAATTTTGAAGGAACTAAAGCCAGAGCGATGGTCTTCGTCCATGGCGTAGGAAAAGTCATCCGAAAAATAACCTTTGGCGCTGTAACGAAATCGAAGCACGTGATCGGTAATCACTTCGACCTTTAGCATAACGCCATTATGGCTATGCAAGATCGCGTAGCTGCCGTTCTTTTCTACCTTAATAATATGGGTAGGGAAGTGTTCGTTTGGAAGACTGTGTATCACTTTTCGTAGTGCTTAAGCAAAGCGAAAGTATAAAAATTCTCTGCTTCGTGTATTTTATACACTTAGTTTTTTGAAAATAATTTTACCTGTATTTTGGTGCTTGAAAAATAAAAAGGATCAGTCTTTCTTTAGGGTGCGGATATCGCGGAAGTAGAAATTCGAACTAGGGTCTAAGGTAAAGACCGGAATATTGTACTTGTTTAGAAGTACGGTGCGGTCGAAATCCTTTCCTAATAACTTTTTAAAGGCAGTATCCCCCTTGTGCGGCAATGCGATAAGGTCCGATTGCCATTCTTTCGCCTGATCGAGGAGATATTGGTCGAAGTGCTTTGTTTCGGGAGCGTATTTAACCGAGGCTTTTATGCCGCGTTCCTTGAAGTAGTCTACTGCTACTTCGGCAATCTCTCTTTCGAAGTTCTGCCGGCTCTTATCGTTATTCCAAGCCGCGATAATATGCACTTCACTCTGTAGTGGCATGGCCAATGCCGCGCAAGCTTCTAGTATCCGCATGTCATCAGAGCGGAGGTCGATAGGAACAGTAATGTGATCCATTTTTCCGCTAATACGATAGTCTTCCTGCACAATTAAGAAGGGAGTTTCGGCATGGGTAATTAAATTTAGGGCTTTAGCACCAAATTTACGCACGCCATCGCGAAGGTCTGGACTGCCTAGAACCACACAAACAACCCTTTCTTTCTGGATCAAATCATTAATTATGTTGAGGACATTACCTTCTTCCAAGGCAATTTGCCAGGATGCGTCATCCAAAATTATGTTCTCCCCCATCCGAACCATCTCATGGTAGATCTCTTGGCGTTTCGATTCTTTAGTACCGCGTTTCAATGCATGAACCATAACAATTTCAATGTTGAGGTTGCGGGTAAAGGCGTCGGTATATCGCAGTGCAGCTTCGGTGGCGGCATTAAATTCGATTGGAACCAGAATCTTCATTTTGATTATCAGTTATTTATGGGTAATAATTTAACGGGTTAAGCCGCTTTAGGTCAACAATATAGCTAAAAATAGATTTATTTGTGAGGAGGTAGTGAGCAGTTATTTTACTCTAATTTAAAGTTGAAGCAACACTTCGTGTAAATAATACACTAAGTTTGTTTCACTAAATTTATGATTATGTCCTTACGTAAGAAGTATTTAAAATCGAAACCTGTTTGCAAGGTAAGCTTCGATTTTCCCGGTGATCGCATGGAAGAGGAAGTTAAGCAAGTGGAGTTAATGGCTTCCTTTAATAATTGGCAGCCTATTCAGTTGCGCAAGAGCAAAGGGCAGTTTACCCGTACTTTCGACCTTGAGGCCGGAGCAAATTATGAATTTCGCTATCGTATCAATGGAGAGATTTGGGAAAACGATGAAGCAGCCGATGCCTATCAAGCCAATGGTATTGATGGGGATAATTCGGTTGTTGTTATCTAAGATTTTTTCTTGTAAACCAGTGCGGCCAAGGGGGCAAGGTTTATTTGTAAGCTTTGCTTACGGCCGTGGCTTTCTAATTTCTCGCTCTCAACCTGTTTTTGAACAGAATAATTACTGCCCCAGTAGCGTGATTCGTCGCTATTGAAAATCAATTCGTATTTACCTTTCTGGCTCAAACCGATGCGGTAGTCATCTTTAGGCTGTGGACTTAAGTTGATTAGGCAGATCAACTCCTCTTTTCCGGATTTACGAATAAAACTAAGCACCGAATTCTCCCGATCTTGATGTTCGATCCATTCAAATCCTTCGGGCTGGTAATTCAATGCGTGTAAACTGGCCTCATTTCGATAAAGGGCATTTAAGCTCTGCACGCATTTGAATACCCCATTGTGGCTCTCAAATTGCTTCTCATACCATTGAAGGCTGCCCGAGAAATCCCATTCGGGCCTTTGGGCGAACTCACCACCCATAAAAATCAATTTTGCCCCCGGATGAAGATACATCCAGCTGTACAGTAATCGCAGATTGGCGAACATCTGCCAATCGTCACCGGGCATTTTTTCTAATAAGGACTTCTTGCCATATACCACTTCGTCGTGCGACAAGGGTAGCATATACTTTTCGCTAAAGCCATAGGCCAGGCTGAATGTTACTTCATCGTGATGGTAGGGGCGGTAGATCGGGTCCCGTTCAAAATAGCTTAGATTATCGTTCATCCAACCCATCATCCATTTTAAACCAAAACCTAAGCCACCTTCAAAAGTAGCTTTGCTAACTCCGGTAAAATTGGTCGACTCTTCTGCTATGGTTTGCACGTCGGGATAATGGGCGTATACCGCTTCATTGAATTCTTTGATGAACTGTATCGCTTCCAAGTTTTCGTTGCCGCCAAATTCATTAGGTTCCCATTCCCCGTATTTCCGAGAGTAGTCTAGGTATAGCATGGAGGCTACCGCGTCTACTCGTAAGCCATCTGCGTGAAATTCATCAAGCCAAAACAAGGCATTGGAAATTAAAAAGCTCCTTACCTGGGGGCGTCCATAGTTAAAGACCAAGCTTTTCCAGTCTGGGTGATAGCCTTTTCGACGATCTGGGTGCTCATACACTGCGCTGCCATCGAAGTTACCCAAGCCGTGTTCGTCACTGGGGAAATGGGAGGGAACCCAATCTAAGATCACTCCAATATCTTCTTTATGAAAAGCTTCAATGAGGTGCTTCAGTCCATCGGGATTGCCAAAACGTGAACTGGCAGAGTAGTAGCCTGTAATCTGGTAACCCCAACTCGGTTCATATGGATATTCCATGATAGGCATAAACTCTACGTGAGTAAATCCGGCTTCCTTCACGTAGGGGACCAGGGTATTCGCCAGTTCCCAATAACCTTGAGGATCGCCATTTTCCTTGCGTTGCCAGGAGGCTAGGTGCACTTCGTAGACGCTCATGGGAGCATTCAATGCATTCCTTTTTCCTCTTTGCGCCAGCCAGCTTTCATCGCTCCATAGATGTCCAGAAGCACTAACCACCGAAGCCGTGCGCGGCGGGTGTTCGGAGGCCCGAGCGTATGGATCGGCCTTTTCAAAATCGCGGTCGTGATCCGGGTTTAGAATACGGTATTTATACAAATGCCCAGGGCCAACCATGGGTATAAAACCTTCCCAGATGCCAGAAGCATCCCAGCGCACATTTAATACGTGATCGAAACCATTCCAATGGTTAAAATCGCCGATCACTTCTACTCGGTTCGCAGCTGGAGCATAAACGGCAAAATAAGTTCCCTTTACGCCATTCAATTCCATGGGATGTGAACCAAAGTGCCGGTACAAGCGATAATGCCGACCTTCTCTAAAAAGATGAATATCTTGTTCACTAAATAGAGAATGGGCAATTACTTGGTTGGACATGGAAGATCAATGCTTTAATTGGGGACAAAGGTAATCAACTAAGTGTAGTAATTACACCAAGTTAGATTCAGTCTATTTAAAGGTATGAAGCTAGGGTCTATTGCACAAGTAGTTTTTCCCTTAGAAGGCTTTCGCCTGACCTGTCCCTGATTTCAATCCAATAAAAACCCTGGTTCAGGCTTAGGGTCATTTGTTCCTTGGCCAGGTCCTGGAAAACTAGATTTCCACCGAGGTTGTAAATGTATAACTGTGCTTTAGCAGGGTAGTTCTCGATACTTAGCGCACCGCGATTTGGGTTGGGATAAATACGCAAGTTAGCCGAAGATTCTTCTAAACCAATTGTATTGCAATCAGACACATTCACAAATATGTCTTCCATTTGTAGCGCGTAGCCACATCGGCCGCTCAGGTATTGTCCGTTAAAACTGAAGCGTGGCTCGATCTTATGTATACCGTTGGTGTCTATCGGATTTAAGAGCTCAAGGGAAATCGTAAAATTGTCTAGCGCTTTAGCCTTAATGATCGGGTTAATACTTCCATCTGGCTGGTAAAATCTAAATTGTGTACCACTCGTATCGAGGCTATTGGCGTTAATTCCTGCAGGGCTGTACAGTTGAAGTACATTAGTTCCGCAAAAGGTGGCATTTGCGTGAAAGTTAGTATCTAGTTTAAAGGCTTCATAATTACTGCTGTCTACTTGGGCTGAAACATAAACCGTGTAATCAGCTACCGACCACCCAGTTTCGACCCAGCTTTGACTAGCAGGAGAAAATTGATAAGTGGCACTCTTTAATCCGAAGTTATAGGATCCTTGATTTATCGCTTTTAATTCCGACAAGGTCGAGGAGTTCATGGTAATATTGGTAATCCCGCCCGCACCTAAAAGACTATTTAGGTTGTGGCCACTTTGATAGGGCACAGGATTAGCAGCACCATGGCTACCATTATAAACGTGGCTCCAAGAGAGCTGAACACTATCGGTGCTAGAGCTTCTGGTTCCTACCTTGCTTTTTACGTTTTGGGGTATAACAGTTTGGAAAATGGAAAAATTAGGGTGCTGAACGCTAAAAGGTTTAAAATGAGTGTCAAGATTAGCGCGCAGCAATAAGTTATTGGCGCTGTTAATATTATCACTGATATCTCGGCAGCAATGGCCTTCGAAGTAGAACTGATAGATTTGGTTAGAGTCTAGGTCTATTAGATTGGATTCAAAAAGTACCATAGCGATTCGAGGTACCCAGTTGCTATCGGCACCGCAGCGCCAAGGCTTGGGAATACGCCAATAATGGGCTTCTTGAGGATGGCTTAATGAAGCCGGAGGCATCACCGAATTTAGGGTGTAAGTAGTCGTGTCATTACCGCCATTATGAAGGGCCTGGATAAAATGTGGAGTTGAAGTGATACCAACCCCACCCAGATTTACGGCCAGCATAAGTTTAAGCACGTATTTGTGTTCATTTGCAGCACCGACATGCTCATACCAAATCATTCCATTATTTTAATGAGATCCCAGTATCCTCGAACTGGTTAAAAGTAATAGAGCTAAAAGGAAAGCGGTAATGTAGCGATTCATCTGTATTGGTTTGAAATCAAAACTAATAGCTGATTTTTATTCTTCCTAGATCGGATGAGTCTGATCAAGCCAAGGCCTATTGAGCGTTTTCCTTTTGCTCTATTTCCTCTTCCTCATTTTATCCATTCTTATTAACAATGGCTGCTGACTCGCGCGCAATCTCTTATTTTTAAGTTCTCTATTTGCAGAACTCAAAAAGACCATCATTTTGTTTTTAATCTTTGATACTGAGACCACTGGCTTACCGATTCGGGACGATGCCCCTTTAAGCGATTTCGAAAACTGGCCCCGTGCGGTCCAGATCGCTTGGCAATTACACGATGAGACCGGGAAGCTGATCGAAGCCAAAGATTTTGTTATTCGACCCGATGGTTTTGATATCCCCTACAATGCCGCAAAGGTCCATGGGATCACTACGGCCGTTGCCGAAGAATATGGCGTGCCACTGCCAGAGGCCATGGCCGAGTTTAGCGCTGCAGTGCAGAAGGCGACCTTCTTGGTGGGGCACAACCTTCAGTTCGATAATAATATCCTGGGTTGTGAGTATTTGCGCCTTGAGCAAAGCAATATTCTAGAGGGTTTACCCGTATTGGATACGGGTGAGGAAACCAGGGAATATTGCCAATTACCTGGTGGAAAGGGAGGCGGGTATAAAATGCCGCGTCTCGAAGAATTACACGAGAAGCTTTTTGGGCACAAATTTGCTGAGGCCCATAATGCCGCGGCCGATGTAGAAGCAACTACCCGTTGTTTTTTCGAGGCGGTTCGCATCAATATTTTCACCAATGCCCGCCTAGAGTGGAGCGAGACGGAGCGCGAAGCTTTTAATCGAGCTAATCCCAATACGGTGCAGCCCATCGGTTTAAAGGTGCAAAGCTTTAAGAAGTTAGCGGAAGATTTAGCTAAAAAACAAGCTTCCGCTGATGGCGCATCTGGCGAAAGCCATACCGAACTCGCGGCCGACCTCAAATTTACTCATCTTCACGTCCACACTCAATATTCCATCCTTCAAGCAACTTGCGATATCGATGGATTGATCAACCGAGCCAAGGCAGAAGGTATGCCCGCGGTGGCCATGACCGATATCGCCAATTTGTACGGAGCTTTCAAATTTACTTCAGCTGCCTTGGCAGCCGATCTAAAGCCGATCGTAGGTTGTGAGCTCTATCTCTGCCGCGATCATCAAGATAAATCCGTTAAGGACAATGGTTTCCAGATCGTGGCCATAGCTAAGAATAAAGCAGGATACCATAATTTGGCCAAGCTCAGTTCTTTGGGTTTTACCGCTGGTTATTACTACGTTCCGCGGATCGATAAGGAATTACTGTTGCAATACAAGGAGAACCTGATCGTGACTAGCGGTAGTATGGGCGGAGAAATTCCGCGCTTGATCCTAAATGTGGGGGAAAAGCAAGCGGAAGAAGCGTTTATTTGGTACAAAGAGAATTTTGGCGAAGATTTTTATGTAGAGTTAGTAGATCACGGTTTAGAAGAGAACCGGGTGGTAAATGAAACTCTGGTGCGATTTGCGCGAAAGCACGCGGTAAAGTTCTTTGCTTCCAACGATGTTTACTACCTCGGACAGGATGATGCTAATGCCCACGATATTTTACTCTGTGTAAAAGAGGGGGAGTATCAAAGTACTCCGATCGGTCGGGGCAGGGGCTACCGCTATGGTTTCCCGAACGACCAGTTTTATTTTAAGGGCGATGCTGAGATGAAACAGCTCTTTGCCGACCTCCCCGAGGCGATCGCCACTACCCAAGAGATCGTGGATAAGGTAGAAGCCTATGATTTAGCACGCGATGTGCTCTTGCCCGCCTTTGATATTCCAGAAGAGTTTCGCGATCTGGCCGATGAAGAAGATGGCGGAAAGCGCGGTGAAAATAATTACTTGCGTCACCTTACTTACGAAGGAGCCAAGGAGCGCTACGGCGAGATCACGGAGGAAATTAAACAGCGACTCGACTTCGAACTAGAGACGATCGCGAATACCGGATATCCTGGTTATTTCTTAATTGTACAGGACTTTACCTCCCAAGCCCGGAAAATGGGGGTGAGTGTGGGACCCGGTCGAGGTTCGGCTGCTGGATCGGCGGTGGCCTACTGTATTGGTATTACCAATGTAGATCCCATTAAGTACGATCTCCTATTTGAGAGATTCTTGAATCCGGATCGGGTTTCTTTGCCGGATATCGATATCGATTTCGACGACGAAGGTCGTGGGAAGATCATTGATTGGGTGGTAAATAAATACGGGCAAAGTCAGGTCGCCCAGATCATCACTTATGGAACCATGGCGGGAAAGTCAGCCATTCGGGACGCCGGTCGAGTGCTGCAGTTGCCCTTATCCGAAACGGATCGGGTTGCCAAACTGGTGCCCGATACCAAGCTCAATAAGCTCTTTAAATGGAGCGATAAGGAAATGGCCTCGAATCTGAATAGTGACCTTTTACCCTTGGGTAAGCAGTTGCGAGAATTGGCCAAGCAGGATAGCCTAGAAGCCCAAGTGGTAAACCAAGCTCGTATTTTGGAAGGTTCGGTGCGTAACACCGGAATTCACGCTTGTGGGGTTATTATTACGCCGGATGACATCACCAAATTCGTCCCGGTTTCGGTAGCCAAGGATTCAGACCTCTATGTTACCCAATTCGACAACTCGGTGGTAGAGAACGCCGGTATGTTGAAGATGGACTTTTTGGGCTTAAAGACCCTTAGCATTATTAAAGATGCGATTGCTATCGTGAAGGATCGACATCAGGTGGAAATCGATACCGATGAGATTCCGCTCGACGACCCGAAGACCTTTGAACTTTACCAGCGAGGGGAGACCAACGGTACTTTTCAGTTTGAGAGCCCAGGTATGCAAAAGCACCTGAAAGCCCTTAAGCCGGATAAGTTTGCTGACCTCATTGCCATGAACGCCCTGTACCGCCCGGGTCCATTAGAGTATATCCCTAACTTCATTGCTCGAAAACACGGTCAAGAAGAGATCAGTTATGACCTTCCGGATATGGAGGAATATTTGGCCGAAACCTACGGAATTACCGTTTACCAGGAGCAGGTGATGCTGCTGTCCCAAAAGCTGGCCGGCTTTACCAAGGGCGAGGCCGATGTGTTGCGTAAAGCGATGGGTAAAAAGAAGCGGGATGTGCTGGATAAGATGAAGCCCCAATTCATCGAACAAGGTAAAGAACGAGGTCACGACGAGGAGAAGCTAAATAAGATCTGGAAAGACTGGGAGGCCTTTGCGGCCTACGCTTTTAACAAGTCACACTCCACCTGTTATTCGGTAGTGGCCTTCCATACCGGTTATTTGAAGGCTAATTATCCGGCCGAATATATGGCTTCGGTGCTTACCCATAACATGAGCGACATAAAGAAGGTCACCTTCTTTATGGAAGAATGTAAACGGATGGGTATTCCGGTTTTGGGTCCCGATGTTAATGAATCGCAGTTTAAGTTTACCGTAAACAATAAAGGGGAGATCCGCTTTGGTTTGGGGGGGATGAAAGGCGTTGGCGAAAATGCCGTGATGGCCATCGTGAACGAGCGTTTGGCCGAAGGGTCTTACAATACCATATTCGATTTATTGAAGCGGATCGATCTACGAGCCGTAAACAAGAAAACCTTAGAAAGCCTCGCACTGGGTGGAGCTTTCGATAACTTCCAAAATTGTCACCGCGCTACTTTTTTCCACGAAGGTCCGGATGGAAGAACCTTTTTGGAAAGAGCGATAAAGTATGCTCAAGCGCTCAAATTGCAAGAAGAATCTTCACAGGTAAGTCTTTTCGGCGAAAGCGAAGAGGTGGAAATGCCTGCCCCCGAAATTCCCGCGGTGCCAACCTGGCCACGCATGTTTTTGTTAGGTAAAGAAAAAGAGGTCAACGGCCTATACCTGAGTTCCCATCCGCTCGACGACTTTAGGTATGAGATCGACCATGTGGTAACGAACAAACTCTCCGAATTTCAGGAGATCGAACGCATGAATGATTTTACCGTTGCTGGCATTATTAGCGATGCCTTGCATTTGACCGCACGCAGTGGCAAGCCTTTTGGGCGTTTTACCATTGAGGATTACAGCGGGAAGCATGAGTTTGCCCTATTTGGTGATGAATACCTTAAGTTCAAATCCTTTTTAGAAACCAATTTGATGGTTCTTATACGGGGCAAGATCTCGCGGTACACGCCGAGGTGGGAAGGGGCTACCGAAAGGATCGAAGCTAAAATTCATCAGATCAGTCTCATTCAGGATGTGTTGGAAAAACACGGGAAAGGTATCGAATTGCAGATCCCGGTTCAGGCCCTCAATGCAGAAAATATAGAATCCATCAATAATCTTATCACGGAACATCAAGGAGATAAGTCTTTAGAGTTACTGGTTTTCGATCATGAAAACCCCAAGGTAAACGTGCGAATGCCTAGACGTAGCAAGGGCGGCATAGCATTACACAAGAAAAGTCTCGACGATTTTAAAGCCTTGAGCTTTGCTAAGATGCGGCTCAAGGCCGATGCGAAGGGCTAAAGGATCGGATTAAATAAACTAAATTTGTAACCCTAAAAAATTGAATAAAATGGCATTAGAAATTACTACCGCCAACTTCGAAGAGACCGTATTAAAATCAGATAAACCAGTATTGGTAGATTTCTGGGCCGAATGGTGTGGCCCATGCCGTATGGTAGGTCCGATCGTAGAAGAATTGGCCGGAGATTACGAAGGAAAAGCAGTTGTAGGAAAAGTGAATGTAGACGAGCACGGTGAGATCGCTCAGCAATTCGGCATTCGTAACATTCCTACTTTATTGGTTTTCAAAAACGGTGAAGTGGTTGACAAGCAAGTAGGAGTAGCTCCTAAGCCTGCCTTAGCTTCAAAGATCGACGCTCAGTTATAAGTCGTTCTTAAAGAAATTTAAGACCCCTGTACCCATCAGTGCAGGGGTTTTTTTATGCAATTAATCTAAGCTTTACCTTCCTTGCCGCATATTTTTCTAATATTGTCCTAATGGCCGAGATACAGCAACTAGAACCCTTCGAATACCGCGATTTCGAGCATCTCGAATTGATGGCCTCTCAAGTGGTAGAGGGCTTCATTACGGGGATGCATAAAAGCCCATTTCACGGTTTTTCAGTAGAATTTTCGGAACATCGTATTTACAATCCGGGCGAGTCTACAAAGGATATCGATTGGAAGCTTTATGCCCGAACCGATCGGCTTTATACCAAGCGATACGAGGAGGAAACCAATTTACGCTGCAGGATCTTGCTCGATACTTCGGGTAGTATGTTTTACCCACGCGAAAAAATGCGCCGCGTAGAGGATCCGAGTAAGTTTTTGTTTAGTGCTATAGCAAGCTTGGCGCTGATGAACCTTTTAAAAAGGCAACGCGATGGGGTGGCGCTAAGTCTCTTCGGTAGAGAAGATTACCACAGCGCAGTGGGTTCTACCTATCAGCATCACAAGGCTATTGCGACCAAACTGTTCCAAACCCTGAGTGCTCCGCAAAAGGCAGCTAGCAGTGAAGTTGGCTTAGCAGCGCAACTGCATCTTATGGCCGAGCAAACGCATCGTCGTTCATTGATAATCATCTTTAGCGACTTTATGGAAGTAGAAGAAGATCCGCAATCCTTTTTAGATGCGCTACAGCATTTAAAACATGCCAAGCATGAGGTGATCTTGTTTTGGACCCTAGATAAAAGTACCGAGCAAAACTTCGACTTTGCGGCTGGTCCCCACAAATTCGTAGACCTAGAAACTGGAGCCGAGTTAAAGCTCAACCCAGAAGAGCTTAGGTCTTTATACCGGGAAGAAATGAAGGCCTTTAAAGCCGATCTTGAGGAACATTGTTTGCGCTATAAGATCGATCTGCATGAGGTAGATGTGGCCGAAGGTTACCAAAATATAATTCAGTCATTCTTGATCAAACGAAAACGCCAGAATTAATGTTAAGCAAGCTGTTTATTAGTGTTTTAGTTTCCCTAATGTTTTTGGGAACGGAAAAGGAGCCCAGTCCAAAGCAAAAGAAAAAAGGTCCGCCCAATATCATTTTAATGATCGGCGACGGTATGGGGCATGCCCAGCTTTCATCGGCCATCTATTATGGTCCCGAAAAACCACAATATCTGCGTTTCCCTATCGTGGGACTGAGCATTACCTCTTCGAGTAGTCATAAAATTACCGACAGTGCGGCTGGAGCAACGGCATTCAGTTGTGGCGTTAAAACTTACAACGGTGCGATTGGCATGGCCCAAGATAGTACCGCATTACCTACGATATTAGAAGATTTGGCTCAGGAAGGCTGGAAGACCGGCTTAATTGCAACTTCCTCCATTACGCATGCCACTCCGGCTTCCTTCTTTGCGCACGTGCCTTTGCGGAAGCAAGAGTTTGAGATAGCCGAGCAGTTTTTAACCGCCCCAGTAGATTTTGCCGCTGGGGGAGGAAAGCGATTTTTCTTCGACCGTCTCGATGAGCAAAATCTCTATCCAAAATTCGCTGAAAACAATATAGTGATCGACACTACCAAGCTTGAGGCAAAAGATTGGCAGTCCGAAAGTCGTTATGCCTATTTCTTAGCCCAAGATGGACTGCCACCGGTTAAAGAGGGGCGCGGCGATTTTTTGCCCCGATCTACCGAAATGGCTCTCGATTGTCTAAGTAGTACTGAAGGAGACAAGCCATTCTTTTTGATGGTTGAAGGGTCGCAAATCGACTGGGGCGGTCACGCAAACGATGGTGATTACCTTACTAGCGAAATGATCGATTTCGATAAGGCAATCGGTAAGGCTTTAGACTTTGCTGCTGCGGATGGGAATACCATAGTGATCGTCACTGCCGACCATGAGTGTGGTGGTTTCGCTATGGTGAGCACCAAGGTAGAAGTACCTTTCCAAGGCAAACGTCGTGATTATGATTCTCTTTCTTACAGTTTCGGATCGGGCGGACATTCATCTACTATGGTGCCAGTGCTAGCCTATGGTCCGGGTGCAGAGACTTTCACGGGGATCTATGACAATCACCAGATCTACCATAAGCTTAAGGCGATCCTAGCTAAGACGAAATAAAAAAACGCACCCTCTAGGAGGATGCGTTTCATGAGATATACCTCTCGAATGTTTTCAGTTCGCCTATCTATTACCCACTAAAAATACGAACCAGCATTCTGCCCGAAGGCCGAAAGGTATTTCTGCAGAAAATCGTTTAGACTGCAGGTCTTAAGAGGATACGGTTCATTGAATCAAGTAGCACCTGCACAGTGTTGCGAAGCTCAGAGCTTGGAAGTTCTAAGTCTAGCCTGTGGTACAGGGGCTCGTTCGTAGATACTCCGAATTCGAAGTACTGGTCACCGCTCCTGAATTCACTCAGTCGGATTATTAACTCGTAAGACTGACTACCCAACTTATCTTTTACATGATAATAATGGCCTTTGGACGGACCAGATGGGTGAATTTCAGCCATTCGCTCTTGCTTGGAAAGCTTTGGAATGGCAATCACATTGTCAAATCTCGCGGTTAATAGATCCAAGGCTTCTTCCTTGTCTATTACCATAATAAATCCCTCTATACATCGACAAAGATAGCTAATATGTCGAATTATTTAGAGTAGATCGATTAAAATATCTTATTCCCAAATGTTAAAATTTAGGCTTAATTAGCTGAATAACAAGGATAAAAATCTAAAAAATTATACACTGTTATTGACTTAGCCCAGGCTTAAACAAAAGGCAAAAAAAAAGCCTCCTGATTCGGAGGCTTTGAATTTATTTTTTGATCAGTTTTTGTCTACTTAAACGTCCATCACTTTCTACTTCGATCCAGTAAAAGCCGGGACTCAAATCTCGAATTGATAGTTGCTTTACGGCAGCCCATTCAATTTGCTCCATCCTCGTTTCTTGCAGCAGTCGGCCGTCGCTGTGGTACAAACGAAGTTGCGGGGCTTCACTGCAGCGACCATTGTGTTCTACCGTGATATAGTCTCCTGCCGGATTAGGAAATACAGAGATGCTTTGCTCCCACAGTGGATGTTCTACGGCGCCAATGTTTAGTACTTCTAAACGCTGGGTGGTATACAAGCGATACTCTCCGGGCTGGAGGTTAAGTAGGGCATTAGGGTCACTTACATTGATGCTATCACCACTGAAGTGTTCGTACCACCAACCAGTGCTTTGGAACTGAGGATTCACATTAGCGCTAAAAACGCCAAAATTACCTACGATAGTGGCGTCGAAATCGCTGTGATTTAGATTGATACGCTTGGTGGTGCCGGCTAAGCCATAGGAGTAATTGTTAGTATTAAAGGTGGGGTTTTGAACCCTTAACTTGATAATTTCCGAGCTAATATCGTACAATCGCTTACGGGCGGGAACAGACTGGTAATTCCATAGAATAGGTTTGTTGCAAACTCTACAAGGGTCATTGATACCAATGTCATACCCTAATTCTCCGAATTGCCAGAGCATCTTGGGTCCCGGAATCATGTAAAGAAATAATGAGCTGAGTTCTTTGCGCATTAGAGCAGTGGTAAGATCCTTAGTGTCATATCCGCCCTGAGCGTTACCGAAATTAAGAAGCTTAAAGAGAATGCGTTCTTCATCGTGACTCTCTTGATAGGCTACTAAATGTTTATCATTCCAACCTCTTTCCGAGGCAAAAGCACCTGAGAAATTAGAACCAGGAATGTAACCCATCGCCGCTTCCGAGTAGTCGTGATTATGATTGCCCCAGAGTAAGAAGCCTAAATTAGATAACGCCTGTTCCTCACTATTATCGGCAAAATGCTCCAAGATCATGTAGCTCCCCGGACGAGCGGCTTCCATCTTGTCCTTTAAATTACTTAAGATATCTATACGGTCTTGGTCGTAGGCACCCCATGCTCCAACATTACCTAAAGTGTTCTTTTGGGTAAAGCCCTTACTGAGGTCCATTCGATAGCCGTCTACCTGATACTCACTTACCCAGTATTCCATGATCCGTTCCGCAAAAATCCGCGTTGCATCCGCTTCGTGATCGAAATCAAAACCCACATTAAAGTCATGTTTTGGATCTACATTCATCCAGGGGTTTTGTGGCGTAGGCTTGCCATAAGACCCTTGACTGGGATCGAAGTAGAGCTGCACAAAGGGGCTCTGACCAAATGCATGGTTCAATACCACATCTATGAAAACTGCAATTCCGCGACCGTGGCACTCATCTACAAAGGCCTTGAATTTATCGGGCGTACCGTAGTACTTGTCGAGGGCCATGTGGAAACTAGGATTATAACCCCAACTTTCGTTTCCTTCAAATTCATTCACTGGCATAAGCTCAATGGCATTAATGCCCAGGCGTTGCAGGTAATCTAAGGTATCGATCAGGGTCTGGTAATTATGGGTGGCGACAAAATCGCGGATCAATAATTCATAAATGATAAGATCTTCCTTTGCGGGGGGGCTGAAATTGCTGTGCCGCCAATTGTAAGCCGGTCGGTCCATTTCAATAAGACTGGCAATACCCGTAGTCTTATCGTCGGGATAAGGATGTGGATTGGGGTAAGTTGTAGCGTCGATAAAGCCATCGTTCCAGGGGTCTATGATCAACTCCGAATAAGGATCGGCAATCTTTAACTCACCGTCTACCCAATACTGAAAAGCGTATTTCTGACCTGGATTTAGACTATCGATGCTAAGCCACCAATCGGTACCATTCGTATCCAGGTTCATGAAGTAATCAGGATGAGGTTCCCAGTTATTAAAATCACCGATCACGTAAACGTAATCCTTAAATGGTGCATGTAGTTTTAAAGTTAATTGGCTTGGACCATCGTAATTAATTCCCATTTTGCTCCCGGCGGGAGCAGCAGTGGTATTTACAGGGCCATTTACGATATAATAAACGGTGTCGCGGACCGTGCTGCTGCCATCAGTGGCCACCATTTCTAAGAGGTGTCGGCCGGCTGATCCGGCGCTGATGGTAGTAGTTAAGCTTCTGCTATTCGTGTCGGAAGCCACTAAGCTACCATTGTCGAAAACCTGTATATCAGCATCTACGCTGGTAGCGCAATTTAAGTTAATGTTCTGACCATTTGAATAGATCTGGCTGCCTTGGGGACTTAAGAACCGTCCGATCAATCCTACATTGGCTGGGTAGATTGGATAAAATATATCACTCCCGTCTGCCGCACGACCTACGGTATTTCCGCTGGCATCGCGAAAAACAAAAGCTAATTCGGTAACTACCGTACCGGCACTTACATTGTAAAAGCTTGGGATATGATAACTAATGCTATGTTTATTATTTCCTAAGGCCGTCATAAGTACGTTGGGGTCGGCCGTTCCCCAATTACCTTGAACATTTTGCCAATTGCCGGGTCCACCGCTTTGGGTAATGATTCCGGTATGGGCATAAACGGGTACAAAGCCACTTAATGCACCGTTGCCTTCCGTAGCGTCGAAAGTGATGGTAACGGTGTCATTTTGATTGGGAAAAGCAGGGTCTACACTTACTACCTGGGCCTGGGAATTTTGCAGACCAAGACAGCCTAGCATGCTGAGCAGTAGGTATTTTCTCATTTGGTGAAATTTGTGGCAATTTACGAAATTTTCTGGTCGATAGCACTTTGAATGAAGCTCTATCCCTTTGTGGCTGGACTTTGTGTCATTGGTACACTTAATTTCTAAGCTAGGCCTAAGATTGCACTGATATCATTTTTAGCTATCGCCTCAATATTCTCATATTCTTCTATCTGCTTCTTAACTTTGTGCTTCTAGATAACTCCAAAACAGCCCTATGGAAAAATTGATATTTGCTTCTCACAACGCCAATAAAACCAAAGAAATTCGTGCTCTTTTACGCAGTCACGAGGTTTTGTCTTTGGCCGACCTAAATTATGATCAAGATATTCCAGAAACCGGTCAAACTTTGGCGGAGAATGCCGAGATCAAGGCACGTACCATTTATAACACCTACAAGCAACCGGTTTTTGCCGATGATACCGGTTTGATTGTTCCTAGTTTGAATGGGGAACCTGGAGTTTATTCGGCCCGATATGCGGGAGCATCGGCCGATGCAGAGTCTAATATGGAGAAGCTTTTGACCAAGCTTCAAGGTAGCGCTCAGCGTGAAGCTTATTTCGAGACCGTGATCTGCTACATCAACCTAAAGGGGGAAGCACTTTTTTTTAGCGGAAGGGTAGACGGTGAGATTCTAGAAAGTAAGCAAGGTAAGGAGGGTTTTGGCTACGACCCTATTTTTCAACCAGAAGGTGAAGAATTGAGCTTTGCCCAAATGCCGGCTTGGCAAAAGAATGAAATGAGCCATCGGGCCAGAGCCCTAGCTGCTTTTATTCGTCATCTTCAGGCCAAGTAAAAAAGCTAAAGCGCACTTTGCCATATTTACGACTTTCATGAAAATGTTCTAATTCAGAGAGGTCACTCATACTGTCATGCTCCAATACCAGCATGCCGTTTTTGGCGAGTAACTTTTTAAAGAAGATCTGTTCTACTAAATGTTCATAGCCCTCATAGTCGTAAGGAGGGTCAGCTAAAATGAGATCATAGCTTTGGTAATCGCGTTTAATAAACTCTAAGGCTTCCGAACGATGAACGATGGCCGAATCGGCAAAACCCAATTGGTTCATGGTTTTCTCAATGAACTGACAACACTTGGTATTTTGATCGACGATGCTGAGGTCTTCACAACCACGGCTAGCTAATTCGTAGCTCAGATTGCCGGTACCGGCGAAGAGGTCCAGTGCTTTGATCTCATCAAAGTAAAAATGATTATTGAGAATATTGAAAAGGCTTTCCTTGGCAAAGTCGGTAGTGGGACGCACCGGTAAAGAGCCCGGAGCTTTAATGATTTTGCCACGAAATTTGCCGCTAATGATACGGGTCATAGTCCGCCAATAAGGTTGAAATTAGTACGTAGTTCTTGCAGGCTGATATCTTCTGAGCAACTAAAGCCAACCGGTAAACTCATTTCCTTCACTTCGCCTATATATCGAGCTAATAAAGTTTGCAGCTTATCGCCTTTTATGCTGTGGCCGCTTAAGCTCAATTTAAGTTCGGTCGGTAAGATCCGGTTTTGCTCCAAGCTATACAGGATAAAGTACAGTAGGTCTTCTTCACTCGCAAAATCGAAGTTATTATACCATTGCAGTTTACCGTCTTGTGCTAAGTAGAAGTCGGCGGTATTCGGATTTACATGCAAATAGGCAAATTGCTCGTCTTTTGGCAATAGTTGGTAAAGTTCATCTACTGCGGTGCCTAGGTGTTTAATGGTGGCATTAGGGAAGCGCTTTTGGATCCATTCTATCAAACGTAGGGGAGAGGCATAAACCAAAATGGCCTTGCTTCCTTGCCAGTGATCGGAGTAGATATGCTCCCCTTTTGCCAATTTACAGGTATAGGAAAGGATGGCCGGACCTTGTTCTTTTTCGTAAAGATGTTCCGGTACCAAACTGAACTTATTGTAATTGATCAGGACTCGAATGCTGGCTGCTTCGGAAAGGGGATAGGAAATTTGACCGATGGCCTTTTCAAAGCGCTTCAGTAATTCTTCCAGGTCTTCCATTTCCGACCAGTGCTCATTGGCACTGAAAATCAACTTTTGTTTGCCTTGATCGGCACCTATAACGGAAAAGCCTGTCGGGGACAGGCTTACTACAATATGACTTTCCTTAAAGCTTTCGCGATTTAGATCGGCATCGGCCTTTAGTGAAAGAGAAATATTATTATTTCCAGTTACCACTCAGCGTAGGTTCATTTATATCTCCCACCTGTAAGGCGTAATCTTCGTCGATGTACTGGTCGTAACGATCTAAAACATCGTGGAAGATAGCCGTATTAGGTGCTTTCGCTTCAAAAACCGGTACCACCACTTCATTCACTTCCAGTTTTCCGGCCTCTACCATGAAAGGCTCCTTATCGCTGAAGGGGATGTAACGAAGACTTTCGGGATCGAATTCAGGGCCAAATAATTTATTTCGTACCGACTCAAAACCAAGCACCTTGGTAATGATGGTATCTTTTTCCATTTCCTGCTGATACACCTTGTCGTAGTACATGAAAGACGAGTCTTTACGCTCAATGATGGCGATCTCACCCGTGTCTACCCAAGCTATCAGGGCATCGATGTCATTGGCGAAGGCCAAGTACTCCGAGCGATGCGCTTTTTGTACATCACGAATTTGCTCCAAGCGCATCTTAACCACGTTGTAGCGTTTTTCTTTCAATTTTTCGAAATCGATCGGATCTTGAATGATTGCGTATAAGCGATAACCTAAGAATAGGATAATCAGAAAAAGACCTAATTTAATCAATAATGAAGTTGTGCGATTCATCGTAAATACGAGCGTTTGGTGTTCGTGCTTGCGACAAAACTACAATTTTTTTCACTTGCGAAAATCTTTTTTACATCCCTACTTTTGAAGCATGCAACAAGCCTTGAAACGCGCCTTTTACACAGACCTTAAATTGGCATTTCCACATCATCCTACGGCAGACCAATTGGAGGCCTTTAAGCAGCTCACCATCTTTTGGGTGGAAAAGAACCGCGATCAAGTTTTCCTGTTGCGTGGATACGCCGGTACCGGTAAAACAAGCCTGATCCAAGCCTTGACTAAGATATTGCCGAAATACCAAGCTAAGTCGGTACTAATGGCACCAACCGGTAGAGCAGCAAAGGTGATGAGTACTTATTCTGGTCGGCCTGCTTTTACCATCCACAAATACATCTATCAGTTACAAACTGATGGCCGTGGTTCGATGCTATTTAAACTGCGCGCCAATAAATCCCGCAATACGCTTTTCATTGTCGACGAGGCTTCCATGATCAATGACGATCGCAGTCAGTGGTCGGGCTCACTTCTGGCCGATCTCCTGGAGTTCGTAGCTTCGGGGCACCAATGTCAATTACTTTTGGTAGGTGATGTGGCTCAATTGCCACCGGTTAATAGTGAGAATAGTCCGGCTATCGATGGCGATTACCTTGCCCGATTGTATGGCATGGATCACTTGGGAGTAGAGATGAAGACCGTGATGCGCCAGGAAGAAGATTCTATGATTTTGGTCAATGCCACTGATCTACGAGACTTGCAAATCAGTAGTCCCTATCAACAACCGTGTTTTCAGATCGGCCCCGATTTTATACGGCTCCAGGAGGGCTTTGAGGTGGAGGACGCGCTTAACACCGCTATTTCGGAAGTGGGCAAAGAGGAAATGTGCATTATTGTCCGCTCTAATAAGCGCGCTAATCTCTATAATCAGCAATTGCGTAATCGCATATTGTGGCAAGAAGATGAAATTTCGAGTGGCGACTTTCTCATGGTGGTAAAGAATAATTACCACTGGTTGCCCGATGGTCATAAGGCGGGCTTTATCGCCAATGGCGATATCTTGGAGTTGATGGAGATCTACGAGTATATCGACCTTTACGATCGTCGTTTTGCACGGGTCAAAGTGCGTTTTACCGATTACGATGAAGCTAAGCCTTTCGAAACCTTGATTATGCTCGAAACTCTATTGCATCCAGGCCCGTCTTTAAGCTGGGAAGAGCAAAGGGCCTTTGTAGATCAGGTAATGCTCGACTATGAAGACCTTCCTTCCAAATCGGCTAAAATGCTCGAGCTGAAAAAGAATCCTTATGTCAACGCCCTTCAGGTTAAATTCGCCTATGCCATAACCGGACACAAAGCTCAAGGGGGGCAGTGGGAAAGGGTTTTTATCGAACATCCTTGGCGACCAGAACAGGAGTTTACCCTCGACTATTTACGCTGGCTCTACACCGCCATAACCAGAGCAAAGGACCGGGTCTACCTCTTGGGCTTTCCCGCCGAATATTTCTAATTTTCGGCTTGGTATCGCTCTAAAAGTTCGGGCAGGCTTTCGCCTGATGTGATTATCCCTAAATGCTCAGCCAGCTTTTTGAGGAGTGCTTTTTTATTAGCCTTTCGATTATAGATTTCTGCCGCGGGAGCCGCTTTGCTTTTTGAAAGTTTTTCACCCTGCTTTAATACCAAAGGATGGTGGTGAAATCGGATAGCTTTAAACTGCTTTTCTTCCAGTAGATCGGCAATTAGGAACTGGCAAACGCTAGATTCCCAAAGGTCTTCACCCCGCACAATGTGGCTAATCGAATAATGAAGGTCATCACAAAGGGAACTCAACTGGTAAGCAACGTGTGCATCTTTGGAGTAAAGTACTGGATAGGCCATTTCTGAACTTAAGCTTTCAGTTCTTGCCTTGCCTCGCCAATTAAGGAGAGGCGCTTCACCCTGAGCTAATTTTAAGCGTAGGGCCTGTTTCTTTTGAGTATCTAAGGAATGTGTTAAGCAATACCCGTCGTAAGCACTGCTGCCCTGTCTTTCTACTATTTCCCTTCGGCTGCAGCTACAAGGAAATACTAATTGTCCCGCTTTTAATTGCTCGAGTTTTTTACGGTAAAGCTCTACTCGATGCAATTGTGACCAATTTTTTTCAAAGTCCGCTACGCCGCTAGGACCTTCATCGTAATCGATACCAAGCGCATCCAAACTCCGGAAAATGTCAGCCAAATACTCAGGGCGGTAGCGTCGCCGATCTAGGTCGTCTATGCGCAATAAAATTTGCAGTCCGGCCTTCCGCGCCTTAAGCCAAGTAAGGCCAAAAGAAAATAAATTACCAAAGTGCAAATAGCCCGATGGGGTGGGAGCGATACGGGTTTTAAGACTCATAATTCAAAATAATGAATTCTCCTTAAGCCAAGGATGTTTTATTATTGCAGATATGAAACGCTTCTTAGGCAAACTCTTTTTTAAACTGGCCGGTTGGAAACTTACAGCCGAAATTACCGAAGAAATGAAACATTCGGTAATGGTGGCGGCCCCGCATACTTCTAATTGGGACTTTCCCTTTGCCTTAGCGGCTTTTTGGATGATGGGCTTGGATCTAAAGTATTTCATTAAAGATTTGTACACTAAGGGTTTACATGGTTACTTCTTTCGCTGGACCGGCGCTATTGGCGTTAATCAGAAAGCAAAGAATAACCTTACCGAATATGCGGTAGGCCTGCTAAAAGAGCGCAAAATGGTAATCTTGGTTCCCGCCGAAGGTACGCGAAAGAGAGTCGAAAAATGGCGCACCGGCTTTTACCGCATTGCCACCGAAGCAGGAGTTCCCATTAGTTTAGGTTACCTAGATTTTAAAAGAAAAGAAGCCGGAACGATGGGCGTTTTTTGGCCCAGTGGCGACTTCGAAAAGGATATGCAATTCATCCAAAACCAATACTTGGATAAAGAAGGCAAAAATCCTGAAAATTATAATCCACAGATCTATTAAGAACCGGGTGGTCTGCTCGGTCTAACCTCCACTTTAGATGGTAAGGTACGCGGGTGGATCTTCAAGAGGTCCACGATCATTTGCCCTATATCTTCTGGCTGTATTTTCCAAGCGTCTTCCTCCGAAGGAACATGTCCGTTAAAATGGCTGGTTACCGAACCGGGCATTATGGTCGTAACTTTTACATCATAGGGGCGGAAGTCCAGCATAGCCGCTTGAGAGAAACCGCTTACTGCAAATTTACTGGCATTGTAGGCACTACCCTTGGCAAAGAAATTAGTACCTGCCAAACTGCTAATAGTGAAGATATAGCCTTTACTTTTCTTGAGTGCATCGGCGGCCGCTCTAATGCTGTAAAACACGCCGTTCACATTGGTTTCGATAACTGCATTCCAATCCTCGATGGCCATCTCATCGATCGCCGCAAAGTGGCCAATTCCCGCATTCGCGATTAGGACATCCAGTTGTCCCCATTTTTCTAAAATTTTGCCGCTGGCCACCTCTTGAGCCTTATAATCTCGTACGTCCATCTCTATGGGTAGAACCTCTCCACCGTGCTCCTTGCTTAAACGATTGGCTGCGTCTTGCGCACTTTTTAAGGAACGACTAGAGATCGCCACTTTCATACCTTCTTTTAAAAGGCTTTCGGCGATACCGTAGCCGATACCCTTGTTGCCACCGGTAATAAAGGCGACCTTATCATATACTTGTGTCATCAAATTAGTATTTATTAGAACAACTCCATTTGAGGACTATCGTTCGCAGGATCTTCGCTTAATTCGGGATAATTATATTTGACTAGGGCTTCCGCTACATTACCTAAGGCTTTTTTCCCCCGAATAGGAGCCACCGGATGGGCCTTTAAGTCTTCAATCATGATATTATTCTTCAGGTGTTCCAGTCGGTCTTCCGGGTTTACTTCCCAGTCTTCCAGCCAAGTTTTCTGATTTTCTCGGTCTAAAATGAGGGGCATCCGTGGGCCCTTTAATTTCGGGTTGTTATGGATCTGGGAGAGCAGCTCATTCCCTACAGTGGTTACAATGGTGAAACTGCGCCATAATTTTCCGCTTTCCGGATCTTCCCATTCTTCGCTTAGACCGGCAAATATCATGGGGCCCTCATCTTGGTGCTGGACAAGGTAAGGGAAGTTTTTTCCGTTTTTATGATGGTGTTCGTAAAAGCCATCGCTCACCACTAGGCATCGGCCGTGTTTGGCTGCCTTTCGGAAGGCG
>CBFHJH010000002.1:177661-231839 GCA_965656185.1 Croceimicrobium sp.
GGGCTTTTCGAAGATGGTCTCGTTGCGTGCATTAAGGGTGCGGTTCCAAATGCTGGTGGCTTGAGCCTTATCTTTTACCCAAGACGGTACCAAGCCCCATAACCGAGCTTCGACCCGTGGCTCTTCTAGGTTCTTGAGCACTGGGAATCTGGGATGGGCATATCCGCTGGCGTGAAAGATCGGACCTTGGCTTTCCCTGATCCTTAAAAATTGTTCTTCCAGTTCATGGATAGTTTCATCACTATAGCCTAGGCGTTTGCCATAATCTAGGGCCCGGCGGGTAAGTGAAAGTGAATCATAGCACATATCACGAAGTTAAGAAGTGATTCCTACATTTAGATTTTCAAACTTAAATGTTGATCATGAAACGTGCTGCCTTTCTCCTTAGTTCCTTCCTCAGCCTAGTAATAGTAATGGCCTGTTCTTCGAAGCAGCGTGAATTTACTGGCCCTAGCAAGGTTGAAATTCTTAAGCAAGGGGATTCTTTTAGCTTATTGGTAAACGGAGAGCCTTACAGAGTAAAAGGCGCCGGCATGCAGTCGGGCAACATGGATGCCCTGGCTAGTCATGGCGCTAATACTTACCGAACCTGGCGCCTTTATCATGATGAAGAAAGGGCTAAACGACTATTAGATAAAGCCGATTCACTCGGATTGAAAGTGGCAATGGGTCTCCATGTGGGCCTTGAGCGCAGTGGCTTTAATTACGATGATACCAATGCTGTTCAAGAACAATTGGAGCGAATCAAAGCTGAGGTGTTATCGGTAAAAGATCATCCGGCCATTTTGTTTTGGGTAATCGGCAATGAGCTTAATCACCATGCAACCAACCCCAAGGTATGGGATGCGGTGAATGATATTTCACAAATGATCCATAGCATAGACACCTATCATCTCACCACCACTCCCTTAGCGGGAATGCGAAAGGAGGATTTAGCTTTAGTGCAGGAAAGGGCGAGTGATCTAGATTTTCTAAGCGTACAGATGTATGGTGAGATTGAGATACTGCCTCAACGTATCAAAGCCTCGGGCTATGAGGGACCTTTGATGATTACCGAATGGGGAGCCACTGGTTATTGGGAGGTGCCAAAAACTGAATGGGGAGCACCGATCGAGAATAATAGTTCGGTTAAGGCCGACTATTATCGTAGTCGCTATGAAGAGGCTATTGCCTCCCAAGCTGATCAGGTGATTGGTTCCTTTGTTTTCTTATGGGGGCAAAA
Source organism: Croceimicrobium sp. (assembly GCA_965656185.1). Classification (GTDB taxonomy): domain Bacteria; phylum Bacteroidota; class Bacteroidia; order Flavobacteriales; family Schleiferiaceae; genus Croceimicrobium. Next base: position 178,884 of record CBFHJH010000002.1, read on the forward strand.
ACAGGAGCGTACCCCTACCTGGTTTGGCATGTTTACCGCCGATGGTCAAGAAACGGAGTCGATCGATGTGATGCACTATATCTGGCAAGGAGCTTGGCCCGAAAATCGTTCGCCGCGCCTCGAAGGCTTTCGCTTAGAAGGTCAGGGAGCAGTGGATAATATTAAATTGCTGGCTGGTGACCTGTATCAGGCAGAGGTACGAGTGCAGGACCCTGAGAAGGATAATTTGGTCTATCGCTGGGAGATTATGCATGAAAGCCAGTCCAAGGCTACCGGTGGTGATCCGGAACCAATTCCGGCTGCCGTTAACGGGTTGTTCGAGGAGTCTACTGGACCTGTTGCTACCTTTGTGGCGCCGGCTGAAGCGGGAGCCTATCGTCTTTTTATATACGTTGAGGACGGGCATAATCATGTGGCCCATGCCAATATTCCTTTTTGGGTTAATTCAAGTCAGTAGGTTTTTGGTTCCAATGCTAAACTTCGGGTTAAACCATTTCAAAGTTCACATAAGGTAGTCTTTCGATATACTGAGCTTCGATGCTTACAAAGTCGTACTCTTCGATCACTCTTCCGCGAATCAGGTAAATACCTTTACCCTGAAAAGGATATTTTTCGGCGACCGGCGGAAAGTGTACCGTGTCTATAAAATGACCAGCTTGGTCTAAAAGGGTGCCAAACATCATATGGCGCGCCTGCTTGCCACGGGTAGTAACGTTCTTGATGTGGATGAGGTAGCCGCAGAGTTTTACTTCTTCACCAATGTGCTCGCCGATCTCTTGGGCTGGCAGACAGCCTTCGGGCAGTTCGGGTACCAGTTCGAAGGGAGAGCTTAGTGGGAAGCCCAGCAACTCGATTTGATCGATGGCGTTTTCATGTTTGCTCTTTTCCAAGGCGGGGAGGTGTAATTCTTTTTGGGTATTCCGAAAGAGCTCATTTACTGGCGCCGATTTCTTAGCATTGCCTAAGATGAAATGAGCTTCCCAGAGTAGTTTCTTTTTATCCTCTTCAAAGAGACGAAAGGCATTGATGCGTATGAGCAGTACCAATTGCTCCAAAGAAATAGCGATTCGCTCTAAGAATTCTTTCAGACTTTTAAACTTGCCGTGGATCTGACGCTCTCTTAAAATATCGAGAGCTACTTTTTCTTCCAGGTCCTTGAGCATGCCAAAGCCTAAAAAAATGCTTTTCCCGCTTAAGACCGCTTCCATTTCCGAACGATTGATGCAGGGGGCTTCCACCTTACCGCCTTCGAGGCGTGCTTCGTTGAGGTAGGTTTCCACCGAATAAAAGCCCCCACCATTGTTGATGGTAGCCACCAAGTACTCGAGAGGATAATAGGCCTTTAAGTAAAGACTCTGATAACTCTCTACCGCATAGCTCGCCGAATGTCCTTTCGCGAAAGCGTAATTCCCAAAACTCTCGATCTGCCGCCATACTTCGGCGGTAACGGCTTCACTGTAGCCTTTTTCGAGGCAATTGCGGAAGAATTTGTCTTTAATGCTGTCGAATTCATTGCGTTCGCGAAACTTCCAGCTCATGCCCCGACGCAAAACATCGGCCTCTTCGAGACTTAGGCCGGCAAAATAATGCGCCACTCTAAGCACATCCTCTTGGTAAACCATTACCCCGTAGGTCTCTTCTAAGATCTCGCCAATGCGCGGGTGGGTGTATTGCCGGCGCTCGGGTTCTCGATAGCGTTTGATGTACTCGGCCATCATGCCACTGGCCGAAACACCGGGACGGATAATGGAGCTTGCTGCCACCAACCCCAAATAGGTGTCGGCGCGCAGTTTACGTAAGAGGGCACGCATGGCGGGCGACTCCACGTAAAAACAAGCCATGGTCTGGCCATTACGTAAAAGTGATTTGATCTTTTCGTCCTGGTAAAAAGCTTTCACTTGATGCACGTCCAATTCTTGGGCCTCGGGATGTTTTTCTCGTACCAGCTCTACCGCCTCTTTGATCTTTGCCAAGCCGCGCTGTCCTAGGATATCGAACTTGTATAAGCCAATATCCTCGGCACTGTACATGTCGAAATGCGTGGTGGGAAAGCCTTTAGGAGGGAGGAATGTACTGCCGTAATGGTAGATTTCCTTTTCGGGGATGAGAATGCCACTGGCGTGAATGGTGAGGTGATGGGGGAAGTCTTCAATTAGCTTACCGTAGCGTAGGACCAGCTTCTGCATATCGTCCCAATTAGCCCCTCCGCCTTTACGCGCTCGGCTCAATTCATCGATGTCGCGAGCCGGTAAGCCCAGTACTTTTCCCAATTCGCGTACAACGGCGCGGTATTTAAAAGTAGTATAAGAACCCAGTAAACTGGCGGTAGGGAAGCGTTCGAAGATGTAACGGGTTACATCGGCTCGGTCGCGCCAAGAAAAGTCCACGTCGAAGTCGGGCGGTTGCCGCCGCGATAGGTTGATAAAACGCTCGAAATAAAGGTCTAATTCGATCGGATCTACGTCGGTGATACGCAGTAGATAAGCCACTAAACTATTGGCACCGCTGCCGCGCCCCACGTAATAGTAGTTGCGTCGGCGCGCGTAGTTTACAATGTCCCAATTGATCAGGAAGTAGCTGTAATATCCACGCTTTTCGATTACGTCTAGTTCTTTTTCAAGCCTTTCGTAAACCTCCGGACCAGCTTTAGGATAGCGGTACTCTAGGCCATTGTAACAAAGGGAGCGAATGATTTCGCGATCGCCGGTGAGGCTGTCGGTATAGAACTGTCGGTTCTGACTACGGGCGTAATTCTTAAACTCGAAGTCTAGGCGGCAATCGCCTAAGATCCTTTCGGTATTGGCAATGATTCGCGGGTATTCTCTAAAGTGCTCTTTTAATTGACGACTATTCCAGAGCCCCCATTGAGCCGAGGCTTGGGCTTGTGGGCTCAATTTGCTGAGCAAACTGTTCTCGCCGATCGCCCGCAGTAGACGGTGGGTGTTGTAGTCGCGCTTATTGCGGAAGCTATTGGGGTGGAGAATCACCATTTTGTCTTGCCGATCCTTGAGCGCTGAAAAGCGCAGTTTTGTCAATTCTTGCGGTTCCAGGCCAATGTATTCATGTTCGCGTAGACTGCGCTTGGGTACGCGGTCGAAGGGGTAGATCACATAGGCTTTTTCCAGGGGGGCTTCATCGTCTAAGGCCGTATTTTGCATTTGTCGCCGCGAGAGGTAGCGGTTCATTTCGGCAAAAGCAGCTTCATCGCGGGCAAGAGCGAGGTATAGCCGGCGCTGGTCCCGGTGGAAATCGATTCCTACTACCGGCCGTATTTCCGCTTCCTGAGCTAGGCGGATAAACTCGATGCAGGCGGCCGAGCTATTGATATCGGTTAAAGCCAAGCACTCTTCGCCCTCCGCTTGCGCCCATTCTACCCACTGACGAGGGGAGAGTACGCCGTAATTGAAGCTGTATTGACTGTGGTGATTGAGCATTTTTATTGTCTCCGGTGAGCCATAATTACCGGCGCCATGCCATTAAAGGGATTGGCTCTTCCTAAGCCCGATGATTCTAAGGTCTTGGCTCGTTTTACCGCTTCGGTGCCAAAGCGTTTACGCATGCGATCCATGGCTTGGTACAGCCTAATCTTTTCGGCACTGTCTTCAAAAAGGTTGATCTGATGACCACCGCCAACTAAATGGCTAAAGCGCAAACCGATCAAACGAACCAAAAGCCGTTTTTCAAAAAGTTTTTGGAAGAGTTCTTTGGTGATGCTGATCAGTAGATCGTCGTTACTGGTGTAGGGGATACGCTTTTGTAAGGTATAGGTGTTGAAATCGGAATAGCGGATCTTTACCGTTACACAGGCGGTGAGCTTATTACCTTGCCGCAACTGAAAGGCCAAGCTCTCGGCCATGGCTACCATTAGGGTGTCTAGTTTACGCAGGTCGGTAGTGTCTTTCTGAAAAGTGCGTTCCAAAGAAATCGACTTGCGTTCTTGGTAGGCTACTACGGGACTGTTATCGATACCATTGGCTTTTTGCCAAATGCCGATACCCGATTTTCCCATTGCCTTTTCCATTACTTCGATGGGCATCGACTGAAGGGTGTAAATATGTTTAACTCCCATGCGATTGAGGAGGAGCGAGGTTTTTTGCCCCACCATGGGAATCTTCTTCACCGGCAAGGGGGCCAAAAAGGGCTTTTCACTGCCGCGCGGCACTTCCAGGCGGTTGTTCGGCTTGGCTTCGCCGGTGGCCACTTTAGCTACGGTTTTATTGGTAGACAGACCGAAGGAGATAGGTAAACCGGTTTCACGAATGATCTTTTGCCGCATCTCGGAAGCCATTTTGTAGCAGCCAAAAAAACGATCCATTCCACTTAGGTCGGCGTAAAATTCGTCGATACTGGTCTTTTCGAAGAGCGGAACGTCTTCCTTGATGATTTCGGTAATAATATTAGAATACTTGCTGTAGCGACTGCTATCACCTCTAATCACGATCGCTTCGGGGCAAAGTTGCGTAGCGGTGCGCATAGGCATTCCAGAGTGGACTCCAAAGCGACGAGCCTCGTAACTGCAAGAGGCTACTACGCCTCTGCTGCCCGTCCCACCCACTAATACAGGCTTTTCCTCCAAGGCGCTATTTTGCAGGCGCTCTACCGATACGAAGAAACTATCTAAGTCTAGATGTAGGATGTTCTTTACCTCACCTTTCCACATTTTGCTATCAATTTTAGAATGACAACAAAATTAGAAAATACTTAGTTCATTCTAACCTCAGTAGAGGTACTTTTAAGCAAACAGCTGAGGTTCAAGGAGAATTTTTTTGCTCTGCTCTTTTGGGCGTTTGTAGGATTGTTATTTTTAGGCTCAAGAAAAAACCGATGGACAAAACTGAGATCAAAAGGCTTCTAGAGACGCAGCATCGCGAGCTCATGACTTTCTTATCCGCGCAAAGCGATGAGCAGCTTCACCAACAAAAGGATGGGAAATGGTCGGCCCTACAAAATCTCCACCATCTCTTAAAGTCATTGAAGACCATTAACTCTGCGGTACATAAGCCCACTTTTTTACTGCGCTACAGCTTCGGGAAGCCTAATCGAGAAGCTCGCACTTACGAGGGCTTGGTACAACGCTATAAAGAGCGCCTAGGCGAAACCAAAGCAGTAGCCCCCAAGCCTTATCGAGCCGCTGCCACCGAAGAGTTAAACCCTGAGCGCCTCTTCAAGGCTTACGATGCCGAGCTGAAGAAATTCTTGCGATTCATAGGCCTGGTCAAAGACCGAAAGTTAGACCGCTGCCTCTTGCCTCACCCACTATTGGGTAAATTGCTCATGCGTGAGGTACTCTATTTTGCCCATTATCATACCGACCATCATATTGAGGCGATAAAAGTTAGCGTCGCTCCAAACAATAAATAGTCTTCATCGTCATTAAATAAATATGCAGAAAGAAAAGCCCGCCCCCCCGCAGAGTAGCCCGGAAGAAGAACTGTGGAACAGCATTACCCACGGCATTGGTATTCCTATTGCCATTGCCGGATTGGTTTTATTGATCTTAAATGCCCTAGACCGAGGGAGCGCTACTTATTGGGCAGCGGCACTTATTTACGGTCTAACCATGATCTGGACCTATACCACTTCTACCATTTACCATGCCTTCCATAAAGTAAAGCCCGGTATTCGTCATTATTTGCATTTGATGGATCATACCGCCATTTACCTCTTTATTGCCGGTACTTATACCCCCATTGCCTTATTTGTGTTACCGGGCTGGTGGAGTACCGTAATATTAGCTTCGGTTTGGAGTCTGGCCTTAGCAGGATTGGTCTACAAGCTTTTTTTTCTTAACCGCTTCAAGAAACTTTCCTTGGCCATTTATCTTATGATGGGCTGGTTGATCATCGTGGCCATTAAACCCCTCTTCGAAACGGCTCCTACGGGTTTATTGATTTGGATCTTTGCTGGCGGGGCGGCCTACACTCTGGGCACGGTCTTTTTTAGTCTCCGTAAAGTGAAATACGCCCATAGCATTTGGCACCTTTTGGTACTTGCCGGCAGTATTTGCCATTTTGTAGGGATCTATCTCTACGTCTAAGTAGCAGCTAAAAATATTATCTAGTCTAGCACCATATCCATCACTACGGGCAGGTGGTCGCTGATCCTACGCATTTCCGTATGGTCAAATGGGCTAAATACCTGGCAATTGCCTTCCCAAACTTGCCCTTTCAGATTGGCATTGTAAAGGATGTAGTCCAAGCGCTTCTTGGGCGCATCGGCGGGGTGAGTGTTTACCTCGGGGGCCAGCGGATCTTGAAAGGCCAATCCAGCGGGTACTTCGCTTAAGAAACGTGCGATCTCCGGTCCATTGCGGTAGGAGTTTAAGTCGCCTAGCACGATCAGGTCGGCCTTAGGCTCTCGCTCTAAGATTTGAGCCAGCTCTCCTTTAAGATAGTCGATCTGCCCTAAGCGCATTGCGCGATTCCGATTACCGCCCCCGGCTTTGAGATGCGCGCCGCTGAGGTAAAGTCCGTAATTAGGGTTCACGATCACTTGTGCGGTCCACATGCGGGTATTGATGTAATTCTGGGTTTGGTATTTCGTTTCGCCATCTTCTTCAAAAGCTACCGGAGTATGCACATTGCCGTAGCTCACGATCTTGCCTAGAGGTAACTTACTTAAGATCACTACGTTTTGATACCAATCCCTACTGCGGGCATCGGCCAAATAGCGATAACCGAGATCAGGAAAAAAACTATCACGCATCAGCTCTACCGCATTCGCACTTTCTGCTTCTTGCAGCACCACGATATCGGCTTCCGCTAGTTCGAGAACTTCCGCTACCCGAGCCAGCTTTTCAGGGTCGATGCTGCCTTCATCTTCTCGCTTATTGTTAACGTAGGGATCGTTGTAGGCATCGATCAAGTGCTCTACATTCCAAGTCATGATCCGCAGGGTATCACCTGTGTCGAAGTCATGCCGGGCAGGAAAGACTGCCGCCGGATTAAAGGGGCTTTCTTGGGCGCTAAGGCTAAAACTTAAGCTAACGAGGACTAGAACAAGGTAATTTTTCATCGTCAATTTTATGAATGGCGAATTTACTAATTGACCCGTGCCTCCAGCGATAATTTTTTTAAAAGCACCAAATTCAGGCAAAGCTTCTTAATTTTAGAACTTTAATAGGTAGATGCACAAAATTCACTTTTTAGCCTTTGGCTTGATCTTTTTCCTTTTTACCGCCCAAGCACAAGAAGGCCCTAAACTGGGCTTGATCTTAAGTGGCGGCGGCGCTAAAGGGATGGCCCACGTTGGAGTGCTTAAAGCCATGGAAGAAGCAGGCTTGCGCCCCGATTTTATTGCCGGGACCAGTATGGGATCTATTGTGGGCGGTTTGTATGCTTTAGGCTATTCTGCCGATGAGATCGATCGTATTTTACGGGAGGTAGATTGGGATCAATTACTCTCTAATGAGGTGCCGCTCAATTACATTGCCTTCGAAGAAAAAGAATACTACGATCGCTATCTCCTAGAATTTCCCATGCAGGGTTTTCGACCTAAGATTGGCACTGGACTGATTCGCGGACAGATGCTCAGCGAATTGATGCATTACTATTTCTGGCCAGCCCATCAGTACGATCATTTCGACGATTTCCCAATACCTTTTCGCTGCGTAGCTACCGACGTCAAGAATGGCCAACCCTTGGTAATCGAAAGTGGCCCTATGCCCGCAGCCTTGCGAGCTAGCATGGCTATACCCACTGCTTTTACGGCGGTTTATCGGGGCGATACCTTATTAGTAGATGGCGGAGTACTTAACAATTTCCCGGTAGAACTGGCTCAGGCGAGGGGCATGGACTATATCATCGGGGTAAATGTTGGTACCGATCCGGAGGCTGAACTGCCAGAAGATATGTCCAATATCCTGATGCGCCTGGCCATGCTTGAATCTACCGAAAAACTTAAGTCTCAGATCGAGGCTTGCGATATCTATTTGCAACCGCCTTTGCAAGATTATTCTTCGGCCAGTTTTAGTAAGGCGGAAGAGATTTTGGCCATAGGGGATAGTACTGGGGCTAAATTCTTACCGGCCATGCAGGCCTTGGCACGCAAAATGGGGCTAGATAGTAATCTAAGCCATCAGCCTTTGGCCGAGTTTCTTATCGATGTAGATAGCATAGAAATTCGAGGAAATCAGCTTTTTTCGGATGCCTTGATTCTCAAGAAATTGGGAATTGAAGTGGGGCAGTCGGTACATCGGAGGGATCTGGAGCAAGGTATTCGCCGGGTCTTTGGTATTAATGGCTTTAAAAATGTGAATTACGATTTTAAGCAAGTGGGAGACCAGCGGATCTTAGAGATCCAGGTATTGGAAAAAGAACGGAATTACCTCTTTGCTTCCGTGCATGCCGATAACCTTTTTTCTTCGGGAATCGTACTTAACTATACCAGCCGTGATCTTATCTTCTCCGAGTCGCGTACGGTTTTTAGTCTCGACATTTCCCGCAATCCTCGCTTTCGCTTCGATTATTATAAGTACCTCTCACAGAACAAGCGCTTTGCCCTCAATTTGCGCTACGATTATACCGCCCAGCAATTGCCGATCTACGATGAAGGGGAGCTGCAGGATATTTCCCTTTCTTTCGACAATCGCTTGCATCTGGAGGTCATGACTACCCAGTCATTGAAGGAATCTTACGCCTTAGGAGTCTTTCATGAACGAAACCGGAGTATTTTCCGCATCGGCAATGAATTACCAGAAGGCCTGCGCTACAGCAATCAGAATAATTCCGGAGTCCGCTTTTGGCATACGGCCAATGATCTTAATGATCGTAATTTCCCGGTGCGGGGTGGGGAGTCGCTGATCATTGCTAATTTCTATTTTGACAATAACAATAGCATCGCTTTAGAACGGGGTGTCGATTCCATTCAGTTTCCTGATTTGCCCGGTATTTGGTTTGCCGGAACCGACATTAACGACCTTATTCAAGAGCTTAGCCCCCAATCTTATTTAGATCTGCTTTGGTCTTACCGCAGTTACCAGTACCTCAATGAACATTGGCAGTTGGTGCCTTACGGCGGATTAGGCCTAAGTTTAGGAGACGCCCAGCGCAACTCGGTGGTGCAAGGCTTTAGGTTGGGCGGGATGCAAAGGGTTTTTCGCCGTGATATTCGCGTGCTTGGACTACAATTGGCCGAGGAGATCGTGCCCAATTTTGCCCTGGCCGGGTTGCAAGCTCAATATTTGTGGCAGGACCTATTTTTACGTTTCGGAGCCAATATTTTGGCTACCAATAGTTTTTTAGGATTTAGCGATTGGGAGCCCTTCCTTTTTCAGGGACAGGACGACGATTTCGAGTTTCTGCTTGGCATGGGTGTAGAAGCTACTTACCGCACCTTTATCGGTCCGATATCGGCCGGAATTAGCACTAATCAAAGGGATTGGCAACCTCGATATTATGTAGGTATCGGTTTCTCCTTTAACTATTCCGACTAATAAAAGCCGTCGTCTTCCTCTTCTTTTGGCTTTTGCTGCGGACTTAGGGCCAGTAAAATCGCATTGGCACTCTTGGCCAATAGACTCATGCTAAGCATACTTACCAATATAATGATCGACCATAGCGGTAGGTCTTGCAATCCTAAGATGTCATCTATTCTGCCGCTCAGTTCGGTAGGTATAGGTTGCATGAATAAAGCCACCACAAAAGCAATCAACGAAAGCAGGAGGTAATAGAAGAAATTCACCTTGTATTTGGGTACCAAACCGGCTAAAAAGGATAGAGCTAAAAAGGCCCACATATTATCCAGGATCAAGGCTCCGATAAAGAAGCTAAGGTGTAAAAAACTAAAGCGCGCTACCTTTTTCATTTCTTGAATTTATAACTGAGCTTCCATTCGATGCCAGCTGGACTCTCGATCCAGTCAACCGGATAATACTCTACTTTACGCCAAGTATCAACTTGGTCTTCATAATGCTCATGTCCGGGTATACCCGATTGACCACCGGCAAGCACCACTTGGGCCTTGGGTTTATCTTTATCCAATTCGATCAAGGTACGCATAGAAGGTCCATGGGTACCTGGTTTGCCGGTAGATACATTAACTGTGCGCGGACTGCCCGGCGCAGCAAAGGCTAGGTGATTAAAGGGTCGTAACCTGGCAATGTGCCTTAAGTAGATCTTGTGCATGCGTCCGTATTCCCAAAACTTAGGGTTATAGCCGTAATAGTCGCCCAAGTATTTTACGGTGCCGGCCCAGGCTTTTTCGATAAGTTCATCGCGGTTTATCATGCCTCCTTTAGGTTTTGGCAAGGGGCGATTATTCGCCAAGAGGTAGAGGAGTTCTTCCTGGGGTGGAGGGAAGTCGAAGTCCCCCATTAGTTCCTCACTTAGGCTATCGGTTAAGGCCGATTTAAAGACCATGTAGATCGAAGCGGCTACACTTCCTTCGGTGCAATTGCCATTCCAGGATTTCATGTAGGAATCGAAAAGCTCCGGACTGGTCCTTAGGATAATATCTTTCAGTAAGGGCCACTCGCCATCGATTACCTCGCCCTGTAATTGGGCTAAATATTCGGCGTCTACATTATTGTTATTAGCTAGGGCCCTGCTTATACGTCGGCCGCGAGCCGAAGGAGCATATATGCTGTTTAAATAAGGACTAAGATTGTTGGCCACTTGATGTTGATTGGCCGAATGATTCCAGCCTTTCTCCGGTTCTAAGACGTAAAGTCTACGTCCTAAGTGTTCGTATTCGGCTTTGTCGCTGCGGCGGAGACCTAAACTGATTCCGCGTTGCGGCTGTTCGTGCATCATCGCTAAACCGGAGGTCACCATACCTATGTCGCCACTATTATCGGCCAAGACAAAGTTTTGCGGCGGATGAGCAAATTTTAGAAGTGAGCGATAGGCTTCGTGAATGTTCTTCGCCCGTTTTAGTTCAAGGAAGGGACGCAATTCATTGTAGTCGAAGTTTTCCGCAACCCATTGGGTAGCGAGAAAATCACCGCGTAAGCTGTCTACCGGACCAAAGTGGCTTTGATAGTAAACGAAATGGGCCTGGCCATAATCCTTTACGGGAAATTCTACGTAACGCTTTTCGAGCTCTTCCCACTTTCCATCTAACTTGTATTGGTCTTGGTCGTTTATTTCTAATTTGTAAAACTCGGTCAGGTCCCAGGTGGCATTGGTCATACCCCAAGCCACATTATCGGTGAAACCGGAAATTACGAAGGGAGCTCCCGGGATACTAAAGCCATGACAAGCTTGGCCATTTACCACTTGATGTACTTCATACCAGGTGCTGGGTAGATCTAAGCCCAAATGCGGATCATTACATAAAAAGGCATTACCACTTATGGTCCTTTCTGCGGCTACCGCCCAGTTATTAGAGCCAACTTCATTGAATTTACCTCGGCGTAAAAAAGCATCGGGGAAATCACTCGGACTCGTGTAGGCAATACTTTGCTGTGGACTGCTATCCACAGTGCTACTATCTATCTTGGCTTGAAGGCTAAGTTCGGGGTAAATAGGAAATACGTATTCCGTTTGCCAAGGATAGTAATAATTGATGAGGTCATCTGTTAAATACTTTTTCAAGGCACTGAACTTGAGATCGTCTTCGCGATAGTTCAGGGTTTTATCCATATAGCGGATAAGGAGAATTGGATCGTGCGGTTCGAGGGGTGTGGGCTCGAAACCCATCAAATGAAACTCGGGGGCTTTTTCGCCTGGTTTCTGTTGGTTCAGGTAATAATTGAAGCCCTTAGCATAAGCTTCGAAGATGGCGGCGATCTCTGGATCTTTTTCCTGCAACATTTCGTAGGCATGCTTACTCTTGGCTTCAAAATCGAATTTTAACCAAAAGCGATCCGATTGCACCGCATCCCATCCCGCTACCTCGCTTAAACGCCCTTTTACGGTGCGGCGTAGCATTTCCATCTGGAATTGACGGTCTTTAGCGTGGCAAAACCCCATGCCATAGGCCAAGGCTTCTTCACTCTGGGCGAAGATGTGCGGAACCCCTCTTTTGTCGAAATTGACCTCTAAATTAGGATAGTCGGTAGAAGCTAAAACATGTTCCGCTTCTGCACTTAACTCTATCTGCATTAAAGAATTAGGATAGAGTAGGAATTGGTGTAAAGGCGGTACTCCCGACCACGGTATAAATAGGAGGGCGAACCAGATTATACTTACCAAAGGCCAAAGCCATTTGCGCATATCAGTCAAATTTGCGACTAATTTACTGATTCAATTTTGGATGAATCCCCAATTTTTAGCTCTGGCGCTGCTTTTTTTAGACAATCGTTAATCAAAACGGCCTTTCCTTTGTTAAGTGAGTAAATAAAAACAAGAAAAATGAAGAAGTATATCTTTACAGCAATGTTAGTGATGAGCCTCGCAGCTTGCGCAGGTGGCGGAGAGAAGGCTGAAACCGATAGCAGTCCTAAACCCAGTCCAGCTCCAGCGCCGGCTAAAATGGAAATCCCAGAGTCGGTAAGTCTTAGCATCGAAGGTAATGACCAAATGAAGTTTAACCTCAGTAAGCTTGAAGTTTACGAAGGTCAAAAGGTGAGTCTTACCTTAAGGCATGTGGGAGAATTACCCTTGGAGTCTATGGGCCATAACTGGGTGCTATTAGCCAAAGGAGTAGATAAGGCCGATTTTGCCTCCGCGGCTATCAATGCTAAAGACAATGGCTACATTCCGACCGACCGCAGTGATGATATCATTGCTTACACCGAAACGATTGGCGGTGGTTCGGAAACTACCATCGAATTTACGGCTCCGGCCAAAGGAACTTACGATTTTATCTGTTCTTTCCCTGGCCACTATGGCCTTATGAACGGTAAGTTTGTAGTGAAATAAGAACTAGGTATTGCATAGAAAAGGGGGCCCGAGGCCCCCTTTTTTATTAAGGTTCTAAAACAGGATCTTGGCTCAAGAATTTAGGAGCCTTTCGATGTTGGGTCTTTTCTTCATAAACCTGAGCAATTTCTAATAATTGCTTTTCAGTGAGGGCCTGACCAAAAAAGGAAATGCCGACGGGTAATTCATGCACGAAGCCCATAGGAACCGTAAGGTTAGGATAGCCGCCAATGGCTGCCGGGGAGGAACTACCTAAAATATGATGGTCGCCATTGATCGGGTCGATCTGCCAAGCCGGGCTGCCGGTAGGGGCAATGATCGCGTCTAAATTCAAACTGTCCATATATAGATCAATGCCTTCCGCTCTACTAAGGCGATGCATACTTTGCAGATGTTCCTGGTAAACCGCTTCATCATTGTATTCTAAGCATTGCTCTAAATAATGCTGATCGAAATAGGCTAATTCCAGGCTATCTTCTTTATTAAAAGCAACTAGATCTTCAATGCTCTGGATTGGCGCCTGCGGGCCTAAGCTCTTAAAATAAGCGTTTAAATCGTGATGGTATTCATAGAGCATAACTTGGTAGGAACTAAAATTGGTTCCAGATGGCAAGATGTTTTCGATCGGGATCAATTCGGCCCCCAAAGCTTCCAAGTCGGTTTGCGCTAGGGCAAATAAACTATCGGTGGCGGCATGTCGTCCCAAACTGCCGGTCCAAACCCCGATGCGTTTATTTTTTAGATCGGCTAGATCTTCTGGTTTAAGCTCCATTTTCTCTGGAGGCCAATTGGCTTGTCGAGCGGGATTGGCCGAATCGGCTTCGGCCAAAACTGCTAAGACCAGAGCTACCTCGGCTACACTTTTGGCCATGGGGCCTGCTACATCCTGACTGTGAGCAATGGGAATGATGCCTTTACCACTGACCAATCCAACGGTTGGTTTTAAGCCTACTACTCCATTGGTTTGTGAGGGACACACAATGGAACCATTGGTTTCAGTGCCAATGGCTATCGGCGCTAAGCCCGCTGCTACCACTACTGCCGAACCGGCGCTGGATCCACAAGGATTTCTACTTAAAACGTAAGGATTGCGGGTAAATCCGCCCAGGCCACTCCAACCGCTTATCGAACTGCGACCGCGAAAATTGGCCCATTCACTTAAATTAGCTTTAGCCAGAATGATCGCTCCAGCCGCCCGTAGGCGCTCCGCCACTTTACTGTCTCGGAAAACGTAATTATCGACTAAGGCCCTGGACCCCGCCGTGGTAGGCATCGAGTCGAGCGATTCGATATTATCCTTTAAAATTACCGGGATGCCGTGTAATGGCCCTAAGATCTCACCCGCCTGGTAAAGTTTATCCAAGCTATCGGCTATGGCCAAGGCTTGGGGATTTACACTAATAATTGCATTTAAATGGGGCCCTTGGTGATTCATGGCAGCAATACGACCAAGGTACTCATCGCAAGCTTCATAAATACTTAAGCTGCCATAGGCATAAGCCTCTTGGAGCTCAAAGAGCCCCCATTCTAATGCGTCAAAGGCAGGGTCGTAACGATGATCACGCACCGGACTTCCGGTGCAGGCACTTAGGCCAATGAAGACAAGACCAAGAAGAACTATTTTTTTCATAAACTTATTTTATTCCTGGAAGGTCACTGGGTTTATCGAATTGCCAGAGGAACTCTTCCGCTTTTTCTTCGTCGGGGGCCAAGCGATCTAAACTGTTGCCATCATAGACCCGGCCATTTTTTACTACATACTTTATACTATTCGTATTGCGTAAGTCTTCTAATGGATTCTTTTCAAAGATCACCAAGTCTGCCAATTTTCCGGCTTCGATGCTTCCAAGGTCCTCATCTAAACCCAATGATTCGGCCCCGTGTAAGGTAGCCACCTGCAATGCTTGAAAATTGCTTAATCCACCGCTGGCCATGGCCCAAAGTTCCCAATGATAACCTAGGCCTTGTAATTGTCCGTGGCTACCAACTCCAGCCAAGCCACCGGCTTCAACCAAGGCTTTGATGAATTCGGCGTGCTTGGGAAAGACATGCTCCTCGGGCATAAACCACCCTTTTCTGCGCCGGCTCTTACTGGCTAATTCTTCATAAGGCGTAAATGTCTGCATCTTAGGGTCGTGGTACACCTCTTCGGTAGCGTAGAAATAATTCTCAGCAAAAGGTCCGCCATAAGCTACGAGCATAGTTGGGGTTACCGTGGTACGCGATTTGGCCACGAATTGAACAACATCATCGTAGATAGGATAAATAGGTAAAGCGTGCTCGTGGCCGGGATAACCGTCCAAGATCTGGGTCATATTTAGTTTAAAATCGAGCCCTCCCTCGGTGGTGGGTTTAAGTCCTAACTCCTTGCAAGCCATAATGATCCACTGCCTTTGCTGTCGATTACCGGTGAGGTACATTTTGATCGTTTTGGTCTGGTAGTATTCCGAATACTGCTTCAAGACCTTACGCGCATGGTCTAAAGATTTGATCTTGTAAGACCAGAAGCCAACCCCAGGACCGGTGCTGTAAATACGTGGACCTTCAATCATGCCCGCCTCAACCATATCGCCATAAGTAAGAACGTCGGTCGTAGCGGTCTGCGGGTCGCGGGTGGTGGTTACTCCATAGGCGAGATTGGCCGCATATAGCCACACTTGATTTTTATGGATATTCCAATTGGGCCACATATGAGCGTGGGTGTCTACAAATCCGGGACTTATCGTAAGTCCGCTGCAATCGATCACCTTTGCTCCTTTGGGGGCCACTAGCGTATTCGCTTTGGCTACCTGCGCGATTCGATTGTCCTTGATCAGAATATCGCCCGATTCTAAGATCTCATCGCCTTTCATTGTAATGATCCGAGCTCCGCGCAACAGCGTTTGCCCCCGAGGAATATCCTTCTTGTAGTTTAAGGGAATGCGAATTTCCTGGGGCTCGTACTGAGCTTCATCTTTTTTACTCTCTTTCTTTTCTTTCTTTTCGCTGCTTTCTTTTTCGGCCTTTTGGCTTTCGCCTGAAGCGTCTTCCGCTTTGGCTTCTTTTTCAGCTTTCTTAGCGGCCGCCAGCGAATCGTCGAATGCCTGTGCCGCGCTAATGTCATAAACGAAATGCGCCGGACCTAGACTCCAGTGGACCTTGGCACCGTTGCCCGACCAAGCTGGAAACTCGCCTCCCATGGTGGTTAGCTTTCGTGCGGGAAAAGCTGCCTTTTCGGGACTAGCCACCGAAATTTCGGCTTTTTGCCCGTAGAAAGGCAGATGCACGGTATACAGTTCATTATTGATCTGCGCTAAGACCGATTCGCCATCGGGGCTAATGTAGAGTAAGCTTGCGGTAGAAGGTTTGGTCTTTTCGCGCCAAGCTTCCTCGTGGGCCGGCAACATATTGTGCTCGCCCTTATGATCGTGAAAAGCTTCTAAAGAACTACCGTAGGTGGTTATACCGCTCAGCTTTAAATGCTCTTTTTGATCGCTGCCATCCCAGCGAATTGAAACCAGCCCGCTAGAGCTATTCAAATAAATACGCTCTCCTTTCGCGTCGAAATGGGGACGACTACGTCCTTCTGCCGGCGCTACCAAATGTTGTTCCTTATTCTTGAGGTCGAGGTAAGCGATTTCGGCATCACTGCTGGCTACAAAGGGACTATAGGCATAACGGTAGCTTTGTGCGTTCTGACGAATAAAAATAATTTTATCGCCACTCGGATGATAGCATAGCTCACGATAGAGCCCCGGCTCTTGGCTTAGTTTTTTCACATTACGACCGCTTAGCCCTACTTGATAGATAGCTCCTTCTTTACCTTCCCAGCTAGCGTAGGCGATGCTCTTCCCGTCGGGCGACCAAGCCGGCATCGCTTGCGTGAAATCTTGATCGGCGGCCAATCGTTTTACGGATTTCGATGCGAAATTGTAAAGATAAAGGCGGTTTAAGGCGGTGAAAGCGAGGTATTTTCCGTCTGGCGAAGGAACTCCGTCGCGAATTTGGGTGATCGGCTGTTCTTCCTCATCCGAGATCGGAAACTTAAAGTCCAATTGCGGTCCTAATTCCAGTTTGAGGTCGATCTGCATTGGGATCTCGCGCGCCTGCTTGGAAGCAAGGTTTATTGCCCAGATCTTTCCGCCGTAAGCGCAAAAGAGTTCCTTACTGTTGGGGCTAAAGGCCATGCCGGGCAATACGCCTAAAGGTGCGATCGATTCTTGCTCATCTCTCTGCACAGGATAGGCCAACCAAGATTCATCGCCACTGGCCAGCTCGCGCAAGACCAAGCCGGTTTCATCTTCGAAACGACTACCGTAAACCAGGTACTTCCCGTCGGGGGAAAGGGTGGGGGTAAAGGCCGATCCATAACGCGAGGTGATGCTGTGCACCTTACCGTCTTCCATATCGTAACGACCAATTTGATATTGAGGTAATTGTGCGTTGTACTCCCACGCTCCTTTGCGTTTTGAAAAGTAAATATGCTGGCCATCCGGACTGAAAAATGGGTCTATAGCTTTAAGGGAAGCGGGTTTTTTGATCAATTGTGCTCCACTACCGCTTTCGTGGTGATAGAGGTGTAGCTTAATATTACGCCGACCTTTGGCCCCAACGACATAGGTGCCATCCGGACTCCAGTCGGCAGAGAAATAATTCTGGTTTTTGTCTTCGGTAATCTGACGTTCTTCTTTGGTGGCGAGGTCCATCACCCAGATATTTTGGGCCCCACTTTTATCTGAAATATACAGCAGACTTTCACCATCGGGGCTAACTCTGGGGTGCACCTCGTAGGCTAGACCATGGCTTAGGGCTTCGGCCTTCCCGCCTTCAATGGGCATGCGGTATAAGTCGCCCAGAGCGTCGAAGTAAATATGTTTCCCGTCGGGACTAATATCCAAGGATAACCAAGTGATGCGGGGGTTTTCAAGCTCGATCGTGCGTTCGGGCTCCAAGGGCAGTTCCTTGGTCGCTTTTTTAACAGAATCGCTTTCAGTTTCAGTACTATCTTTTTGAGCACTGAGGTTGAAAAACATCAAAAGGCTAAGGCTAGTAGAAATTAGCTTTTTAAACATGTTTGGAATTTTTAAGGTGCCCTAAAATACATTAAAAAGCGCTTGTCTTTTTCTATGAGCTCATCGAGGAGGCTTTCCTGGCTGGCTTGGCGCCAGATTAATTTAGTGTAAGTTGGGTTTTCTTTAAATTGCTGTACTAACACTACACCTAATTAAGTCTTATGCGTTTCGCCTTCTATTTTCTATTTCTGATTAGTTTCTTATCCTGTTCCGATAATAGTTCTGTAAATGTGCCGCCTCCACTGGTAGATGCGCCTTTTTTGGTAGGCGATTACGATGACTATGATTATTATTTCAAGTTTGATCCTGATCTGGAAATACAATTTCAAGCCGACCAAGGATACACCTATGAATTGGATCTAGACGGTGATAGCTTAAGTGAAATTGGTTTGCGTGGAGTTTATGCCGGATCATCGGGGGGGCTGGCTACTTACCAGATCTTCGCCTTTCCGCTCGAGGATAATTCGCCTTGGCAAATGGCCTATCAGGAGCATTACGATTCGGTTTATGTTTGTAAGGATACCGTACCCTGGTCTTGGGGTAATGGCGGATCGATTCCTATTTATTATTCGCGGCATATGAATTACAATTGCTCACTCTTGATCGACAGTTTTTACCGTATTGATACTTACCGAGTACCTCAGGTTTTTGGGCAAGACGATGATCCCCAGGCCAATTGGCAATGGTCTCAATGGCCTAATAGATATCCGTCCAACTTTGTTTATTTCGATCAATTCGATCAATCTCATCTGATGGGCCAATACATGAATAAGCTCTATTTGAATTTTTATGAGGGCTTTACTGCTACTCATTATCTATTGTTTCGAAAGCAGTCGGGAGCTACCTATCATTATGCTTGGCTTAAACTGCAATTTGATCGAAGTAATCGAAAATTGACCCTGCTAGAGCTGGCTGGTCAGGCAATGGGACATTCCTAAAAAGGATAACTTTAATTTTAGGAGGTAGACCTTTTCTTAGCACCATTCAACTGTTTTTTTTAGCTATTTTGGAAGCAAATTCAGCGTATGACTTGGGAGGTATTTTGGCAGCGTTTAAAGTGGCTTATCGGACTGGGAATGATATTTTTAGTAGTCTTGGCTACTAATATGATGGATCGTCGTCATTTCGAAAATGTGCGTCTTTCTATTGAGACCATGTACGAAGATCGACTACAAGCTCAAGATTACCTCTTTCGCATCGACCGAGAATTGGATAAACTGCATTTTGGTGCGGACTTAAATGTTACTCGGATCGATAGTTTATTAGCAGCCTACGATCAAACCAAGCTTACCGCCAAGGAGAGTGACTATCTTAAATTGTTTAGACGCAATTACCAACAATTACAAAATCGGGTGGCTACAGCCGATAGCAGCGCTCAATTTCCATTAGCGCTCAAGAATAAATTGGAAGATAGCCTCGATAAACTATCACAGATCCAGATGGAAGAAGGCAAGCGCCAACTTCACTTTGCTAATGAAAACTTAGAGTCCAGCGACCTGATCATGAAAATGGAGCTGGCCTTATTGGTACTCATTGTCTTTTTGATCCAGTATTTCTTGATCTTCCGAAAGTAGGGACTAAACTCTTATTGCTTTAGAAAAGCAAAATTGTGCTCTAGGTTTAGTAAGATACCCGGAGCTTCAATACGGTATACTTGCAGGCCCCAACCTTCTACCCAAACATAGATCAAGTTTTGATGCCGCCACCATTTCGCCTTGTCCACAAACCAGTTGTCTCGGGGCTGATTGTAATTGCTGGTGCTACGGGCGCGATTTCGCGATTTTAGTTCGAGGCGACGAGGACTATGGGCTTGCCTTGTTTTTACCTGAGCTAATTTCCCTAAACTCACAAGCGCCTGTACCGAGTCGCGCGGGTACATCAAGTACTCACCTTCCCAATCGAAATCGGTCCCGATCAAGCTTTGCTCACTTAAGGCCTCCAAACGGAATTCTTGCAAATTACCTTCATCCAACCAAGCGCTAAAGCTTTGCTTAAATTCCTGCCAAAGTCCATATTTTTCATATTGCTTCACCGTGCCACCGCCATTCATGGCAAACTGGTAGGTGAAAATGAAATAATCTTGGCTTTCGAAATAATAATTGTGCTGTCCATAGATACAGTAATCATTGATGCGGTCTCGGAAGCTTGCATTGAATGTATCGCTTTGCTTCTTTATTCCATACAAGATAAACTCGAAGCCGACCGGAACTTCCTCATGGTATTCTTCGGCCATGAATTTAGGGTAGTCGTCGAATAGGAAATCATTATCCATGCTTAAGCTAAAGGCGATCTCTACTGCGAAGGCACCTCTACAACCAATGTTAAAGTCGCGCCCTTGTGCTTTTAAAAAATAGTGGTCCCGATCACTTTCTAAGATTAACATAGAATCGGTTCTCAGCGCATAGTCGAAATAGGGGGGTAGCTCTGGAAGGACTTGAGCTTGGGCACTAAAAGCCTGGATTAAAAGGAAGAGTAGCTTTTTCATGAGCGATTTTCAAAAAAAAAAGGAAATCAAGGATTATGCCTACTTGGTTTATTAAAGGTATTTATATTCGCTTGTAAATCTGCTAATGGCGAATAAGTCTCTCTCTCTCTCTCTCCCTCTCTGGAATTATCCTTCTTTTGGGTATTTTTTTATCAGAGTTTAGCCTGTGGTCGTTCAAGCAACTTAATTCCGACCATGCCATTCATATCTTAATGGCAGAACACTTTGATTGGCGACAAGATTGGTATTATTGGGGTCAAGATCGCTTAGGGAGCTTATTACCATTTCTAGGATGGTTGTTTATCACAATAGGCTTTCCGTCTCTGTCTTCTCTAGCAATAAGTCAGCTAGTGCTAATTTTGGCACTCATCTGGTTTACCTGGAAGTTATTTAAAACTCCACTATTCACCTTAGCGACTGTTTCCTTTATTCTGTTTCCAATCTATCCATTTTGGATGAGTAATAGTTTAGGGCACCCTTATCTTGCTCAGCTTTTTTTTACGATGGCAATGCTCGTGACCATTAGACAGGCCAAGAATGAAATAAATCCTTGGTACGCCATCATTTTACCTTTATTGGCATGTTTTGCCATATGGTCTTCTGAAATATCGATTGCCTTCCTATTAGCGGTGACGCTGGTGGAATATAAAACACTAAAAAGATTAAGCTTAAAGTTCTGGCCATGGTTTTTGGCAGGTACCTTCATGGGAATTGGCTTTCTAAAGTTTGCTAAATCTAGGGCAACGCATCTTGATAGCTTTGAAAAGTGGTTTGCCAGTCCAAATCAGGTTTTAACTTCCATGAGCAAGCAATTAGGTGACCTGGTTGAACTCTTGAGTTTTCAGAATAATAAAACCAGTAACGTTGTTCTAAGTTGGTTAGTGATTTTAATATCGATTTGGCTTTTAATTGCTTATCTGAGAGATGGTAAAAGACCCAAGCGATTGATTTTGATCCTTTTTTTGGCTTCGATTGGTTCCTGGATGATTGTGCATCTTTCATATTGGAATTATCTCATGGGGCAACCAATGCGGTATTATACCACTGCCTATTTCTTTGGTATTTTGGCCGTTTTCTTATCTCTAAAAGACCAGGTTAATTTTCCTAAACTAAATTTAATGCTTGCCTTAACCTTAGGGCTAGGAATATCTTGGTCGGCCTATTCTTTCAACCGTCAATATGATACTGGATCTGTTGATCGTTTGGAAAGGGTTGAGGCCGAGTATTTAATTCATGAGGCATTGCATGAAAAAGATTTAGACTCTATTGCAATTATAGGGTCATACTGGAACACTTATTTGCCGGATGGCCTATCTGAGAATGTGATTGCTTTTCCACGAAAAGGAAGTCAAGTCCGTTATTACCGCTATCTCCCACAGGTACAAGCACAAAAAGATTTTTTAATCATAGCCAATACTTGGCTTAATCGCTTACCGGATACACTAGTGACTTACGAGATGACCTTGCTAAAACAAAGCAAGGATTTGAAGCTTAATGAATTCGACTACGCGTATTATACCCGAGTGACGGATCATTCCCAGTCAAAGCAAGCTAACCACATTACCGGTCCGCCCCTTAAGTAACCCTTCCGCTTACTTTCATCGATCTGGTTTTGGCCAAATTCGACCGGAGGTCCACCTAAATCATGCCCCAGCACATACACTTTACCGTCGCCTTGGGCCAGAGCGGTTGCGTAATCGGTACCCGCTCCGCCGCCGAATTGGATTTTCTGGATCTGCCCTTTTAAATCCCATTGACCAATAAAAAAATCGGTGCTTCCTTTACTAAGATAGCTAATCGTATCACCACCTTCACTACTAAATATACTGCCCCCGTAACCATGGCCTGCCACCCACAGAGAAGATCCATTCTTGAGGAGGTCGAAGGAATAATTGGAGCGATTGCTAGGCTGGCGACCGGTGATCCATTTTTGCTCGCCTTGCCGGTTCAATTTGGCTAGATAAAGTCTTCCAAATCGGCTACCAGCAATATACACTCGGCGCCAAAAATCGACGCAAATGGCATTAACTACCACCTGACTATGGGGTTCATTTGGATCGGTAAGGGCGCCTTGTAGCCACTTCAGTTTACCATCATCACTTAGCTTGGCCACAAAGGCTTTCTGGCTTTGGTGTCCGGTTTGCAAATGTCTATTTCCGATCTTAAGATCTTCGGTATAGCCTCCCGCGATGTAGATATTGTCGCTGCCATCCAAACTAAGGTCGAGGATCTGAGAGCGACCAATCGTATCACCGTCCATCATCCACAAAGGACTTAAATCTGGAGCAAGTTTGAGAAGCAAAAAACTACGAATGGCTTCACTTCCCTTGCGGTACATGTAATTCCCACCAAGGATAATATTGTTCTTCGAATCGATGGCCATGGTATTGGCATTATCACTCCGTTCGAGACTAAAATAGGTGGAAGCTAGGAGTTGTCCGTTCGGACTCACTTTAGCTACATAGATACCCCTGGAATACTCTTGCGGCTTTTTTAAACTGTCTTCGCGACCATTGGCCGAAACAAAGACCAAGTGATCGCTCCATACTTCCCCGGTAAAATATGCATTGCCCGCGTCATCATGGCAAAGGCTGTGTAAGCGCGCTTGTCCACGAGCGTGAAAGGTCCATTGTAGATCGCCCGCTGTATCGTGTTTTTGGAACCATAGTTGGTTGGCGAAGGTTTCCCTAAAAGGACCGGGCGGAATTTGGTAAGCAGTGTCTGGAGTGAGAAAATAGGATTCGAAACTACCGCCGCTGTAAATATTACCTGCTTTATCCAAGCTCAAGGCATTACTAAAAAAGCGTCGCGATTCATAATGGCGAAACCAAATCGGGTCCGGTCTATTGCCTTTTGGTTCATTTTCCTGTGCCTGGGCTTTCGGGTTGAACAAGCTCAGTACAAACCCCAAAAGAAATAGGTAGTTCTTCATGGTCCTAAAGTAGCTATTAAATTGGAGCTAGCTCACAAAGGTTTGGGCGCAAGCAATTTAGAAGAATTGATTACCTTGTACCAAACTCTGTTTATGAATAAGCCTTACTTCCCTTGGGTCCTTCTATTGTTTTGTTATTTCTGGTCTCCAACTGCAGTAGCCAATTTTGATATCTACGGATCTGAGCTTTCTTGGCAATGTGATGGCCAAGGTAATTACGTTTTTACCGCGGTGGTTTACAGCGATTGTAGCGACAATTTACTGATCCAGAATCACTTTTTAATTGGCCCCAACAATAATTATACGATGCAAGTAGATACGGCCAATAGCTTCGATATTCAGTCTACTTGTAATAATAGCTGCCAACAGAAAATGTGGCGGATAAAATCAGATCCCATAACCTTAAGTGGGACGCCGCCGGCCAGCGGATGGGACTTTGTTTACCAGCGTTGTTGTCGCGATTCGGCTCAAAACTTAGGACCAGGCGCCTATCAGGGTAATGTGCACATGAAAACAACCATGTATCCTTATACCCCGCCTGGAGCAGGAGCGCCTCTAAGCGCCGATCAGTGTTATAACAGCAGTCCACGTTTTAGTCAGAAGCAGCTAATGATAAACTGCGAAGGGCCTTACCAATACCATTCGGCTCCTATCGACCGCGATTTTGATTCCTTGCGCATCTCTTTCGACACTTGTGCCACTACCTTTCTGAATTTAGCGGCTAGTAGTGTGGGTTATTCGGTAAATGCTCCTTTTCCCGATGCCAGCGAGAATCCATTAAATGGAGCGGTAAGCATAGACCCCCAGTTAGGTATGCTTAGTGTGGAGTTTTATGATGCTGAGCCAGGCCATTACTACGCCGTTTTACTGGCTAAAGAATACCGTAGAGGACAACTGATTTCGGAAGTGCGTCGGGAACTATCGCTTCTAATTCCCGATTCGGTGGTATGTGCGCCGCAGTCTACCGTAAATAACACCCAGCCCAGTATTAATTTGAGCTCCAATAATGCGCTTAGCCTTAACGCCACTGGTTCGGTTTACCGCACCACTATGATGTCTGGGGATACCATCGATATTGATATTAGCACCATTGACTTCGATTTTAACCCCAATGGCAATGCCCAGATCATTTGTTTCAACGCGGTGTCGAGCCAGATCAACAGCAGTAATTACAGTTTAGACACCGGATGCGCCAGTCCCTCCTGCGCCACTATAGTACCAATCAATAGCACCAGCTATTGCGGCACTTTTGCCCAGATCTATAATTTTAAGTGGGTGCCCGATTGCCGGATGATTAATAATCAGGCTTTAAGTCCACTCACTTATGTGTTTCACCTTCAAGTGAGCGATAATGGCTGTCCTAGTCCTAAGTTCAATCAAGCCACTTTATGGGTAGACCTTTATCCCGGGCCCTTATTTGCGCCAAGCTTACAAGTAGATGCAGCCGATACCAATGGCAACGTTGATCTCAGTTGGAGCAAAGTCCAGATCTCACCCACTTCGCCCTTCGATCGCTATGTGATCTATAGCCGTCCCTTGAATCCGGCCGGTGGGGTATTTATGCCACTCGATAGTATATATGATATTGATAGCCTAAGCGCTTCCTATCAAAACCTACCATATCCCAGCGAATTCTTTATCAAGGCCTTTGCCGGTACTTGTCGTTATGGCTCGCCAACCAGTAGCGTAGTAAGTAGCACGGTTTCCATTTCCTTGCCAGAACATTTATTGGCTGGGCTGGCATTTAGCATCAGCCCTAACCCAGTGGAGGAAGAACTGCACATCAGTCTGCAGGGTCAAGGGCATTTGAATAAGCCCTTGGACCTTAAAGTATATAGTCTTTCTGGGGCTCTGCTTAAAAATGTATCCTTGGCTAAAGGACGAAGGGAATGGTCGCTGCCATTGCAACTAAAGTCAGGGCTTTACATTGTAGAGCTCAGCGACGAGAGACGTAGCTTGCGCCAGAAGATCAGAGTGCTATAGCGCTTGAGATTTTTGGTATTGAATGCTCGACAACCAAGCGCGGGCTTTGTTGGCAGGCAAATTGAGGATCTGCAGGCCACCGTATTGCAGCCGGATCGCATTACCGTATTGACGGCCTTCCATTTTGCGGGATAACCAAAAGAAGTTTTCGTTTTCATTAAGCGGTAAAAGGCTCTTTTCGCCTTGGATGTGGAAGGGGATGGAATCGATCTTGGCGGGAATTCGATAATTCATGATCAACTCGTCCTTCAGATCAACCTCGGTTCCGTAGAAGCCAATTTTAGTTGGGCTATTCTTGTTGAGGGGGCTTAATTCATCTCGGAAAAGGACCAGTCGTTTTGCGGTACTCGTATCCGCGGAAGCGCCCAAAACTTCTGGAGCCACTTGGTATAGAACGCCTTCTAAGTATTCTCCTTGTTCAATGAATTTATGAATATGGATGAGGTTACCATGATGTTGATGGGCAAAATCGATGAGTTGTGCTTCGATTTGCGACCACTCTTGGCGGGGATATGCCAATTTGATGTCGCCCACTTTTTGCTTATGCGGAAACCGCTCGATATTCCAAGCAAAACGGACTTCGGCGGCCGGAATAACCTTGACCTCCGGATTGGCATTCAGTAATTGATTGGAAACACAGGAACTAAGCAGGAGGGCCAGGCTTAGCAGCGAGATATGGAGGCGCATACAGAAAAGTTTTGAGCGCAAACTACTAAATCTCCTAGAAAGGTTTAGTCGAAAACTCATTGCCCCTTCCCTTGAAAAGTAGTTCATTTTATATTGTCGCTAAATCAATTAGCATGTTTCGGAAGTACTTTTTTGCCTTCGCGCTTTTCACCCTTAGCCTTGGATCCAAAGCGGGTCACGTTTTAGGGGGGGAGTTAAGCTGGGAATGCGCCGGTAACGGTGACTATATTTTCCAACTTACCATTTTTACCGATTGTACCAGTACCTTCCCTTCGGGGCAATTCATTAACGGACCAGCCGGGCAAATTGCGCTGCAAATAGATAGCACCGGTTATCAGGTATTTAACAGTAATTGCAGCAATACCTGCTTAGAGCGCAAATACACTTTTAGTTCTGCCCCGGTTACATTGAGTGGGATCCCGCCGCTAAATGGTTGGGAATTTTATTGGTCTACTTGCTGCCGTAGTTACGATCAGAACTTGAGCGGGGGTGGTGTTGGGCTTTACCTCAGTACTAAAATGTTTCCCTATACTCCTCCAGGCGCTGCCAGTCCCGTTCCGGCCGACAGCTGTTTTAGTCACAGCCCGCAATTTGGGCAGGACCAACCGATGATGCTCTGTGAAGGGACCTATGTTTACAACAATCAGGTTTACGACCGAGACCAAGATTCTTTGGCGGTATCATTTACCAGTCCGGTAATTGGCCCTGGCAATGCGGTAAGCTATGCCAGTGGCTATTTTTTTAATGCTCCCTATCCGGATAGCACTGAAAACCTCGCCAACGGGCCAGTGCGCTTAAACCCTCGCAATGGAGAGGTGCGTATGGAAATATATGGCGCCTCTGCCGGCTATTATTTTGCTGCTTTCAAGGTTCAAGAGTACCGTAACGGTCAATTGATCTCAGAAGTGGTGCGTGATCGCCCTCTCATCATTCTAGACTCTACTACCTGTACCCCTGCGGCCAATAATAGTAGTCCTAATTTAAATTTAGTGAGTAATAATACTCTTCCGCTTAATCAGAATGGATCGGTATACCGCACCAGCTTTATGGCTGGCGATACCTTGGATATCGATATCCTGGCATCCGATTTTGATTTTAATTCGGCGGGTATACCGCAAACTATCTGCTTAAGTGCGAATTCACTCTACTTAAATCCCTCCAATTATACCTTAAATAGCGGCTGTGCCAATGGCGATTGTGCTACCATTAGCCCGCAAGGTGCAAGTAGTGGCTTTTGTGGCTCGGTGGCCGAATCCTACCGTTTCCAGTGGACCGGTCCAGACTGCAATCAGATCAATAATCAGCCTTTTAGCCCTCTTACTTATGCCTTTCATATTCAGGTGGCCGACAATGCTTGTCCTATTTCCAAATTTGCCCAAGCCACCATTTTGGTAGATCTCTATCCAGGGCCCTTATTCGCTCCGGTATTATCGGTCGATGCGGCCGATACCAATGGTAATGTGGATCTCAGTTGGAGCAAAGTTCAGATCTCACCCAATTCGCCTTTTGATCGTTATATGATCTATAGCCGTCCCGTAGGGGGCACCTTTACGGCATTAGACTCGATTTACGATATCGATTCCTTACAGGCCTCTTATAGCGGGTTACCTTACCCCAGTGAGTTCTTTATAAAAGCTTTCGCGGGCACCTGTGTTTTTGGTTCGCCCAGTAGTAATGTAGAAAGTAGTGAGCAGAATATTTCGCTGCGCGAACACCTTGTGGTAGAAAGGCGCTTCGACTTGAGTCCTAATCCAAGTAAAAGCCGGCTAACACTGAGCTTGAGCTCCGGACGTGCTTTACCTGCTCAGAGTAAAGTGCTTATCTACAATAGCTCAGGAGCCTTACAGCGTCATTTTACATTGGAGCAGGCTCAAAAGACTTGGCAAATGCAGCATAATTTAGAACCTGGTATTTACATTGTAGAGTTGGAGGTATCGGGTGTGGTGCAAAGACAAAGGTTATTGGTAGATTGATGCAAACTCTGCTGCCTTTTTGGGAACGACTACCTTCTAAGATTTTGAATACTCTTTCCAACTAGGGGGGCTAGATTAAATAAATTAAAAGGCATATTTGAGCCCAATATTTCCATTGATCGCGATTTGATCGGCGGCGGAGTTGGGCGGGTAATAGTAACTTGCTCCCAGGCCGATTGATGCACCAAGGTTTTTAGTGAAAAACCAATCATAGTTAAGGCAAAGACTTGGACCTTGAAAATTTTCTGAAAAAGTGCTTGTTTCTCGAGTAATGGGGTCGATTAATGTAGGGCTTAAGTTGGCCACAATACCATAACTTGCACTGAGGTAAAGCTCATCAAAAAGATAGTAGTCGATGCCCACATTATAGCCGAGGCCATTATAGAGCCCTAATCCTAGCCAAGCCCCTATTTTATTGTTTTTTGTAAAGGATAAAGTCCTTTTAAACTGTATTCCCAGTCCACCATAGGCCAAGCCGTATCCTAGGCCTATTTGCCAGGGTGTTTCTTCTAAGTTAACCTTCTGGAGAATTATTTGTGTTGGCTCGGATGTAGGCTTATAGGCAAGCGTATTAAAACCAATGCACAAGACAAGGGCTACGAATAGCGATTTAGATTTTTTCATAATGAGGTTTGGTCTAATTTAGGCTTTTTAAATTACCCATCTTCGCTCAGCGTTTACCACGCATTAAATTAATTTCCTTAATCCAGCGAATAATATCGTGCGCCGAGTCAAAAGGGGCGGTAGAAATCCCTTTGGCAAACCATTCTCGGTCAATATCTTTCAGATAACGAGAACCAGGGTTGAACCAATGTGCTACGTAGACCAACTTAAGCAGGGCTTGCTTGCTATCATAGTATTGTACGAAAAAGCTTTTTACGTCCTCATCGTCGAATTGCAAATTGGCCTTGCGAAAGTCAAGTACCAAGGGCTTGTTCTTTTCCAAAGCAACTTGTCGTGCATACTTACCATTTGCAGCGATCTGCTTTTTGCTAAAATGAAAAGGGACCGTAGATAAGAGGTAATCTTTTTTTTCGACCAAGGGAGCGTGCATAGCGAATAATTAGGTAGACTAAATATAAAAAATATGAAGACTTCGCCTTTAGTTCCAATTGCCAGATACTTCCATTCCTACATTTTTCGCCTTCCCTTCGCTGATCAATCGTCCCGATCTCTTTGCTTTTAACTCAAAAAAAAGCTCGGCTTGAAGGCTTTCACGTACCCTTTTGTCCATCCCAGCAGCACTGGGTGCCCAGAGTGGAACACTTTCGCCCATCTTAGCTTTGATATGCAGTTGGTATTTAAAGCCACTAAACTGTAGGCTTAAATAAGGCGCCTTAAAACTATGTTCTAAGGCGGCCCCATTGTAATTGGCAAAGAGGTAATGTTTATCGGCCAAGACCAATAAGGCGGCAAAGCCAAGGTACTGCCAACCGGCGAAAACCAGCGGTGCCGCGGCTAAGGAAAGACTGGCCTTCTGCTTCTCAAAGCGATTGGACTGCAACCAGATGTGCTCTGTAGGAAAGGAATTACCCCAATCTTTTTCAATATAGCCACAACCGTGGTTTAAATTGATTTCATGCCCCGGCGTTTTAAGTTTTCCCTTTATCTCGTTACGAAAACTTACCAAACTGTGATAGCATTGCAATCCCTGCCAATAATAGGCCGGTCCCATGATATTGGGTTTTGCGAGACTTTTTGGCCAGACACGATGATCCTTAAATTCTAATTTACCGCTTAAGCCAGGTAAGTTGATTTCAAGTCCCTCGCGTGAAAAGCGATTAGAACCGATTTCTAGATAGAAGCGATCCGTGGCTGCCTTAAAGTCGCTGGCAGCGAAGCTTTCAAAATGCGCTTCCTTTTCACCTGCGATCATATACTGAATAAATGGGCTAGGTATTCCACTTTGGTCTTTCGAAATACCAGCGATGAGGCAAATCTGTTCTGAACCATCGGCCGACTCTATCTTGTAATACCAACCTTCGAAGAAAGACCGGGTTTTTGCCCTGCCGTGATAGCGTTCGGGATACCAAGGGCTAAGAAGTTTCTGAGAAAAGGATTTGATCACTTGCGCATTTCAGAATGGGGTAGAAGATATCAAAAAGCAGCAGGCCGGCCTATTTTCTTGCGCTTAAAAGCGCGCGATAACTCATAACTAAGCTTAAACCTAAACCTAAACATTGTATTTTTAAGCGGTCTTCTGCAAAATTTCGATCATGGGGGAAATGAAAGTATTAGTCTTATTTGCACATCCAGCTTTTCATAAGTCTCGGGTTAATAAAGCCTTAGTGGCTGGCCTTTCCGCTATTGAAGGTCTTAAGTTTCACGATTTATACGAGGCCTATCCCGATTATTATATTGATGTGAAAAGAGAGCAGGAGCTTCTGTTGGAGCACGACCTTATCGTTTTGCACTTTCCGCTATTCTGGTACAGCACGCCTGCTTTGCTTAAAGAATGGCAAGACTTGGTTTTAGAACATGGCTGGGCTTATGGTAGCAAGGGTAATGCGCTGGCCGGTAAACGCTTTATGTGTTCCATAACCACGGGAGGACCAGAATCGGCCTATCAAGTGGAGGGTTTTCACGGGCACACCCTCAATCAATTATTGGCACCGCTACGGCAAACCGCGAAGCTTTGTAAAATGCAATTGCTGCCCCCCTTGGTCCTACACGGCACCCATGCCGTTGAGATGGAAAAGGTAGAAGCGCATCGAAAAAATTATCACGATCTCTTAAAGAATATCATTCAAGGAAATCTCGACTGGGAAGGGGTCGATTCGCTGGAGTATTTTAATCATCATTTAAAGGCTTAAGATGGCAGGAGGATTTTTTGGACAAGCTTTCGTATACCTGGCTGCGGCTGTCGTATCGGTTCCCATCGCTAAAAAGCTGGGATTAGGTTCGGTTCTAGGATATCTTATCGCCGGTATCTTGATCGGGCCATTCGTGTTAGGCTTCGTTGGTGAAGAGGGGCAGGATGTAATGCATTTCGCCGAATTCGGTGTGGTTATGATGCTCTTTCTGGTCGGCTTGGAGCTACAGCCATCCCTGCTCTGGAAAATGCGCTTACCAATTCTAGGTTTAGGTGGTTTGCAAGTGGGAATCAGTACCATTTTGATCAGTGGAATCATATTGTTGGTGAGTCCTTTATCATGGCAAGTGGCCTTAGCCTTAGGCCTTACCCTGGCCCTGTCGTCTACTGCCATAGTATTGCAAACCCTTAATGAGAAAGGACAGATGAAGACTGAAGGGGGGCAGAACGCTTTTGCCGTTTTACTCTTTCAAGATATAGCGGTTATTCCCATTCTTGCATTCTTACCCTTGCTGGCTACCTTTGAGATCAGTAAGGCCGAGGGGCACGAAAGTGCAAATTTGATCGAAGGCCTTGCGGTGTGGTGGCAAACCATCATTATAATCGCCGCCATTGCTTCTATCGTGGTGATGGGGAAATATTTAATGAGTTATGCCTTTCGGCTGATCGCCCAAACCAAATTACGGGAGCTTTTTACCGCTGCCGCTCTTCTTTTGGTGGTGGGCATTACGGTCTTAATGACCTTAGTAGGTCTAAGTCCAGCCTTGGGTACATTCTTAGCGGGAGTGGTACTGGCACAAAGTGAATACCGCCATGAATTAGAGTCGGATATAGAACCTTTTAAGGGCTTATTGCTAGGACTCTTTTTTATTGCGGTAGGTGCTTCGATCGACTTCAGTCTTATCGCTAATGAACCAGCCCTTATCGCTCAAATGGTTTTGGCTTTGATTTTTGTAAAATTGATGGTGCTGCTCGTGATCGGTCGGATCTTTGGTATGTCGCGCGACAATAATTTCCTTTTTGCCTTTGGTTTGGCCCAAGGCGGGGAGTTTGCTTTCGTATTACTGTCCTTTGCTTTACAAAATGGGGTTATGACCCACGAAGTAAGTGATCCTATGATCGCTTCGGTGGCCATTTCCATGGCGCTTTCGCCTTTGATCATGCTTTTTAATGAGAAACTAATTCAGCCTTACTTTGGCACTACCGAGAAGAGTGAGCGTGCCAGCGATGACATTCACGAGGAAAACAAGGTGATCATCGCTGGCTTTGGTCGTTATGGTAGTACCATCGGCCGCTTTTTGCAAGCCAATGGCACCCAGGCCACCTATCTCGATACCGATCCCGATAATGTAGATCTCTTACGCAAGTTTGGTTTGAAGGTTTTTTACGGCGATGCTTCGAGGCAAGACTTGCTCTTGGCAGCAGGTGCGCAGAAGGCAGAATTGCTCATCGTAGCCATCGATAATCCTGAGAAGGCCATTGAGGTGATCGATACGGCCCAACGTCATTTCCCTCATTTAAAGATCATTGCCCGCGCTAAAAGCTGGTCTAGCTACGACCGTATGACCAAGCTGAAAGTAGATCAAGTGTACCGGGAGTACATCGAAACGGCTTTACGTATGGGCGAAGATGCTTTAGCAATCATTGGTTATCGGAAATACCAGGTGCACCGCGCTTTAAAGAAGTTTAGAAGACACGACGAAGCCTATATCGAAGGAATGGCCCAGGAGCAGCATGAAAGAAAGAGCTTTATCCAAGCCGCCCGCAGGAATATCGAGGAACTGGAGCTAATGATGCTCGATGATCTAGATAAAGAAGCCCAGGACAAAGATCTTGGCTGGGATACCGAAAGCTTAAAGAAAGAATATGGTCAATGACGAAAGGACCAAGAAGATGCTTAGATAATCAGTGATCCTTTTTATCCAGAACCAAGAGTAACTTAAACAGGGTTTTTTGAAACTCGACCAGTTCATTTTCTTGGATGCTATCGTCGGCAAAGGAATCTAAGATCTTAGCAGGGATTTTCAGCGCCTTTTCACGTAGATCCCGGCCACTAGCGCTTAAGGCCACAATAAGGGTTCGTTCATCCGCTTTAGCTCGTGAGCGTTTTATCAATGCTTTGGCTTCCAACCGCTTTAACAGAGGGGTTAGGGTATTGGACTCCAAGAATAGCTTTTGCCCGATTGCTTTTACACTTTGTTGGTCCTCCTGCCAAAGGCTAAGCATAACCAAGTATTGCGGATAGGTGATGTCTAATTCCTCGAGGTAAGGGCCATAGACTTTTGTGGTTAAACGAGAAGCAGCGTATAGTGGAAAACAGAGCTGGTTTTCTAGATAGAGGTCCGAATAATTTGCCTTCATGCTTACTAAGATTCACTTTTTGATTGGCGAAATCGCTCGGCTAAGTAGCGATGGGCTTGGGTAGACCAAAGTGCCCATAAGATCAATACCGGCTGGAAGAAAAGTCGGATCAAGCGCTTTAGGTCGGTGTCTAAACCAAAAGCACTGATCTCATTGGTGTATTGCGAAATGTTCCCGGGAAAGATCAAGATGTAAAATAGAGCTAGGGCCAATCCTACCTTTACCTGCTTTTTCCAGATAAAGATCATGGCTAAGCCGAGCGCTATCTCTATGATACCGGAAGACAATACCACAAAGTCCATAAAGTCTTCACTTTCGGGCAACCAGCGCGGTACTTGAGCCTGGAATTCGGCTCTTTGAAAAGTTAGATGTCCAATCCCGGCGACGAGCATAAAAGCACCTAAGATCACTTTTAAGATTTTCTGAATGAGGCTCATAACTACAAATCGTGTTCAATTAAATCGTGCACGATGCAAATTAAGGGAATCTCTGGAAGAGTGGCAACCCTAAAGGGCCAAAAACAAAACAGACGGCCATTAAAGCCGTCTGTTTATTAGGGACTTAGGACCAGTATTATTGCAGGACAAACTTAAACCGGCGTCCATCCTCTAGGCTTAAGAAATAGATTCCGGCTTTGAGTTGACCAAGTTCCCAGCTATGCCTTTGTCCGCTTAGTTGCCCATTTTGGAGCACCTGGCCGTTTATAGAGCGGATCTGATAGCTCGTAATGGCTAAGCTTTTAGCGGAGTAAAGCTGCAGTTTCCCATCACTTGGTACTGGATAAAGGCTGATCTCTTCCCTTGGAGCACCTTCAAGCAAGCTCACCGTACCCTGGTACTTTATACCTAAGGGGAAACGTAGATCGGTATTTTGCCGACGTACATTGCCAAAAATGTCTGCCGACCAGCGCTTAAATTGAGAATAGCGCATATAATTCAAACTTAGCGCGGTGTCGGTACTTTGTAGCATTTGCAGCTCAAGCCCCTCCGGAGTGCTCACGCGTACCTGCGCAACTGTATTGCTATCGATAATGAAATTAGCGGGGATCTTAAGGTATTCCTCGCTCATGATAAGGGTATCTAAGCTATCCCGATAGCCTTGATTGGTGCTTATTTGTATACGTAGCGGCAAGGGTTCACTCGGATCTATGTTCTTAAAGCCATAGATGAATAATTCCTCCATAATTCGTGCATCGCCGGGCATGGTAAAAGCTTGAGCAAATTCTTGGTCGGCAGCCCCATTTACGATCTCAAGGACATCGCTTGTCCTTTTGTTAAGTCGATTAACGCTGAGGTTAGAGGCCCAAAGATTTCCTTGGGGGATATTAAGAGTATCCGAACCGAACTGACACAACTTGGGCCCCGGATCGGTATAAACCGAATAGGTACCTGCGCCTAGGAACTCTAAGGTGTCGGTCTTAGGACTATTTACTTTAATGGCATTGGATATGGTCCAATTTTGGAAGGCTACCGCGCCACCGTGGTTTAAAACCACGCGATTGCCACCTTGGCTTAATTGGCCTTGTCCGCTGGCGGCCGAACTCTGGATGTAGATCGAGTCAAGCTTTTGCCGGCTGCTGTTTACGATGTATAACCAGCCGTCATTACCTGGAACGGTTTGAGTGATCCTTTGGGTGGAATCTACAACCCAGGTGCCTGGCGACCAGAACAAGCTGTCGGCATAAGCGTAATGTACTTCTAAATTTTTGGGTAGACTGCCGCAGTTCTTTAAGCTATCGGCACTGAGGCCATTGCTGCTAATTGTAGGTGGCCGGCGCAGTAAAACATTCAAGATCAATCCGCGCGGAACGGCGCCACAGATGTCTGATTTAAATTCTAGTCTAAAGGAAAAGCGATCGGGCCCATAGAGGTAATTATCCGCCTGCGGTATCCAGCTAAAGCGGATAAGGGAACTGTCGCCCTGGTAAAATCGACCATTGGCATTTAAAGTACTAAGTTGAGGCATGGAAAAAATGGCGCCCAGGGGCAAGCCCCAATTATTGGTGTCTATCCTAAGCACACTATCCAGCATAAGGATATTGGGTGCTAGATTGCTGGTTGCTTTAAGATCAATGAACAAGGTGTCGCCTAAAACCAAATCGTAGCTGTAACTGCTTGGCCTTTGCATGTCGAAGAAGGCACTATCGGGACTACTTATTTCTAAGCTTAAAGGATTGTAAAGGGGATTGGCGGTATCGATCACTACCCCGCTCTAAAGCTGGTTTCGGGAAACTAAATGGCCATCCGAAAAATACTCTTGTTCCTTGGCATAACCATAGAGCCCGGCTCGCGAACTACCCGATTTTGCTCTAAACTCTAGGCGACTATCATTTCCATCAAAGGACATAGGACCATTATCGGGGTTTTCAGACTGATCGGGGAAAGGAAGGGCAGAGCTATAGCCGCTTTGGTAAACGATGGGATTGACCCAATTTGGACTGATTAACTGCGCGTGGGTAGAGTCGGCACCGCTTATCTTGCTCTCATCTACCATATCGATCGAATTACGGTAGTTGCTGTAAGCTTGAAAAATAGGCAAATGATTGGCACCGATATTCCCATGGGGATGCTAGGCCAAATTACCCTGAGCATTGGGCTTAGGGAAAATTGTGAACGATAGGATTGCACCAAAGCACCCATTAATATTATGCGTTCTAGTTAGGCATGAACCCAACTGGTAGGTAAAAGTATGGCCTTGGGCAACTGGGTTTAGATTGGCGAGACTGGCCGTTCCGGTATACACATAGGTTTCAAAGTCCAGCAAACTGCTGCAAGCCGGGTGGTTAAAGGCATAAACTGCGGTGCGACTAGGATCATAGGTGAGACTCATCGTAAAGGGCCCTTGCAGGGTCCGTGGAAAAGTAGTTTGAGAAATACCATTGGTATCGCGATGTATATGCAGTTCTACGTAGAGCATATTATTCGCGGTGATTTCATATTCGATATAGCCATTACCTTGATGGGAGGCTTTGAGGCTTAGGGAAATCAGTCCTAAGCATAGGATAAGGCTGTTGCGAAGCATGATTTTAAAATTTTCCCGAATGTAGTTAAACTAGCTCGTTGTGCCGGAAATACTTACAAAAAGTCACCAAGTCTTATCCGCCTAAAGAGGAATTCGAGGCGTGAATCTTAGAGTTTTAATGGCTTTTTTCTTTAAGGATAAGTTGTTCTTCTACCTGTCCACCTTTCAAGAGAACACGAATTAGATAGATATCTTCTTTTAGCAAGGTGAGATCAAGTTTTATTTCTTTTTTTTCGGTGTCTTTCTGCAGTATCCTTTTGCCCGCCAGATCGAAAAGCTCTACAGCTATGATACTTCGGCTCGCCTGCAAGTGGAGCCGATCGCGAATGGGGTTAGGGTAATATTGAAAATAGTTTTTAAAGGACGGGTCGGCTTGGCTTAGACTCCCTCGGCGGAAAGCCACTCGGCATTCCAACTGATTAGCGTGAATAATCACCAATTCCCCATCGAAATTAGTCGGGAAATCCGGATTAGTTTGATTGCTTTTTAGCTCAAGTATATAGGGAATGGTGTCGGAAGCGAAGCGCGGCAAGATTTGATTGGGTCCGGTTGGGATCGAAAGAGTATCGCCCCTGTGATCCACGAAGTATAGGTTGGCGTAATTATCAAAATTATTAGGGTGATCTGCCCTCAGACTCAATAAGCAAATGAAATAATTGCCGCCCGGAGCTTGCGGTGATGCCGGTAGGTCGTATACCGCTACTATCTCATAGTCATTACAATTTACCTGGGCCTCTACGCCGGGCGCCAACAAAAGGAGTACTGTGCAAAACCAAAAGCCGATTATTTTCCCCATAGGTATCTTTTGCATCTTGAGAAGGTAGGGGAAATTAGGTGTTTAGCAAGGGAATAGGCCTAAAAGTAAAAGCCCCGGTAGCTGATCAGGGCTACCGGGGCAAGAAGAGTACAATTTGCTTTTTAAGGTAGCAAGGCTTTAATATCGCGCCAATCATAATAGTGAAAGACCGCTCCCTCACTCATCGCAATAAAAATTCCTTCCGGAAACTGTTCGTTGAGGTAACCGACATAGCATTCGCTGCCATCCGACTCGATCGCTTCTACACCAAATTTGGTCAGCATTTCATTTTCTTGACGGCTGTAAACATTAAAAGCATGGGCCTGCTGATCGGAGATCAGCAGATAGCCTATCGAATCCTTGGCCAAAGAGATACCTTCATTATCGTCCTTAAAGTCGCCTTGGGCAAAAACCTTTATCTCTTTTAAGCTTTTAAGGTCATACTTGCGGCATCCAAAGTTTTCGTCGCTATAGTAAAGCCAATGATTATCATCGTCAACGAAAAGTGCCTCGATCTCCTTTTTACCCGAAAAACGACCGAAACGCCGAATGCTATCGGCGATCACCTGGCCATCTTGATTTAAGGCTAATCGCAGCATTTCCAAATAGCCCTCGGAGGGTCCATCTTTACTACTCACAATGGCATGTATTCTCTGGGCTTCATCCTTGTAAAGAGCAATACCCATGGGAGCGCGTTCATCACTATTTGAAAATACAGGGATGCCACCATTGTCAATGGCTTTCATATTGGGCAATTGGAAAACGCGGATTCGATTTCGATTGCGTTCGGTGCAAACGGCGATATCTACTCGAGTGGAGTCGAAGAGAAAGCCATATTCTACATCTACATTATTTGGTCGTAATAAGGGATAAACACTCAAGCTATCTACTAATTGGCCGGCTAAGTTGAAAACGAATAAACCACCATTGGTATCGCCTTTATCGGTACCAATAATTAGACTTTGGGCCGGATCGCTAGGATTGATCCAAATCGCTGGGTCGTCGGTATCGGTAGGAGTGGCTTCTGTAACAATGACCGGTTTGATACCGGTCATTGTTTTGATCTTGTTAGACTGAGCCTCAACCTCCTGGCCTGCTGGACCTTGACATGCGGCAAACAGAAACGGAACTAAGGCGCTTAGGAATAGTGACTTTCTCATTTAGAGATCCAGTTTTACCCCTAGATTGATCCGTGCATTATAGTACTCCATTTGCATGGTGCGGTCGGGTATCCCTTGGTAATAACGTAAGGGTGTATTGCTAAGGTTAATACCTTCAACGAAAATGCGTAAATACGGCTTTATGGCGTAAGAGGCATTTAGGTCAACAAACAATTGCTGATCGTAATAGCGATCTTCAAAGGCTTCGCCACCATACTCATCGATATAATCACTGGCGTAGTTTATCGAACCGCGTACCAAGAATTTATCGCTCTCGTAGCTCAAGGAAACATTAAACATATTTCCTGCCGTGCCTTCTAAGCTTAATCCGTCGGTCCTTCCTTCGATGCCACTTGCCTCACTCTGGGTGTAGGTGTAGTTTAAATACAGGTTGATATTCTTCCAAAAATTACCACCCAAAAAGTCAAAGTTTCTCTGGTAGGCGATCTCTGCACCAATTACTTGGGCATTGGCACCGTTCTTTGGTTGTGCAACATCGTATTCTTCGCCATTTGGCAGGATACTATCACGAGTGGAGCTGTAAATAAAGTTATCGATCGATTTGTAGAAAACCCCACCACTGATCAAGCCAATACTTTTAAAGTAGTATTCGTAATTAAGATCTAAATTGGTAGATACCGCTGCTTCCAAAGCGGCGTTCCCTAAATTGATCTCCTCATCATCGGTAATGATCTCTTGGAATGGTACTAGGTCGTAGTAATTAGGACGGGCCAAGGTTTGGTTTACCGAAAAACGGAATACGGAATTTGCTTTATGAGCATAACGTAAGTGCAAGCCCGGTAAAATATTGGTATAGTTCTGGTCGGCGCTTACCGGTAGTACGGTATTATTGCTATCGATGTAACGATTACCGGTATAATCGATCGCGGTATTCTCTATCCTCACGCCGGCAATGGCGCTTAGTTTAGATCCAAGGTTTTGTTTTACCATGATGTATCCGGCAGCTATATTTTCGGTAGACGTATAGTTGCCCGGGGCATACTCGTCTACTACCGATTCTTCGTCGAACTGACTGGCATCACTTAGATCAAGGTCACCTAAGTATTCTGGAGAAGCAAAATCGCCGGCGGCATATTCTTCACCCGCCAAGAATCCGTCGTCGGTCATGTTTATGCTTGCCACGTTGTTTGGATCGATGCCATTGATAGGATCGTACTCAAAGAAATTATTGTCACGGTACTTCTCCTTAGATCGGTAGCGACCGCCAAATTTCAAGAAGGATTTGTAGTTCCCATCCGCCTTTAAAGGCAATTCGAAATCTAAGCGATAGTTATTATCACGCTCCTGGGTATATTGGTATTCTTCGGACAGTTCATCGAACTCTAAATTGCTTAAATTGAATTGACTTGCATTGCTGGGACGAGCAATGGGGAAGCGCGAATCATTGTTCAGTTGCACTGGATAAACATCGTCCGATTTAAATACGATGTAGCGCTCATTGGGACGTTCCTCACTAGCCTGGGCCAAATTGGCCGACCAATTAACCTTTAAAGCATTGAACCATAGGTGTTCACCTTGTAATTGGTAGTTCCACATCCGTTGATCTTCCAAACGACGATTGCGAATACGGTCATTGTTTAAGCCGCCCTTAGTTTCACGTTCCGACTCTCCTACAAAGCTGCCTATGCCTTCATCGTATTCGATGTCGGTAATGCGGTAACGGTAACGATTTTCCCAGTCGTCTCGCCAGTTGTAAATGGTTTTCAAAAAGATAGTGTTGTTCTGGTCGATCTTATAATCGAGGTTTGCCGATACCGAGCGACGTACCCTTTGCACCAAATAGGTGCGCACTTGATAGTCTTCCATGAAAATACGACCAGCATCATCTTCCACCCATTCGGCTTCCACATTGTCGGAGCCAAAGTCATGGTTATTGTAAGATCCGGAGACTACCAAACCCAGTTTATTATCGAGGTAGCGGTTGCCGTAGACAAAAGCACCGGTCCAGATTGGC
This sequence comes from Croceimicrobium sp., assembly GCA_965656185.1. Classification (GTDB taxonomy): domain Bacteria; phylum Bacteroidota; class Bacteroidia; order Flavobacteriales; family Schleiferiaceae; genus Croceimicrobium. The sequence continues at coordinate 218,923 of CBFHJH010000002.1, forward strand.
TCCTGACTTAATAAATTTACTCCTGAGGCCGCGGTAACCGAAATACGTTGTTTTCCCGGAGCCGCGCGAGTCACGAGGTTTACGGCCCCACCAATGGCATCCGCGTCCATATCTGGTGTAACCGATTTATTTACTTCGATGGTTTGAATCATGTCGGCGGGAATCAAGTCCATCTGGATACGACGATTATCGCCTTCGGCGGAGGGAACGCGTTCGCCATTAACCATAACCGAATTAAGTTGCGGGGCCATCCCGCGGATGATAATATCCCGCGCTTCGCCTTGATCATTTTGCATGGTCACCCCCGGAATGCGGCGCATCGCATCGCCGATATTAGCATCGGGGAAACGACCAACCTGATCGGAAGACACCACATTGGTAATGTTAGTATTGTTTTTTTGGACATTGATCGCTTTGGCCTGACCCCTTTTAAAAGTGCCTAAAACGGTTACTTCTCCTAATTCATTAGAAGCAGGTTTCAAGTTTATTTCCAGCTGATTGGTTTTGCCTTCGGAAAGGTCGATCGCAATGGTCTGGCTTTGGTATCCCACGAAAGAAACCTCGATTTCCTTGGTGGAGCTTGGAACGCCCACAAGGGTGAAGTTTCCGCTTAAGTCAGTGGTAGTACCAATGCTGGTGCCGGCAATTAAAATAGTTGCTCCTGGCATTGGTAAATGATTTTCATCGTAAACCGATCCTTTGATCGCAGCATTTTGCGCTTGGATGCCTAGGCTTAAAAATAAGGCTAGAAAAGAAAGAACTAGTCGATTCATAAGATTTGATTAGTTTGATTTTTTGATTCTTCAAACCAACGAAGGGTAGGTTAAGCTAGCTCCCCGCTAATATTAATTCCTAGTTAGTAATTGCGCATAAATCTTAAGTGCTGGTTAATGCCAACAGTTTGTTCATAAGCTGTTTACTCAGTGAGCGGTTTTATTTCTAACTGATTACCAGGCATCCACGAAGTTGCTTTCTCGATTAGCTTAATGTTAAATTCTAATTTTCGATGCAGTTTTTTGCTAATGGTTTATTAGATGAGGTACGGTCGACTAGCTTCAAAAATTAGGTCCTGCTTAATCCAAGGCAAGCTCCTATCTTTGCCGCCTTGGAAAAGCATTTCACATATTTCAAACAAGATATTAAGAGGATCGAGCGTCCTCAGAAATTCGACTTTCCTTTTTATTATAGGCCTCATCGCCTGGCCCAAATTGCGGCTAAGGAGCTGCAAGATTACCTAGCCGAGCAGCAAGATTGGTATCACGATTTTGGTCTACAGGCCGATAGTCCACCGCAGGCTTGTGGCAAAATGTTCGGCGTTTTGGTGGTCGAGAACAAGCAAGGAGAGCTGGGCTATTTGCGGGCTTTTTCCGGTAAAATGGCCAATACCTTAAACTTAGACCCCTTTGTGCCCCCGGTTTTCGACATTTTGGTTGAAGGGGATTTCTACAAGGACGGGGAGCAGGAAGTGAATGCCCTTAATCGGCAGCTGGAAGAAAAGGAACAGGCACCAGCCTATCGCGAGGCCCAGCTGGCAGTAGAAGCGGCTAAAGAACAGCGAGATGAAGAGCTTGCCCAACATAAGGCCATCCAGAAAAGGGCCAAGCAAAAGCGGGATGAAAAGCGAAAGGAAATGTCCGACTTAAATCCAAGTCAAGCTGAGACCTTAGAAAAAGAACTCAGGGCAGAAAGCACCCATTTAAGCTATCAGTTCAAAAAGCTAAAAGCGTCCTTGGGCGAAGAATTGGCGCAAAAGGAAGCCGAGCTGAAGGCCTGGCAAGATGAGATCGATGGCCTCAAGCAAGCGCGACGCGAGCGTTCGGCGGGTTTACAAAGGCAGATCTTTGAGCAATTTCAATTTCTCAATGCCCAGCAGGAGCGTCGTTCACTCTACGATATTTTTCAGCATACCGTAAATGAAACCCCCCCGGCAGGAGCGGGCGATTGTGCGGCACCAAAGCTCTTGCATTACGCTTACCGCCATGGTTTGAAGCCGGTCTGCATGGCCGAATTTTGGTGGGGCCGCCCGCCGCGAAACGAAGTGCGGAAACATTTGCAATTCTACACCTCTTGTCGAGGGAAATGTGAACCCATCTTAGGGCATATGTTGCAAGGCCTTGCGGTAGACCAAAATCCCATGCTTAAAGCTTCCGCGGAAGCGGTCCATTTAGACATCATATACGAGGACGAATACATGCTAGCGGTGAATAAACCGGCCGAATTTCTTTCCGTACCCGGCAAGCATATTAGCGATTCGGTATTTCAAAGAATGCGCGAGCAATACCCCGAAGCGACCGGTCCCTTGGTGGTGCATCGCTTGGATATGTCAACCTCCGGATTACTTCTGATAGCAAAGGATCGTAAATCGCATAAGCGTTTACAAGAACAGTTTAAAAAGCGCATTGTGGAGAAAACCTACCTCGCTCTTTTGGAAGGGGAAGTAGAGGGCCAGGAGGGCATCATTAATATGCCACTGCGGGTAGATTTGAACGACCGTCCGCGGCAATTGGTCTGCTACGACTACGGTAAAGCCGCGGTTACTAAATGGAAAGTCTTAGAGCGCAGGGCGGGAGAGACCTTGATCCAATTTCATCCGATCACCGGCCGCACCCATCAATTGCGGGTACATGCCGCACATGCCGAAGGTTTAGCCTGTGCTATAAAGGGTGATGATCTCTATGGCACCAAGGCCGATCGTTTGTATTTACACGCAGCTCAGATTCGCTTTCGACATCCACGCAGTGGGGAATGGCTAAGCCTAGAAACCAGTGTGAATTGGTAAGGAGAAAAGCTCTTAATGAGACTTTATCTTAAGTTTAAATTGCTCCTCAAATAGATCAGTTCTTACCCTAATTAGATATAATCCTCCGCGAAATTCACTCAAACCGATGCGAGAGGAAGAACTTTTCTTAAGCAAGGTACCGTCCAATGTATAAATACTTATTTCTTCTAAGTTTTGTCCGGATGATACCTGCACTTCACAAAAATCATTAGCTGGATTAGGATAAATCTGAATGTAATCGCTAGGGCCTTGGTTATTTTCTCGTTGTAGTGGTAGATTTTGAAGATCACTTTTCCACAGTTCATTCTGATCATCTAAAATATACAGGCTATCTGCAACTACAGCTACATCTATAATAGCCTTTGTTCCCAAATTACCATTGATGGAAGTCCAGGTTTTGCCTTCATCGGAACTATTGTATATCCCCTGATCGGTCGCAGCGAATAGAATATTTCCATCTTGTATTAAAGTATTAAGCGAGTTACTTAACAGACCATTACTAGCGTATTCCCATCCTTGAAATAGGCCTTTTGTTTTATAGAGCCCTATTCCTTCACAATAGGCGAATAAATTTGAGTCCGTGGGGAAAAGTCCGGTCACTTCACGTTGCGGAAGTCCATGATTATAGACATGAAAATCGCCGTTGCTATCAAGCACTTGAGGTTCTTCGAGACCATTAAATGAATGAAAATAGCTAAGGCCCTTATAGTCTATCATTTGCTCAAAATTGTATTTACTACTCCGCCATGCACCTAAGCCTTGCCATGAATCTGAAATTTTCTTTCGCTGCCAGCCACGTGCATAATTACCGGTACTGTGATAGTAAAAGTGTTGGGAGCCAATACTAAATTGAGGCTCGATTCGAATTAAGGGCAGGTTTAAATTCTGCCAATTGATCCCTACATCTGGCGAGTATTTGACCCGATAACTACCTCCGCTTTCCACAAGACTATAATAAAGCGTATCTCTTCGCTGTTCAAGAGAAAGGATAGAATCCATAGGGTTTAATTTTTCCCAAATCCCGGAGGATCGGTTTTTGAAAATACCTCTACCACTTTGTACGTAGAGACTATCTTGAAAACTCACGAGGTTTTGCAGCTCTTCCGGAATTAAGCTATAAATATTGGGGCTAAGAATTCCTTCCCAACTCCATTCACCTTCTTGGTAAAAGAAAACACCGGCTCTTTCGCTGCAAACCACTAAACTGTCGCCCATAAAAGAGACTCTGTTTTTTTTCCACACATTGAAAGGCAGTGATAGTAGTGTCCAGTTTTGCCCTAAGTTTTCAGAATAGTGTAAATTATTATTGTCATCGAGCAGAACCATGGTAGAGTCTTGCTTGGCAAAAGAATTGAAGCGACTGCCATTAAGGAAAAGGACACTCCAATTCTGAGCATCACTACTTTCATAAAAGTAGTAGGAATTATTAGCGGAGGCTGCCATATAAAACTTACCATCTACCTTTTCGAAGATACTCACTGTACCAAAACTTTGGCTGTTACTCGATTGGGTCCATGTACCTAGACCGGTGGTATTTGTATATAGCCCTTCATTCGTTCCTAAATAAAGAGCGTTGCCATCCAATAGAATGGAATAAGCGCTCCATTGCTCCATAGGATTTCCCATGGGGTAGGTAAAATAACTGGGCAAGCCATTTCGGTGATTACTCATTGCTCCCGTATTGCGATTGATGCGGTACATCCCCATCCATGGGTTGCTGATATAGAGGAAGTTTTGATCGCCACTTATGTCAGTCGCTACTTCATAAACGACTAGATTGGCCCCGGCTTGCGGTTGCTTTAGATTTAGTTCGTAGATGCCACCATTATTGTGAAAATATAGGGTAGAGTCGATTACCTTTTTTACGTAGTAATCCGCATTATGAATTTGATGCCAAAGGCTATCCCCTTTTTCGCGTCGATAGATTCCGAGGTCTTTTAGCGTTGCGTAATAGTGATCGCCAACTTGGAAGAAATCGACCACATTATCATCACTAAAGGCGGGATAGAATCGAGGGAGCGACTCTTGAACCCATTGGCCATGCATGGTGCTGAAGGAACTAAAAGTCAACAAGAGGTAGCAAAGAAGGCGCGAGCAGTAATCCATTTTTAAGTTTAAGAAATGAAAGGTAGCGAATTTTTAAAAGCTTGAATAATGAGCTCCGCCCTCATCGACTTATCAATGGGAGGAGGGATGAAATAGAAAATCGTAGAGCGCAGGGCCGGAGAAACCTTGATCCAGTTTCAGCCTATTACCGGCCGCACCCATCAGTTAAGGGTACATGCTGCGCATCAAGATGGCTTGGTCATTGCCATTAAAGGGGATGATTTATACGGGAAAGCGGGAGACCGTCTCTACCTGCATGCCGGACGCATAGAATTTGAGCATCCTATCACTAAGGAAAGAATGCAATTGGAGGCCCCATTGCCTTGGTAATAAAAGCCCTATTCAGCTTAATCGGTGATGCTTCGGTTTATTTTTTATCCCGTTTGGGTCTGAGGGTTTTCGCCATTGCCAACGTACAATCTTCAGGGGAGCAATTCATTTACTTCCAATTTTAAAGAATTGGTAGTTTTTCTTTCATTTTGAGTGCAATTAGGAGGCGTCGGTAGGCCGAACAGACCTTAGGGTACTATAGGTTTGCTATTAGGAAGTATAGTTTTGCCTTTGTCCTAACGCTATACAGGGGTCGCCTTACCGGCTTAGGGAAAGGGTCATCAATTGATCTAGAGAGCGTCCCTTGGCAATACAGACTTCATCCCTAGTTAAAGAGGAGGGCCTCTCAATGCTGACGGGCTTTCCAAGTCGATAGCCCAGACTTCGGGGCAAGGCCAGCGGGGCTTTATCTCCCCAAGAAAAGGACGCCTTTTGAAGCTGGTTTGGGGAAGGAAAACAGGCCACTCAGCTTTTAACGTTTAAGGATTTGACTGGATCTTATCGGGATTAGTATAAGATCACCGCCTTGCTCCGTTCCCCTAAAAATGACAATGAGACTTCTTCGTAATTCGAAGCAGTATAGTCCATGAACTTATAATTAGTTTAAGAAAGTGCTATACTACTTATCCCAATACTAGTGTAGGATTACTGGCATTATGCCTAGGACTCCTTATCTATAGGAAGCCTCTTTTTTAAATCCTGAAAGACCCTTTTAGAACTACCTAAAAGGGGAGTCATCAGGAGCCTGTTAGGACTTCCCATAGGCGCGTGCAGACCTTATCCCAATAGGAAGGGGACCTTCCCCCATGGGGAAAGGGACCTTTGCCTAATTAGTAAACCCCTTTACCAACAAGGCTTGCGGACTGTATCTTCAGCTAAAAGGGACTTTGTCAAAAGCCCTTTGGGAGGAATAGAAGCCCTAAAAAGGACATCTAAATGGCCCTAAATAGACCTTAGAAGGGTTCAAAAGGGACTTCAAAACAGACTAAAAGGGTGTTTGTCGAAGCCTAAAAAGGTCTTATGGAGGGGCTCTGGAGGACTCTAGATTTTTCTACACCGACTACCAAAATTTACCATTACCCAGGCTAAGCTTAAGGGAAGGGGTGAGAATTGTTTAGGCCCTCGACTTATTCCTACTGAGCCTGGGACACCACTGGGACCCCAAGGCTTTTATAAAGATCGGGCTTGGAACGGGCCTTCTTGCTTAACTTCGCCCCCTAAAATTTAAGCTTCTGCCATGAAAGTCCTCCGCAGTTTAGCCTTCTTAGAAGGGATTTCCCTTTTGCTGCTTTTGTTTATCGCCATGCCCCTTAAGTACGGGTTCGACTGGCCCTTAGGGGTGCAGGTAATCGGAATGGCGCACGGGGTATTATTTATAGCCTATGCTGTGGTACTGGCCGCAGTGGCTATCAAAACGAAGTGGTCTTTGAAGCTTACCGTCCTTTGTTTCATTGCTGCCTTTGTGCCCTTCGGTACTTTTTATGTGGATAAGCGTTATTGGCGGCACTAGGATCTCTGATTTCAGTCTATATTTTGGCATAAGTTTTGTTTTCATTTGGAGTAAAACATAGATCCAAGCCTTACCGCCTAACTTAAAACAACGCTTATGAAAAGGATCTATCTTTTAGCAATCGCTCTACTCTTCTTGCTTCCTTCCTGTGCGGTAATTCGTCCCGGTGAGGTAGGAGTGAAAGCCACCCTGGGCAAGCTTAAGCCCAAAGTTTACGAGCCAGGCCTAGTGGGCCTCAATCCTTTTGTGACTCGGATTGTAAAAGTGCCAACCCGTACAGTAAATCTAGAGGTGAAGCTCAACCTTCCTTCCAAAGAAGGCCTTAATGTAGGTTCGGAAATTTCTATTCTTTACCACATCAACTCCGCCAAGGTACCAGAGATTGTGACTACCGTAGGTGAAAACTATGAAGAGGTAATGATCCTCAGTGTTTTTCGTTCGGCGGCAGCCGACGTCTGTTCGCGCTTTTTAGCTAAGGATATGCACAGCGGTGAGCGAGCGATAATCGAGGAGACCATTCGATCGCATATGGACAGCATTTTAAAGGACCGCGGTTTTGTAATCGAATCGGTCTTATTAAAAAGTATCACCTTACCGCCTGGACTATATGCCGCCATCGAGAGTAAATTGGAGGCCGAACAAATTGCCCAGCGCATGCAATTTGAATTGCAAAGAGAAAAGTTGGAGGCCGAGCGTAAGATGATCGAAGCTAAGGGAGTTAGCGAATCGCAAAAAGTTTTATCGCAAGGCCTAACCAACGAGATCATTCAGCTTCGCAGTTTAGAAGTGCTTGAGAAGCTAAGTACCTCGCCCAATGCCAAGGTGATTATTACTGATGGCAAGGCACCGGTGTTGATAAATGAGAATACTCAAAATTAGAGTTAGTTAGAATAGGGATGCGGACCTTTATCCGCATCCTTATTTTATCTTTTGCTCTGCATGGCACCGAATTTTGTTTATCTACTGAATTCTCATGGCTAGGTCCGTTCCGCCTTAGTAGGAATACACTTCGGGACATTTTAGAAAATGCTCTATCCTCACAGGGGGGTAACTTAAACGTTTATTTCACCCTGGTTAGTGGCCTTTCCTTTCCCTTTTTTCTATCTTGAAGCCTTAACCAGGGCTATACCGAAGCCCATAAACTGATTATCATGCTTAAATTTTACCAGGCCCTCTTCGTGGGTCTTGCGCTATGCTTTGGCGCTCACGCTCAATTTGAAAAAGGCAGTCAACTCTTAGGTGGTCAATTTAGTTTTGACCTCGATCAATCCAGCCTTTCTTTCGCCAATAATACCGAAGGTGATCAAAGTACTACCACTATTAATGCTAGTCCGACCTACGGTTATTTCTTCAATTCCAATTTTGCGCTTCGTGCGGGCTTAGAGCTTCAATTGGTCAGTCAAGAAATACAAAATAATATGGCGCGCACCGAGCAAAGTCTCACCTCTTATGGATTCAGCATGGGAGCGAGCTATTACAGCAATCCCATCCTTGGCGATCGAGCCTTTCTAGCTTTCCCAGTCGACTTATTATTTGGAGGGGTAAATAATGAGGTTAATTCCACGGCAAATGGAATTTCCTTTTCTGACTTCCAGACCTCCGCTACCTACTATGGTTTGGGCGCCGGGGCGGGATTTGGCTTATTTTTAAGCGAAAGTATTACTTGGGAGTCCTACCTTTTGTACCGTTACCGAGTTTATAATGATACTTCGGAGGATCAAGCCAATGCTGGCTTTTCTCAACTTAATCAGAACTCCTTTGGTTTCAGTACCGGTCTGGCGATCTATCTTTAAACCAAGTCATACTTAAAAATGAAAGCCTCTTCGGAGGCTTTTTTTACTTCAACAAATAACGTAAGCTAAAACCGAAACCGTCCGGTACATTGTTGCTGGATAGGTACGTCATTTCGAAGTACTAATGGTATTTCTGGCTGAAAAGCCTGAAATTATAGCCAAGGTTCAGGGAATAGTTGTCGAGAATCCTTGGAAGGGAAAAGGAATTAGGACTTGAGTCTGGGTAAATGAGATCCAAGGCGGGCCCGAGGTATAAACGCCTATTGCCAAAGGGAAGGTAAAAATTGGTATTTACACTAAACTAGGTACCGCTATAACCCGATTGCTCGCGGTAGCCTATGCCCAAAATGGTTTCAAAGAAATTGATACGCATTTGGCCATTAAGGGCAATGGCTCCGGAATATTCCCGGACTTGGACCAAAGAGCTTAGCGCTCTGCTACCTTCCAGTTCCACACCCAAACCCCGTTCGGCGGTTTTTATTTTTGAGCTGATCGGGCTCACTTGGGCCCACCCTAAGCAGGGTAACAGTAGTAGGCTCAGTAAAAGATGATTTTTAAGCATAAGCAGAGTTTTGCCTAAAGCTAGGAAATAAAATCTGGAAGGCTATACGAGATTTCTGCAGTTCATTCAACCAACTGAAATTGAATCGTGTCGCCAGGCATTTTTTGACCGAGCCTTGCGATGACGGCTTCACTAAGTTGTAGAATGCGAGGGTAGCCCCCACTAACTTGACAGTCGCGCATGAGAATGATCATGCTTCCAGAGGGGGTGAGCTGCACGGTACCCGGTAAGACCGGTCCGCTGAGGATTTGAGGCAGGTCATTTTCTAGTTTTTCCACTAAGCGGATTCCCACCCGATCGGCATCCCTTGAAAGACTGAACTCTTGCCTTAAGGCCTTCCTTTGGCTGGCTTTTAGTTGCTGGAACTCGGGGCCGGGAAATGCCTTAAGCTCTGACGATTCAAAGTGACTTTTAGGCAAGCGCGGGCGGGCGTTTTTAGGAATCTGTTTAGTGGCTATTACAGGATAAGCTAAGCGATCGCCTTTCGCTAGTTTTTGTGGGCTGAAACCCGGAGAAAAGCTGCGGCTTCCTAGTTGGAGCCGACTCAGAATACCACCTGCCACCGCTAGATAGGTCCGCGCTCCGTGGCGTCGTTTACCGAAGCTCAAGAGTGAATGGGCCTTTACCGCCGTGGGCTTATTCATCTTAATTCTTTCACCATCTAGCTCTGGCGAGAAATCTCCCCCACTCAAGCAGATCCATGTGGCTTGCTCGAAACGAAATTTCCCCTGACCAAGATTTATTTCCAGGTAAGCGGCCTCGGGAGGGTTTTCGAGGAGTTTATTGGCGAGTTGGGCGGAGATCGCGTCCATGGCTCCCGCCTGCGGTACGCCCCAATGCGCATAGTCACTGCGGCCAAGATCCTGAACCGTAGTAAATAAACCGGGCTGAACTACTTCGATCATAGAGGCTCGCTTTTTATTAGATAGTTTCCTTCTTGGACCGCCTCCGCAATACGATTATAAGTTTTCCGATCCACTGCTTCAAACTGCAGTTTATCGCTTGGCCGGGCAAAGCAAGCTTCCTTCTGCTCAGGTGCAAAGAAATTGAGGGGTGAGCGCCCGATAATATGCCAGCCGCCTGGCGATGCTTGCGGGTAAATGCCGGTTTGTTCGCCTCCAATTGCCACCGATCCTTTGGGAATACGCAAACGGGGATTGGCTTTTCGGGGCTGGTGAATTTTTTCATTTAAGCCTCCCAGATACATGAAGCCCGGTAAAAAACCGATGAAATAGACCAGGTACTGGGCTTCGGTATGCAAGTGGATAAGCTCCGCTGTTGCTAGACCTTTGCTTTGAGCTAAGGCTTCTAAGTCTAAGCCAAACTCGGAATCGTAACAAACCGGAATGTGCCATAACTTACCCTTGAGGGTGGCATGGGGGTCTAATTCTTGATAAAGCTCTTGGAGGGTTTGCTTAGCGACATTAAGATCCGCGCCCCTTTTATAGCGAACACAAAGAGAATGATAGGCAATGATCGTTCCCAGTACCGATGGATCTTTTTTGACCTCGGCGTTCAATGCCAGTATATCCTGCAAGATCGCTTCTTCGATCCGGGCGGGCCATTCTATTAAAAGGGCGGCTTCTCCGTAGCGCTTAAAATTAATTTCAAATTGTGGCAACAGCTTATTTTTTAGGAATAGAAAAGGCTTTAGCAAGGCCTTTTAATATAGCCAATACTTGTGGATGATCGCCGTGAACGCAGAAAGTTTCCCCTTTCATCGCTCTCCATTCGCCCTCAATGCTTAACACCTTGCCTTCTTCGTACATTCTTTTCACGTGTTTGCATACGGTAGCAGGGTTCTCTATCAGTGCCCCTGGCTCTGAGCGTGGTACCAGACTCCCATCCCGGCGGTAATTTCGATCAGCGAAAGCTTCATAAACAACAGTAATTTGCTGCTCACGAGCTACCTTGTCTATTGCCGATTGATAGGGGACATAAAGTTTGGCCTTGGGAAAGACATCATGCACCACGCCACATACCAAATGGGCCAAGGCAGGGTCTTTGGCACTTTGGTTGTACAAAGCGCCGTGGGCCTTTACATGATGAACTAGGGCTTTCTGACCCTGGGCAATTTCTTTAAACTGTAATAGTTGCTGTTTCAGACTGGCCTTAAGGTCTTCTTCTGAGATATCCATTGCCTTGCGGCCAAAATTTTCTCGATCGGGATAAGAAGGGTGTGCCCCAACTTTCACCCCGTGCTTTTGGGCCAGGGTAATGGCGGTTTCCATGCTGGCTTCGTTTCCGGCGTGACCGCCACAAGCAATATTACAGGAAGAAAGAAAAGGCATGACTAAGTGCTCATGGCCTATTCCTTCACCGAGGTCGCAGTTAATATCGATATCTTTCTTAGATCTTTTCGTGATAGTAAACTAAAGGCTTTAAAGATAGAAAATGCTAGCTCTGCCCATATTTTGCTTAATTAGTTGGCTCTCTGAGTAAAGCTAGGAGACCGCAGAATAGTACGAAAACTAGTATCTTTCCCACCATACATATTATCCCCTTATGAACAGAATTTTTTGCTACGCCGCATTGTGCATCATTTCTTGGCATGGTCTCCAAGCTCAGGACAATATTTTTGAGAAACTGTCTGAAATCGCCATTATTGAGCAAAAGGTGATGATGCCCATGCGGGATGGGATTCGTTTGGCAACAGACATCTACCGACCTAAAAGCGAGGAGCCGGTGCCGATCATTTTCTCGCGTACTCCCTACAATTTCAACTCTTGGGGCGATGGTAAGCGCAGGACCTATACCGCTCGCAAAGCCTATGAGGCCGTGCAAAGAGGTTATGCCTACGTGGTGCAGAATGAAAGAGGCCGCTATTACTCGGAGGGAGAGTGGGATATCTTAGGCGTACCCCTAACTGACGGTTACGATGCTTTTACCTGGATGAAGGATCAACCTTGGTCGAACGGAAAGATCGGGACCTTGGGTTGTTCCTCTACCGCCGAGTGGCAAATGGCAGTGGCCGCTTTGGACCATCCTTCGCATGCCGCGATGGTGCCGCAAGGATTTGGGGCCGGCGTGGGCACGGTCGGACCTTATTATGAGCAGGGCAACTGGTACCGCGGTGGGGTAGAGCAAATGCTTTTCTTCGCCTGGCTTTATAGCGTAGAGCACGACAAATTCAAGCCCCGAATTCCGGCCGGAGCCAGTCAGGAGGATTTAATTCGCGTTTCCCGCTTTTATGATCTAGCTCCGGAGAATCCGCCGGTAGATATGGCCGAAGCCTTAAAACATCTTCCTATTCAGGATATTATTCAGAACATTCACGGTAAGCGGGAGATCTTCGATAAAATGGTACGTCGCAAGCCCAATGATAGCGCTTGGTTTGAAGGAGGCCTCTGGCACGAGGATATGGATATCAATGTACCCAGCTTTTGGTTTGCCTCTTGGTATGATGTGTCGATCGGACCTAATTTGGCGCTCTTCAACCATGTGGGCAATCCGGAAAACTCGACTGCTTCGGATGATCAATACTTGGTTATTGCGCCCACCTTACATTGCAGTTATACCCGCGCTTCCGAGAATACGGTGGTAGGGGAGCGTAGTGTGGGTGATGCCCGTTTGAATTATGAGGAGCAGATCTTCGCCTGGTTCGACCTTTGGTTAAAAGGGGAAGAAAACGATTTTAAAGAGGAAACGCCGCGGGTTCAGTATTATACCATGGGTCTCAATCAATGGCAGGCTGCTGAGACCTGGCCCCCGGAAGGAGCGGAAATGACCACTTATTATTTGAACAGTGGTGGTGAGGCCAATACAGCATCGGGTGACGGAAGTCTAACTTTAAAGGCCCCCGAAACCGATCAGCCCGATAGTTTCACCTACAACCCG
>CBFHJH010000002.1:231938-316028 GCA_965656185.1 Croceimicrobium sp.
ATGGATCCCGTGCCTTCTTACGGCGGTAATGTATGCTGTACCGGCAATGCGGTAAAGGGCGGTGCCTTCGATCAGCAAACCATGGAGCAAAGAGAAGATATATTGGTCTATACCAGTGCGCCATTAGAAGAAGGCGTGGAGCTTTCCGGCTTTATCGAAGCGACCCTTTACGTTTCTTCCGATGCAAAGGATACCGACTTCAGCCTTAAGCTCATCGATGTATATCCCGACGGACGGGCTTACAATTTAGATGAGACCATTCAGCGGGCCCGTTACCGCGAAGGTTACGATAAGGAAGTGTTTATGGAAGAAGGAGCGGTTTATGAATTAGAATTATCGCCTTTGGCTACCAGTAATTACTTTGAAAAAGGACATCACATTCGCATCGAGATCTCCAGCAGTAATTTCCCGCGCTTTGCCCGCAACCTCAATACCGGTGGCAACAACTACGATGAGTCGGAAGGAGTAGTAGCCCACAATAAGGTGCACCATTCCAAAAAATATCCTTCACAAATCCGACTGCCTCTTTTGAAATAGATTTATTCAGGTAGATACTTTGCCGGAATCGGCTGGGCCTCACTTTCCGAAGTCCAATAGATATTTAGGATCCACCAACGCTCGCCGTCGTAGAGCAGCTGTATGCTATTAATACCCCTGGCAAAAGGTTCGGCGTCGCTTTCGCTGTGGTAGGATTCATAGGTACTAAAAACTTGGGTGATGGCACCGAAGGAATCTGTTTCGCGGTGAATTTCCTTTTCAAAAAAACCTTGTTGCACCAAATAGTCTCCGGCTTGGTCGATGTAATCTTCCGTGGTCCAGAATGAAGCCTTGAATTTGCCATCTTGGGCCTTGCCGCTTGGAATCAATTTCGCATCCGGGTGAAATAAGTAGCGAAACTTATCCCAATCGCGTGCCTCGCCTTTTTCACCAGATATCACCCCATAAAGGTTTTCCAGGATCTGGTCTTGGCTGCTTACTGCCTTTTGATATTCGGCCGGAACGTCTTTATCTGTTGTGCTTTGGGCTAGCAGGGAAGTAGTGGAGAGACATAGGGAAAAGCAGCAGAGGAGAAGAAGGGATAATGGTCGTATCATGGGCTTGTTTTTTCTTCACCAAAGTAGTAATTAAATAGTCTGATTATTGGGGAGCGAGTAAAGCGCATTTTTACCAGGCCCTGAAGAATAGTCTAAGCTACGCAGGGGATTTAATTTTAGATTTATACCTACCAAAAGGAATAACCCAACTTCAGGTCGAAGCCTCCGGCAAAATGCGGCGCCTCATTTTCCGCCAGGGGGAACTCTTCCAGCTTATACATATTATTAAAGAAGGTAAGCAGTCTAGGTTCTATTCCTACCCACCAACGTTTACCTCTTTTATTGCTGAAATTTAATTTGAAACAAACTCCGGTAGAGCTGAAAAAGACTGGATTATTGTAATTAAGGTTATTGTTTCGAATTGGACCAGTCACCTCCGGGGTTTCGCCCTGTAAAGGCAAGCCAATGCCTAAGTTTATTTTTGGGGCAATAGAAAACAACTCGTTGACCCTGAATTCATATCCCGCGCCGGTTAAGAGATCTAGATAGTTAGCATTTACATCGTATAATGCCGCGAATCCAGATTCTGTCATTTGACCAATAGTCACCGATCGATAGGCGAAACTTACGCCGATATCGAAGAACCAACTATCACCAAGGGAGGGGTAGTAGCTGTATGTAAAAGTTGATAAAACCTTCAAGGTACCATAAGGCGTGGGTACCTGCCTGTTTTCTTGGGCAAAGGAGTTGACAAAAACATCATCTTCATAAGCTAGGTAGCCCAGAGAGAAGTTCAAATCACTTCTTTGTGCCTGAAGCGAAACTGATCCAATCAGGGTCAGTATAACTATAATGAGATGTTTCATTTTACCGCATTCTGTTCATTAAAAATGCGGCCCTGCCATCAATGGAGGTAAGCAAGAGATCTTGAAGCGATCGGGAGATAACAAAGCAGCATTCTTAGGTTATCTGCTAATATATAAAAAAGAGGTAGCCAAGTACTTGAATTGATTCATAGAGTAACTAGGTTAAGAATAGACAAACCCTTAAAGAGTTAAGAAAGCTGTGAATCTTTCAGTAAACAAAACCCCTACTAATCTTGCGACGAGTAGGGGTTTTAGGGGTTTTGGCAGTGACCTTGGAAGGAGTCGAACCCTCAACCTTCTGATCCGTAGTCAGACGCTCTATCCAATTGAGCTACAAGGCCATTATTTCCAGAGCCGTGTTTTAAAAGGAGCTCCTCCTTTATTCCGTTTCGGTAACGGGGCTGCAAATATAAGGAGGAATTTAATCCCCGCAAGACTTGCAGGCATTTTATTGAAATTTATACGATTTCCGCGCTCAGCCCCCGATGCAATAGGCTACTGCACTTAGGTTCCAACTCGGCGTAAGAGCCTGATTTTACCGCACATTTACCTTTATAGTGGGTAATTACGGCGCATTGTTCGGCTTGTTCGGGACTGTGCTCGCAAACTTCGATCAAGGAACTGATTACCCAATCAAAGGTGTTTACTTCGTCATTAAAGAGCATGATCTCATGCCAACTGTCCTCTTGGGTGAGGACATCGCTTTCTTCCTGTAACTTTCTTTTTTCCTCAAACTTCATCATCACTGCGTGCTTTGGATGGAAAACGTACTTTTTGCTCTTCGCCTTTAAATAAACGAAGGATGTTTTTACGGTGGGTGGCCAAGACCAAAAGGGCAATGGCGATACTAAAAATAACTAAAATTTCGCTGGGTTCCTGAAAGCGATAGATGAGCCAAAAGGGTAGCGATATAGCGGCGGTCATACTGGAAACGGACACGATGCGGGTAATCAATAAACTGAATACAAAGGTAAGCATGGCCAATAAAGCGGCGCCGCTGTGTAAGGCGATCACCACCCCCAAAAGGGTCGCTATCCCTTTACCGCCGCGGAAACCTACGTAGAGAGGAAAGATATGGCCCAGCACTGCGCTAAAGCCCACCAAAAGCATAAATATCACTTGTCCTTCATAAGATGACCAAGCCAGCATTTGAATCGCTAAAAAACCCTTGAGGGCATCCAAAAGCAGCACGGCGATTCCCAACTCCGTTCCCAGTACCCTAAAGGAATTGGTGGCACCAGCATTGCCACTGCCGTGTTCGCGCAGATCTATGCCTTTGATCCATTTCCCTAACCAAACGCTCCAGGCGGTAGAACCCAGTAAATAAGCGCTGAGGAGTAAGAGTGCAAGTTCCATGGGGCAAAGGTATGAAAAGGAGGGGAGGCGGCGCTTGGTTGGGACGCTTCGCTAGCTTGGAAGCGGGGAGCTTAGAGCAGATGGCTGAGGGCGTAAAGTTGCGCTAATCGATCGAAATTAATCAGAGGCTAGTTATCTTGGGTTCGTCGAAGGATGGTTCGACAGGCTCACCATGACAGGCGAGGAGAATGCTCCTAGTCTTAACAGAGAAACATTTTGCTCTCTGCTCTTAGCCCTTAGTAGCTTGGTTCCATAAAATCAGTTTGGCCTAATCTATATTCTATATTCTATATTCTAAATTCTAAATTCTCAAAAAAAAAGCCCCAATCCAATGATCGGGGCTTCCTATCTAGTGTTAAAATCAGCTGATTTACTTGGTCATGATCTCACCAAGGGAGTTGTCGTAGATCTTACGGTAATCCTCTACATGTCCCCAGTCGATATCGTCGATGCGGATACTGCCCTTAGTAACGTGTCCTACCAGGTCGAATTCCACGCCATTCAACATCATCATATCGATGAAAGCGTCTTCATTGTCAGGGTTCACACTTACGATTACGCGACTCTGGCTTTCGCCGAAGAGATAGGCGTCACGGCGGATCGCTGAATCGGTGGTGATGTCGAAACCTAAGTTACCGGCCATGGCCGATTCCATAAGGGCAACGAATAAACCGCCTTCCGACACATCGTGGGCTGAGGCCAAGAGGCCTTTGCGGATCAACATTTTGATCTGCTCTTGATTGGCATATTCCTCTTCCAAACTGAAGAATGGGGTAGAAGATTCGTTCACGCCGTGTACCTCTACTAAGTATTGACTACTGGAGATATCATTGCGGTTTTCGCCGATCATGTAAATGAGGTCGCCTTTGCTGGCAAAGTTCATTTGCGTAATGAACTGCTTATCTTCAATAATTCCGATCATGCCAATGGTTGGCGTGGGGAATACCGGTTCGGTCTTGTCTTTTAGAACGGTTTGATTGTAGAAACTCACGTTACCACCGGTAACCGGGGTTTGGAATTTCTCACAGGCTTTACCCATACCCTTGATCGCATTCACGAATTGCCAGTATACCTCAGGATTGTATGGGTTTCCAAAGTTCAAGCAATTGGTTATGGCGGAGGGTACTCCCCCTGATACTACGATATTACGTGCTGCCTCTGCAACGGCGATCATTGCGCCTTGTTCTGGGTCGGCATTTACGTAACGGGCATTACAGTCTACCGTCATCGCTAGGGCGCGATTGGTGTCTTTCAAATTCACCACTGCGGCATCACTCGGGCGGTTTGTACTCATATTTACCGTGCCCACCATCGAGTCGTATTGCTCATATACAAAGCGTTTGCTGGCAATATTAGGATTGGCCAATAATTGCTTGGCTACCGCCTGAAGGTCTTCCGGTACGGTAATGCTATTGATGTCGAATTTCTTGTACTCTTGATAATAGGCTGGCTCTTTATGCTCGCGGTAATAAACCGGTGCACCACCGCCTAGAACCAATGGATCGGCGGGCGTTTCCGCGAAAAGCTCTCCGTGCCAGTAATAGCTCAAGCGATCTTCGTCGATAACGGTGCCGATCTCGGCACAGGGAAGATCCCATTTATCGAAAATGGCCAATACTTCTGCCTCGCGGCCTTTATCGATAACCGCCAACATGCGTTCTTGCGATTCACTCAGGAGGATTTCCCAAGGTTGCATATCGTCCTGACGGGTAGGTACTTTATCTAAATGGATTTCCATACCTAAACCGGCAGCGGCACTCATTTCGGAAGTAGAGCAGGTAATACCCGCGGCTCCCATATCTTGCATACCAACGATGGCACCGGTCTGCGCCAGCTCCATGGTAGCTTCTAATAGTTTTTTCTCTTGGAAAGGATCACCCACCTGTACCGATGGGATATCATCAGCCGAAGCTTCGGTAAGATCTTTTGAAGCGAAAGCTGCACCCGCGATTCCGTCCTTACCGGTATAGGAACCTATAATGAAAACGGGGTTTCCTGGACCACCACTCTTTGCGCTGATCATTTTATCTTTTTCGGTATGCAAAATGCCCGCCGAAAACGCATTTACCAAAGGGTTTTGCTCATAGCAAGGGTCGAAATATACTTCGCCGCCTACGGTGGGAATACCGAATGAATTACCGTAATCACCGATCCCTTTGGTAACTCCTTTTAACAACCACTTGGTCCGCTCACTGTCGGCCTTGCCAAAGCGTAAGGAATTAAGCTGGGCAATGGGACGAGCGCCCATGGTAAAGATATCGCGGTTGATACCTCCTACACCGGTAGCTGCACCCTGGTATGGTTCTAAAGCGGAAGGGTGATTATGAGATTCGATCTTGAATGCACATGCCAGTCCTTCGCCAATGTCCACCAATCCGGCGTTTTCTTCGCCGGCCTTAACCAACATGTGGGGACCATCCTTCGGAAGGGTCTTTAGCCATACGATGGAGTTTTTGTACGAACAGTGTTCACTCCACATTACAGAGTAAATGCTCAGTTCGTTAAAGTTGGGGGTACGTCCGAGAATTTCTTTGATCTTGTCGAATTCTTCGGGCAATAAGCCGAGTTCCTTGGCGGTTTCAACCGTGGTCGCTTCTAAGCTGTGATCCATGATTATCTGTATCAAAAATGCGCTGCAAAGGTAGGTTAATTTATAGGAAGCCTCGGCTGAAGATATCCACAAATGGCCGCTTTTTACTTACTTCGCGGGGCAATGTTATTTCAGTCTTCCAAATTTGAGATCTTGGTGCTGGGCTCGGGCCGGGGTGGCACCTCCTTGATCGGCGCTTTATTGGACGCCCATAGCGATTTGGAGATCGCTTTGGAGGAGCATGTGAGCGACTATCTCGTTCCAGCCAACTACAGCGAAAAACTTAGGGATCCAGCGGGCCAATTGGCAGCATTCATAAAAGCTTGTGAGGCCGATGCTCGGCGCACTAAAAGTCGCTTTGGCAATAAACTTACCACCGAGCAATTGGGATTTGTGGAAGATTTTGGCCGAAATCCGACTTTGCGAGAACAGTTGAGAAAACGCCTCTTGCAAGGGCGCAAGATCGTTTTCATAAGCCGAGATGGTCGCAATTGCATCCATTCAAAAATGGAGCGGACCGGAGCCGATTATCAAACCGCACTCTTTTACTGGCGACATTCGGTGCAATTTTTGCGCTTTATGGAAGCTTCACAGCTCGATCTATACCGTTTGAAATACGAAGATCTTTTGGCCCAACCGGAGGCAAGTTTAAAGGGAGTCTGTGATTATTTGGGAATCGATTACCAAGCTCAAATGTGGGAGGGGAGTAATAGCAATCGCATTTCCGTGCAATACCGTCAGCCCGGCCTCGATACCGCCAAAGCTCAGCTTATCGAGGACCATCGGATTAAGGTTGAGGATATTCGAGAAGAACTTGAGTATTTGGGGTATTGGTGATCTTGAGGTAGAGAGGAAGAGAAGGTGAGAGGAGGAGAAGAAAGATGTCCTTTCCTGTTTTTGGTTGACAGGTTTTACACCAAAACACCCTTCCATTTAGTTCAAATAGGCTCTTGGGTCCATAGTTATTTGAACGCTAAGATTGTCCCCTTATGTCCTCATCCTCAATCTCGATTGGGCGCTTGTACAGCTTTTTCTAAAAGGACCAAGCTCTTCTGCTCTGCTTGGTACTGCACTTTTAACCAAGCGTAAATAGTATCTCCCTCAATTTCGCGGCGAAAAGCGAGGTAGTGCTCAGGTTCGTAATCATGAAAATAGGGATTGGCGATAATTAATCGCGGACGTTCATCCCTTAGAGTATTATCGTAGTAAAAGAGTTCCGGACGTTTTTCCCACATGGGCCAGTCTTGAAAAGCTTCACCCTCTGCAAAGTGAGCCGCTACAACATGACTTTCGATACGGATAACCGTATCGAGCGGCTTTTGACAGTTATAGTCGAGGTGCTGGGAGTACTCTACGACTTTCAAGTGCATGGGAAAAGGATCATTGGGATTACTACATCGCTTAATGCTATCCAGCACTAAAAGACTGGCAACCTCCCAGTCTTCATTCCACTCTACCTGAATCTCAGATTCATAGGCCTGTCTACTCGGGCCTGAGTAAATACGGGCTACGAAAGTGATATCATCTTTATAATTATTGGGCTGATCTTCTAAATGAACTGTAGTGAAGACTTGATTAAAGGCATTATTAGGTAATACCACCGGATCAAGGTCCACGTTTAACTCTGGGTTATAGATGGTCCTTTCGTCGTAACGATCAGAATGACCGGCCAAGAAGGGGAAATCGACCTGTACGGGATTAGCTTCTTCTTGACAAGCGAACAAGAGCGCACCGAAGCAGGTAGCGATTAGCCAGGGACTAGTTTTACTCATAAATTAGATTAAAGCCCGGTCCTCCTGAGGACCAGACTACAAAATTAAGGATCTGCCGCTGACTAATTCTTGATGAAGACTTTTTCTGCACCATTCCCTTCCGGGCCTTTAAAGCGAAAGAAATAGCTTCCCGGCGCCAGGCCTTCTATCGATATTTGGCTTTGCCTTTCTAGATCACCCGCTTTCACTACTTGACCATGTATATTATGAATGATGTATTGGCCTACTTTTTCGCTTTCGATATGTAAAAAGCTCTGACAAGGATTAGGATAGAGCTCCAGTTTTAGGCTGGGTGCCACCAAGGGCCTTTCGGCAGTACTGAAGAAACTCTCATTGCTGAAGAAAAAGCGATCCACTTTATTCCAAGGCATTCCTGGCTGTCGGCGGTAGCGTACGAAACTAAGTACTTGGCCATTATTGGTACTTACATCTATACGATCTAAAACTGCTCTGAAAGGCACGGTATAAATAGCAATGTGACTTAAGGCATTATTGCTGTACACATGACGATAGGTTTGAAAATGGCTTCGATTGCTACCGGAAATAGACCAAATTTGAATAGAGTCTAATCGGGCATTGGCGTCGCGATGGAATTGATAGAAGGTTTTACCAATACCGTTAAAGGAGGTAGAGCCGGCCAGAACGCTATCCAGTCCGTTAGAGCCATACCATAACTCCATGCGTTGCACTAGGCTCATTATTCCAAAGCCCGCCGTATCGGTGTAGATCTCATATAAGGAATCTTTACCTTGACGATCGAAATAGATCTTCTCTATTTGGGCTGTATCCTCTATAAAGGCATCCACGATATAGATCTCATTGCGCTTACCAATCTTCTGGCACTGCCAGTTTGCATAGATCGTGTCTACCCATTCCCTGCCGGCTCGGTAGTATCCGTCATGGTCTTTTTCTAGGTCTACGATTACTACCGTATCGGCTGGATTAAAGCTGGGGTCGAAATTACTGATTCGCGTGTAGTCGATGAAATTGTCATCGAAAAGGAATTCGATATTACGAATAATGCTTGGGCTGAGATCACCTTGTGCCATTAGGTTGAAGCTGCCCAATGCGGCTAAAGCAAAAACTAGTTTTTTCATGGATTAATAAATTTCCAATCAAACGCTCGCTTAGTGCAGCTAGTAAGCTTTAGTCTATGGACAAAATGTATATAGGTCAGTAAGTGCCTGATAATCATCAATGATTAGTTCGGATTTTGAGAGCTCTTTTTTCACCTGGCCCTTTATTATAAAGGCGAGGCCTTCATTTTGATACGGCTAAAAAGTGAGTTAGCTTAGAATAAGGCCCATTTCCATTCACTCCAAAGCATTTCATAAATGCCAAAAAAAAGCCCGATCACAATGGATCGGGCTTCTTAAAATATAAGTCGGTCGGCTTAGTTTTTCACAAAGCGCTTTTCACCGATTAGGCCTTTATCGGATTCTAAACGGATGATATAAACCCCGGCATCTAAGCCCTCGAGCGACACTTGGTCTTTGTTCTCTAAAGCACCACTCATCACAATCTGGCCCTGACTATTAATGATCTCAAAGCTACTATTGCTAATGGCTTCCACGTTGAGGAAGCGACTGCTAGGATTAGGGAATAAACTAATATTGGAGTTCGCATTGCGGGCTGCTTCGGGCAAGCTGAAGAAGTTTTCATCGCTAAAGATATAGGTGTCGAAGGCAACCCACTCGTCATTTATGTCTTTCTCAAAGAAGCTAAACTGACTGATAGCGGTACCACTGTACTGCACTCTAAACTGACCTTCGATCTCGCCACTTAGATTATTTACGATATCAATGCTGTCGATACCAGAACTACCGTAATAATAGCGCAGCGTTTGCACTGGGAAGCTGGTGCCGGCAAAGGTGATGGCAGCTAAAATTGAATCTAGGTTTCCGTTGGCTTGGCGGTAAAAATAATAGTCTACCTCACCGAATGCACCTTGTCCGGGAATACCGGTGTAAGCGCTATCGATCCCTAAACTGCCGTAATAAAGTTGAAAGTTCTGCACTAGAACAAGGTTTCCGGTACCGGTATCGGCATAAACCTCATATAAAGTATCGCGGTTTTGAGCGTCGCGATAGATTTTTTCCAATTGTACGGTGTCGCCTACGAAATTATCTACGATACGCACTTCATTCACCTGACCATTCATGCTACAATACCAAGTAGCATAAGGGATAGTGGGATCGTCCCATTCACGACCGTTCAAGTAGTTTCCATTAACTCCTTTTTGAATGTCGACAACCACAAAGGTATCCACCGGGCTGGTGCTAGGATCGATGTTAGTAATGCGAGTATAGTCTACGAAGTTGTCATTAAAGAACATTTCGATATTGCGAATGATCGCAGGAGATAGGTCACCCTGTGCGTAAATAGCACTGCTGCTGGCAATCAGGATTCCTAAGATCAATTTTCTCATGGTATTACACTTTTTAAGACTAACGATTTTGTAGTCCTAGGGGTTAGGTAGGGGCAAAAATAAAAAAAGCCCGCGCAATGGCGGGCTTTAATTCTTATAAACAGAGACTTAGGCTTTGTTTTCTTCTTTGATCTTGTTCAATGCGCTACCGGCTTTGAACCATCCGATCTGGGTATCATTGTAGGTGTGCTCACATTCGATCACATCTTCGCTACCGTCCGCGTGCACCAGTTTAAGGTGGATATTCTTACCTTCAGCAAATTGATCTAAGTCTAAAGTATGGATGGTGTCATCTTCTTGGAACTTGTCGTAATCCGCTTCATTTTTGAAGGTAAGACCCAACATACCTTGTTTTTTCAAATTGGTTTCGTGGATACGTGCGAAAGATTTTACCAAAACGATACGCATACCGAGGTGACGCGGCTGCATTGCGGCATGCTCACGTGACGATCCCTCGCCATAGTTATGGTCACCTACTACGATGGTAGGAATACCTTCTGCTTTGTAGGCGCGTTGCACGTCGGGCACCGAACCGTATTCGCCGGTCAACTGATTTTTCACCAAACCAGCCTGCTCATTAAAATAATTAATGGCCCCGGTAAGGGTGTTGTTGGCAATATTGTCTAAGTGCCCACGGAAACGTAACCATGGTCCGGCCATTGAAATATGGTCGGTGGTACATTTACCTTTGGCCTTAATGATCAACTTCATATCCTCGATGTTTTTGCCGTTCCATGGCTGGAAAGGTTCTAACAATTGAAGACGTTCTGAACCTTCGGCCACTACCACCTCTACATTGCTACCGTCGCTCGCTGGCTCGTGGTAACCGTTATTTTCTACCGCATAACCTGCGGGAGGGGCTTCAATACCTAATGGCTCTTCCAATTTAACCTGCTCGCCATTCTCGTTGGTGAGGGTGTCGGTCATCGGGTTAAAGCTCAGTTTTCCGGCAATAGCCATGGCGGTTACGATCTCCGGACTGGCCACAAAGCTGTGGGTATTCGGGTTGCCGTCATTACGCTTGGCAAAGTTTCGGTTAAAAGAGGTAATAATAGAGTTCTTCTTATCGGGATCGTCTGTATGACGAGCCCACTGACCGATACACGGCCCACAGGCATTGGCTAAAACTACGCCACCCATGGCGTCGAATTTATCCAATAAGCCATCGCGATCTGCGGTGTAGCGCACTTGTTCTGAGCCAGGTGTTACGGTAAACTCCGATTTAACTTTTAATTTTTTATCGATGGCCTGCTGGGCGATAGAAGCCGAGCGGGTCAAATCTTCGTAGGACGAGTTGGTACAAGAACCGATCAATCCTACTTCTAATTCTTCGGGCCAACCTTCTGCTTTTACCACTTTCGCAAACTCGCTTAATGGAGTAGCACGGTCTGGAGTGTAAGGTCCGTTGATATGAGGTTCCAATTTACTGAGGTCGATCTCAATAACTTGGTCGAAATAGGCTTCTGGGTTTTCATAAACTTCTGCGTCTCCGGTGAGGTGCTCGGCAATCTGATCGGCCGCATCGGCAACTTCAGAACGACCGGTACCGCGGAGGTAGTTGGCCATTTTCGCATCGTAACCAAAGGTAGAGGTGGTTGCGCCGATCTCGGCTCCCATATTACAAATGGTACCTTTTCCAGTACAGCTCAAAGATTCGGCTCCCGGGCCAAAATATTCTACAATAGCACCGGTTCCACCTTTTACGGTAAGGATGCCTGCTACTTTTAGGATAACGTCTTTAGAAGCGGTCCAACCACTTAGTTTACCGGTCAACTTCACCCCAATCAACTTAGGGAATTTAAGCTCCCATGGCATTCCGGCCATAACGTCTACTGCGTCGGCTCCACCAACACCGATCGCCACCATGCCTAAACCACCGGCATTAACGGTATGCGAATCTGTACCGATCATCATTCCACCGGGGAAGGCGTAATTCTCAAGTACTACTTGGTGAATGATACCCGCTCCTGGCTCCCAGAAACCGATCCCGTATTTATTAGAAACGGATTGCAAGAAGTCAAAAACTTCCGAACTCTTCTGCTTGGCATTCGCCAAATCTTTTTCCGCACCCACTTCGGCTTGGATCAAGTGATCACAGTGCACGGTGGAGGGAACGGCTGCTTGTTTGCGGCCAGACTGCATAAACTGCAAAAGGGCCATCTGTGCGGTGGCGTCTTGCATTGCCACGCGGTCGGGGGCAAAGTTTACATAGCTTTTACCTCTTTCGTATGGTGCGTCTGCTTTCTCATCCCAAAGGTGAGCGTAGAGAATCTTTTCAGCGAGAGTAAGGGGTTTGCCAGTTAATTCACGGGCAGCTTTAATGCGCTCGGGAAACTTAGCGTAAACCTCCTTGATCATTTCAATGTCGAAAATCATATCGTTGGAGTTTTTGAGGTTTGCAAAAATAATTAATTGAAGCCTTTTAATTGCTTCAGATAGAGTCCATTTATTTTAAATCGACTCTAAATAAACCTTAAATCCCAGTGTAATTACTAGGATTAATGGCTTTTAGTTCCGCTTTAATGCTATCACTTACATCGAGCCCGTCGATAAACTTGGCGATCGCCTCGGCGTTGATCACCTCATTGGTGCGGGTCAAGGCTTTAAGGGCCTCGTAAGGTTTCGGATAGCCTTCGCGGCGTAATATGTTTTGGATCGCTTCTGCAACAACAGCCCAATTTGCCTCCAAGTCGCGTTCTAAGGCGGCTTTGTTCAATAGCAACTTGCGCAGACCTTTTAGGGTAGAGTTAAAGGCGATAACGGTATGTCCTAAAGGTACTCCGATGTTTCGTAGAACGGTGCTATCGGTTAGGTCGCGCTGTAAGCGAGAAACCGGTAACTTCTCCGACAGGTGGTTGAAAATGGCATTGGCGATGCCCAAATTACCTTCACTGTTTTCAAAGTCGATCGGATTGACCTTATGCGGCATGGCCGAAGAACCTACTTCGCCCTCTTTGATCCTTTGCTTAAAGTACTCCATCGAGATATAGGTCCAAATGTCTCGATCGAGATCTAGTATAATGGTATTGATTCTTTTTAAACAATCAAAAAGTGCCGCCATATTATCGTAGTGCTCGATCTGGGTAGTAGGCCAAGAATGTTGTAAGCCTAGGATCTCTTCCACGAAAGTGCCACCAAATGCCCGCCAGTCGATCTGTGGATAAGCTACATTATGAGCATTGAAGTTTCCGGTAGCTCCACCAAACTTGGCCGAAAAGGGGATATGGCGTAGTAAGCGCATTTGTTGGTCTAAGCGCTCAACGAATACCATGATTTCTTTACCCAAACGGGTAGGGGAGGCTGGTTGTCCGTGGGTGCGTGCCAACATCGGGATATCCGCCCACTCTTCCGCTAATTCGGTTAACATCACCACCAGATCTCCCAATAGAGCGAGGTAATCCTTTTCGATGTATTCCTTCAGCGAAAGCGGTATAGAAGTATTATTGATATCCTGAGAAGTGAGGCCAAAGTGAATGAACTCCTGGTATTGCTCCAAGCCTAATTTCTCGAAATGCTCTTTAATGAAGTATTCTACCGCCTTAACGTCGTGGTTGGTGGTTTTTTCGATCTCCTTGATGCGCAAGGCATCCGCTTCATTAAAGTCTAAATAGATATCGCGTAATTCGATAAAACGCGCGCGGTCGAATCCCTTCAATTGATCTAAGGGTAATTCGCATAATGCGATAAAGTATTCGATTTCCACGCGAACCCGATACTGGATCAGGGCATATTCGGAAAAATAATCTCCGAGACTTTTAGTTACTTTGTGGTAACGGCCGTCTACCGGCGAAACCGCTCGTAATTGATCTTTCATCCTTTGATTTTAGAGCCGCAAAAGTAAGGATTCTTAATGGTGCAGCTATTCAGATATTTAGGTATTAGCATTGGGGCTTATGTAGAGGCCTTTCCACGCCTATTTCGTAAGGGGTATCGGCGCTATTTGGCCTTACCTGTTTTGGTCTATATCGGCCTGCTGGGTGGGATATTGTGGCTTATGATCAACAATATAAACCGCTGGTTAAATTTTATCTTATCCCTTTTCGGTTACAGTCTGGGTGAACTGGAATCCTACAGTATCATCTTGGTCATATTGCTTCAGATCTTCATGTTCTTTTTCATGAGCAGCCTGTTTAAATACGCCACCCTCATTGTTCTTTCGCCTTTCTTGAGTTTTCTCTCCGAAAAGGTGGAGCGTGAAGAAACGGGGCTTTCGCCTGATTTCGAATTACATCAATTCTTTAAGGATATCCTCCGTGCCCTGCGGATCAACTTATTGAATTTCATCAAGGAAACGCTGCTCACTCTGGCCTTGGCCTTATTAGCCTTCATCCCTTTAGTGGGGCTGGCCAGTCCGATCCTGATCTTTGTGGTACAATCTTATTTCTTGGGCTATGGACTTATGGACTATAACGCAGAGCGTTGGCTTTGGTCTTTTAGGGATACCGACCAATGGATGCGTCGGAATAAAGGTGCGGTGGCTACGGTCGGTCTCATTTTTCACGCACTTTTCTTGATCCCAATTATCGGTTGGATCTTCGCTCCAGCTTGGGCGGTAATTGCCGGTACCCAGGTGGCCATGCGGCTTAAGGCGGAAGGTATTTAGGAGAGGAGAAGAGGAGGAGAGGTCCTTTCTTGATATTGGGATCATTAGGATTTTTAGAAGCTCAGAATATCATCGATAAGAGAAGGCGGAACTTAAGCATGCGGGGCTTGGTTTAAAAGCTTTGCTAATGATCTGGCCATTGATATGCCCAGCCTCCTAAACCCTGCTTATAGCGCGGTAAAGTCGAGGCCATCTGGAATAAATTCCAGGCCATCTTCCTGCACCTTGGCCCAATAATGCTCCAAGCCATTGCTTATGAGTAAATAGGGTACTTTATAGTGCAGATTATAGCGTAGGGCCTGATCGAAGGTCGCTTGCTTAATCTTCACCGAAGGTGCTTTACACTCTACGATCAGCCTAGCTTGCGCCGATTTGTAGATCAGCATATCCGTGCGCTGTAGCTTTCCAAACAATTTGAAGCCACCTTCTAGGGCAAAGCAACTCTGCGGATAGTTCAGCTCATCTTTAAGGAAATGATACAAGTGCTGCCGCACCCACTCTTCAGGGCTAAGCACCAGATTTTTCTTGCGCAGTTCATCCCACACAAAGATTTGCTCTCCTTTTCGCCCTAGTTTTAATTGGGCCCTCGGAAGATTTAAGGGAGGGAAGCTTTTCATAAGCACAAATATAGAGGCAACGCAGCGCCTTTTTAAGGGTCTAAGCCAAAAGATATATATATCTTGCGGGGCCTTTCCCGAAAGCACTATGGATTACCAGGCTTTAGTTTCTGAAATACGTAAGAAGCAATTCCGCCCTATTTATTTCCTGATGGGGGAAGAGCCCTTTTTTATCGATAAGCTCGTAGAGCAAATCGAAGAAAATGCGCTCGATGAGGCCGAACGTAGTTTTAATCAGTCGGTGCTCTACGGCGCCGATACCAATATCTCCGAGATCATTTCCGAGGCCAAACGCTATCCTATGATGGCCGATCGGGTGGTAGTTATCGTTAAAGAAGCGCAGCAATTGCGCAAGCTCGACGATCTAGAAGCTTATGCGGAAAACCCGCAAAACAGTACGGTTTTGGTCTTTGCCTACAAACACAAAAAGCTGGATAAACGTAAGAAGGTAGCCAAGCTGCTGGCACAAAAGCACGTCTTATTCGAGTCCAAGCGGGTATATGATAATCAAGTTCCGGGCTACGTTGAAAAACTGATCCAAGGTGCCGGTTACCAAGCCAGTCCTAAAGCAGTGCGCATGATCGCCGAAAGTCTGGGAACCGACATTGGTCGAATCGACTCCGAGATCAATAAGCTTAAGTTGATCGTACCTAGTGGTGGTCAGATCGATGAGAATATCGTGGAGACCAATATTGGGATCAGTAAGGACTACAACAATTTTGAGCTTTGTGCCGCTATCAATGGTAAGAATTTCGCCAAGGCCATGCGCATTCAACAGTACTTTGCCGCCAACCCAAAAGATAATCCCCTCGTTCTTACCATGGGTATTCTCTACCGGAACTTTCGGATCTTGATGATCATGTCGCAATTAAATTCTCAAGGAGCAGCGGCCGATCAATTAGCGAAACAAGCGGGAGTAAGTCCTTGGCAGGCTAAAGAATACCTTCCTGCTTTGTCGCATTACAATGTGCGTAGAATTGCCCGAATTATTGGATATTTGCGCGAAACCGATTTAAAATCAAAAGGAGTAAACAATAGTAGCACCAGCGACGCGGAGCTGCTTAAAGAATTACTCTTCAAAATATTTTACCAATAGACCCTAAAGTAGAATCGATGTCTAAATTCTCTGCCCTCCTATCGATCTTTTTACTCCTCTTTTCATGGGAGATCGCCGCTCAAGGAACCTTGCGTGGATTTGTTTACGAAAAGGATAGCGAAGAACCGGTGCCTTTCGCCAATGTGGTGATCGATGGAACCACCTATGGCGCTAGTGCCTCCGAGAACGGTTATTATATTATCGATAAAGTACCAGCCGGTACCTATAAAGTTACTGCCAGCTTTGTGGGTTATGAGAACAATACCCAAGATGTAGTGGTAAGAGATGGTCAAATTGCAAGTTTGAACTTTTACCTGAATGAAGGCTCGGAATTGTTGGAGGAGGTAGAGATATCTGCTGCTCGAGAGGAACGTGAGACCAAGGTACTAACCTCTGTGGTTAATTTAGATCCCAAGGAGATCACCCGTTTCTCGGTAGGGGGTGATGCGGATATCATCAAGGCAGTACAGGTTTTACCGGGGGTTATTACCACGGGCGACCAAGGGGGGCAGCTTTATATTCGTGGTGGTGCTCCTATTCAAAACTTGATCCTCTTGGATGGTATGATCGTCTACAATCCCTTCCACAGTATTGGTTTTTTCTCCGTATTTGATAATGATATTCTTCGCTCGGCCGATGTTTATACCGGGGGTTTCTCTGCGGAGTACGGCTCGCGAAACTCTGCGGTAATGGACGTGCGCACGCGTTCTGGAAACAGGAAGCGCCTGGCCGGTAAGGTCAATGCTTCTACCTATACTTCCAAACTATTACTCGAAGCACCTTTAGGCTCAAAGAACGAACGCGGATTTTCCAATTCTTCTTTCTTGCTTTCGGCCAAGACCTCCTATTTAGATCAAAGTTCTCAACTCTTTTACCCTTACGTAGAAACCGAATTCGATGGTTTACCCTTCTCATTCACCGACTTCTACGGTAAATTTAGCTCGCAGGCCGATAATGGTTCGCAGGTAAACCTATTTGGGTTTAGCTTCGATGATGCGGTTCGCTACGGCAATAGTAATAGCATCGACTGGAACTCGGTGGGTTTGGGTGGCAATTTTGTGGTGATTCCCGCTACTTCCACTGTAATTATGTCGGGTGACGCGAGCTACAGCGTCTATGATATTACTTCAATTGAAGGAGAACTATTGCAGACCTCTCGGATCTCTGGATTTAACGGAGGCTTAGATCTTACTTATTTCTTCCGCAAGAACGACGAACTTAAAGTAGGGGTGGAGGCCATTACTTACAGCACCGACTTTATGGTAGACGCTCCCTTAGGGCGTTCGGTAGAACTCGGTGAAAATACTACCGAATTAGGAACCTACGCACGCTATCGCTACGCTTCCAATCGTCTAATTGCCGAACCGAGCCTGCGCGTTCATTACTATGGAAGTCAGTCTGAAACTAGTATTGAGCCCCGCTTGGGCATAAAATATAATATCAACGATTGGTTGCGTCTTAAGGCCAGCGGTGGTTGGTATTCACAAAACTTGATGGCCGGTAACTCCGATCGTGACGTGGTGAATTTATTCTACGGCTTTTTAAGTGGAGTGCCCTTGGGCGATCTGCCTGATGATTTTCGTGGAGAAGAGATCACCAGCAGCTTGCAATTTGCTCAGCATGCGGTAGTCGGATTCGAGTTCGAATTATCGAAGAACCTCACCGTAAACTTAGAGGGTTACCTAAAAGACTTCAATCAGATCACCAATTTGAACCGGAACAAAGTCTACGATGAAAGTAGCTCTGCGGCAGTGGGTAAGCCTGATATCTTGGTGAAGGACTTTATCGTAGAGCGCGGTTTAGCACGTGGTATCGACCTGCTCGTGAAATACAGCTCTAAAAATCTTTACCTCTGGGGCGCTTATTCTTATGGAATCATTACTCGCGACGACGGCATTCGCGAATACAATCCTAATTTCGACCGTCGTCACAATTTGAATTTAGTGGGTAACTACAGTTTTGGTAAAGATGATTCTTGGGAGTTCAGTTTGCGTTACAACTTCGGTACGGGTTTCCCTTTTACGCCTACACAATTATTTTACAGCGAGCAGCCTTTCAGCGATGGCAGCGGACAGCCAAGTATCGATTACGACTATACCGATGCCAATGGTCAGCCCGGTGTGCTTTACGGCGAGTTGAATACCCGTCGTTTACCCAATTACCACCGGGTGGATGTGAGTATCACCAAGCAGTATAAGATCAATGAAAATCAGATGATCGAAGCTTCGGCCGGAGCTACCAATATTCTCAATTACCAGAATATTTTCTACTACGACCGGGAGCAGAACCGCAGAGTAGATCAATTACCGATCATGCCAACGGTATCACTCAGCTATAGCTTCTAAGCGAATAGATTGTATTTCAATATGCAGTAGATCGCCCGGAAGCCGTCCTTCCAGTTGATCTTTTTTCCTTCGGCGAAAGTACGTCCGTAGTAGCTGATGCCAACTTCG
This sequence comes from Croceimicrobium sp., assembly GCA_965656185.1. Classification (GTDB taxonomy): domain Bacteria; phylum Bacteroidota; class Bacteroidia; order Flavobacteriales; family Schleiferiaceae; genus Croceimicrobium. The sequence continues at coordinate 250,754 of CBFHJH010000002.1, forward strand.
TAGATCCGGATGCCGGGCACCCTGCTTATCTTGGCGGTTACTTCAGGCTCAAAACCAAATCGTTTCTCTTTCAGCTTTAACGACTGGACAATATCGGTCCTAAAAAGCTTGTAACAGGTTTCCATATCCGTTAAGTTCAAATTGGTGAACATATTTGAGAGGAAGGTGAGAAACTTATTGCCGATACTATGCCAGAAAAAGAGGATGCGGTGCGGATTTCCTCCCATAAAACGAGAGCCATAAACCACATCGGCCACCCCATTTAAAGCTGGTTTAAGCAGAATGTTGAATTCCTTTGGATCGTATTCCAAATCGGCATCTTGGACGATACAGAAGTCGCCGCTGGCCTTAGCTATTCCGGTGTGCAATGCCGCCCCTTTACCCATATTCACCTCGTGTTTGAGGTAAATAAGGTTCATTTCTGGATGCTTCTCACGGTAGCTTTCCACCTTTGCTTCGGTTTGATCGGTAGAACAGTCATTCACCACGATGATCTCCTTTTCAATGTTGTTGATCAATTGGGTGCTGCGTAATCGTTCCAGGATCGATTCAACGTATTGTTCTTCGTTGTAAGCCGGAACAATGATAGAAAGCTTGTGTAAGGCCATGATGCGGATTAGTCGGCAAAAATAGGAATAAAAAAAAACCGCGCTGCCAATAGGGAGCGCGGCTTTTTAATTGCTTGGTTTGTTTAGTACTTCAAGTAACGAATGCGTTTTTCATCTACCTGGATCAAATAGCTGCCGCGCTGGGCGGTGCTGATATCGATTCGTGCTACGCGCTGCCCTACTTGGGTGCTACCACGGTAAATTACATCCCCTGTAAAATCACTAATGATGACCGGCAGGGCACGGGTACTGCTAGGCAAGTTAATAGTGATCTCACCATTTCCCGGATTGGGGTATACACTTAGTTCGAACTGAAAGCCCGGACCACCGCTGGGCGGAGGGGTAATATCACCTTCTATCGGTTCGGTGGCGTATTCAAATTCGACCGTGGGGTTTTGGCTGTTTACAGTAGATTGCGCTTGGGCTGAAAAGGAAAGCCCCAACATAAGGAGGCCGCTTCCAAGAAAAGTTTTTAAGTAATTCATAGCTTTCATTTTTAGTTTTAGTTTCGAATACGAAGTTCACCATAATGACAGCCTAGACCTTGTGGATAGTTGCCTCTGTTTTGTTAAAGATGCGTTAAAGGCTTAATTCCAAGGCTTCAGCGCCTTACTTTTGAAACATGTCCCGATCTAAACAAGGCGCCAAACGCTTAAATTGGTTAATCCTGCTTATGACTCTTTCCTTGCTCGGCGTAACGGCTATTCAGGCCTATTGGCTTAAGAATGCCTATGACTTGCGCGAAGAGAAATTTGAAAGCGAAGTAAGTCAGGCGATCGAAGAAGTATCGGCCCGGGTGGATAAGCTGGAGTCGATGCGCTTTCTCTTTAACAGTTTCAGCGTAAAGCCTTTCTTTAGTGAAAACTTAGGGCTCTCTACCACCGACTCGGGAGACGGGAACTTAAGGCTAACCATGCGCCTAGGGCCAGATACGGTGGTCGTGTACAATAGTGATCCACAAGATTCTTTGCTCGATCAGGAAGTTCAGAGCGTTGAGGTCTTTCGCACGCGACCAGATCAAATGATGCGAAAAGGAGCCCAGTTAGATATGCTTCTGCGCAAAATGGTGCGCTTCGAAATGTCGCGCCGTTTTAAGGATTCTACTTGGATGGACCCTTATACTATCGATTCGCTACTCAGTTTTGAATTAAAATCGCGCAGTATAGACCTCCCTTACGAGTTTTCGGTGTCTAATGAGAAGGAGATCATTATGAGCTCCGATAACTGGAATCCTAAAGACCACCAACATACGGCCACCTTGTTCCCAAACGACATCTTAAGTAATGAGATCCTATCGGTAAGCTTCCCTTCTAAGGCAAACTACATTTTGCAATCCTTAGGGGTAATGTTATTGGTGTCGCTACTTTTCACCATTGCCATCGTTTATACTTTTTACCGCACCTTGAGCTTTTCATTGCGTCAGAAGCGTATCAGCGAAATCAAGACCGATTTCATTAATAATATGACCCACGAGTTCAAAACTCCGATCGCAACCATCAACCTTGCCATAGATGCTTTACGTAATCCTAAAGTAATGGGAGATAAAAATCGCATTGAGCATTATGGCAATATGATAAAACAGGAGAACCAACGTATGAATTTGCAGGTGGAAAGCGTTCTACGCATGGCTTTGCTGGATAAACAAGAATTAAATTTAGATTTTAAACGCACCGAGGTGATGGAATTGGTGCAGTCCTGTTTAGATCATATCAGCCTTAGCTTAGAAGATAAAGGAGGCCGCTTGCAACGTTTCTTTAATGATAAGGAACGTTATTTGATGTTAGACGCCAATCATATATCCAATACGATTATCAATATATTGGATAATGCCATAAAATATTCGGTGGGTGCCCCAGAAATTAAGGTGGTCACCGAGAGCACTAAGAATCATTTTATTTTGATCATTAGTGATAAGGGACTAGGGATGACCAAGGAGGAACAGAAGCACATCTTTGATCGCTTCTACCGCGTGAGTGCCGGTGATCTGCACAATATAAAAGGGCATGGCTTAGGTTTGAGCTATGCCAAGGGTATTGTGGAAGCTCACGGCGGACGAATCGAGGTGGAAAGTGAAAAAGGAAAGGGCTCTAAGTTTTACATCTATTTACCAATTAACTCTTGAGATGAGCAAAAGTATTAGCGTTTTATTAGCAGAAGATGACCCTAACTTTGGTGCGGTCCTACGTGATTATCTAGAATTAAATGAATTTGAAGTAAGCCTGGCTACCGACGGTCTTGAAGCCCTACGGGAGTTTAAATCGGGCAAGGAATTCGACCTCTGTATTCTCGATGTTATGATGCCTCATAAAGACGGTTTTACCCTGGCTAGCGACATTCGTAAGATCGATGGTGATATTCCCCTTATTTTTCTCACTGCCAAAAGTATGAAAGAGGATATGCTCAAAGGTTTTCAGCTTGGCGCGGATGATTACCTCACCAAACCATTCGATAGCGAAGTTTTACTTTATAAGATCAAAGCGCTTCTCAATCGCAAGATCGGAGAGCAGGAGGAGGAACAAACCCACTTTAAGATCGGACGTTTCGAATACGATTCGGAAATGCGGGTGCTAAGGCTGGGCAAAGACGAAAGGAAGCTAAGCCCCAAGGAAGGAGCATTATTGAAACTATTGGCCGAGAACAAGAATAATTTGGTGAAGCGCAGTACCGCCCTCAATAAGATCTGGAAAGACGATAATTACTTTACCGGGCGCAGTATGGACGTATACCTTGCCAAGGTTCGAAAATACTTAAAGGATGACCCTAAGGTGGCCATTGTTAATGTGCATTCGGAGGGTTTCCGTTTGGTAGAAGACCTGTAGCGTTTAGCCCAAGCGATAAGTCAAATAATAGGACGGTTTTTACCGTCCTTTTTTTGTGAAATTAAGAGGGTACACGCCTCCTCTCCTGCCTTAGCTGGGGCTATTTTCAAACCCTGCAACCCTGCAACCCTGCAACCTCGCAGCCGCATGGCCCTATCCCTTGGCCAAAATCTCCCAGGTATGATCGGCCAATAGCTTTACCGTGTAAAGAAACTCCTTAAACTTAGGCTTGGCCCATTCATCGGGAGCGATCATGGATAAAACGGCCTCTTCTTCTTCGTTGAGGTAGAGGTGGTAAACGTGGTTTATTTCCGGTTTGAAGCTCATCTTGGCCGCGTATATCATCGCCGCTAATTCCTTGCGGTCTTGGATCTCTTTCGCTTGGCGTGCCAAGAGGTCGATCTGTTCTTTGATCTGATCCAGTTGCATGTCGGTCTGCTCCTCCATGGCTGTGAGGGCCCGGCTGCGTACCATCCCTTCCTTTGTAGGCTTAATAACCGCTCCACCTACCGTATGCGCATAGGGCAGGGTAGAAGGGTTCTCGGTGATCTTATCCCTATCAATGGGATTGATGAAATCTTTCTTTTCCGAATCAGTCATGCTTACTTGACCTTTTAGTACTTAAAATTGTTCGTGTCCTTCGATCAATATTTCGGTTAGCTGTGGTATGCCGCTGCAAGATACGCCCGTTTTCCTTTTGCACCAGCGGGTCTTTTTTCATTTCCCAGAGTCTTTCCCGTGCCTTTTCGTGGGCTTTTTTTAAGTCAATAATTGGGGCAGGGTAGTCACGGTCTAATTTAAAATTGTAAAACTGTTCTTCCAGTGGACTCAATTGCCACGGTTGATGGACGATTTCGTCGGGTAGAGCGGCCAATTCTGGGAGCCACTCGCGAATGAATTTTGCAGCGGGATCTTTTTCCAAGCTTTGTTTTAAGGGATTATAGATTCTCAAGGTATTGATGCCGGTTACGCCACTTTGCATCTGGAACTGTGGGATATGAATTCCTGGTATATAATCTAAAAAGGCCGAGGCCAGAGTGGGATGCCCACTTTGCCAAGGTTGCCATAATAAGTGACTGAGAAAACTTACCAACATGGCCCTCATCCTAAAGTTGAGATAGCCGGTGGCTTTTACGGCCCGCATGCTGGCGTCTACGAGCGGGAAACCGGTCTGACCTCCCTGCCAAGCTTTTAATAGTTTAGGATCGCTTTCGGTACGGATGCGATCGAAACCCCGATTGAGGTTTTCTTCCTCCATGCGATCTTCCATTTCAAATTTTTGGATGAAATGAGAATGCCAGTGCAAACGGGATATAAATGCCTGGTGCTCGCGTTTATTTCGAGACTGGTCATATCCTGCCAGAGCCGCCTGGTAAATTTGACGGAGACTTAGATTGCCCCAGGCCAAGGCTACCGAAAGGCGAGAGCAATATTTGCGGCTAAGGTCTGGTTCGCCGATATGGGTTTGATAACCATATATATCCTGAGCAAGGAAGTGCTCGAGTCTGTTTTGGGCTGCTTTTTCGCCCACCGCGATAAAGGATTTAGGCCATTGGCGCAATTCCGCTTCTAACTCCGTTTCAAGAGCAAAGTGTTGCTCCAGCGCCTTTTTCAAGTTATGCCACTGGGTATCAGCAGGAAAAGGAATCTTTTCGGCTTCAATTATTTTTTGACCCTTTTGCATGTATTCCCGCCATTGCTCATCCCATTGTGCCCGATTCTTCAAACCGCGCTTTACTCCATTATGGTCGAATTCATGCCACTGCACCCCTTTAGCGCTGCAGAGTTTTTGAAGTCTTTGGTCGCGCTGATAGCTAACACTTATACCGTGTTCTTGATGGGAGAAAACCGCAGCAACCGGATAATTCGCAAAAAGGTAATCAAACACTTGATCTGCCGCCGGAGCGTGACAGAGAAGAATCTCACGACTTTGGGAAGCTAGGGCGCGATTCATTTCTTGTAGGGAATGGTATTGGGCCTGCCAATGCCTCAGACCAAAATCATGCGCTGAGCGTAGGATTTCTTCAAAGCAAAATAAAATGACTAAGGGTTTATCCGCTTTGATCGCTGCATTGAGAGCATCATGATCTTGCCAGCGCAAATCGCGCTTGAGCCAGAGGATATTAATGGCCTCGGCCATCCTAAATGTAGATCAAGCCTTCCTTGGGGTCGCCGTAAGTGCAGTAATCGCCGCAGCGGTAGGAGAGCGCAGACATTAGCGCCAATAGCGCATCTAGGTGATGCCAAGTGCGAATGTCATTTACGTTGAAACGTAAGGGTTCTTTGATGCATTCTTTAAGGTGTAAACTGCATTCGCGCAGGGCACTTTTAGAAGATTTGTAACCGAATCGCTTTAATTCAAATCGATTGGCCATCATGCGAGGATAGGTCTCTTTGATCTCTATATCCTGCGTTTCCAAATGATCTTTGAGTTCCATGGCCCGCGCCGCTAATCCACCTAAGAACATCGGCGACATCGCTCGAGTTTCCATATCCGCTTTGCGGAAGTGGTAGTTATCGAATCCGCTTAAACCTTTATAAACCCCGGGTAAACTCATTGGGGCGTCTAAGAAGACCAAGCTCGGTTTAAAGTGTTCGGCAGCATTGTGAATGAATTCATCGGCATTCACCTTCGATTCCGCTTCCAAGAAGAAAATATTGTTCTCCTGAAAGATCGCAATCACCGTGTTGCCGGATAATTTACTACCGTAATCTATGCCAAAAAGAATATCCATTCTTTCTTTAGAAAATTTGATTCACGATTTCTTCGCGGTACTTGAAAATTTCTTGAACACGCTTTTTAACCAAAATGGGATGAAAAAGTTGACCAATAAAGCCAAGCGGTACCTTGTAGTCGACAATGTCGTGAATCTCGGTGCCCCCGTCTTTTTCTCTGAAAAAATGCTGGTGATGCCAAATCGAAAAGGGGCCTTCGATCATATCGTCGGTGAAGTACTGCTTTTCTTTCACCGCGTTGATCTTACTGGTCCAGGGAAGCGAAATACCCATTAAAGGGGCCACCTGATACGAAATGACCATGCCCGGATACATTCGTTCTGGTAAATCGGTCTTGATCCGCATCTTCATCTCGGGCGGCGTAAGCTTCAAAAGGTTTCGAGGATCGGAAAAAAAAGACCAGGTAGTATCCAAGTCTGCATCGATCCATTGTTTAGCTTCTATCCTGTTCATCTATACCAACTAACGCGGCAAAGTCCATTTGGTTTCAAAAAAAAATCCCGACACCATTCAAATAGTGCCAGGATCAATTTTTTATTAGGATCTTATACTTAGAAAGACTCCCAAATAGCGTCGTACTTCACTTTCTTAGGGGTAATACACATTACCGGAATTTCGGAATGATAAATTACCGATTGAACTTCATTGCCCAAGAACAGGTCGCTAATGCTATCGGTGCCATCGTCTTCGATGATAACCACCAGGTCGCCCTCATGCTCATAAGCATAGTTAAGGATATTTCGTACTACACCGCGGCGCTTGGGGTTTTCGATAATTTTATGTTCGCATTCTACCCCGTGGTCTCGAATGAATTTTTCTACCTGGTTTACGTGGCCACGCAGGATTTTCAAATTGGTTTCATCCTCTTTCACCGCTACCACGTTCACCTTAGCGCCAAAGAGACGAGCGTACTCCAAGGTGGGTCCTACCTTCTCCTTACTATGGCGATCCATTAATAAGGGGAAAATGATCGTTTTTACTTTATCGATCATGCGCACCCCTTTAATGGTTACTACCGGAGGCTTAACCAAAGTAACCGTGCGGAAGGCATTGGAACCAATTAAACGTGTTTTGATATTTTGAGGCTTACCATTGGTACCCATCACTACCAAATTGGCATCGATAAGATTGCTTACGCGAGCGATCTCTTCGTAAACTACTCCTTCGGCGATCATAGTGGTGAAAGGAATTCCAGTTTCCTTTTCGTATTTGTCGCTAAGCTCCTTGAGCTTATCACTTACTTTTTCGCGGAGCTCTTCTTTATTGCTAGAAGAAGAAAACATTTTAGAAAACAAACCACCTTCTTCAATTACCGACAATAGGGTAATGGAGGCGTTTTCGGTCGCTTTAGCAAAGATCAAGGATTGGTCAAGGGCATTCATGGATTGTTCAGAAAATCCAACTGGCACTAAAATTTTAAAGGAATCAGCCATATTTATTTTTTCTTTGGAGCCAAATTTAATTAATCCCCGCGGTTAGCTCATGCAGTCATCAGAAATTATCCTCAATCCAGACGGAAGTATTTACCACCTTCAGCTAAAAAACGGGGAAATTCCCACTAAGGTAATTACGGTAGGGGACCCGCAAAGGTTGGAGCTCTTTAAACCTTATCTCGATCAGATCTTTTTTGAGCGCAGCAGCCGGGAGTTTAGCTCGCTACGTGCCAGGGTAGGTAAAACGGAGGTCCTCTTGATTTCTACCGGCATTGGTACCGATAATATCGACATTGTATTCAATGAATTGCATTTGGCACAGGCTTGGGACTTAGCTAAGCGCGAAACTTTGCCCGAAAGGCCAGAGCCGATCGAACTATTGCGTTTGGGCACTAGTGGCGCTTTGCAGGATGATATCCCTCTAGATAGCATTCTAGCTTCCGAAGCAGCCTTGGGTTTTGATGGCCTGATGCACTTTTACGAATGGTCTGGGGACTCGGCGAAAATCCCGGGTTTGGAAGATTTGCCCGCGCCGTATATCGCTTTCGCGGAAGCGAATACCTTGAAAAAATACCGCTCCTTGTACAGTTACAGCGGACTTACCCTAACTGCCAACGGTTTTTACGGTCCACAGGGGCGATCGATCGCCTTACCGGCCAAACCGAAACGCTTCCTAGAAACGATGCAGTCTTTTCAATACCAAGGCTTACGTGTAACTAATTTAGAGATGGAAACCGCCGGGATCTATGGCCTAGGGGGTGCATTGGGCATGCAATGCCTTTCGCTATCGGCCATTTTGGCCAACCGCATGCGGGGTACCTTTAGCAAAAACCCCGCGGCAGTTGTAGATAAACTGATCCGCGGGGCTTTAGATATTCTTAGTGATTCGAATTAACGGGCCACGTTAACGGCACGGGTTTCGCGGATCACGGTAATTTTAACCTGACCGGGATAGGTCATTTCATTCTGAATTTTCTGGGAAATATCGAAGCTGATCTTCGCCGCATCGGCATCGCTTACTTTGTCGCAGTCTACCATTACCCGCAGCTCACGTCCCGCTTGTACGGCATAGGCTTGGTTAACGCCGTTTTGCGAAAGGGCCAATTGCTCAAGATCCTTCAATCGTTGCATATAGCTCTCGGCGATCTGACGACGTGCGCCAGGACGCGCACCTGAGATACCATCGCATACCTGTACGATCGGTGAGGTCAGACTGGTCATTTCGATTTCGTCGTGGTGGGCTCCAATCGCATTACATACTTCCGGTTTTTCACCGTGTTTCTCGGCCATCTTCATGCCCAAGATCGCATGCGGTAATTCACTTTCTTCGCTGGGCACTTTGCCAATATCGTGCAGTAATCCGGCGCGCTTAGCGATCTTCGGGTTTAAGCCAAGCTCGGCCGCCATGATGCCACAGAGGTTGGCCACTTCACGGGAGTGTTGTAAAAGGTTTTGTCCGTAAGAAGAGCGGTATTTCATGCGACCTACCATGCGCACTAACTCGGGGTGTAAACCGTGCACGCCGAGGTCGATCGTGGTGCGTTTACCCACTTCAAAGATCTCTTCTTCGATTTGTTTCTTGGTCTTAGCGCATACTTCCTCGATACGCGCTGGGTGGATCCTACCGTCGGTTACCAACTTGTGAAGACTCAAACGGGCGATCTCCCGACGTACCGGATCGAAGCAGGATAGAATGATCGCTTCAGGGGTATCGTCTACGATGATCTCCACCCCGGTAGCGGCTTCTAGGGCGCGGATATTACGACCTTCACGACCGATAATGCGTCCTTTTACATCGTCGTTCTCAATATTGAAAACCGATACTGAATTCTCTACGGCCTGCTCGGTAGCCACGCGCTGGATGCTCTGGATTACCACTTTACGAGCTTCTTGCGCCGCGGTAAGCTTCGCCTCCTCCATGGTGGTTTGGATGTAGGCTGCTGCATCGGTTTTGGCTTCGCTTTTAAGCGCCTCCAACAATTGGTTTTTAGCTTCCTCCGGACTTAATCCAGAAATAACCTCCAATTGCTCCACTTGCGTGCGATGCATTTTTTCCAATTCTTTTTGCAGGCGCTCATTGGCCTCCAATTTATTGCTCAATTCTTCCTTGAGCTTCTGATTGGCTTTGTAGTCTTTCTTGTTGTTTTCGGAATGCTCACGAGCCTTTTGCTCCCGTTCCTTTACATTATTGAAGCGATCATTTAGTTTGCCTTCGCGCTTGTTGATCACTTTCTCATGTTCGGCTTTAAGCTCCAAGAATTTTTCCTTGGCTTGAAGGATCTTTTCCTTCTTAATGCTCTCGCCTTCTTTCTTCGCCTCTTCGATCAAAGTATTGGCCTTCTTTTTTAAGGCACTTTGATTGATGAGCCATGCTAGGGCAAAACCTAGCGCCAGGGCTACGGCCCCCACAATAATTGTTATTGTTTCCATTTTAATTTGGCATAAAAAAACCCGCACCCTTTTCGTGTTTCGTCTAAACTCCGTTTAGACAGGATCGGAGTCCACCAGGAAATTTCGACCTTCCACTCTAAGGAGGCGTGGTCTAGAAATCCTGAGCTAAACTCCTATTAGTATTAGTGTTGAGTTTAGCAAATACAGGAAAGGATGCGGGAAAAAATTATATAAAGAACGATCTCAGCCGATAGCTTGCTTTAACTTAGCCTCTAACTCCTCTAATTTACCTCCAACCTTGGCGCCGTCTACCAAATTGTTGCTTTGGATCTTTTCCAAACGCGAGGCCAATTGCAATGCGCACATGGCCAAGAGATCTTGCTTGTCGCGAACGGCATAGCCGTCCTCGTATTTCCGTAAGATCCCTTCAATACTTTTGGCAGCCTTGCGGATATTCTCCTCTTCATCTCTGCGGATGGTGAGAGGGTAGACCCGGTCGGCCAGGGATATTTTTATTTTTAAGAGGTCTGACATAATTAGCGGTCAGAAACTATTCGTTTAATAAAGCTATACAGCGGTCAATTTCCCGCATTAAAGAACCCAACTTCGCTTTAGCGGCTTTGGCTTCCTGAGGATCATTAGCTAATCCTCTCGCCAAACGCATGCGCTCCAATTGCGTCTTTAAACTCTGAACTTCGGCATCTCTTTCCTGCAGTTTCAGTTGCATCGCCGCCAACTCATCCTTAGTATTTTGACTTTGATCCTTTAAGACCAAGTGCTCGCTAACCAATTGATTGACTAGTATTTCCAAGCCCTTGATTTGAGACTCCAGTGATTTCATTGCATTCGAAGCTCTAAACCTCAAAGGTACTAAGCCTAATCAGATTTCCAATAGATTTTTTTGGGCGCCCTTATTGCAGTAGGTCAGCTAATTGCCAATTATTACTTTTGATTTTTCCCAAAAACAGTTCATGAAACAGCTTGCCATCTTCCTATTTCTAGTGCTCCAATGCTCTCTAAGCGCTCAAAATTATCCGCAAGACTACTTTCGTCCACCTTTGGGAATCGAGCTTATTTCTTCGGGTACCTTCGGCGAATTAAGGGGAAATCACTTCCACTCGGGTCTGGATATCAAAACTCAGGGTCGCAAAGGCCTAAAGGTGTATGCGGTGGCCGATGCGCACATTAGCCGCATTAAGGTTTCACCTTATGGCTTTGGAAAGGCGCTTTACTTGCGTCACCCCAATGGGTATACCAGCGTTTATGCGCACTTACAGAAATTCTCACCCGAAATCGAAGAATATGTCATTGCTGAAATGAAGCGTAAACGCAGCAACGCAGTAGACCTTTTTCCTCCGGCCGATCTATTTAAATTGGACAAGGGAGCGGTAATTGCCTATTCCGGTAATAGCGGCGGATCGGGTGGTCCGCATTTGCATTTTGAAATTAGGGATACCCGCACCGAAAAGATCATTAATCCGCTATTATTCGGTTTTGAGGTAGCCGATCATCGCCATCCCGAACTTAAAGACCTACAAGTCTATTATTTCGAGGATGAGGTTTCGGTGGGGCAGCGCGAGTATCGTCTTTTAGAGCAAGGTGATGGCCATTACCTCCTTAGCGGTGAAGGACGTGTTAGTGCTACCGATCCGGTGAGCTTTGGCCTTTATGCGATCGATCGTCAGGACCGCGCCAATAACCGCAACGGTATTTACAGCCTGAAACTCTTCGTGAATGAAGCACTCCATTATCATTACGAGATGGAAACTTTTGCCTTTTCCGAAACGCGCTACATAAATGCTCATATCGATTATGCTTTAAAGGCTTGTTGCCGAAAGACCTTGCACCGTTTGCACCGATTACCTGGCAATAAATTAAGTCTCTACCGCAATAATAAGGTTGGCGAACCTTTAGCCTTCGATCGAGATACGGTAGTAGATATTCGCATCGAAGCAGCCGATCTGGCCGGAAACATCAGTAGCTTAAAATTCGAATTGGATTACCACTATCAACCTGCGCTTAAGAATCGCATCGATCCAGAAAAGGCCAAGTCTACCGAAGTATTTACCAAATTACCGACCGATTGGCCTAAGATGGAAACTGTGAATTGGCAAAAGCCCTTAGAGATAAAGGACCTCAGACATCGGGTGACCATTCCCGCTGGAGCTTTTTATCAAGACTTGATCCTAGAACGCAGTCAGAAGCCCGCCTGTAGCGATTGTTTTTCTTCTACCTTGAGCTTGGGTACCGAATCGGTTCCCGTACATCGCTATTATGACTTAGCCCTTAAAGTAGATTATCTACCAGCCGGTTTAGATCCACAAAAATTATTCATCGCCTCTTTTAAGGATGGGCGTTATTTGGATTATGAAGGCGGTACTTACGCCGATGGTTGGGTTTACAGTCGCACCAGACAGTTGGGAGACTTTTCGGTAATGGCCGATTCGGTGGCTCCTACCATTCGCGCAATAAACTTTAAAGATGGAGCTACTATTAGCGGTAGTAAAAACTTACAAATTCGGGTACGCGATAATTATTCTGGTATCGAGAAGTACAATGCCTGGCTCGATGGCGAGTGGCTGCCAATATATTACGATGCTAAAACCGCGCGTTTACTTCTAGACACTCAATATTGGCCCGCTGGCAATTCTAAACAAGAGCTCATCTTAAAGGTTGAAGATGATAAAGGCAATGAAAGCGCGGCTAAATGGTCTCTTTTTAGACCTTAGATGCTATTTTCGCCAATTCATCGTTAGTATGCTATGATCAAGAAATTATTTGGACTACTTTTTTTCACTTTAAGCTTTTTTGCGCAAGCGCAAGAAGGAGGTAAAGCCGTGCAAATTAGTGGCCTGGTAATAACCAATGATAGCATTGCTCGCGCCATTCCGTTTGCCCATGTTTACGTCGGGCAAGGCACGCGAGGCACTATGACCGATGCCGATGGCTTTTTCTCTTTCGCTGCGAAAGAAGGGGATACCATTCGTTTTAGTTGCATCGGTTTTGGCAAAGAAATATTGGTGGTTCCGGATACCTTGAGCGAAAAGGCTTATTTGGCCCGCATCGTAATGAAGCGCGATACTACCCTTTTAGAAGAGGTAACCTTATACCCGTGGCCCACCCGCGATCGTTTTAAAGAAGAATTTTTAGCGACCAATATCCCTACTACCAAAAATGATATTGCCATGCGCAATTTGGCCATTCAAAGTCTAAAGGATCGCGCAGCTGCCATGGGATATAGTCCGGCCGAAGTGCAGGACCTAGCTATACAATTGCAGAATCAAAGTATTTATAACTACGGACGATACCAAGGCTACGGCAACGGAGGGACCGCTATTCTAGGGGCCCTTACTAATCCCTTTGCCTGGCAAGAATTTTTCCAATCGCTCAAGAACTAATCGCCGATGCGCCTCAGTGCCATTTTTCTATTCCTCCTTACCACTTTAAGTCTTAGCGCCCAAACTCGTATCTTCGGAAAACTAAGCGATGATAAAGGACAAGCCCTCGATGGCGTAAAAGTTACCGTGGGGGAGTTTTACACCCTAAGTGATCCCGACGGGAGCTATAAATTGGATTTGCCTGCGGGCCAAGACCAGATCGTTTACTTTACCAGTTTCGGCTACATTCCCGATACCGCTCATTTTAATTTGGAGAAGGGCCAAAGTTTAGAGATCAATCGAAAATTGTCCTTGCTGAGCAATGTCTTGCAGGATGTAGATATTGTCGATCGTAAATCGCGTTTCGACGGTCAGGTCTCGGTAGATAAAAAGTCGATCGAAGCCTTTGTGGGTCCCAATTCGGGAGTGGAGGGTATCATTAAGACCTTACCGGGTGTAAGTAGCTACAGTGAACTGTCTTCCCAATATTCGGTGCGTGGGGGTAATTTCGATGAAAACCTGGTTTATGTAAATGGGATTGAAGTTTATCGCCCATTCTTAGTACGTAACGGCCAGCAAGAAGGAATGAGTTTTGTGAACTCGGCCATGGTTTCCAATGTCAAGTTCTCGGCCGGGGGCTTTGAAGCGCGCTACGGCGATAAGATGTCCTCCGTTTTGGACATCACCTACCGTAAGCCCAGTGAATTTGCAATGACCGTTGAGGGTAGTTTATTAGGGGGCAATTTGGTTTATGAAGATCGCGGACTTAACGACCGTCTCAGCGCTATGGTAGGGGCCCGCTATCGCACCAATCAGCTCTTATTGGGTTCCCTCGATACCGAAGCAGACTTTTTACCACAGTTTACTGATATTCAGGCTTACCTAACCTACGATCTAACCGATGAGTGGGAGCTTAACTTTTTAGGGAATTACAGTCGTAATTTATACCAAGTGGTGCCGGCTTCACGTACCACCGATTTCGGTACCATTCAAGAATCGCTGCGCTTAAATGTATTCTTCGACGGTAGAGAAGATTACGATTTCACCACCCGCTTTGCCGCATTAGGGGCAAAGTATCGGCCGCGTAAAAACTTACAGTTGATCTTTCAGTCCTCGGTTTTTCAAACTACCGAGCAAGAATATTTTGATGTGGTAGGGGCCTACCGTTTGGGAGAGCTAAATAATAACCTGGGTAGTGATGACTTTGGTGAAATCACCTTTACCCGCTCGATCGGATCTTTTCAAAATTACGCCCGAAATTACCTCGATGCTATTGTGGCCAATGTATCACATCAAGGGATCCTTGATCAGGAAGAAGTTACCTGGCGCTGGGGCTTGAAATTGCAAATGGAAGATATTATCGATCGCTACAAAGAGTGGGAGCGCATCGACTCGGCCGGCTTCAATGTTCCCAACAACAGCGGTTTTAATTACGACTCGCTCATTGTAACCACAGTAGATGCTCAAGGAAACCCTTTAGCCGGCGATGTTTACACTTCGGTCCTACAAGAGGATCAACTGGAATTATTCGAAAGCTTCGAATCTAAGGTCAACCTCAATTCATTTCGCATAACGAGCTTTATCGAACGAAGTGAGATCATCGATCTCGATGATAAGGGAGACCTTTTTTACAATTTAGGCCTTCGCACCCACTATTGGACCTTTAACGGACAAAATGTGCTTAGCCCACGGGCCAGTATAAGTTGGAAACCCGCTTGGGAAAAAGACATGGTCTTTAGACTGTCCAGTGGATTCTATTATCAGCCGCCATTTTATCGTGAGATGCGAAACCTGGAGGGAGGAGTTAACCAAGAGATCCGCGCCCAAAGGGCGATTCACTTTGTTCTGGCCAACGACTATCAACTGCGCATTTGGAACCGTCCTTTTAAAATGGTTACCGAACTCTATTATAAATCCATGAACGATCTCATTCCTTACGATCAGGATAACGTTCGTATTCGGTACCGAGCCGAGAACAGTGCGCGGGGTTTTGCCACCGGATTAGACTATCGTATCAACGGCGAATTCGTGAAAGGCATCGATAGTTGGGCCTCCATTTCGCTTATGACCATTCAAGAAGATATCGAAGGCGACGGAGCTGGTTATTTACCACGCCCCACCGATCAGCGGCTTAATTTTAAGATTTTCTTCCAGGATTACTTGCCCAATGACCCAACCTTCCGGGTTAGTTTAACCTTGGCTTATGGAACCGGCTTACCTTTCGGACCGCCACAAGCTACGCCCGAAGAAAGAGTTTTCCGATTACCGGATTACCGACGGGTCGATATCGGCTTTTCGAAGGTATTGATACGTGAAGGCAAGCAGTATGAAAATAAATTCATCAATGGCTTTAAGAGCCTGTGGATCGGCTTAGAGGTCTTTAACCTGTTAGATATTACCAATACCATTAGCTACCTCTGGGTTAAGGACATAAGTACCGCTAGGCAATATGCCGTGCCAAATTATCTTACCCCCCGCTTACTCAATGTGAAAATGGTGGCCAAGTTTTAAAAAGCTTGCCAAAAAATAGCCCTATTTTTGCGCCCCTAAAAAGAGATCATATCCATGTTTAGCAAATATTTACGTCTAGGACTCACCGCAATTTTTCTCGCCCTTTCTGTATGGCAGTTTATTGAAGTGAATATCGGAAACGGTATCATGTGGTTCCTATTGGCCGGACTTGTATTGTTTACCTATTTCCGCAACGAACGCATTTTACAAGCTTTTTGGTTTATGCGTAAGAACGACATGACCAAGGCGCACAATGCATTGCTGAAGATCAAAAACCCCGAGGCTTCCCTGATCAAAGGTCAGCTTGCCTACTATTATATGCTTATGGGGATGATCGAATCCCAAGGGGGCATTGGTAAGGCAGAAACCTTTTTGCGCAAGGCTCTAAAAACAGGCTTACGTCAGAAACACGATCAAGCCATGGCAAAATTGCAATTGGCGGGAATCGCAATGGCCAAACGTCGTAAAAGGGAAGCTCAGGTATTACTTACTGAGGTAAAGAAATTAGACAGCCGCGGCATGCTCGATGAGCAGGTGAAAATGCTGAAGCAACAATTAAAACGAATCTAATAGCCTTTGGCGAAAAAGAAATCCACCAAGAAAAGCTCCCTTAGATCTAAGAATAGCGCTAAAAGGAAAAAGAAAAAAGGCTTTCGCCTGAAGCGATTTTTAGGGAGGTTGATTCTATGGGGAAGCTTAGCTCTTCTCGCCTTACTTACCTCGGTCTACTTTGGTTTTTGGGGTCCAATACCTTCTCGTTCCGAACTAGCTGCGATTCAGCAATCTGAAGCCAGTAAAATCCTCTCTAAGGATGGAGAGCTCATCGATAAGATTTACCGGGTAAATCGAGAGATCGTTGTAGCTGAGGAACTTCCAGAGCACCTTATTCAGGCATTGGTAGCCACCGAAGACGAACGTTTCTTTGAGCATAATGGGGTCGATTACCGCAGTTTAATGCGGGTGGCGGTGAAGTCTATTCTATTACAAGACCAAAGCGCCGGAGGAGGTAGTACCATTTCCCAGCAATTAGCCAAAAATCTTTTCGGACGCAAGGACTTTGGCGCCATCAGTATTTTGATCAATAAGGTCAAGGAGCTTATTACGGCCCTGAGGTTAGAGAATATCTACGCTAAAGAAGAGATCATTACCCTTTACTTCAACACGGTAAGCTTTTCCGAAAACACCTATGGTATTGCCGCCGGTAGCCAGCGCTTTTTCAATAAGGAATGCAGCGATTTACGCATAGAAGAGGCCGCGGTACTAGTGGGTTTGCTAAAGGCTAATACCTATTATAATCCGCGTCTAAACCCCGATCCCGCGCTAAGACGAAGAAATGTGGTCTTGACGCAAATGGAGCGCAATGAATACCTTTCCGCTAAGGAGGTAGACTCCCTGCAGGCTTTACCTCTAAATCTCAATTACGCTAATTTAAAATTAAGCGGACCGGCACCTTATTACAGCGCCCAGGTTCAAGCGGAGTTGAAAAATATTTTGGCGGATAAACTCAAAGCGAATGGAGAGCCCTGGGATCCGCGTAGCGATGGATTGGTGATTCACACTTCGCTCAAGGCCAAAAAGCAAAGAGCCTTGCAAAATGCTTATGACCAACATTTGGCAAATTGGCAAAAGAAATTCGATGCCCACTGGTCCCGTCAAGAGCCATGGGCCAGGCAGCCACGCTTTTTCGACCAGCACAAACAGTCAAGTCCCTTTTACCAGCGTTTAGCCGCCCAAGGCTTGAGCGATGCAGCGATCGAAGCGGAGTGGGAAAAGGAACGCAAAATGGAATTGTATAGCCCCGCCGGTCGAAAGGAAGGTTCATTTAGCATGAATGATTCCTTGGCGCATTACTTAAAATTACTGCGTGGAGCTTCTCTCATTTTAGCACCGCGCTCCGGGGCGGTAGAAGCATGGGTGGGCGGACCTAATTACCGTTACTTACCTTTCGATGCGGCCGCGGCCAAGCACAGTGTGGCTTCTACCTTTAAGCCGATCGTTTTAGCCGCCGCCTTAGAAGCGGGCTTCGATCCTTGCGAATACCAATCGGCCGAGCAAAGAGTATATCCCCAATACGATAATTGGACCCCGCGCAATTACGACAACGACTATGATGGCTTTTACAGTATGGCCGGCACCTTGCAGAAATCGGTGAATACCGCAACCGTAGCTTGGTATTTGGCCACTGGAGGTCTGGCCGTAAGAGAGTTGGCTCGTAAAATGGGCTTGGGCCCAGACTTCCCGGAAGGTCCCAGCTTAGCGCTCGGAACAGCCTCTGCTAGTCCTCTGCAGATGGCGGTGGCTTATGCGGCCTTTGCCAATGGCGGTTATCGGGTAGAGCCCTATTTTATTGAAGCGGTCTACAGCAAGCAGGGCGACTTGATCTACAAACACGAACCAGTCGTGCAAGCGGAAGTGCTAAGCCCTGGAACCGCTCGCATAATGGCAGACCTGCTGCAGGGGGTGGTGCAAAATGGAACTGCGCGTTCCCTCACTTCTATTTATGGCTTAAAGGCGCCTTGGGCGGCTAAGACGGGTACCTCTCAAAACTACAGCGATGCCTGGTTTGCCGCCTTCAGTCCCCAAGAAGTTTCGGTTACCTGGATGGGTGGGGTTAGCCCCTTGCTGCGCTTTCGTTCTGGGGCTTATGGTTCTGGCTCTACTATGGCCTTGCCGATCTTTGCAAAATATGCCCAAGGCATGCCTAGCAATTTCAACTGGCCGCCCTTGACTGAGGACCAATTGGCCTTACTCGATTGTGAGGGTTATCGAGAGGAGAATTTTTGGGATCGCATGCGGGAAGTCTTGATAAAAAGTCCCGGTGAAAAAATGCCTGAAAAGGAAAAAGAGTCCAAGGAAGAAGACTCCGAGGACTCTTGGTTTAAGCGCTTGTTTAAAAGGCGTTAAGCGGGTTCCTGATAACCAAAAACGCGCTCTAATAAATACGTTGTTCTCGCCGCAGGGTCCTGTCGAATCTTAGCTTCTTCGTCGGCCATGAGTTGAAAGAGGCCGTCTAAAGTTTTACCGAGTACATATTCACTTAAATCCGTTTCGATCGGTGTTACAAAGGGTATTTTATTGTAATTGCTTACCACAGGATCCCAGTATTTGGTAATACCTACCGAGCTCAAGCTGCGGTCGATCTCGGGTTTAAAGGCTCTGCGTAATTTACTCATGGTATTGCGGCGCAAATATTGCGTGGCCGCATCTTCACTGCCTCTCCAAATGCCATAAACATCGGCAATACTCATATTTACGATCGCTTCATGAAAAATGGGGGTGGCTTTTTCGGCCGCTTCTTCTGCCCCGTGATTCATAGTTTCCACAAATTGATCCACGATCATACCCATACCAAGATCGCGTAAGGTTTTCGCGGCCCGTTCTGCTTCGGGTGGGAAGGGAATCTTAATGTTTGGATTGTTATAAAAGCCGTTTTCGCGCGAGCTGCGGCTTACCGCATTGCGGATGCTTACACTTAAGGCCTCCTTGATCGCCTGGCTTATTTCTAATTCACTGGGCGCCAAGATACCCTGACCAATATTGAAGATATCACAGGCACTTAAACTAAATATTAGCACCATCAGGAGAGAAAGTCTACGCATCATTGTTTGGAATTTATAGAGGGAAATTAATCATTCTGAGGCAATTCATTGCTCAAGCCTATTAAATTTGCCCTCAAATTAAATGCATGCAAGCGGAGATCATTGCCATTGGAGATGAAATTTTAATTGGTCAGACGATTGACACCAATTCCTCTTTTATTGCCAAGCAACTTAATTTGTATGGCATCAGGGTCTTTCAAAAGCGAGTGATCGCCGATGAAGCTGAGGCGATCAGCTTTGCTTTGGATACGGTAGATTCCAAGACCAAATATGTGTTTATGACCGGCGGCTTAGGTCCCACCAAGGATGATATCACCAAAAAGACCCTGCTCGATTATTTTGGGGGCGAAATGGTTTTTCAGAAGCCGATCTATGAGCATATCAAAACACTCTTCCGCTCCTTTAATCGTGAACCAAAAGAAGTGCATCGCCAACAAGCTTATGTGCCAAGTTCTTGCGAGGCGATATTGAATGAAACGGGTACTGCCCCTGGCATGCGCTTCGAAAAGGAGGGATGCTATTATTTTTCTACCCCTGGGGTGCCTTATGAAACCGAACACTTAGTTGGTGATAAGATCATTCCCTGGATCCTCAAAACCCAAGAGCTGGGGAGTATTTACCATAAGACCTTGATCACCCAGGGGATCGGTGAAAGTGACCTGGCCGAACAATTAAGTGATTGGGAAAACAGTCTTCCTCTACAGCTAAAATTGGCCTATTTGCCTTCACCCGGTTTAGTAAAATTACGCTTAAGTGGTTATTATGACAGCCGCGCGGAAAGCGAGGCGGCAGTAGAAGGTGAAGTAGCTAAAATGCGCACGATCTTGGGCGACCTGGTATTCGGAGAGGATGCCAGTTCTATTGAAGAGATTGCCGGCAAATCCTTGTTATCACGCAAGGCGACCTTAGCGGTAGCCGAAAGCTGTACCGGTGGCTACATCGGACATTTAATTACTCGCGTGCCAGGCAGCTCCGAGTATTTTCTCGGGGGCATCGTATCCTACAGCAACTACTTAAAAAGACACTTGCTAGAAGTAAAGCAAGAGAGTTTAGAGACCTATGGAGCGGTGAGCGAGCAAGTGGTGCGTGAAATGGCGGAAGGCGTGCGAAAAAAGACCGGAAGCGATTTTGCCGTGGCTACCAGTGGCGTGGCGGGACCATCGGGCGGAAGCCCCGAAAAGCCGGTCGGAACGGTGTGGATCGCGATAGCCAGCCCACGTGAGACCAAAGCCTGGAAATACAATTTTGGCAAAGATCGCCAGCGTAATATTCGACGAGCAGCACTCATGGCATTAGACCGCCTGAGAAAAGAAGTGCAGAAATTTAAATATTAGGTTTGTACCACTATAATTTTTATCTACTTTTGCAGACCCAAATTTAAGAAGCGATATCCATGTCAAGAGTATGTGAGCTGACCGGCAAAAAGGCAATGAGTGGAAACAATGTTTCCTTCTCCAATAAGAAGAACAAGCGCAAGTTCAACGTGAACTTGATGAAGAAGCGTTTTTACCTACCCGAAGAAGATCGTTGGATCACTCTTCGTGTTTCGGCTTCTGCGCTTAAGAATATCAACAAGAAAGGATTGGCTGCGGTGATCAAAGAAGCCCGTGCCAACGGATATCTCACCAAGTAAGATTAAAGCACAATGGCTAAGAAAGGTAACCGAGTTCAAGTTATTTTAGAGTGCACCGAGCATAAAGACAGTGGTATGCCAGGTACTTCTCGCTACGTAACTACCAAGAACAAAAAGAACACTCCAGACCGTATGGAACTTAAGAAATACAACCCTATTCTTAAGCGCCACACCGTTCATAAAGAAATCAAGTAAAAGATTAAGACATGGCAAAGAAAGTAGTAGCTACCCTTAAGTCTGGTGATTCAGCCCAATTTACCAAAGTGGTAAAAATGGTGAAGAATGATAAATCAGGCGCTTATACTTTTGAAGAGAAAGTAGTAAACAAAGAGCACATCAAAGACTTCTTTGGCTAGTAGTCTTTTGTGAAAATATTGATACCCGCTGTCTTTTCGATGGCGGGTTTTTTCATTTTTGGACGCATCGAAAATAGCCTCAATTTTTAGGATATTTGCGCATATTTTACGCACATGGGCATATTTAGTAAGCTCTTCTCCAAGGAAGAGAAACAAGAGAAATTAGATCAAGGCCTGGAAAAGACCAAAGCAAGTGTTTTTTCTAAATTAAGTAAGGCAATTGCTGGGAAGTCTAAGGTAGACGATGAGGTATTAGACGACCTGGAAGAAATCCTTATCAGTGCCGATGTGGGCGTAAATACCACCGTAAAGATCATTGAGGCCATTGAGGAGCGTGTTTCGCGTGACAAATATCTCGGTACGGCCGAATTAAATAATATTCTACGCGAAGAGATCGCCAATTTATTGAAAGACGCCCCCGATGGTAGCGAGGGTTTCGACCTACCGGCCAATCGGCCCCACGTTATAATGGTGGTAGGGGTAAATGGAGTAGGCAAGACCACAACCATTGGTAAACTAGCTTATCAGTACAAAAAGGCGGGACTTAAGGTGGTATTGGGAGCCGCTGATACCTTTAGGGCTGCAGCGGTCGATCAATTGGAAATATGGAGTAAGCGCGTGGATGTACCGATCGTTAAACAGGCCATGGGTTCCGATCCTGCCTCGGTTGCTTTTGATGCGGTCCAATCGGCGCAAAGCCGCAATGCCGACGCCGTGATCATTGATACGGCCGGCCGCTTGCACAATAAGGTAAACCTTATGAACGAGCTTTCAAAAATTAAGCGCGTTATGCAAAAACTGGTTCCCGAAGCACCCCATGAGGTCTTGCTGGTCTTAGATGCTTCTACCGGACAAAATGCTTTGGAACAGGCCAAGCAATTTAGCAAGGCTACCGAAGTAAGCGCCCTGGCCTTAACCAAATTAGACGGCACGGCTAAAGGAGGCGTGGCGATCGGAATTTCCGATCAGTTACAGATTCCGGTAAAATTTATCGGCGTTGGCGAGGGTATCGAAGACCTTCAAGTATTCGACAAAGAGTCCTTTGTAAACTCATTATTTGAAAATTAATGCGCACTAAGCACCGCAAGAAGAATAAGATCAATATCGTAACCCTGGGTTGCTCAAAAAACCTTTACGACAGTGAGGTTCTAATGGGGCAATTACAGGCGAATGGCAAGGAAGTGGCCCACGAAGAAGAGGGCAATATCGTGGTGATCAATACCTGCGGTTTTATTGAAAATGCCAAGGAGGAATCGGTAAACACCATTCTCGATTTTGTACAGCGAAAAGAAGAAGGGGAGGTAGAACGCGTTTTCGTAACGGGCTGCCTTTCCGAGCGCTACAAGCCAGACCTTGAAAAGGAAATTCCCGACGTGGACCAATATTTCGGTACGCGTGACTTGCCATTGCTCTTAAAAGCTTTAGGAGCAGATTACAAAAAGGAATTGGTGGGAGAGCGTCTTAGTACTACCCCCCAGCACTACGCCTACATGAAGATCTCGGAAGGTTGCGATCGACCTTGTTCTTTCTGTGCCATCCCTTTAATGCGCGGCGGACATCGTTCCACCCCCATCGAAGATTTGGTAACAGAGGCGCAGAAATTGGCGGCAAAGGGTGTTAAGGAATTATTGCTCATCGCCCAAGATCTTACCTATTACGGTCTAGATCTTTACAAAAAGCGTGCATTGGCCGAACTTTTGAAAGAACTAGTGATAGTAGAAGGTATTGAATGGATCCGTTTACATTATTTATTTCCTACTGGTTTCCCGGAGGAAGTGCTGGATGTGATCCGCGAAGAACCGAAGATCTGCGATTACATCGATATTCCGCTTCAACATATCGCAGACCCAGTGCTTAAATCAATGCGTCGTGGTACCACTAAGGAGCGGACCGACCGCTTATTGCGGATGATGCGTGAAAAAGTACCGGGCATCGCTATTCGCACCACCATTATTGTGGGGTATCCCGGTGAAACGGAGGCTGATTTTGCCGTTTTGAAGGAATGGGTCAAAGAAATGCGCTTCGAGCGTTTGGGAGTTTTTACCTACAGTCACGAGGAAAATACCCATGCCTTTAAATTGGAAGATGACGTTCCGGCCGAAGTGAAACAAGCACGAGCGGATGAACTTATGGCGATCCAGCAAAAGATCTCGGCCGAGCACAATGCAGCCTTAGTAGGAAGACGCTTAAAGGTCTTGATCGACCGTAAGGAAGGAGACTTTTTTGTGGGTCGTTCCGAATACGATTCTCCTGATGTGGATAATGAGGTATTAATTAGTGCCGATTACCTTCCTTTTGGTGAATTCGTGGAGGTAGAGATTACCGATAGTGCCGATTATGACCTCTTCGCCATCCCCGTGCAAGCCACCTAACTCTAGGAAAGTCTTATTAGGAAAGAAGTTTTCGTAGCCCAGCCATGCGCAGGGCGGCGGCGGCAGCTTCTGCGCCCTTATTTCCGTGCTTACCGCCGGCGCGTGCGCGGCTTTGCTCGATGGTGTTATCGGTAAGAACACAAAAGATCACTGGGGTGTCGAAACGTAAATTCAGTTCGGTAATACCTTGGGTAACACTATCACAAACAAAATCGAAATGCCGGGTCTCACCTTGGATCACATTACCGATCGCGATCACCGCATCGTATTGCTTACCCTCGCAGAGCTTTTTCGCTGCATAGGTGATTTCTACCGTGCCCGGAACTCCGTAATGGTGAATGTTAAGGGGAAGCACGCCGCAGCTCTGCAAGGCTGCTTTAGCTCCCTCAAATAAAGCGCTAGTAATCTCAGCATTCCATTCGGCCACCACGCAAGCGATCTTCATCTCACGCCCATCGGGGAGGTTCTGTGGGTCAATGGCGGAAAGATCGTGGCCAGCGGTTGCCATAGGAATTAATTTGAGGCTACGCGGCCTAAATAGCGCTCGATATCGGTACCCTGACGAGATTCGGGGTATTCTTCCTTAATGCGCTGATAATATTCGGCAGCCGCTTCTTTATCCTCTAATTGCTCGGCCAATAGTCCGGCTTTTAGGAGATAAAAAGGTACCACGTAATTGTTCTCATTGGTATTAACCGCCTTCTCATAGTACTCCATCGCCTCTTCGGTTTGGTTAAGCTCTAAGAAAGCATCACCGATAGAACCTTTGGCGATAACCGCTAGAATAGGGTCTTGGGTATGAAACTCGTCCAATAATTTGATCGCATTTTCATACTCTTTTAAGCGTAAAAAGCTGATGCCAGCATAGTAGTTGGCTAAGTTGCCAACCTTGGTGCCACTGTATTCGGCGGCAATATCAAGGAATCCCATATAGTTCGCACCACCAGACACAGCCTGACTAAGTGAGTCCACTTCGAAAAGACGTTGAGCGCGTGCAATAGCGTTTTGCGCTTCCATCTCCTTGGGCTCTTGGTAGAACTTTAAATAGGAAATATAACCACCAACGATCGCAAAGATCGCGATGGCTGCAATTGTGATATTTTGGCGATTCTCTTCGAAAAAGCGCTCGAGGCTGCTAATAGATTGTGTAACGTCTACTAATACTTCTTCGTCTTGTTGTTTCTTTTTAGCCATTATGCCGAAATAATTCTGTAAATAGGCGGCAAAAGTAACCAAAAATCCTTTCTATGCTAATTCGTTGCTATCGGGAAAATGCGCTTTAATTTTGCATCATGCACTTAAAGCATTTACAATTAATCAATTTTAAGAGCTGGTCTGAAGCGGAATTCGACTTCAGTCCTAAGCTTAACTGCTTTGTGGGCCTTAATGGAGGCGGGAAGACCAATTTACTCGACGCCATTCATTACCTCTGTTTGAGTAAATCCTATTTTGGCAATCGCGATAACCGCAATATTAAACAGGGTAGCGATTTTTTCATGCTTGAAGGAAACTTTGAACGCAAGAAAGAAGCCGAGAAGATTTCCTGCTCCCTTAAAAAAGGAGCTAAAAAAGTGCTTAAGCGCAACAAGAAGGAATATGAGAAACTGGCCGATCACATTGGCCTATTCCCGGCGGTGGTGATTTCACCCTACGACCGTGACCTTATTACCGATAGCTCCGATACCCGGCGCCGGTTTTTAGACAATGTTATTAGTCAGGGTAATAGCGAATACCTCTTTCATATTATGCGCTACAACAAAGCGCTACAGCAAAGGAATAGTTTGCTTAAATTTTTTGCAGCCAACCACAACTTCGATGCTGAAGCCTTGGATCTCTATGATCAGCAGCTTATCGAGCATGGAACTTATGTGGCCCAAAAGCGCGCCGAATTTTGCGATCAATTACGGCCGCGGATTGAGTTTTATTACCGCTTTATCAGTAGCGATCAAGAGGCCGCGGAGATCGATTATCGCTCGCAGTTTCTCAATCAGGATCCAGCTCAGGGTCTGAGAGAAAACTTAGAGCGTGACCGGGTTTTACAGTACAGTGCATGGGGCGTGCATCGCGACGACCTGAAATTTCGCTTGAACGATCGCAGTGTGCGTGATTATGGCTCCCAAGGGCAGCAAAAGTCTTATCTCATTGCCCTCAAATTAGCCCAATATGAGTTTATTCGCGAGCAACAAACTTTAGTGCCCATCCTCTTGTTGGATGATATTTTCGACAAGCTGGATGAAGAGCGGGTGGCTAAATTGGTAAAGCTGGTACACGACGAAGATTTTGGTCAGATCTTTATTACCGACACCCATATCGATCGCACCGCTGATCTGGTAAAACAGATCGACCCTGATGCCCGCATCATTAATGTAAACGAGTTCCATGGATCGTAATCAGTTTAAGTTGGGAGATGCCCTGCAAGCTTTTTTGCGCAGTCACGGTTTGGAGGAGCGCTTTTACGAGGCCATCCTCAAAAGCGATTGGCGGGAGATCATGGGAGAGAAGGTGGCCGATAAGACCAATGATATTAGCTTAGATAAAGGGTGCTTGATCTTATACCTTTCTAGTGCTCCCTTACGCAATCAATTACGCCTCAAGCAAGGCGCCATGATCGAGTTTTTAAACAAAAAAATAGGCCGCGGAAAGCAGCCTATTCGTAAAGTATTGATTCGCTAAAACTATAACTAGCCTCAAGCTTTAGTGACGCGCGCGGGTAGCGAAGAAAAAGTTTCCTTCGATTGCGGCATTTTCATCAGAGTCACTGCCGTGGACAGCATTAGCTGCAATCGAAGTGGCATACATCTTACGGATGGTTCCCTCTGCTGCTTCTGTCGGATTAGTGGCACCGATCAAAGTACGGAAGTCCGCTACTGCATTGTCTTTTTCTAAGATCGCGGCTACGATCGGACCGGAGGTCATGTATTCTACCAACTCTCCGTAGAATGGACGCTCACTGTGTACTGCGTAAAAGTTTTCGGCATCTTTCTTAGAAAGACGAGTGTACTCCATAGCTACGATGCGGAATCCAGCTTCGTTGATCTTAGCTAAAATTGCGCCGATGTGTCCGTTTTCCACCGCATCGGGCTTGATCATGGTAAATGTTCTGTTACCAGCCATTGTATGAATGTTTTATCTATTGGGCGGCAAAAGTATTTCAATTGCCTTCCTCCTACAAGAAATGCCATTATTTATTTCTTAAGTCTGGAGAAGGTTTAACTTTGTTCACACTAAAACCCATAAATAATTAACGATGAGAATGAAGAACTTATTTAGGATTGGTGGTTTATTGGCTTTTGCTTTGGCCTTTACCGCCTGTGAAGACGATAATGAATCTAGTTTACCAGCTTTTTTAAGTGTTCAAGAGTTAGGCAGTGGTAGCAATGGTGGTGCTATTACCATCAACCAAGGTGAAAACTTGACCTTCGCTTGGGATGCGCGTAAAGGCGATAGCGAACTCGACCAGTTTCGCGTTAGTGTTAGTGGTGCTAACACCCCAAATCCTTTACCAACGAGTACTCAAGGGAATGACTTTCCTTACACCGTAAGTAGCGATGATGAGAACACTTATCTAGATACCTTGATCTTTAGCTCCGCCAGTGTAAACTTGGGGGTAACCAATTACACTTTTAGCGTGGTAGATTTTGACGGAAACGTAGAGGAAGTAAGCTATGCGGTAACCGTGCAGGCTAACACCACTCCATTGTCTAGTGCCCAGGCCTTTCAATGGGAAAGAGTAGGCGGTAATGCCGGTACCGGATTGGCTCAATTCGGATTGGAGTGGACCTCTAACTCGACTACTTCGGCCATTGTAGCGGTAGATGCGGCTACTAAAATGGTAGAACTCAGCGCGGCCGATTGGACCGGAATCACTACCCAAGAAGATCTAGCGGCAGCTATCTCTAATGGTACTGCGGTAAGTGAGTACCGCGGTGTTTCTTCTCAGGCCAATGGTACTTATGATGATGTCTTGGGGGTAAATCACAATGGCGTGAATTACCTTTTAAATATTCAAGAAGGAACGGTAAGCACTGGTGGTAGTGGAACAACCATTACCATCGACGGTGAGTACAAGAACTAAGTTTTGAATTGATACTTTTGCACCCCGGCCTTTGTGTCGGGGTTTTTTATTGCTCGATTATGAAATTAGATATACTGGCCTTTGGGGCACACCCCGATGATGTGGAATTAAGTTGCTCCGGTACTTTGGCCAAGCAAGCGGCTTTGGGTTCGAAGTGCGGGGTAGTGGACCTTACTCAAGGGGAGTTAGGTACCCGCGGTACCGCCGAGATACGGTTGCAAGAAGCAGCCGATGCCGGCAAGATCATGGGCTTAGAGGTACGCGAGAACTTAGGTTTCCGCGATGGTTTTTTTAAAAATGATGAGGAACATCAACTGGCGGTAGCCCGAATGATCCGTAAATATCGTCCGGAAATCGTTATTGCCAATGCGCCTACCGATCGTCACCCCGATCATGGCCGCGCCTCATTCTTACTTAAGGAGGCGAGTTTTATCGCCGGTCTGCGTCAGGTGAAAACTGAATTGGATGGTGAGATCCAGAAAGCCTGGCGTCCGCAAATGCTTTTGTATTACATTCAGTTTCAGAGCTTACAGCCCGATTTCATAATCGATATCGGAGCGCACATCGAGACCAAGATCGCTTCAATTAAGGCTTACCGCTCTCAGTTCTACGACCCCAACTCAAGTGAGCCCAAAACGGTAATTAGCTCAAAAAACTTCTTAGAGTCAGTTACTTATCGTGCCCAAGACATGGGGCGCTTGATCGGGGCCGAATACGGTGAGGGCTTTATCACTGCTCAAGACCTAGGTCTCGATAATTTAAATAGCCTTAAGGGCGTACGCTAGCATATAGCGCTTTAAATCTTTGCGCAATGGCCCGGTACGAATGCCTCTGCTGGGCCGCTTGGGAAATTTTCGCTAGATCATATCGGGCATAGTCTTCCATCATTTTTACCATTGCGTTACCCAAGGCATTTTGATTTCCTGCTTCTACTAAAATTCCGTTTTGCTCGTCGATCACCTCCGAAATACCGCCCACATTGCTGGCAATTACCGGACGCCCTATACAAAGGCTTTCTAATAGTACCACTGGTTGATTCTCTACATTACTAAAGAGCAAAAAGGCCTGGCTTTTCCGCATTTCTTCTGCAACTTCCTGAGGATTCATCGTTGCTAAGATCTCGTATTTATCAGGGCTCAGCTTGGCCTCAAGCGCTGAGCGAAGTTCAAGACGGTCTCCATCGCCCCCAATAACCAGTTTTACTGCTTGCTGCTCTTCCGCGAAAGCGGCAAAAGCATTTACGATGCCACTAATATTCTTGGTGTGTTCCTGCAGGCTTGAGATATGCAGGAATCGGAACTCTTCAGCTCCTTCGGGTGCTTGGTATTGAAAGACCTCGGGGTCTACCGCATTGCCTATCGCTTCAATAGTACTTTTCACGCCAAAGTCACGTAAACTATTTCCCAAGGCTTCTGAGACGGGAGCTACTACTCTGGCTTTATTGAAAGTACGTCGGGCTATGCGCTGACTTACTTTTGACCATTCGTGCTGGCGTATTACTTGATAACCTGAGTAATGCTCACTGATCACAAATGGCATTTTTCGAAGGAAGCCTAAAAATGCGATTCCTGAGGGGTGACAAACGTGGAGATGAGCGAAGTCCAATTCAAAACCTTGTTCTTGGAGAAAAGAAAAACCTCGTTTTAAAGCAAGGTAATGACTGAGAACAGGTCCGCGTTTACGATATAATACCTGAACTTGCGGGAAGGGTTTGGCTTTGTAAATGATCTCCGGCCGGCTTCCGGGAAAAGCCGATAAAAGGCAGATCGATTCACCTTGCGCTTTTAAGGCCAATAAATGCTGTTCCACGAAGTTGCCTAATCGTGGGTCTTGTGGATTGGGATACCAACTGGCAATATGAAGGATAGCTTTCGTGATACAGCTTTTAAGCAAAGAAATAAAAAAAGGCCATTAACTGTAGAAAGTCGATGGCCTCTAGGGTGAAAGACGGGGTTCGAACCCGCGACCTCCGGAACCACAATCCGGCGCTCTAACCAGCTGAGCTACAATCACCATGTTTTTGGGTCGGCAAATGTAATAATTGCTGGACTTATGCGCTGAAAAAAAATGAAAAAATTTAAGGTCGGGGCCTACGTCTTTTTCCAAGCTCCTGCATCAGCCTGCGGTGAAACTGTACCTCAAGTCGGTAATAGCTGGCCGCTTTTCGTTGCCCTACCGCTTGAGCAAACCGATCGAGGTACTCGCGCTTTACTTCTGCTATTTTCTTCTGATCTTCAAGCTCTTGTTTGGTGAACTCCCAGATCTCTTCATCACTTTTCTCCTCCCAATTACGGGCCATCTCTGCCCTTTTAAACTCCGCTTGACGTCGGTCGTGGATGGCGTCGAGATCCTTGCGGTAACTATTGTAAATGGGCCAAAATTTTTGTGCTTCCTCTGGGTTTAGGTCCAGTTCATCGGTAATGTATTTGGTCTTGAGCGATTCGATTCGTTTAAAATCATGTGGCTGTGCCAATAGATTAAAGCCCATTCCGCAAAGCAAGAGGGCGATAAAGAATTTAGAGGTATTCATGACTGTTGTTTTCTAAGTAGGATTCAATGCTTTCTAAGTCAATATTATCTAAAACATTGGCCTCGGTATTGCTATCAAGGCTAATGAAGCTTTCTGGATAAATGGCGAGTGGATCTTCACTAAGGTAGTCTTGCAACACCTCTGCACTGATCGATTGCAGGTCGCTCGCAGTGTCAGCCGGCTCGCTTAAAATAACTTGAATGAAAATGAGGACCAAAGCAGCCGCTCCGGCAAACCAATATAAATAGCGCAAGCGATGCCCTGCTTTTTCTTCCCCGGCCGCTATTTCCTTGAGCTGTTTTTTTTTGGCCTCGAAATAAGCTTCTGGTATTTTAAATCCTTTTTCTTCCATCACATTTATTAGACTCTATTTAGGGCTTAAGGTTTAATTGGCTCTTTATTTTTTCATTGGCATGATGATAGGAGGCTTTGAGCGCTCCAACACTAACTTCCAAAGCGGCGCTGATTTCTTTAAAACTCAAGTCTTGAAAATATTTTAGTTTAAATACGGTTTGCTGCCGCTCTGGTAATTCTGCCACCGCTAGCAAGAGCGCTTCCAAAGCCTCGTCGCCATCAAAATAGGGGTCGGAGCTCAGTTGATAGTTCAAAAAATCGCTCCCGATCTGCAATCGCTGTTCTTTCTTTAATATCGCAAGGGCCTCACGGGTAGCAATGCGGTACATCCAAGTATAGAATTGGGCTTCGCCTCGAAACTTGGGTAAGGCCTTCCAGGCTTTGATAAAGGTTTCCTGTAGACCATCATCTGCCCAATCGTGCCGCAGCACAATGCTCCTTGTGTGCCAGTACAAGCTTTCGCTGAATTGATCCACCATTTCAGAGAAAAGTTGCTCATACTGACCACGACGTAAAAGGTTTTTCCAGTGCTCGGGCTCTTGCATTGCTCTAAGTTAACCTTTAGAATACAGGGATAGCAAAAGGTTTAATCGAGAGAATGTAATATTTTCAATGGAAGGGAGAAAGGTAAGAGAAAACTGGTATGTCTAATTTGCTGAAAACTAGTGTAAAGAAAAATAATCATCTTTCATTTTTAGTATAAATAATACTATATTTGCTCCATATCTACTACCCATGAAAAGACTAATAACCGTAGCAGTTGCAGGCTTATTTAGCCTAACTGCTTGTAACAGAGACACTAGCGATCCCGATCAGGAAGTGCCCACCAATCCGGAGGATAGCCGCATTAGTGTTGTTTCCGGCACCGATCTAAACGGACAACTCTTAAA
Source organism: Croceimicrobium sp. (assembly GCA_965656185.1). Taxonomy (GTDB): domain Bacteria; phylum Bacteroidota; class Bacteroidia; order Flavobacteriales; family Schleiferiaceae; genus Croceimicrobium. The sequence continues at coordinate 282,438 of CBFHJH010000002.1, forward strand.
CTTAAATAGTTCCTTCCAGTTAAATCCAAAGGCCGCGGCAGGATTAGAGTACGTATACAAGAATTACGCTACTCCTCCTAACGTAAATCCTTGGGATGATGTAACGGGCACCTATCTAGGTGTTTCTACGGCAACCGCCGCTACTAGTGTAAGTGCGGTAAACGACGTTGTATTCGTTACCTGGCATATTGAGGGAGCTAATTATGGTGGCGCCGTTTCAGCTTACAAGCTAAACCCTGCTACTGATACGTATGAATATACTTCGGTTATCACTTTCGATGATACCGATTTCCATGAAGCAACCGCTGTGCGCAACCCTGCCAGTGGTCATTATGAGGTCTTTGTCGTAGGGCAGCGTCCTAGCAGCACATCAGGCTATACCTTAAATAGTCACAATGGCGCCATCGTAGGAAAGATCCTGTACAACTACATTACCGATCAATTCGAATCTTCTACTACCTACAAGGAATTGCCTTTACCAAGTTATGGAGCTAATGGCATCATAACTTCAGGTGGCAAGTATTACATCGTTACAGGCAATGGTCAGGGCGGAGGCGCTGGTTTGCAAAATGGTGGTCTATACGTAGTAGATTACAATCTAACCAATGTTAGTGAAGCGGCTAGTTTGACCGACGGCGAAATGATCGCTTTCGATCCTTTTACCGCTAGTCCTTCTAATGTAGACTATTCCGTTCTTGAACGCGGGAGTTCTTTGAGCCTTACCCTACACACTGGGATGAACTCAGCCAGCACCGTAACCAACGGTTTCTGGCCAAGTTCTTTCACTACTTCAGGGAGCCAAATTACTCAGGCGATCGATTTCGAACGTCAAGGTTTAGCTTATATGAGCAGTGATACCTTATTAGTAGCTGCCGGTAGAAACGGTTTGTTTTACGCGGTAACTGCTGGTGCAAGCACTGGTTTTATCGATACGGTTGATGATGGCGCCTACAGTGCCTTAGGTGTGGCTTACGATGATGCCGCGAAGGTGATCTACTGTGCTGCCTCAGATAACGGTTTACCGGTAATCGCCGGAAATGGTTATCCAGGAGGAGTATTGATCAATACTTTCGATGTGGTAGGTTACTTCGTTCCACCAACTGGTTCCGGTTTACCTTCTTCATTTAATGTGAAAGATGTATCGGTTTACTGGTCAGATTATATCGCTATCGCTACCGGCGACGCGGGAGTGTACTTCGTAAAGAAAAATAACATTTAGAGAATCATCATTAACACGGGGGTAGAGGCCTGTGGACTATGAAATTCGAAAGGATAAAATTGTGAGGGGGTATTTTTTTAGACTCACAAATAATCCAAATTCTATCTATGATGAAAAAGTCAGTTTTTGCCAGTTTAGCCGCAGCGCTACTTATCGTAGGCTGTAGCAAGACTGATGAAATGAGCGGCCCGGCAGGGACCGAAGCGAGTGACATCGTTCAGCTCAATTATGAACCCCCTATGATGGACCTAAACCAGAGCTTTACGATTTCTGGTAAAGGAGCTAGTCTTTCTTACACCTATAAGAATTACGGCACTCCACCCATTGGTCAGGGTGTAAACGGAAACAATGTATGGCTAAGTGCCACTGCCAGTAAAGCGATTCGCGATGTGGTATTCGTAACTTGGCATTACAATGGTAGTACCGGTGCAAACCTAGAAACCCGTTCTGGTGCGATCTCGGCCTACAAATGGGATGGTAACAAATACGTTTACCAAGACCAACGCGTATTCAGCCAAACTGAATATTACGAGCTAGAGACTAACTTAAACCTCAATACTGGTCACTACGAAGTATTTATGGTGGGTCAGCGCGATCCTTCTTCTTCGGGTTACCTTTTAAGCGGTCACGGCGGAGCAGTAGTTACTCGTTTAGACTATAATTACATTACCGACCAATTTAACGACAACAGCTTTACCCAATTGCCATTACCGGGTGCTGCTGCTACCGACATTGTAGCGGCCGCCGGTTCTTACTACATTACTACTGGTAATGGTATTGGCTCTTCTACCTCCTCTTCGAGCGAAGAAGGTGGGGTATACAAAACCGACTACCGCTTAAATATCGTATCTGAGGCTTATGGTAATTCCAATAACGACGATTACCAAGCGATCGCCATTGCTCCGGGAGCTTCTGCTTCTAGCGCAACTATTTCTGTAATGGAAAAATGGACCAGCTCGCGCTTACGGGTAAATACCCAGTTCGATGTAGCTAATAACTTAAGTTCTTTAGGTGCCTCTAACTTTAGCATTCACCGCAGTGAAGCAACTTCAGCTGTGGTAGACAAAATGGGCCTAAGCGCAGCGCAAGATGCCGGTATTCTTAATATCAATGGTAACATTCCAACCATCACTCCTTTAGAGCGTTTAGGTTTAGCCTGGGCCCAGGATGATGCAAGCCCATTGGATCAGGCAAACCTTTTGATCGCCGCTGGCGACTGGGGATTGTTTAGCGCTAAGCCATTCGATACCAATGTACCTACTTATCCAGAGTTCCTCGCTAATCACGGTTACTGTACTAACGTAGCTTTCGATAGCATTAGTGAAGTAATTTACTATTGTGCGGCAAGTGGCGGTTTATCGCTGGTAGCTAGTGATGGTTATAATGGTGGCGTACTTTACGGTGCAGGCGACCTTATTGGCAAATTCATGCCATTAACTGGTGTAGGCTTACCGGCCGATCCTACCCCTTATTTAAGTGGTACTACTCCGGTTCCTTCTTTACCTAACCAATACGTTGTGAAAGAGGTATCCTTGTTTGGTGCGCCTAACGGCACTCAACAAATGGCCATCGCAACTGGTGAAGGTGGTGTTTATTTCGTTCAAAGAGACTTTTAATCTATTACCCAATCTATAATGAAAAAATTAGCAATCCTTTTGGTTGCGGGAGCTACTCTAGCTTCTTGTAACCGCGAAGTGAGCCAAGAGGCTCCTTCGAATGGCGAGCGATATACCGTTCGTTCTGGCTCTGAAATTAGCGGTGAAATTCACCCAATGAATGAGACTATTACGGTGAGCGGAAAAAATATGGCGACTAACTTCAGTTACACTTACCAGACTTTTGCCGAAGGTCCCCCCAATCTAGACTACACCTTAGAGACGAATACAGGTTTGGTTACCGGTACTTCTAACCTAGCGCAAGCTACGGCCGTTTTCCCGGTAGACGATTTCTTATTCGTTACCTGGCACTTAGAAGATGAGGTATACGGTGGTGCTGTATCATGTTACCGTTACAATGGTGGTACCCAAACTTATGACTATATCAGTGTTGCCGAATTCGACGATACCGATTTTCATGAGCTTCACGTATCTAAGAATAGTTTGACTGGTTTTTATGAAATATTCGTTGTAGGACAACGTAGCCCTGGAACTTCAGGTTATGTCTTAAATGGCCACCGCGGTGCAATTGTTGGTAAGTTGCATTTTAATTACATTAATAATCAATTTGATGTAAGCCAGTATGACGAGCTTCCATTACCTGGTTTTGGCGCGAATGATATCATCTCAGCCGGTGGACAGCTTTATGTTGTAACAGGCGATGGATCAGGCGGAGCAACACCTAATGCAGGTGGTATTTATAAGACCAACTCTTCTCTAGATAATGTTTCTGAAGCATTTTCAGTGGAGGACGGTGTTATTATTGAAGCGGATCCATTTAATTCTAGTCCAGCCAGTGCGGAGTACGCTGTAGTTTGGAGAACTTCACATAGCGACCATCATATCTATTATAATGCCAATTCTTCGAACGCTTTAAGTATGGTGTCCAACAATGAGTCATTTTATATTGGTTCGAACGTAAGTTCAAATGATTTAGAACGCAATGGAGCTTGTTTCGTACCTGCTAGCTATGATGTGAACGGGAATGTTACCAGTACGGATATTCTTGTAGCACTAGGTAAAGATAAATGTGTTCTATTTGACGGAACGAACGGGTCACCTACACCAGTTCCTGGAATAATGCATACCGCTTTGTCCTTAGCCTATGATCATTCCGCTCGAATCATTTATGTGGCAGCAGCCGACCAAGGTTTGCATATGCTAGCGGCAAATGGTTATCCTGGTGGTGCTTTGGTCAATGCTTATGATCCAATCGCAACTTTTGTCCCCCCTACTTCAGTGCCTTTAGCGGCTCCTTCATTTAACGTGAAAGATGTATCCACTTATCTTTCTAATAATATCGCGATCGCTGTAGGTGGTGCAGATGCATCAGGCACAAATCCACAAAAAGGTGGGGTTTATTTCGCCCGCAGAAACTAAAAACTTCTCTTTAGAGATTATTGTGATAGATAGAATGAGAAAGGCGTCCTTCGGGACGCCTTTTTTTATGCTCGTTAAATAAAAACTGCTGACTCATTTAATGAGGCTTGGACTAATTGCTAAGATGAGAAGCGATAATTCGGTCTTGACTGCTCCGTCAAGGTCTTCATTAGGAACAGGCCTTATTTCAATAAAAAGAGTGCTTAGAAGCGATAGCCCACCGTAAGGCCCACCGTAACGATTTGTAGGTAATCGTCGGGCACACTAAAATTTTCTTGGCGGGTAAGAATAAGATCGAAACGGGTATACCAGTTGTCATTGGCGATCCGTTGATAGGCAAAGCCTAGATTCTGATTATACAGCCGGTAGTCGGTAATATCGAAACCATTGGTAAGAAAGAGTACACGATCATCGGGTACTTCCCCAAAACCAAAGTTTACCTGAAAGAAATCGCCCTTTCCCTGGATAAACTTCCGATACAAGAAATTAAAGGTAAGTCCAAAGCCTTTTTGGGCATAGGTATTGTCTTGGATCAAAAAGGGGCGAAATTGCGCGTAATTATCTTTCCAATAATAGCCCAGCGAACCGGTATACATCAACACTTGGTTGGTGAGGAAGTCCAAGTAGCGCATCCCTAGGCTGGCTTCAAGGCTAGTATTTCCCACCATAGTGTAAACTTCGGCACCAAAGCGGAAATTGGGATAGATCTGAGAAGGGGAGTAGCCTACGTTTAAATACCCGTAAGACTTTCGGCCTATTCGAGGGTAAGCATCGATCTCACCTTGCACCCCAAAGGAGGGCTGACCTTCTTGAAAGCGTTCGGCCATATTTACCCGGGCGATAAAGGCCCCCAGATTGGTCTGCCGGCCAACCTGAACAAAGCCATAAAGCCAGGGATTATAGTTCTTGGTGAAGTAGTCCATGAAGGCTCCCACCGCAACACCATCTACAATGAGCTGGTTGAGCAAAAAGGTTTTAAGCTGCTGAACTTCGTTGTTTTCCGGGAATTTTTCCTCCGCCTCATTGGCGGCGTCCAAGGCGTCGTGATATTCATTGGCGCTGGTTAAAGCCTGTGCCTTTTGCACGTAAAAGAATTCATTTTGCTTCGGGAAGCGTTGGATCCCATCATTACAATGGCGTACGCAGATTTCGTAGTCTTTATCGTAAAGTTCGTTGAGGACGCGCATTTCGTAGGGCTCATAGAGCGTGGTGTCTTCAGAGATCAAATACTCGATATTCTCCCGCGCCGCCTGGTGCTCTCCCTCCCACATATAGGTACGGGCCTTAAAAAGCTTGTACTGGTAGTTTTCCGGATTGTTCAAGAGCAATAGGTCCAGAACCTTACGCGATGTCTTGTACTCTTTCTTAAAGGCCAATTCACGGGCTTGCGTAAAAGCCGAGTCGGCATTGTTGGAAATCATAACCACATCTGGCTCTAGCTCACTGCTATCGCTAAGGGTGCTATCGCTTTGGGCTTGGCCTTTTAGACTCCAGATCAAAGCGATGATTATTAGGGCGATCCTCTTCATATTACTAAAGTAAAAAGGCCTCTCGGATTAGAGAGGCCTTGTTTCGAGCAATGGTACTCTTATGTCGTTTAGAGGTTAGCCTTTTCGGCTGATTGCTTTTTCGGCGGCCGCAACGATATTGGCCGTGCTCAAACCGTACTTCTCTAATAATTCTTCTGGTTTACCGCTTTCTCCAAAACTATCGTTTACCGCCACGAATTCTTGCGGACAAGGCTTAGTGCGTATTAAGGCTCCAGCTAAGCTTTCGCCTAAACCACCCGCCATTTGATGCTCTTCGGCCGAAACCAAACATCCGGTCTTACCGGTAGACTCTAATAAAGAAGCCTCATCCAGGGGTTTAATGGTGTGGAAGTTCAGTACTTCGGCACTAATGCCTTTTTCGGCTAGGATCTCTGCCGCTTCGAGGGCTTTCCATACCAAGTGTCCAGTAGCTGCAATGGTAACATCGCTACCTTCTTGCAGTTTAAGGGCCTTACCAATTTCAAACTTTTGATCGGCGGGGGTGAAGTTGGCTACTTTCGGACGTCCGAAACGTAAGTAAACTGGCCCTTCGTGTTCGGCTATGGCAATGGTGGCTGCCTTGGTCTGATTGAAGTCACAGGGGTTTATCACCGTCATTCCGGGAAGCATTTTCATCAATCCGATATCCTCTAGAATTTGATGCGTGGCTCCATCTTCGCCTAAGGTTAAGCCGGCGTGGCTCGCACAGATCTTTACATTTTTACCAGAGTAGGCAATAGACTGGCGAATTTGATCGTATACTCGACCGGTGGAGAAATTGGCAAAAGTCCCGGTAAAAGGAATCTTTCCGCCAATGGTTAAGCCCGCGGCAATGCCCATCATATTAGCTTCGGCAATACCCACCTGATAAAAGCGATCGGGATGCGCATCCGCGAAAGCATTCATTTTCAAAGATCCGGTAAGGTCGGCGCAAAGGGCCACTACATTGGGATTACTTTCCCCCAATTCACTGAGTCCGGCTCCAAATCCTGAGCGGGTATCTTTGGCTCCTTGGTCGATGTACTTTTTCATCTTAATTCAATTTAACAATGGTGGTCGTTCCGGAATTAACGGTAAATTCCTCTTCGACCGAATATAGACTTAACTGTGAAGATTTTACTCTGAATACCACCCGATAGGTGCCGGGTTGTAAATTTATACTCTGTCGAGCGCGCTTGGGATCAAGGTCGCAAACCCACTCTAATTGATTGTCCTCGTTGAACTTTAGCACTGAGCCATAACCCGGCGCACTGCTTTGAAAATTAACTACCCCGGGCGGGGCAATCGCGATCTGCGTGGTTTGTCCGGCTTCGACCTCTACGTCTTCCAAGAAGATACGCGGTAAGCTTAATATCTCCAGATCATATTTGCCCGCTAGGTAACGCTGGCTGCTGTTGAAGTTTTGAACATGGACCGGTCTTTCCGCTCCATCTTCGTAAATCAAGGCTTGCAGATCGCCACCTCCGCCGCGTTGCGGATTGCTCAGCCTTAAATTTCCGCTGGCGAGGTCCAAACCAATTACATTGTGCGCGCCGGCCGAAATGCTGATATCCTTTTTATGGCGCTCCGGAATGGAATGCGCGGTCATATCGTAATTTACCAAAGGATCGAGGTATATGGTATCGGGCACCCCTTTGGTATTTAAGGTGTGAATGATCTGATCCTTTACCTTTCCACTAACCCGATCATAGAATGTGATCGCTAGATCGGTTTCGGTAGGAAGGCCATTGCCATCTAATAAATTGATCTGTGCCGTAGTATTATCCAAGGCTTGGGAGATCACAATACCCAGTACCGTTTCAAAGGTTTTCTCATCCGAGGCATCGAAATAGGTGCCCACACAATCAAAGGTTTTTTGAAACTCTTTGTCCAAGCCGATCCCGATTACAAATGGTTTTAAGGCGATGCCTCTTTGTTGCAGGAGTCGTGAGGCGGCGCAGGGGTCTTCGTCGCAGGCTTCCACACCATCAGTAATGAGGATAATGATATTGCGACAGTTCTCACAGGGGCCGAAATCATAAGCGGCTCGCTCTAAGGATCGGGCAATGGGGGTGGTTCCCTTTGGGGTGATGGAGCGTAGGGTTCGCTTGATCTTGGCGTAATTGTTCTTGCCAAATGGGATCTCTAAACGCGTGTCATTACAGTCTTGGGGTGGTACAGGCTTTTGATGACCGTACACCCTAAGCGCCAATTCTAAATTGTCATTGTCGATGCGCTTCAGACTGTCTAACATATTAGACATCAGTCTTTGGGCTACGTCGATCTTCTGACCACTTTCCCAGCGCGCATACATGCTCTGGGAACCGTCGAACACAAAAAGAATGCGGGTAATGATCGGTTCGGGCTCCTTATTGCGCGGCTGAGCGGCTAGGCTCAGGGCAAAAAGGAGAAGAAAAGATATTTGCCAAGATCTGCGCAAATCAATAATCGCCCAAAGTTTCTTCCAATTGAGAAAGAGCATCGGCTAATTGATCATCACTAGGTGCGATGCCATGCCATTTGTGGGTTCCGGCCATAAAGTCGACCCCGGCGCCCATATCGGTCTTGAGGATCACCGCTACCGGTTTGCCCTTGCCACTTTTGGCTTTGGCTTCTTCTAAACCATTGATCACAGCGCTAATATCATTGCCTTGCTCTACACTTAAAGTTTCCCAGCCAAAGGCTTGGAACTTGGCTTCGATACTACCCATAGCCAAAACATCGTCGGTAGACCCGTCGATCTGCTGTCCATTGGCGTCGATGGTAGAAATAAGATTATCTACTTTATTGGCGGCTGCGTATAAGGCTGCTTCCCAGATCTGACCTTCTTGCAATTCGCCATCACCGTGCAGGCTGTATACCATTTTGCTGTCGCCATTTAGCTTTTTGCTTAATGCTGCACCAATCGCAACCGACATACCTTGGCCTAATGAACCGCTGGCTATACGCACACCGGGTAGTCCTTCATGAGTGGTGGGATGCCCCTGTAAACGGGTGTCTAATTTTCGGAAAGTGTTGAGCTCATCAACCGGAAAATAGCCGGCCCGACTAAGTACACTGTAATACACCGGGCTGATATGACCATTGCTAAGGAAGAAGAGATCTTCGCCTTTGCCGTCCATGTCAAATTCCTGGGCATTATAATCCATCATATGGTGATATAATGCCACGAAAAACTCTGTACAACCAAGGCTGCCACCGGGATGTCCGGATTGTACCGCGTGTACCATTCTTACAATATCCCTGCGTGTTTGGGAACAAATACCTTGAAGTTCTTTGATATCAGCCATTTAAATCTAGATTGAAAGCGCAAAATTATCGAATCCCTGAGGAGTGGCGTGCTTGATGTGGAAAAAATGTGAAAAAGCGCAGAGGGGATTGCATTTTATCGTTTAGCCAATCATAAAGGATTATCTTTGCCGCCTCAAAAATTTCCAAGATGAAGTGTGGTATCGTAGGATTGCCGAATGTAGGTAAATCAACCCTTTTCAATTGTTTGTCTAATGCCAAAGCTCAATCGGCTAACTTTCCCTTTTGTACCATTGAGCCTAACGTTGGGATGGTTAGTGTACCCGATCCTCGTTTAGAGAAATTAGAGTCGCTGGTAAATCCGCAACGTGTTTTGCCGGCAACGGTGGAGATCGTAGATATTGCGGGCTTGGTAAAAGGAGCTTCCAAAGGGGAAGGCTTGGGCAACCAATTCTTGGGAAATATTCGTGAGTGTAACGCGATAATGCATGTTTTAAGGTGCTTTGAGAATGATAATATTACCCATGTAGATGGTTCCATCGATCCCCTGCGAGATAAGGATACCATCGATACGGAATTGCAGTTAAAGGATCTCGAAACCTTAGAAAAACGCCTCGAAAAACACCGCAAGGCTGCTCGAACCGGCAATAAGGAGGAGCAGCTAAAGGTGAGCTATCTCGAAGAACTTTTGAAGCATTTGGAAAGCGGTGCCAATGTGCGCGCAATGGAGCGCAATGAGGATCAGGCCGAACTTTTGCAGGAGATCCAGTTTCTTACCGATAAGCCGGTGCTCTACGTTTGTAATGTAGATGAGTCGGCTGCTCTAGAAGGTAATGAATGGGTAAAGAAAGTGGAGGAGATGGCGCAAAGCGAAGGCGCTGAGGTCATCCATCTGGCGGCGGCCACCGAAGCCGATATTAATGAATTGGAGTCTTACGAAGAACGTCAGATGTTTTTAGATGACCTGGGGCTCACTGAGCCAGGCGTAAACCGCTTGATTCGCAAGGCCTATCAACTATTAAATTTGCAAACCTATTTTACCGCTGGTGAAAAGGAGGTAAGGGCTTGGACCATTAAAAAAGGTTTTACTGCTCCCCAAGCGGCCGGAGTGATTCATACTGATTTTGAAAAAGGTTTTATTCGCGCCGAGGTGATCAAATATTCCGATTATGCCGATCTCGGCTCCGAAGCGGCGGTGCGTGAGGCTGGTAAGCTAAAGGTAGAAGGGAAGGATTATGTGGTGGCTGATGGTGATGTCATGCATTTCCGCTTCAACGTTTAGTTTTCTTAATAAATTGTGAAAAACTAAAAAGGGGGCAAGCCTCTGAATTCCGCGGCTATCGCTAATTTTAGCGCTTATCCATAATTCTATCATGGCCGTAGAACAAACTAATTACAACGAGGACAATATTCGCTCTCTCGATTGGAAGGAGCATATTCGTTTAAGACCCGGTATGTATATCGGTAAATTGGGTGATGGCTCGGCTCCCGATGATGGAGTCTACATCCTACTCAAGGAAGTCTTGGATAACTCCGTCGATGAATTCGTGATGGGTGCCGGTAAAACGGTAGAAATTGCGATCCGTGATGGCGAGGTAATGGTGCGCGATTATGGTCGTGGTATTCCCTTGGGAAAGGTGGTCGACGTAGTTTCGAAGATCAACACCGGGGCCAAGTACGACTCCAAGGCCTTTAAGAAATCGGTCGGTCTAAACGGGGTAGGTGCCAAGGCGGTGAACGCTTTGAGCGACTATTTCACGGTTCAATCGGTGCGTGATGGGAAAACCAAAGTGGCTCGCTTTGAAAAAGGCGAACTTATCGAAGATGCAGAGATTAAGGAATCTTCCTTGCGCAAGGGTACCAAAGTTGTTTTCAAACCCGATAATGGCGTTTTTAAGAATTACCGTTTCGTAAACGAGTATATCGAAAAAATGCTGTGGAATTATGCCTACCTGAACCCTGGACTTACCTTAGTTTTCAACGGCGAAAAGATCCACAGCGAAAATGGCTTGAAGGACCTTCTAAAGGATGCGATCGATAATCCCATCTTGCACGACATCATTCATCTTAGAGGTGAGGATATCGAAGTCGCTTTAACTCACAGTGAGCGCAGTCAGAGCGATATGTATTATTCCTTCGTGAATGGTCAGCATACTACGCAAGGGGGTACCCACCAAAACGCTCTGCGGGAAGCCTTGGTAAAAACCTTACGCGAATTTTACAATAAGAGTTTCGATGCAGCCGATATTCGCGACTCGGTGGTTGCGGCGATCAGCATTAAGGTGATCGAACCGGTTTTCGAATCGCAGACCAAAACCAAACTGGGTTCTAACGATATGGGGCCAGAAGGACCCACCGTGCGAACCTTTGTAAATGAATTCATTAAAACTAAACTCGATAACTTCTTACACCGCAACGAGGAAGTGGCGGAAGCGATCTACCGCAAGATCCTCCGCGCCGAAAAAGAACGTAAGGAGTTAAGCGGGATCAAGAAATTAGCGCGAGAACGCGCAAAGAAAGCCAGCCTGCACAATCGTAAACTGCGCGACTGCCGTAAGCATTATAACGACCAAAAAGATTCGGAAGACCGTCTGAATACCACCCTGTTCATTACCGAGGGAGATTCGGCCAGTGGCTCCATTACCAAATCGAGGAATGTAAATACCCAGGCGGTGTTTAGCCTAAAGGGTAAGCCGCTCAACTGCTTTGGCCTCACTAAAAAAGTGGTTTATGAAAATGAGGAGTTCAACCTTTTGCAGGCGGCCCTTAATATCGAAGACGGACTGGAAAATCTTCGCTACAATAATGTAGTGGTAGCTACCGATGCCGATGTGGATGGCATGCACATCAGACTCTTATTGATCACTTTCTTCTTGCAGTTTTTCCCCGAACTGGTGCGAGAGGGACACCTTTTCATCCTGCAAACCCCCTTGTTTAGGGTGCGGAACAAGAAGGAAACCATTTACTGTTATTCGGAAGAAGAAAAACGGGCCGCTATTCTTAAACTAGGGGTAAAGGCAGAGATCACTCGCTTTAAAGGTCTGGGTGAAATTTCTCCGGATGAGTTTAAATACTTTATTGGAGAGGACATTAGGTTAGATCCGGTGATGCTCAATAAAGACGCCACCATTAACGAGATCCTTAGCTTCTACATGGGGAAGAATACCCCAAAAAGACAGGAGTTTATTATCGAAAACCTTCGAGTAGAACGTGATCCTACCGAAGATGAGGAAAAAGAAGTGCTGAATGAAGATCAATGATAGCTCTGCCGCTAAGTTAAACTCGGTGCTTTTTGCCCTGGGAATTTTGGCGCTTCTGATCTACCTCTTTTTAGCCCTTATGAAAGGGGCGCAATACGATTTGTGGTGGTTTGGAGCGAGCGGCTTGCTCATCTTACTTTATTTGCTGTACCGAGGGCCGGTAACTTTCAAATACGATAGCGAAGGGGAGGTGATGAACTTCCTAACTTCCGATCCCATTTGGTCGCCCCTGATCCGCAGCTTTAACAAGCGATATGAGTTTCCAAAGCGGAAGCTCTATAATTATAAGATCATCAACTGGCCGCTGCGTCGCCGCTTGGTGATCTACATCAGCTCCAAGCATGGTGGTTACAAAAAGCGCAGCGTGCTGATCTCTTATGTGAAGCGCAACGAACTTAGCAAATTGAAAAATTCATTAGCCAAAAATTCACAAGCGGAAAAAGATGGCAGAAGACGAAAATAAAGAGCCTCTCGGCGAACAAGCCGAGGAGCAAAGTCCAGAGCAAGGTGCTAGTATTACTAGGGTATCGGGCATGTATGAGGATTACTTCCTCGACTATGCTTCCTACGTTATATTAGAGCGGGCCGTGCCTACATTAGGCGATGGAATGAAGCCGGTACAACGTCGTATCCTCCACGCCTTAAAGGAGATGGATGATGGGCGCTACCATAAAGTGGCCAATGTGATCGGGCAAACCATGAAATACCACCCACATGGCGACGCATCTATTGGTGATGCCCTGGTTCAGCTCGGACAAAAGGAACTGCTCATCGATGCTCAAGGTAACTGGGGTAACGTGCTAACCGGCGACTCGGCCGCTGCGCCACGTTACATCGAAGCCCGTCTTTCGAAGTTTGCCCTGGAAGTGATCTACAGCCCCAAGATTACCGAATGGCAGGCCAGCTACGATGGTAGAGGTCGCGAACCGGTAGAGTTTCCGGTAAAATTCCCCTTGCTATTGGCCCAGGGGGTCGAGGGTATCGCCGTGGGACTTTCCACTAAGATCATGCCCCATAACTTTAATGAGTTATTGGATGCCTCTATTAAGGTGCTTAAGAATCAGAAATTCGATCTCTTACCCGATTTTCCCACCGGAGGCATCGCTGACTTCACCCAGTACAATGAAGGCTTAAGAGGTAGTCGCATCCGACTCAGAGCCCGCATTAATGTTTTGGATAAGAAGACCCTGGTTGTTGAGGAAATTCCATTCACCACTACCACCGGTAGTCTAATCGATTCCATCCTCAAAGCCAACGATAAAGGCAAGATCAAAGTAAAGAAGATCGAGGATAATACCGCCGATAAAGTAGAGATCTTGGTGCATCTTCCACCGGGGGTATCACCCGATAAAATGATCGATGCGCTCTACGCCTTTACCGATTGTGAGGTATCGGTGGCACCGCTTTGCTGTGTGATCGAAAATGATGCGCCGCAGTTCTTATCGGTTAAAGAGATCCTTCGCCGCAATGTGGAGAATACCGTAGAAGTACTCAAGGCGGAGTTAAAGTTCGAGCTTAACGAACTGCAAGAAAAGTGGCACTTTGCCTCGCTGGAAAAAATATTTATCGAAAATCGTATCTACCGCGATATCGAGGAAGCAGAGACCTGGGAGGCGGTGATCGAAAATATTCGTTTAGGATTACAACCCCATATCTCTCATTTATTGCGTGATGTTACGGAGGGGGATATCATCCGCCTTACCGAAATTCGCATTAAACGCATTTCCAAATTCGATAAGGATAAGGCCGACGCAAATATCGAGGCCCTAGAAGGGGATATCGAAGAGGTGAAGAATCATCTCGATAACTTGGTAGATTATGCCATTGCTTGGTATTCGGCCATTAAGAAGAAATACGGCGCTGGACGTGATCGTAAAACGGAGATCCGCGTATTTGAAGATATCGATGCTACCAAGGTAGCTATGGCCAATGTGAAGCTTTATGCCAACTTGGAGGAAGGGTTTATCGGCACCAGCTTGAAAAAAGACACCTTTATTTGCGACTGTTCCGATATCGATGATTTGATCGTCTTCCTTAAAGACGGCCAAATGATGGTTACTAAGGTCGATCAAAAAACTTACGTAGGTAAGAATATTATCCACGTGGCAGTTTGGAAGAAAGGCGACAAGCGCACGACCTACAATATGATCTACCGTGATGGATCTAAAGGACCTTCGTACATGAAGCGTTTCCAGGTAACCGCTATCACTCGTGATAAGCTCTATGATCTTACCCGAGGTACCAAAGGCACCGAAGTATTGCATTTTACCGCCAACCCCAACGGAGAGGCGGAAGTGATCATGGTCCACCTGCGGGCCTTGCAAAGATTGAAGAAGCTCAAATTCGAAGTCGACTTCTCAGAATTAGCCATTAAAGGTCGCGGTGCTAAAGGAAATACCGTAACCAAATACCCCATCAAGAAGATCGAGCTGAAGGAGGAGGGGGTGTCTACCTTAGCTGCTCGTAAAATTTGGTTCGATGAAACCGTAAAACGACTCAATGTCGACGGTCGTGGCCGCCTCTTAGGGGCTTTCAAGGGGGAGGATAAGATATTGGAAATTAGCGAGTCGGGTCATTACCGACTGCTTCCTTTCGATCTAAGTGTGCACTTCGATGACCATTACCTGCTCATTGAGAAATTTAATTCGGAGAAAGCGGTAAGTGCCGTATATTACGACGGGGATAAACAGAAGCATTTTGTGAAGCGTTTTGTGCCCGAAGCTATCGATCGCCCCGAATTATTTATCAGCGAACACGAAGATTCTAAGCTTGAATATGTTAGTATTGCCGCGCAACCACGTATTGAGATCGTTTTCCGAAAAATAAAAGGGAAACAAAAAGATCCGGAAGAGGTAGTTCTGAGCGATTTTATCGCCGTAAAGGGCGAGAAGGCGCAAGGAAACCAACTAAGTCGCGATTCCATTCGTAAGATTAATGCACTAGAACCTTTGGAGGAGGAACATGAAGACGAAGAGGAACTGGTTAGGGAAAATGAGGCATCATCAGAAAAGCATGAAAGTGAACAAGATTCTAACAACGACGAAGGCGACGGGCAAATTACCCTTACTTTGGATTAGTATAATAGCCTTAGCAACTGGCCTTAAAGCTCAAGATAGCCTTGATGTAAACCTTTTAGGGCGATTGGGCTATACCCAAACTCTTAATGATGTTTGGGGCTGGGTAGACACTACCAACAACAAAGAGTACGCCTTAGTAGGAGTGCAGAATGGTTTGTCTATCGTTGATGTTACCAACCCTAGCAATCCGGTCGAAACGAACTTCTTTTCTGGGGCTAGTTCCACCTGGCGCGATATGAAAACTTGGGGGAATTATGCCTATACCGTACACGATCTGTACAATGGCACGACCGATGGTATTTTCATTGTGGATATGACTACCATCAATAATCAGTTTCCAACCGTATTTCGCCGTACGCCACTTATCCAAACCCCTAATGGGAACTCCCAGATCCTGGATAGAGCGCATAATATTTACATCGATGAGCAAGGATATTTGTACTTGTTCGGTTCCAATGTAGCACAAGGTGGTGCATTGATCTTCGATCTCAATGCCGATCCTACCGATCCTACCTATCTAGGAATGTTCAATGATCGCTACCTGCACGATGGTGTGGCCCGTGGCGATACCCTCTGGGGTGCGGCGGTAAACGATGGTTTCTTTGTGGCGGTAGATGTTAGTAATCCGGCGAGCCCTGTTACCTATAGCTTTACGCAACAAACTCCTTACAGCTTCACCCACAATATTTGGTTTAGCGACGACAATCAGCGGGTATTCACCACCGATGAGCGCAGTGGCGCATTTATTGGCGAATACGATGTGAGCGACTTCAATAATATTACCGAATTAGACCGCTTACGCACCAGCTTTGGGAATACGGTCATTCCTCATAATGTGCACTTCTACAACGATTTCTTAGTAAATAGTTATTACACCGCTGGCTTACAGATCTTAGATGTTAGCGAACCGGGTTACATGGTAGAAACGGGTTATTACGATACTTCCTTCGATACCGGTGGTGGATTTGGCGGCTGCTGGGGTGCTTATCCCTATTTGCCTAGTGGCAATATTTTAGCTACCGATCGCCAACGTGGTCTTTTCGTATTGAGCAGCGATTACACCCGAGCTTCTTTTGTAAATGTAACGGTAGTTGACTCTCTCAATCAACAAACCTTGATCAATGCCGATGTAGAATTGCTTAATTCCGATATCTCAGGCAAGACCAATATCTTCGGTAATTACAAAGAAGGTCAAGCGGCTTCAGGTAGCTATACTATGGTCTGCTCTAAGTTGGGTTATCGCAACGATACCCTAAGCGTGAGCATTAGCGCCGGACAAGTGACCAATGTGAGGGTAGCGATGCTTCCCGCCAATGTAGGTTTGGCTTCTTACGGGCTTTTACGAAACTTGGAGGTTTTCCCTACTATTTTGGAGCGCGGTCAAAACCAATTGAATTTGAGTTTTTGGTCGCCAGAGCTAGAGTCTTCGGCTTTCCGCCTGATGGATCTTCAAGGTCGGGTTTTAGAGAGTGGTAGTCTCAGTGGCGATCACTTTGAAATTCGCGCTGGATCTTATCCGAGTGGTATCTATCAACTGGTGATCAATAAAGACCAGTTCCAGCGTAGTTACCGGATCAACATTCTTAATTAGGACCTATTTAGACTCAACTTTTTCGATCGCTCTAAAGATTTCCGCCACACTATTCTCCCAAGAATGTGATTGGGCAAAGCTCACGCGTTGCTCAAACACGGCTGGGTCGCCGATGCTTGCTAGGCCTTTTTCGATGCCGGCTTCATAGCCACTAGCACCTTCTTCGAGGTAAACGTGGTCTTTAAAGATCTCCATCGCTCGGGTAGGGGTGGCCACGGTAGGTTTCCCCATCGCTAAATATTCATCGATCTTACGGGGGTAATTACCGATGGTCAATTCATTCACTTCCTGCGGATTGAGTGCTACGTCGAAACTGCTTAGGTATTGGCCTAATTCCTCGGGCTTTTTAGATCCTAAGAAGTGTACATGATCCAATTGATGTAATTTACTCGCTTTAAAATGTTCATCTTCAGGCCCTACCATCACAAATGACCAATCCGGCCGTGCCGCTGCCAATTCTTCTAAAAGCGGGATGTCCAATCGGGCTTTTAATAAGGCTCCGATGTAGCCTACGATCGGTTTGGCGATGCCCTTACAATCTTCGGGGAGCGGATGCTCGATAGTTGGATCGAAGATGCGCAGGTCACAGCCTTGCCCCACGTAAAAGCTAGCTTCATTATACTGTGCGCAATAATCTTTTAAGAATAAAGAATTAGCCACGGCCATATCATACTTGGCAATTAGTTGAGGTTCTAGTCGTGCTCCGTGCTTTTTAAAGTAACCGGTCGAGACAAGGTTATCGCGCGAATAATAGATTTTGAGCTTCGCCTCCAACATTTGATCGGCGTGAAAGGCCTGAAACATTTCACTGTCGTTGAAGAAATAAAAGTCCTTAAAATTCATTTTCTGCACCGCCCAATTGATCTCATCAAAGATCTGCCGATTCAATCGCTTTAAGAACCAATCGTAAACCGCTCCGTCTGGCAGCCAATTGATCGAAGGTAGAAGAACGCGGGGATCGAGTGTATATAAACCATCTTTGATATGGGTGATCGGCTCGGCCTTTCCCTTCCGCACCGCCTGTCTTCGCGCGATGAAATCTTTGTTTTCTGGCGCATTCTTCCACCAGGTGATCTGGTCGAGCGGACGATTTACATAAATTACTCGGTTATCGCGGGCAATTACCTCGGCGATATTTTTACAATTACTGCCTATAGGAACATCCCAAGGCTGGTTTCCCATGATGATAAAATCTTGTCCCTTCATAGTATTGGCTCGGTCTAGCTCAAAGATAGCTCGAATTTATAGCTTAGGCCAAGCTTTAAAATGGAAAGCTTTAGAAATAAATTAAGGAGCGGGGATTACATATAATCCTTAATTTTAGCGAGCAAAGTAAAACTATGTCAACCAAGCGCCTTCCCGATTTCGTGATCATCGGCGCCGGTAAGTCCGGCACCACGTCTTTAAACGAATACCTCAAAGAGCATCCTAAGATCTTTATGGCTACCCGCAAGGAGCCCAATTTCTTCGCCTTTGAGACTTTAGATCCCTCGATCTACGACACCCAAAGTTCGATCGATTACTACAACGAATCGGTACTTACCATCGATGAGTATTACAAACTCTTCGAGGGGGCTAAACCCGATCAGTTATTAGGGGAGGTCTCCAATACCTACATTAGTCACGACCACAGTTGGGAACGGATCAAGCATTATGTGCCAGATGCAAAACTGATTGCCATTTTACGCCATCCGGCCGAGCGCTTGCATTCGCGTTATTTCCACCTGGTAAGGGAAAATGAAATACCGGAAGGGGGTTCTCTCGATGAAGTTTTTAATCGTAATTCGGTTTGGTGGAAACGCCCCGATTTGGTGAATGAAGGTTTTTATTACCAGAAGCTTAAACCCTTCTTTGAAAACTTCCCGAAAGAAAATATCAAGATCTTCCTCTACGAAGAGTTTACTCAGGATACGGATAGGGTACTAAAAGATACCTTCGAGTTTCTCGGAATAGATCCCAATGTAAAAGTGGCGACGGATATCGTTTACAACAAAAGTGGGGAGGTGAAGAATAAGTCGGTCGATGCTCTGGTAGGACAAAATAGCGGCCCGATCTTGTTTTTAAAACGCTTTCTGCCTGGCCTGCACCGTTATTTGAAGAATAGCGTTTGGGCCAATCGTTTCCTGAATATTATGCGCAATAAGAATTTGGATAAACCTTCGGTGGCAACAGACTTTCGCAAGCAGGTGGTGGACCAGATCTATCGTGAAGACATTGAGGCATTGGCCAAACTTCTCGACCGCGACCTTAGTCATTGGCTCTAATGGCATCAATATTTAAACAGCAAAAGTTCCTCTCTATGGCTAGCTCTATTTCTGGAGCGGTCTTTGGGATATTGATCTTTGCCTTAATGGCACGTTCCTTAAGTAAAGAGGACTTCGGGATCCTTGGGGTTTATTTGGCTATAGTCACCACCTTTACCATGATCAAAAGCGGTCTGGTAGGTAAACCGGTCATCAAGCAACTAGCCGAAACGGAGGTGCCGGAGGAAAGGGCTTTGGTTATGGGCGGTGCCTGGCGATTGTCTATCGTGAGCACCCTTATTTTTGTGATTCCCTTTAGCTTGGTGATGGGCGCATTATACTGGTATTATCAAACCGAAGAGTTCTTGCTCTATTTGGTCTTTACCCCGCTCTTCGCTTTTATCACCATGCCCAATAATATCGCTTCTTATGTGCAGAATGCCGACTTACGTTTCGACCGGCTTTTACGCCTGCGTTTTTTAGATCGATTGATGTATTTTCTGGGCGTATTGGCAGTCTATTTACTGGACTATGGTATCTGGTTTATGATGATCGCTTATCTGGTTGGAAACGCGGTGCCCTCGGTTATTTCGATTACCCGAGGTTGGGCCGGCTTCGAGCATATTCGAGAGCATAGTCATAAGGTCTATAAGAGCCTGATCAATTTTGGTAAATACAGCATGGGGACCTTAATTGGTAGCACCCTATCGCGTAGTAGCGATGATTTCTTGATCCGTATTTTCTTGGGGCCGGAAGGGGTGGCCTTGTATCAAGTACCGCAGCGACTGGTCAATTTGATCGATATACCGCTTAGGGCCTTGGTAAGCTTTTCCTACCCTGCTTTAGTGCGCACCCATAAGAATGGGAAAGCAGAAAAATTCATTATCGAATTTGGCACCGCTAATGGCTTTGCCTTTGTGCTCTTGCTGCCTATGGCCATTGCAACTTTTATTTTTGCCGAGCCGCTGGTAACTCTTTTGGGAGGGGAGGCCTATGCCAATACCGAGGCAGCCAATCTCTTGCGCTTATTCGCGGTGTTCATGGCCTTTACTAGCCTCGATCGCTACGCTGGCGTGGCCCTCGACGTATTGGATCGCCCACAGGTGAATATGTTGAAGGTGGTGTCTATGTTGGTGCTTAATGTGATCGGCGACATCATAGTGCTGTACCTCTACGAAGACCTTTTGCTGGTAGCGGCTGTTTCCATTCTGAATTTTGGTATCGGTACCTTCCTCGGCTACCGCTATATCCGCGATGTGGTGCCCATTCGTTTCTTGCATTGGTTTGCTCTCGGCCTCAAGGAAATTGAGCGATTTGTTAAAAAGCTTGTGAGAAAGTCTTCCTAATGATCAGGCCTTAAGCCTAGGTCTATGCAGATAATCAGCTAAATTTGATTTTAAGCCTTTAATGGGCTTTGAAGCTTCCTGGTGCAAGCTTGAGATGACTTTAGGTCCGAGTCTTTTTTGGCATTGATCTAGTCTCTCGGGGAAAAGGAGCATTTTGTAAGGTGATTCGCGCTGAATTGGATAATTTAGTACTGAAGCTTTCTTCAGGCCCAATTGCGAATTCTTTGCTGAAGACCTTGAAGATGAACTGGGAAAAGCTTCCAACTAAATAGGAACGAATATTAATTAAATCCCTCCCCATGTCAGATAATGTTTATGACTTAGCCCAACTTGAGGAACTTGGCGGTGGAGATGCCGAGTTTGTTACCATGATGGTGGCTACTTTCTTGGAGCACACCCCAGGGCAGCTTGAGGAAATGAAAAAGGCCCATGCCAACGGTGATTGGCCCACCTTAGGGGCGATCGCACACAAGATCAAGCCTAATGTAGATATGTTTGGTATCCAGGCTATCGTGCAAGATATCCGCGACTTGGAACAAATGGGAAAGAATTCTCAGTCTGGTCCCGAAATGGATCAAACCCTGGCCAAGGTAGAGGCCGAACTTAAAGTGGCCTTCGAGCAGTTAAACCAACGCTAATGGAATACAAGAAGCGCGAAGAGGTATTGGTGATCGACGATCAACCGATCATGTTAAAACTACTGGAGCAGATCCTAAAAGATCGCTATGAGGTGGTGGCCCTAGAAAACGGCAAAGAGGCGCTGGAATGGATGTATTCTGGAAATATTCCTGACCTGGTGGTGGCCGATCTCAATATGCCGGAAATCGATGGCTTTGAGTATATCCAGAGAATACGTGAAAGTGGCTTTTTTTACGATGTACCGCTCATCGTGCTCTCCGGTGAAGAAAGTAGTACTGAGCGGATCAAATGCCTAAAACTAGGGGCTAATGATTATTTGATCAAGCCTTTTAATCCGGAAGAATTGCGCCTGCGTATCGATAACCTGATAAGACTCAAAGGGTGAAAAAGATTATTTTCATTGGTGAGACTGAAGAAGTGGGCGAGATCTTGCGGGCTAAATTCGAGGAGAATGTGGTTCAAGTGCTCAATGTGGTGGGTTTCTACAACCTATTGGACCAGCTCGATGATGTCGAGCTAGTGGTGGCCGAAACTAAGCTTAAAGGTCTGCGCGGAGAGGATATCTTTGAAAGATACCGCGATATGCTCAATGAGAAGATCATTCCTTTTGTCCTTCTGGGCGACAAACTTCCTTACGGTGAAAGGGAAAAATTACTTTCCCGTGGTATCATGGAGGTAGTATGGAACCGCGAACAACTGGAAACGCTCACCAATAAGGTCGACTTTTACAAAGGAATGCTCGATTGGCGGCTCAATCAATTTAGGGCTAAAACCAAGGTGGAATACCGTATTCCGCTAGCCAAAAGAATTTTTGACATCGTAGTGGCGGGCTTTGCCCTCTTAATGATATCCCCCATATTGATCCTAACCGCGATCGCCATTCGCCTAGAATCGAAGGGGAAGGTCTACTATAAATCCAAAAGGGTAGGTACCGGCTACCGCGTATTTGATTTCTACAAATTACGCTCGATGTATACCGATGCCGATCAGCGCATCAAAGACTTGAAACACCTTAACCAATACGCCGAGGAGGCCAATAAAAAGCAAAATGACCTGCCTAAGGAACGGAAAGTTTCAAGTTCCACTCCTCAATTGATCAATAAAGACGGTAAACCAATGACCGAAGAAGAGTACCAAGAATTGCGCAGACAGCAATCGGCCGGTACCTTCATTAAGATCAAGAATGACCCGCGTATCACTAAAGTAGGTAAGATCATTCGTAATACGAGTATCGATGAGCTGCCTCAGCTTATCAATGTCCTTAAAGGCGATATGTCTATCGTAGGAAACCGTCCCTTACCCTTATATGAGGCGGAGCAACTCACTTCAGACGATTGGAGTCAGCGCTTTTTAGCCCCGGCCGGTATCACTGGTTTATGGCAAGTAGAGAAAAGAGGGGGCGGTGAAATGAGTGAAGACGAAAGAAAGGGACTCGATAATAAATACGCCCAGAACTTTAGCTTCTGGAACGATATCCGCTTGATCCTTAGAACTATTCCTGCTTTATTTCAAAAAGAAAACGTGTGATCCGAATCAAACAATACTTTGCTTGTCTGATCTTACTGTGCTCGGCCTTAGGCTTAGAAGCACAAACCTTCGGGAGGACCGAGAACACCACCACCAATCTCGACTCACTGATCATCGACTTGGCCGATTATTTACCGCCCTTGCAAATGTTGATCGATACCGCAGTGGCTAATTCGCCTACCATCGATTACTTCCGCCAACGCCAACTTTCTTTCGAATACGATATGGCCTCTCTCAATAAAGAGTGGATGGAAGGGATTCGCTTTGGTGGTAGTTATACCGTGGGTAGTAATGCCTTGGTAGAGCAAGGCTTGGCTTTAGCGGGCTGGAATTACGGGGTTACCATGTACGTTCCGCTCAGTACTTTTTTTGGTCAACGCGATCGCGCCAAAGCAGCCCTTGCCGCTAGTGCTAGTGAGAACGCCAAGAAAAGGGAATCCGAATTAGCCATTCGCCAGGAGGTAGAAGAAACCTACAGTCGTCTCTTTATGTTGCGCGACCTTATTAAAGAAGCTACTAATGCCAAAGAATCGGCCCAATTCATTTATGAGCAATCGGAAGAGCGCTATGTGAATGGCGAAATTACCATTAATGAGTTAGGCCAGTTAGCCGATTTGCGCAGCCGTTGGGCTACCAATTACATTACTTTGAAAAACCAATTTTACGACACCTATCGGCAATTGCAACGTTTAGTGGGTGTGCCATTTAGTAAATTCAATAACAAGTAGGTCTAAATGACTTTAATTCAATTTTTTAGACTCTTTAATAGAAATTTAAATTTGCTGCTGCTTTCCGCATTGAGTTTAGCAGTGGTTACTTATTTATTGACCCAAGATCTCGAAAAGTCGTACGAGTCGAATGCGGAAATGTATACCGGTATTGCTTCCGGTTTGGATATCAGTGCCATCGATGCGATCAAGGTAGACTACCTTACGACCTCTACCGAATACGACAACTTGCTTAATGTGATTAAGTCACGAGCAACCCTAGAGGAAGTCGGGATGCGCCTTTTAGTGCAGCATATGATGCTGGACAGTGCCGATCCGGCCTATATCAATAAGACCAATTATGGCCACTTTCAATACAAAATGCCAGATAGCCTTAAGGCGATCTTATTGGACCCTTATTCGGTAGATAACACCCTACGTCGTGTCCGCTATTACCGAGAAAAGTATTGGGAAGATGATCTAGTGCAACTCACCTTCGATGCCTATGGCTCACCCTATTCGGTTAGTCGTTTAAATGAAATTACCGTACGACGGGTACAGAGCTCCGACCTTATTTCACTGTCTTACAGCTATAATGACCCTGGTATTGCGCAAAATACCCTAAAGATCTTGATCGAGGTATTCAAAAATAATTTAGCCAAGATCAAGAGTGGGCAATCGGAAAGTGCGGTAAATTATTTCCAAGAAAAGGTCGAAGAAGCGGCCAAGGATCTCAACGAGGCCGAGAATCGCTTGCAGGCATTTCGTATCGAAAATCGGGTGATCAATTACCAAGAGCAGACCAAATCCCTCGCCATTCGAAAGGAGGCTATGGAGGAAGAATATCAAAATGAGCTGGCTGCCCAAAGAGCTGCTCAGGCTGCCTTGGAGAATATTGAAGAGCAATTATCACTCAATAAGGTGATGATAGAATTGGGTCAGGACTTCTTGAACACCAAGACCGAACTGATCGAATTGCGCTCACAGATCGCCGAATTGGAAACCTATCTTAATGATGCCGATCTTCTACAGCGATTAAGGTCTAAAGCCGCCCTATTGGAGGAACAAGCACGTAGTTTGCTCAAAAAACGCTTTCAATACAGCCGCACTACCGATGGGGTGCCTATTTCACGCCTGCTGGATGAGTGGGTCAATTTTACCTTGAAGCTCGATGAGGCTACCGCCAGAGTAGAGGTATTTCAAACTCGTAAGCGCTATTTTCAACAAGAGTACGATAAGTACGCTCCACTGGGCTCTAAATTTGCTCGTTTGGAAAGGGATATTTCCATTAAGGAGCGCAACTTCTTAGAAATACTCAATAGTCTAAATCAAGCTCTCCTCAGGCAGAGAGGCGATATGGAGGCCTCTGGCGGTCAGGTGGTCACTCAAGCTCCGACCTATCCTCGCACGGCCGCTGCCGGTAAGGAAAAGCTATTGGTAATGTTGGCCGCTGTAGTGGGTTTTGCCTTCCCATTTCTGTTCATCTTACTAAAGGAATTACTCGATTCGTCGATCAGGACGCCCGAAAGAGGCGAAGAGCTTACCGGCTTAAAATTGATCGGGGCTTACCCGGATCTTACCGCACGTACTCAGGTGAAGAATGTAAACTTCGAATGGTTGCACGAAAAAGCGAGTGGACTCATTGTACAAAACTTAAGGCTTGAGACCCTCAATGTGGGCTCGAAGCACTTGGCTAAGAATATCATGGTCTTTAGTACTCGCGGCCAGGACGGTAAGCAGATCGCAACCCATGTTATGGCCAATGAGTTAAGCCGCCTCAATATGCGGGTCTTGGTAATGGGACCCAAGCCCTTGCCAGAAGAGGAAAAGCCTTATTACGACTATGTGGTTTACGAGAACGATACCAAGTTCCTTAATTCAGAGCACCTAACCGAACTTATTCCCCTCGGTTTCGACCCCATGCTTTACGATTACATCTTTATGGTAATCGAAGGAATTTTAACCAATCCTTATCCGCTGCACCTTTTACATCAGTTCAATTTTTCCATCTGCGTCACCGGCGCTTTCCGCGATTGGAACCGCGCCGATAAAGTGGCCTTGTCCGAAATTTCTGAAACCATCGGCAAAGAGCCCTTGCTTCTACTCAACGGTGTGGAACCCGACTTTATGTCTTCGGTATTGGGCGAGATCGATAAGGAACGCTCCTGGATACGTCGCTTTATTAAGGGCATTCTGACCCTACAATTGAAGTCCAGCGGTCGTAGTTTCCATAAAGACAACGACGGAAAAGAGATCGATAAGCTTTAAGCTATTTGAAGATCTTATACTTCCGGTTTTCTGGAATGCGGTAGATCCCATCTTTATCCCAGTATTTCATGGTAAAAACAAAGGATAAACTCACCAAAGTGAAAATATTGATCGGAATTTGATTGAGGATCTCATTACCGTAGGAAGCCGCAAGGATACCGGCATAAGAAGCCAGTATGGCCATGGCGTAATATTGCTTTTTACGGTCCTTATACTGCCAGCTTTGCCATACGCCGTAGACCAGGATAAAGAGCCAGGTGTACACATAAATGGTATGCCCAATTATGCCTGTTTCGGCCCGTACCCGAGTGTAGAGGCCGTCGGTAGGGAAATTTGCCATCCAGGTCCAGGGACTAAAGCGTTGGCCCCAGTGCCCTGCCGTGCCTACGCCCGTCCCAAATGGTTTTCCACTCAGATAATTCTTGAGCATTTCTCGGTTTTTGAGGCGCACGTTTAGTGAAGGATCATTCGGATCTAAGGCGGTCCTTAAACGAGTGATGTCATAATTGCTCGCTCCAATAGAAGTGTACTTTAAAAAGATAAAGCCCAGGGCCATTACCGTTAAGCCCGCTATTAGGAGACGCCGATTTCGAATCATAATCAGGTAGAGTAATCCTCCGGCCGCGGGAACGGCCAGCGCACCGCGCGTTCCGGAAATGATCATACTGTAAAACCCCAAAAGGGAGATCACGATAAAAAGGATCCGTTTGCGCAGGCTAAAAGGACCCAAAAAAAGAATGGCGAAAAAGATATTCAACTGCCCCATGGCCGGTCCGAACATACCGGCATCGGTGTAATAGGAGAAAATTCGTAGCTGCCCGAATAAGATGTGTTGATCTTTGGCGCCCGCTTCCAGCCAAGCATTTTCAAAACTATCTACCCCAATAAACTTTTGTTTCATACCCCAGGCCACACCAAGTAGGGATAGGGCGGTCCATAGCATAATGAAGTACTTGAAATCTTTGCGGTCCCGAAAGAGGGAGAAGCAAATGATCATGATCAACATTTGATAAAGGGCAAAAGCGCGCATGGCGTAAAACCAGGCCAAAAAAGAGTAGGCTAGGGGATTGAATAATTCTAAGAAGACCAATCCCATCCATAGGATCATCAGTAAAGAAACGATGTGATTCCAACCCGAGAGGTCGGTTTTTTTCCAGTCGCGCAAGACCAAGACCAAGATGGTGAGCACCAAGAATATATCTACTCCTAAGCCGGCCGGAATATTTCCTGGTACATAGCGGCCAATACTGGGTACCAAAAAGGTGATAATAAAGGCCGAGTAGATCCCGATCTTAGGTTCTTTGATGAAATAGTAGAAAAAGCCGATGCCCAGCGGCAAAGCCAATAGAGCCACCGCACCAATGATGTTCATTTTCACGATTACCACCGCGCCAAATACCCCGAAGACCGTGGCATAGAGGTACTTTAAAAAATGGTGGTATTTCGTGAAGAACTCCAAAGAATCAGTTTAATTCCTCTTCTTCGTCCCAATCTTCCATCGGCTCATCAGAAAGTTCGATTTCCCCCAGGGCCGAGTCATCATCTTTAAAAGGACTATCCAGGTCGGCGCCAAACTCTTCTAAACTGGCCCCAAGCTCCAGTATTTGGTTAAAGGCGGTTTTATTGGTTTCAAAATAGAGGTAATCGAAAAGTAGGGTAGAGCCATAAAGTGAACGTCCCCTTCGGCGAAAGTCTTCGCGCACTCCCTCTACATCGCTAAAGACCATGTGTAGGGAGCAGAGGTGAAATTGTATGCGATCGGAGCTCGGTCCCTGCCTTAAGCTGATTACCAAATTTCGGTCGAAATCAGGCTTGATCAATACCCGGGCCCGAAGCTCATCAATGATATCATCCTCATCGATATCCTCCACCATCCCACTATCGTAAGAACGGATCTTCAAGACGAAGGTCTGTCCGGTGTCATTGTCCTTAAAGTGATCGAAAGCCTTGCTTAAATGGTCGTAATCGACCATCCAATAGTAGAAATTGCTTAATTCACGCCAGCCTCTTTTTCGGTTAGGGTATTTGAAGTAGCCGGTTTTAAAGATCTTAATGAGGCAGATCATGGTGTCTTTGCCGTACTTCACTCGGTAGGCTTGGAGCGACTCGATGTTATCGATACCTAAATAATTGTTCTTTTGCTCGTAAAACTCGTGGTTTCGGGAAATGCCAATTACTGGAATGACCTTCTCGGCCGAGAGCCATTGACCATCGGCACTTATACTCCAGCCCTTAATAGAATCTTGAAGCTGAAAATAAGGTAGGTTCTCAAAAAGGGGCAGCTCTCGATTATCGCGCTGCGCAAAACCGATCAAGGGAATAAAGATTGCCAATAATAGGACTCGCATAGATTTTGCCATCCCTACAAATTTAAAATCTAATTCTTTCCATTCCAGTCGAAAGGGCGTATTTTTACAACAAAGCCTACGAATTGTGGATCAAGCCCTTGTTTCCTTTCTCACCGTAAATTATCAGCAAGCTGAGGTTACCATCGCCCTCCTGGAAAGTCTGCAAGCTTTAACTTATGAAAATTGGGAATGTATCTTGGTAGATAATGGTGGGGAGCCCAGTGATTTAGAGCAAAGGGCAGCCCAATTCCCCAAAGTAAAATATTTCCGATCTGAAGAGAATTTGGGATTTGCCGGGGGTAATAATTTCGGTTATCCTCATTGTGAGGGCGACTATATTTTCTTGATCAATAATGATACCGAGCTTCCGGCAGACTTTTTAGCGCCACTGGTCGAGTTTGCCGATCACCATCCCCAATTAGGTGCGCTGAGCCCCTTGATTCACTACTATGAACCCAAGGGTCTTGTTCAATTTGCCGGTGCTACCCCCATGAATAAAATCACCCTGCGTAATTCGGGAATAGGGGTAGGAGAGGAAGACAATGGTCAATACGATCGCGCTTATCAAATACCTTTCACCCACGGAGCAGCTATGATGTTGCCCCGCAAGGTGATCGAGGAGGTGGGCTTGATGCGTGAAGACTATTTCTTGTACTATGAAGAGCTAGATTGGTGCGAGCGTATTCGTAGCGCCGGATTCGAAGTTTGGTTCGTTGGCCACAGTTCACTATGGCATAAAGAATCGGTGAGTACGGGCATCAATAGTCCGCTCAAAACCTATTACCTGAACCGCAATAGATTGCTTTTTGCCCGAAGAAATTACCCCTGGTATATCCGGGTGATCAATTACATTTATTTCAGCCTGATTGCCTTGCCGAAGAACATATTCGCTTTTAAAAGGGCTGGTCAAGATGACCTGGCCCGGGCCTTTTGGCGCGCTTACCTTTACAATTTAACTCATAAGTCCAGCGATAGTGCGGATCGGTATTGAAGCACAAAGGATCTTTCGTCCTAATAAGCACGGTATGGACTTAGTAGCGCTGCATTTATTGCAGAAGCTTCCCGCCTTGGCGCCCGAAATTCAGTTTTTCGCTTTGGTGCAAGATGGTCCGGATGACGAGGTCTTACAGCCCAAGGAAAACTTGGAAATTATCCGTTTTAAGGCCCCTTTTCCGATCGTAGAGCAAGTTTTGATTCCCCGCAAAGCGCGGCGACTAAAATTGGACTTGCTCCATTTCACCTCTAATACGGCAGCCATTAAGGCTCGGCCTAAAATTTTGATCACGGTACATGACCTGATCTTTTGGCAAAGTGAGGCTCTTTTTACCGGCGGGTATTCGCTCTACCAAGCTTTTGGCAATTTATACCGGCGCCGTATTTTTAAGCCTGCCATTAAGAATGCGGCTCAATTGATCACTGTATCCGCCCTGGAAAAGGCTAATATTGAGGCTAATTTCCTGCAAGAACATCCTCCCATTTCGGTGGTGCCTAATGCGCAAGCCCACTATTTTAAACCGATTTCTGATCCCGAGGCCTTGGCTACTTATCGAGCGAAATACGATTTGCCCGAGCACTTTTTACTTTTTTTGGGAAATACCGACCCCAAAAAAAATAGTCTGCGCGTAATTCAGAGTTTTGCCCAGCATTGCCAGCAAAGGGGCATGAATTATAAATTGGTGGTAGCAGATCTTAAGCAGGAGACCATTTTAGACTATCTCCACGAGGTAAATCTAGAAGACTATATAGACGCCTTCTTTCCTATAGATTACTTGCCTAACCAGGACCTTCCTTATATCATGAATTTGGCCAGCCTGCTGCTTTATCCTAGCTTAGAGGAGAGTTTTGGTTTAGCCCTCTTGGAGGCCATGGCTTGTGGTTTGCCGGTAATTAGTAGTAAGACTCCTGCCTTAGAGAATTTAGCGGCCAATGCTGCTTATTTGGTAGATCCCTTAGCTAAAGAAGCTATCGCTGAGGCCATCCAAACTTTGTTGCTCGACCCTAATTTGCGCTCCGATTTAAGAGCAAAAGGCTTAAAGCGCTGTAAAGACTTTAATACCCAATATAGTGCCTCCCAAACTTTAAAGATCTATCGATCGCTTCAGGATGTCTAAGTACGAACCTATATCCACCATTAAGGCATTAGTGCCTTTACTAAACCAACCAATCGAAGAGATCGAGCCAAGGCTTTGGTTTCAATACCGACAGGCTTTAGAACCCTTTTACCCTGGAGCCGAAAAACCCAAAATATCCATCGTGCTTATTGGGCGAAATGAAGAGCGTTTTCTATTTCCAAGCCTGGCCAGTATCTCTGGCTTGAAATGTTCTGAATCCGTGGAGCTGATCTTTGTGAATAATGGCTCGGACGACCGTAGCCAAGAAATTGCCGATCGTCTCGGCGTATTTTCGGTGTACGAGGCTAAAGCGGGCTGGGCGGAGGCCCGACAAGCTGGCCTAGAAAAGGCACGCGGCGATTTGATCCTTAGTGCCGATGGGGATAATTTATATCCCTCAACCTGGTGCAAGGCCCTGGCCGAACCCCTGCTTAAAGATCCTAGGGTCCAGGTGAGCTGTGGTCAGTATTGCTTCTTTACCTACGACAATAAATACCCTCTCGGCATACAGCTCTATCAATCCATTCGCTTTTTTAACTCCTGGTCGCGTAGCTTTCGTTTAGCTCATATCAATGCTATGGGAGGTAATATGGCCTTTCGTCGTAAAGAAGCCCTAGCTATCGGTGGATACAAAATGGGCGTGGGTCGTGGAGAAGACGGAGATCTGGCTTTTCGCCTTCAACAAAAGGGGAAGATCAAATTCTTGGCCCAGAAAGAAGCATTTGCCTACTCGAGCTTGCGGCACGTTATTACGGAAGGAACCTTGATGAAAACATTATTTTCAAAATTTTGGCTCCATCTTAAGCGAATTCCTGAGTATCTTGGTATCTCTTAA
Organism: Croceimicrobium sp.; assembly: GCA_965656185.1. GTDB lineage: Bacteria > Bacteroidota > Bacteroidia > Flavobacteriales > Schleiferiaceae > Croceimicrobium. The sequence goes on from CBFHJH010000002.1 coordinate 313,401, forward strand.
ACCAAACATACATGGAACTTAGTTTTTGGCTGCTCTTAGCCCTGGTCTTTTACACCTATTTAGGCTACGGTATTCTCCTCTTTATCTTGATTAAAATAAAGCGTCTATTCCGTAAGAAAAAGCCCTTAAATCAGGATTATTTCCCGCCGGTAACTTTGGTTGTTCCCGCCTACAATGAAGAGGACTTTATCCACGAAAAGGCCAAGAATTCACTCGAACTGGACTATCCTAAAGATAAGCTAAGAATCCTTTTCATTACCGATGGTAGTAGCGACCGTACAGCGGAGATTCTCGAAGGCATCGATGGGGTAGAAGTCAGCCATAAAGACCTGCGGGCTGGTAAGGCGGCCGCAGAAAACCGGGCCATGACCTTAGTGGAATCACCCATCGTGGTTTTTTGCGATGCCAATACCTATTTGAATCGCGATTGTATAAAAAATTTGGTCCTGCATTATCAAGACCCCAAAGTTGGCGCGGTAAGTGGCGAGAAACGGGTGATGAGCAAAAGCTCAGATACCGCTTCCGCGGCCGGAGAAGGGCTTTATTGGAAGTATGAGTCAACCCTTAAGAAATGGGATTCTGAACTTTACACCATCGTGGGTGCGGCTGGTGAATTGATCTCTTTTCGCAGTGAGCTGGTGCAAGACTTAGAGACCGATACCATTCTAGACGACTTTGTTCAAACCATGCGAATTTGTCAACAGGGTTACCGCGTAGTCTACGAACCGGAGGCTTATGCAGCCGAAACGGCAAGTGATAATGTTAAGGAAGAACTCAAGCGCAAGGTGCGAATTGCGGCGGGGGGCTGGCAAGCCATGGCGCGCTTAAAAGCGATCTTGATCCCTTTCCCCAATCCCCTTTTAACTTTTCAATACATCTCTCATCGCGTTTTGCGTTGGTCTATTTCTGCCCTGGCTTTGCCGGTGATCCTGGTCCTGAACTTTTTCTTGATGCAGCAGTCCCAGTTTTATACCGTGGTTTTTTACTTACAGATCCTCTTCTATGCCATGGCCTTATTGGGTTGGTTCTTAGAAAACCGTTCGATCAAACTAAAATTGCTCTTCGTTCCTTATTACTTTTTGATGATGAACTACGCCGTGTTCGCGGGTTTCTTCCGTTGGCTTAAAGGCTCTCAAAAGGCTACTTGGGAACGCGCCAAACGCGCTCAAGCTTGACCCCTAATAAGTTACTATATATCAGCTGTAGCCTCTTACTAATCGCCTGTTCCTCTCCAGCTAATCAGGAGGAAGAACTGCGCGCCGTGGCGGGAAGTTACCTGGGTAGCATAAAATTAGGGGAGCACGAAGTAGAGATAAATCTACAGCTTTATCGCAATGGTTTCTATCAATTCGCGCAATCCTATGCCGATAGTTTAGAGCTGCCCTTGGAACGAGATGCTGGGGTTTATTTACTTAGAGAAGACCAACTCGACTTAGCGCGTAATAAACCAGGTATCCGCTATTTTAAATGGATAGATGGTGCTTTGATCGTGCTGAATGACCAGCGCGATTATTTTAGCTATCCTGAGGATAGTGCCTTCTATTTACCACGTCGTGTCGTTTTACCGGATTCCATTTTTTAATCGTCTAGCTTAGAGCGTAAGGGGAAGAATAGCTGAGCACAAGTGCCGCCTTCGATACGATTTTGAAATTCCAGCCTTCCTCGATGGATCTTGATGAAATCATAAACGATGGCCAATCCGATTCCCGTGCCTTTCTCGCCTTGGGTGCCTCTTTTACTTTCCAGGCGTTCGTGGCTATTTAGTTTTTGTAAAACCCCTTGGTCGATACCCTCTCCATCATCGCAGATCGAAATACAGGCCTCTTCCCCCACTCTCTCCGCTTTAATGAGAATATGACCGTTTTCTGGACTGAACTTAATGGCATTGCTCAGGAGATTACCGCACATCGATCGGAATTGATGCTCATCGGCCCAGAGCTTTTGCTCGAGCTCATTTTTAAATTCGATGGACAAATTTTTGGTACGCTTGCCGGGACCATAATGGAAGATGATTTCTTTAAATAAGAGATCTAGATTCAATTCGGAACGAAAAATCCGGACATCTTCCATTTGCAAACGGGCCCAGTTCAGCACATTCTGTAAAGAAATAAGCGAGCGGTCGGTTTCGGTCTTTAGCATGGCTAAGAGTTCGCTTAATTCTTCGCGGTTTATCTCGCTGGCCGAAACTGTGCCTAGTAAACCTGCCACTCCGGCTAGGGGCGATCGCAGATCGTGACCCATCACCGAAAGGATTTGATTTTTGAAGCTATTGGCTTTCTCTAATTCCTCCTTTTTGCTTTCCAGTTCTTCCATTTGTAGCCTAAGTTTCCCTTCGGCCTCCTGCAATTGAGCCAGGGCTTTTTGCTTCATGCTGCTAATTTTCATCAATCGTAAGATTAAAATCAAGAGCACTAGGCTTACCAAGATCGCAAGACCCAATAACCAGCGGTTGGTTTGAAGTTTTGCACTTTGATTACGCTCATTAATTTTTAATACTTTATTTTCCGCTAAGGCCAACTCTTTTTCATATTCGCTCTTTAAGCGATTAAGCTCCGATTGATCCTTTTGCAATTCGAGGCTATCGCTAAATCTTTGGTATTCTTTTAAGCTTTGGTAGGCCTCTTCAAA
>CBFHJH010000002.1:316127-382704 GCA_965656185.1 Croceimicrobium sp.
TTGTCCTTGTTCTTCGTATACCTCGGTTAAGGCTTCGCTTATGTCTTGCCCTTCTTGCAGGCCCCCTAAATACTGGTCATTAATGTTTTGGGCCTGCTTAAGATGTATAATTGCTTGCTCCGGATCTCCAGTGCTGAGCGCAATTCGGGCTAATTTTATATGGCAATTCAGCGAGCCGATCATGATATTGAGACTGTCGCAGATCGATAAAGAGATCTGCAAGTTTTCTCGGGCTTCATGAAAAGCTTTTATGCTGATTAGGGCACTGCCTAAAGTGAAATAGGCTTGACCTAATCCTCCATAATCTCCGATGTCTTTTCTTAATTGGATGCTTTCTCGGGCATAATACAAGGCAGAATCATGCCTGCCTAAATCAGTAAAGGCTAGCGACATATTGTTGTAATTACTGATCAGGTCCTTGGTGTTTCCTAAAGCAAGATTCAACTGTTTGGCTTCCTGGTAATGTTTTAGGGCACTGTGATTATCTTTATAGTCTTTTCGGTATAATTCACCTAGATTATTGAGGATTATCGGGAGCAACTGAGCTCCCTCGATTTGGCGGAAATGGTCACGTGCTTGCAGTAAATAGTTCAGCGCTAAATCCGAATGACCTAGATTGGAATAAGCATTGCTCAAATTGATCATCACTGCGTAATAAGCACTGCTATCTTGATTTTTAATGGGGATATTCTCGAGGGTGAATTCCTGATATTCTACCGAAATATCCGGCCTACCCATAATGTGGTAAAGATTACCAAGCGCATTTTTGATCGGAAAGATGAGGTAATTCGAATCTTCCAAAGCGGATAGGCTATCCGCTTTTAAAAGGATCGCTTCCGCTGCGGGAATATTATTGCGCTCCAGGGCAAAATCCCCCTGGTAATAGAAATAACGAATCTGGTTTTTTAGGTTTAGTTTAGGATGGAATTTTTCGGATAGTTCCTCCACTAATTCCTCGTGGCGGTCTGGGTTTTGGCGTTCGTTGAGAACATTTACGCTGTCCAGTAAACTGGCGAAATCGGCATTGCTCACCTGTGCAGAACTGGTAGGCTTAAGACTAAGGACAACGAATAGTGTTAAAAGAATCTTTATTCTAAACACGATAGGTTTCGAAGGGTTTGATTGTTTTATTTTAGCGACCATCCTAAATTAAGTAATTTGTCTCAATCTCTTTATGGCTTTTTAAAAGAAAAGGAAGAGTCCCTGCAAAAGTCACTTCAAAGCTCCCGTAGATTGCTCAATCTACTGAGTCTGAGCCGGGTGTTTTTGTTCCTTTTTGCAGTGACCAGTTTTTACAGTTTTCTGGGCACAGAAAACGCTTGGCTTTTTAGCATCCCGCTCTTGGCTTTTTTACTTTTCCTCAGAGCCTTATCTGCTTACTTAGATTTAAAGCAGCAACGAAAATTTCTCCAGCACTTCCTCGATGAGGTGCAATTAGACCTTAACTATCATCGGTCGCAGAGCCTCAATCGTCCCCACTACGATTATCACGCCAATCCTGATCACCCCTATGCGCGAGAGCTAAACCTATTTGGCGACCATTCACTGCATCATCGGATCGATCGCAGCTTTAACGCTAGTGGTGCCAAGGCTATAGCTCGGTCCATGGAACAAATCGATGGAGAGTCGGTCCAGCACAAACAAGCCTTTTTCCAGGAATTAATGCAAGACCGGGCCCGTAATTATGAAATACGTGCTCGAGGGCGTGAACTTAAGGAGGCTAGCGACCTCAAGCTTAAGCTTACCGCTTGGTCCAAGCAGTCTTTTACCGCTATTCCAAAATTACTTTGGCCTTTTATTGTGCTGGGTTCCCTTAATGCTCTGTTTCGCTTATATCAGCTCATAATGCAGGCAAATTCAGATACTGTTCAGGCCTTTGTCTATGCGGTGGCTTTTAACCTGGTTTTGCTAATGATGAGGATGCCAGTGATTCGCAAGCAGCAAGCGATCTTGGGGCAAATTTCCGAACCAATGAAGGTGGTGGGAGAGCTTTTGGCATTGGTCCAAAAAGCCCCTTATCAAAGTGCACTCGGCTTAGATTTTTTGTCTACAATAAATACTCCTTTGTCCGCCTCTCGAGAAATCAAGCGACTCTCAGCTTTTTTGGCGAGCCTCGATCAGATGGCCAATGCGGTGGTCTTGGTTTTGGTAAATGCGCTTTTTCCCTATCACTTGTTCCGCTTGCGCAGTTTGGAGCAATGGCATCACAAGCAATCGCAACACTTAGTCCCTTGGCTCGAAGCGGTGGATGAGTTTCAGGTAAATCTGAGTTTTAGTAATTTTTGTGATCAACATGAGGATTTTACTTGGCCCGAATTAACTGAAGACCTGGCCTTGGAGGCTGAAGCATTAGGGCATCCACTCATCAAGAGCTCCCAGCGGGTGACGAATGATCTGAGCATGTCGAACCAAAAGTTCATTATCCTTACCGGAAGCAACATGAGTGGTAAGAGTACCTTCCTACGCACCTTAGGTTTAAACTTATTGATGGCCCAGATGGGCCTTAAGGTTTGTGCTCGCTCTTTTAAGGCCTATCCCTTCCAAGTAATGGCTAGTATGAATCCAAGCGACGACTTGATGGATAATCGCTCTTATTTTCAAGCTGAGGTGATCCGACTCAAAGCCTTGTCCGATAAGTTAAGTGAGGAGCGATGGAGTTTCTTAATTTTAGATGAGATCCTTCGTGGTACCAATAGTGATGATAAACGGGAGGGGACCCGTAGATTTCTTCAGTCTTTGGTCCCCAAGCCCGCCTTGGGTATCGTAGCCACCCATGATGTGGATATCGCCAATCTGGCCGATCAGGATGAACGTTTTGCCCCATTCTTTTTCGAATCGACCGTAGAAGGCCAGCAGCTTAAATTCGATTATAAACTGCGCCCTGGGGTTTGTCGTACCCCTAATGCCAATCTCTTAATGAAGAATTATGGATTATTTGATAATGCCGATTGATTTGGGCCCACAAATAGGAATATCTTAGCCTACGATGACAGATAGACAAAAGGAATTTGGCGAAGCCGACCTCGGTTTACTATTGCGTAAACAAGCTCTTCCTGCTTCGGTCGGAATTCTGGTAATGTCGGTTTACGGCATTGTTGATACCTTATTCGTTGGTCGCTATGTAGGCACCTTGGCCATCGGGGCGATCACGGTAATCTTACCGCTTACTTTCCTAATTTCGAGCATCGGTATGGCTATCGGAGTGGGGGGCGGTTCTATTCTTTCCCGAGCCATGGGTGAGGGGAAGCAAGATAAGGTCCGACGAACTTTCGGTAATCAAGTAAGCTTGACCATTGGCTTATCCCTATTTTTTGTCATTATCGCCTACTTTTTTCAGATTCCCGTGCTTAATCTATTTGGCGGAAAGGGGGAGACCTTACCCTACGCCAAAGAGTACTTTAATATTCTCTTACCAGCTATTCCGGCCTTGGCTTGGGCCATGATGAGTAATAATGTAATTCGGGCCGAAGGCCATCCTCGTACCGCTATGTATACTTTGCTTATTCCGGCAGTAACCAATCTGATCTTGGATCCTATTTTGATCGTATTTTTGGACATGGGTTTGGCTGGAGCCGCTTGGGCTACCGCGATTTCGTATTTCGCCAGCGGACTCTTTACCCTCCACTATTTCTTCCGCGGACCCTCACAAATGAGTCTCAGTCCCCATTGTTTAAAACTATCGCTCCCCATTGTTAAGGAAATTAGCAGCCTCGGGGCGGTAACGCTGGCGCGCCAGGGAACCATCTCGCTTCTCTCCATAGTGCTTAATAATAGTTTGTATGCTTTTGGCGGCGAAATGGCCTTATCGAGTTACGGCATTATTAGTCGCCTCTTAATGTTCGTGAATTTCCCGGTGCTCGGCATCACTCAAGGCTATGTCCCCATTCTCGGCTACAATTTTGGGGCCCGGAAATACGATCGGGTTTTGAAACTAAGTAAATTGGCCTTGACATGGGCCTCGGGTATCGCCGTATTGATCTTCTGTGGAATTATGGTTTTTACCCGTCCCTTGGTAGGTATTTTCACCACCGATGAGGCTTTGATCGATCTTACCGTTCCCTCTTTACGCTGGGTCTTTAGTGCGGCCCCCTTGTTAGCGACTAGCCTCCTGGCATCGGCTTTCTTTCAGGCCATTGGCGAGGCGCGACGCGCACTGATCTTAGCCATGAGTAAGCAGGGTTTCTTTCTAATTCCCTTAATTTTGATCATACCGCAGTTTATTGGCATCGATGGGGTTTGGTGGTCCTTTCCGATTGCCGACCTCGGAGCTGCTTTATTATCTTGGTTCTTTGTAGTGCGCAGTCCTTATTTGAATGGACAAAAAACCACTACCAAATAGTCTTTTGGATATGAGAAAACTCTTCTTTCTATTGATCATAAGCCAATTCGCTTGGGGGCAGAAGGTGACCCTTAGTGAGCAGGCCGAGATTAGCTTGATCACTTGCGGTCCCGGTCAGAATGAACTGTACTCTGCATTCGGCCATTCAGCGGTGCGGGTGAAGGATCCGGTTTTGGGAATGGACTTGGTCTTTAACTACGGGGTTTTTGATTTTGATCAGCCCAATTTCTACCTCAACTTTGCGCGGGGTCATTTGCTTTACATGCTAGCTGTAAACCGCTGGTCGCGCTTTTTATCCCTCTATCAGCGTGAAGGTCGCTACGTGCGGCAACAGGTCCTTAATTTAAACCCTCTGCAGAAGCAAGCCTACTGGAAGTATTTACAATGGAATGCCCAGGAAGCCAATCGGGCCTATTTATACGATTACTTTTACGATAACTGTGCCACCCGGCCGCGGTACGCCCTCGAACAAGCACTGGGTGCTGAGCAATTGCTTTTTTCGGATCGATCTTATTATCAACCACCCAAAAGCATCAGGCAACTATGTGATCTTTATTTGGAGCAACAGGCTTGGGGGGATCTGGGAATCGATTTATGCTTGGGCTTACCCATGGATAAACAAGCCGATGCGGAGATCGAAACCTTTTTGCCGGATCTTCAGGCGGAAGCCTTTGCTAAAGCCCAGTTAAAGGATGGCGCTACTTTAAAGCCATTAGTGGCCAAAGATGAGCTGATACTGCAAGAAAAGCCAAAGACGAGGCAGTCAAGCCTGGGCCCTCTGTTCTATACCAGCCTGCTTTTAGTTATTGGGGTAATTGCCACTATATTGGCCTATTTCAAATTGCGCTATTTGGCCTTTTTCGATGCCTTCCTCTTTGGCCTTAGTGGTCTCCTCGGTCTTTTTTTAATCGCACTGTGGTTTTTCACCGATCATCGGGCCGCGGCATGGAATTTTAACATTTTGGTCTTTAATCCCTTAGCCCTGGTCCTAGCCTTAAATATACTGCGCAAGCGTAGTTCTATATGGATGCTGCAAGTAATGCGTTTCACGCCTTATTACTATGCCTTGCTATTGGCCTCTTGGCTTTGGCTACCCCAACAATTACCGCTTAGTTTGATGCCTTTGGCGGCCCTTTTCATTTTAAGGGCTTGGCACCTTTATTACCGCCGTGATCAGTGGCTTAAAAAGCCTCGCCAATAAAGAAGTAAAAGCCGGGGCCCTCTTCGGTAAAGGCGAAGTCTAAGCGGGTGTAAATGTCTTTTTGAGGAAAGATCAAAAAGCGTAAACCGGCTCCTCCCGCTAGTAATACCTTATTTATCGCTAATTGATCCCAACTTGGATATACCTGACCCGCGCTTAAAAAGGCGGTGGCGCCCCAGCGCTTGGCAAATTTGAAGGGTAGAAGTCGGTACTCGGCCTGCAGGGCCAGCAGATTGCGATCACGGTACCGGCCGTAGTAATAGCCGCGCATCATACTTTCTCCTCCCATGAGCGATAACATATGAAAAGGGGCATTCCCATTAATGAACTGGCCTAGGAGGTGAAAGGCCAAAACATCACGCTGGTTAAGCGAATAGAATTGGCGGCTTTCTACCAAAAAGCTGGTAAGCTCAAAATCGGAACCCCAAGCATTGTCGTAACGCAAGAAACTGAGCTCGGTAAAGCTTCCTTTTCGCTCATTCAAAACATTATGTCGGCTGTCGTAGACCAAGGAGGCTCCTAAGCCTAAATTAAAGGAGCCTTCATAGCCCAAAGGGAGCTCATAACTAAGGTCGGTCTGATCGACAAAATTAGGGTCAGGGATATTCTGTAGATCGGTGTAGAGCCCCCCGTACCAATACCCCTTGATCCGACGCAGGAAGTGTTCCTTCCATAATAAATAGCGGGCGTCTACTAAGGCCAAAGGCTCGGCCGGCGTATTAAGGCCAATGCCGTGGTAGAAGAGCGGGAAAGACTGGAAGCGCAAACGGCCCAAGAACATGAACTTATCCTTATTGCCGTAATTGGCATGATCCAACCAAAGTCCGTACTGGTTCTCGAGCGTATAATAGGTAAAGGCGCTCATCTCGCTCAGACGATTGCTCGTATCGCGATTGGCATAATAGAGGTAGAGACTGCTAAATCCGAATTCCCAAGAAGTTTCGGGCGAAAAGGCGAGGGTAGGGTAGATCAGGAAATTGGGGGAACCATCTTCCGCTTCTTCTGCGGTTAAACCATCCCAATAACGCTGAAAGAAGTTGCGGTCTTCTTGAGCTTGGCTCAGGAAGAAATTAAAGCAGAGTACTAATAAAAGGGCTTTTTTCAATTCTAGAGGTGTATCCCTACCGGTAACATAGCTTTTAACTCAGGGTGACCTTTAAAATAATCTTTCACGAACTTGGTCATCGGCACTACCCGCATACCGGTTTCGTCGATCATCTTTAAAGTAGTGGCCAACATTTCTTCGGCGCGCCCGTCTTCTTTGAATTTTTTGGGAAAGTCTACGCGCGTTAAAAAGTATTTCCGTTCTTGAATTTGATATTCGATAATGGCTAAACGTTCACCTACTCGCACCTCGAAGTGGCGCATTTCTTGATTATCAATAACTTCCATGACTTCTTTTTGTAGAGCTACAAAAGTACGCTTTTCTTTCCAAATTAATACGCAGTTAGTCAGCAAGTTGAAAGCAGCCATTTGGCTGGCGATTTGACATTTGATCCTTATCCGATCCTTATTATGGCTCTGTTGTAATTCAATGGTTGAGTTCAACTAGGCTATACGATGATAAATGGCCTAGGGTGGGGTCTACTTTGAAATTTTTTTTCAGGCTTGTGCAGTAAATTAGTCGCGCTTTCAGCTTTTTGATAGCCAAGCTTTTAGGCTAAATATAAGTAAATGAGAAGCCTAACCGAAGCTTTCATTCCCTTCCCTAAGCCTTACTTGGTCGAAAAAAAGGCCCTGAAAATTTATTATCAAGGCATTAGATTTTGTTATATTGGCCCTTCAAATTATCACATAATTATTATGAGTAAAAAACTACTTCAACCGAAGCTTGGCTTTGGACGATGGCTCTACGCGGGTTTATTGTTCTTCGGCTTAAGCTTTTTGAACACGGGCACGCTCTCTGCGCAGTGCCCAACAGGAGCGGTGTGTGACACCTTCGATTTAGGTGACATTGCATCGGATTACGATTTCAACGCTCCCGCGGATTTCCCTGCCGCATGTTATGACTCTTTAGTACTTAGCATACCCGCAGGTAACTGGATCGATAGTGTTTCGACCAGCTATGATATGACCGCAGCCAGTGGGGCTTGGATGTCTGAACAACGTTCGTGGCTGTATAGCCCTACTACCGCACAGGGTGAGCCAGCGGCTGCCGCTGGTACCGGTCTTGGGGGTACTATGAGCTACTCTCGTACTGGACTGACCTTTGCCAATTATGCTACCGGAAATGTGACCATTCACATGCACGCCGGTCGTACTTGGGGTGGTTCAGGTTGTGATCCTACCTATAATAAGGTGGACGACGACACTTGGGTAGTAATTGCCTATTACAGCCCGGTGCCAAGTTGCTTACCTCCTTTAGGGGCGCAAAATAACTCGGTTACCGCTACCGCTGGTACATTCTCTTGGAATGCAGCTTCTGGTGCGGTTGGTTACGAATATGAAGTACGTACCTCCGGCGCCGCCGGTAGTGGTGCCACCGGCCTTGTGGCAAGCGGATCGGTTACCGGTACTTCGGCTACCGCTACGGGACTTTCTCCTAATACCGCTTACACTTTCTACGTGAGAACCGACTGTGGCAGTAGTTCATACAGTAATTGGGTGGGTAGTGTTAGTTTCCAAACTTCTTGTTCAGTTTATACTGCTCCCTTTAACGAAAACTTCGACGATGCTACCTTATGGGTAGGAAGAAATACCATCGATCCATGTTGGAACGCCACCCCATCGGCTGGTTCTACTTGGAGTTGGGAGCCTAGAAACTCAGGCCCTACTAGTGGTAACGGTCCTTTAGGCGACCTTACCGGTGGTAATTTTATGTATTGCGAGGCTTCTATCGGTGGTTCATTCCCCGATGCAGAATTTGTTTCTCCTTTGATCGACGTGAGCGGTTTAACCGTTCCAGCCCTTTACTTCCACCAGCATAGAAACGCCAATGGCGGTACTATTGCCGATATGAAAGTGGAAGTGAGTAATGACTTTGGTGCTACTTGGACCAACGTTTACACCATTACTGGTGAGACGCAGTCTGGTAGCAGTGCTCCTTGGAGCCTTGAATTCATCAACCTTGGTGGCTACACCGGTGATACTATTCAAGTTAAATTCTCACAAACTTTCCTAGGTTGTTGTGGTGATGCCGCGATCGATTCTGTGGTAGTTGACGAAGCTCCCGCTTGTCCATGGCCAGGAAACCTTAGCGTAGTAAGCACTAGTTCTAGCGATGCTACTCTTAGCTGGTTAGATCCTACTAACTCTAGTTGGGACATCGAATACGGTGCGCCTGGATTTACTCAAGGTAATGGTACCCAAGTAACAGTTTCTTCTAACCCTGGAACTATTACCGGTCTTGCCTCAGGAACTTCTTATGATGCCTACATTCGTTCCAATTGTACCGCTTCGGGTAATGGTACGAGTATTTGGGTTGGACCTATTACTTTTACTACCCTATGTAACATCTTTACCGCTCCTTTCTTGGAGAACTTCGATGATACTTTATGGACCGCTAGTGGTAATAACGCTAATAATACCTTAGATCCCTGTTGGATCGCTTCTCCGGATGTGACCAATGGTTCTGAGCCATTTAAGTGGATCCCGCGTGCTTCCGCACCTACCAGTGGTAATGGTCCAACCGTAGACGTTACCGGTGGTAACTTCTTATACGTTGAGGCCTCAGGTAGTTCTTCGGGCGATAGCGCTTGGATTCAAACTCCTGCGATCGACGTAAGTGGATTGACCACTCCATCACTATGGTTTGAGCAGCACCGTTTCTCTAATGGTGCAACCATCGCCGATATGAAAGTATTGGTTTCAAATGATTTAGGTGCTACTTGGACCCAAGAGTATTTGGTTACTGGCGATGTGCAAACTTCGATCAATGATCCTTACGAATTGGTATTGGTAACTCTACCTAATTACGCGGGCGACACTATTATCGTACGTTTCCAACAAGATGGTAACGGATGTTGTGGTGATGCCGCGATCGATAAGGTAGAGATCAAAGAGGCACCTACCTGTCCTTGGCCTACTAGCCAAGAATTACTTTCGGTAACCGATTCTAATGCTACCATTTTCTGGACCGATAACGTAAGCTCCTCTTGGGATATCGAATGGGGTCCGGTAGGCTTTACTCAGGGTACTGGTTCAGTAACTCAGGTATTTAACGATACGGTTACTTTCGGACCTTTGGGTGCCAACACTTGTTACGACGTTTACATTCGCGCTAACTGTTCGGCCGGTGGTAATGGAACTAGTATTTGGCGTGGTCCAATTACTTTCTGTACCGCTTGTGCACCATTTACCGCACCCTATACTCAGAATTACGACGGTACTACGGCACCAGAATTGGATAACTGTTGGTCGCCTATCGCCTTCAACCCTAGCTTTACCAATTACGAATTGCAAACCGACGCCTTCCGTAACTTCTCTCCCCCTAACAGTATGGAGATCCACAATGCGTCTTCTACTTCAGGTTTCATTGGTATCGCTTCACCACGTTTTAGCGATCTAGACACCAATAAGCGTATCGAATTCCAGGTATACGATGAGGATGGTTCCTTCACTGGTTCTGATCTTATCGTAGGGGTAATGACCGATCTTTCGGATGAAACTACCTTCGAAGCGGTAGATACCATTTTCGAAGTAGATATGCCAAATGACGTATGGGATTTCGTTATCGTTGATCTTGTTGATCATAGTATTTCCAGTGGCGGTGGTTACGTAGTATTCAAGCACGGTATGAATTCAACCTTCGATAACCTTCACATCGATGACTTCTCTTACGATGAGATTCCGTCTTGTCAGCCTCCATTGATCAATACCCTTGGCGTAACCGGTGTTTCTACTACCCAGGCCACTGCGCTTTGGGATACCAATAGTCAAGGTATCAAGCATTACTATGCTTGGGGTGCCGTAGGCTTTACTCCAGCTGGAGCCGGTCAATTGGGTATCGACTCGGTAGCCGGTACGATCAATCAAGGTACTCTGACTGGTTTAGCGCCACAGACTACTTATGAGTTCTATGTACAAGACAGTTGTTCAGCTACCGGTCTTAGCCCATGGGTTGGTCCATTCCAGTTCACTACGCCATGTTTACCATCTACTATGCCTTACTACGAAAGTTTCGATACTTGGGCTTTAGCATGTTGGGATTCAGTCGGAGGAAACTCTTTCTGGCAACCTTATAATAGTGGTACTGGCGACAATTATGCCCGTGCAGACTTCTGGGTAAACAGTACTGGTACTTATCACTTGACTTCTCGTCCGGTGGCTATTACTTCCGATGCTCAGTTGCGTTTCTACTGGTCTCACCTGTACAACTCTTTCTACGACGATCGATTTGTAGTGATGACCAAGACGCTTTCTGCTACTACTTGGGATACCGTATTGGATCTATTTGGCCCAGCCTTTAATGATCCAACTGCCGGTAGCTTTAACTCTCCCGGTAGCTTCATCGAGGAGGAGATTATCCTAGATCCTAACTATACCGGTGATACTATCCAGGTTAAATTAGTTGGTCTTTCCGATTGGGGTCCAGATCTATTTATCAATGACCTTTATATCGAGCCCGCCCCAACTTGTCCTAAGTTATCTAATTTGGATGCGTCTAATATTGGACCATTCAGCGCCGATCTAACTTGGAACTCTTCGCCTAATGCGAATTACTATCAAGTATGGTACGGTCCATCAGGATTCTATCAAGGTACTCAAACTACCCAAGGTACGCAGGATACCACTTCGAATCCATTGTATGCCGCTTCTGGATTATCAGGTAACACTTGCTACGACTTCTTAGTACGTTCGGTTTGTGCTCCTGGTGATACCGCCGAATGGGTGGGTCCATTTACCTTCTGTACCCCTTGTGCGCCATTTACTGCGCCTTACTCGGAGGACTTCGATGCCTTAGGTACTGCTTTAGCGGGTAACTTGGGTAACTGTTGGAATACCAATCCTCCTACTACCACCGGCTTTACCTTCCGTACAAACTCTGGTACTACTACCAGTGGCAGTACTGGACCTAATGGTGATGCTACTACCGGTTCGGGAATTTACCTTTACACCGAGGCCTCTAGTGGTTCAGCGGGCGATGAAACGGAGTTGATCAGTCCATTAGTGGATATCAGCGCATCTTCTAACCCACAGGTTAAATTTGCCTACCACATGTACGGTGCTACCATCGACTCTCTTAATGTAGAGATCAATGACGGTACGGGTTGGAATAGCTTAATGTACATCCAGGGTGGTCAGCAGACTTCGAATTCTGATCCATGGCGTGATACTGCCGTAAGTATTTCTGCTTACACTGGCGATATCCAAGTACGTTTCCGTGTAACTCGTGGTTCTAGCTTTACCGGTGATGTTTCGATCGACGACGTTGAGATCGGTGATCCGATTCTAGACGACGCTCAGATCGATGCTATCCTAGTAGATGGTGGTTGTGGTGATAGCAACACTGCCGTGAGCGTAGTATTTACCAACTTAGGTTTAAATACCATTAGCAGCATGCCGGTATCGATCAATGTATCGGGTACACAAAGCTTGAACATTAACGGTGCTTACACCGGTTCTTTAGCAACTGATCAGACCGATACGGTTCTTGTTGGTACGGTTAATACTTATACCGGAGATCTATTGAGCTTCGACGCGGTATTACAGTTGGCCAATGACCAAGTAAGTTTCAACGATTCGGCTTCGGTTGATTCGATCAATTGGAACCCTTACGAGCCTATTGGTTACGATACCACTGCTTGTGCTTCTGATGATAGTGTGAGTCTAAGAGCGATGAGCTTGTCTGGTATCCAATACGGTTGGTTTGCTACCAATAACACCATGACCGATACCATTCCATTGGTAGTAGGTGATACCGCGACTTTTGCCGCCGGTACGGCCCAAACTACCTATTACTTAGGTTACTTAACTTCATTGGATAGCTTGTCTACGACCTTTGCCGGTGGTAACGGTCAGGCGGGTAACGCCTTTGATGTGATGCCAAATGGCTCACTTTCGATCAGTGCGATGGATATTCACATCGGCGGTACGGGTACCGAAGATGTATCGATCTACTATCGTTTAGGTACGGCTACCGGTAATGTTGGTGCTGGTGCGGTTGCAAGTGGTGCTTGGACCCTACACGAATCCTTTACCGGAGTAACCGGTGCGGGTGTGGGTAACCCAACTTACTTGCAGTTCACTAATCCTTTGGCCTTGCCTGGTGGAACGGTATCTGCCATTATGGTAGTACTTACGTCTAGTGCTAATATCGACTACACCAATGGTAATACCGTGGGTGGTGTATTCGCGCAGAATAACGACATCACCATTTACGAAGGTTATGGTATTTCTTGGAGTGGTACCGACATTGGCGGTTCATTCTCTCCTCGTAACTGGAATGGTCGTTTATACTATGGATCAGCCGGATGTTCCGATATCCGCACTCCAGTGAATATTACCTTAGGTACCGATACTACCGAGGCAGCCTTCACGGAGACCAATACTGCTCCATTCGTATATGACTTCGACGCAAGTACTTCGGTAAATGCTGATACTTACGATTGGGACTTTGGCGACGGTAATACCGGTACCGGTATGAACGTTACGCATACTTATGCCGCCAATGGTTCTTACACTGTAATTCTTACGACTACCGATACCACTGGATGTAGCAGTACCGATACCGCTACCGTGATGTTGAACTTGAACGTAGGTTTAGAAGATAATCCTCTGGCCAATAGCTTGAGTGTTTATCCTAACCCAACTTCCAACCAATTCAACATTACTTTCCGTGAGGTGGGTAGTGCAGACGTGAACGTAGTGTTACGCGATGCTCAAGGTCGTGAAGTAATGAATCTATCTGAGCGTTTCTCAGGAGGTGAGTTCAGCCGCGACATCAATGTGGCACACCTTGCTAAAGGCGTTTACATGTTGGAAATCAACTCTGGAGAATACTCTGCGCACCGTCGTGTGAGCATTCGCTAAGAGTAGCTAAATAGCTTATAATGAAAGCCGCCCCAATCGGGGCGGCTTTTTTTTTCCCTCATTTTGACCTATCTTCCACAGCCAAAATCCGATTTTCTAACTCTAATTAAGCTTCTATGAGAAGAATTCTACTACTCTTATTCTCTGTGGCTAGCTACTTTAGCTTTGCCCAGGGTACAGTTTCCACCTATCCCACGCTTACGGGAACAAATTCTTCCGGAGGGATTACTTTTTCCGTGAGAGCCAATACTCCGGTAGAAATTACTGGTATTACCAATCAGTTTTCTACCGCGAGTACTGCTAGCGTTTGGGTTAAAGTGGGTGGCGCAGGAACTCCACCGGGCACTATTTCTACCACCAATGGTTGGGTAGAGGTCATTTCCAATGCCAGTGTTTCGACGGGTACGCCACCTTCGGCTATTCCCTTCGGTACTAATACCATTTCAGTTCCGGCCAATACGCCGGTTGGTATCCACATCCAAGCTATTGGAGGTAATACCAATTACCGTACGGGTCAAGCGGCAGACCAAACCATATTTACCGACGGTACCTTTACGGTAGACGTTAGTGACTCCGTTGCTTACGGTGGGCACCCTAGCCCTGGGTTCAATCCTAGACGATTCCTAGGTTCTGTAACATACACCCTAGGTATTAGCGGTGGCTGTACCAATCTATTCTCCAATTTCTCGGTAGATAGCATTGGCACCGATAGCGCCGTGGTGAACTGGACCCCTGGTTCCGGTAATACCGGCTTCCGCATGGAGTACGGTTTACAAGGTTTTACCCAAGGTAATGGTATCGTTATCACTGGTACTTATCCGGCTAATAACCCGCCGGTAAATCTCACAGGTTTAATTCCTGATTCGGATTATGACATTTACTTCACCGAATATTGTGGCACCGACTCTGTTTATTTTCCCGGTCCACAAACATTCCGCACCGAACCTATTTGTCCGCAGCCTAGTAATGTAAACATCATTGCTCTGGACAGTAATTCGGTTACCTTTACTTATACCGCCACCACCGACTCTATCAATTGGGAGTGGGGTCCTACCGGCTTTACTCAAGGTACGGGCACCAATGGTACAGCGGTAGGCGATACCATTACTATTAGTGGTTTAAGTCCTAATACCGATTACGATATGGTAATCAATTCAGATTGTACCGATCGAGGCGATGGCTTATCCCGTGATACCCGCTTTAGCTTTACCACCGACTGTGGTTATGCTAGCGCTCGTTTTGTAGAGAACTTTGATGGTTCTGCTTTTCCTTGCCTTAGCGCCTACATCGACGTAGGAGTAGGTTCACCGAGTATCTCAATTACTACCGGCTTCAGTCCCACCAGTGGTGCTCAGCAGGCTTTTATGTCCAATAGCACCGCTACCGGTGCCAGCGATGATGTGATCTTGGTATTCCAACCTTTCTGGGCCATCGGCGATTTGGATAAAATGGTCGAGTTCAACGCGAAGACCAGCGCTACTTCTAATACCACCCTGCAATTGGTTTCTTTCCCGAATCCAGATTCATTGCAGAATTACAATGTTATTCAAACCGTTTCGCTGAATAACAATGATCAACGCTTTACCATCAATTTAGATGCTGCCTCCAATTACAACGGAACGGACGAGTTCTTAGGTTTACGCCACGGGGCTCAAAGTACCTTCCAGAGTATTTACATCGACGACTTTGTATACGATGTTATTCCCACTTGTCCGCCGATCGACCCCTTTAGTGTGACTTCATCGGCTGTGGGTACTAATGTATATCTATCTTGGAGCAGCAGCAATGCTTCTCAAGGTGGCCAAGTTACGTGGGGAGCGCCTGGTTTTACACCCGGTTCTAACTCCAACTTAGTGGCAACGCCTGATAGTAGCGCTACTGTTACCGGTTTAAGTACCAATACTTTATACGACTTCTATATCCAAGACTCTTGTGGTACGGGCGATGTAGCGGTTTGGGTTGGTCCTTATTCCATTCTTACCGGTTGTGCTTCTCCTTCCGCTACCAATTTACCTTGGAGCGATGGATTTGAGAATTACACCACGGGACCTACTTTTAATGGTACCGCCAACCTTTGTGCCGCTACTCATTCATGGCGTTTCGATGGTTCGGATGCTAACAGCTCGCGCCTGCGTTTGCAAGCGGGTTCTGCTTATTACCGCAGTGGCTTGCAAGCGGCGACCATGGATCATAGTCCATCCGCTTCGAGTGTGCAGACCAATTTCCTTACCCTTACGGTAAACCTATCCAACTATACTACTAGTGGTGGTATTGAGTTAAGCTTCTACTTTATGGCGCATTCCCAAGAAGCTAATCCCGATAACCGGGTATGGGTACGTGGTGCGCCCACCGATCCATGGATCGAAGTGGCTAACTTAGATTTAGTTAGCAGTGGCAGTGGTATCTACGACAGCATTAAGAATCTAGACATTAAAGGATTTATCGATGCTGCCGGTCAGTCGATCGGTGCCGAGACCCAAATTCGTTTCGGTCAAGCTGGTCGCTTCAGTTCATTCAGCCCGAGCTTCTCCGATGGTTATACTTTCGACGACATCAGTCTGAACGCAGTTAGCTGTCCTGAGCCAGCGGGTATAGCTAATTCCAATATGGCTGATACTTCAGCTACCTTGTCTTGGACTAGCGGAGCCTCTAGCTTCCAGATCTGGTTCGGTCCCGGTGGTTTCTACCAAGGTACAACCACATTGGGCGGCACCCGTCAGGTAGTTTCTGCCGATTCCATCGTGATCGATACCCTAAATGGCAATACTTGTTATCAGTTCTTAGTGCGGGCCTTATGTGCCAACGGAGATACCAGTAACTGGTCGGGACCCTTCGACTTCTGTACCCCTTGTTCGCCCATTAGCGCGCCTTATTTAGAAGATTGGGATGCGCTTTCCGCATCAGGTTCTAAGGATGTAGGTTGTTTCTCCTCGATCGAGGATCCTGCTTTTGCTACTTCCTCTTTTACCGGAGTAACCATTCAAAGCAGTAGTTTCTACAACCCGAATAGTTCGCCTAACTACGTGGAGATGGATAATTCAAATCAAACCAATTCTCCTTTGGCCTTGATTTCTCCATTAACCACCGACTTAACTGATGCCGATAAGCGGCTACGGTTCTACGCTCGTAAATTATCTGCCACCTATCCAAGTGAGTTGGTGGTGGGTTCTATGAGCGACCCAAGTGACGCTAGTACCTTCAGCTTGATCGATACCGTATTTTTAGACGGTACTCAGTTTACCGAGCACATCGTAAACTTTACCGTGGCCAATGGCTACAATGGTACCGATCCTTATTTCGCCATTCTTCACAATCAGGCCGATCCATTTGACGCCTTATTGGTGGATGACGTGAATTACGAAACCATTCCTACTTGTCCGGAAGCCAGTAACCTAGCGGTTCTAGCGGTAGACAGTATGAATGCCACTGTTACCTTCCAACCTTTTAGCGGTTCAACCGGTAACTTCCAGATCGAATATGGTACCGGATCCTTCGGTTCAAGTGCTAATAGTCAGGTTGTTGTTAGCAATGACACCGTCAGCCTCTCTATGCTTACTCCTGGAACTGAATACTGTTTCTGGGTACGTGAGATCTGTGCGCCAGGCGATACTTCCAATTGGACCGGACCAGAGTGCTTTAAGACGCAATGTTTAGCGATCTCGGCTCCTTTCTTTACCAATTGGGATAACTTGACTTCAGCTTCAAAAGATCTTGGCTGTTTCAGCTCTATCGAAGATCCAAGCTTGAATAGCTCCAATTTTGTAGGGGTTACCATTCAGAGTAGTACATTCTACAACCCCCCTAGTTCACCGAACTACGCGGAGATCGACAACTCTAATGCCACCAGCTCGGCTTTAGCTATGGTGTCACCGATGACTACCGACCTTACCGCTGGCGACAAACGGGTGCGTTTCTTGGGTAGAAAGATCTCTACTTTCCATCCTAGTGAGTTGATTATTGGTACCATGAGCAATCCTTTGGATGCCAATACCTTTAATCCGATCGACACCCTGAATATGGATGCGACTCAGTTCGTAGAGTATACTGTAGAATTCACTACCGCTAACGGTTACAACGGTACCGATGCTTATTTTGCCTTTGTACACGATCAAGCCGATCCATTCGATGTTCACTTGATCGATGACCTAAACTATGAGGTAATTCCTACTTGTTTACGTCCGAATAACTTCGTGAACCAATCGATCGGATCTAGCTCGGCCGTATTTACTTGGGATGCTGATACTAGCACTACCAATAATAGTTTCGTGATCCAATACGGTGCGCCGGGTAGCTTACCTGGTGCCGCTGGCAACACGATCGTGGCGAGTAGTACCGATTCGATCAATGTAACTGGATTAACTCCTAATACCGATTACTGTTTCTGGGTAGCCGATGTGTGTACTCCAGGAGATACTAGTATTTGGGTAGGTCCTATATGTATTAGTACCGCCTGTTTACCTTTCACGGCTCCTTATTTACAGGATTTTGAAAACACTACTGTGGGTCATTTCGATGGCGCCAATGACTGTTGGAGCATTAGCTCTAATGATCCAGGTTCTACCAGTTCTGGTGGCTATAGTTGGGAAGCGCGTAATACCGCGCAAACCACCTCTGGTACTGGTACTGGTCCAGATCGTGATAATACCTTGGCACCGGCGATTGGTGGAGTCTTTATGACTGCTGATGTATCTGGCTCATCTTCAGGAGATAGTACGATACTAACCTCTCCAATTGTAGATATTTCTGGCTTGACTAATCCTCAACTTACCTATTATTACCACCGTCATGGTACTAATATGGCCGATATGTATGTGGATATTTTTGATGGAACGAGTTGGGTTCGAGGTGTACATGCCTTTACCAGCACCTCGGGAGTTAATACTTCTCAGGCCGATCCATATATCGATACTACCTACAGCCTTAGTGCTTACAGCACGGTTACTAACTTCCAAGTTCGTTTCCGTTTGGTTTCGAATGGTTGTTGTGCCGGTGACGTAGCGATCGACGATGTATCGATTGCCGATCCAATTACTTGTGCTCGTCCTACTGGCTTAACCGCCGAAGGAACCAGCACCAGCTCGGCTATCGCACGATGGACCAATGACCCTAATGCCACTTCTTACGAGGTAGAATACGGGGTACCTGGCTTTGCCCTAGGTACCGGTACTAACCTAACTACTACTGCAGATTCAGTGGCGATCAACTTTGCTGCTGCCAATAACCTTTGTCAGGAGATCTACTTACGTAGTATCTGTGGCGCTGGTGATACTAGCTTGTGGTTAGGTCCGATCGCAGTATGTCCTGAGCCAGTGCTTTGCGATAGCCTAGATCAGTACAATAATGCTAGTGCTGCCGCCCCAATTTGGGATCAATCGGCTCTATTCGTAGAGTGGGCTGGTAACCTTGGTGGCGATACTGAGATCAGCACGGCACAAAGTGCATCTGCACCTAACTCTATTCGTATCCACGATCAAGGAACGGCCGGTTTAAGTGATATCGTTGCTTTATTCGATACCATTAGCACGGGTGCTTGGGAAGTTAGCTTTGATATGTACGTACCAAGTGGCGATGGAGCTTACTTTAACATCCAGCAGAATTACGTAGGCGGTGGCCTGGGTAACCTTTGGGGTGGTGAAGTATATTTCCTCGATAATGGTACCGCACGCGCGGTATATTCTACCGGATCTACTTTAGCCGGTACCTTTAACTATACCCAAGGCTCTTGGTTTACCATGACCACGGTACTTGATCTTGATAATGATACCGTTTGGTTCGAATTGAATGGAACCAGCACTAATGTTGGTTACCAATACTCATTAGCCAATGCTGGTGGCCCATTACAGTTCAACGGTATCAATTTCTACTCAGGAGTATTAGCCGGTAATAATTACGATTGTAATTACTACTTCGATAACTTCTGTATCAATCCTCGCGTAAGCAATTGTTTACCACCAAGTGGTTTGGTTGCTACTAGCAATGTAGGTTGTGATAGTCTAGAACTAGATTGGACCTCGAATAGTGGTACTTCAGTACTCGAGTATGGTCCTGCCGGATTTGCCCCAGGTTCAGGAACCAGTGTAAATGTTACCAGCACGCCTTATGTGGTTACTGGTTTAACTCCGGGTAATAGCTACGACTTTATTGTAGCCGATATCTGTAACAATGATACCAGT
Source organism: Croceimicrobium sp. (assembly GCA_965656185.1). GTDB lineage: Bacteria > Bacteroidota > Bacteroidia > Flavobacteriales > Schleiferiaceae > Croceimicrobium. The sequence continues at coordinate 335,812 of CBFHJH010000002.1, forward strand.
TCTACCGTCAGTCTTACCAGTAGCACCAATAACGGTCCGCTACCTACTGCAGCATTTACTTACAGCAGCAGTTTGATTAACGGTAACTCTGTAGTGTACCTAGATGCTAGTGGATCCAGCAATGGAACTAGCTTCAGCTGGGACTTTGGCAATGGTTCTACCGGTATGGGAATGATGGATACCGTTACTTACACCAGTGGTGGAGCAACCACCATCACCTTGATCGTAAGCAATGGATGTGGTAGCGATACTGCTACTATTAGTCTAGATCCATTTGGAATCGAGGAGTCTCTACTGGGACAATCCTTGAATATCTATCCAAACCCGGCTAGCGATTACATCCAGCTTGAGGCCAGTAGTGCGTCTAGCGCCGCTATTGAGATCGTATTACGCGATGCTCAAGGACGCGCAGTACTACAAAGCTTCGAGAATGGCCATAATGGAGAGCTCAGAACTCAATTGGATGTTTCTGACCTAGCTGATGGCATTTACATTCTAGAGGTACATCAAGATGGCTTGAAAGTGAATCGTCGCTTGAGTATACGATAGATTAATTTTTGAATTAATTTTTAAACCCTGGTCTCCTCGGAGGCCAGGGTTTTTATTTTTGTACTATGTTCAAAGTGGGCGACATAGTTAGTTTTCTAAATGAAGGGGGCACGGGAGAGATCCTGAAGATCGAGGACGATAAGGCTACCATTATGATGGACTATGGCTTTGAAGAAGAGCATCGCCTCAAAGACCTGGTACCCCGTAAGAATTTAGCGGTAGGGGAGATCGTGCGAAAAGATCGCCCCAAGGCAGCCCTAGAAAGAGGCAGGGCCATGCCGAAAGCTCCGGAATACCTGGAAGTAGACCTCCATTTTGAGGCCTTGGTCGACTTTCCTAAGAATTTCTCCGCTCATGAGAAGCTGCAAATTCAGTTAGCAGAGGTACGTAAGTCCTTAGAAAAAGCCCGTCGAGCCGGGATCAAAAAGGTGATCTTGATCCATGGGGTAGGACAGGGGCGTCTCCGAGAAGAGATCTACAGCCTCCTCGAGCGCATGGATCGCCTTAGTTTTTACGATGCCTCATTCGCCCGCTACGGCAAAGGCGCTACCGAGGTAGAATTACGCTGACCGACCTTCAAAGTCTGACGTCTCACGCTACTGGTGACGTTTTACGGTATGCGCTTAGCCTGTATCAGAGCATTCTAAGGTAAAAACATTTCATCAACCATTATAAATCTCCATTCCACTTCGTAGACAATTACCCCATCCCGCATCCGAGGGGCTAGCATGGAGGCAGGACACGCTTTGCTAGCATGGAGGCAGGGACTAGTTCCTAATTTAAGACTAGCTGACTAGCTTCGGAGCATTGGTGAAGGTAAATTAGCTGTAAACAAAAAAGCCCGACCCCCAAGAGCAGTCATTAAGGGTGACAAGAACGGCATCGCCTTGTGACCCAGCTTGTCCGCCTTTGGAGGATAAAATTTAAGCTTGGGAGCGGAACAGCTAAAACCATTGTTTGAGGCCCGGCCTCAGCCGGGAGGAGTCTGGTTTTAGCCCGCGATGAAGCGTAAAATTTGAGGGAGCAAGGCAAGCCTTGACCTTTAGCCATGACCAGGTTAATTTTAAAGGAATGGCTGAGCTCCCTTCGTTCGGTTGGATATTTTGGGTCAAGCCAAAGTATCGGCCCGCCCGGCCATAGGGCAGAAGCGAGACACGTAGTGTTACGACTGCCTGTCGCAAGACAGGCTCAAAAACTCCTTTTAAAAATGAAAACGAAAAGTTAAAGGCCTCCCGTGGCCATGCACGGGACAGGCTGCCCGGCCAGAGGGCATTGAAAGAAATAGGATTAAGACTTCGATTGATGTTTAATTGAAAGATGCTTCGACCCCGTGACTACGCCCGGGGCACACTCAGCATGACACACATTTTTCTTTCAAGCTCACCCGCCTCAGCTTTGTTTACCTCCCTTTGTGGCCTTCGTGCGCTTTGTGTGAGACCTTTATCACCTTCCATACTCGCCCCCCGAAGCTTTGCTCGTCACGTTTTACGTGCCTGTCACGTTCTACGTGGAGCGCAAGTGGGCTTTCCCTGCCTCCCTGCCTCCATTCTAGCGCAGCGTCCCAGCTAGCTTCGCGTCCCAAGCTGACCCACCGAAGCTTTGCTCGTCACGTTTTACATGAGCGTAGGTGGGCTTTCCCTGCCTCCCGGCCTCCCTGCTAGCGCAGCGTCCCAAGCTAGCTTCGCGTCCCATGCTTGCCCGCCGAAGCTTTAGAGAAGGAGGGCTTGCCCGCCAAAGCAGGGCCTCTCTGCCCACGAAGCATGGCAATCCTGCATTTTTATTATTCTAAAACCCTATTTAGTGGCTACCTTTGCCCTAAGAAACAGGCCACCTTATCGCCCCGACCGAGCCTAGCGAGCGTCGGGGAGGAAAGTCCGGACAACACAGGGCACCGTGCTCCTTGAAAAGGGAGGCTGATACCTTCAAAGGTATTGGACAGACAGGGCCACAGAAAATAAACGGCCCCGACCGAGCTTTGCGAGCGTCGGGGTAAAGGTGAAAAGGTGTGGTAAGAGCGCACCGCGTTATTGGCGACAATAACGGCAGGGTAAACCTCACGGGTTGCAATACCGCGTAAACCGAGGCTTGAGCGCTGCTCGCGCGATCTCGGAGGGTAGGTAGCATTAGATAAATGATAAGGCGCTTTGATCTTTTAGATCCGAGTGACAGAATCTGGCTTATCGGCCTGTTTCCTTTTTTTTGATTGATTATGGCCAAGAAAGGTTGGAAACATTACAAAAGAGTGCGCAAGGAACAAGGCTGGAAGGCCTTGATCAAAGAAGCCGGTTGGCCGGTGGCCATTGGCTTATTTCTTTTTTTTCTAATTAAAGGCCTTATTTGGTTGGCGGTATTTTACGGCCTCTTCAAAGCAGTAGAATAAAAAAAGCGGCCCCTGTAGGCCGCTTTCATCTTTTACCTGGAGGCTATTCCTAGCTCTCTACCATTTCTTCGTGTTCTTGCAAGTAACGCTCTGCTTCTAAAGCGCCCATGCAACCTGTACCCGCTGCGGTAATCGCCTGACGATAGATTTTATCCTGGGCATCTCCGGTGGCAAATACACCTGGTAAATTAGTACTGGCCGTGCCGGGCTTGGTCTTAATATAGCCCACTTCGTCCATGTCTAATTGCTCTTTGAATACATCGGTATTGGGCTTGTGGCCGATCGCTACGAAAAATCCTTCCGCTTCCACTACGCTCTCTTCTCCCGACTGATTATTCTTCACGCGCACTCCACTTACCGTTTTATCGCCTAAAACTTCAATGGCTTCGGTATTCCATAATACCTCAATATTGTCGGTATTAAAGACCCGATTTTGCATGATCTGCGAAGCCCGTAATTCGTCGCGACGCACCAATAGGGTTACTTTCGGACAAAGTTTAGCCAAGTAAGTGGCTTCTTCTGCGGCCGAATCGCCACCTCCTACTACCACTACATCCTTACCTTTAAAGAAAAATCCATCACAGATCGCACAAGCGGAAACTCCGTGTCCCATCATTTTTTTCTCCGACTCTAAGCCCAAGTATTTGGCGCTGGCGCCGGTAGCAATGATCACGGTGCGTGCTAAGACCTCATTATTTTCGTCGATCGTGAGTTTGTGGTACTCGCCGGGAATCTTGCTTAATTCGGCTTTGGTAACCATGCCAAAACGAATCTCCGTTCCGAAACGCTCCGCTTGCTTGCGCAGATCTTCCATCATTTCTGGGCCCATGATTCCTTCGGGATAACCAGGGAAGTTTTCTACGTCGGTAGTAGTGGTTAATTGTCCACCAGGCTCTAGGCCAGTATATATAATAGGTTTCAAATCAGCACGAGCGGCATAGATCGCTGCAGTGTATCCGGCGGGGCCAGAACCTATAATTATGCAATCGTGTTTTTCCATTTCTAAAATTTTAGGCAAAGTTAGTTTTTTCAGCAGCTTACAAAGCTAGCTAAGTCACTAACTATAATAATATCATTCTTGATTAAGTTTTCAATAGACGCGCTCTTTCCTCGATCCTTACAAGCCCGGTTCTTAAGATTTACTTAAGAAGCCTTTAAACTGATAAATCTCATTCCAACCATTCGAGCATTTCATTAATCTTGTAACTAGAATGACTTCTCTCCTTCCCAAAGCCAAGGCTAAGCCTTGGCACCGTTTATATCAGTCTAGCTTGGCCCTCATTGTGGTCCTGGTTAGCGCTTATCTGGCTTATTACGGCTATGACTATTACCGGACGCCCTTAGAAGAACGCTTTTACCACCCTCAACATGAGTGGTTTAAGGCCACCGGCTTGTTTGGGCATGGCTTGGGCATTATCGGAACTTTAATGATTGCCATAGGCGTCTTTTTATACATACCGGCCAAGAAGTATGGCTTTTTGGAACGCTACATCCGGTTGAAATATTTATTAGAATTTCACATTTTCCTATGCACCTTAGGTCCCATTTTAATTCTCTTTCATACCACCTTTAAATTTGGCGGTATCGTTTCCATCGCTTTTTGGTCTATGGTTTTAGTGGTTTTATCGGGAGTTATAGGACGATATATTTATTTGCAAATACCGCGTAGCATTAGCGGCCGCGCTATGAATAAGGCCGAAATAGAGCAAAGCGAGCAGGGGCTCAAAAAGGGCTTAAGTGATTTGCTTGAAGAAGCCCCCACACTCTACGAGCGAATCATGCACTATCGCAATCCAGAGCGATCCTGGTTGAAACGTAGCGCCTATGCCGCAAAGTTTAGCAAGACAGCGGAAAAGGAAATCAAGGCCTTGGCCTTTACCCCTTCCCAGTTAGCTCAATTAAATAGGGCCTTAAAGGCTCATTTGAGCTTACGGCATAAGATCGAAAGATTGGAACTAATGCAGAAGCTTTTTCGCTATTGGCATGTGGCTCACCGGCCTTTTGCCCTGATCATGTTGTTCGTGGTTATTTTACACGTGGCAGCTAGTTTAACGATGGGCTATTATTGGATTTTTTGATGTGGGAGTGGCTTACATATGCGGCAACTATTTTAATCTCACTTTCAATTGTGGTGTACTATGTGCGCAGTAATAAGCGCCAGAGTAATGAGGTGCAAGCGAAGGTGTCTCAAGCCAAGGAAGAAGGTCGATTTGTGCCAGTCTCCTTACACCCCTACATAGACCCAAATCTATGCTTGGGCAGTGGGGCTTGCGTGCGAGCCTGTCCCGAGGAGGACATTTTGGGATTGATCAACGGCAAGGCAACGGTGATCAATACTAGCTCCTGCATTGGCCATGGCGCTTGCTTTCACGCTTGTCCGGTAGACGCTATTTCGCTCCGTATCGGTACGGAGCAAAGGGGAGTAGATCTACCTCATATTCAAGCGGATTACCAGACCAATGTTCCAGGCATTTACATCGCGGGTGAACTGGGCGGTATGGGTTTGATCAAGAACAGCGCCGAACAAGGAATGCAGGCGGTAACTAACCTAGCAAATGCCTTAGATCGTTCTCAAGGTCCAACTTTAGACCTTTGCATTATCGGCGCCGGTCCAGCGGGAATTGCCGCTGCTCTTAAGGCTAAACAGCGCGGTTTAAGCTTCCGAATTGTGGATCAAGAATCCTTAGGAGGAACGGTATTTACCTTTCCCCGTGATAAAGTGGTGATGACTCAACCGGTAGAGCTTCCCTTTTACGGAAAGCTCAAACTCTACAATACCTCCAAGCAGGAGCTATTGGAAGTGTGGGAAGCGCTTCTGAAGCAAAATGAAATCCTCGTCGAAGAGCATCAAAAGGTGGAAGGCATTGAGACCTTAGGTGAGGGATACTTCCGTACCAATACCAATAATGGCCTGAGAATAGAAAGTAAAGCAGTTCTTTTGGCGATCGGTAGACGGGGTAGCCCGCGAAAATTGGGGATTCCGGGTGAAGAATCAACCAAAGTAGCCTACCGCTTATTAGATAGCGAGCAAATTCAGGCTAAACAGATCATGGTGGTAGGTGGCGGAGATTCGGCGGTAGAGTCCGCCCTGCTTCTGGTCGATCGTAATGAGGTAACCCTAAGTTATCGCAAAGAACATTTTGCCCGCATTAAAAAGCAAAATCAGCTCAAATTAGAAGGGGCGGTAGCGGCCGGTAAGCTGCAATTGAAGCTTGGTTCTAATCTCCAGTCTATCGCAGATGATAAGGTGATTCTGCAAAATGCTGAGGGTCAGATCGAAGAAATCCCTAATGACAAAGTGTATATTTTTATTGGTGGAGAATTACCCCTACCTTTCTTAAAGCAAAGTGGAATCTCGGTGGAAAAGACCTTCGGAAAAATTGTAAAAAAGCATCGATGAAAGGAATTTGGTCCATAGCCTTACTCTTAATCGGTGCATTAGCTCAGGCTCAATTTTCGCCCGGTAAACTAAGTCGTGCCCACGCCGATCTAGAGGGAATGTCTAATTGCACCAAGTGCCACGATTTAGGGGCAAAGGTCTCCGATGCTAAATGCTTGCAATGTCATGAAGACCTCGGTGCGCTGATCGACCTTAACCGTGGTTATCATGTCTCGCAAGAGGTGCAAGGTAAATCCTGCGTTAAATGTCACAGCGAACACCACGGTAGGAATTTCGACCTAGTGCGATTTGATACCAATACTTTCGATCACCAATTAACCGGCTACTCCCTGGAAGGGGCTCATCAGCAGGTAGATTGCCGAAAATGTCATAAACCGGATTATATCTCGGATCCGGAGATAGCCAAACGATCTGGTACCTATTTGGGACTGGAGGAGGCATGTCTCAGTTGCCACGTAGATTACCATCAGGAAACATTAGGAGCCGATTGTTTGGCTTGCCATCGCTATGAAAGTTTTGAAGAGGCCCCTGGTTTCGATCATCAGGAAACTGAATTTCCTTTGCGCGGTGCGCACCAGGAAGTGGCATGCTTAGATTGTCATCCGAAGAGCCAAAGGCAAAAGCGCGAATACCAAGCCTTTAGCGGTATAGCCTTTAGCGCTTGTACCGATTGCCATGAAGATGCCCATCAAGGGAAGTTTGGACTGCGTTGTACTGATTGTCACAATGAACAATCCTGGTCTCGGCTAAAGGCGGCTAATCGCTTTGATCACGACCTTACTGATTACCCCTTGAAAGGACTACATCGCACCGTGGCTTGCACCGACTGCCATAGCAACGGGGATTTCAAACAAGCCATGGCCCATCAAAACTGTACCGATTGCCATGAAAATTACCATAAGGATGATTTCGAGGGTTTGAGCTTAGGGCGCCAAGACTGCTCCGATTGTCATAGCCTTGACCAAGACTTTAGCTATTCTTCTTATGGGCTCTTAGAGCACGATAGTAGCGATTTTCCCTTAAGTGGGGCACATATGGCTACGCCTTGTTTTGCCTGTCATAAGGAAGCTGAAAATAGTCGCTGGACTTTTGCTTTCGACGCACATAATTGCGTGGCCTGCCACGAAGATATTCACCAAGGCTTTATCAGCAACAAGTTTTATCCTGAGCAAGATTGTGAGGCTTGCCATAGCACCGAGTACTGGGCGGACATCGATTTCGATCATGATCGCACCAATTGGGCTTTGGAAGGTGCGCATGCCACAACCGCTTGCGCTGAATGTCACTTTGAAGATCAAGCTCATCAGCAATTTGCTGAGCTAGATTCTAAATGTCAAACTTGTCATGAAAATAGTCATGGCGACCAATTTGGGCCGAGCCAGTCGGTAGATTGTACCCAGTGTCACCGCAGTGCTCAAGACTGGCAAGCTTATAACTTCGACCATCAAAAAACGGCCTTTCCCCTTGAGGGGCGACACGCCGAAATTGATTGTGCTGCCTGTCATAAAGTTCAGGCTGAACAACCCGACGCGGGTCCCTTGTATAAGATTAAAAAATTCGAATGTATAGATTGCCACGCCTCTTAATTTACCTCTGGACTATCACCATGTGGGCCCAGAACCCTCATGGCGATGATTTTAAGATCAATTGCTCCGATTGCCATAATTCCGGTTCCTGGAAAGTAAATTACTCTAGTCTGCGTTTCGATCACCGCGCCCAAAGTGGTTTCGAACTGGAAGGTAGACACCGCGAGGTGAACTGTATGGATTGCCATCAGCAATTAGATTTTAAAGGGGAAAGTGCCCATTGTGTTTCTTGCCATAGTGATGTTCACGAAATGACCGTGGGCGACGATTGTGCCCGCTGCCACAACAGCGATTCTTGGTTGGTCTTTGAGATTCCGGAAATTCACGAACAAAATGGCTTCCCTTTAATGGGAGCTCATGTTACCCTGGCCTGTGTAGATTGTCATAAATCGGATAATAACTTAGCCTGGCAACGTGTTGGTAATGAGTGCGTAGACTGCCATCGGGAGGATTACAGCGCGGCACAAAACCCCAATCACCTAAGCGCGGGCTTTGGTACCGACTGCATTCAGTGTCACGAACCTATGAGTAGAGATTGGGGCGGAGAAAACTTCCACTATTTCTTTCCCTTAAGGGGAGGGCATGATATGCTCGAATGTACTGATTGCCATACCAGCCCCACCTACACTCAAGTTGAGGCGGTTTGTGCTTCTTGCCATATCGACGATTACAATAGTGCTTCCAATCCCAACCATCAGACTTCCGGATTTCCCCTAGAGTGTACCTTATGTCATACCACCAATCCCGGTTGGGCGCCCGCCAGTTTCCGGAATCACGACGATAATTACTTCCCTATTTACAGCGGGAATCACGCTGGGGTCTGGAATTCTTGCGTTGAATGCCATTTAAACCCCTCGAACTACAATCTCTTTAGTTGCATCGATTGCCATGAGCATAGCAATGAAAATGAAATGAGGGACGAACACGACGACGTGGGCGGCTTTAGGTTCGAAAGTGTGGCCTGTTACAACTGCCATCCCCAGGGAAGCGAATGAAAAACATTCTATACATAGTATTTTCGCTCATCGGCTACCAAGCTTGGTCCCAATCTTCGCAAGGCGAAGTAAGCTACCTCAGTGCTGGGAATGTCTATGTGCGTTTTGCATCGACTGCAAAATTAAGTACTGGCGATACCCTTTTTCTGGATAGCGACCATCAGCAAGCTTGTTTACGTATCCTTAAAAAGTCATCGCTCTCGGCACTATGCGAAAGGATCGCCGATTGCGAATTGGAAAAGGGAAGGAAAGTTTATGCCCCAAACCGGGTTAATACCATGACTGAAAAAACCGACCCCAAGCCTACAGCAAGTCCCGATCCCCCTAGGTCAAGGCGCGATAGTTTGGCCCGCCGTTTGGAAACCGAATCCCAATTTTCAAAGCCCATTCGAGCTGATCAACATTTTAGAGCCCGCTTTTCTTACGATAATGCCAGTACCTATCGCAGCGACGATCTTCGCGGTAATATGCGTAATGTTTTTCGTAGCTCCCTCAGTTGGGATAGTCTAGGCGGTCGCGACCTGCGCTTCGAAAGCTATTTTAATGCCCAGCACTTCCAGCGATCATACGAGAGTGAGGCCGACCCCTTCCGTTTGAACTTTTATAATTTGGCCTTGGTCTACGGTATAGAGCAACACCTTATAGTACTTGGGCGACGCATAAATCGTCGTTTTTCTTCCTTAGGAGCGATCGACGGCTTGCAGTACGAATATCAATTAAAGAAATTTCGTTTTGGGGCAATTGCTGGCAGCCGACCCGACTTCGAGAACTTTGGTTATAATCCAGGTTTAATGCAGTATGGGGCTTATTTGGCCTACGATCACCGCCAAGGTAAATTTAACTTGCAGACTACCTTGGGAGCGGTGCAGCAAAGCAATAATGGAGCGATAGATCGCCGCTACCTCTATACCCAAAATAGCCTTTCTTATGGGGCCTGGTTTTGGTTTTCTTCGGCCGAAGTGGACCTTTATCAAAATTACGATACGGCCACTGCTCAAAGTGATTTCAAGTTAACTTCACTTTACCTTTCGCTCCGTTATCGGGTCAATTCGAAGTGGAGTCTTTTTGCCTCTTACGACACACGTCGTCAGATCATCTTTTTCGAGCAGTTCGATTCGGAGGTCGAAAGACTCTTGACCGAACAGGGTCAAAGGCAGGGTCTGCGTTTGCGTACCAATTATCGGCTCTTTGCTAATACCCAGATCGGCCTTACTTATAATATTCGATTGGCCAGTAATGCCAACGAAGGCTCCGAGAATTACTCCGCCTACCTTAGTCAGCGTTTACCCTGGCGGCTTGGTACCCTTAGCTATCGTTTTAATCTCAACCGTTCCAATTTCTTGAGCTCAGAGATCAACTCCTTGCGCTATTCCCGCTATTGGGGGCCTTCTAATCGACTTTATACCGCTGCTTATTACCGCTATTTAAGTTACCTCTACCCCCAAAGGGAGATCGTTCTTGATCCGGTAATGTATATGGGATTAGAGTGCTCTTATCGTTTTGCTGGCGATTGGAGCTTGGGGGCTCTGGCCGAATACAATATTAATTATCAAGAAGACTTAATTCGTTTTAATCTAAGACTTACAAAAAACATTAAATTCTAATATGCGATCAAGATCTAAGCTTTTAGTGGCCTTATGCTGCTCCTTAATTGCTTGTCAAACCAGTCCGGAAGTCCTGGAGGCTCAAGAGAGTGATTCGACCATCCAAGGTATTTTTGAAACAAAGGCCGAAACGCCAAGTAGTCCAGAGCATAATGCTCAGGATAGGCATCGCGTAGAGTTGATCGATTCGCTCCAGGGTTCGAAGTATTCGTATTTCTTAGCTCAAGAGGAAGGAAAGGAGTTTTGGATCGCTACCATGAAGGTAAATTTTCCTTTGCAAGCTCCTTATGTTTTTGAGAGAGGACTCTATAAGACCAATTATTACTCTAGCGAGTTCGATCGCAACTTTGAAGAAATTTACTTGGTTTCCGATTTACGTCCTCTCGCCTCACATCGGACACAAACCGGCGATGCCATCGATCAATTAGTACGTAGCGATCAAGCCCAAAAAGCTGTTTCCTCTTCGGCTAGCTTAGAGCGGGAAGGTTCGATAAAGATCCGCGAGCTAATAAGTAATGCCGATGCTTATGTGGGCAAGAAAGTCCAGATCACCGCAAAAGTGACTAAGATCAATCCCAATATTATGGATCGTAACTGGCTCCACCTAAAGGACGGCAGCTTCGATTCCTTCGATTTGGTGGCCACCAGTTTGGAGGCAGTGCCAGCCGGGCATATCGTGACTCTAGAAGCAACCTTTGCCAAGGACGTGAATTTTGGTGCGGGTTATACTTATGATTTTATTCTTCAAAACGCGCAATTGCTCAACTAAAGAAATGAAGCAAGTACTGGAAGTGCTATTCGGTAGAAGGGCAGCACTATTTTATATATTATCCTTTGCGGTGGCGATCGCTGCGGCAACCTTTATTGAGAATGATTTTGGCACCGATTCGGCCCAGAAAGTCATCTATCAAGCCTGGTGGTTCGAATTATTGCTCTTGGGTTTCAGCTTGAGCCTGATCAAGAATATTATCGACTTTAAACTGATCCGCCGCAAAATGTGGTCGGTCCTGCTTTTTCACCTTTCCTTTTTGATCATCATAGTAGGCGCGGCCATCACCCGTTTTAGTGGTTTCGAAGGCATGATGCACATACGAGAAGGCAATACATCTCGTGTTTTCGTGAGTAGTGAGTCTTATCTCAAGTTCGATTTCCAAAAAGGGGGCCAAAGCTTTTCGACTCAAGAGCCCGTGCTTTGGTCCAGTTTAGGGGATAATAATTTTGAGAAATCTTATCAGCTGGGCGATCAGACCGTTTCGATCAAGCTCCTAGACCTGATCGTGAATCCGGCTTACGATCTTCGTCCAGTAGCTTCAGGTAAGCCCACCCTAAAATTGGTTTTCGGTGGCGCTAATGGTCGAAATGAATATGCGATCGCTTATGGGGAGCATTTGGAGATTCAAGGTATTCACTTCAATTTTTCCGACCAGCCGGAAGACCAGGCCTTCAACATTAAACTAAGCGAAAGGGGGCCGCTAGTGCAAACGGCCCAAGCCTATCAATATATGCGCATGTCAGATCGTAGTACGGATACGATTGCTGCCAACTCTAGCGCTCCTTTGGCGCTACGTAGTTTGTATTCTTATGCCGGCCGATCTTTTGTTTTTGGCGATTATTTACCCTCGGCAGAATTGAAAAGATACAGCGAGAGTGCCAAGATCAAGAATGAAAGTAGCATTGGACTAGAACTAGCGGTCTCAGTGGGCAATGAACAACAGAAGCTGTACTTGGAAGGATCTAAGGGCTTTTTGGGTGAAAGCAAATCTTTGCAATTCGGGGATCTAAAAATGGACTTGGCCTATGGCGCTATTTTGCGCCAGCTTCCTTTTGGTATCAAACTATATGACTTTCAAATGGAACGCTATCCGGGTACGAATTCACCGGCTTCCTACGCGAGCGAGGTGCGTTTGATCGATCGAGAGAAAGGGCTCGAAAAAGACTTCCGCATCTTTATGAATAATATCTTAAATCATCGGGGCTACCGATTTTTTCAGTCTTCTTATGATCGAGATGAGCAAGGGACCTACCTATCGGTAAACCATGATTTCTGGGGAACTTGGATCTCTTATCTAGGCTATACCCTCCTTACCTTAGGGATGATCTGGACTCTCTTCAGTAAACAAAGTCGATTTAGCTTACTAGCGGATCAAATAAAGCGAATTCGGGCGAAGAGGGCTAGTTTGGCCCTCGCTATGTTATTCTGTTTGCCCCTCTGGAGCCAAGAGCAATTGCTATCCGATTTACCGCGGGTGGCTCCCGCCCATGCCAAGGCTTTTAGCGAGGTTTTGGTGCAAGATATTCGTGGGAGAATGAAACCCATGCACACCCTGAGCCGCGAGGTGCTCCGCAAGGTTTACGGTGCCGAATCTTACCGCGGTCTAGATGCCGAACAGGTGATGCTTTCGGTTTGGGCCGAAAATTCGGCCTGGTATGGAGAAGCCTTGATCAAAATGCCATATCATCCCCGCTTTAAAGAATTAGGTTTTTCTGAAAAATACCACGCCTATCGTGATTTCTTTGCCGAAGATGGGGCCTATAAGCTCTCTGCTTTGGTGCAGACAGCCAATAATACCATCGATAAAGAGAAGGGTACCTTCGAAAAAGCCCTCCTTAAACTAGATGAAAAAATAAACATCCTTAACATGATGCTTTCGGGCTACCTTTTGCGAATCATCCCGCAAGAAGGGGACCCGAACCACACCTGGCTCTCCGAACACGGCCACCAAGAACCATCGTCCGGGCTTGCCAGTAAGTTCTTTTCCGCCTATCGGGTATCCTTATTGCAGGGTTTTGCTCAGGGTGATTTTAGTAGCGCTACCAGTATCATAGAGGAATTAAAAAAGTATCAAAACAAACAAGACCCGACAATTTTACCCTCAGCTAGCCAGCGTGCTCTAGAGATTCTGCTTAACCAATTAAAGGTCTTTAATCACTTAGCCTTCATATACCTGGTTTTAGGTTTGGCTTTTTTGGCTAGCTTATTTTTACAGGTCTTTAAGCCGGCACTTTCTTTGAAGCACTTAATGCAGGGCCTGGCTATACTGGTCTTGCTGGCCTTCCTTTTTCACACCTTTGGGCTGGGCCTCCGTTGGTATGTATCTGGTCGCGCTCCCTGGAGTAATGGATATGAGTCTATGATCTACATCGCTTGGACCGCCACCTTGGCCGGCCTTTTATTCAGTCGCAGATCGGCAGGTGCGATGGCAGCTACCAATGTTCTGTCGGGCGTGGTGCTGCTCATTGCTTATTTGAGTTATCTCAATCCAGAGATCACCCCATTGGTACCGGTGCTGAAATCCTATTGGCTAACCATTCATGTTTCCCTTGAAGCAGGTTCTTATGGCTTTTTAATGTTAGGCGCCATCATTGGGATCATCAATTTACTCTTGATGCTATTTTTAAATGATTCGAATAAAAAGCAATTACGTGATGTAATTAGCGAAATGACCAAGATCAGCGAAATGACCCTCATTGGTGGCCTATTTATGTTGAGCATCGGAACCTATTTGGGCGGGGTATGGGCCAATGAAAGCTGGGGCCGTTATTGGGGTTGGGATGCGAAGGAAACTTGGGCCCTCGTTTCAATATTGGTCTATGCCTTTATCTTACACATGCGCTTCCTGCCCAAATTGGCCGGTTTATTCGCCTTTAACTTTGCCAGTCTTTTTGGTTTGGCTTCTATAATAATGACTTACTATGGGGTAAACTATTACCTCAGTGGTCTGCATTCTTATGCAGCGGGTGACCCGGTGCCTGTTCCTAATTGGGTTTATTATTCGGTTGCCAGCTTGATGCTTATTAGCGCTATGGCTTTCTGGCGCTTTCGCAAACATCGTATCTAGCCGATAGTAGGGGGTTGAAATTGCCTGATCGGGCAGGTCCAAGGAGCTGAAGGATATCACCCAAGCTTTTTAGCCCAATTTCAGACCTTGCTCGGCAAGCCAAACTTTAAAGCCGATCGGTCTGAGGCGCCTTATCGTTTCCATCCCTCACTCGATCGTTTTAGGTGCAGGCCCCTGTCGCTTTCTTCAAGGCGACGGCAGCTTTTAACTAGAAGGACAAAGCTTTAGGAGCAGGGGGCTGGAGGTTTTCTCCACCGCTGTGCCGGCTTTCTCCACCGCTTGGTCGACTATGCCTCATGGGGCTGCAGGCTTTCTCCACTGGCCTGCAGGCTTTATCAAGCACTCGACCGACTATTGCGCAGGGGTAGAGCGACTATGCCTCAGGGTGCTGCAGGCTTTCTCCACCGCTCGATCGGCTTTCTCCAGCGCTCGAACGGCTTCTACGCAGGGGCCTGCAGGTTTAGGCGCAAGGGTCTAACCTTTGTTCCTCATCCTGCGATAGGTTTAATCAAGCGTGGTAGCGACTTCCCAGCAGGGCCATACCCTTTTATACTCAGACCCAGGGCATGAGTGTCGCAAGGGTCGATCGACCAGGAAGGGCCGGGCCGGTGGCTTTATCACCAATGGCGGCATACCATGCCTTGCCTTAAAGCCTCTAGGGGGCTGCGCCTAAAGCGATAGCCCTCTGGCCTCTGTCTAGGTTATTTAACTAAAAGCCTTTATTGGCTTGCCTTTCACCTAATCTTAAGTCAAACTATCCGGTCCAACATTTGCCTTTTAGGGAACGACCTTACGCGCCTAGGGCAATCTCGCTGCGTTTAGCCCTATACTTGACTATGGTCGATGGCTTCCTTGGCCCTGACAGACCATTCTCTGGCTACGGTCGATCGTTTCTGGCACTCTGACAGACCAATCAATTTGAATGGTGGATCGGTTTTGGGACGATGACAGACCACTAAAATGAGACGAACCACCATAGCAGGAGAAGGCATCGACTATAGCCACGGCTCCGTGACACCAATCATTTAGTCCAAACCACCATCAATTTAATGGAAACCACCAATCATTTAAGAGGGTATACCATACCTTGGCCATGGTCGATCGCTTCTTTGGCCCTGACAGACCATTCCGTGCTTATGGTCGATCGTTTCCGTGACCCTGACAGACCATACCGTGGCTATGGTCGATCACTCCTTGGCCTATGACAGACCAAATAATTTAGAAGACAGACCATAAGCGGGGAAAGCACTGACCATAGCCACCTAGACCACCGACCATATCTTTTCAAGGATCGACCATGCCATTGGCCTTATCGACCACCGCGCATGAAAACAGAGACCATAGGACCCTAAGTCACAGGGCATAGCCTAAGCTGCGGTCCACTATACTTGACCCTATGCTCTACCCAGGCTTAGGCATAAGCCTACCACGGTCTAAGATGCCCGAGCTTAGAAATTGGGCTTTAACATGTATTTCAAATAGAAGTCTTCGATCGCTTCCACCGCTTCGTCGGCGGTATCTACCAAACGGAAAAGGTCCAGATCATCGGGGCCAATATTATTCTCCGCCTCCAATAAGGTGGTTTTGATCCACTCTAGTAATCCGCCCCAGAATTTTTTACCCACCAATACGATGGGGAAGCGTCCGATCTTATAGGTCTGGATCAAAGTGAGCGCCTCGAAGAGTTCATCTAGGGTGCCAAAGCCACCGGGCATGACCACAAAACCTTGGCTGTACTTAACGAAGATCACCTTGCGCACGAAGAAATAATCGAAGTCGAGGCTCTTATCGGGATCGATAAAGGAGTTGGGCTCCTGTTCCATAGGAAGGTCTATGTTTAGACCCACCGAATTACCCTTACCTTTCTGCGCCCCTTTATTACCCGCTTCCATTATACCTGGACCTCCTCCGGTAATGATACCAAAACCACTTTGGGTAAGCTTAAAGGCAATGTCCTCCGCTAGCTGATAATAAGGGTTGTCGGGTTTAGTCCGTGCCGATCCGAAAATGGTCACACACGGTCCTAAACGGGCCATGCTCTCGTAACCATTTACGAATTCACTCATGATCTTAAAGATGCCCCAACTATCATTGGTGCGTATTTCGTTCCAGCTCTTAGGCTCAAAGGCCCTTTTTACCTGGTCGTCGTTTTTTCCTGTCATATTATCTTTTTAACTCCTTGGCTAAGAAGGGAGCGGTAAAGCCTTTGTTTTTTTGCACCATTTCCTCCGGTGTTCCTTCAAAAATGATCTTTCCTCCCTTCGCTCCGCCTTCTGGGCCAATGTCGATCAAATGATCGGCCAGTTTGATCACATCCATATTATGCTCGATGATCAATACAGTGTTACCACGGTCCACTAATTTATCCAAAACTTCCATTAATACCCTCACGTCTTCGAAATGCAGGCCGGTAGTCGGTTCGTCTAGGATATATAAGGTTTTTCCGGTATCACGCTTACTTAACTCGGTGGCCAGTTTAACTCTTTGGGCCTCGCCACCCGATAGAGTCGTGCTTTGTTGGCCTAAAGTAATATAACCCAAACCTACGTCTTGTAAGGTTTTCAGCTTTTGATAGATCTTGGGGATGCTTTCGAAAAAGCTTACCGCGTGGTTTATACTCATGTCGAGCACATCAGCGATCGATTTACCTTTGTAGCGCACTTCGAGGGTCTCGCGATTAAAGCGTTTCCCTTGGCAGGTTTCGCAATCTACATATACATCGGGTAAGAAATTCATTTCGATCACTCGGATTCCCGCTCCTTCGCAGGTTTCGCAGCGACCGCCCTTAACGTTAAAACTAAACCGTCCCGGTTTATAACCTCGCACCTTGGCTTCCGGTAGGTTGGCGAAGAGATCCCGAATGGAGCTCAGTACGCCGGTATAAGTGGCTGGATTGGAACGGGGGGTACGCCCGATCGGGCTTTGGTCGATATCGATCACCTTATCGATCGCATCCAAACCTTTGAGACTAGTATAGGCCAGCGGCTCTTTAACCGATTGGTAGAAATGTTTGCTTATCGCCGGATAGAGCGTTTCGTTGATCAGGGTAGATTTACCGGAGCCGGAAACTCCCGTTACGACTACCATTTGTCCTAAAGGCAATTTGAGATTCACCTTTTTCAAATTGTTGCCGGTCGCTCCTTTGAGCTCGATCGACTTGCCATTTCCCGGGCGACGCACCGCGGGCACCTTGATCTCCAGGCTTCCATTGAGGTATTGCGCGGTAGTACTATTGCTCTTCTGGATTGCGTCTAAATCACCTTGCGCCACGATCTCGCCCCCGTGCCGGCCCGCACCTGGACCAATGTCGAGAATGAAATCGGCTTCCTCGATCATATCCCGGTCGTGCTCTACCACAATAACCGAATTGCCAAGGTCCCGCAGCTCCTTGAGTGATTTGATCAGCTTTTCATTATCGCGCTGGTGCAAACCAATGCTGGGTTCATCTAAGATGTACAGCACGTTTACCAATTGCGAGCCAATTTGAGTGGCCAGACGGATGCGTTGGGCTTCACCGCCCGAAAGGGACTTGGCCGGCCGATTAAGACTGAGGTAATTGAGGCCCACATTGAGCAAGAAGCCCGCCCTTACCCGAAGCTCCTTAAGGATCTCGGCACCGATGCGTTTTTGTTGCTCATCCATTTTAGACTCGGCTTGCTCCAGCCATTCGGCTAGGGCTTCGATGTCGTAAGAGGCTAGGTCAGAAATACTCTCGCTGCCGATCTTAAAGTGTCGTGATTCCTTACGCAGGCGATCCCCTTCGCAAGCCGGACAAGTCACCTGATTCATATAAGCCTCGGCCCAACGTTTTATGCTGCGACTTTTGGTTTCTTCACTCTGACTCTTTAAGAAATTGACCACCCCTTCGAATTTTAAAGAGTATTTCCGCGTGATGCCCAAGGTTTTATTGGGAACTTCAAAAACCTCGTCCGCTCCGTAAAGTATAGTGTTTAATCCTTCTTTGGATATGTCTTTTATCGGGGTACTCAGCTTAAAGCCATAACGATCGCCAATGATCTCGATCTGATTGAAGATCCAATTGGCTTTAAAATCTCCTAAGGGAGATATCCCACCGTTGCGGATGCTTTTTTTAGGATCGGGAATGATTTTAGCTAGATCCACTTCCTGCACCGTACCCAGGCCATTACACTTCGGACAAGCCCCTTTTGGACTATTAAAAGAGAAGGTGTTGGGTTCGGGCTCGGGATAAGCTATACCGGTAGTAGGACACATCAGGTTTCGGCTGAAGTACTGCGGTTTCTCCCCTTCAAAAGGCTGCACCATCAAAATACCTTTGCCCTGTGATAAGGCGGTTTGAATCGATTCTGCTAATCGCTTTTCGTCTTTGCCATCAATGCGCATTCGATCGATCACCACTTCGATATCATGCGTTTTATAGCGATCTACCCGCATGCCATGGCTAATATCTTTGATCTCACCATCCACCCTTACTTTTAAGAAACCTTGTTTGGCTACCGAGGCAAATAGTTCGCGGTAATGACCTTTGCGGGAGCGAATGAGAGGAGCGAGAATGTAAACCCGCTCATCTTGATAACGCTCCAAGATCAAATTCTTGATCTGATCGGTGGTGTAAGAGATCATCTTCTCACCGGTTTCATACGAGAAGGCGGTAGAAGCTCTGGCGTATAACAAACGCAGGAAGTCATAGATCTCCGTTACGGTGCCCACCGTAGAGCGTGGATTCTTACTGGTGGTCTTCTGCTCAATGGAAATCACCGGACTCAAGCCATTGATCTTATCCACATCGGGTCGCTCCATATTGCCTAAAAACTGCCGGGCGTAAGCGGAAAAGGTCTCGATATAGCGCCTCTGTCCTTCGGCATAAATGGTGTCGAAGGCCAGACTAGATTTACCACTGCCGCTGAGCCCGGTAATTACTACCAACTCATCGCGCGGGATTTCCAGATCGAGGTCTTTAAGATTGTGTACCCGTGCACCGAGTACTTCGATTTTGTCCGATTCCAAAGGAGAATTTTTAAAATAGAGGCAAAAATATCGTCTTTTTAACCATTTCGCACCCTAAATGGTTTTAAATCATCGTTCACCTTATATTGTGGATTACTTGTGTCAATCACTATGAACTCAGGCCTTAAAGGGCTTACCTTAGCGAATTATTGCGTTTTATGAAAAGTATTTGGATCAAGCTTTGTTTATTCTTAGTGTCTGGAGCCCTTTTTGGTCAGAACTCGGTGATCTACCAAGCCGATTCTGCTTGGGTAGCTCAGAAGATGTCAAGCATGACGATGGATGAGAAATTGGGGCAATTATTTATGGTGGCTGCCTATTCCAATAAGGGCGAGGCGCATCAGAATGAGATCCTAAAATTGATCCAAGAGGAGCATATCGGCTCCCTGATCTTTTTTCAGGGGACCCCCGAAAAACAAGCTCGACTTACCAATCTTTACCAATCGCGTTCTAAGACGCCTTTAATGATCGCCATGGATGCCGAATGGGGCTTGGCCATGCGATTGGACGAAAGCTTCAAATTTCCCTGGCCTATCACGGTTGGTGCCATTCAAGACAGTACTTGGGCTTATGAATACGGTAAGGCCATGGCCCAACATTGCCGGGCATTAGGCGTACATATAAATTTTGCCCCGGTGGTGGATATCAATACTAATCCGCAAAACCCGATAATTGGGGCTCGTTCCTTTGGCGAGGACCCCGCCAAGGTGACTGCAATGGCCCGTGCTTTCATGCAAGGCCTACAGTCGGAACATATTTTGGCCTGTGCCAAGCATTTTCCGGGCCACGGCGATACCGACAGCGATTCGCATAAAACCCTTCCTACGGTGAGTCATGATCGGGATCGACTCGAATCGGTAGAGCTTTATCCCTACCGGGCCTTGAGTAAAAGCGGTTTGGGTGGCGTAATGGTGGCTCACTTAAATGTACCGGCCTTAGACGCTAGTGGTAAACCCAGCTCCCTCAGTAAGCCAACCATAGCCTTGCTCGAGGAGGAACTGGGTTTTGATGGTTTGAAATTTACTGATGCCCTTAATATGCAAGGGGTAGCCAAAGATTATGCCCCGGCTATGGTAGATTTGGAGGCCATTAAGGCCGGCAATGATGTTATGGTCTTTTCGCAAAATGTAAAATTGGCCAAAGCCAAGATCAAGGAGGCTTTATTAGAAGGGGAGCTGGATACGGCCCAAATTGAGCGCAGCGTAGCAAAGATCCTCAGTGCGAAGCATTGGATGGGATTATCCGAAAAGAAATATATAGAGCCCAGCACCTTGGCCAGCCAATTGATGCGAGAGGAAGACCGCGTATTGAACCGGGATCTATTCAAGCAGGCCACTACTTTATTGATCAACCACAATAAGACCTTACCTATTAAAAAATTAGCGGGTAGCAAGGTGGCTTGCGTTACGGCCGGAACGGAAGTAGGGAGTCAGTTTGCCGCTACTTTGAAGAAATACACTCAGGTAGATCATTTTGCCTACAGCACGAGCCGGGAGGAACAGATCATTGCTTCCCTGGCCGATTACGATTATGTGATCTTAGGAATTTATACCTCCAACCAGAATCCTTGGAAGTCCTATAAGGTCGACCGCAGTATTAAGCGTTTCAGCAAAAGGGTAGCCCTACAAAATAAGCTGGTCATGACCCTTTTTGCCAATCCTTATTCTTTACTTGATTTTCCGGAAGCTCGTCAAGCTGAAGCCCTTATGGTGGCTTACCAAAATCATCCTGACGCCGAAAGTGTGGCGGCCCAGATCATCTTTGGGGCATTGGGGGCAGAAGGGCGCTTGCCGGTTAGCGCCGGAGACCCCTTTGAAGTAGGCTTCGGTCTTAATACTCAAGCGATCGGTCGTTTGGGATATCATTATCCAGGAGCGGTGGGTTTAGACCCCAAAGTATTGGAAGGCATCGATCGTCTGGTAGATGAAGCCATAAGTAATAAAGCTACCCCGGGTGCGCAAGTTTTGGTGGCACGCAAAGGCCAGGTGGTCTACCACAAAGATTTCGGTCATACCGATTACAGCAAGCGTGAAGCAGTGGGCTCCCATCATATTTATGACCTGGCCAGTATTACTAAGATCGCGGTGAGTGTACCTCTTTTGATGAAGCTGGTGGAAGAGGGAAAAATCAATCTTGATAAGACCTTGGGTCATTATCTACCTGAAGTGCGTGGCAGCAATAAAGAAGATCTGGTCTTGCGCGAGATCTTGGCTCATCAAGCGCGCTTAAAGCCTTGGATTCCCTTTTATTTGGAAACCTTGGATAAGGGTGCCTATAAAGAAGGATTTTACAATAAGCACCGCGACTTCAACTATCCCAATGTGGTGAGCGAAGGTCTCTACAGTCAGCGCTACATGAAAGACACCATTTTCAAACGGATCTTAGAATCGGATTTGCGACCCCGTAAGGAATATAAATACAGCGATATTGGCTATTACCTTTTTATGGAACTGATCGAGAAAATGGAGGGGAAATCCATCGATGTCTTGATCCACGAATACCTCTATAAGCCAATGGGGGCCAATACCATGGTTTATCATCCAATGGAAGTCTTTCCGATCGATGCCATTGTGCCTACCGAAGACGATAAAGTCTTTCGTCGCAGTTTATTACAAGGTTATGTGCACGACCAGGGGGCCGCATTACTGGGAGGTGTTGCTGGCCACGCCGGCCTTTTCGGATCGGCCAACGATCTGGCCAAGCTCATGCAGATGTATATGCAAAAAGGGGAGTATGCCGGAATCCGCTATTTTGACTCGGTTACTGTCAATGAGTTCATAAGATGTCAGTATTGTCAGCAAGAAAATCGTCGTGGTATCGGTTTTGATAAACCTCAATTAGAAGGTCCTGGTCCCACATGCGGCTGTGTATCCGATAAAAGTTTTGGTCACAGTGGTTTTACCGGAACTTTGGCTTGGGCCGATCCCGAAGAAGAGATCGTATATATCTTTCTCTCCAATCGGGTGCACCCCGACGCGAACAACCGTAAACTTTTAAGCTTATCTACAAGAACCAAAATTCAAGAAGTAATCTATGACGCGATCATTACAGACTCTCCTGAGCTTGGGCTTCTGGGCTATGATGCTTCCAGCGCAAGCCCAAGAAACTAAAGAGCAAGAAAATTTCCAAGACACCACCATTGTTAAGTATTGGCCCAACGGGGTACCCAAGAGTATTAGTGAGTATAATGCTGCGGGGCAATTGGATGGGGTTCACTTCAAATACCGTCAGGTAGGGAGTATTACCAAAATGGAATATTACCGCGACGGAGTTTTGCACGGTAAGTTCATTAAAGTGAGTAATCGCGGTAAGATCCGGGAAGAAGGCGAGTACAAAATGGGTAAGCTGGAAGGCAGTCACACCAAGTATTACGACAATGGGAAGAAGCAAGAAATGGCTACCTACCGCGATGGCTTAAAGGAAGGGAAAGCAATTTGGTACTATACCAATGGTAATATGAGTACCCTCCTTACTTATGAGGCCAATAATTTGGAGGGTGAGGCCAAGTCTTTCCATAAGAATGGTGCCGTTAAATCGATTTACGCCTACGAAGACAATCAGCGTGAGGGCGTATATCGGGAGTTTCACGAAAATGGGAAGATCGCTCTGGAAGGCGAGTATAAAAAAGACCAAAAGGACGGTACTTGGACCTATTACGACGAGGCCGGACAAGAGAGCAAAGTAGAAAAGTACCGTAAAGGAGAATTACGCTAAAGTGAATATTGGAATAGTTGGATATCCCACCTACGGGGGGAGTGGAGTGGTAGCTACCGAATTAGGGATGTATCTGGCCAAGGCCGGACACAAGATTCATTTCATCTCTTATTCGCAGCCGGTGCGCCTCGATATTTTGGAACCAAATATCTATTACCATGAGGTAAATGTGCACGATTACCCCCTCTTCGAATATCAGCCTTATGAGCTGGCCCTAAGTTCGAAAATGGTAAATATCGCCCTTAAGTATAAGCTGGACGTATTGCACGTGCATTATGCTATACCACACGCTTATGCGGCTTATATGGCACGAAAGATCTTGGCCGACAAAGGTTTTAACCTGCCGGTGGTAACCACTTTGCATGGTACCGACATAACTTTGGTAGGTCGCAACCCCAGTTATCGCGAAGCGGTAAACTTTAGCATTAACCACTCTAATGTAGTTACCACGGTTAGTGAAAGCCTTAAAAAGGACACTTTGGCCTTTTTCGATATCAATAATGAGATCGATGTGATTCCCAATTTCGTTGATCTGAAATTATTTGATAAACTCGACCCTTGTAGGCAATCTTTTAGCAAATCGGGGGAAAAGGTGATCACCCATGTTTCCAATTTCCGCAAGGTGAAGCGCATCAATGACGTAGTGGATGTTTTTTCTTTGGTGAACCAAAAGATTCCTTCGGTATTATTGATGTTAGGTGATGGGCCGGAGAAAGAGAAAGCGCGCCAACAGGCCCAAGACCTCGGGGTTGCCGATAAGGTAAAGTTCTTGGGGAAAACCTCTGAGGTAGAGCGGATTCTCTGTATTTCCGATCTCTTTATTCTTCCTTCCGAAACCGAAAGCTTCGGTCTAGCTGCTTTGGAAGCTATGGCTGCCAAGGTTCCGGTCATCTCTTCCAATACCGGTGGTTTAGAAGAGGTAAACCTAGATGGTACCACGGGATATACCGCTAAAGTAGGCGATATTGCCACCATGACCACTGGAGCCCTAGACATTTTGAGCGACCCGGTACGACACCAGAAATTCAGAGAAGCGGCCTACGCCCAAGCTCAGCGTTTCGGTATCGACCAAATCGTACCCCGTTATTTAGCTATTTACGAGAAAGCGATCGCGAAAACGCATGCCTGATCTTATTTTTCAGAGGGTAGACCGCATTGCCTATTGGGAGAAATATCCCATTTATATCAATCGCAAAATGGCGGCGCGCATTCCTTTCGGGGAGGAAGTCACCTTAAAGCTAGCGCCTGGTCGTTATCATATTTCGATTGGGGGTCTCAGGGCGATGGATGATCAGCTGTGGCTGGATCTGGCCGACCGACGTAAGGTGATTCAAGTCGATGCGGAATGGCGCCCCTTTGCCCAAAGGAAATGGCCTAAAAACTACCAATTGCAGCTCAAAGAAATAATGCCTATCCGCATGGCTAAGCCGGTGGAGCAGGAACAGTTACGTTTCTTATACCGACAGTCTTTGGCCCGGGTATTGGCCTTTGTGGCGGTGCTACTGCTTGCCGCTGCTTTCCTCTTTTACCTGGCCGAAAGTGAAGAAGATCCGCTGTTCTTCTGGCTGGCTTTGGTACCCATCATTTTGAGTCCATGGGTATACCACGGCTTTTTACTGGCTCATCTTAAGAATAAGATTTAGCCGCCTACTCGCTTAGTTTTATACCCTTGTTTTTTGAGATAGGCCTGCACCTTTTCGCGCACTGGGCCTTGGATTATGATCTCGCCATCTTTAGCCGAGCCACCGGTAGCACAATGACTTTTAATCGCTTTTCCTAAGGCCTTTAATTCCTCATCCGAACCTTCGAAACCGCGCACGATCACCGCAGTTTTTCCGCCGCGACCCTTTTTCTCGAAATGCAGTTCGAGCATTTGCTCGGAGGGGGCTAAAGTTTCACCTTCTTCCTCATCATCAAATCCTTGGAAGCCTTGGTTTCCGGTAGAGAAAACCATCGAACCTAGATCCTCCAAGCTATTGCCTTTTTTCTTTGCCATTATTTAAGTCCTATTTCGCGTAAGCGTTCTTCTAGATAAGCTCCTGCGCTTATATCTTCATATTGCTTTGGGTGTTGCTCATCGATACAAGTGGCTAAGCAATCGAGGGGCATTTCCGAGCGGGGGTGTAGGAAGAAAGGAATACTAAAACGGCTTTCATGCCATTTCTCCTTCGGTGGATTTACCACCCGGTGGGTAGTAGAGCGCAATTTATTATTACTGTGGCGCTGCAACATATCGCCCACGTTTACAATGATCTGTCCCGGAAGGGCAGTAACCGGAACCCATTCCCCCGCCTTATTAAGCACCTCTAGGCCCTCGGCCGAAGCCCCCATTAACAAGGTGATGAGGTTAATATCTTCATGCTCGGCCGCTCGCACCGCGTCCTTGGGTTCTTCGGTAATAGGTGGGTAATGGATGGGCCTTAAAATGCTGTTGCCATTGTGAATGTGAGGGTCGAAATAATTTTCATCCAAGTCTAGGTAGATCGCCAGGGCGCGGAGCATATCTCTACCGGTGGCCTCTAAAGTTTGGTAGGCCTCTTTGCCAATGCTCGTAAAGCGTGGAAGTTCGTCTACCGCTACATTGGCGGGATATTCGGAGGCAATGGGATCTTCATCTTCAACATACTGGCCAAAGTGCCAAAACTCCTTGAGGTCTCCGGTATTACGCCCTTTGGCATGCTCTTTCCCAAAGCCGGTATAGCCACGTTGGCCGGCAATACCTTCGATCTCGTACTTTTCCTTCACGGCGGTGTCCATGGCAAAAAAGGCCTGTACTTCGCGGTATAGACCCTCCACTAATTCATCGCTAAGCCGATGGTTTTTAAGCGCTACAAAGCCAATATCTTCGTAGGCTTTGCCCAAACTACTAACAAATTGTGCTTTTCGGCTGAGATCGCCGCTGAGAAAATCAGCCAGATCTACCGATGGAATTCCAATGCTCTGAGCCATGTTAAAATGCTTTTTGCGAAGATATCCAAAAACTGGCGCTTTGCCATACAGCTCCGATAAATAAAGGACTTTCGCTCTTTGCTCATTCGGAGAAAAAGGTATTTTTGGAAGCTCAACTAAGGTCCATGAAATTTAATCGCAAAGGACTCAGCGATGCTGAGCTCAAGGATTTTTATAAAGCAATTCTCAAACCACGCCTGATCGAAGAGAAAATGCTCATTGCCCTGCGTCAGGGTCGCATTTCAAAATGGTTTTCGGGCTACGGCCAGGAAGCGATCTCGGTAGGGGCAGCCCTTGCCATGGAGCAGGAGGAGTTTATGCTCCCCATGCACCGTAACCTGGGTATTTTCACCACGCGAGAAGTTCCGCTCGATCGTCTTTTTTCACAGTTTCAAGGTAAGGCCAATGGCTTTACCAAAGGGCGCGATAGATCCTTTCACTTCGGCAGCATCGAGCATCATTTGGTAGGGATGATCTCGCATTTGGGCCCCCAAATGGGCATTGCCGACGGTATTGCCTTGGCGCATAAATTGAAAGAAGAGCAAAAGGTATGCTTGGTAATTACGGGCGATGGTGGCGCTAGTGAAGGTGACTTTCATGAAGCCCTCAACGTGGCGGCGGTATGGAAGCTGCCGGTGATCTTTTTGGTAGAAAATAATCAATGGGGTCTTTCTACCCCTAGCAATGAGCAATTTGCCTTTAAGAGCTTTGTATACAAAGCGATCGGCTACGGCGTTAAAGGCAAGAGTATCGATGGGAATAACCTGTTGGAGGTTTATCAGACCATTCGGGAGATTCGCGAGGAAATTCAAAAGGAATCGGTGCCCTTTATTCTTGAGTGCAAGACCTTCAGGATGCGCGGCCACGAAGAAGCTTCGGGCACTAAGTACTATCCTGAAGGTTTACAAGAGCAGTGGGCCGAGAAAGATCCGGTAGAGAATTTCCGGGCCTTTTTATTTGATGAAGGTATTCTCTCCCCAGAAGAAAATGAGTCGCTTAGCCAATCCATCAAAGAAGAGATCAATACCTCTTTTGAAGCGGCTTTTAAGGAGGATGACATCGTATTTGACCGCGAGCAGGAATTGGCCGACCGCTTTGCCGAGCATCAATTCGAATGGAAAGAAGCGAGCGGAGAACGTAAAGAGATTCGCTTAGTAGACGCCATTCATCAAGCGCTAGACCAAGCTATGGAAGTCCACCCTAACCTGGTTTTAATGGGACAGGATATTGCCAAGTACGGCGGGGTCTTTAAGATCACCGAAGGTTTGGCCGATAAATATGGCTATCACCGCGTGCGCAATACTCCCCTCTGTGAATCGGCTATCGTGGGCAGCGCTTTGGGCCTAAGCATTCAAGGATTTAAAGCGGTGGTAGAAATGCAGTTTGCTGATTTCGTGACCGAAGGCTTTAATCAGATCGTTAATAATTTAGCAAAGATCCATTACCGTTGGGGTCAGGCTGCCGACGTTGTAGTGCGGATGCCTACGGGAGCCGGGGTAGGGGCCGGACCTTTTCACAGTCAGAGTAATGAGGCTTGGTTTACCCATGTTCCCGGTCTTAAGGTCCTATATCCTGCCTTTCCCGCCGATGCCAAAGGCCTTTTAATTTCGGCTATTGAAGAGCCTAACCCGGTGTTATTCTTTGAGCATAAGGCCCTCTACCGCTCCGTAAATGGCGAAGTAGCCGAAGCTTATTATAATTTACCCATGGGTGAAGCAGCCTTGCCGCGAAGCGGAGAAAGGGCTAGTATTATTACCTACGGTGCCGGAGTACACTGGGCCCTAGAAGAGGCGGAGCGCCAGTCCTGGGATGTGGATATTATCGATCTCCGTTCCTTAATGCCATTGGATGAGGCGGCCATTCTGAGCTCAGTAAAGAAGACCGGCAGGGCTTTGGTACTTACTGAAGATACCGCATTCGGCAGTATTGCTAATGATATTGCGGCCCTCATTACCGAAGAAGCATTTCAACATTTGGATGCCCCAGTGCGTCGAGTTTGTAGTTTAGATATGCCCGTGCCTTTTGCTAAGAACTTGGAGGCAGGATTCTTAGCCAAGGCTCGCCTGGTAGAAACCATGGAAGTTTTATTGTCTTATTAAAATTGTGTAGCAGTACAATTCAGTTTGGCTGAGTCGAAGTTATTGGCTGGCCCGCGGATGGTATTTCATAATGGTGTCGCGCAGTTGTTCCTGACTAAGATGGGTGTAGATCTCGGTAGTAGTAATGCTCTCATGGCCCAACATCTCTTGCACCGCCCGCAGATCGGCCCCGTGTTTTACCAAATGGGTAGCGAAGCTATGCCGGAAGGTGTGAGGCGAGATATTCTTTCGCACCCCAGCCATGGCAGCCGCTTCTTTTACGATATTGAAAACCATGGCCCTACTCAAGGCCTTGCCGCGTCGGTTTAGAAAGAGAATGTCCTCTTGGCCTTTTTGGATATCCAGGTGATTGCGGATTTCGTAGCGATATAAATTGATGCGTTTTTGGGCAATAGAATTGATTGGCACTAAGCGCTCTTTATTTCCTTTCCCCACTACCCGGATGAGCTCTTCCTTAAAAAAGAGGTCAGAAATGCGTAAGCCTACCAATTCCGATACTCGTAAGCCTGTGGCATACATGGTTTCTAGAAGAGCGATATTGCGCATTCCTTCAGGTTTGGAAAGGTCTATGCTGTCCAGCATGGCCATAACTTCACTCTCTTCCAAGTACTCCGGAAGCTTTTGTTGCAATTTGGGACCTTCTAGTAATTCGGCCGGGTTCTCTTCGCGATAATCTTCGAGGATCAGATAACGGTAAAAGCTACGTAGGCTAGAAATGCAGCGGGCCTGACTGCGCGCACTGAGCCCTTGTTTGCTTAAGGCCCTTAAACAAAGTTCTAGGTCATTTAGACTAATTTGTAAAGGCCCCTGTCCCTTATCTTCGAAATGATCGACTACTTTATTTAGGTCGCGCTGATAGGCCTTGATCGAATTTTCGGCCAAGCCTTTTTCCAAGCGGAGGTAATTTTGAAATTCTTTAAGGGCGCTCTTCCACTGCATTTTAATAATTTGCCACTTAATTAGAGGGCATGAAGATAGGAATCATCAACGGACCAAATTTAAACTTACTCGGCCGAAGAGAGCCGGAAATTTACGGCGAAGTGGGTTTTGAGAATTTTTTAGCTCAGCTCAAGAGCTCATTCCCCGAGCACCAAATACAGTACTTCCAATCTAACGAAGAAGGCGCTTTAGTAAATGCCCTGCAAGAAATGAGCCTAGATTGCGATGCTTTGATCTTGAATCCAGCCGCCTTTACCCATACCTCGCTAGCCTTGGCCGATGCCGCAAAAGCGGTGGATAAGCCCTTGGTAGAAGTGCATATTTCCAATATCTATCAGCGCGAACGCTTTCGTCATAAAAGCTACATTTCACCAGCCGCTACCGGCTTGATCAGTGGTTTTGGGCTCGATGGCTATCGCTTGGCGATCGAGGCTGTTTTAGCTCGGTAAATAGTAACTCTCACCTTTACTTTTCGTCTTAATAATTCCCTGTAGGAATTTGGGGTTCAGCAATGCTTTATACCTTAATTTCGAAGCAAATCAAAAATTGACCAATAAAATGGACCAAAACCAAGACCTCAATCCAATCAATCCAGAAGCTTCCGATCAACTCGTATTAGATGATCTAGGTCGAAATTATTTATATCAAGGTGCCAAATGGGCCCGCTTTTTAGCCATTATCGGTTTTATTGGGATCGGACTGGTCGTTTTGATGGGATTAATGATGGGAACCGTATTCGGTGCCATGAATGACACCTATGGAATGTCTGGTGCTTCTGCCCTAGCAGGTCCCTTTGCCACTATTCTTTATCTCATTATCGGAGCGCTCTACTTCGTACCTACCTTATACCTCTTCCGTTTTGCTAAATATAGTATGGAGGCAATCGAAAGAAAGGACCAAATGAGTCTAAATGAAGGGCTTAAAAATCAGACATCACTGTTTAAATTCATGGGAATTCTCACTATTATTTTCCTAGGCCTTTATGCTTTAGTTATCTTAGGAGGGATATTTGTAGCCATGGCCGCGGCCTAAGTCAAAGGGAAAAATTAAAATGGGGAAAAGTACTAAACAGGATCAGGATCTGTCGCAACTCTTACAAAAGGTTCAGCGAGAAAATGAGCTCCTACGTAATGCTTTAGACTCTTTACCCTACGGGCTCTCCGTTCAAGGGCCAGGGGAGGAATTACTTTACAGTAATGAATCTTGGCGCAAGTATCAGGAGCTTAGGTCAAAAGCCCTGCAAGAAGGCCGAGTTCACCACGATTTGGATGAATCTCTCGATGATGTTTTTCAAGGTAAGACCTTAGAGCGAAACGTTGTAATTACTAATGGTGCTAAGCAAGAAGCTCATGCGGAAACGGTCCTTTTTGAGCAATTCTTTCCTTTGGTAGGTAAAAAGCACCTAGCCCTTGGACTCATTGAGGATATCACCTTAAAATTACGCGCAGAAGCTAATGTTAACGAAAGTGAGGCCAAGCACCGCAATTTGGTAAATAATGCGCCTACTATTATTTACCGCTGCTCTACCGAGAGGGGGGCATTGTTCTGGTCGCCTAAGGTGGAAACGATCCTGGGCTTCTCCAGTCGCAGTTTGATGCAATCGCCCCAGCTATGGAATAATTCGATTCAGCCTAAGGATGCCCCAGCAGTACAGAAGGCCATAGATGAGGCAGTGCCAGGCAAGGTGCAGAAGATCGAATACCGCATTAAAACGAAGGCCGGTAAGTGGATCTGGCTTTCGGATAGTTTCTTGCTTGAGAGTAAAAGGGGCAAGGAAAAGATCTTTTTGGGCTATGCCTTGGATGTTACCAAGGAAAAGAACTTGGAATTTGAACTCCAGGACGCGGAACGCAGGATGAATCTAGCCTTGCGTAATTCCAACACCGGGGTGTGGGATTGGAACCTTGAAACCAATCAGGTCTATTATTCCGACGTTTGGAAGTCGATGCTAGGTTATGCACCGCATGAGCTTGAGAATGATTTTGATAATTGGCGAGATAATGTCCATCCAGAGGATTTTGACCGAGTTTATACCGAGGTCAATCGTTTGATCAAAGGCAGCTTAGACGATAATTTATTTGAGGTAGAGTTCCGCATGCGCCATAAACAGGGGCATTGGGTGGATATTCTTGCCAAAGGGGATGTCTTGCGCCATGAAAATGGTAAGGCCTATCGTTTTACCGGAACGCACCAAGATCTTAGCGAGCGTAAAAAGGCCCAAAAAGAAATCGAAGATGCCCGCTTGCGCTGGCAATTCGCGCTAGAAGGAAACGACGACGGGGTTTGGGATTGGGATCTATCTACCGATGAGATCTATTTTTCGCCACAATGGAAAGCCATGCTGGGATTTATGGAGGATGAAATCAGCGGAAGCATAGAAGAGTGGGAAAAGCGAGTGCACCCGGATGACCTGGAAACGGTCTACGCCGATATTCAGGATCACCTGAAGGGTAAAACTAAGATCTATAGCAATATTCATCGGGTGCTTTGCAAGGATGGTAGCTATAAATATATTCTCGATCGTGGAAAGGTATTTGGCTACGACAAGGAGGGTAAACCCCTGCGTATGATCGGTACCCACACCGATTTTACCGATCAAATTCGAATCCAAGAAGAGCTGATCGCCAGTAAAGAAAAGTTTCAAACCATCTATGACATCATGCACGTCGGAATAACCATCACCGATGATCATGGTAATATAATAGATTGCAACAGGGAGTCAGAAAAACTTTTTGGGATTACCCGAGAAGAGCATTTAGCACGTAATTACAGCGGTAAAGAATGGCGCTTGGTAGATACCAACGGTGAAACTTTAACCCCCGAGAATTACGCCTCGGTACGCGCGCTTAAAGAAAATAAGGCTATTCTAAACCAAGAAATGGGCCTTTACAAGGGCGATGAGTTAACTTGGTTATCGGTAAGTGCCAAACCCATTCATATCGATGGTTATGGGGTGATGATCGCTTATGTGGATATCACCGAGCTTAAGGAGAGTGAAGGGCGTTTAAAGGCCGCCAATAAAACCAAGGACCGCTTTTTTTCTATCATTGCGCACGACCTGCGAGGTCCCTTCAATACCCTGCTCAATTTATCGGAAATGGGTTTGGAGGATCTGCACGAAGAGCGTTATGAAATGCTACCAGAGATCATGGAGCTTATGCAGGCCGCCTCAAAGGAAGCCTTCGAATTGCTTAATAATCTTTTGGATTGGTCTCGCGTGCAAGTGGGAACCATTCAATTTCATGCTAAAAAAGTCGACTTTAAAGATCTCGCCAAACGATTGATAAATCAGCTTAATCCGGCCGCCCAGAAAAAGCAGATCAAATTGCAGAATAATATTAAGGGCTCCTATGTCTTGGAGCTTGATCCGGATATGATGATGACCATCCTGCGCAATTTGCTAAGCAATGCCATTAAATTTACACCCAGTGGAGGCGAAGTTACCCTAGGTGCGCGCAAACAAGGCTCTAATTTGAGGATCTACGTTAAAGACACTGGGGTGGGGATGAGCCCAAGCAAATTGGGTTTGCTGTTCTCCGAGCAAAATGTAGAAAGCACTTCCGGTACTAATAATGAACAGGGTACCGGACTTGGTTTAGCTCTTTGTAAGGAGTTTGTAGACTTACACCAAGGAAAGATCTGGGCCGAAAGTACGCTAAATGAAGGCTCTACCTTTTATTTGGAGATTCCGTTTAACGATTAGTGTTTCCAATTTTTAGCCATACTGCGCTGAGTCCAGCGCGTGATCGGTTTTAAGAAAAGGAAAAAGGGAATCGCCAGTAAACTGAGGAGCTTTTTTAAGATCAAGAATTTCAAAAGGCTTTGATTTGGTTCTGAGGACAATATATAGACCAGAGCGCAAAAAATAAAATTCTTTTTCTGAAATGGCATTAGCTACTTTTGCGGCAAACTCTAAGACTTACCGCATGAGATTTGTTCTTCTTTTTATTCTAGCCAACTTGAGCTCGATCAAAGCCCAGTCCATTAGTACCGATCAAGCTCTGATCCAAAACATTCTCAACGACCAAGATCTGGCTGCTTATGCCATGACCTGTCGCCAGTCCAGTAATAACACTTATGGAAGACTCTTCTTCAGTAAAGGGGCTTATTCCATCGAATGTGCACAAAAGGGCTTCGGAACTAATTTGGAAACCATTAATGCCAAACCGATTTTAAGTAAGTCTCAAGTTGATCCCCTCTTCGCGCGGGCGCGAGACTATTTTGAAGAGCACCCTAATTATATCTATCAGGTAAACCAAATGCTCCTGGACTCCAAGGTTTATCTTCTGGTCTATTATTATGAATCGAAGCCGGGTAATGCCTCCCGATCGATCTTATTTTATTAAATAAAAAAAGGCCGCATCTGCGGCCTTTTTGCGATTGTATCTAGTCTACTAATAGTAACGCTTGCGACGTACTTGGGCAATGTATTTGCTAAGGCGGATTACCTGACGGCTATAGCCATATTCATTATCGTACCACACGTAAAGTACCATGTTCTTGCCATTCGCATCTACAATGGTTGCAGGGGAGTCGAAGATCGATGGACAAGACTCACCAACAATATCACTCGATACAAGCTCGTTGCTCATCGAATAACGAATTTGCTCTACCAAATCACCTTTTAAAGCGGCTTCGCGCATCGCTTCATTGACCCCCTCTAAGCTAGTACCTTCTTTCACCTCAAGGTTAAGAATGGCTAAAGAGCCATTGGGAACTGGCACGCGAATAGCATTAGAAGTAAGTTTACCTTCCATGGACGGTAGGGCCTTGGCTACTGCTTTACCTGCACCGGTTTCGGTAATAACCATATTTAAGGCAGCGGCACGACCACGACGGTACTTCTTGTGCATATTGTCTACCAAATTCTGGTCGTTGGTATAAGCGTGTACGGTTTCAATATGACCGCGTTCTACGCCAAATTGCTTCTCAATTACCGCTAATACCGGAGTAATAGCGTTGGTAGTACAGCTGGCGGCGGAAAAGATATTCACTTCATTCGGGTCGTAGTCGGTTTGATTAACGCCATGAACGATGTTTGGCACGCCTTTACCAGGAGCAGTAAGGAGCACTTTTGCCGCTCCTTTAGCTTGTAAATGACGACTTAACGCTTCCTCATCGCGGAAAGCACCGGTGTTATCGATAATTAGGGCATCATTAATTCCGTAAGCGGTGTAATCGATATCCTCCGGCTTGCTGGCGCTGATGAATTTGATCTCACGGCCATTGATGATCAAGGACATATTTTCGGTATCGGCTTCTACGGTGCCAGGAAAATCGCCGTGAACCGAATCGACTCTTAACAAAGAGGCGCGTTTTTCTAAGCTTTCTGCGGTTTCACCTCGACTTACCACCGCACGCAAGCGCAGTTGTTCGCCCATTCCTTCTTGCGCCATTAGCTCACGGGCTACCAATCGACCGATGCGTCCAAATCCATAAAGCACGACGTCTTTAGGGCTGGTGCGTTCCATGTTTTGGGGACCGATGAAATCGGCCAACTTGGCTTCGAGAAATGCCTTCTTAGAATCATAATTACTGCCTTCCGATAGCCATTCGCTGGCTAATCGGCCAATGTCCATGCGGGCAGGAGCTAGGTCTAATTGCACTAACTCGTCCAATAAAGCTACCGTATCGGTAATGGTGATATTCTGACCTACGATCTTGCGCGCATATTCGTGCAAGTTCAAGACTTCAGACGGACGTTGGTCGGTTAATTGGTTGCGGAACAAAACCATTTCGATGCCTTTGTCTAGGTAAAGATCATTGACATCTTTAATAAAACGAACCGCCGCTTTTTCAAACTGGATCCTTTGGGCTACAGATTCTTGATAACTGTTTGTTTGCGCCATTTTTAGCTGATTTGAGAGGGTTTTAAAATCAGCGGCAAAGGTAAGATAATCCGCGCTCAAAAAAGCTATAAAAGTCTATCAATTAGAGAGCTGCTTATGGCTTAGCGGCTAATCTCCTTTGTTCCTTCAACCAATTTATATAGCGTCTCCGATTAGTATTATGCTCTCTCAAATTAGTGGCAAAGGCATGATATCCGGGGCGCTCCGGATCGGCACACATAAAGATATAGGCATGGTCCTTGGCTTTTAATACGGCATCGATCGCTTGTGGACTCACGATTCGGATCGGCCCAGGCGGTAGACCAGTGTTTTGATAGGTATTATAGGGTGATTCGATCTCGAGATGCTTAAATAAGACCCGTTTAATGTGGCTCCCGGGATGGGCCTTCTCCCAAGCGTAGATTACCGTAGGGTCGCTTTGTAATTTAATGTTTTGCTCCAAGCGGTTGAGATACAAACCCGCCACCAAGGGCATTTCGTCACCTTGGGCAGTTTCACTTTCTACGATACTTGCCAAAGTGATCACTTCATCGCGTTCGAGCGCAGAGCTGGCCAGACTTTCTGCTCTTTGCTTCCAAAAGCGTTCCCTTTCCCGTTGCATGCGCTCGGCAAAGGCAGCCGGACTTTCGGTCCAATAAACCTCGTAGGTATTCGGAATGAAAAAGCCTAAGGCTTCGGAGTTCTCGAGACCATAGAGTTCCAAGAACTCGGTCGATCTGAAATACTGCAGGTAACTGAGAGAGTCCGGATAAAGTTCCCGACCTAATAAGCCCGCGAGGCCTTCTAGGTTTTTCACGAGGTTAACCACCAAGCGCATTGGACTTTGACGACCGGCAATGAGCTGATTTACCACACTATTTGCACTGCTACCCGCCTTAATTTCGTAGCGACCCACTTTTAGTTTCTCCTCTAGCCCTTTGTAGCGGGCTATGTTTTCGAAGTTTTCTACTTTATTGAAATGACTTCCGTAATCGGCTATGATCTCATCTAATTCGGTCTCATCATCGACCCAGAGTATAAAGCTCTCTTCTACGCTAGCGCCATACACCGCTTGGTAAACTTGCCAAGCTAAGAAGGCACCGAGGCTTATGAACACCAAAATGATTAGGATTACTAGCTTCTTTTTCATTCGAATTGCTGGCGATAAAGCTCGCGCACCGCTTTATTATTTGGTTCTAAACGTAAAATTTGCTCTAAACTTTCTTTTAGGCTGGCCTCATTTTCGCTTTGCATGGCCCAGGTAACCTTATTGCGCCAAGCCAAGGCATAGTCTGGATAAAGCTTTAGGCAGCGTTCCAAATAAAGTCCGGCTTGCGTCAATTTTCCCAACTGCAAATGGGCATAGGCCAAATTATTAAGGCTCTCACGATGCCTTGGTTCTTCTTTTAAAGCCTGCTTCCAAAGATTTAAAGCCGCCTCTATTTGACCTTCTTTATAGAGCAGGGAAGCGTACTTATTTTGAAAATCGGCAATATGCGGGGCCAGGTCTATTGCTTGCTTATAGTACTGGGCGGCCCACTTTGCCTCCGAATGCATATTGTAGGTCTCGGCCAAGCGGTATAGGGTCCAGGCGTCCTGATTATCGTAGCTGGGGTCTTTACATTCCTTTAGAATTTCTGCCTTGCCATAATCATCGGCAAAGCTTTTTAAAGCTCGATAATCTTCTTTTAAGAAATAGTAATAGGCCAATAAATAGAGGTATTCCTCGTGATCGGACTTCAGCTGGGCGAGGAAGCTACGGGCGCTGTCCAGATAAAAGGCTTCTGCTTTGAAGCGTTCGTATTGCTGCAGATAGGCCAAGGCCTTGTCGCGCGCGGTAGGATCAGGGTCATTCACGGCCTCTAAACCTAGAAAGCGCGCCTCCGACTCTTCCAAAGCCGCTGCTAGTTCGGCGGGTTTCCGAATGTAATGATCGTGTACCGTGACGTGCGGAATATCGATGGAGGAGGAGCTGGGCATATGACAGCCTACACAATTGTCATCTTTTTCGGCCCTTAGGCTAGCTTCTTCGCTGCACAAGACTTTGGTATTCTTACCGTGGCAATTGGCACAAGAGGCATTGAAATTTTGCAAGTTGGTCTGCTTCACCGAGAAATGCGGATTATGGCAAGAGGTGCAAGTAAATTGCTCGGTGGCCGATTGATAACAAGCACTTAGCTTGAAACGGTCGGCGTGGGAGGCCATGATAAATTTATCTTCCGAATTACTGTAGCGGGGTAAAAACACCTGCATAACCTCTTTTAGTTCCATCCCCGGTTTAAAGTCAAAGAAGCTCTTGCCGCTCTTGAGGACACTATTGCCTTGTAAATGGCAACGCTGACAAATTTCGAATTGCAACTGGGCCGAGAGCCTTTTGGGGTTTACAATGCTGCGATCGGCTTCTTGGGCGGTGTCGGTTATTTCCCCACGCATGATCTTGGCCACATGGGCTTCGCCAGGCCCGTGGCAACGTTCGCAATTAATGCCTTCGGGTATACTTTTAAACTTATTGGTGCTGCCCATGACGAATTCGGTAGGCATCGCATTATGGCAGGACATGCACTCTAAACCGATCAAGCGGCTGAAGCGGCTATTATTTCCCCCTTCGAAACCCGGGGGGAGGTCTAATTTACCTTTTTGGGCGTACCAGGTAAAGGGGGCCTGATAAAAATGTGCATTGCTGGTGTAGAGGTGAGAATTGGTGTGCTGCCCGCTGCCAATCACGTAGTCTATCTTTTGCACCAAGCGGTGGCTGGTGTCGCTTCCGCGTAAGCGAAATTCTTCTACCCATAAACTGTCTCCGCGCCAAAATGGACGATAATACAAATCGCGGTGTGGGTCAAATAGTACCGAATCGCCATTGATCTGGGCAATGCTTTTAGCCGTATCTGCGGCCCCGATCGACTGACCCATGCCCGTTTGGATGAAGCTTTCATGCACGCCGGCGTGGCAAGTTTTACAGGTTTCAATACCCACATAAGCTACACTGTCTGCGTGGTTAAGCCAGCTTATTACTTGCCTTTCGGCGGATGGATTTTCCGAATGACAACGATTAGCGCCGAAGTATACGGCTGCCAAAATAAAGATCAGACTCAAAAATCGCTTCATAGATCTTCTTTGAGTAGCTGTAAACAATGCTCGTCAACAAATTGATCGCCCTGGCGATACCAAGCCTTGCGTAGTCCGTATTCGCTAAAACCACAAGATTTAAAAAGGGCGAGACTGGCGGCATTATGTGCCGCTACACCAACGTAAACCTGCCGCAGATTAAAGCTGGGGAAAGCGTAGTTTAAAAATAGTTTGAGGGCCGCTTTAGCCAGACCTTTTCCGCGGTATTTTTCGGCCCCGATCAGAATGCCTAATGCCGCTCTTTGGTGGTCGGGGTCGAAATCAAATAGATCTACTAAGCCGATCGCCTCCTCTTGGTAGGTGACCATCAGGCGTAATTGTTTCGCTTCAAACAGATCTTGCCCCGCCTCCTTAAGATATTCGCGCATCAGGTATTCCGAGTAAGGCGTCCGTTGCTGCGAGTGGGTCCAATAAGCGGAGTCGTTTTCCCAAGCTAAGAGTAGCCCGAGGTCTTCGGGCTCTAGCGCCCTTAATTTAATATCTCCGCTTTGGCTTTGGATCATATCTTTCCGATAAACACTTGCTGGGCTGGCCCTTTGAGCCAAATATTATAATAACCTTTTTCGGGGTTGTGCTCAAAATGTAATTCGAGTTTACCTCCTTTGGTTTCCATGTAAACCGGTGATTGCGGTACCCGACCAGCGTGATGGGCTACTAAAGCCGCAGCGGTAACGCCGGTGCCGCAACTGTAGGTCTCATCTTCAACGCCGCGCTCGTAAGTGCGCATCGACCAATTTTGACCCTTTCCTGCAATGAAATTCACGTTGACGCCTTCCTTTTGGTAATGTTCATTGTAACGAATGGCTCGGGCCGCTGTAATGATCTCCAAGTCGTCGATCGCCTGATCCAAAACCACATGATGCGGTGAGCCTGTGTCGGTAAACCAATCCTGGCCGATCGCACTTACTTTGGCCACATCGATCATTTGCAAACTAACTTGATGCGCTTCCACTTTAGCTTGATGCGGGCCGTCGATCGCGATAAAATTAAATTCCGATCCCAAACCGAGGTCATGGGCAAACTGGGCAATACATCGGCCGCCGTTCCCGCACATGGTGCTTTCCCGGCCATCACTATTGAAATAGATCATCCGGAAATCGTAATTGGTATCTTGGGCTAAGATGATCAGCCCATCGGCACCAATTCCAAAACGGCGGTGGCATAGAGCGGTAATGTCATTTTGACCGAGCCGGGGAATTTCTATCCTGCCATCGATCATTATGAAGTCATTTCCGGTACCTTGGTATTTATAAAAGTCTAGACTTGGCAATTCTTGTTAAAATGTCGTTAAACCAAAGCCTCATAGAATACTAGGACTTGCTTTGGAACAGTTATTGGAAAAAATTTGTTGCAAAATAAAAAGATAAGGAGGATATGAAGAATATAGTAAAGCTCATTTTGGTTTCTGCCTTTGGGGCTGCGATCAGCCTCGGGACCTATAAGGCCTTTTTCGAAAAACCGACTTCGCGAACTTACATCGAAGCGGCCAATGATTACCGCCCTCAGCAAACTAATTATTTGCCTGCGGCGGCTCCCGATGATTTCGTGGAGGCAGCGGCGAAAAGCGTACACAGTGTGGTCCACGTAAAGACGGCCGTGCGGACCAATATGCCACAAATGCGTTCGCCATTGGAGTTTTTCTTTGGAGTGCCGCAACAAGCGCCGCAAGACCGATTGCAATTGGGTACCGGCTCCGGGGTTATTATAAGTAGAGATGGTTATATCGTGACCAATAATCACGTAATTGAAAATGCCGAGGAGATCTTGGTTAGCCTTAATAGTGGTGAGGAGTATCCGGCCGACGTGATCGGGGCGGATCCTACTACTGATATCGCATTGATCAAAGTGCGTGATGAGGTGGAAGACCTTCCCTATTTGGATTTCAGCAATAGCGACAATATTCAAGTTGGAGAGTGGGTGCTTGCCGTGGGTAATCCTTTCAATCTGACTTCTACCGTCACGGCTGGTATCGTAAGTGCCAAGGCCCGTAATATTGGGATCATAAATGAAAGGGCCGCGATCGAATCTTTTATTCAGACCGATGCGGCGGTGAATCCTGGAAACAGTGGTGGTGCTTTGGTTAATACTAAGGGAGAACTGGTAGGCATTAATTCTGCCATTAGTACTCGAACCGGTTCCTTCGAGGGCTATTCCTTTGCGGTGCCCAGTAATTTGGCCAAGAAAGTAGTATCTGACCTCAAAGAATACGGCACGGTACAAAGAGCATTTATCGGTGTAAGTATATCGGACATCACCCCACAGTTAGCTGATGAATTAGAGCTGGACGTAAACTCTGGGGTATATATTGCCGGGCTGTCCGAAAATGGAGCAGCCGAAGATGCCGGTCTTGAGAAGGGCGATATCATTGTAGCGGTTAATGACCGGAAGGTGAACAAGAGCGCCGAGCTGCAAGAAATAATTGGCTCTAAGCGGCCGGGAGAAAAAGTTAAGGTTGCGATCTTAAGAGAGGGTGATCGGGAGAGTTATGAGGTGGTGCTGCGCAATGTGAATGGAACTACCAAGCGCATTCGAAAAGAGGACCTTGAGTTCCTTACCCTGCTTGGCGGTAGCTTCCGTACCGTGAGTGATAAGGAGAAAAAAGCTTATCGTATTCCTTACGGAGTAAAGATAACCGAGGTGAACTCCGGTATTTTAGCCGAACAGGATATTCCCGAGGGATTTATCATCACCCAGATCAATCAGAAGCCCATCCGGGAAGTAGATGATATCAATCAGGCTGGAGCTAATTTACCTAAAGACAAGCCGGTGATCATTTTTGGACTTCTGCCCAATGGTAGAGAAAAGTACTATGCCTTTGGTTTTTAAGGCCCAGTAGTCTTAAACGAAAAAGTCCCGAGCTAAAACTCGGGACTTTTTATTTCTAAACTAGTCTGCTTAAAGTTTGGCTAAGCTTTCGCTTAAAGCTTTGATCTTAGCCTCGGCGTCGTCTCTTTTGGCTTTTTCCTTAGCTACTACCGCTTCGGGGGCATTATTTACGAAACGATCGTTCGATAGTTTTTTCTCTACCGACTTTAAGAAACCTTGTAAGTAATCCAATTCCTTTTGGATCTTTTCTTTTTCCGCTTCCATATCTACCGCTTCACCGGCAGGAATAAAAAATTCAAACTTGCCAGCAAGGAAGCTGAAACCAAGCTCATCGCCATTTTCTTTAGGAGCGATCTTTTCCAAATTGGCCAGCTTGGAGGCTAAGCTGCGTAATTCGACGCTAATTGATTCTTCGCTCGGATAAAAGAGGGCAAGCGCTTCTTTTGGAGAGATGTTTTTCTCGTTTCGGAGGTTCCGCACTCCATTAACCACCGCCAACATTTGATCGAATTCTTGTAGGTAGTGCTCGTCTACTTTTGCCTCTTTTGGCCATTTCGCCTCACAAAGACTCGCACCTTCTTCTCGATCACGTAGATTATGCCATATTTCTTCGGTAATGAAGGGCATAAAAGGATGCAGGACGGTAACTACTTCTTCGAAGAACTGTAGGGTGTACTTGTATACTGTTTTGGAAATGGCTTCGCCATAAGCGGGCTTGATCGCCTCCAAGTACCAATTACAGAAATCGTCCCAAACCCATTTATAACTGATCATCAGGGCCTCGGATATACGGTAGGCGCTAAAACTCTTTTCCAGTTTACGCAGGGTATCTAATTTCTTTTCCGCGAACCAGCGCATTGCCGCAATGTCCGATTCACTGGGCTCTAGGTCTTCAACTTTCCAGCTCTTCACCAACCTTTGGGCGTTCCAGATTTTGTTCGAAAAATTACGTCCTTGTTCGCAAAGTTCTTCGTCAAAGGGAAGGTCGTTTCCAGCCGGTGATGTTAAGAGCATACCCACGCGAACTCCGTCGGTAGAGTATTGCTCCATCAATTGGATGGGATCGGGAGAGTTGCCTAAGGATTTAGACATTTTGCGCCCTTTTTTATCACGTACAATACCAGTGAGGTATACATTGCTAAAGGGTTTTTCATCCCGAAGTTCGTAACCAATGATGATCATCCGCGCTACCCAGAAGAACAAGATCTCCGGTGCAGTGATCAGATCACGCGTAGGATAATAGTAATTGATCTCTTCATTTTCGGGCTCTAAAACACCGTTAAATACAGACAAGGGCCAGAGCCAACTAGAGAACCAGGTGTCTAAAACATCTTCTTCTTGTTTCAGGTCGTCTAGGCTTAGATCTGATTGTCCGGTTTTAAGCTGTGCTTTTACTAAGGCCTCTTCCGCGCTAAGCGCCACCACGATATTATTGCGATCGCCTTTAATGTAATAAGCGGGAATCTGATGGCCCCACCATAGTTGACGGGAGATATTCCAATCAATTACATTTTCCATCCAGTGGCGGTAGGTGTTCTTGAATTTTTCTGGAATCAAATTGATCTCAGGGTCATCGTCCATGATGGCCTTAATAGCGGGTTGAGCGAGATCTTTCATCTTTAAGAACCACTGATCCGATAATCGAGGTTCGATAACCGCACCGGTACGTTCGCTGGTTCCTACTTTGTTTTTATAGTCTTCGGCCTTAACTAAAAAGCCTTTTTCTTCTAATTCCTTGGCAATGGCTTTACGCACCGCAAAGCGATCTTGGCCTGCGTAATGCAGACCATTGGCATTCAATTTTCCCTCTTCATCCAATA
Source organism: Croceimicrobium sp. (assembly GCA_965656185.1). Taxonomy (GTDB): domain Bacteria; phylum Bacteroidota; class Bacteroidia; order Flavobacteriales; family Schleiferiaceae; genus Croceimicrobium. The sequence continues at coordinate 378,455 of CBFHJH010000002.1, forward strand.
CATCGATGATCTCAAGATCATGTTTCTTGCCAATAGTGTGATCATTGATATCGTGGGCTGGGGTGATCTTTAGACAGCCGGTACCGAATTCCATGTCAACGTATTCATCGGCGATGATAGGAATTTCACGGTCGCAGATCGGTACTCTTACCTTCTGGCCGATCATAGCGGTATAGCGTTCGTCCTCCGGATTAACACAGATGGCCACATCGCCCAAAATGGTTTCTGGACGGGTAGTGGCAACTTCGATCGCACCGTCGCCATCTACCAGGGGATAGCGCATGTGGTAAAGTTTTCCGTTTACTTCCTTGTAGATCACTTCCTCGTCCGACAAAGTGGTCTTGGCCTGAGGATCCCAGTTTACCATGCGGTAGCCACGATAGATCAAGCCTTTCTCATAGAGGTCGATGAAAACCTTGAGTACCGACTCCGAACGGGTATCGTCCATGGTAAAAGCTTCGCGGTCCCAGTCGAAAGAACATCCCAGGCGTTTTAATTGGTCTTGGATGATTCCGCCGTGTTTGTGAGTCCACTCCCAAGCGTGCTTTAAGAATTCCTCTCGTCCGATCTCGAACTTGTTGATGCCTTCTTCCTTTAGTTTAGCAACTACTTTGGCTTCAGTGGCAATAGAAGCGTGATCGGTTCCGGGTACCCAACAGGCATTGTAGCCTAACATGCGTGCCCGACGAATCAGAACATCTTGCAAAGTATTGTTAAGCATATGACCCATGTGCAATACCCCGGTTACGTTAGGTGGAGGAATTACAATGGTATAAGCTTCTCGCTCATCCGGGACCGAGCGGAAAAATTTGTTATCCAGCCAATACTGGTACCATTTTTCTTCTGCACTCAGGTGATCGAACTTTGCTGCAATGTCCATGATCAATGAAATTAATAGCTTTTTATATAAGCCGGCAAAGGTAATATTTAGCTAAGTGAAGCTTGCTTTAACTTTGGTATAATTTTCGCGGACTAATTGGGCTATGCATTAGGAGATAAAATTCCTAAATTTGAAATGTCTAATTAAACAAAGTACAATGAGACAAATGATCACTACCCTAGCAGTGGTGTTATTCGGTTTTACTGCTATGGCGCAGGAGCAACCGAAGAATCCCAATGCTGCCCAAATTGAATTTGAGACCGAAGTAATTGACTATGGTCAGATCGAGAAAGGCGCCAATGGTGTTCGCGAATTTAAATTCACCAACACCGGTAAAGAGCCTTTAATTATTACCAATGCCCGTGGATCTTGCGGTTGTACCGTACCGAGCTGGCCTAAAGAGCCCATCGCTCCAGGTGAAAGTGGTGCCATTAAGGTTAAATACGATACGCAACGTGTTGGTCCTATCAACAAAAGTGTAACCGTTAATACCAATGCTGCAACTCCTACCAAGGTATTGCGCATTAAAGGTCAAGTTAAGAAGCCCGAGCAAGTGAGGACTACTCCAGAAAGAGAGAAGACTTCTATGATGGCGAAATAAGCCCTTAGATATTCAAAAAAACCCTGTATGGTTGCAAAACTTACAGGGTTTTTTTATGCTTATCGATATCTGATTTACGTTAACTATTTTATGTTTTATTTAAAATTATATACATTTGGGGTAAAATTAAATGATGGGTAGAAATTTGATTTTAAGTATAGCATTGGTCTTGGTGCGCTTGCTGCAGTTCCTGTTAGCGCTTAACCTATTAATATTATTGTATTTTTTATTTCAGCAATTGTTTAATGAGGAGCCTGGCTTCTCAGATTTATCCTGGTCTGCGAATATTAACTTTGATTCTAGTTTGAAAGTAGATCTCACGAAGCGATTTACGCCATTTGCTTTTTTCTATAATTTCTGTCAGAGTTTTTTTAGCAGTCTGCTTTATCTACTTGTCTCATTTCAAATCTTGCAGGTCCTCCGGTCGGTCCGCTCATTTAAGGCCTTTATTGAAGACAACGCAAAACGCTTCCGCTCTATCTCCGCTATGATCCTTGGCCTTTTCTTGATCAATATGATCGAGTTTCAATCCTACCTGGGCGAAGGAAAAGGCTTGTCAGAAGTTAGCTGGTCCTTTGAGATGCCTTACCTTATCTTTTTTATTTCTGCCTACGTATTGGCCGAGATTTTTAAAGAAGGCAAACGCCTCGCTGAGGAGCAAAACTTGATCGTATGATACGAGTAGAATTAGACGTAATGCTGGCCCGAAGGAAAATGAAGCTGAAGGACCTTGCCCAGGCAGTGGGTATCTCGGTAACTAATTTATCCCTTTTAAAAACCGGTAAGGCCAAAGGGGTAAGATTCGAAACCTTAGCGGCTATTTGCTTGGCCTTAGATTGTCAGCCTGGCGATCTTTTGATCTACGAATCGCCTTGATCGAGTCGCTTGCGAAACTCTTCGCGCGAGTTGTGACCGAACATCCATAAGCCAAAGTCATCGAAGATCTGCTTGGCTTCTTTCTCTAGGAGTCCGCCAATGACTTCCGGTTTCGGGCCGAAATAGGGTGGGAAGTGATGCAGTTCTTCGTCTTCCATGATATTCCATTTACTATGGCCTCCCATAAAAGGTGAGGGAAGGGCATAAACTACCCGACTTACTTTATACTCCCGAGCCATAAAGGAACACATCGGGCAGGGTTCGCAATTAGAATACAAGGTGGCACCTTCTAAATTAGAATGGCCTAATTTTTCATGCGCCTGATGAAGGGCAATAACCTCTGCGTGATCGGAAACTTTGCTGCTTGCTTTGTTTTCGGAAGCGCCGATAATCTCATCTTTCAGGACTACTAAACTACCAAATGGCGCATCCCCTCCCGCTACGCTTTTGGCAGACAGATCGATACATTCTTGTAAATAGATTAGGTCTTCCTTATCCATATTTCTTCCTTATTGAGTAGGCTAAGAAAGAGTATTTTTACAAAAAAAGGGATGAAATACACTTCAGAAATAAAGATCGATTTGCCACGTGAGCAGGTAATTGCCTTATTCGATAATACTGAGAATACATATAAGTGGATGGATGGTTTACAATCGGTAGAGCATCTAGAGGGAGAGCCAGGTGAAGAGGGGGCACGTTCTAAAATGCGCTTTGAAATGGGGAAGCGTAGAATAGAGATGGTAGAAACCATTTTGCAAAGAGATTTCCCTGATCGTTTTAAAACGGCCTATGATACTGCTGGGGTCTACAATGAAGTAGATAACCAATTTATCGATCAGGGCGAAGCTACCTTATATCGTACCGTGCATTACTTCCGCTTTGAGGGTTGGGGAATGCGTATGATGGCTTTCTTGATGCCTGGGGCTTTTAAAAAGCAATCCATGACCTATCTAAAGAACTTCAAGGCCTTCGCCGAGCAAGCCGATGTATAAAACGGCCCGAACATTAATTCATCCCCTCAGAAAAGAGGACCTACCACATGTTCTTAAAATGTATCAAGAACTAGATAGCAATCGCTATATCGGTCCCTTGAGGGATAAGGACCCGAGCTATTATCAAACCTTCTTAGAAAGAAAGTTGGCCGAGAACAAAGATGATCCAGGTTTTTTAGCTGTATATGAGCAGAAAACTCCGAATCGTTTCATTGGGACTATCAATGTAAATCTGTTTCAGGCTTTACAGATACCACAAGTGGGCGCTCATTTATCACGTAAGTATTGGAATAAAGGCTATGCTAGTGAATTGATGCACTTTATGTTAGATCATGCCAAAAGGGTTAAAAAATGGTCTGAAGTACACGGCGTTTTCGAATCGGATCATGTGGTGTCCAAAAGCTTACTTGAAAAACTTTATTTTGAACCAAAGGAGCGGACAGAAGTTCAGGGAGTTAGTATTGAAATTTACTCGAAATCCCTATAATTCAATACTGCAAAGGGTTTGCTGATGTAAAATATTTTTTTACCTTCACCTCGGGAAGGGAATTTTAATAGAGAAATGGTCGGGCGAACTCTTTCCCCGGCCATTTTTTTAAAAAGAGAAAATGATGCTAGTACGAATACTTGGTCTCGCAGTTTTCTTAATGGGGTTTAATCAAGCTTTGCAGGCTCAATTGGGATTTGCCGTAGCAAAATCGAAATCTGGATCTAGTTTAGATTATGCCCTGGTCATTAATGAAGGTTATCAAACCGAATACCTCGCTAAAGAAGACCTAAAAGCGAGGGGCTATCAAAGGGTTTACAATTTAAATGGAGGAACCGACCGCGGTCATAATTTACGCGGGGGCTATTATATTATAGTAAAGGCAGAGCGCAAGAATTACTTAGGCAAGAAGAT
>CBFHJH010000003.1:0-27451 GCA_965656185.1 Croceimicrobium sp.
CCCTTGATTACCGACCATATCTTAAATTACATTGAAAAGCGTTATGAAATGGACCCCGAGCAAGCCAGCTCCGACAGGCTATGCCAGGTTTACCGGCCGCAAGGCTTAATCATACACGATAAATACGACCAGGATGTACCTGTTCATAATGCGCAGACCATGCATCAAAAATGGCGCGGCTCTCAATATTTAGAAACCAAAGGGCTTGGTCACCGCAAAGTTTTAATGGACCAAGTTGTGATCGAAAGGATTTATGTTTTTTTTAAGAACTAAAGCCTAGGGATGCTCGTATATAATGTAAAGCATATGAGCATGAAGAATTTTGCGATCTTAGTTTTAATAAGCGCCTTTAGTATCTCCTGCCAGGCGCAAGAAAAAAGTAATCAAAAGGAAATAGCCGTGAAAGTACAGAAGAGTGATTCAGAGTGGAAGAAGGAATTGGAACCCGATCAGTATTTCATTTTAAGAGAAGCAGGTACTGAGAGACCTTTTACCGGCAAATACAATCTCCATTTTGAAGATGGCGATTACAAATGTGCGGGCTGTAATGCAATTTTGTTCGACAGTGAGTCTAAATTCGAATCGCACTGCGGCTGGCCAAGTTTTGATAAAGTTGCCGATAATGAGGCCATTATTGAAAGAGTAGATAAAAGCCATGGAATGGTTCGCACTGAGGTACTCTGCGCCAATTGTGGCGGGCATCTCGGGCACGTGTTTAACGATGGCCCTACCGATACCGGTTTGCGTTATTGCATTAACTCTGGAGCTTTGGACTTTAAGTCGGAAGAAGAAAAAGAGGATGATAAATAAAGCTTTCGGGCTACCTTTGCCAGATGCGAATTGATATCATTAGCGCCCAGCCTCGTTTGATGGACAGCCCCTTTGAGCACTCGATCTTAAAGCGTGCTCAGAAAAAAGGCTTGGTCTCGATCCATATACACGATCTTAAGGAATACGGTTTAGGAAAACACCAGCAAATCGACGATTATCAATTTGGTGGTGGAGCCGGTATGGTTATGATGGTGGAACCCATCCTTAATTTAATTAAGGACCTACAAAAGGAAAGAGACTACCAAGAGATCATTTACATGACACCGGATGGCGCGCTATTTGACCAGAAAGCTGCTAATCAATTAAGCCTGAAAGAGAACATAATAATTCTTTGCGGGCATTACAAGGGAGTAGATCAGCGCTTACGCGATCATCTTATCACCAAAGAGATTTCCATTGGTAGTTACGTATTGAGTGGTGGCGAACTTGCCGCTGCGGTAGTGAGCGATGCTATCATTCGCCTCATTCCCGGAGTTTTGAACGATGAGTCCTCGGCCCTATACGATTCATTTCAAGATAATCTCCTTGCGCCCCCAGTATACACCCGACCTTCGGAAATTAATGGTTGGAAAGTACCCGAAATCCTAACTAGCGGCAACTTCCCTAAGATCGAAGCCTGGCGTGAAGCTAAAGCATTGGAAATCACCAGGGAGAGACGGCCCGATCTTTTAGATGAGGATTCTTTGTAGGAAGCGATAATTGTCGTAATATTGCCGCCCCAAACGTGGGATTGTGATAGTCAACCTCTGGCAAAAGTTGTGCATGTTGCCTGTCCGAAACGAAATCTTTAGAAATCATGGATTTAGTAAAGTACGTTCAGGAGCAGTATACCGAAAGAAATGAGTTTCCTGAATTCGCAGCTGGTGACACTATCACCGTTTATTACAAAATTACCGAGGGTAACAAAGAACGTATCCAGTTCTTCCGTGGAGTTGTATTACAGCGTCGTGGCGCTGGTACCACCGAAACCTTCACTATTCGCAAAATGTCTGGTAACGTTGGGGTAGAGCGTATCTTCCCAGTAAACATGCCAGCACTGGACAAGATCGAGATTAACAAGAAAGGTAAAGTACGTCGTGCACGTATCTTCTACCAACGTGAACGTACTGGTAAAGCTGCGAGAATTAAAGAAAGCAGAAGATAAGCTTTACGCTCAGATAATATATAAGCCGCTCATTTGTAGCGGCTTTTTTTATGCCCATACCCTATGACAAAGAGACCCGCAATTGGCATTAAGATTATCGAGCGACAGCGCAAAGGAAACAAGTCATTTAGCCTATACGCTAAGAATGGCGTACAGTTTGCAATTTTGATCAATTACAGCCTATTTGGACTATGCCTGCGTTCTAAGGTTTTTGAGTTTAACGACCAGAAACAGGCAGAAATGGTTTTTGACCGAATCGTTGAAGAGCGACAAGGTTTTCGCTTTACTGGGCCGTTATCACAAAAACGGTCCTTCGGTTCTTAGCCCTACCCTGCTCCGTTTCATTGTCGGCAATCGGTCGACTTTCTCCGTAGCCATGCCAGCTTAGTCTTGTTGCTGCGATTCCTTGGCTTATGGCATATTGATAAACAGCTTGAGCCCGGTCTTTAGATAACTGTAAATTACTTTGATCATCGCCCACATTATCGGTGTGTCCCTGAATATCTGCATTCAAGTTGGGATTATCCTTCATGAAAAGCACGAATTCTTCGATGATACTCCGACTGGCCTTTTGCAGATCGGTAGAGTTACTGCTAAAGTTAATGTCGTTCAATTTATACTCGCGGCCGATCTCCAGGGAGGCTAACTCCAGGTCGGTTCTGATATTGGACCTTAGCTCAAGGGCTTCCGAACTCACAAAGCTAGAACTGAAGGCGGCCCCCTTCTTATCTACCTTTACAATATAATCAGTCCCAGCTTCCCGGCTAACCACACGGGCAAAATTTCCAGTTTGCTGATCTACTGCAACTTTAGTTACCTCTTTGGTGTTCAAGTTCTTGATCTCGATGGCCGCTTCATTTAAATCTTCCCCTTCTGGATTATCCAAGGTACCACTAATTAGAAATACTTCTTCTGGTTTAGCGGCCTCAGGCATCTCAAATTCATACAGATCCCAGCCAGTGTTTGCCCTAAGCTTATTAGAAGAGAAATAACCCGTTTTACCATCTAAACTCACGAATAAGCCCAAGTCATCTTCTTCGCTATTGATGGGGTAACCAATATTGCGGGCGGCTTCCCAGCTACTATCGGTAACAGATTTGGATAGAAAAATATCGAAACCGCCTAAACCGGCGTGACCATTAGAGGTGAAATACAAGGTACGTGAGTCACTGTGAATAAAAGGCGACTTCTCATCGTACTTTGTATTAATATTCTTTCCCAAGACCTGCGGTGCCGACCAGGTACCATCTGCTAAACGTTTGCAGCGGTATAGGTCCAAACCACCAAAGCCCCCTTCCCGGTCGGAAGTAAAGTATAAATAGTCGGCATTAGCTGTTACCGAAGCCTGCGATTCCCAAGTATCACGGCGATTAATGTGGTCGCCTACCGACCGAGGGGTGGACCAATAGCCCAGGTCATCTAATTCGGAATAATAAATATCACAGTTCTTGTAACCGTCTAGATCTTCACAAACGGTAAAATACAATTCTGTGTTATCGGCGGTAATACTTGGTCCGCCCTCATTATAGCTAGTATTAAAGGGGCTGGGTAATGGCGCTCCTTGATCGAAATCGCCACTTCCCGCCTGCCGTGTTGCTTTACAGAACTCTTCTACTAGACGAAGTTTAGCGGCCGGACCATCCTTTCGGTTCACCTTCCGCGACCTACGGGTAAAGAACATGGTTTGCTGATCGGGCGAAATGGTAGCTAAGTACTCATCTTCGGTCGAGGATAAGCGACGGACTGGCCTAGGCTCAAAGCTAATCTCATTAGCAAATAAACTGCGTTTAGTACGCGCTTCCTCCAAAGCGGCCTTAGCCTCCCGATCGTAGCCAAAATCGCGCTCCTGATCAGCTAAAAAAGCCTCTAACATGGGAATAGCTTGCTCTAATGAGTTTTCCTCTACGTACATTACACCAAGGAAAAAACGTAATTCGGGCTTGTATTCCGGACAAACCTCCATCAACTTTTCCCAAAGAAATTTAGCCTTCCGCAAATCTCCTTTGCGCATATTAAGCTCACCCAACAAATAGAGTCCATGCGCATATTCATTATCCAGCCGCAAGGCTTTTTCTAAATAACGCTCGGCTTCACGGTAATTTTTAGCGCGCCAGGATCTTTGAATGCGCGGTAATTGTTTCGAAACAAGTTCATCCACATTCTGCTCACAGTTTCCCAGTTCGGGAACCTGAGCAAATATGGTGGAGAGGTTAAATACTACTAAAAGGAAAGCGAGTTTAAAGCTCGGCTTTGGCTTGAGCATCTTCAATTAATTTTTTCTTTTGAGCTTTAGCGGCTTCCACCAACTTATCGGCCTCTTCAGCCGCCTTGTTCTCTAGATCTTGTGCCTTGTCGTAGGCTTCCTGCTTGGCGCGATCGGCTAATGGTCTAGCCGCTGCTTTCTTAAGCGGATTGGAACCCGCTTCATCCATTATTTTCTGAGCAGCCTTATCTCCTTCCTCTCTCAACTTATCGGCTTGCTTCTTTGCTTCTGCCTTCAATTGAGCCGCCTTGTTCTCTGCCTCGGCAATCAGTTCATCCCCACGCGCTTCAGCCTCAGCTACTAATTCCTCTAGCTTTTTATTTGCTTCCGCCTTAAGCTCCTCTTTGGTCTCTTCTACTTTAGCTTTTACCTGCTCCTTCACTTCATTCACCAAGCTTCTAGTAATATCTCCAAAATTAGGCTTTACGCTAGGATTTGTTGCCGTGCCGCCAATCGCAACTGCAAGTGGTATGGTTCCATTACTAAAAGTGCTAAAGCGCTCCTGTAAGGAAGAGGCTTTTATTGAACTCAAAGGTAATTGAGTGGACAAATCGAAATCTAAACTTTGATCCAAGCCCATCTTGCCTGAGAATTGAGTTGCTTGTCCAGCAAGTTGGAAGTCGACTGGCTTTACTTCTACCACCCCATTTTCGATACTGAAGTCCATGTCTAAATCACTAATGGTAAGCGACTCATAATTAGGATTGTTGAGGAAACTAGCTAATTTAGCCATCACTTGATTAGTTGTACTCACCCCTGAGGTCTTTAAATTTCCGCTACCATTAAGACTGCCCATGTCTGGACTCATTTCAGCGTCTAGCTCTGAGTTAAAAGCGAGTCCAGCGCTGTAATGCCCCTCCATATTTTCCATAATTGGCGCAATGGACTTTACCAAATCCAAACTGCGGTAGGTCTCTTTGAAGGAGCAGTTTTTAATAGCAAAGTCAAAATCAGCTCTAGGTTTCGCTGGTTTTGAATCGTAATAGCCCTTTAAGCTTAAACTACCTCCCATGGTTTGCATGCTGGCATCCGAGATTTCCGCCTTACCTTCATACAGTCGCATCATTCCTGTAACCTGGCGCATCCTCAGGCTATCGAAATGTAGATCATCGAAACGTGTAGCCAAGGTGAAATCAATATTCTCAGGCAGGCGAATAACCTCAAGGGAAACCGTATCACTGGTCTGACTTTCTTCCTGTTCTACACTTTCTTCAGTCATTAAATCATTGAGGTCCATGCGTTGAGAATAGAAATTGAGTTTACCTCGAAGTAGCTGATCACTCAGGGCATAGGAAAGCATATTATCTAATGAGCCCGATACTTCCATATCGGTATTTGCTACCTCAATTTTAGTTAAGCCCAGCTTGGCGCTTTGCGGACTGAAACTCAGACTACTCGTACTTATGGCTAAAGGCATTGGGATACTATCTCCGGAAGCCTTAAAAGAAGTAAGCTGCATACCACCTTCTGCGGTGATCTGATCATATTTTTCACTTTCTACATAGGATAATTTTGTAGCCAGTTTGAAGTCGGCATCCAATTGCCCCTCGAGCTCATAGCCTGGCATAGGAAAGACTTCCATTAATTTCGCTAAATCCATTTTCCCGCTGAAGCTGGCATCCAAATCAGGATCCCCCATTGGGTCTAAGAGTAACATTCTAGCTTCGATCGGATTACCGGCTATATTAGCCTTAGCTTGGTTTATGTAAATTTCAGTGTTTTCGAGCTTATTGGTCTTATTACTGACCTTTAGATTCAAATTAAGTCCTTCTATGGCGGTAGGCAAGTCAGGGTAATGCACATATCCTTGATCTACATCAACCGCTAGCATGAAACTGGGGTAAAGCTCCGGCTCAGATTGTAAAACTCCTTTCACAAATCCATTCAAGCTGAATTCACCGCTAGTCTCCAAGGCCTCAAAATCTTGGTAATAGTAATTGGGTATTAGGGATATTAAGCTTTTAAAACTATTCTGGGGCGCTGTGAAGTCGAGGTCTATCCCAATATTTTCCTCATTCGAAAGATCAATTCCACCCTTAAACTGAAGGGCTAGCTCGTTTAGTGAAATACTATTATCCTCGAATTGCAGCTGCATGGCCTCTTGGTGGAAACTCATGCCAAAATCAGATTGCGCCTGGACATTATTCAAATAAGCGACCCCATCCATCACAAAGTTGAGCTCGGCAATCTCCGTTTGGGTCTGAAGTGCTACTACAGATTGAGTAAAGTCACCGCTTCCATGATGATTAAGGTCCTTAAAGCCAAATTCTATCCCCGCTTCCTCATCAAGAAAATGAAAGTCAATATTTGAAAGCTCGTATTCTTGCAAGGCTAAGTGAAATGGACCACCAGCTTCGGTCTCAGTAGAGCTGTCAACCGCAGTGCTATCCATTTTTAGGATATCGAAGTTAGCACGGCCTTGTGCATCGATATGTAAATTGGCTTCTACGTCCTCGAGACTAATTTTATTGATCTGATAGCTTTCTCCGGAAATCACACTCATCAAATCTACCTTTAAGCCAAAGTCGCCTACCTTTAAAAGTGTTTTACCTGCGAAATCGCCAGTACCGGTTAAGCTTAATTCTTCTAGACTAAATCCCAAATAGGGAAAGCTTGATATAAGAGAAAGATCTACCGATTCAAAATTGAGTTCAGCTTTTAAGTTGGCATTGGCCTCAGACTTAACTCTTTCTACTATGGCATCTTTAAAGACCAAGGGAAAAGCCCATGCCGCCAAGAATAGCAACACCACAATGATGAAGAGGAAACGTAAAATTCGCTTCATAAGGATTTTATTTATTAACGTCTGGTTCGAAAGTATCGTCTGTAGAATAGGAACGATTGTAATCGATCATATTCTCGCCCGATGCTATTACGGAAGAAACAGTTGCATCACCAGTTACATTTACCACCGTTCTGCACATGTCTAAAATACGGTCAACTGGAAGAATAATTCCTATCCATGCCGGGTTAAGGCCCACCGACTGCAAAACAATGATCAACATTACCAAACCTGCACTAGGCACAGCAGCAGATCCGATCGAAGCCAGGGTGGCGGTTAATACGATGGTTAATTGCTGCGCAATAGTAAGATCCACAAAATGCATTTGAGCTAGAAAAACAACCGCCACCGCCTGATAAAGGCTAGTACCATCCATATTTACCGTGGCACCAATAGGTAAAACAAAACTGGTGATCTTTTTATCGACTCCTAAATTATCCTCCACGCACTCCATAGTTACAGGTAGGGTTGCCGCTGATGAACTAGTAGAAAAAGCCAAGGTTTGCGCCGGACTCATTGCTTTGAAAAAACCGGTATAGCTCACCGATTTGACCAAAAATTTCATCACCAAGGGATAAATTAACGCAACCATAAGGGCTAAGCCCAGGAATACGGTCAACGAATACCAGGAAAGTCCTTTAAAGATCTCTAAAACTTTAGAGACGTCATCGCCCGCCATTTTACTTACGGTTCCTGCTAAAAGTGCAAAGACAAAGAATGGAGCGGCCTGCATGATAAGGTCCACCATTTTTAAAAAGACCTCCATAATACCATCCACCAACTTGATAACCGGCTCTCCCCTATCCTTAGGGATAAAGAGAAGCGCGATGCCAAAAAACAAGGCAAAGAATATCACCTTAAGCATACTGCCATTATCCGATAAGCTGGAAAAAATATTATTGGGAACGAGGTCTAGAATGAATTGTAGAGGTCCTGAGTTTTTAGTGGCCTCAGCTAATTTAATTTTATCCGCTACCTCTTGATCACCTAGGTCCTCGGGCAAATCTTCCAATTGAGCCACTTTTTCCTGATAATTAGGGTCTTGTAAAAATGATTCGCCATCAGCAGTAGGCAGGCCATTCTTGGCCGCCCAAAGCTCATAGTTTAAACGATTGTCTATTCGGGCATCGTTGTCGATAAGCTTCCCTGGACCAAAGAGGTTTACCAAGATCAAGCCTAAACTTATGGCTAGAACCGTCGTTAGAAAGTACATACCCAGGGTTTTTGCCCCTAAGCGTCCAAGGGAGGAAGGGTCTCCTAAACCAGCTACACCACTGATGATACTAAAGAGTACAAGCGGAACGGCAATTAATTTCAAGAGACTAATAAATATACTGCCAAAGGGTGCGATCCAATCTAAAGTAAATTGACTCCAGCCTAGGGAACTGCTAAGGATAGCCCAAAGCACTCCTAAAACCAAACCGATTAAGATCTTCCAGTGTAATGCTAACTTCATCTTTAAATTTTCGCTGTTCTTGCTCTTAAGTAATGATCTGTCAAGACCAAAGCACACATGGCTTCTACAATAGGCACGGCACGTGGCACCACACATGGGTCGTGACGGCCTTTACCCTCAATTTTTACAAGCTCTCCTTGGTCATTCAAGCCCTGCTGATCGCGCATGATCGTGGCCACCGGTTTAAAAGCTACCCGAAATACCAAATCGGCACCATTGGAAATTCCACCCTGAACGCCACCAGAATGGTTTGATGCCAAGCGGCCAGAATCGTCGTAGCCATCATTGTGTTCGGAACCACTCATCCGAGTTCCAGCAAATCCGCTGCCTATTTCAAAGCCTTTAACGGCATTAATACTAAGCATTGCTTTTGCCAGATCGGCATGTAGCTTATCAAATACAGGTTCACCAAGGCCTTGCGGCATATTTGAAACCCGGCAACTTATGATACCGCCTAATGTATCGCCCGCTTTACGAGCCTTTTCGATAGCCGCTTGAAAACGTTCTGCCGATTCAGGATGCGGGCAACGCACCAAATTGCTATCAATGTTATCCAAATCTAGTTCCGAAAGTTCTCCGGCAATATCTTCCTTACCTACCGAAGATACGTAGGCGGTGATGCGAAGCTCCGGAAAGATTTGTTGCACCAAAGCACCGGCTGCAACGCGGCATGCCGTTTCACGTGCCGAAGATCGCCCCCCACCGCGATAATCGCGTAAACCATACTTTTCTTGGTATACCTGATCGGCATGGGAAGGTCTGAAATTATGTTTGAGGTGGGAATAGTCCTTCGATTTAGCGTCATTATTGGCAATGCTAAAAGCAATGGGCATCCCAGTGCTTTTACCTTCAAAGATCCCTGAGAGCCATTCGATCTCGTCCGCTTCTTTTCGCTGGGTAGTTATCTTGGATTGCCCCGGTCTTCTCCGGGCCATTTGCTTAGCTACCATTTCGAGATCTAATGAAACGCCGGCGGGAAAACCATCGATTATTCCGCCAATGGCTGGGCCATGAGACTCCCCATAGGTACTAAGTCGAAGCAATTTTCCGATGCTATTTCCTGGCATATAAGCAAAGAAAGTAAATCCCCCGCTCAAAAGGAAGCCATTAAAGGCTTTCCCGAGGATTAATTATCATCGCTCTTCTTTCGTTGCATTTGCCGAAAGGCTAAAGCCGCACCGCCAGCTGCCAAATACACTAAACCAGGAATAGGTGCCGGATTATGTGAAGGAGGTGGCGCTGGTTGGGAAAAGGAATCATAACTAAGAACCAACAAAAAAATAATGAGCAAAGACTTCATGTTTTAAGGTTTTGGGTTAAATAATATCAATTGACTCCCGATCTTTTCTTCTATTTGGTAGCGAAGGACCAAGAATTGAGGATTATCCACAGGAAGTGGTATCGGGAATTGAGGAGGTCTTTCGACCGATCGATGCAGCACCTTAGCACTCAAATCGCGGACTTCTATACTTTGTAAGTCCTTTTCGCTTACACAATGTAATGCTCCCTCGCGACTGAAGAAAGTCACGGAGCATGTGTCACTTTCGGGCGAAGAAAGCTTTTCCGGTCGTAAGACCAAATAAAAGCGTTTATCATATCTGCCTGCGCTATCGGTCTGAAAATGGTATCTACCATCGTCAAAAGACCAGTCCAAGTTTAAGAGTGAGTCCCAAAGCCAAACCGAACTTGAAGGCAGATCTTCGAGCTGGGCCGACAAATTATGTAAACCACTATCGCAGTTTAGCATTAAACGAATCGTATCTTGACTTAAAGGCCGGTAATTTATGCTGTGTAATGCTCCGTTTGAAAAGGAGGCTAGAGCAATTTGGGCTGTTGCCTCAAAAAACTGAGCGTCATAGCCAGGGTCAAATAGCTTAGTGAACTGCGCATCGAAACGAATTAAGCTTTCCACTTTTATCGAGTCATGTGCTAGTTGTAAGTTAATTCCGGAAGGGATCGATCTGTTAGTTTTGAAAAAACTCGTTGGCGCTAATCGTTGCATACTGGGCCAAAACAGGACGCTATCACCGGCTGATAAGGCCCTTACAAAAAAGCCTTGAGCAGAAGCTATTAAAGAATCGGGCAAGCGTGCACCAGATTGGGCCGCTAAACCACCACTTCTATTCCAGATCGAATAAGCCTGCTGCCTACTGGTCAAACTATTATCCCAGCGGTAAATAGACCCATCCAAATGCGGATTGGCTTCTATAAAAGCTTGGGCAGAAATAGGGCTGGGGTAAGGGTTTCCTAAAAGCAAGTAGTCTCCAGCAGCGTGGCTATAGTTTAGACTAATCGACTGAGTAGAAATGGTACCTCTAAATTCTCGTCTTTCTTTTATTTGATTCAGATTGAGCTTAGGCGGCGCTGGTGTAAAGATATAGCCAAAACCCAACTGCATTTTAGTGCTATCGTATACCGATTGCCAGTTCTGGCTTGCAATGTCCCAATAATATCTATCCAGTGGATGATTTGCACGGCCCGATAATGAACCAAAAACAGTCCCAATCTTCTGATCAACCAAAGGACTAGCCCAGAAGCTAAATCTCCTAGCATCTGGCACAATGATCCATTTCTCTAAATGATACTTTCCCGATCCCGCAAGACTACTGCCAGAGTCTAATAACAATGCAGCATCGTGTTTTAAGAGGAGTTCGCCCCAATTTTCCAAGTGGGAACAGATCTTGAGCCCTATCAAACTATCAATCGATAAACTGGCCCTTGGAGCAATCTTTAACTTATCAATTTTTAGCTTGGCAGAAAGACGAGCGAGGCCATTGACAATAAATACCGAATAATTACTTAAATCCCCTTCCGGCGGATAAGGGTACCATTGATGATCTTGAAAATAAAAATCGGCCTGAGCGGCATTTACCGAATAGGTTCCAAGCGGATAAGGATTCGCACATAAGTTATTTTGCGAAGCGCTAAACTGGCCCGATTGAGAGAAGTACCAGTCTTTCAAATGAAAAGCTGTGTCGCTCGAGCCTGACCTTCGATAAGCCCAGCCATCCTGATAGTTCCAGTTAGATCCAGCTAGATTTACTTTACCAAAACAAGCTATGCGTAGCTCTGCTCCTTGAAAAAGGCCGGTTGAATCATAAAATAACTCTACTGCATCATCCCCATTAAGACTTAATAATCCAGAACTAGTATCGGCCCTATGCCCAAAAAAGCGCTTAAAAGAAGCGGAGTCGCTTGCTACATAAAAGGTAGATCCTGCAGAAATGCCTTTATCGGGAAGGATCAATTCTGGGCCATCACTACCCTGACCATTATTGGCAATACCTATAGCGTAGTATGCTAGGCTTGGAATGTCACCTAGGCTGTATAACTCTACTCCTTTGGGTCTTCCCCAAGCAAGCGGTCCGTCAAAAACTCCATTTATAATTAAGAGACTCGCATGGTTAAGACTTCTCACATAAACAGAATCCTTATAGTTTAGTGAGTCGCTAATTAAGCTTAGGAGGTAGTCAGCAGGCGTTTGATCTACCTGGAGATTTTGAATAATTGCCTGCCCATTTTGAAAGCCTAGTCTTATGGTATCTTGATTAAAGCCTGGGATAAAAGTCACTGAATCTTGAAAGTCCTGATCCCGGTTTTGCAAGCTATCACAGGCCTCAATGCTTAGTTTCGCAATTCGCGAAGGGTTGATTAATGTATCGGGCAAGGCTAAGATCCGAAAGCGATCAGCCTTAACTTCAATAGCATAGTCACTACTGTCTGTTAAAAGATAGGAGGTCTTTTGCAAGTGACTCGAATTTGCGGCAGTTTGAATATTCTCAATTTCACAGTGAATCCTGCTGTTGTCGAACTGTTTTTGTATGAAATAGGCCCTCAAGCTAAATAATACCGAATCATTGTCAACAGTATTAATAGCCAGGTTACTTAGGTGTTGGCGCGAGCGCGGCCTGCTGCTGCTCCAAATGCATTGCCCAGCTCTCCATAAACTAATGGCACTTAGGGTTTCGGCACCTTCTAAGAGCAGGTCAAAACCGGTGCAAACTGTGGCCAAACTATCCGAGTCTACGCCATCAACCAAATAAAATTTACTTAGAATAACTTGGGCTTGACTGGTATCCAGATGCTCCAAGTAATTAACCGTGGCCCTACTTAGGTTTAATGGCCTAATATAAGACGAGCGGGAAGAGCGTTGTAGTAAACTCTGTAGGTTCTGGGAATGATTTACCTGGGCTGGACTTCGATTAGCATGATTGTAATAGAAGTCGGTTAAACGAAAGCCATTACCCTCCAATTGAATACTCTTACCAATGGGGGTGCTATTGGATTGACTCAGGCCTATATCTGCACTTGTATCATTTAAGGCCGGTCCATTTTTAGCCACGATCTGCCCTTCGTAGGAAAGAAAGTGCAACATCTCCTCTTGGCCGTTACTTCTTTTGTACAATGCCAGGGCATCACGAGGTCCATTCTGTAAGTTGGGATGATTCAACCAAAAGAAGCGATAGTTTCCACTAGTACCGACGCTATCGTAATCTAGTAGGTCTACTTCACTTCCATAATAAAGGCTATCGCTACCATTATAGGCCCTAACATGTAGTTCGCGCCAATTTAATTGGCTGGTATCTACGAGTATCTCGAAACCTTCGCCTTGATCTACGCCCACATTATCATAATGTAATTCGTTGATCCAGGCCGATTGTGCCCTTAGCGAAAAAGTAAAACATAAGAAGAGAAGAATTCTTTCCAGCATGGTTCAGGTTTTGAACCAAAAGTCTGGATCTTTAGACCGCAAGGCCTAGCTTAAGCATTTGCTAAGAGCTTTTAAAAGTGAAAGCCCGTCTGTCGACGGGCTTTCGGGATAACCAATAAATCAAAGCTTGCGAAATCCCGCAAGATTTTAAAGTATCATTAAATACTTGACCATAAAACGTAAGTCACGCCCTAAGCGTTGGCTAATGAGGTAGGTTTTTTGGTATTTAGGTGTTTCTTTTTCCATTGCATGGGGCTCAGTCCACATTCTCTTTTAAAGGCTTTTGAAAAAGTAGCCAGATCATTGTAGGATAACCTAGCCGCTATATCTACGATTTGCAAATTTCCTGCCAAGATCAAGTTTTGAGCCTCAATTATTCGCCATTGAAGGAGCCGTTTATTTGGACTTAATCCGGTAGCCCTTTTATATTGACGTTGAAAGTGGTAATGGGACAAACCAACGTGTTGCGCAATATCTTCGAGTTGGATGTAAGAGGAGAGATTTTCTCGCATGAATTGATCCGCTTTCTGGATCTTATACATTAATGATTGGCGCGTGGCGGGATTCAAACCTTCCAATCTTAAGCTATAATCCAAGACATGGTCGTCTAAGTTTTCCAAAAACTCTTGCCAGAAGTAAAACACGAGGTCCTCCTGCCATTGCCCCTCTCCTGCTTCCTGACCAAAAATCCCGTCCAGAATCTGACAAAGGCTATGATCCTTGGGGAATTTAAGTTCTGGCAGTGACTGGATCGAATTGAAAAGGGCGGAACCTCCTTTCTCACTTAATTCACATAAGGCCTCCATCTCATCATCATCGCAATACAAGCACAGACCTTTAGACAAGGGTTCTGCTTCAAAGCGATTGGCCCGAGCAAATTGATGGTTCATAAATAGTGCTTCACCCGGCGCCAAATGCAAACGTTTGCCATTGAGCCAATACACTTCATGACCATTACAGGCATACTTTAAACTGTAGCCAATGTAATTGCTAAAACAAGGGATCTTCTTGTGCCGATGGTTTTCGAAAACCCCTTCACTTTCCGAAAGGATTATTTCTTGCCCACCAGCTCTTAAGCTCAAACTCGCCATATTCTTGCTATGGAGCTCATGCAGCAGAGTACTAAAAACGGTTAGTTCAGCTAATTTGGAAGATTTCTGATGAGGACAATGTTAAAGCGAATCACTTTAACAATACTTAAGCGTGTTTTTAACTTTTTAAAAAACCTATTTGTCGATTCTTGCTACAAAAAAACCCCGACTATCAACTAGCCGGGGTCTATAAAAACTTACGTACTAAGCCTAGAGGTGGATCACCTCATCATAAGCAGCAGCGGCCGCTTCCATTACCGCTTCACTCATAGTTGGATGTGGGTGAACCGATTTTACGATTTCCATACCCGTGGTTTCAAGTTTACGAGCCACCACGGCTTCAGCGATCATTTCAGTTACGTTGGCCCCAATCATATGACAGCCCAAGAACTCACCATACTTAGCGTCGAAAATAACTTTCACGAAGCCATCTTTATGACCTGCGGCGCTTGCCTTACCGCTTGCGCTGAAAGGAAATTTACCAACCTTGATATCATAGCCAGCTTCCTTAGCCGCCTTTTCGGTCATACCAACCGAAGCGATCTCCGGCGAACAGTAAGTACATCCAGGAATATTTCCGTAATCGAGTGGTTGAGGATTATGGCCAGCGATCTTTTCTACACAGATAATTCCTTCGGCAGAAGCCACGTGAGCTAAAGCTTGGCCTGGCACACAGTCGCCAATAGCATAATAACCATCAACCGATGTTTTATAGAAATCGTCTACTACGATCTTACCTTTTTCGGTCTTGATGCCAACTTCTTCCAGGCCAATGTTTTCAATATTGGCTTGCACGCCAACGGCCGAAAGCACAACATCTGCCTCTAGAACCTGTTCTCCTTTCTTGTTCTTGACCGAAACCTTACAGCCATCACCAGAAGTATCTACTTTGGTTACCTCGCTGTTAGTCATGATCTTAATACCTGCCTTTTTAAAAGTACGCTCCAATTGCTTAGAAACTTCCTCGTCTTCTACTGGAACGATGTTAGGCATATACTCCACAATGGTAACTTCGGTTCCCATCGCATTATAGAAATAAGCAAACTCCACGCCGATAGCACCAGAACCAACTACCACTAATTTCTTGGGTTGCTCTGGTAAGACCATCGCCTGACGATAGCCGATCACCTTTTTACCATCTTGCTTGAGGTTAGGTAATTCACGGCTGCGGGCACCTGTAGCAACGATCACATTCTTTGCGCCGTATTCTTTGGTTTTCCCTTTATCATCGCTAACCTGGATCTTTTTCCCGGGCAATACTTTACCCTCGCCCATGATTACCTCGATCTTATTCTTTTTCATCAAGAATTTCACCCCATTACTCATTCCGTCGGCTACCCCTCTAGAACGCTTAACAACTTCGGCGAAATCTTTATCAGCACCATCAACCTTTAGACCGTAGTCTGCGGCATGGTTTATATATTCAAAAACATTAGCGCTTTTTAACAAAGCTTTGGTAGGGATACAACCCCAATTAAGACAGATACCACCTAGACTCTCACGCTCTACGATAGCTGTTTTAAGTCCTAGTTGAGAAGCGCGAATGGCGGTTACGTAACCACCAGGGCCACTGCCTAAAACGATCAAATCAAATTCCATGGAATATATATTTAATGATTGTAGAATTTGGAAGCCACAAATTTAGTAGAAATGCCAGAAGGGACGGACAATTTCTTAGATTTTCAATCACGGTAGGCAATAGCTGAGATTTCGATATTGGCCGACTTTGGTAATTCGGCCACTTGAACAGTTTCTCTTGCCGGGGCCGGTAGGCTATCGAAATATTCAGCATACACCGCATTGATGCGATTAAAAAGCCCCATATCTTTAATAAAGATGCTGCATTTAATTACCTGGTCCATAGAACTTCCACCGGCCGCCAAGACGGCTTTTAGGTTATCTAAAACCAAAGCTGTTTCAGTTTCTATATCGCCTTGGAATAGCTCTCCACTTTTGGGATCTATCGCTATTTGGCCCGAACTAAATATTAAGTTCTGAAAAGCGATCGCTTGCGAATAAGGACCGATCGGCGCGGGAGCATTTTCGCTTTGTATTTCTTTTTGCATTTTTTTCCTCAATTTGCACCCAAGTTATGAAGCTTTTACTGATCGACAACTACGACTCCTTTACCTATAATTTAGCGCATTATTTGGATGCGATGGACCTAGAGGTAAGTGTGCGTAGGAATGACAGTGTTTCACTGAGTGAAGTAGCTGATTTCGATCTTATTGTAATTTCTCCCGGCCCAGGTTTGCCCGCCGAAGCGGGGATTTCCAAATCTGTGATTGCCGAATTTCACCAGGCAAAACCAATTTTAGGGGTTTGCTTGGGTGCTCAGGCCTTAGCTGAGTATTTTGGTGCTGAATTATACAATCAAAAAGAGGTAGCGCACGGAATTAGACGCAACATTATTATAAAAAATTCGCCTTGGCTGTACCAAGGATTGAATGGCCCTATAGAAGTGGGGCTATATCATAGCTGGGCCATTCAGCCAAAAGGCAAATTCGCTGCAGAATTCATCTGTAGTGCCGAGCGGGATAACGGAGTTTTGATGGCCTTTGAACATCCGCAACTCGCTTTAGCGGGAATTCAATATCATCCTGAAAGTATCATGACTGATAGTGGCAAGACTAGTTTAAATAACTGGGTAAACAAAGCAAAGGAACATTATGCTATTCATTAGCGCATTAGAGCAGAAAGAGAGTGATTCAGGTCCGGGTGAATTAATGACTTGCTCTGATTGTGGATTGGAGAAATACCAAGTTATCCGCGAAGAACATCAATTGGTCTCACTCTTTTTTATACCCTTATTTCGTTTTCAGAAGAGGCTTTTTTCTGACTGCCCTGCTTGTAGGAAAAGGCAGGAAATCACAAAGAGTGAACGCTCCTATGTCTTGGGCTTGGTCGCCCTTAACAAGATGTACCTCAATGAACTTATTGACGACAAGGAATACCTCTTGCGTAAAGAGACATTAAAAAAGCCCCAACCGAAGGGTTGAGGCTTTTGTATCATTATACGTCGATATTGGCGTATTTAGCATTCTTTTCGATGAATTCTCGCCTTGGCGGCACATCATCTCCCATTAACATAGAGAAGATTCGATCGGCTTCTGCAGCGCTGTCGATGGTTACGCGACGCATGGTTCTTTTTTCTGGATCCATGGTCGTTTCCCAAAGCTGCTCGGCATTCATTTCACCGAGACCTTTGTATCGCTGAACCCCTACGCCGGCTTTGTTTTCGCCGCCATATTCCATGATCAAGCGATCGCGTTGGTCATCATTCCAAGCATATTCTTCTTTCTTGCCCTTCTTCACCAAGTAGAGCGGTGGTGCGGCGATGTAAATATTACCTGATTCGATCAACTCCTTCATGTAGCGGAAGAAGAAGGTTAAAATCAGAGTTGCAATGTGCGAGCCATCGACATCGGCATCACACATAATAATGATCTTATGGTAGCGCAGTTTGGCCGTATTGAGTGCCTTTGAATCTTCTTCAGTACCAACACTCACCCCAAGAGCGGTGAAAATATTCTTGATTTCCTCATTTTCGAAGACCTTGTGTTGCATGGCCTTTTCCACATTGAGGATCTTACCTCTTAAGGGAAGAATCGCCTGGAAATTACGGTCACGCCCTTGTTTGGCGGTACCTCCCGCAGAATCACCCTCCACAAGGAAGATCTCACATACTTCTGGATCCGTTTCAGAACAATCGGATAGTTTACCAGGCAATCCGGTGCCCCCCATTACGGTTTTACGCTGCACCATTTCACGAGCCTTCTTAGCGGCAACCCGTGCTTTAGCGGCGAGGATCACCTTCTGAACGATCGTTTTGGCCTCATTCGGGTTTTCCTCAAGATAATTGGAAAGCATCTCGCCTACCAATTGATCTACTGCTCCAGAAACCTCAGAGTTTCCTAATTTGGTTTTGGTCTGGCCCTCAAATTGAGGCTCCATTACCTTTACCGAAATAACCGCGGTTAGTCCTTCGCGGAAATCATCACCACTTACCTCTACTTTTTCCTTGGCTAGCATACCACTTTCATCGGCATACTTCTTCAAGGTTCGAGTTAAAGCCCTGCGGAATCCCGAAAGGTGGGTTCCTCCTTCGTGGGTATTAATGTTGTTTACGTAAGAATGGAGGTTTTCGCCATAACTAGTATTGTAGTGCATAGCAACTTCCACTGGAATTTCGTTACGCTCACCTTCCATGCTAATTACGGTGGGCATCAGTTTCTCGCGATTCTGATCGATGAACTCTACGAACTCACCTAAACCACCTTCAGAAAAGAAATTATCAGATTTGAATTCGCCTTCTTCATCCTTTTCACGACGATCGGTCAAACTGATCTTGATCCCTTTGTTCAGAAAACATAACTCTCTTAAGCGAGCCTCAAGGATCTCATATTGATACTCCAATACGTGGAAGATCTCCGGGTCGGGCTGAAAAGTAACGATAGTACCGCGGTAATCGGTTTCACCCTCCTCTTTCAGCGGATAATCGGGCACCCCACGTTGATAAGTCTGATGGAAGTAAGTGCCTTTGCGGTGCACCTCAACTTTTAAATTAGTAGAAAGGGCATTAACACAAGAAACCCCTACCCCGTGTAAACCACCAGATACTTTGTATGAATCTTTATCGAATTTACCACCAGCGTGGAGAACGGTCATTACCACTTCCACCGCAGAGCGGCCTTCTTTTTCGTGCATGTCGGTAGGAATACCCCTACCATTATCTTTAACGGTAATGGAGTTGTTCTCATTAATGGTCACTTCGATGGTATCGCAATGCCCCGCAAGCGCTTCATCAATCGAGTTATCCACTACCTCATAAACCAAATGATGCAGTCCTTTTACGCCTACATCACCAATATACATGGAAGGACGCTTTCGCACCGCTTCCAATCCTTCCAGCACCTGAATACTACTGGCACCGTAATCTTTTTGTACTTCACTCATAATCTTGCAGTTACGCTAAATGTGATATCCTTCAAAGATACTTTTTTCCCTTAAGCCCAAAAGCCTTGTAGGGCCACTATTTTCAGGCTTTTTCCACAGGTTTTTAACATTAATTTAATGAGAGTAGAAATCATAAAAAAAGCCCCTACCAAATGGAGGGGCTTTTCGATGATATTTTAAAATCTAGTCTTCACTGGAAAAGGACTCTACTATTTCTTGACTTACACCGGTATTGCTGAAACCTCCATCGTGGAAAAGGTTTTGCATGGTAACGCGGCGGCTTAGGTCGCTAAAGAGACTAATGCAATAATGGGCACAGTCTTCGGCAGTTGCGTTGCCCAGTGGACTCATTTTCTCGGCGTAATTGATAAAGCCATCGAATCCCTTTACACCACTACCAGCGGTAGTAGGGGTAGGCGACTGACTGATCGTATTAACGCGCACCTTTTTCGCTTTACCCCAGTGGTAACCAAAGCTACGCGCAATACTCTCTAGGTAAGCTTTATTATCGGCCATATCATTGTAATCAGGGAAAGTACGTTGGGCTGCTATATAGGTAAGAGCTAATATACTGCCCCATTCGTTCATGGCATCGCGCTTCCAAGCAGTTTGCATCACGCGGTGAAAGGAAACAGCACTTACATCCCATCCCTTTTCTAACCAATCGTAATTCAATTCTGTATAATGCTTGCCTTTACGCACGTTCACACTCATGCCAATACTGTGGAGAATGAAATCGAGTTTACCTCCTAAGATCTCTTCCGCCTTAGCGAATAAATTATCGAGATCTTCCATGCTGGTAGCATCGGCAGGAATTACCTCTGAACCGGTTTTCTCGGCCAAAGCATTGATCTCTCCCATCCGCATCGCGATTGGCGCATTGGTTAAAACGAACTTGGCTCCTTGCGCATGCGCTTCCTCTGCAACCTTCCAGGCTATTGATTCTTGATTAAGGGCGCCGAAGATGATGCCCTTCTTTCCAGCTAATAAATTATTGGACATAGTTATTGGTTTGAGAGCGGCTAAAATAAAGTTTTTAGACTTCCTGCCGCTATTTAAAGTGTTTATTAAGAAATTCTCGCTCCTCCTGATTTAAGGCTTGCTCTCCTTCACGCTTTACCTTTTCAAGAATATAATTCAATCGTTTTTCTTTGGCAAAACGCTCTTCACGATAATGATCTTCTACCCCATAATTGTCTGAAGGTTTAGCCATGATCTGATTTAACAATTCTGGCCGAACAAAAAGTACGATCAAAAAAACAATTGACGGCACCAAGAGGTAAATTATGGTCATGGGATGCTCTTGGGCCAAGGAGGGCATTAAGGCTAAAGTAAATAACAGGCCAACCACCGCACCTCCCAAATGCGCCTCATGACCGATATTATCATTTTGCTTACCAATGCCATACATCGAATAGGCCAAAAACAATAAGCCATAGATCCAAGCCGGAAAGAAGAACGGCAAAAATAAAAGGGCTAATTCCATTCCCGGAAATAGAACAATGGCCGCAAAAATCAATCCGCTAACTGCTCCAGAAGCCCCAACCGCTCGGTATTCAGGTTCTTGGCGATGATAAAACCAAGCGAGGAGATTACCGCCCACTAGACTGATCAAATAAAGGGCAACAAAAAGTACCGGTCCTAATGCCCGCTCTAGTGCTCCGCCAAAAATGAAAAGGGAGAACATGTTAAAAAAGAGATGGGTCCAATCTACATGGACAAAACCAGCCGTAAATAAGCGGTACCACTGCCCTGCCTGCAGATCACCGACCCGTAATTGCCACTTATTAAAATAATTTGGCTTTTGAAAGGCTAAATAGGTTAAACCTAGGTTTAAAAGTAAAAGGGCAATACCTGCGTATTCTAATCTATCCATGTTTAGACTTTACTCTCGCGTCTGCGGGCTAATCTACTTTGCACAAAGCCATTGAGCAAGGCCATCAACAATCCGATAGGAAAAATTTCGGCCATGGTAAGCCCTACTCGGACCAATAATTGATCGCGATAAGCTTCCATCACTTGGGTCTGACTATCGATCCGCTCTTCGATCACATCCGGTGCCAAACCACTCTCATTCATAGTTTCACTTAAATGCTCTAAATAGTTATCCACGAATTCTTGTCCGTGCGAGCTAAAATAGATCTCCCACATTATGGTGTATACAGCAGAAGCGATAAGCACTATGTAGAAGCTTGCCACAAATGCTTGAGCAAAGGTGACGTGACCGCCATAATGCACTTTATCGATCCTTTGCACACCTAGGAATAGACTTAGAGCAAACACCACAAACATGGTGGCAAAGCCCATTACTTCCATGCGATCGTAATTAGAATCGCTAAGTGAATTGCCTAGAAAAAAGTTTAGCCCAATGAGTAGTCCAGCGATTAAACCGGTAATCCAAATGATCTTTCGCATAAGTCGAATCCTAGAATTTTCTTCAAAATAATTAAAAATACTCCTCGCCCCCTTAAACCTTTGTCCAAGTTTATACTCTAAGTTGAAATTATCTTTATGAATAAGCTCTTGCCTTGGACTTTTTTATGCCTCCTCTCCCTCGCCTCTTGCCAGAAAGAGGAGGAGCCTGGTACAAACCAAGCTCAGAATCCCAACTTAGGTGAAAATGCACCGGTTTTACCCACTATCGTAGACAATTACAGTCAGCCGCAATTACCTAATTTCTATTTGCTTAGGCCTACTGCTAATGCGGATAACACCCCCGCCAATAATCCGGTTACGAATGCAGGCGCCACTTTAGGAAGAGTTTTATTCTACGACAAACAACTCAGTAAAAATGGTACCGTCTCCTGTGGCTCTTGTCATCAAGCAGAGAATGGCTTCAGTGATCCCGCAGCACTATCGAGCGGTTTTGAGAATGGTCTCACGGGTCGTCACTCCATGTCTTTGGCCAATAGCCGCTATTATGCCAATGGCGCCTTCTTCTGGGACGAACGTGCTGCAAGTTTAGAAGATCAGGTGCTTATGCCCATTCAGGATGAGGTGGAAATGGGCATGGACCTCGACACACTGATCCAAAGACTAGCAGGATTGGAATACTATCCTATCTTATTTGAGGCCGCCTTTGGCAGCAGTACGATTACCGCCGATCGTATTAGCCGAGCCATGGCACAATTCGTGCGATCGATGGTGAGCTTCACTAGTAAGTACGACCAAGGTCGAGCCCAAGTGAATAGCCCTACTACCGATTTCCCCAATTTTAGTGCCGAAGAAAACCGTGGCAAAGCCTTGTTCTTCAGTCCCGCCATTGGCTGTGCCGCTTGTCATGGCACCGATGCATTTATCGCTCCAGGCGGAAGGAATAACGGACTAGACCTCGATAACCACGGAGACCTTGGTCGCGGTGGCCATACTGGCATAGCTGCCCAACAAGGAATCTTCAAAGTAGGCTCGCTTAAGAACATTGCCTACACTGCACCATATATGCACGACGGTCGTTTTAACACTTTGGCAGAAGTAATTGAGCACTACAATTCAGGAGTACAGGACAATCCAAACTTAAGTCCACCGCTGCGCCTTCCCGGAGGAGGAATACGGCGTTTAAATCTAAATGAATCGGATAAAAATGCTTTGATCGCCTTTTTGGAAACTTTAAGCGATGACCTAATGATCAATGATGAAAAGTTCAGTGATCCTTTCCCCGAGCTTTAGACCTTTTCGCGTGAAAAGCGTTTGAGTTTTTTTTCATTTCGATAGATCTCAAATCCGAAACTCGCGAGAAGGACGGCTAAAAACACGAAAATACCCACCTTCTCGCTGTAGATTGGCCCCAAATACCAGATTGCCGAAACAATGAGGTGATAAATAGCGATTCTCAAAAACATAGTAGGCAATAAAGATTGGGCATAATCCCAATTCCGACGATTTCGCATGGAGCGATCGGTGCGATAACCATAAAGATGGTTAGGCTTTTTAGCCGGAAAGATTTTAGTAATGAGGGCGATAATGAGCATCAGGCCGGCAAATCCTAAAAAAATGAAGAATACAATATCCATTTATCTGGAAGCTTGGTGGTTTTAGGCTAAGATATTTATGATTATCGACCTAGCAACCAATTTGGTTTTTTATTGTGAGTTAGCAGATTAGAGTTACTTTAGTTTACAAATTCAACTAGATGTCCCTAAAAACCCTTTCCTTCCTTTTATTGTCCTTTATTTACTCGGTTTCTTCCCAAGCTCAAAATGAAAAGCAAGATGAAAAATGGGGTAGATTAGTAAAGCTAATTGAGGAGAACGACCAGGCCAAAGGCTCCATTTGCATTTCTAAAGGGCAGGAAGTCCTTTACTCCAATCATTTCGATATGGCGGAACCACAAATGGAATACCGTTACCGGATAGGTTCGATTTCTAAAACTTTTACCGCTGTTTTAATAATGATGGCGGTAGAAGAAGGGAAATTAAATTTATCGGACCCATTAAAGGATTGGTACCCAAGCTTTACAGATGAAGCGATAACCATCGAACTTATGCTTCGCCATAAAAGTGGCCTCCACAACTTTACCGATGATGCCTCCTTTGCTCAAATTATGGAACTAGAGCAAAGCGAAGAAGCCATGATCACTCGCTTCAGTCAAATGGAATTGGATTTTGAGCCCGGCAGCAAACAAGCTTATTCCAACACCAATTTCGTTCTTTTAAGCTATATCCTGCAAAAAGAATATGACCTTAGCTACGCTCAAATTCTCCAGCAAAAAATTATTGGTCCTCTTGATTTGAAAAATACTTATTTCGCCCAGGAAGAACCTAAAGACGAGCTTGAGCGCCAGAGTTATGTTTACAATGGTAAATGGGTAGAAGGTCCACATACCCATCCCAGTGTTCCCATGGGAGCTGGTGGAATCATTAGCACCCCACGCGATCTAAACATTTTTTTTCAAGCTATTTTCAGTCAAAAATTGATCAGCCAGGAAAGTTTAAATGCCATGCTTCCCAAGGAAGAAATGGGCATGGGACTGATCCGTTTTCCTTTTCAGGATAAGGTAGCTTACGGCCATAATGGCGGTATTGATGGATTTGTAAGTCATGCCAGCTATTTGCCCAGTGAAGATATTAGTATTGCCGTTTGTCTCAATGGCATGCGTTATCCGATCAATTCCCTTTTGATCGATTTTCTATCGATCACTTTCGAGTTAGAAGACTACGAACTACCGGAGTTTAAAGAATTAGAGTTGGATGAAGCTACCTTGAATAAATACACCGGGACCTATAAGAGT
The DNA here is from genome assembly GCA_965656185.1 of Croceimicrobium sp. Lineage (GTDB taxonomy): Bacteria > Bacteroidota > Bacteroidia > Flavobacteriales > Schleiferiaceae > Croceimicrobium. The sequence continues at coordinate 24,462 of CBFHJH010000003.1, forward strand.
GCCAATTTCCCCTTAGACATCAAGATCTTTATCGAAGAAGGCGTTTTAAAAGGTCAGGCCAGCGGTCAAGGTGCCTTTCCCTTAAGTGCGGTCGAAGAAAATGTTTTCGAGTTTAAGGCTGCTCAGATTAAAATGACCTTTTTACCAGAAGAAAATTTGATGCATTTCGAACAGGGGGGTATGAAATTAGCTTTCACTCGCTAGTAGATCTCTTAACCTTTAAAATTCCTGCCCTTTATGGCAAGCTTAAATATTCCAGATAGCAATTTAGAACGCGTAGTAATTATTGGCTGTGGCTTTGGCGGATTGAATCTAGCCAAGAAAATAGACAGCAAACGCTATCAAGTGGTAATGATCGATAAGCACAATTACCACACCTTCCAACCCCTGCTCTACCAAGTAGCAACGGCTGGCTTAGAACCAGACTCGATCGCCTACCCCATTCGCAATATTTTCCGAAAGGTGCCCAACTTCTATTTCCGTCTCGCGGAAGCTCAGGAAATAGATAGTGCGCGCAATGTTTTGGTCTGCAATATTGGTGAATTGGAATACGACCACCTTGTAATCGCCACCGGTAGCAATACCAATTACTTTGGGATGGAAAATGTAGAGCGTTTGGCCATGCCTATGAAAACTGTGCCTGAAGCTTTAAACTTACGCAGTTTGATCTTACAAAACTTTGAAGCAGCCTCCTTAAGTCAGGACCTGAAGGAAAGAGAGGCCTTAATGAATTTTGTGATAGTTGGCGCTGGCCCCACCGGAACAGAGCTTGCGGGGGCTTTGGCCGAATTGAAAACTCACGTTTTACCCAATGACTACCCGGATCTCGACTTCAGACGGATGAGCATTCATTTAGTGGAAATGGCAGACAAGGTGCTACCGCCGATGTCTGAATTTTCATCAAGTAAAGCTTTAAAATACCTCGAGACTCTGGGAGTTCAAGTATGGCTAAATACCGCAGTAAAAGAATACGATGGTCAGGTAGTGAAAACCAATAAAAAAGACCTCCCGGCTTCTACCCTAATTTGGGCAGCCGGAGTGAGCGGTAATATTATTAATGGACTAAAAGAGGAGGAAGACTTTAAATCGGGACGCTACTTGGTAAATGAATTTAATCAGATCGGTAAGCATCAGAACATTTATGCACTGGGAGATGTAGCTGCTATGATCAGTGAGGCAAATCCCAAAGGTCATCCTATGTTAGCGCAGCTCGCCATTCAGCAAGGTCAAAATTTAGCTAAAAACCTCAATCGAGCACTTAAAAAACAAAGCTGGCGCAAATTCCAATACAAGGACATGGGTACTATGGCCACCGTGGGAAGAAATAAAGCGGTAGCCGAGCTCTATAATAAGATCATGTTAAAAGGATTTCCAGGATGGGCGGTGTGGATGTTGGTCCACCTTATTTCCCTAGTTGGCTTTCGCAATAAACTGGTTACCCTCATGAATTGGTTTATCAATTATTTCAGTTATGATCGTAAGATCCGGCTGATCATTAGGCCATGGAAATCGAGGATCTAAATGTGCAGCTTGAGCTACATCCCACAAGGTAATGGCTTCATTTTAAGTCATAATCGTGATGAACTACCGCAAAGAAAAAGCTCATCGAACTTAGAAAGATTAAGCGTGGCTCAACGTGAGATAGTTTTCCCCAAGGATCTCCAGGCTGGTGGAACTTGGATGGGTGCCGATAATCGCGGTCTAAGCGCATGTATCTTAAACGGTGGCTCGGTTTCCTATCTGCGGCAAGTCCCTTATCGCGCTAGCCGAGGTTCGGTTATTCCTCATTTATTGGAAACAGGGAACATCGAAGACTTCAAGAAAAAATGGTCTAGTGAAGGAATCGAGCCCTTTACTCTAATAATTGCTCAAGGCAAGGACTTGTGGCAATTTATTCATGATCCGGGCCAGGATAGCTGGACTCATCTCGATCCCGATCAAGCTCATTTTTGGTCTAGCACAAAATTGTACCATCCCGAAATTCGGGCCGCTCGGGCCAAACGCTTTAATAATTGGTTAGAGTCTTATCCAATGACCAGCGCTGAGTCGATCAGTGAATTTCATTTATCGGAACAGCAAGGTGAATTGAAAGGTGGACTGGTACTACCCGAGCACTTTCCTTTAAGTACGGTCAGCTTTTGTCAGTTTCAAAGTTCCCCAGGAAAACAAAGGTTTCAATATGAATATCTGTTGAAGGGCAGCTCCGACCTGCATGATTGGTAAACAATTAACCGACCATTTACCTCCATTTATCGCCCAAGTTTAGGGTTAAATCACGTTTCCACAGATTCTATTCATTTTTATATAGCTGATTTACAGATACTAACGAAATAATAAAGTACTTTGTTTTGCATAGTACCTAGAAGTTCACATATCTTTGTAAAACAAAACAACATAAAAATGAAAAAGCTTTTCTCTTTAACCATGCTCGCCTTTCTCGGAACGGGGTTGTATGCTCAAGGAGAAGATCCTGTAGACCAGATCTATCGTGAATATCAAGGCGATAAAGTGAGCCTCAGTTTAAATATTGGCGGCGACATTCTGGAGGACTTCGACTTGGACATCGACACCGACGAGATGCGGCAAGTGATCAAAGGAGATGTGGAAAAGCTCCGCATCATCCAGTTCGATGATTATCAGCCTGCTTTGCGCAGTCAAAAAGATATCATCACTAAACTATTCAAAGCCGGCTACGAATATGTTTCGGTAGAGAATCAATGGGAAATTGATGAAGATTCTCAGGTCCTGATCTTTAAAAAGGCCGGCCGTCCACGGAGCCCGCATCTCATCATGATGATCAATGATCGAGACGATCGAGAAGCCCTGCTCCTAATTCTCTCTGGCGATATTATCTTTAAAACTGAAGCTCTATGAATTTAGAAAACACCAAAGCGCAAATGCGCAAGGGCGTCTTAGAGCTCTGTATCCTTAATATGTTGAATGAAAAGGATGCCTACGCCAACCAAATCATTGAAGAGCTTAAAAAGGCG
>CBFHJH010000003.1:27551-79900 GCA_965656185.1 Croceimicrobium sp.
AGTTAATCGTAGTGGAAGGTACTTTATACCCTCTTCTTACCCGCTTAAAGAACGGCGGTTTACTCAGCTATCGCTGGGAAGAGTCCACGAGTGGACCACCCCGAAAGTACTATACCCTCACCGAAATTGGTAAAGCTGCCCTGCAGGAGCTTCATCAAACTTGGGAAAACCTGCAGGATGCCGTTAATCAAAGTATTAGTTAAGCAACGAAACCTAAAGCAAAATGAAAAAGACATTTAATATTAATCTCGGAGGCATGATATTCCATATCGATGACGATGCCTTTAGCAAGCTAGAAGCTTATTTAAGCGCCTTGCGACAACAATTTTCTACCACTAGTGGTGGCGATGAGATTCTTAGTGACGTGGAAACTCGCATGGCAGAGCTTTTCAAAGAAAGAACCTCAACGGCCAAGGAAGTGGTAAACATTAAAGATGTAAATGAGGTAATTGCCATTATTGGCGAACCCCAAGACTTCTGGCAAGAAGAAACTGGTGGAGAAAGTAACTACCAGTCTAATATGTCCTATGAAAAACGCGTGATGCGCGATGTAGACAATCGCGTTCTAGGCGGTGTTGCCGGTGGTTTAGCCGCTTACTTCAACATTGACGTAATTTGGGTACGCTTACTTTTTGTGGCCCTTATGTTCGCCGGTTTTGGCGTATTACTCTATATCATTCTATGGTTGGTAGTTCCCGCAGCTAAAACAACTGCCGAAAAATTGCAGATGCGGGGAAAGCCGGTTACTCTTAGCAATATCGAGAATTTCGTTAAGGATGAGGCTCAGGCTGTAGGAGCCAATATGTCTAAGCTAGGAGGAAAAGTGGAAGACTACGGCCGAAAGAGCCCGAATTTGATCGCACAATTCTTTAGCGCGGTCTTTCACATCATCGGCTTGATCTTCCGATTTATCTTCAAGGTGATTGGCTTCTTTTTCCTCGGAATAGGATTTATTGTCTTAATGAGTATCGTAGTAAGTCTTTTCACCGGGATTCACGTTAATGAATACCACTACAGTCTCTATGAGTTTGCCGATCTATTGCAGGTAATGTCGGTAGAAGGCAATATTTACAACGGAGTAATGCTTGGAACTAGCTTATTGATCATTGGTCCTCTATTTCTCCTGATCTATTTTGGCATTCGCCTGCTTTTTGATGTAGATGCTTTAAACAAAGGAGTGCGCAATGGACTTTTGCTCACCACGTTACTCGGCTTGGTTATTTTAGGCCTTTCAGCCGGAAGGTTGGCTAATCAATTTGACGATTCAAAGACCGTAAGCAAAGATCAGATTATCAGTGCTCCGCGTGGAATGATCGAAGTGAGTCTAGCTACTGACAGCATAAACACTCGCGCCGATTTTCGCAATCACGATGATTTTTGGAATCTGTATGATGGCCGCTCTTACTTCACTGATGTAGAGTTAGATATTCGTCGTTCGACCCGAGAAGAGTCGTACCTTCAAACCAATGTAACTGCCCGTGGTTCTAATTTGCAGGAGGCCAGACGCAATACCGGTAATATTAACCACCCCATACAAGTGGACTCCAACAGCATCAAAGCAGCCAATTATTTCACCATTCAAGAAGGAAGCTATTACCGCGCCCATAAGATCAGAATGGTATTGTATTTGGCCGAAGGCGATACGGTGTTCTTAAAACCAGGTAGCGAAAACCTGATCTACGACATTCGTAATGTAGAAAACTATTGGGACAGTGATATGGTCGGCCATCATTGGACTATGACAAATCAAGGTCTGCACTGTACCGATTGTCCAGATACCGAGTATATCGAAGATCGTTGGGAAGAAAATGAGTCTTTTGAAAAAGACAGCCCCGCCGGTGGAGAACCGGAGGTGATTATACGTGATGGAAAGATCATTATCCGTGAGGCATATCACGCAGGGGAAAGCGCAAATCGGGAACTGGCCCTACTCTACTCACCATATGAAAGCGCCTTTGTAATCTAGCATAAGCCACCTTCGGGTGGCTTTTTTTTGGCTCCAATTTGGACCAAGTACAAATAGCTTCAAGTCTCGCTTTCCAGCTCATCTAGTAGTAACTTAGATCATCAATTAAGGAGATATGAAAAAAACAGACCGAAGATCATTTATAGCCCAAGCAGGAGTGCTTAGCCTCACTGCATTTTCTGGGGTAGCTCTATTGCAAGCTTGTAGCGGTGGCACTTCCGAAGTCGACACGAGCAAGAGCCCTAGTCCTAAACCGAGTCCAAGTCCTTCTCCAGCTGCTGCTGAGACCCAATCCAGTCAGGATATTTGTGCCGTACACAATGCAGATTTAACCGAAGCTGACCTCAGTGTGCGTAAAAGTCTAAGCTACATTGAGCTTAGTGAAATAGAAGACCAAAACTGTAGAAACTGTCGCTTTTATATGGCGGATAAGTTTGAAGGGCCTTGTGGTGGCTGTCAGTTATTCGTAAACGGTGCGGTTAGCCCCAAAGCCTGGTGTAAGTCTTGGGCAGCGAGTTAAGTGATTACTCAAAGCTCTTAATGCGATGAAATTTGATTTTTTCATCCCCCTCAGCGTCGCTTAGGATCATTTGAGAATATGAAGACTCCTCGATCTTAAAAAATTGGGGAGTCTTTTTTGCACTCCAAGGCAATAAGGCTAATTCATTTTTATGCGGGTGCTTTCTCCACACCCCATATTCCCTGCTTCCATCGGCATTGTAACGCGTAAAAGCCCTATCCCACCGAAGAAAAAGTCGGAAATCCTCGCCTTGCCAGAGCCCGCGAATCCTATCACTGCCAGTCATAGGTAAAGCCTGAATAGGACGCAGGTAAACTTGAACTTTCATTCCTTCTTCCATACGTTCCCAGTACATCGCATCGTCATCAATTGATGTCTGGAATGCGCCATGTTTATCTTTAAGGGAAATACTGTCTTCCATTAATAATTGTCCGGTCTGGCTATCGTACTGATAAGTTCCCTCACCATTACGCAAGTAACCATTACCACTGATAAAGGATCCATCTTTGGCAAACTCGGTCCACTTCTTGTCTGGGGTCATCTCCTTATCGCCAACTTTAACCTTTTCGATCAACCATAGGCCGCTAAGACCTTGAGCGAAACTGCTTAATGCAACTAGAAGAAATGCACTACTGAGGATAAATTTCATGAATGATAGATTTTGCAAGATTGTAGATTTTGGCTCCATCGCCCGAATTAGAAAGAATCACCAATTTCGTTTCACCCTTATTTACCGAAATCGCGATAGACTGGTAGCCCTCGGTACTTCCGCCATGGATAAAATAAGCTTGGGTAATTCCAAGGTCTCCCATTTTAAAAGTCTCTTTGGCAGCATAAGGCACCCAGCCAAGACCATAAGAAAATTGAGAGTCGTAAGGCGCAACTTGATTTTTAAATACTTCAACCGCTAGTGAATCTGGTAATAGTTTAGCCCCTCCATCTTGATCCAACCACAGCATCAAATCCTCGGCATTGCAAAATATTCGGCGACCTAAACTCATATCGATATAAGCGTTCTCTCGCCATTGATCGGCTTGCATTTGATAGGCCAAGGCCAAATTCGGTATAGGGATTTCCCGATCGCGGTAGGCATAAATACCAGTCATTTTTAGGGGATCAGCGATCTTTTCCTGGAGTATATCGTGAAAAGGTCTTTGGTAAAGTTCTTCCAGTAATATTGCTAAGATGTGATAGGCGAAATTGGAATAATAAAACCGCTTGTAAGGAGCCTCACTGCTTAATCCGCTAATAAAGTGTAAATACTCTTGATTGTTAAAATGCTTGCGCTTGAAGCGTCTAAATCCGTCCTCTTGCCACTCCTGGGGCACAGCATCATAGTCAGGTAAGCCTGATAAGTGCGCGAGCATCGAGCGGAGATCGATCGCCGCGTCGAAGCGCGTTTCAAAGTCTAGAGAAGCAAGTATATCATTCAGTGAACGATCTAGGTTCCAATGCCCTTCAGCACAAGCTTGCAGCACCAAATTAGCAATAAAGGACTTATTGAGAGAGGCGAGGTCCATTACCGCCGAATCGTTCATCGCTATATTCCAGTTTCGATTAGCGAGACCCTGATAATGTTGCCAGTTTGCTCTCAGCTTACTGTCCAAGAGGATCTGACCCGAAAAACTAGGATGCAGGCTATCCAATAAGAACTTGTAGTTGCTTTGAGCTTGAAGAAAGCTTGAGGCAAAAAGTAGGATGATCACTAAACGATTCATGAGCACAAATAGAAATAGCCCACTTCTAAAAAACAAGCGCTACTGGGCATTTGGGAGCAATTTGAGCTATTTGGGAGCAAAGTTGGGGTAATATTCCTGCAAGTTTTCTTGGTAAGCAGTTCCAATCGGTATAATTAAATCTTCTCCGCAATTTAAAGTAAGCTTACCGGTGCGATTTTCGAAACGCTCCACCCGATTCAAATTCACCAGATGTTGTTTGTGCACACGCATGAATTGAGATCGATCCTTTAGATCCTCGCTTAGCGCCTTCAAACTTTTGCGGAGTAGCTTCTTTTCTACCTTTTCATTAGGTGCCGCCAAATACAACTCGAGGTAATTTCCATCCGATTTGGCAAAAATGAGATGATCGGCTTTAACGCTTAAAGCTAGCTTTCCATTTTCAGCGTAAAGGGTAAGCAACTGTTCCAACTTATCTGGCTCCCTGGAGGATTGCAAAACTCGCTGTAATAAATACCAAATCAGGCCGATCACCAATTGAATTGCGGTGCCTTGCCAGCCGATCTCAATAAAAGTAGACCAGGCCCAATCTCTTCCACCCCAAAAGTAATTGAGGGCAAAAAACAGCATTAGGTTAGCGCTAAGAACTTGGGCCACCCTGCGCCATACCCTATCAAAATTGCTGAAATCTAAAGCGAAGTAAGACCAGCCCACCAGCAAGGCATAGCTCAAAGACCTTTCGAGTAAGGAGTGGCCAGTCCAAGAAATTTCGTCACTAATGCGAAAGGCTTCAAAAAGGTATAGGAAAAGAAAAAAGCCCATAGCCATCATGAGGCTTAAGGACCAAGTGCTCCAAAATCTTAAACTAGAAATATTGATTTTCACGATATTAAGTGCAATGTAACTTATAACACTAGCCAACAGATAACTGCTTCCTACTTTTGTACCACAAATTAAAGCTATGCCAACAGTAAAGTTAAGTACCGAGCAATTTAAAAAAGATGTATTTGATTACACTCAACATAAAGAATGGAAATACCAGGGCGATAAACCTGCGATAATCGACTTTTACGCCGATTGGTGTGGCCCTTGCAAAATGGTAGCTCCCATTTTTGAAGAATTAAGTGATGAATATGCAGAAGAGGTCATCATTTATAAAGTAGACACCGAGGCGGAGCAAGAGCTTTCGGCAGCCTTTGGTATACAGAGCATCCCTTCTATCCTCTTTATCCCGATGGAAGGTACTCCCATGATGTCGAGAGGGGCTATGCCCAAGCACAATTTGAAGAACGTCATTGAAGAAGAGCTTATCGCCACCAAAGAGTAGTTGGATATTTTTTTAGGTCTGAAGCTCCGTAAGCCAAAGGTTTACGGTTTTTTTTTTTCGCATATTTGAGAACCTAACTATTGGAACATGAGCGAAACGAAGCAACAGCATGATAACCGGGACCTGTTATCGATAATAGATCAAGCGGCAATTGGCTTGATCGTGGCTAATAAAAAAGGGGAAATTAGGCATCAGAACCAGATGGCCATCATGATGGTTCAACCTCTTTTCCAACAAACGGGAAAGGATGGAAAAAACATCCTTGACCTTTTGGAAATGATCGCACCAGGTATTGCCGAAAAAGTGGAAAATTTCCCAGAAGAAAAGGGCTTTATCCTCACCCAGCAAAAACAAACATTAGAACTTGAACATGAAGGCCAAAAGATGGTACGTCATTTCTTTTACTCCATCAACAAGGTCTCTGAAGAATCTATCGTTTATAGCTTCGATGACATTACCAATTATCATGAAGCCCAAGAGGAGCTTTCGCGCCTTAATCAAGAAATGGCCATCGACAAAAGCAAGTTCGAAATGGCAGCCGGTGTACTCCACGACATTGGCAATGCTGTGGTTGGCATTGGTTCTCACCTAACCAGGGCTCGTAGAAGTTTGGAGGAAAATGATTTAAAATCACTTACCAAACTAAAGCAGTTCCTAATAGCCAGTGAAGCTAAAATCGCCCAAGGAATTGGTGAGCCAAAAGCCAAGGCCCTGGTAAGTTTGGTTGAAGGCATGGAAGAAGAACAGAATAAATTCCGATCCGAAATTGATCATACCGTCAAGGAACAAATGGGAATTGCCAGTCATATCAGCGATATCCTAAATATCCAGCGACAATATGTGGCCAATGGGAAGTCTAGACCCAGAGAAAAGGTAAATCTTAGAGCCATAATCTATGATGCCCTTTCTATTTTATTAGCTAGTATCGAAAAGCGTGACATTAAACTAATCTCAAAGCTTCCCGAGGACTGTCCTTCTTTTCTTGGCGATCAAACTAAGTTGATTCAAGTAATGATCAACCTAATTAAAAACGCCATTGATGCCATTGACGAGAATCCAAACTCTAAGAAAGAAGTGCACATTGACCTTAAATTCGACGCAAAGAAAGTCTATTGCTCCATTAAAGATTCAGGCATTGGCTTTGACCAGGAACAAGGCCAACAAAATTTCGAAAGAGGCTACACCACCAAAGCAACCGGCACTGGCTTGGGATTGAGTTCAGGCAAAGGCGTACTAGAAAGTCATGGTGGTAATTTAGAATTGGAAAGTGAAGGAATTGGTAAAGGGGCTACCGCCAAGCTCGAAATCCCATTAAATCAAAACACCGCAGAATAATATGGATATCCTCAACACCCGGGTTTTAATAATTGATGATGAAGAGATGGTGCGTGACAATATCGAGGAGATCTTGGTACCCCATAAAATTGAGAAAAATAAGAAGGTAGACTCTGCTATCGACCTGTTGTTTGACGATGAAGACAGTGAAGACCAAAGTCCGATCGTTAAAGATAGCTCGCACTTCCCAGACTTTAGAGTAGACAAGGCACCTACCGGCTTGATCGGCTTTCAAATGGTCGAAAAAGCCGTGCACTCTGGTGATCCTTATGCGGTTATCTTCTTGGATATGCGCATGCCTGGCTGGGATGGTCTGGAAACTGCTAAGCGCATCCGAAGAGTAGATACCAAGGTGGAGATCATCATCGTTACGGCATTCTCGGATCACTCGATCGATCAAATTGTTTCGGAAGCGGGAAAAAATGTAGGATATCACGTAAAGCCCTACAACTCGGAAGAGATTTTACAAATTGCTACCAAAGCAGTAAATGACTACAATAAGCTAAGGAATCTAGAAGACCTGATCGATACGACTGGGAAGATTCGTCTTGGTGAAAATCAACTCAATAGCTTATTGCGAAATATCTTCGATCAATTGGCCCGTTACATGGGAACCGATAATGCAATAATGGGTACCCTTAATGAAAATGATGAATTGGACTTCCTGCATAAAGTGGGGTCGATGGGCGAAAACCTTAATCTGGAGGCATTATTAAACCTTATTCGCAAAGCACGTCATAATAATGAAGCTATCCTTCAAGAGAAGAACATCGTGCTAGCCTTACTACAGGATTATCCAGTTTTTGCCTTATTAGAGCCCAATGAAACCTTAAAAACCGAGAAAGTATACCTACTGCAGTTGTTCATCCAAAATGCTACCCAGGCTATTCAAAATGCCCATCTCCAAGAAGAACTTCTCAAAAAGGAAAAACTAAGTGCTGCTGGTAAGGCCCTTGGCATGCTTATGCATGATCTGCGCACACCCATAAAGAACATTCCTCAAATCACCGACCTGCTGCGAGGCGACGGAGCCAGTGAGGAACTTCTGCAATTGTTGGACGAAAGCTCTAAACAAGCCTCTGAGATCCTTGATGATTTCTTGGATTTCGTGCGGGAAGCGCCGATAAAAAAAAATAAGGTATCATTAAAGGACATCGCGGAGCGTGCTTTATCCTTGGCCGAGAATCGCCGGAGTTTAGAAGGTATTGAGATAAAAATGGATGTAAACGAACAAGTTCAGCTAGCGGGCGATTCTAGCAAGTTGAAGCGTGTTCTAATGAACATTATATCCAATGCTGCCGATGCGCTATTAGACCTTGGGGTTGAAAAACCATGCATTGATATCAGTAGCAAGACTGAGGGTCAATATGAGATCATTTCGATTCGTGATAATGGTCCCGGAATCCCCGAAGATATTATGCAAAAGCTATTCGAACCTTTTACCACGAAAAATAAGAAAGAAGGAACCGGCCTTGGTCTCAGTATCGTTAAGCAATATGTAGAGGCACATGATGGTCAAATCGAGGTACATAACGATAATGGAGCGGTCTTCGAAGTAAAATTAGAGCACTGGCAAGATTAAGCCAGTGCCTTTTTCATATCGGCGATAAAGCTATCTACCACTTTCCCCACGGTATGTTGCATCACCACGATCTTCCACCAACGTGGCCGATCACCAAAATTATCACTCACCAATCGGTATTTCGAAGGTATACTTGATGGGATCTGATCGGCTTGCATACTCACAATATTGAGATGTGGGTTGCGATAGTAGTTTATTCCTAATTCATCTAGGGTGGCGCAAAGCTTATCGGTTTCTGCGATCAAGTTTTGCATGGTTTGCTTCCAGCCCTGCGGCCCGTGTGTCATTAATATCATCCAAATGGCAATGGCTTGAGCTCCACTCCTACTTCCTACCATGGTATAATCTAAGCCCTGCACGTACTTAGCTTCGGTGGTAGCCGAATAATGCATCCAACCCTTTCGAATCAGGAACACTCCGGTGCCATAAGGCGCCATCAACATTTTATGGGCATCCACGGTAATCGAGGTAACGCGTGGGTTGGCAAAATTCAAATTGGAATTAGGATTGGTAAATGGATAAATAAAGCCACCAAAGGCACCATCAAGATGGATCTTGTATTTCAGATCCAGAGCTTCAAAGCTATCGGCTAAAAGGTCCACATCATCTACCGAGCCAAACATGGTGGTACTCATGTTTGCGATACCAATAAAATATTTGATTCCTCTCGATTTAGCCTCTTCTAAACTTACTTTAAGCTTTTCAGGATCTATTTGTCTGTCCTGCTCTCCAACCGCCACGGGAAGCGCGTGAATGCTCAATAAATTGGCTCCTTTATAAAAACTGTAGTGACTATCTTCCGAGAAAAGAACCGCGATTTCATCGAGCTTGGCGCCAAATTCCGAACGAAAGTAATTGCGATAGATCCAGAGCGACTGAATATTAGCCTCGGTTCCACCGGGAGCCACATAGCCATCGACCGATTGTTTTTCGGCTTTGAATATCTCTTCCGAGATCAATCGCATCAACTCGATCTCGATCTTTTGAGTGCCACGAAACATATCCTCACCCTCATCGCCAGTTAGCGTATGACAACCAATATGATTGGGATTATTGATAAAGGTTCTTAAGAATGGGGCATCCTCTAAGAAGTTTGCGTCGCGGTGAAACTGCGCCGTATCTAAATAAGTTCCTGGAATACCCAGTATATAGTCACTATCGTAATTACGATTGGCATCTAAAGCAGCAAAAATGCGGTCTTTAATCGCCTCTTTCGAAAGTTTACTCCAAATCATTTTGCAAAGGTAGGACGCTAAAGGAAGTTGCCTTTCACTTTAGCCCAGAAAATGCGCTTCGCAGGCAATTTCTTATCCTTACCTTCGCCTCAAATTTGACGCATGATGCTAAAGATCTTGGTAATTAGCAATTATCGAAGTACGATCACGGTTAGACCAGAAGCAGAAATTTTCTTAGGCCTTCAAAAGGCCGGACATTCGGTTACCATTATGACTTATGGCGACAGCTGGTATTGCGATAAATTTAGAGAGGCAGGTATTAAAGTAATCGACTTCCACCCGGAAAAGAAGTTCGACAAAAAGGAAATTGCTTTCATCCGCCAAGAGATCCTAAGCGGAGCCTATGATGTAATGCATCTTTTTAATGGTAAGGCCATGGTAAACGGAATTCAAGCCGCCAAAGGCACCCCCGTTAAAGTGGTCCTCTACCGTGGCTTCGAAGGTCATATTCACTGGTATGACCCAGCGATTTACTTCAAGTTTTTACACCCTCGCGTAGATGCCATCATGTGTAACTCTGAAGGAGTAGCCGAACACATCGACCGCGCCCGAGTTTTTTCAAAGCCAAGATTAGTAACCGTTAATAAAGGACATCGTCTCGAATGGTATGACGACGTTGAAGCCTTAAGTCCAAAAGAACTAGGGTTAGACCCCGATGGCTTTTATGCAGTTTGTGCGGCAAACAACCGTCGTATGAAGGGGGTACCCTATTTGTTAGAAAGCTTTAAACACTTAGACCCCGAGCTCAATATTCACCTTCTTTTGTTGGGCAAGGATATGGATACGCCAGAAAACAAAAAGATCGTAGCGGCCTGCGCTCACCCCGAACGTATACATTTCATGGGATGGCGAAGTGATAGCCTAAGAATCGTGAAGATGGCCGACACCTTCATTTTAGCCTCACTCTACGGCGAATCCATCACTAAATCAGTTTTAGAAGGCATGTCGCTGGGTACACCTGCAATAATTACTGATATTCCAGGAAACCGCGAAATGATCGTAGACGGTGAGAGCGGCTATGTTGTGCCTAAGAAAGATCCTAAGGCGATGGCCCTGGCATTGGAAAAAATGTATTTGGATCCGCATGCTCCTGCAAAAATGGGGGCAGCAGCAAAAGAGCGCATCCGTGTCCGCTTTAATTCGGAGCGCACCATAGATGGCTATGGTGCTTTTTACGAAGACCTAGTCCAAAGCGATCAATAACCGAAATCGGGATAGAGCAAATACTTACGACGGCGCAATTGAAATTCATTTAAACCCGCCTGCCAAGAAGCTCTGATCTCCTCGGGACTTAAGCCCTGCTCGATTTGTTTTTGAAGCTTCTCTGTTCCAGCCAATAAAGTAAAGAAGGGTTGGAAGAAACTCGACTTGTCCTCCGTCATTTTGTAAGATTCTACTAACCAAAAGAGATAGAGCTCCCCAAGGCCATCGATATACGAATGCGAAAAGTCTTGCAGGATAAAACCTTTGCATAATTGGCCCTCGTAAGGAGGGTTTTTAGCGCCTTCATTCGCTTGTGGGGTAAATTCAATGTTGCCATCCTTGAACCAAGGTGCGCCTATTACCTGGAAGGGATAAGGGGTTCCTCTTCCGATACTTACCGAGGTTCCTTCAAAAAAACAGAGGGAAGGGTAAAGACTAATGGCGGAATCATTCGGTAAATTAGGCGATGGCTTTACAGGCAGAGAATACCGAGTGTTATGATCATAGGCATAGCAAGGCACTACCTCCAAATCACATATAAATCCGCCTCTAAGCCATCGTTCGCCATTAAGCATTTGGGCATACTCACCAACGGTCATACCGTGAATTATTGGCACGGGATGTAAACCCACAAATGACTTATGCTTAGTATCCAAGATCGGTCCATCAATGTAATAGCCGTGTGGGTTTGGGCGATCTAAGACCATCATTTTCTTGCCGGCCTCAGCCAAAGCCTCCATCATATAGGTCATACTACTGATGTAAGTGTAAAAGCGCGCACCAACATCCTGAATATCGAAAATAACTAGATCCACCCCTTCCAATTGAGCTTTGGTAGGTCTGCGGTTAGCGCCATACAGTGAAATAACTTCCAGTCCCGTCTTGGGATCTCTACCGTCTTCAACGTGCTCCCCTGCCGAAGCATTACCGCGAAAACCATGTTCGGGACTAAAGATCTTCACGATCTCAATATCGTTCTCCAAAAGGAAATCCACCAAGTGCTGGCCATTACTTAAGGTGGAGGTTTGATTTACTAACAGGGCAACCTTTTTCCCGTAAAGGCTTGGCAAGTAGGCACCTGGACGATCGGCCCCAAGTTTAAGATCTGGAGACTCCTTTAATGGGCTTTGCGCCGCAAGAATTCCTGTGCTAAGCAATAGCATTAGCGTATATTTGAACCAGAGTTTACTAAGCCTCATCATTGAATTTCGAGTTTTTCATAGCCCGACGCATCCTTAAGAACCAATCGGCTAGCCGTAAGGTGGCCAAACCAGTTCTCAATATTTCGGTTTGGGCCATCGCCTTAGGTCTATTAATTATGATCTTGGCCGTATCTACGGGAAACGGCTTGCGTAAAGCGATACAGAACAAAGTAACCGGATTCGGAGGAGATATTCAAATATTAAATTACCGGCCTAATCCCACTTATGAACAAGTTCCTTTAGCGGTTTCCGACAGTTTATTAAAGGCCTTAAAGGCAGATGAGCGAATCGCCAAAGTGCAGTCCTACGGACAAAGAGCAGGCATTCTGAAAAAAGACGACCTCTTCGAAGGGGTCGTCTTGAAAGGTATTGGCCCCGATTACGACCTTGATTTTTTTAGTCGCTATTTAATTGCCGGGAAAGCCCCAAAGTTCACCCAAGAAGGCTACCAAGATAGTATTCTGATCAGCGAAAAGCTCGCCAAAACCCTTAAGCTAGATTTAAACGAACGCGTAGAAATGTTCTTTGTGCGCAGTAATAAAGCACCATTGCGGCGACGATTTATCTTAAGCGGCATATTTAGGACCGACTTCGAAGAACTGGACGAGACTTTTATTATCGGCGACATTAAGCATGTACGACGTTTAGCAAAATGGGACAGCAGCGAAGTGGGTGCTTATGAGATCCATCTCAAGAATAACTTAGACGCGGATCGAATCGCCGAGGAAATACGCTTTAAACTCCCTTTCGAATACGACGCTTTAAGTGCGCGGCGACTTAATGTCCAGCTTTTTCAATGGTTAGACCTCTTCGACCTTAATATATTGATTATCATAATCATCATAATATTAGTGGCCACCATTAATATGTCCATCGCCTTATTGATCTTGATCATGGAACGAACCACCATGATCGGCTTACTAAAGTCCCTCGGTGCCAAGGACCTCAGTATACAAAGGGTTTTCCTAATCAATGCAGGCTACCTTATTGGCAAAGGATTGTTGATCGGGAATATTCTGGGGCTTGGCATTACCTTCTTACAAAAGCACTTTGGCTTTATTAAGCTCGACCCCGAAACCTATTATGTGAGTGTGGTAAGTGTAGACCTCAGTCCCTGGCCTATTATTATGCTAAATGTGATCACTTTGGTAATTTCCCTCTTGTGTCTGTTAATTCCTTCCTATCTGGTAAGTCGAATCAGTCCCAATAAAGCCATACGTTTTGATTAGCTTTGCAGCCTAATTAGAACCCTTATTTAATGCGTCCGCAAAAGAAGATTTACGACAATATCCTAGAGACTATTGGTAATACTCCCATGATCAAATTGAATAAGATCGTGGAAGACCTTCCCTGTACGGTCTATGCCAAGGTAGAATATTTTAATCCGGGTAATTCGGTAAAGGACCGGATGGCCCTAAAAATGATCGAAAACGCGGAGCAGGAAGGCTTATTAAAACCGGGGGGAACCATTATCGAATGTACTTCCGGAAATACCGGAATGGGTCTGGCCCTAGCCGCTATTGTAAAAGGCTATAAATTGATCTGTACCCTTAGCGACAAGCAGAGTAAGGAGAAAATGGATGTTTTAAGGGCCATGGGCGCCGAGCTTTACGTATGCCCCACCAATGTACCACCCGAGCATCCAGAAAGTTACTACTCCGTAGCCTCTCGCTTGCATAAAGAGATCCCCAATTCCTATTATCCTTATCAATATGATAATCCTGGTAATGCCCAGGCGCATTACGAAAGTACCGGTCCCGAGATCTGGGATCAAACGGAAGGCAAGATCACCCATTTTGTAGTGGGCGTAGGCACCGGTGGCACTATTTCTGGGGTTGGGAAATACTTGAAAGAAAAGAATCCGGATGTCAAAGTTTGGGGCATCGACAGCTATGGTTCGGTATTTAAGAAATACCACGAGACCGGCGAGTTTGATGAAAAGGAGATCTACAGCTATATTACCGAAGGGATCGGCGAAGACATTCTGCCTAAGAACGTTGATTTTGACATTATCGATCACTTCGAAAAAGTAAGTGACAAAGATGGTGCACTGGCCACCAGAGACTTGGCCAAAATGGAGGGCCTATTCTTAGGTTATTCTTGTGGCTCTGCTATTCAGGGTCTTTTACAGATGAAAGACCAATTGAAAGAAGATGATGTGGTAGTTGTCCTGTTTCACGATCATGGCAGTCGTTATGTAGCCAAAGTATTCAATGACGATTGGATGCGCGATCGTGGCTTTTTAACCAATGCTCAAAGTACGGCTGGCGACCTGGTTAAGGCCCATGAAAACCTTCCTCTGGTGTCTGTGGCTCCTAATGAAGTAATTGCATCGGCCATTGCTAAAATGAAGCAGTATTCCATTTCTCAGATCCCCGTTATCAAAGATGAGGAGATCGTAGGTTCCTTAGATGAATCTAGGCTGTTTCAAGCTTTGGTAAACGATCCGAGTTTAAGCGAAAAATTCGTAGAGGAGATAATGGATGCTCCATTCCCTACAGTAGATCACCAAGAGCCCGTAAAAGCCGTAGCAGTAAAAATAAACAAGGATACGGCGGCCCTAATGGTCAAACTGGCCAGCGGTAAATTCCACATTATCACCAAGCAAGACTTGATAAACGCTCTGAGTTAATGATCCGGTTAAAGGATCAAAGCGGACGTGAATTAAAGCTCAAAAGCCCAGCTAAAAGGATCGTATCCCTCGTACCTTCCTTGACCGAGTTAGCGGCAGACCTGGCGGGAAAGGAGTCCATTGTTGGACTCACGGTATGGTGTGTACATCCGGCGGGCTTAAAGGCCGAGAAGACCATTATTGGGGGCACCAAAGACCTAAAACTCGATGTGGTGCGCTCTCTGAAGCCCGATCTTATTCTAGCCAACCGTGAAGAGAATGTGGCGGAACAAGTTGAAGCGCTTATGGCCGATTTCCCTGTTTACCTCAGCGAAGTAAAGAACCTGGATCATTGCCTTGAAATGATTGGGGATCTAGGTCAATTGCTTGGCGCAGAAGACAAAGCACTGCAGTATGTCGCTTCCGCCGAAAGGCTCCGTAAGCAATTAAAGCCTAAAAACGGAAAGTTCCTTTACTTCATCTGGAAAGAGCCATTTATGGTGGCCAGTAGTGATACTTATATTTCATCGCTATTGGAGGAAATTGGGCTCAAAAATGCTGCTCCTCAAGGTAAAGGGCGTTACCCTGAAATGTCTTTAAGTGACATCGAGACCAGCGAAGCGGATTTGATTCTATTAAGTAGTGAGCCCTATGCCTTTAAAGCGGCAGACAGTCTTGACTTTTACCTTATGTCTAAAAGAGTAAAAATTGTAGACGGGGCACTTTTTTCATGGTATGGCAGTAGAATCCTGAAAAGCTTGAAGTATTTGGAAAAATTCCTGCTTCATTAAGTACGAACCATAAGGTTTAGTAACTTAGATGCTAAACCCACTCTAGCGTGCCTGAATCGAAAATTCTAATTTACTGTAGCACTGAAAATTACAGTAGCTCTTTAAAACAGTTATCAGCTGAGCTTCCCCAAAGTACCAACCAGGTAGTAAAAAGGGATGAATTCCCAAAGATCGATAGTTTAAGTTATTTTGACTTGATCCTTTTCTCGCTAAACGAAAAAGATCTGGAACAAGAGTTAGCATTGATTCGATCGATAAAAGCGCAATACCCTGGCTTGGAGCTCCCGCTCCTACTCTTCGGCAAAAATGAGGAAGAAAGCACTTTAGAGCAACTGAAAGAGTTGGATTTCCAAGATTATATTGCCCTACCGATCTCCTCTAGTTTCTTAGCCTTTCGGGTAGACTTGCATTTAAAAATGCGCGACAATTACCACAGTAGCGTGGAACGGCAACAAAAACTAGAAACGGAAATACAGGAACGGACCAAAAAATACCGTTTGGCCCAACTTAAAGCGGAAGAAAGCGAACGTTTAAAAACCGCCTTCCTAAATAATCTATCACATGAATTGCGTACCCCGATGAACGGTATTTTGGGTTTCGTAGATTATTTAGAAGACCCCGATCTAGAAAGTGAATTACGCAAAAAGTTTATCGAGAATATAAAGGTTAGCAGCAACAGACTCCTGACCACCTTAAGGGATTTGATCGAGATTTCGGAAATAGAAGCAGGCTCGATAAAGGCCGAAAAAGGACCTTGTAACTTACACGAAATCATTGAGTTTCTATTTGAGTTGTACCAGCCTCGTTGCGATAAAAAGGGCCTGCCATTGATCCAAGAATTTCAACTTAGCGAGCAAGACAGTAAAGTATGGACCGACGGCGACAAGATCAAAAGTATATTCTTCCACCTTTTAAACAATGCCTTAAAATTTTCGAAACAGGGAACGATCCGCTTCGGCTTTAGAAAAGAGCAGGATAAGCTAATTGGCTATGTGCGAGACGAAGGTCCGGGTATCGCTGAGGAGGATCAGAGTTTACTAACGGAGCAGTTTACGCAACTAGAAGATCATTTAACTAGACAACACGACGGTCTCGGCATCGGACTTAGCATTTCAAAGTCTTTCGCCGAAAGCATTGGAGGGTCCATTAGTTTCCAATCGATCTTGGGTGAGGGAAGTACCTTTCAATTCGAGTTCCCGCTCGAGCATTACCGAGACAGTAGCTCTTCCCAAGCTAATGGTTCCGATCCTTCCCTAGAAGCACGGACCTTGGAAGTAATCATTGTAGATGACGATCCGATCAACTTACAGTTAATGCGCAAGATCTTGGAACAAAAAGCGCACACCCTGCATGAGGCGGCCAATGGCGTTGAAGCGATAAAAGCACTAGAAGAACATCCTAATTCGGACCTTATCTTGATGGACCTTAAAATGCCGGTTATGGATGGCTATGAAGCGGTCGAAGAAATTAGACGCAGTGGTAACAGCATTCCCATTATTGCTCAAACTGCCTACGCCATGGCGGTAGATAAAGAAAGAGCTCTGGAGGCTGGCTGCAACGATTACATCAGTAAACCTCTAAATAAAAGCCTACTTTTACAGAAGGTAGAACAGCTTTAGGCAAGCAGTTTCTTAACCAAGCTCGGCCCTTGATATATAAAACCGGTATAGACCTGCACTAAACTGGCCCCAGCAGCCAATTTTTCTTGGTAATCTATTTTGCTACTTACCCCTCCCACTGCAATAATTGGAAAAGAACCTTGCGATTTTTCATGCAAGTATTGGATTACCTCCGTAGATCGAGCCCGAACTGGCTTACCGCTTAATCCTCCCGCTCCAATATTTTCAACGTACTGAGCGGAAGTAGCCAAGCCATCTCTCGATATGGTCGTATTGGTGGCAATAATTCCGGCAATACCGGTCTCCTCCACAATTTCAATAATGTCATCTAATTGAGAGTCGCTGAGGTCTGGAGCGATCTTCAGTAAGATCGGCTTTGCCTGAGCTTCTGCTTGATTATCTTCCATCAATGCCTTCAGGATGCGTTTTAATGGTTCCTTTTCTTGAAGGTCACGCAAATTGGGAGTATTGGGAGAGCTTACGTTTACCACGAAATAATCTACATACTGATGAAGCACTTTCCGGCAATAGCGGTAATCGTCCAAAGCCTTTTCATTTGGGGTTACCTTGTTCTTTCCAATATTACCACCAATGATCAAATTATTGGGACGCTTTCCTTTTAGACGCTGAACCAGAGCATCTACCCCCTCGTTGTTAAAACCCATGCGGTTGATCAGGGCTTCATCGGCCGGCAGGCGAAAAAGCCTTGGTAATGGGTTGCCTGGTTGAGCTTTAGGGGTTACCGTGCCAACTTCAATGAAACCAAAACCATAATTCGCCAATTCTTTGAATAGCTTACCATCCTTATCAAAACCAGCGGCCAAACCGACGCGATTGGGAAACTTCAGCCCAAAAACCTCCACCGCTTCGGCCCTCTTGGGATAAAACAGGGCACGACTTATTGCTCCAAAACCGGGAATACGGTGTAAATTCTTGATCAGCTTGAAGGTAAAATGATGAGCCGATTCGGCTTGAAATCTGAATAGAAAGGGCTTGATTAGACCTTGGTACATTGCGAATTTTCGGCAAAGATAATTCCCTTTGGGGCAATAACAGAGCTCATTGCTTTGATTATCTTCGCAGCGCATGGCAGATCGCAAAGTACATATCAAGAATCGCAAAGCTAAATTCAATTATGAGCTCCTCGACACCTTCGAAGCTGGACTAAAGCTCTTGGGCACCGAGATCAAGTCCATTCGGGAGGGAAAGGCTAGCCTGCAGGAGGCCTATTGCTATTTCGAAGGTGAAAACAAACTTTGGGTCAAGAATATGCACATCGCCGAATACAGTCATGGTAATATCAATAACCATGAACCATTAAGAGAAAGGCTTTTGTTACTGCATAAAAGAGAGCTTACTAAACTAAGTTCTGAAGTGGAAAAGGGAAATCGTACTATTATCCCCGTAAGCCTTTATATCAATGACCGTGGATTAGCTAAAATGAAGATCGCTCTTGCACAAGGTAAAAAGACCTATGACAAGCGGGAAAGCATTAAGGAGCGGGACGTTAAGCGGGAAATGGACCGTGCCATGAAACGCTAAGCAAGTTTATAAGTGTTTAGGTGAATTTGATCGATCAACACCCCCATTTCCATACTGGCCTCTACCTTAGTACAACAGGATTTCATTTTAGCCATTAAGGCCAAGGCTGCTGCCGGAAGGCGCTCATCCGCTTTTTTAAAGGCCTCGGCATTAGGCCAAAGTGTGTAAACACAATATTTCAAATCACTTATCCGATGTAGACGGGAACCGTAAGATCCCGCATAACGGTAATAAAGATCGGCCACCGCTTTCCAGGTGGAAATAAAGGCCTCCTCTTTTTGATCTTTGAGGTAAAAACAACGAATGGTAGCAAAGTGACTCACGGCAGATTTTTAAGCAATATACGAAAAAAACCACCCGAACTACAGCTAAGTATCTGCTTAACAAGCACTTAACTCCAGTTTAAAATTACTATCCTAAAATATTAAACGCCCTTTCACCTAAAAGACTAATGCTATTGCAATTAGCTTATAGCTTATTCCATAGGTTGACTTATTGAACTAAGGTGTACTAGTGAAAAAGTGACATTTTTCGGCAGTCTAGAGCTTATGTCGAACCGCTAAAAGAGTGTTTTTTAGTAGGCTTACTCGGGTCATTGGACCCACTCCACCTGGCACGGGGGTTATATAGCTTGCTTTGGGGGCAACCGTATCAAATTCCACATCGCCTACTAAGCGATGACCCGATTTTTTAGTTTTATCTACTACACGAGTGGTGCCTACATCGATAATTACCACGCCTTCTTTCACCATATCGCCTTTAATAAAATTCGGCTTACCAAGCGCAGCAATGATAATATCGGCCTCTTTTAATAGTTGATCAAGATTGGTAGTCCGACTATGCGTGAGGGTAACCGTGGCATTACCAGGATAGTGGTTTCGCCCCATTAGGATACTAGCCGGAAGACCAACGATATGCGATCGGCCTACCACTACACAATGTTTCCCGCCTGTCTCGATATTGTAGCGTTCGAGCAGATCCATTATCCCCATTGGGGTTGCTGGAACATAAGAAGGCAGATTAAGTGCCATTTTACCCAGATTAGTGGGATGGAAACCATCTACATCCTTTTCAGGATCTATGGCCATCAAAATCTTCTGCTCGTTAATATGCTTAGGAAGAGGTAATTGTACGATAAAGCCATCTACATCTTCATCATTATTTAGCTTGTGAACCTCCTCTAGTAATTCCTTTTCGGTAATGGTTTCCGAAAGCTTAACCAAGGTAGACTTATAGCCCACTTCTTCACAATCGCGGATCTTAGCATTAACATAGGTCATGCTAGCCCCGTTGTTTCCAACCAAAACCGCAGCCAGGTGTGGGGTTTTCCCTCCTTTGGCTTTAATTGCTTTTACTTCTTCGGCAATCTCATTGCGAATTTCTTGGGAGGTCTTCTTTCCGTCGATCTTGATCATGGCTTGTGCTTAGTTTAGCACAAAGGTACATAAGGAAGCGCTAGGCTAGAAATTTTTACCTTTTCTTCTCAGTCCTCTACCGGTGCCAAGAAGGATGGCGGGAATCACCAAATGCAATACCCAGAAAAGGAGCTTATCCATGTCGTCTTTCATCATAAACTCATCGGGATCCTTTTTGTAATTAGCATACATCTTAGGAGCTTCCTCATAAATCTCAGGCGATAAGTACAAGAGATGCAGCAGGATAGCGACAGAAATTATAACGATCAGGGTTCCAATGAACTTTCTCATGGACACTAACAATTTGGTTGATAGTGGCTAAAATATGCTTTTTGTAGAAAATAAGCGCTTTAAAAAGGACGGCCTCCTTTCATGCCTTTCATCATACCGGCCATACGTTTGGCACCTCCACCTTGCATCATCTTCATCATTTTGCTCATCTCCGAAAACTGCTTCATTAATTGATTCACTTCCTGAATGCTGGTTCCAGAGCCACTAGCAATGCGTTGTCGACGACTTCCATTTATTAGCTTAGGGTTGGCGCGCTCTTCCTTGGTCATAGACTGGATGATCGCTTCCACCCCTTTAAAGGCATCATCATCGATATCCACGCCCTTCATCATTTTCCCCATCCCAGGAATCATGCCCATCAAGTCTTTCACATTACCCATCTTCTTGATCTGGGAAATTTGACCTAAGAAATCATCAAAATCAAATTGGTTCTTGGCGATTTTCTTTTGTACCCGGCGTGCTTCGTCTTCATCGAATTGTTCTTGGGCACGCTCCACCAAAGAAACAACGTCGCCCATACCCAAAATACGGTCGGCCATTCGACTGGGATGAAAAACATCCAATGCTTCCATCTTTTCACCGGTACCAATGAACTTGATGGGCTTCTCCACCACTGTGCGAATGGTCAAAGCTGCACCGCCTCGGGTATCACCGTCTAATTTGGTAAGAATCACCCCCTCGTAATCGAGAACATCATTAAAGGCCTTTGCAGTATTAACTGCATCCTGGCCTGTCATCGAATCCACCACAAACAATGTTTCCTGTGGTTGAACCGCTTGATGAATATTACGAATCTCGTTCATCATATCTTCATCTATCGCCAATCGACCGGCGGTATCAATGATGACCGTATTATGCCCATTTTGCTTGGCATGAGCAATCGCCTTTTCGGCAATGTCTACTGGGTTCTTATTTTCTTTATCTGAGAATACCTCCACCCCGATTTGATCACCTACAACATGCAGCTGGTCGATCGCAGCAGGACGGTAAACATCACAGGCAACAAGTAAAACTTTTTTGGTACGCTTGCGCTTGAGGTAATTGGCCAACTTACCAGAGTGGGTCGTTTTACCCGAACCCTGTAAACCTGCCATGAGGATAATACTTGGTTTGGCATCAAGATCTAGCTCAACCGCTTCACCCCCCATTAGGCGGGCCATTTCATCGTGTACCACCTTGGTGAGCACCTGACCAGGCTTTAAACTGGTCAACACCTTCTCTCCAAGTGCTTTTTCCTTAACGGTATTGGTGAAATCCTTGGCAATTTTAAAACTCACGTCCGCATCAACCAAGGCCCGGCGAATCTCTTTAAGAGTTTCAGCAACGTTAACTTCGGAAATTTGTCCGTGGCCCTTTAAAACGTGAAAGGCCTTATCGAGTTTATCTTGTAAATTGTCAAACATAGCATCTAGTATAGGTTGGCAAATTTAATAAAGAACAAGCGGTTGCCAAGCCTGCAACAATGCGAATACTCAACTGAAAGGAACCTCTGCTAATTATGCATAGGATTACTGCATGAATTAGGCTTACCATTAAAAATGCTTTACCGAATTGTACTGTTTACGTTTTCCCTCCTATTTTTCACTTCATATCGAAAGGAGACTGAACCTATGGAGCAATCCGCGGTAAATTGCGTGGAAAAAGAAATGGTGGTTGCCAAGATTTTCTGTTGCCGTCAGAAAATTGAATTTGAAAATCATTTCATCTTAATAACGGACCTTGATTCGCTCATTATTAGTGAATTCTATCCTAATGACAGTAATCAGGCTCAATCCCGCACCTTTTACAAACGCCTTAACGGAAAAGCCTTTGAGGTAATCGACAGCAACTTTTATGGTGCCAGTGAGAATTATGTAAAAACCACTAGCGTAAACTTTTACCCTGATAGTGTTGTGCTTGTTACTGCCGGGCGCTTTTTTAACCAAAGCAGGCAATACGATGAAGGAAAAACTATTTTCTATCTGGATAGTATTGGGAACCCCTATCTGCGCATTATTAAAAATGGACTTATACCGCCACCTACAACGCGCTTTGAATTTTCTCAAGATCCTTACAAAGCAATCCTTTTCCCCGAATGGCATTTTCTAGGACTACCTGCACCGTATTACCCTGTTAAAGAAACAAGATTTGGTGATCTACCTCCACCAAGCGGTGAAAGCTATCGAACCTACTCATACCAATACAACGATCAATCCCAGTTGCAGGCTTTTGAAAGAAGCTGGCATGAAGGGAGCGGTGAAATATGGAGCAAAGAATGCATCAGCTTGAACTACCCTTAAACTACATCCGATCCGGAACCCCAATCCCCAAGAGGTGCATTGCATTTTTGATCACAGCAGCTGTTTTCTTCGATAGATCTACGCGGAAGGCTACTGCCTTGGAATCCTCGTCATTCAGAATACTAAGCTGCTGATACATTGAATTATAGCTCTTTACTAGGTCATAAGTGTAATTTGCGATTACCGATGGCGCCTTTTCCGCTGCCGCCTCTTGCACCATCTCTGGAAATTTCAAGATGGCTTGAATCAAATTACGCTCGTACTCATGCAATTCGGTATAATTCCCCGAATGGTCTATGCCCATCTCCTCCGCTTTGCGTAAAAGGGATTGAATGCGTGCATGAGTATACTGTATAAAAGGTCCGGTATTACCTTGGAAATCGATAGACTCTTCCGGATTGAATAACATGCGCTTACGGGGGTCAACTTTCAAGATGAAGTATTTCAAGGCCCCCATACCAATCATGTGGTAAAGCGATTGCTTTTCATCTTCATCGATTCCATCGGTTTTGCCTAATTCCTCGGAAATTTCCCGAGCCGTGCTTTCCATTTGGCTCACCAAATCATCTGCATCGACCACGGTTCCCTCACGAGACTTCATTTTTCCGCTAGGCAAATCCACCATTCCATAACTCAAGTGGTACAAATGCTCGGCCCAATCGTAGCCGAGTTTTTTTAAGATCGCAAAAAGCACTTTAAAGTGATGGTCCTGCTCATTACCCACGGTGTAGATCATACCGTCGATCCCAAAATCCTCGTAACGTTGGATGGCTGTCCCGATATCTTGCGTCATGTATACCGAGGTTCCATCTTTACGTAACAAGAGCTTTTCACCTAGCTTCTCCTCTTCCAGATCGCACCAAACCGAGCCATCCTCCTTGCGGAAAAAAACACCTTTCTCCAGCGCCTCTTCTACTACTTGCTTACCCAGCAAATAGGTGTTGCTTTCGTAATAATTCTTATCGAAGTCTACCCCTATTCTATCGTAGGTTACATCAAAACCGCTATAAACCCATTGATTCAAGGTTTTCCATAAAGACACGGTTTCTTCATCATTCTGCTCCCATAAACGCAACATTTCCCGCGCTTCTTGCAAAATAGGGGCTTCTTGCTTGGCTTCTTCTTCGGTTTTACCTGAAGCAACCAGTTCGGCAATCTCAGCTTTATAGGCCTTGTCGAACTCAACGTAATACTTACCAACCAGATGATCCCCTTTAAGTCCAGAGCTTTCTGGGGTCTCTCCATTGGCAAACTTTTGCCAAGCTACCATCGACTTGCAAATGTGGATCCCGCGGTCATTGATGATTTGTACTTTCTTGACCTCCTTGCCGGCGGCTTTAAGGATCTGGGCTACCGAATAACCCAAAAGCACATTACGAATATGTCCTAAATGCAGGGGCTTATTGGTATTTGGAGAACTGTATTCTACTAAGATGGTCTCCGAGCCTTGCGGCTGATGACCATATTTTTCGAGCTCTTGAATACCGTGTAAACATGCCGCCCAGTAGGTATCGGTAATGCTGATATTAAGGAAACCTTTGATTACATTAAAGCTTTGCACTTCTGCTAAACGCTCTTGGAGCGCAGTACCGATCTCTTCTGCCGTTGCTTCCGGTTTCTTTTTACTGGATCGCAGATAGGGAAATACCACTAATGTGAGGTCACCATCGAATTCCTTTCGGGTAGGTTGCCAATCGATCGGAGCCTGTTCCAATTGGTATAATTCCATTAAGATCTCTGCCACGGCAGCATTTAACTGCTCCAAGATATTATGTTGCATCTTAGCTATTCTTTGCTTCTATTTTTTCATAAACGGGCTTCATGATCCGGAAGGCCGCCTCGGCCATGCTGTTGCCTTTAAGGTCTAAGAGAGGGTTAACCTCTACCATTTCAAAACTGATAAAACGAGAATCTTCGAGCAGACCCAATAGTAATTCCCGTGCTTCATCTTCACTAAAACCTTCAGGTACCGGAGTACCTGTGCCTTCGCTAACCGAAGGGTCCATGCTATCCACATCGAATGATAAGTAGAGAATGTCGCAGTCTTTTAGGTGATCTAGGGTATCCTTAACAATGGCATCTATTCCGCGCTCCCTCAGTTCGGCTACCTTAAAATTAGGAATCGAGTAGCGCTCCATAATCGCTTCCTCAGGCTTTTCTGTGCTGCGAACCCCAATGAAAACCAGATCCTCAGGCTTCACCCTTGGGTTGGGTCCCTTCATGACATTCCAATGCCAGATAGTTTCATTCTCAGGTTCATTGTTCTTACACTCCAAATTGTCCTCTTGTATGGCAGTAGCCAAAGGCATGCCGTGTACATTACCACTCGGACTAGTGAAAGGACTGTGCAGATCGGCGTGAGCATCTACCCAAATTACCCCTAATCTCTTATTGGGAAATGATTTCTTAATACCAGCAATTGTACCGCCAGCACTACTGTGATCGCCGGCAACCACAAAGGGAAAGTTTCCTTTGTCTATAGTTTTACTGATATTCTTTTCAATGCGCCCATACATCTCCGCAATGCCATCCAACCGTTTTGCATAGGGCATTTCGACCTTTTTATATAAAAGGTGATTAACGGTTTTTAAACGTTTTTCCTGGTGACGTTTAAAGAAATCGCGGTCGTATTTTAAGGAAGCTACCTGAATGGCATCTAAGCCCAAAGATGCACCGCGTGTTCCGGCGCCCAACTCAGACATAACTCCGATAATTTCAATTTTTTTACTCATAAGCTTATTTGAGAGGCGACAAAATTAGCGAAAGGCCGCAACAGGGTAAAATTTTAGGCCATTTTAAAAGGACCATTTCGCTCCTAAATGAAAGATTGTTGGCAAGCATTATTTTGATTTTACCCGGACCCCATCGAAAGGAAACAAAATCCAATCTTTACCCCGGGTTCCCCGAACTTGAAGGCTCCAAACAAGACCCTACAAACCCAAAAGATTAGATCTTTTCAAAATAATTTACGCTCATCGAGAAGAAAAGGCACAATTTTAGCTCGATCCTGCGTTCTAAATCCCAAAATGATCAATCCACCGAATTTTGTCATTTCTTGCGCTTTTAAAAACATCCAATAAGCGATTCCAACTAGAAAGCGCTTTCATACGTCTATCGATTGTAAAACAGTTCCCTGCCTTATCACTTTATGAAAGAATTCATTTTCCTTAGCCTTTTGGCTTTAGCCTCTCTCAGGGGCTATGCTCAGGATAATTTCAGCGTTAGTGGCTATGTTGAAGACGCGCGGTCTAAAGAGCGTATCATCGGCGTTAACATTTACATTGAAGGAAGTAGCCGGGGCACGACTACCAATACCTTTGGCTTTTATTCCCTTTCCCTCGCTCCGGGCCAATATACCTTAGTGGCCTCTTTTATCGGTTTCAAGACCGTGAAGAAGGAGATTACCATAAAAGACCGAAACTTAAAGCTAGACCTCAACTTGGCCGAATCAAGTGCCGAACTCGATGAAGTTACGGTAACCGCCGAAGAACAGCAGGTAGAAAGAGTTGAGATGAGCCAGGTTCAGTTAAGTACCGCCGAAATCAAGCGCATTCCTGCCTTTTTGGGAGAAGTAGACATCATTCGTGCCATTCAACTATTGCCCGGAGTGCAATCGGGTAATGAAGGGACCACTGGCTTTTACGTACGTGGCGGCAGCCCAGATCAAAACCTGATTCTTTTAGACGGTGTGCCCGTATATAACGCTTCCCACTTATTTGGCTTCTTTTCGGTATTTAATGCCGACGCCATTAAAAATGTAAACCTCACCAAAGGAGGCTTTCCTGCCCGTTTTGGCGGTCGTTTAAGCTCGGTGCTCGAGATCGATATGAAGGAGGGTGATATGCGCGAATACCACGGCGAAGGCTCAATTGGCCTAATCTCAAGTAAATTCACTTTTGAAGGACCGATCTGGAAGGATCGCACCTCTTTCGTGGTGAGCGGCCGGCGAACCTATTATGACATTCTAGCTCGACCATTCATTCCTGAGGGGCAAGAATTTGGCTATTATTTCGCTGACCTTAACGCCAAGCTCAATCATATTATCTCCAGAAAAGACCGACTTTACCTGAGTTACTATACTGGGATCGACGATTTTGGTTTTCGTCAGGAATAC
Organism: Croceimicrobium sp.; assembly: GCA_965656185.1. Classification (GTDB taxonomy): domain Bacteria; phylum Bacteroidota; class Bacteroidia; order Flavobacteriales; family Schleiferiaceae; genus Croceimicrobium. Next base: position 54,260 of record CBFHJH010000003.1, read on the forward strand.
AATAATGATCCCTTTTTCGGTGGTGGTGAGGGCTTCGATGATTCTGGGCTAAATTGGGGTAACCATACTGCAGCTCTGCGTTGGAATCATCTTTTTAATGATAAACTATTTAGCAACCTTACTGCTACCTTTTCGCAATATCGCTTCTCGATTGGTTTCGAGTCCTACTACAATGATGGCTTCGAGGAAAGCAGTAACGGCTTTGAGTATTTTTCACTTATCCGGGACTTTGGATTACGCTACGACCTCGAATACAGCTTAAACAATGAGCATAAACTAAAATACGGCGCATCTTATACCCATCATACTTTTCGTCCAGGAGTGGCGCAGATCCAAGAATCCTTTAGTGGTTCTAATATCGATTCGATCTTAGACCTTTCTATCCCTGTTTTGGCCCATGATGCCTTTGCTTACGTCGAAGACGATTGGCGCATCAACGAGCGCTTAAGGATCAATTATGGCTTACATTATTCGGTTTATTTAACCGACGACAATGCCTTTTATCATAGTTTACAACCACGTATATCCAGTCGTTACATGCTGCGCGATAATTGGTCATTTAAAGCTTCTTACGCCATCATGAATCAATACGTGCACCTGCTATCCAATTCGGGAATTGGGCTACCTACCGACCTTTGGGTGAGTTCTACCGCCAAGGTAAAACCACAATGGTCGCAACAAATAGCAATTGGAACCTCGATGGGTCTATTCCAAAACCAATATGAATTTAGTGCCGAGGCTTATTACAAAACCATGGAGAACCTCATAGAATACAAAGAAGGGGCTTCCTTTATAGCCACAACAGACTGGCAAAACACGGTTGAAACCGATGGCGAAGGTGAGGCCTATGGATTGGAACTCTTACTGCGTAAAAAGAAAGGAAAAACCACCGGTTGGATCGGTTATACCTTAGCCTGGAGTAACCGTCGTTTTTCCAATCTCAATAATGGCGATTGGTTTCCCTATCGCTACGACCGACGAAACGACGTGAGTATTGTCCTTAACCATCGCTTTAGTGAAAAATTCGACCTGGGCCTAACTTGGGTCTACGGCAGTGGTAACACCTTTACTGCCCCGGTTGCTCGAATTCTATTACCGGGAGAAAATTCTGGATTTGGTCAAACCTATGAACGATTTAGCGATCGAAATGGACTACGTATGCCGGCTTATCACCGCATGGATATCGGATTTAACTGGCATAAGAAAACATCTTGGGGAGAACGTACTTGGAATATTTCCATTTACAATCTTTATTCAAGAAATAATCCTTTCTACCTCTATCTGAGCCAGAATTTCGACGGCCAGCGCCGAGTAAATCAAGTGAGCCTCTTCCCCATTATCCCATCTATTTCTTATCAATTCAAGTTTTAAGATGAAAAAATTAGCCCTTTTAGTAAGCTTCATCAGCCTTATCGCCTGCGAACGGGAGATCGATTACCAAATTCCCGATCCAGGAACTAAAATAGTTTTAGACGGCACCCTGGAAGCTGAACGCGCAGCAAGTTTATACTTAAGTGAATCGGTCTATTCTCTTTCCAACGAAGATCCCGCCACTCGTAACGATTTTATGGTAGAGCTCCTACCCAGCGACACCAATGCTCCCCTTACCATGCGGTGGATCGAGATCAACCAAGTTGGTGAGCCACGCTACGTTTACAATAGTTTAGAATCTATTGAAGCGGGTCGCAGCTATAGTCTTAAGGTACAGGATCAATCACTGCCCGACCTAGAAGTTAGCGTAAGGGTACCAGAGTATCCCGTATTGCGCAACATTAGCTATGATAAAGACACTAAAAACCTCGAATTCGAAATTCGTGACAACGGCAACCAGGCGAACTATTACATGATCACGGTAGAAAGATTAGGCCGCGATCAAATTACCCACTCCTCCATCGATCCGATCTTGGAGTTTTTAGAATTCGACATTTTTATTGGCGACGACTTCGATGGACGATTTTATGGCACACGAAGCTTCTGCACCGACGAAACCTTTAACGGCGGTAATCGCAAATTCAGCATTCGCGTAGAAGACTGGGGCAGCCTAAACAGTGGGGATAGCTTTAACCTTCGCATTCACAACATTTCAGAGAGTTACTACCGACATGAAATAACCAAAGCCGCCTATTTCAATAGCGATGGCTTTTTTAGCGAACCGGTTCAAATCCATAGCAATGTTGACGGAGGCTACGGTATTATGCGTACTTCAGCCAGCAGTATTCAAACCTTAAGCTTTTAAGAAAACTGTTGATTACAATTTTTAAAGGCCTTAGCTAGCGCAATAATGTTCTTATTTTTGCATTTGCGTACTAGCTATGGCCAAAAAGAAAAAGACCAAATCGAATCGCCCTCCGCTTAAAGAGCGTTTGGCCGGAATTCAAAATTTTAGCGAGAAGCCCAATGTCCGTTTGGTCCTGGGTTTGATCCTGCTTTTCAGCGGTATTTACCTCGGTGCTTCCTTTATTTCCTATTTGCGAAGCTGGACCTACGACCAGTCCTTGATGTCGCAAAGCTTCAACGAGGTCCTCGCACGACCCGAGGTGCAAGCCAAAAATGCCTTAGGTAAGGTAGGCGCCGGATTGGCCCATCAATTCATTTACAAATGGTTTGGCTTAGCTGCCTTTTTAGTAGCCTGGTTTTTAATTTTATTAGGCTTACGCCTGAGTCTGAACCTAAGGAAGTTTCCGCTCGACCGGGCCCTAGCGGTAAATCTATTTTTGCTTTTTTGGATTCCTAGCTTCTTAGCTTTTATCCTTCCCATGAAGCCTCATTTTGCCGGAGCAATGGGCTTTTTCTTCGAAGCTTGGATGCGGAGTTTAGCTGGTCCAGTAGGCAGCATCCTTTTTCTGGGACTTAGCTTACTGATCTTTTTAAGCATTCGCTTTAAATGGACCAGTGATACCTTGCTCGAATTCTTCTCTAAATTCAAAAGACCTGAAGAAGCCAAAGACCTGTCCGATGGAGAAGTGGAAACCAATGATCTTAGGGCTGACGCCACAGTGGAAGAATCAAATCCAGAGCCAAACCCTGAACCTGAGCCTTCCGCTAGATTTGAGTTAAAAGACGATTACCAAAAGGAACCAGCAAGCGAGCCAGAGTCTGTAGAACCTGAGCCCTTACTGGGCAATGCCGATATAGAATTAGAGCCTGAGGTTAAAACTGAAGTCGCATCCAGCGAAAGCGAAAATGATACCGACTTTGAAATAGAGCAAAAAGAAGAGGAAGAAGCGCTAAGCGCCAAGGAGGTAAACCGCAAGGTCAAAGAGTTTGGTGAATACGACCCCACCCTAGACCTTTCGCGCTTTAAGCTGCCAACCATCGACTTGCTTAAAGATTATGGCTCCACCAATATTACCATTAATGAAGAGGAGTTATCGGCCAATAAAAATAAGATCGTTGAGACCCTAAATAACTATAAGATCGAGATCGCTAAGATCAAGGCGACCATTGGCCCCACGGTAACCTTATACGAAATCGTGCCGGCCCCTGGGGTGCGCATTAGCAAGATCAAAAATCTCGAAGACGATATTGCGCTTAGCTTAGCCGCTTTAGGTATACGGATTATTGCCCCTATCCCTGGACGGGGAACAATTGGTATCGAGGTGCCTAATACTAATCCGCAGATCGTGCCTATGCGAAACTTGATCGCAGGCGAGAAGTTCCAAGAGAATAAGATGGAACTGCCGGTGGCCTTCGGGAAAACGATTAGCAACGAAACTTTTGTGGCCGATCTAGCCAAAATGCCTCACCTCTTAATGGCGGGTGCTACCGGTCAGGGTAAATCGGTGGGACTTAATGTGATCTTAGCTTCGCTGCTTTACAAAAAGCATCCATCGCAAGTGAAATTTGTATTGGTAGATCCCAAGAAAGTGGAACTTACCTTATTTAATAAAATAGAGCGCCATTATCTGGCCAAGTTACCAGATACCGAGGAGGCGATCATTACCGATACGACCAAGGTTATTAATACCCTTAATTCCCTTTGTATCGAGATGGACGACCGCTATGAGCTTCTTAAGAATGCCATGGTGCGTAATATAAAGGAGTACAATGCCAAGTTCATCCAGCGCAAGCTAAATCCAGAAGAGGGACACCGCTATTTACCTTATATCGTGCTGGTTATCGATGAATTTGCCGATTTGATCATGACTGCTGGCAAAGAGGTAGAAACCCCGATCGCCCGCTTGGCCCAGCTCGCACGAGCCATTGGAATTCACCTGATCGTAGCGACGCAGCGGCCTTCGGTAAATGTTATTACCGGTATAATTAAGGCTAACTTCCCAGCGCGAGTGGCCTTTAGGGTTACCTCCAAAATCGATTCGCGTACCATTCTAGATGCTGGTGGCGCTGAGCAATTGATCGGTAAAGGAGATATGCTACTTAGCCAGGGTCAAGACCTTATTCGCTTGCAATGTGCCTTCGTAGATACTCCGGAAGTAGAGAATATTACCGACTATATCGGTTCTCAGCAAGCCTATCCAGAGGCCTATAAACTTCCTGAATACAAGGGAGCCGACGAAGACGGCAATGTGGGCGTTGATATATTAGATCCCAGTGAACGCGATGCACTTTTCGAAGATGCGGCGCGTTTAATAGTGCAAACGCAGCAAGGTTCTACCTCTATGTTGCAGCGAAAGCTGAAATTGGGCTACAACCGCGCCGGTAGAATCGTTGATCAATTGGAGGCAGCGGGGATATTAGGTCCTTTTGAGGGTTCCAAAGCCCGGGAAGTGCTGATCCCAGACGAATATGCTTTGGAACAGTTATTGAACAATGAACAGAATAAAGAGTAAAATGTCCTTTCGTTTAGTTCTTCTACTAAGTTTTTTAAGTCTTCAAATAAGCGCTCAAAGTCACCTTGAGGCCAAGAAGCTTCTCAATGAAGCCTCTGAAACTATGAAGTCTTACCCGGCGCTTGAAATTGCTTTTAACTATACCTTCGAGAATAGCCGAGTAGACCCACCGATCGTTCAATCGCAAGAAGGTACCATTGCCATAAAAGGTGATGATTATCGTCTGAATTTAAACGGTATGGAACAATTACGGGTGGCAAATAAGCTTTACAATATCCTTCACGACGATGAAGAGGTGCAAGTAAGCACCTATGATGATGAAGAGGAAGACCAAGGATTAACCCCATCTAAATTGCTTAACCTCTTCCAGAAAGGATACAGCTATAAACTAGCGGGATCGGAAACCATTGCCGGTAAAAAGATCCAGTATGTCTTATTGAAGCCCAATGCCAGTGAAGAGATCGATAAAATCCAGATCGGTATTGATACCAAGACCAAAGAGGTTTACTCTATGCAGCAATGGGGTACTAACGGCACCAGTACGCTCTTAAAAGTGAAAAGCTTAAAAAAGGATGCGCAGTGGCCGGAAAACTATTTCCGTTTCGATAAGGCAAAATACGCCGACTACTATATTTCGGAATAAATGAAGACCCTAGACCGCTTTGTCTTAAAGTCATACCTCCGCCCCTTCATCATCACTTTTGTGGTGATGATTCTTTTTCTGCTCATGCAGTTCGTGTGGAAGTATATCGATGACTTAGCTGGTCGCGGAGTTGAATGGTATTATATCGCCGAACTACTCTTTTATACCGCTGCTACTTTAGTCCCCATGGCCTTACCGCTTGCGGTTCTCCTGAGCTCTGTGATGGTTTTGGGCTCTTTAGGTGAGAACAATGAGCTGGCGGCGATGAAGTCGGCCGGAATTGGACTAACCCGAGTAATGCGTCCGCTATTCGTTTTTGTAAGTAGCTTGGCGGTAGCCGCCTTCTTATTTGCTAATTATGTAATACCCGTTGCCAATCTGCGCAGCGAAACTTTGAGGCGAAATATCACCAATAAGAAACCAGCCCTCAGTATCCGAGAAGGGGTTTTTTACTCAGGGATCGAAGGTTATTCCATCAAGATCGGTGAAAAAATGGGTCCCAATCAAAATCTCCTCCGTAAGGTGTTGATCTACGATCACACCCAAAAAAACGGGAACACTAAGGTAATTGTTGCCGACAGCGGAAAAATGCAGGTTACCAGTGATGAGCAGTTTCTAGAAATTAATCTTTACGACGGCCATAGCTACGAAGACCTAATCCCGAAAAAAGCACGCGAAAGGGATAATAAACCCTTTGTGCGCTCCAATTTTGAAGAAAGTCTGATCCGCTTTAACCTGGTGGACTTTCAGGCAGGTGATCTACGTAAATCGAGTCGAAAGGAGTTCGACATGCTCAATGTACGGCAGCTAGATGAGGCCGTAGATAGTCTAAATACCGGTTTAGAAGAATTACGGACCGATTTCGCCAAGCAGATGAAGGGTAAATATGCCTATAATGACCTCAAGGATTTACCCGAAGAAGAAATCAGGCCCGCGGTAGAGAGGGAATTAAACGACGATCTTATTACAAATTTCGAAGAAAAAGTAAGGGCACGAATCCTGCAAAATTCGATGCGCATTGCACGCTCTAATCGCGCTTACTTTACGAATGCTAGAGCCCAGCAAGATTGGCGGAAAACGGTAATAACCCGTCATGTGCTGGAATGGCAAAAGAAATTCTCTGTTTCATTTGCGGTGATCGTACTTTTCTTTGTGGGCGCTCCCTTGGGGGCAATCATACGGAAAGGCGGTATGGGGATGCCCGTAGTTGTAAGTGTATTCATTTTTATAGTTTACCACGTCACTAGTTTCTCTTTCGAAAAGCTAGGACGCTTCATGTACTGGTCGCCCTTCCAAGCGATGTGGACCGCCAATTTTATTTTATTACCGATCGGCCTTTGGTTAACTTATAAATCGGCAACCGACTCAGTAATTTTTAATGCCGAGCTTTATTTGAAACCTTTTCAGAAATTTGGAGCATTAATTAAAAGGCTCTTGCCGAATTCCAAAACTTGAGAATACTAGTTCTAAGCAATAAGGTTCCTTACCCCGCTAAAGACGGGTCGAGCATTGCTATGAAATCGATGGTAGATGGGTTCTTGATGAACGAGGCCGAAGTTCATTTACTAAGCCTGAATACCAAAAAACACTTTCGTAAAGAAGCAGAATACCGCAAGTTAGTACCCCATGCTCTCAAATTCGATAAGGTTGATGTAAACACTGATATCAGCGCTTGGCGGGCCTTTCTCAATTTACTTAGTGGTAAAGCCTTTCATGTCTCGCGGTTCTATCAAAAGGACTTTGAGAAAAGGCTAAAACGTGAACTGAAAGAAAATGATTTTTCGGTTATCCAGATCGAAGGGCTAAGTATGGCGGTCTATTTGCCATTGATCCGGAAGCACTCTAAAGCTAGCGTAGTCTTGAGAGCTCATAATATCGAGTTTAAGATCTGGCAAAGACATTTGGGTCACGAAAATTCTTACTTGCGCAAATGGTATTTAAATCTGCAAGCGCGACGATTAGAGCGTTTTGAAAAGCAAATCATTGCCCAGGTTGATGCGACTTTATTCATAACCAAGGAAGATCAACGTATCGCACGTTCTTGGGGTGATCGAATTTTGTCCTTGGTTGCTCCTTGTGGTTTAAACCCTGAGGATTATCCAAAACAGACAGCGGAAATCAAATTTGATCTAGTACATCTTGCTAGTTTAGATTGGTTGCCTAATCAGCAAGGCGCCTTATGGTTTTTGGAAAAAGTATGGCCTTTGGTTCTAGAAGCTAGACCTCAAACTAAGATGGCTTTCGGAGGCCGTAACATGACCAAAGAGATCATCGCTAAAGGAAGTGATCAACTTTGGCTGTATCCCGAAGTAAAAAATGCAGGTGATTTCATTGCCCAAGGGAAATTAGCTATTATACCCTTATTAGCTGGTAGTGGCATGCGTATCAAGCTCTTAGAGTATCTTGCATGGGGTAAGGCAGTTATTTCTACGAGCATCGGAGCAGAAGGAATTCATCTCAAGAATGAAAAAGAGATCTTATTAGCCGATGAAGCCGAGGGCTTTGCCGCAGGCGTGGTATATTTGCTGGATAATGATGAAGCTCGTGAAGCAATGGAAAAAGCGGCACGAGAGTATTTTGAAAAACACTTTAATAACCAAAAGTTAGGCAGAGAGATCTTGCAGTTCTTTAGCACGCTTCTATGATCATTGTTTGGCAATATATTTTTTGGATCAGTTTAGCTGGTTTATTGATTCCTTATGTGGTCTACCCTACCCTAGTATTGCTACTTAAGAATTTTAAGCGTGCACCTAGGTCCATTGAATTGGATCCTGACGCATGGCCAGAAGTAGACATTGTCTTTGCAGCCTTCAACGAAGAAGCGGTTCTGGAAGATAAGTTAAACTCTATCCTAGCCTTGGATTACCCTACCGACAATATCAAGGTTAGAATTGGTTCTGATCATAGCACCGATGCCACAGATCGAATCCTTAAAGACTGGAGTCAAAAAGACGCCCGATTTATCGTGGAGTACTTCAAAACCAGACAAGGAAAAAGCAATATCCTTAATCAGCTAATTCCAAAGAGTAAGGCCGATTACTTACTACTTACCGATGCCAATATCCTTTTTGAACCAGGCATGCTAAAACGCTTGGTGCAAAAGATGAAATCGGATCGAAAGGCTGCAGCTGTTGGAGCAGAAATTCACTATGTATCCTGTAATAACAAAGGAATCAGTAATCAAGAGAACACTTACCTCCGCCTTGAAAATCGGGTAAAGGAAGCCGAGAGTAAACTTTGGCATTCGGCCATGGGGCTAGAAGGAAGCGCTTACTTAATACGGCGAGAGTTATTTCCAGAGATTCCTCCGCTTTATTTCATGGAGGATTTCTATGTAACTCTACATCTACTAAAACACCGTTTTCGAGTGTTGTGGGAACCCACCGCAAAAGTCTACGAAGAAGTTAGTATTTCTGCCACGGAAGAGTACCGCCGCAAAGTGCGTATCTCAATTGGTAATTTTCAGAATTTAAGTTGTTTTAAATCGCTGATCATTAAACGATTTTGGCCGATTGGATTTAGCTTTATTGGTCACAAGGTCTTGCGTTGGTTGAGCCCATTTTTCCTCCTTCTATTACTGATCAGTGCCCCACAATTGGTCTTCGAACACTGGTTTTACGGAATGGCATCTGGCCTCTACATGTTATTTATCGGTTTAGGCCTTTTTGGTATCGTGCTTTCTCATCGCATCAATTTGGGGATAATTAAATATCCCGGTCACTTCATTTACATGAACCTTGCTCTCTTAGACGGGTTCTTAACTTACATCAAAGGAATAAAGACAAATGCCTGGCAGCCAACCGCAAGAAAACAAGCTTAAACTGAATACCATCGAAGAAGCTATTGCTGACATTAAGCTCGGCAAGGTGGTGATCGTGGTAGATGATGAGGACCGCGAAAATGAGGGTGATTTTGTGGCGGCGGCTGAAATGGTGAGTCCCGAAATGATCAATTTCATGACCAAAGAAGGACGTGGTTTGATCTGTGCGCCATTAATAGAAGAGCGCTGTAAAGCGCTTGAATTAGAGCCAATGGTTACTAAGAATACCGATCCGATGCATACCCAGTTTACCGTCTCGGTAGACCTTATGGGAGAAGGTGTTACGACCGGAATTTCGGCCTCGGACCGAGCCAAGACTATTCAAGCTTTGGTTAGGCCGGAGACACGTCCCAATGATTTAAACAGGCCTGGTCATATATTTCCGCTTATCGCGAAACCAGGTGGTGTTTTACGTCGTACCGGTCATACCGAAGCAGCGATCGATCTTGCCCGATTAGCCGGTAAAGAGCCTGCGGGTGTGATCGTAGAAATCATGAATGAGGATGGCACTATGGCCCGTTTACCTCAGCTACTAGACATTGCTAAGAAACATGACCTCAAGCTCGTCAGTATAGAAGACCTGGTAGCCTATCGCATGGAAGCCGAGTCGCTTATCCATTTGGAAGAACAATTTACCCTGCAAACCGAATACGGCGAGTTTTGCCTTCACGCCTTCCGTCAAACTACCAACGACCAAATCCACATTGCCTTAACTCTTGGCGAATGGACCAAAGATGAGGATATACTGGTTCGAATGCATTCTGCCTCAGTAGCGAATGACATATTTGAAATTCTTACTGCCGATACTTCCCATCAACTAAGCAAGGCCATGGCCAAAGTTGCCGAAGAAGGTCGCGGAGCGGTGGTGTATATGAACCAAGAAATGAATCGCGGCAATCTTTTGGAGCGCATCCGAGATTACCGAAAAAACCTTGAAAGTGAACAATCAGAGCGCAAGGTGAGCTTTAATAAAAAAGACGCTCGGGACTTTGGTATTGGTGCTCAAATTCTTCATCACCTGGGGATCAGTCGTGTAAAATTACTCACCAATAATCCCATAAAGCGCGTTGGAATTACCGGTTACGGACTTACAATTACCGAAAACGTAAGAATGTAATTAGATCAATTTGGTCTCAACTTCGACATCACCGTGTAAAGTTCGATGCACTGGACATTTATCGGCTATTTCCAACAACTTTTCTCTTTGGGCTTGGTCTAGTTCTCCGCTAATTTCAACTTGCCTTTCGATTCGGTCGATCTTTGCTCCCTTTTGATCAAAATGAGCTCCATCTTTAGCATGAACCTTTTGATGACTTAGGTGCACGAGTACTTCCTCTAAGGGCCACTCTTTTCTTTGGGCATACATCTTTAAAGTCATTACGGTGCATGCTCCTAAAGAACTGAGCAGTAGCTCATAAGGCGTTGGCCCAAAGCCATTTCCGCCCAGAGATACGGGCTCATCTGCCGTTAAAGCATGTGCTCCTGCTTTCACATCGCTGGTAAAAGCATTATTCGCAATCCGCACCACTACTTGTTCCTGACTTTCTAGGGCCGCTTTCTCCGGCCAATCGATATAGCGCTTGGCCCATGAAGCGATCATCTCCCCTGCAAAGCGCGAATCCTTGCTTGCACTCAATAAGTGGTCTGCTCCATCTAAGGAAATATAGCTCTTGGGATGCCAAGCCGCTTGGTAAAGGTCTGATGCATTTTCTATTCCCACTACTCGATCTTGTGGCGAATGCAGAATTAGAAGCGATTTATCGAGGTCTTTTAACCAACTTAGGTCCTTAGACTGGTCTAATGCTTTAAAAAACTCTTGGGATATGGTGAAAGTCCGACCCTCGATCTTTACTTCTGCCTCACCATTCTTAAACACTTCCTCTTCTTTATGGGCGAAAAGACGCTTTACATGCTCCGGATGGGCGGGCGCACCAATGGTAGCGATCGCTTCAACGTAATCGAGCTGTCTGCCCGCTTGTAAAACGGCTGCTCCGCCGAGGGAGTGCCCAACCAAAAGCTTAGGCGCTTCCCAATGCTCCTTCAAGTACTCTGAGGCCACGATAAGATCCTCGATATTGGCCGCAAAATGACTATGCTTAAAATCCCCTCCACTTTGTCCAAGACCCGTGAAATCGAAGCGGAGAACACCAAAACCAGCCTGGCTTAAGGCTCTAGCCAAATGACGCATGGCATGTAGGTCCTTGCTGCAAGTGAAACAATGGGCTAGTATGGCGAAGGCCTGTGGAAGTTGATCGGTAGGCAGATCTAACTTAGCGGCAAGGTCTACGCCCTGACTATTGGTGATTTTGATATTCTTAGTGCTATTCATGGACTTTAGACGAGGTATTTGCTCCTAGCTGACAAGATTGTTCGCTAAACTCGAATTGTAAGGTATGGTGACTGAGGGAAAAGTCGGAAAGTGAATCGATCAGTTCGTTTCGAATCGAGTCTAATGCTTGGCTAGGCAAGCTTTTATCTAAAACCACGTGGGCGGTTAAAACATGGTGTTCGCCGTCTAGTGACCACAAATGCAAATGATGCACTTCACAAACGGAGGCATGCTTACGAATCACTTCTTCAAGATCTTTGGGGTCAATGCCTTCAGGACTTCTTTGCAATAAAAGATCGATGGTTTCCCTCAACCTGAAGTAAACCCCACGTAGAATAAATAGGGCGATCAAAATGGAAAGAAGTGGATCGATGAAATACCAATTCGTGAAATGTATTAACAATGCCCCGAGCAAAACCGCCAGCCAACCTAAGATATCTTCCAAAAGGTGCATGCGCACCATTTTCTGATTGAGGGAACCTCCTTCTAAACGAATAAAGGCTATCCCATTAAAGATCAAGCCTATAACCCCCAAGTAAAGCATCAACTCCGAATCAGGTATTTGATCACTTTGAAAACGCTCTACCGATTCTTTCAGGATTAAAAAGGAACCGAGCAATAAGATCAGGGAATTTACCAAAGCTCCCATCAAGCGTAAGCGAGCAAAGCCATAGGAATAATTTGGCGAGGGTTTTAAGGTTTCTGCCTTGCGCTCTAAATACCAGGCCAAACCCAAGGCCAAACTATCACCAAAATCGTGTAAAGCATCGCTTAAAATGGCTACGCTATTACTGAAAAAACCACCGATAATCTCGATAACAGCGAAACCCAGATTTAAGAAAAATGCTAAACCGAGATTTCTGCTTTTATGGGAATGGCTAGGAGACATCGCTAAAGTAAATCGCGGTATTCCTCTAGATTGTTGTACATCACATTTTTCGCAAAGGGGCAAATAGGGATGATCTTATACTCCTTACGGCGAGCATAATCGAAAGCAAAATTGAGCAGAGCCTTCCCCACACCCTGACCAGAAAGAGATTCATCTACCTCAGTGTGCTTAATTACCAGATTGCCGGTATCGGTGACAAGGAAATCTAGAAAGGCCCTCACCTCTGCATCGCTCTCGTTTTGGAATTCGAAGCGGCCTTCGCTTTTATTCTTCCAATTTTCGTTAATCATTTTGGGTCTTTTTTATTTTTTCAACCAAGACTCGCGCTAATTCCAATTTAGATTCATGGGTCCAGCCGCCCACGTGTGGACTAAAAATCACTTTATCTGAACTTAGAATGGCTTGATAGGCCTCCGGTAATTCTTCTTGGTAGATATTCTCAAAGCTGGCTTTCTCGTACTCTAAAACGTCTAAACAAGCCCCTAAAATGGCGCCGCTTTCCAAGGCTTCCGCCAACGCTTCGGTACGCACTAATTTACCTCTCGCGGTATTTATCAAGTAAAAGGGTTTAGCCGCTTTTTTGATAAAGGCCTCATCTACATAATACAAGGTCTCCTCATTTTGCGGTAAATGGAGACTAATTATATCTGATTGGGCCAGGAGCGTCTCCAAATTAGATTCTTGTACATATTCTGGCGCATAGCCCTCTTTATACTTGTCATATGCCAAAACCTTACAATCGAAGCCTCGCAATTTCTCAGCAAAGGCAGAGCCCATATAGCCAAAGCCGATAATCCCAACGCACTTATTCCGCAACTCGAAACCACGGTTTTCCTCCCGACGCCATAGACCATGTCGCACCTCTCGATCTGCGATCAACAAACGATTGAATAAACTAAGGAGCATTGCTACGGCATGCTCGCCCAAGGCGTGTCTATTCCCTTCGGGAGCTGCCAACACATCAATTCCTTTCTCCTGTGCGGCATTTAAATCGATGTTCTCTAAACCCGCACCTACTCTCGCAATAAATTTGAGATTCTTCGCTTTTTGGATGACGATAGCATCGATCGGCATGCGACTGCGAAGGATCATTCCGTGGTAATCTTCCCAAGTTATGGCATCAGCAGAAGCTTCATATTCTTCTACCAATTCATAACCCAAAGGCTCCAGTTGCTCAAAGAAATAGGGATCTACCGTATCGAGGACCAATACTTTCATCGGATACGCCAAGTGAAACCAGTATTAAAGTAATAGGTACTGTATACGCCTACTGCCGGACCTATTCCAGCTTCATTACCCGCAAAGATATCCCATTGAAAATGTGGACTAAGCATAAAGGCAAATCCGGCATCCACCGCAATGTAATCGCTATTAGCGCTATTAAGCGTGATACCATAAAGTTCAACGTAGGTGGTCCATTTATCTTTAGAGTAAGCCAGGTTGATCGTCCAGAAAACGCTGTAATCCACAAAGGGAGAATTCTGTAGTCCCAAGTTACCCGAAATGGACCAAGCCCCTAATCCCATCGATGCCATAGCGCGAAGGTCATGGGTTTCTAGATCGCTCCTTAAAAGCAAGCCCCACTGCAGGGGGTCTTCAGCTTTACTAAAGCTATAACGCGCTTGTAATTGCAAACGAGTAGTAGTAAAGTCAAATTCATCATCGAGAATGGGCTGATTGGTATAATTCAAGCCATAAGCCATTCCCAGCTCAAAGTTTGAACCCAAGCCATAACGCAGTTCAGTCACGGAACTAAGTGAACGAAGGGTCACCACATCACCTGCCGGAAAGTCTTTCCACTGAAATCCTTGCTGCCACTGAATTTCATGCAGACCTAAACTTAGCGGTGAATAAGACTGACCCGGGCGGTCTGAGCTAAATGAACTTTGTCCACTTAAGCTTAAGGCCGCCAAAAAAAATAAAATAATAAAGGTGTTTCTCATACTAAAGACCTAAGATCAATTGGCCGATCTGAAAATACAAGAATAGACCAATGATATCATTTAAGGTAGTGATAAAGGGCCCAGTAGCCAAGGCGGGGTCGATCTTGTAATTATTCAGCACCAAGGGAACAAAAGTTCCTATAAGCGCGGCAACGATAATCACCGCAATAAGTGAAACCGATACGGTAAGCGCCATTTTAACTGGATAGCCCAAAAACAAACTTGCTCCGATAATGATCGCTCCCAGTATCAAGGCGTTTACCACCGCAACCCCCAGTTCCTTGGTAAGACGAGCTACCGTTCCTCCGTCGATCGAATTGGAAGCTAAGCCCTGCACGATGATGGCCGAGGACTGCACGCCCACATTACCTCCCATCGCCGCAATTAGGGGAATAAAAAAGGCTAAGGCAGGGATTACCGCCAAATCGTCTTCATATCGGCCAATTACCGAAGCGGCCAACAATCCACCAAAAAGCCCGATCAAAAGCCATGGTAAACGCGCTCTAGTTATGGACCAGAGCGTATCATCGGCCTCCACTTCCTCCGTTAATCCCGAGGCTAGGTTATAGTCTTCCTTGGCCTCATCTCGGATCAAATCCAAAGCATCATCAATGGTAATTCTTCCTACCAAATGCCCCAGCGGATCTAAAACAGGCATTACTACCAAGTCGTATTTCTGCATAACATTAGCCACCTCCTCTGCTTCGGTATTTACCTCAACCGACTGAACCTTTGAGGAGTACACCTCCGAAATAGGTGTTTTCGTAGAGGTGGTCAATAATTTTTTTAGACTTAAGGTTCCCAGCAGCTTATTGTCATCATCTACTACGTAAACCGCGTGAACATGTTCTACGTCTTCGGCCTGTTTACGCATCTCCTTAACGCATTGTAAAACGCGCCAACTGTCCTTCACCTTGATTAGCTCGGTTCCCATCAATGAACCTGCCGTGCCTTCCGGATAAACCAAAAGACGCGCTATATCCATCGCCTGTTGCTGATCTTCAATGGTATTTAAAACTTCCTTTTGCTGTTCTAAAGAAAGCTCATTGATCAAATCGGCCGCATCGTCAGAGTCCAGGTTTCCCACCAACTCCTTCGCGATCTCTGCTCCGGTATAGTCTTCTAGAAACTTAGCCCGCAGATCATCATCAAGTTCCATTAAAACCTCGGCCCCGATCTCATCCGAAACTTGTTCGAAAAGGATCTGAGCCTCTTCAAAATCGAGCTTTTCGATGATCTCAGCCAGATCGGCCGGATGCCCTTCCTTCAAGAGCTCAGCGTGCAAATGCCAGCGTCCCGCCCGGAGGTCATCCTCTAATTGTTCCAGATATTCTTTGGTGAGTTCTTGGCTCATGGACGGTCCAAAATTTTAGTGATGGCAATAAACTGTTCGTAAGATAGGGCCTCTGCTCTTTTTTGCAAAAGTTCGGGATCAATATCGTCTAAAGGTAAATTTAGACCTTTCAGAGCGTTACGTAGAGTCTTACGTCGCTGATTAAAAGCAGTTTTCACCACTCGCTTCAGAAGCTCATTATTATGCTGTTCTTGCCAATTCGCCTTTCGGCGGAAGCGAATTACCCCAGACCGCACTTTTGGGGGCGGACTAAATTCCTCCCGTTCTACCGTAAATAGATACTCGCGCTCGTAATAAACTGCAGCCAAAACACTTAAGATTCCGTAGGTTTTCGAACCGGGTCCAGCACAGAGGCGATCGGCTACCTCCTTTTGAAACATCCCAGCCATCTCGGGAATCAGGTCAACATAATCGAGTAGTTTAAAAATGATCTGACTACTAATATTATAGGGGTAGTTTCCAATTAGTGCAAAGGGCGCCCCCATTTGTTCCCGCAGATCCAATTGCAGAAAGTCGGCCGGAATGATGTGGCCTTCCAAGGCAGGAAAGTTTTGCTCTAAGTATTGCACAGATTCACTGTCGATCTCCACCACAAAAAGCTCTGTTTCACGCTTCAACAGGTGCTGGGTTAATACACCCATACCTGGCCCGATTTCTAGGACCTTTTGGTAGCCTGCAAAGCTCAGAGCTTCTCCGATCCTAGCTGCAGTATCGGAGTTTTTTAAAAAGTGCTGACCAAGGTGTTTCTTTGCTCTAACCATTCTTATTCAATTAATCCAGCACGACGCAATAAAGCCTTAGGATCTGGATCTTGACCGCGGAATCTGCGATAAATCTTTGCAGGATGTTCCGAACCACCAGCTGCAAGGAGCTCCCTGAACTGCTGGGCCGTTTCGCGATCGAAAATCCCTTTCTCTTTAAAGAGCTCAAAAGCATCGGCATCCAAGACTTCGGCCCACTTGTAGCTGTAATATCCTGCCGAATAACCTCCCTGAAAGATATGGCTAAAACTGCAGGACATGTTAGTTTCTGGATTATTCGGGAACAAGGCGGTTTCGGAAAAGGCCTCCTCCTCAAAAGTGGACACCTCTTCTTCCCCATTGGCTTTATGATGCCAGAACATATCCAATTTCGCAAAGCTCAATTGGCGTACTGTGGCATAGCCCTCCATGAATTTGGCAGACTCTTTAAGCTTTTCCACGATCTTCGAAGGAATTTTCCCCCCGTCTTTGTAATGCACCGCGAAAAGGTCGAGACACTCTTTTTCATAGCACCAGTTCTCCATGATCTGAGAAGGCAATTCTACAAAATCCCAAAATACACTGGTACCACTTAAACTGGCATATTTGCCCTGCGCCATAATGCCGTGTAAGGCGTGACCAAATTCATGGAATAAGGTTAAAACCTCGTTGAAGGTGAGCAAAGAAGGACTGTTCTTACCCGGTTTGGTAAAATTACATACGATACTAATATGCGGTCTTTCATCAGCACCTTGGTAAATGCGCTGAGCACGGTAGGCGGTCATCCAGGCCCCATTACGCTTACCTTCTCGAGGAAAGAAATCGGCATAAAACAAAGCCAAATGACTGCCATCTTTATCCACTACCTCATAAGGCGTTACCTCGGGATGGTACTTCTGAATATCATCCCTGCGCTTAAATTCGATACCATACAATTTGTGGGCTACCGTAAAAGCTCCATCGATTACCCGGTCTAGTTCGAAATATGGCTTTAAGATCTGGTCATCAATAGCATAGCGCTTCTGCTTGAGCTTTTCCTTGTAGAACATCAGATCCCAGGCCTCAAATTCTTCTAAGCCATCTAGCTCTGCCGCATAAGCCTTGAGTGCCTCAAGGTCCTTTTGGGCCGCTGGAAATGCTACCTCTTGAAGTTCTGCTAGGAAGGACCATACCTTAGCAGGATCTTCCGCCATTCTTTCGGCCAGAGTGAAATCAGCATGACTATCAAATCCCAGTAGTTGAGCACGCTCCTTCCTCAGGGCCACTAACTTCTTTACAATTGCCTTATTGTCGAATTCGTCGTCTTTAAATGCTTTACTACCAAAGGCCAAAAATAGCTCCTTGCGTCGTGATCGGTTTTCACAGTAGGTCATGAAAGGAATAAAACTCGGTGCTTGTAAGCCAAAAAAATACTGACCCTCCTTACCCTTCAGCTTGGCCTCTTCAGCGGCAGCTTCGAGGGCATAATCTGGCAAACCAGCCAGCTCCTCTTTATCGAGGAATAAGGCATAATTATTGGTTTCTGCTAAAACATGCTCTCCAAAACCTAGACTTAATTGGGCCAATTCTTGATCCAATTCGCGCAAACGCTTCCGGCCTGCTTCATCCAAATTTGCCCCATTTCGCACAAATGATCGATAGGTCTTTTCCAACAAGGTAGAGTCCTCTGTATCCAGCTCCAGACGATCTTTGGATTGGTACACTTTATTTACTCGTGCAAAAAGAGCTTCATTTAAGATAATATCGTTGCGGTAATTACTCAACAAAGGAGAAAACTCTCGCGCTAATTTTTGAATCTCCTCATTGGTTTCGGCCGAGTTAAGGTTGAAAAAGATCTCAGCGATCCGCGAAACTCTAGTTCCCGCCTGTTCCAAAGCCACAATGGTATTTTGAAAACTCGCTTTGTCTTTAGACTCGTATATGCTTGTCACTTCTTCTAAGCCTTCAGCAATTGCCTCCTTCAAGGCCGGTAAGAAATGCTCGGTTTTAATCTCTTCAAAAGGAACGCTGCCAAAGGGTCCCTTAAACTCCATTAATAACGGATTTTCCATCTTCATTTGTTGTTTGCCACAAAGGTAAAGCTTAGTTCAGTGCTCTGCCATTAATCGGCCAGGGATGTATATTCTAAGCTTGGGCCCTTATTTTTGCCTTATGAAAGATCTTGAACAGTACAAAAGTGAGCTTTTAGACGAATGGCAGAGTTTGCGAGACTCGATCGATACAACATTCTATTATATGGAAGAAGATGATTTTAGTCGAAAGGAGGCCAAAGCCAAAGCGTGGAATTTAAAAGAAGTTCTCTACCATGTCAATTTACTGAACTGGCACTTTTTAGATCAGATCGAGGCTAAGGAACCTCAAGCCATGGACCAGGTAAAGAAAATTAGGACTAGCTTTTATGCCCGTAGCTTAATGAAGACCATGCCTTATGAATCGGAAGGTCAATCGAAACGAAAATACCGCAGTCCTAAAAAAGTAGATCCGGTACTCAAACAAAAGCAGGGATATGCAATCGTTTCTAAAGTAGTTTTTGCCGATCTATTAGACGACTTAGAAAGTATTAAAAGCTACATTGAGAATTTAGGGAACAACGGTCTCCTTGGCATAAAAGTAAAGGCCCTGATACCATTATTCTCAGTATATGGCCATGAAGCCTTAGGAATAATGATTCGTCACGAGAGGAGACATATTGCGCAAGCTAAACGAATATTAAACGCATAAAAAAAGGCCCGCAAAAGCGGGCCTTTTATATTTCAATCGATCTCTAAGCTTACTTCACGATCTTGATCCAAAGGTCACCTTGATAGGCACCATTGAGTCCGGTCGCTTTCGCTTGATCTGCTTCTTGGTAAGAATTAAACTTCAATAGATACACATAGTAGAAGTTATTGCTCTGATCTTGGAAGACGCGAGCATCCAAACCTTGGCTTGATAAGCGATTTACCAATCGAGTGGCATTGGCTTGTTCTCCAAATACCCCAGCGGTAACATAGTAACCAACTGATCCAGGAGCAACGTTTGCTGCGCGATTTGCGTCAGGATAGGAATTCTGACCACCGGCATTGTTGTTCATTGCCTGACCATTATTGGTAGCATTGTTATTATTCTGCTGATTGTTGTCATAAGGACGAGGCGGAGTTTGACGACCATTACCCTGATTGTTCTGCTGGGTATTATTGTTGTTTTGCTGAGGGGCATTATTGCGCATCTGCTCAAGCTCCTTCTGCATTTTCTCCTTCTCTTCCTCTAAGGCCTTCTTCATTTCGCCTTTGTAACTGTCCTTAAACTCTTTCAGTTTTTCATCAACAGTTTCCTCTACTTCATCGCGTTGGCGACGTTGCATAAGCTTCAAGCGCTTGATCTCATTCTTCATGCGATCATTCTCTTTATTGCTACCGAAGCGGTAGGTAAGCATGAACTCATGACTGGTACCAAAGGTCGAACCATAGGTATTGGTAGAAAAATCATAGGCATAACCCAGTGTAAGTTGCTCGGTAAGGTTAACCCCTACATTAGCGGTAACCCCATAATCGCTGCGATACATCGCTCCTACATAACCGTATTCGGTCATCTGGTATAATAGTCCGGCATCTACCTGGATTGGTACACCTTCTGCCGAGCGTACCATAACAATAGGACTTAGGATTTGCTTATCACCGGCAAATTTGAAGTCGTACTGAGCGGTAGCTACATAGTGACGAATCAAGTTATAATTGATATCACTCGGGTTACGAGCGTAGATCACATTCTGGCTTAAAAGCTGGGGAGCTGCAAAGCCTAAAGTGAAGTCACGCACTTTTAAACTCAATCCGAGATTAATATCAAAAGAACCGCGATTAGGAGCCACAACCGTGTAAATATCCCCTAAGTCTTGAGCACGAATGGCGCTCTGGTCGATAGACTGATTGATATAACCGGCGCCGATACCTCCCGATAAGGAGATATCATCGCTTAAACGTACCATATAAGCATAATTACCATAGGCTCCAAGGCGACTTAGAATATCGGTCTTATCACTAAAACCATAGATACTCCAACCCACTTTGCTGTCATTGAATGAACCATTTACTCCAATCGCCGATGTCTCTGGCGAGCCTTGAATGCCGCTCCATTGTTTACGGTGTAGAATGGTAGCTTCGGTAACACCACTGCTACCAGACAAAGCTGGATTGTAGATATAAGGAGTAAAGAAATAATTACTGTATAGTGGAATTTGCTGCGCTTTCATCGCAGTGGCCATTAGTCCTATTCCAATCAAAAAGGCTAGTTTCTTCATTGTCTTCATCTTATTGTTGGTTACGGATTATGGTGACTGCATTTTGCATTCGGACCGTTCCACCGCAATCTAATACATAATAGTATGTACCATCCGGTAGTTCGTTACCACCATTATCGACTCCTGTCCAAGTACCTGGGAAGTTGTCATCTTCGAAGACCACCGATCCCCAGCGGTTCATTATTACTAGGCTGCAGGCGTCTCCATCCATTAATTCGCGAATGTCCCAAACATCGTTCAGTCCATCATTATTGGGTGTGAAGATATTGTAAGCTTTACTGATCTCACCAACATCACCCGGAAGGGTGCGATTGATAATTAAGCGCAAGGAGTCTATACCCACACATCCGCGGGTGTTGGTCACCTCAACGTAGATCCATACGGTGTCTGACGTTACTCCAGCTTCCAGCACTTTAGAAACTTGTATCGTTTGGCTTAAGAAGTCACTGAATTCGATCGGCTTGTTAGCAAACCAACGGTAATTAGTTCCTCCCATACCAGTTAGGGTAGCTACTTCTCCAGACTCGATCGTTTGATCGGGACCAGCTGCAGCATTCACAATAAGCGGATAAACGGTAACGGTGTCTCGAGTAATACAGCCATTAACTCCTACCGCTTCTACTGGGTAGTCGCCAGGAGTGTTGATATAGCGGGTGGCACCGCCAATTTGACTCGCGGTCCAGGTTACTTGATTAAAGTTACCCTGAGCTACGAAAAGAATACTATCTCCGGGACATAAACCGACCGAATCACCTGGGAAGAAACTTAGGGTTGGCGGTTCGTAGAACACCACCATCACACTGTCTGCGATAAAATCACAGGTTCGATTTCCAAAACGGTTTTCGTAACCGGTTCTGAGTTGGAAGTATAAGGTGTCGAAGCCTGAAATGGAATAAGTTGTATCTATAACTAAGGTTGGATTGGTATCCGTTTGTAACAGAGCCCAGTTGGCTCCATTGGGGTTCCATTGATACCATTGATAATCCCATGGCAATAGTCCGAGTACCGTGTCGGTAGCGGAAATTAAAGCACTATCGTATAAACAAAGGTTCAAATTGGTTAAGCCTCGGCCAGGGAATGGTACTTCAACCACACTAGTTTGTGGTACGGTGTCTACAAAAGTGCGATATACATCCGATGTATCACTGCAAATACCATCGTTGATCACTACGAACCAACGCCCAGTTTCTCGCACCACCAAAGATTGGTTGGTTTCTCCTACCAAGGGATATTTCACTCGACCGCCATTGATCGGATCGATCGAATCACTTAACCACTGGTAACTATATACATATTGATTATTACCAGCCGAAAGTAATTGAGCCGGCGTTGAAGGAGCAGTTAAAATAGTAGAATCCGTTTCACAGAAATTGATCGAATCTTGTCCGATAATAAAACGCCCGGGAGCCATTGACGGAGTAATATCAAAATCTGGGAACCAACGTACCGCTACACTATCCGTAAAGAAAACACAAGTTTCGATACCGGTAAAGGTGGTACGGCGAGAGATGCGCAATCTGAAATAACGCAATTCTGGTTTTGGACTTTGGAAATAAGGTTGACCCGGATCGGATAAACTGGTATCCACCGCTAAGCTTGGTAAGGTGTCGAAGCTTAAGTTACCTACCGGCTGACCAGAAACAGATTTCCACTCCTGCCCTGCTGGTGCAGTAGCATCGTACCACTGCCAGCGATAACGAACATCGTCGGGCCAAAACTGTGCGGGAAGAGCACTCAAGTTTACTGAGTCCTTCATACAAATTTCGTTGAACACGGTAGGACCGGTAAATCCAGGGAATGGTATTCCGACCACCTGTGCATTTGGAACCGAGTCTATATTAACCCAAAACTGATTAAGGATCGGGGTGGTATCTTGACAAAAACCGTCATTTACTACCACTCGATAGTGATTCCAACCCCTCACTGAGGAATTGGTATTGATCTGCAAAAATCTTTGTGTTGCAGTTGGCGTGGTCAAGGCGTACCAATCGCGCTGACCGGTAACATTATTAAAGGAATCGGTTAGCCACTGATAAGTAAAGGTTAGATTGATCGGGGCTAAAGGTCCTTGGAGTAGCGCAATATCCGACTCACATAACTCGATGGAGTCACGCGGAGAGAAATTGGTCGGAATTGGATTATCTACGCGGTAGGCATTCGCATTAGCCGCACTACCTGCATCGAAGGAAATGGTGGTTGGAGTATTAATTGGGCTTACAATTACAGTGTCTGAGTAAATGGGACAATTACCATTATTGGTAAGCTCCGCATAGTAAGCTCCCGAACCAGGACCGACCTTTAAAGAATCTTTAGTTTCTCCGGTTAATAGATTAGCTCCATTAAACCACTGAATGGCAGTGGCATCGGTATTAACCCTGATGTAGATGGAGTCTTCTGAACATGTTCCTAGATCCTGTGCAGTAGAATAAGGATTATCTACCGTGTCGATCTTAACCCCTGCCCTAATGGTAGCCACCGAATCGATCGCACCAATAACTGGAATACGATTAACTTGGCGATAAGTGGTATCACTAAATCCGTCAATTGGAGTAATGGTACCATTACTATTGCGGTTTATGATTCGAAAAGCATAAATTCCAATTGGCGTGTTACAAGGCATTACTAAGGATGCCCATTTTTTACCACTACTAAAGGTATCACTAGGAAGCGTTAAAGCAACCGGAGGGTCGTTCTTCCGCAAGAGCGTTAACTCTAGGTTAGTAGCATTGGCCCAGTTGGGATTAGGGTTAGTTGCCAACTGATACTCAAAAGTGGAATTAGTTGGGAAATTGGCATTGGGCTTGATCTCGTATTCGACTACGATCGTATCACACTGGCAAGTAGCATCCGCAAAATTGACATCGGTGGTACCATTTAAAATGTCAATTTTACCGGCAGAGACAATATTTACTTGGGCCAGAAGTGATGAAGAAAAGCTAATGCCTAAGAGGAAGACAAAATACTTGAATAGGTTCTTCTTCATAATAGTGGTTGTTTGCAAAATGTTGGCAAGTTAAGTTAAACACGCGTACTAAAGAAGGGCATTTTAACTGAAATGTTCTTTATTTAGTAACCGATTTATCCACGTTAGTAAAGACGTTACAAAGAAAACGAATAAAAACTTAGAAAGGTGGGGTATCTATCTGAAAGACTTAGAGCATTTGGTTACGCATTTAAGGGTATCCAAACCTTTTTTGTGGATTCCCAACACGCGCGTATTCACCTTTTTGCGGTAATCTTAGTAAGCGCTCTAGGCTTTTATTTAGGCATAGCAACACTAGAGTGGGTAGCCATTTTCCTCTGCTTTGCTTTGGTCTTGGCCCTTGAGGCGATTAATTCTGCGATTGAGTATACGATAGATCTAATTAGTCCAGAGCAGCATCCCTTAGCTAAGAAGGCAAAAGACGTGGCGGCCGGAGCGGTACTTATCTGTGCTATCTTTACCGTACTAATTGCCCTATTCATTTTTGTACCCGAACTCTGATGTATCAAGAACTATTAAAGGACATTAAAAAGCTTTTAAAGGAAGAAGAGGAAGTTGCCATGGGTCTAAGTCGCCTATGTTCCTTTATTGAAATCAAATTAGCCTCTTACAATTGGGTTGGATTCTATTTCATGAATCACTCTTCGCGAAAATTGCATTTAGGCCCATATGTGGGCGCTCCTACCGACCATACCGTGATCGATTTTGGGAAAGGTATTTGCGGTCAGGTTGCGGAGAGCGGAGAAAGTTTCTTGGTAGATGATGTAAATGCTCAGAGTAATTATATCGCCTGCAGCATTGATGTAAAATCTGAAATAGTAGTTCCACTTTACCTAGAAGGCCAGCTGATAGCTCAAATAGACATAGACAGCAATACACTGAAAGCATTCGATCATCGCGATGAGCATTTCTTAAAAGAAGTGAACAAGGCAGTAGCCGGTCGATATGGCTCTAAATTGCTCGATTTCAGCAATAGCCTAATAAAAAGCTAAATCTTATTGTCCGGTGCGAATCGCTTCTACCGGATCTAATCTCGAAGCGCTCAAAGCAGGCACAAATCCTGAGATCAAACCGATCAGTACTGAGATGCCGATGCCCTGAATAAAGTTTCGGCTACTCAAATGAATATCGAAAACCATATCCTCTATAAAGTAGGGTAAGGATAATTGACCCAAATAAACCAGAGCGATTCCCAAAAACCCTCCGATCACACATAATATTACCGATTCGGAAAGGAATTGCATTAGAATGAAGAAACGCTTCGCGCCCAAGCTCATTTGTATACCAATCTGATTAGTTCTTTCCTTTACACTCACAAACATAATATTGGCAATACCGAAGCCGCCTACCAAAACGCTAAAGCCGCCAATAACTAATCCGGCAAGACCAATAACCCCAAAAAGCTGGTCTAAGTTATTAGAGACCATCGAGATTTCATTCAAAGCAAAATCATTATCCGCCTTAGGCTTAAGCCGTCTGATGGAGCGCATAACTCCGATGATCTCGTCCTTTAAACTCGACATCTCCACTCCCTCCTTCGCAGAGACCATGATAGTTGAACCGTTTTGGTTCTTTAGACTCATTAAGTTTCCAACGTATTGGATAGGCACCAATACCGCTCCATCTATATCGTCTCCAATTAAACTTTTGCCTTGTTTTTCTAAAACCCCCACCACCTTGAGCTTGCGCCCCAAAACACTAAAACTACGTCCCACAGGATCTGCCCCGGCGTAAAGACCTTCGGCTACTTCATGACCGAGAATTGCGATGGGATTTCCCTTGCGAGATTCGAGCTCTGAAAAATAACGGCCCTTGGCTATTTCGAATTTCCAGATATCATTGTACTGATGCGAAACGCAGTTTACTTGAACCCC
>CBFHJH010000003.1:79997-82268 GCA_965656185.1 Croceimicrobium sp.
CCTTCTACACTATTTAATCCGTGTTTAAGGGTTTGTCGCACGCCAAAAGCATAGGCCACCGATTCTGCATTTTGGAGACGGTCACTAAGGTCCTCCATCTCATAATAATTCGGCTCTGGTCTCTGGAAATACTGCCACCATTTGTATTCTCCGCCGCCGCCTCCCCAAGGCCATTTCTGAATGTAAACCACATTGCTACCAAGGTCTTGGACACTGGAGCGAATGGTTCGCTCAAGAGAATCTACAATGGTGAAAACCGCTACAATGGTAAGAATACCGATAGTTACCCCTAAAAGCGATAAAAAAGTGCGCAAGCGATTAACGCGGAGAGCATGTAAGGCGAAGTTTAAACTTT
This sequence comes from Croceimicrobium sp., assembly GCA_965656185.1. Taxonomy (GTDB): domain Bacteria; phylum Bacteroidota; class Bacteroidia; order Flavobacteriales; family Schleiferiaceae; genus Croceimicrobium. The sequence goes on from CBFHJH010000003.1 coordinate 80,353, forward strand.
CCCGAAGAATTCGTAAGTATACCATGGCAGTATTCAAAAGTACGAGATTATTGATTTCAAGCCGAAAAAGCGTTTAAAAAAGCCCTAATTTTGCAGACCTAAATTTTAAAGGATGTCTCAGAACTCAAATGCCCCTAGAGCTTTAATTTCAGTATTTTACAAAGACCACCTCGATGAATTAGCTAAGGCCCTGGTTGCTAAAGGATACCAACTCCTATCGACCGGCGGAACCCGCAAATTCTTAGAGGATCATGGTCATGATGTAGAAGCCGTTGAAGATCTCACCGGTTATCCTTCCATTCTAGGCGGTCGAGTAAAAACTTTACATCCTAAAGTTTTTGGCGGCATTTTAGGACGTCGCAGCCTAAGTTCGGATGTAGATGAAATGCAGGAATATGGCCTGCCAAATATCGACGTGGTAGTGGTTGACCTCTACCCTTTTGAGGAAACCTTGGCTTCTGGCGCCGAACATTCCGACATTATCGAAAAGATCGATATTGGAGGAATTTCTTTGATTCGTGCCGCTGCGAAAAACTACCAAGACTGTTGGATCATCCCCAGCCGTAACCTTTATCAAGATGCCATCGAGGTCTTGAACCAAGATCAACAGAACCTTGAAACACGCCAACGTTATGCCGCGGAGGCTTTTAAGATCTCTTCGGCCTACGACACCCATATTCAAGCTTACCTGAGTGGTAATTATCAAAATTTGATACTAGGCGAGGCCAATGGTCTGCGCTACGGAGAAAACCCTCATCAAGAAGGTACTTTTTACGGAAAGCTAGACGAGGTCTTCGAACAATTGCACGGCAAGGCCTTATCTTACAATAATCTACTGGACGCTGATGCTGCGGTAAGCCTGATGGGAGAGTTTGAAGAACAAACGGTAGCGGTCTTGAAGCATAATAATGCCTGCGGATTAGCTAGTAGAGATTCTTTACTTACCGCCTGGACCGATGCATTGGCTGGTGATCCGGTTTCTGCCTTTGGCGGAGTGATCATTGCTAACCGAGAAATTGATGCGGCTACTGCGGAGGAAATGCATAAAATCTTTTTCGAAATCGTTATTGCCCCTTCTTATTCAGCGGAAGCCTTGGAGATCTTAAAGCAAAAGAAAAACAGGATCATTTTAGTTCTAAAAGATTTTGATCGCCCTAAAATGCAATACCGCAGCTTGTTGAACGGTATTTTAGCTCAAGAAAAAGACCATCATACCGATAGTAAGTCCGACCTTAAAAACGTTACTAAGGAGCAAGCTAATGATGCCGATATAGAAGATTTACTATTTGCTTCAAAAATTTGTAAGCATACCAAATCAAATACTATTATCTTAGCGAAGAACAAGCAATTGATTGCAGGGGGAACCGGTCAAACTTCAAGAGTCGACGCACTACGTCAGGCTATTGTTAAGGCCAAAGCCTTTAACTTCGACCTCGAAGGCGCGGTTATGGCTTCGGATGCTTTCTTTCCATTCCCAGACTGTGTTGAGATTGCTAACGAGGAGGGAATTAAATCCGTGATCCAACCTGGTGGCTCCATCAAAGATCAATTATCGATCGATTATTGCGACCAGCACCAAATGAAAATGGTATTCACGGGAATACGACACTTTAAACATTAGTAGATTGGGACTTTTTGACTTTTTACGAGAAGACATTGCCATAGATCTTGGTACTGCCAACACCTTGATCATTCATAACGACAAGGTTGTGGTAGATGCTCCTTCGATTGTAGCGAAGGACCGTGCTAGCGGTAAGATCATTGCCGTGGGCCAAACCGCCCGTCAGATGCACGGTAAAACCCATGAGAATATCAAGACTATTCGTCCGCTCAAAGATGGAGTTATTGCCGACTTTGAAGCATCGGAGGCGATGATCCGTGAAATGATCAAAAGCATTCCCGCCCTACAAAAACGT
>CBFHJH010000003.1:82366-103157 GCA_965656185.1 Croceimicrobium sp.
TCTTGTACCACCAGCTTTGCGCATGGTGATTTGCATACCTTCCGGTATAACGGAGGTAGAGAAGAGAGCGGTAAAAGATTCTGCGCAACATGCCGGGGCCCGCGAAGTCTATTTGATCCACGAACCTATGGCCGCTGCTATTGGTACCGGAGTAGATGTGCAAGAGCCCAAGGGTAATATGATCATAGACATCGGTGGTGGTACTACCGAAATTGCTGTATTGGCCTTAGGAGGAATCGTAGCTGATAAGAGTATTAAAGTTGCGGGTGACGTGTTCACTAATGACATCGCCTATTATATGCGTACCCAACACAACCTTTTTGTAGGTGAGCGCACTGCCGAAGAAATTAAAATTCAAATCGGCTCGGCTCTGGATGAATTAGAAAACCCTCCGGAGGAAATGCCCGTTCAAGGTAGAGATCTCCTTACTGGAAAGCCCAAGCAACTTATCATCACTTACAAGGAGATAGCCAAAGCTTTGGATAAATCGATTATTCGGATTGAAGATGCGATTATGGAAGCGCTTTCTATGACCCCACCGGAATTGGCAGCCGATATTTATAATAGCGGAATCTATCTAGCTGGTGGTGGCTCTATGCTACGCGGATTGGACAAAAGGATAAGCATGAAAACCGATCTTCCGGTTTACGTGGCCGAAGATCCGCTACGTGCCGTAGTAAGAGGAACCGGTATTGCCTTGAAAAATATTGGTAAGTATAACTTCCTGATGAGCTAAACTCTCTATGCGTTACTTCCTATTACTGCTCAAGCGGAGCCGTATCCTGATCCTATTTTTGATCTTGGAAGTGATTGCCTTATCGTGGATCGTACAGTCGCGTTCTTTCCCTCGTTCCAAATTCCACAGCCAAAGCGCTGAGATTAGTGGAGAATTAAATCAATTAGGACAAGATTGGCGTAATTTCCTCAACCTTAGGGTAGAAAATGAAAATCTAGCCCAAGAAAATGCGCAGCTTCGTGCCCTGATCGATCAATCGATCTTAGCGCAAAACTATGGCGCCGATACCATTCGAGATAGTATTTTAGACCAGCGCTACACTTACATTCCGGCTAAAGTGGTTAATAGCAGCTATCTTAAAACCAACAATTATTTGGTGATCGATAAGGGTCGCCGCAGTGGCTTAAAATCCGATATGGGAGTCATTAGTCCAGATGGCTTAGTGGGGGTTGTTACCGGCGTAAGTGAGAATTTTGCGCGTATTCTACCATTGATCCATCCGAACTTAAGTGTAAGTGCTGCCCTCAAGCGAGATGGCTTCTTTGGCCCACTTAAATGGAATGGTGCTAATTATCGTGAGGCCCAGCTTTATGATATTCCCCGCTACGCCGAAGTTAGTCCGGGCGACACGGTAGTAAGCGATGGCCGTTCTCAACTCTTCCCTCCCAATATTATGGTGGGAATTGTAAAAGAGGGTAAACTTCAAGCGGATCAAAACTTTTATCAATTGGAAATTGAGCTGAGTACAGATTTTTCGGGCTTAAATCACGTTTATGTCGTAAAAGACCTCCTTCGCACCGAATTGGACACCCTAATGGATGAGAGCTTATGAAAAGGATTCGTGATTTCATAGTGCTCATAACCTTGATCTTGCTGCAGAGCTTGGTTTTCAACAACTTCCTGTTCTTTGGCTACTTAAATCCTTATATCTACGTGTACTGGATTATCAGCCGCAATAATGAAGATCAAAGGGCTCTCATGTTGATTCTGGCCTTTATTTTAGGTGGTTCTATCGATATTCTGGAAGGCAGCGGCGGAATGCACGCTTTGTCTACCACCCTTCTGGCCTACTTACAACCTTTCCTCTGGCGCGTATTTCAGAATTCAAGCGATCATGATGAAGACCAAGCCTGGCTTGCGCAGTTGAGCTTCGAGCGAAAATTACCCTTCATCTTTAGCGCATTCTTCCTTCACCACTTTTGCTTATTTCTAGCCGAGAACTTTGGTTTTAACAATGTGGGAATCTTAATTCAAAGAAGCCTTTATAGCAGCCTCTTCTCCTTTATCTTTGTAGGAATCTATCAATTCTGGAAGTTCCGTAGATAAATGCAGCGAAAGCACCTTTTTTATTTCTTCTTTATCCTAATTGCCCTAGTTTTCGCGGTTCGGCTTTTTTACATCCAAGTGTTGAAGGATGATTACAAATTATCGGCTCTCAATAATGTGATCCGAAAGGAAAAGATCTATCCAGGCCGCGGTTTGATCTACGATCGAAATGGAATTCTGTTAGTAGGTAACCAGAGTGCTTACGATCTCATGGTGATACCAAATCAAGTTAAACTAAAAGATAGTTTAGCCTTCTGTAAGTTGCTTGAAATCAAAAAAGAAGACTTGATCAGGGGTATTAAGAGAGCCAAGGCCTACTCCTATTACAAACCTTCCACCTTTATGAAGCAAATCTCCAAGGAAAAGTTTGCCTTCATTCAGGAAAAGTTGCATCAATTCCCTGGGTTCTACCCGCAAAAAAGGATTCTACGCAGTTACAATTTTAAGGCGGGTTCTAATGTTATTGGCTTCATCGGAGAGGCTTCTACCAGCTTTATTAAGGAAAACCCACGTTATAGCCAGGGTGACCTTATCGGGAAAACGGGTATTGAAAAGGCCTATGAAGAAGAGCTTCGCGGTAAAGCTGGCGTCTCTTACCAAATGGTAGATGTCCATAATAGAAGTAAGGGCATTTATGAAAATGGTATTTACGATACCCTACCTAAGCCAGGCGCCGACCTTCATTCGACCATAGACATAAACCTGCAAGCTTACGGCGAGTATTTAATGCGTAATAAACGCGGTTCGGTCGTAGCGATTGAACCTAAAAGTGGCGAGATATTAGCCTTGGTTACCAGCCCTAATTACGATCCCGATCTTATGGTAGGTCGAGACCGAAGTCGAAATTACAGCCGCCTGTACTTAGATAGCCTTAATAAACCCTTATTTGATCGCGGCCTTCTGGCCGAATATCCTCCTGGCTCGCCTTTTAAAGTAATTAATGCCCTTATTGGCTTACAGGAAGGAACTCTGAAGCCCAGTACCACTTACACTTGTAATCACGGGTTTCACTGGGGCAGCTTGCATGTAGCTTGCCACTGTGAAACATACTCCCCAATAGCCCTCCGCAAAGCCATTTCCAAAAGCTGTAATAATTATTTCTGCCGGGTATTTAAGGGAGTGATAGAAAAATACCCGACTGCCCAAGAAGGAATGGACGTATGGAGTAATCACGTTAAAAGTTTCAATTTAGGGCGTTACCTTAACAACGATCTGCCCACTGGCCGTAAAGGTTTGGTGCCCACCGCCGATTATTACGATCGAGCATTTGGTTACACGGGATGGAAAGCCGTGAGTACCATTTCCTTGGGTATTGGTCAAGGTGAATTACTACTTACCCCGATTCAAATGGCCAATATGACGGCCGCCATTGCCAATAGAGGTTATTATTTTACACCCCATATCGTAAAAAGAATAGGTAATAAGGCCATTCAGGATAGCAACTTTATTACACCGAAATACACCACGATCGATAGTACTCATTTCTCAACGGTCATCGATGGCATGTTTGACGTTTTCCAAACAGGAACAGCGCGCTTTTCGAAATTAGATGGCATTGAAATGTGCGGAAAAACTGGTACAGCAGAAAACCCTCATGGTCAGGACCACTCGATTTTCGTAGTTTTTGCCCCAAAGGATGACCCTAAGATCGCCCTTTCTATCATTGTTGAGAACGGGTATTGGGGAAGTCGTTGGGCTGCGCCGATCGCTAGCCTAATGATCGAGAAATATTTGACCGACACAATTAGTAGACCACGAATCGAAACACGCATGTTGGAAGGCGACTTAAGTGATGAGTATGAATCACAATTGGTCAAGATCTATGGCGAAGAGGTTCTGGCTGAAGTAAATCAAGCAAGCGATGAGGCAGAGTGATCGTTTACTTTTTAACCTTGATTGGTTTACCGTGCTATTATTTTTTGCCTTGGCACTTTTGGGCTGGGCTAATATCTATGCGGCAGTTTATGATGAGGCCCATGCCAATATTTTTGATCTAAGTCAACGCTATGGTAAGCAATTACTATGGATAGGCACCTCAATATTGATCATAGCCTTTCTTTTTATTCTCGATGGAAATCTCTTCCAAACCTTAGCTTATCCCATTTATTTCCTAAGTATGATGTCGCTTCTTGGTGTTCTCTTCTTCGGAAAAGAAATTGCCGGCGCTCGATCTTGGTTCGTTTTAGGAGGCTTTAGCTTACAACCATCTGAATTCGCCAAATTTGCCACGGCCCTTGCTTTGGCTGCATTCTTGGGCAAGAAGGACCGCGACTTGGGCAAATGGCGCGATAAAATTATCGCCTTCGCCATTATCCTTTTACCTGCTGCTCTTATAATTCCGCAACCCGATCCTGGCTCTGCCTTGGTTTATTTTAGTCTAACTTTAGTGCTTTACCGCGAAGGATTATCGGGCTCTTACATCTTTATCGGTATAAGCTTAGCGGTCTTGTTTATTCTAAGTCTTTTGTTACCCGTACTATACTTGCAGATCGGCTTGGCGGCTGTGGCCTTAATAGTGATCTATTTAGGACGAAAAACCAAAGGTTTTTGGCTAAGGGCCCTGGGTATTCTGGCCTTAGCCTTGGTAGTGATCAACTCGGTAGACTATGCCTTCAACAATATCCTAGAAGATCGTCACCGCAACCGGATCAACATCCTTCTAGGTAAGGCGCATGACCCTAAAGGAATTGGCTATAACACCAGTCAATCAATGATCGCGATCGGTTCCGGTGGCTTTAGTGGTAAAGGCTATTTGAATGGTACGCAAACCAAGTTCGACTTTGTTCCCGAACAAAGCACTGACTTCATTTTCTGTACCGTAGGAGAAGAATGGGGTTTCATCGGGAGCTTTCTGCTGATCATATTGTTCATGGCCCTGTTTTTCCGATTGGTGCAACTGGCAGAACGGCAAAAAAGTAGCTTCGCCCGTTCCTATGCTTATGCCGTGGTAAGTATCCTATTCTTTCATTTTACCATAAACATCGCCATGACCATAGGCTTGGCGCCTGTAATTGGCATTCCCCTACCCTTTTTTAGCTATGGCGGATCTTCCCTATGGGGCTTTACCTTTTTGCTATTCATTTTAGTGAAGATAGATAGCTTCCGCTGGCAAACCTTATAAAAAAGCCTCCCGAAGGAGGCTTTTGTCAATTTTGGATCATTTCAAAACTAAGACCGTTTTCCAATTCTGCGCAGTGATAAGAGCGCGAAAAGTTTAGGATGTTTTTAATGGTTTGCGGGTCTGGCTTAGCGTTAATTTGATACTGATTTTCGAGAATAGTAGTGTTATCCATGCACCTTTTATTAGTTAGACAAAAGGTTAACGGAAGGGCGAGATAATTTATTTTATGACTCGCTTAAAGAGACCCGATTTTTTTCCATCAGCTTGCGTAAATTGATTAAAGCGTAGCGCATTCTTCCTAGGGCTGTATTAATGGAAACTCCGGTCTGATCGGCGATTTCCTTAAAACTTAAACCACTGAAGTGACGCAGTTTTAAAACCTCCAATTGCTCTTCTGGCAATTCTTCGATCAAACGGTGAAGGTCTCTTTCGATCTGAGCTCGAATCATTTCTTTTTCTGCAGTTGGCGCACCATCTTTAAGAATACTGAAGATATCGTACTCGTCGGTAGGCGCCACTGTAGGCATACGCTTTTGTTTTCTAAAGTGATCGATCACCAAATTGTGCGCGATCCTTAAAGACCAATTTAGAAATTTACCTTCTTCGTTGTATTTGCCCTTACGTAGGGTTTTGATAATCTTAACGAAAGTGTCTTGAAACACATCGTTAGCTAGATCTCTGTCTTGTATCTTACTTAAGATATAAGAGAAGATTCTTTGTTCGTGCTTGGAAATTAAAAAGGCTAAACCTTGCTCTTTCCCTTCCAAATACAGCTTGATCAGCTGTCCATCGGTCATTGCTTTGTAGTCCATAGTAAACCTTGATTGGGTTAGTAAATCAATCCAAAAAATTCAATCAAGTAACTATGTTTCTATAGGCGAAAGAGTATTTAAAGTGGGATAGTAGAAGCTGTTTTTCGCTCACAGCTGAAAACAAATATATAATTTTCTTTGTCAAACATGCAAACGGCCGCAAATTGATACTTTTGACCAGCGCTATTTTTCGACCTATACATGAGCACTAAAAAGCCTACCAGCAAAGACTGGATAGATATACAGGGCGCCCGCGTCCACAACCTAAAAAATATTAATCTTAAGATTCCACACCAGCAATTAACGGTGGTTACAGGATTATCGGGCTCTGGAAAGTCTTCCCTAGCCTTTGACACGCTTTACGCGGAGGGACAAAGGCGTTATGTGGAGAGCCTATCTTCTTATGCCCGTCAATTTTTAGGGCGATTAGATAAACCGGAGGTGGATAGCATCAAGGGCATTAGTCCCGCCGTGGCAATAGAGCAAAAGGTCATTTCTCGGAACCCGCGATCTACGGTTGGAACTAGCACCGAGATCTACGATTACCTTAAGGTCTTGTTTGCCCGTATCGGACGTACTTATTCTCCCATTAGTGGTGAAGAGGTGAAAAAGCACCACATCGAGGATGCGATAGAATATATCAAAAGCTTGGAATCGAATACTAAGCTCCTTCTTAAAAGCCCCTTTTTACTGCACGACCGTAAGCTCAAGGATCAATTAGCGATCTTGGAGCAGCAAGGGTTTTCGCGCTTGGCCTTTGCTGGAGAAATGGTGCTGATCAATGAGCTCGACCTTAAGGAGGTTAAGGATCCGGAAAGTGATCTAGAGATCATCGTAGATCGATTGAGTGCAGCTTTAGATTCCGACGATCAAACTAATCGCTGGACCGACTCGCTACAAACCGCATTTTTCGAAGGCCGAGGAATTTGCCGCATTGAAATATATCCGTCCGGCGAAAGCCGTGAGTTTAGCAATAAATTTGAGGCTGATGGACTCGAGTTTGAAGAACCCAGCCCGCACCTTTTTAGCTTTAATAACCCCTACGGTGCCTGTCCGAAATGTGAAGGTTTTGGCAATGTAATGGGCATTGATGAGGACCTAGTGATACCAGATACTAGCCTCTCGGTCTATGAAGATGCCATATATCCTTGGCGTGGTGAAAAAATGCAAGAATGGAAAGAGCAATTGATCGCTAGAGCGGAAAAGGTCGATTTCCCCATCCATCGTCCCATTTTTGAATTAAGTAAAGAGCATTATGAAATGCTTTGGGAGGGCTCTAAGCACTTTAAAGGATTAAATCATTTCTTTAATCACCTCGAATCCAAGAGCTACAAGATTCAGTTCAGGGTAATGCTTTCTCGTTACCGAGGAAAGACCAAGTGTAATGTTTGTAAGGGTAGTCGATTGCGAAAAGAGGCTTCTTTTGTGAAGGTGGGGAATTATCCTTTAACCGAATTAGTAAACTGGCCCATTTCTAAATTACGGGATCACTTTGAAGCTTTAGAACTTGAAGAAGGTGATCAAAAAATCGCTAAACGACTGCTTATCGAGATCCGCAGTCGCTTAAATTACCTCTGCGAAGTGGGTTTACCTTATCTCAGTTTAAATCGGGTTTCGAACAGTTTATCGGGAGGCGAGTCTCAACGTATTAATTTGGCAACCAGTCTGGGATCGGCCTTGGTAGGTTCTACTTACATTTTAGATGAACCAAGTATAGGACTACATCCACGCGATACCGAACGTTTGATTAAAGTGGTAAAAAGTCTTCGGGATATAGGCAATACGGTAGTTGTCGTAGAGCATGACGAAGAGGTCATGGAGGCAGCCGACTACATTGTAGACATTGGTCCAGATGCTGGCGTACACGGCGGTGAGGTAATTTATGCCGGAGCAGCCAAAGGCATTAAAGATCTAGAAAACTCCTATACCGCTCGCTACTTAAAAGGCGAAGATAAAATTGAGGTCCCCGTTAAAAAAACGCCTCGAAAGTTTATCGACCTAAAAGGAGCACGAGAAAATAACCTAAAGAATATCGACGTCAGTATTCCACTGCATTGCTTTACGGTGGTTACTGGGGTTAGTGGTTCCGGTAAATCCAGTTTAATACGAAAGATACTCTATCCTGCCTTAAAAAAGCGTTTAGGGGCCTACGCCGATAAAACCGGGAAATTTGGCGCCTTGGAAGGGGCAATAGATAGCTTGAGCGATGTGGAGTTCGTGGATCAAAATCCGATCGGAAAGTCTTCTCGTAGTAATCCGGTGACCTATCTAAAAGCTTACGACGATATTAGAGCTCTCTACGCCAGTCAACCCTTAGCCAAGACCAGAAAGTACAAGCCCGGTTACTTCTCCTTCAATATCGATGGAGGTCGTTGCGAAAAATGCCAAGGCGAAGGAGAAATCACGATTGAGATGCAGTTTATGGCCGACGTTCATTTGAAATGTGATGAATGCGAAGGCAAACGCTTTAAGCAGGAGATCTTAGACGTTAAATTCGAAGACCGATCGATCTTTGATATTTTAGAAATGACGGTTGATGAGGCGATAAAATTCTTCCGCGACAAGGAACAATCAAAGATCGCCGAAAAGTTACAACCCTTACAAGACGTAGGTTTAGGCTATGTTAGTTTAGGCCAAAGCTCCTCTACCCTTTCGGGCGGAGAAGCACAGAGGATTAAACTAGCTACTTTCTTAGGCAAAGGAAATAGCCAAAAACCGGTGCTTTTTATATTTGATGAACCTACTACTGGCCTTCATTTTCACGATATCAAAAAGCTCTTACAGAGTTTTTACGCCCTAATTAAGAATGGACATTCGGTACTGGTTATCGAACATCATCCAGATATAATGAAGTGTGCCGATTGGTTGATCGATCTGGGACCAGAAGGTGGCGACGAAGGAGGCAGCCTACTTTATCAAGGAGCGCCCGAAGGTTTGGCTAAGGTGTCTAATTCTTACACCGCAAAATACCTCAGTGAAAAACTAAATAAGGCTTAGTGGGTTAATCCGATATGGAGAACCCAGAACGTCGTTTTCGGCTGAGGCTAGATCAACAGATCGTTGGTTATATGCGCAAGCTTAGTCAAAGCATGATCCTTTATTCCAAAGATGGTTTTTGGTGGAGAGGTTATAAACCCGAGTACGATCAAGTAGATGAGTATACGGGCCTACGAGACCGAAACAATCGCTATATCTATGAGTGGGATATCTTATACTTTAAGATCGACCCCGATGGAGAATACAGCAAAGGAGTTGTTCTTTGGGAAGGTCGAGAAAAGGTTTTTGGCATTAAAGCGATCGAAGAAGGCAGTTTTATTCCGCTCTTTGTAGAGGGCGTAGCCATGTTCAATGCTCGACAATTAGAGGTCTTTTCTCACCTTTGGCTGAACCCAGAGTTGAAAGATTATCTTGGGGTTAAAGATTGAGTACTATTAAAGTCCTTTCAGCGAAAGCTGCACCTCTCTAGGCTTATACAAATGCGTTTCAAATGCAAGAGTATCCAAGTCTAACCGCACCCTTAACCATTCGCAAATTTTTTCAGACTCCTTGTTAATACCACTAGTATCTGGTGCATTCCACTTCAATTTAGCAAGCATCAAGGTATCGGTCGCCCCTTGATGGTATTCCACCATCCTCGCCATGGAAAGGCTGTATAACCGAGGGTACATTACCATCAACTCACTATTGAGCTGTTCCAAAGGCAGACGCAAGGCTAGCTCTCGATTTAGGGCCGATTGTAGCTCAGAAATGGTTTGGTCCTTATCCTGCAACTCTAACTGGCTCTTGGAAAAGACGTCTACCAACTTATTCACCTCATCCGAATTCATCTGCTCCAAATTTTGCGGCTGTACCACTTTGATCACCGCCTGCTCTAAACTGTAAGCTCCTAATTTTCGTCGCCAGGAGTTAATTACTGCATTGGGCACTGGTTCGCCGAAGAAAACTAGATTGATTTCCGGTGGCTTCCCTTCTTCCCGACGCACTTCTTTCTTCACCAATTCGGCTCCTTCGTGAAACACATTTTCGGCGATAAACGAATCCACCCTTCTATTAAAGTATGATTCGGTTACCACATTGTAAAAAGTATAGGCACTAGGCACCATGATCACCAAAAGTACGCCCACCAAATAACGTCGGGCGCGTTTAGCTCGTTGTCGATCTACAAATTCTTTGACCGGGAACTTAAGAAAGCGAACGATTACAAAAGTAGCTAGACTAATAAAGATGGAGTTGATCAGAAAAAGGTAAAAGGCCCCCAGGAAAAAGGACCATTGTCCGTTGGCGATGCCATAGCCGGCGGTACAAAGCGGAGGCATCAATGCCGTAGCGATCGCCACACCGGGCACCACGTTGGTCTTCATTTTCCGATTGGCCGCCAGTATACCGGCCAATCCGCCGATAAAGGCCACGAAAACATCTAATAAGGTAGGACGAACGCGCGCCAGAAGTTCGGACTGAGCGTCTTCTAGGGGAGTTAATGCAAAATAGATGGTACTGGTAATGATACTTACCGAAAACATGATCACAAAATTGCGCATCGAGCGCTTCATGGTTGCCCAATCGTTGATCCCTAAACTAAGACCAACCCCTAAAATTGGTCCCATTAAAGGCGAAATAAGCATGGCCCCGATAACTACTGCCCCCGAATTCACATTCAAGCCGATCGATGCGATCAAGATGCTAAAAATTAGGATCCAAACATTGTAGCCCTGAAAATCGATGTCGTTCTTAATAGACTCTATCGTTTCATGGGGTTTGGCATTGTCCTGAATCCGCAAGGTTTTTAGGAGGAATATTCTTAAAGACCGGAATGAATTCGTCAAATGCTGATCATGTCGCTCTAAGTCCTGCGGGTCTTGCTTGCCCTGGCTTTCCTGATTTTGCATGCCGCAATTTATTTAAAAAAGAATCCTAGGTATTAAAAAATGCCTTGACAGACTCAGAAGTAGATTTAGCATTACCTACGAAAAGCTTGTCCTCGAAAAGAATCACAGGTCTTTTTAAAAAACTGTAGTGCTCTAGCAGTAAAGCTTTGTAGTCATCTTCACTTAGCTGATCCGCCTTAAGTCCTTTCTCCCGCAGCTTGCGAGAGCGTTTATTAAACAGTGCTTCATAACTACCAGCTAGGGAGTACAAATGTTCCAATTCCTTCTCATTAAGGGCTTCCTTCTTAATATCGATGCGGTCAATTTCCTCCGGGAGGTCCCACTCCTTCATAAGGCGCCGACAAGTGTCACAAGTACTTAAAAAATAGATCTTTTTCATTTCAAATTCTTTTCCCAATCCGCCTCAATCTTTCTTCGCAGAGGCCATGCAGAGTCTCCTAACCTTTGCATCACCCAGTCCAGTTCTAGCTTTAATCGCTCCGCCTCAGGTAGTTGCCACTCAAAACTAGACTTTCGCATTGAGTTACTGACTTGTTGCAGTAATAAAGCGGCCGCCACCGAAACGTTAAAGCTTTGGGTAAATCCATATTGAGGGATTTTTACGCGGTATTTTGCCGCGGCTTTCGCCTGATCAGATACCCCGTCCCACTCGCTTCCCATTAGCAATGCCAGGGGTTCTCCTTTATATTCGAGTTGATCTAAATTAAGCTCTCCCTCCGGATCGGCAACTACGATCTGATAGTTTGTAGCTTTTAAGGTTTCGAGGCAAATTTCTAAATTATTGGTCGCTCTATCTTGATATCGATAAAGACTGATCCATTTGGTAGATCCCTTGGCAATAGCCTTCGCTAACTTAGCTTCATAGTTATCGCTCACTAAGTGCACATCCTGAATTCCAAGAATATCGGCACTGCGCAAAAGAGCCCCTATATTATGCTCTTGGCGAATATCCTCCAGTACCAAAGTAATCTTACGCGTGCGTTGCGCAACTACGGTTTCGATTCGTGCTACCCGTTCTGGGGTAAGATGTTGCTTTAAAGCGGCTACTAAAGACTCTAACCGCATGGCTTAAAACAAACCACTAATAGTTCCATTGGCGTCAATGTCAATTTTTAAAGCGGCTGGACTTTTCGGTAAACCGGGCATCCGCATAATATTGCCTGACAGAGGCACTACAAACCCCGCTCCCGCGGCAATTTCAATACCTCGAACATTAAAGGTAAAACCACTTGGCCTACCTAAAAGCTTAGGATCATCACTTAAAGAGCTCTGTGTTTTAGCGATACAAACCGGTGCTCCATCCATACCGATCTCAGTAATTCGTTTCAAATCCCTTTCGGCTGCCGCACTAAAGGAAACCTCATCGGCGCCGTATATCTCCTTGGCGATGGTTTGTATTTTTTCACGCATCGGGCTAGAGAGGCTGTAAAGAAAGCCAAAGTCATTCTCTTCTTGCTCTATGGTTTCCAATAAGGCTTTGGCTAAGTCTTCGGCGCCAGCGCCACCATCGCCCCATGCAGTGCTAGTTACCGCTCGGATGCCAATATCCGCGCAAGCGCTAATAATTGCCTCTATTTCAGCATCACTATCTTGCGAAAAACGATTCACCGCTACTAAAGCAGGTAAACCAAATTTCTTAGCGTTTTCTAGATGTTTCTTTAAGTTTTCGGCGCCTTTCCTCACCGCTGCTGGATCTTCTTTAGAAAGGTCTTGAAGAGAAACGCCACCGTGGTATTTTAAAGCTCGAACCGTAGCCACTAAAACCACCGCTTCGGGTGCAAGTTGAGCCGCCCTACATTTGAGATCTAAGAATTTCTCTCCTCCTAGGTCAAAGCCAAAGCCAGCTTCGGTAACCGTATAATCGGCTAACCGCAAGCCCATTTTAGTAGCAATAATAGTATTGGTTCCTTGCGCAATATTGGCAAAAGGGCCTCCGTGTAAAAGGACCGGGTTACCTTCTAAGGTTTGCACCAAATTGGGTTTGATAGCATCCTTCAATAAGGTGGTCATCGCTCCTTCAGCACCAAGGTCGCGGGCATAAACGGGCTTCTTATCAAAACTGTATCCAACCAGAATATTACCTAATCGCTTTTTTAGATCGGCTAAGTCCAAAGACATACATAAAATAGCCATTACCTCAGAAGCAGCAGTGATATCAAAACCACTTTCTCGGGGCATTCCGTGTACCCTGCCTCCCAAACCGACGTTTACGAAACGCAAGGCTCGATCATTAAGATCCACTACTCTCTTCCAAAGAATGGTTCGTGGATCTAATCGCGGTTCTGATTGAAAATGAATGTGATTATCGATCAAGGCCGAAAGCAAATTATGCGCTTTCTCTATAGCAGCAAAGTCGCCCGTGAAATGCAAATTGATATCCTCCATGGGAACCACCTGTGAGTGTCCACCACCAGTTGCACCACCCTTGATACCAAAAACAGGACCTAAAGAAGGCTCACGTAATACCGCGATCGATTTCTTCTTTAATCGACAGAGAGCATCGTGTAAACCTATGCTCACGGTAGTTTTACCTTCACCAGCCGGTGTAGGTGAAATGGCCGACACTAAAATCAACTTACCAGAGGCCTTGGTTTTAGCCGTATTTAGAGGCAACTTGGCCTTATAATTTCCGTACAATTCTAAATCGTCTGATTTCAAGCCAAGCTTGGCCGCAATAGATGTGATAACTTCGGGCTGATAAGCCTTGGCAATGTCGAGGTCGGTCATCTGATTATTTTTTAAATATCTTTAATGAGAAATGGTTTAAGCAAGTTACGGCCCAATCAATAATTTACCAGACTCTGCCTATGTTTTTTATTAAGATCACTAAAATTAGAATCATCCTAAGCATAACGGCACTAAGCCTTGGGGGATTTACACTCAATGCCCAGGACTATGGCCGAGAACAGTTCATTAAGGATTTTAAGGAAGCGAGCCTCTTAGTTCGACTTCAGGACAAATCACTAAGCCTGGCTGAGCTAGAAAAAAGAGGTCTCAGCAAGAGAGCCGAACAACTTAAACAGCAGCAATATCAGGAAAACCGAGAAACTCTCCTCAGCTTTTCAAAAACCTTCGATTTTTGTCCGGTGTATTTTTTCTACGCCTCCGAAAGCGAAGCTATTCGTAATGGAAACTATGCGGGAAAGGTCTTTAATGCAGATTTACAGCCCTCAGAAGTTAAAACAGCAAAGGTATTTATTGCAGAATTTGACGAAACGGAAGAACTCGGAATTGACGGGCTTATCGTTAAAGATGATAAAATGCTCGCCTTACCGGAAGACTTACCCTACTTTGAAAGGAGGTTTATTCTGATTGGCCTAATTGAACGCTCTAAGGCCGAGATGGTAGAAGCTTATAATCATAAGCTACAGGAATACTATGATATGCTTAATAAGCCCTAGAACTCTGCTTTAGGCTGGTATTCTTGTGCCGTTTTCCCAAAGGTCCAAGCTACCGCATCCCACACGTTTTCAATATTCGGGGGCACCGATAAAAAGTATTGCCTTCCGCTGGTGGGACAGGTCACCTTGGCAAATTGCAAATGCTCCTTTGCTACGAGATCCTGATTCCGTGAACGGTAGAGGAACTGTTTATTCCCTTGCAGATCTAAATCGCTGTCTTTGAGCTCTAGGTCAAATAATGAAGCAAAACGCTCCGAACCCAAAATTTCTTGAAAACAGCGACGGACCTCCGCGTTACGGACCCTCATGATATCCTCGGCCCGCACCAAAGCAGGAGCTTCGATAAGTTTCCGAGGAACCTGTGTTCCGTGCCAATGGTATAGCGTAAAATGCCTATTCCAAGCTAAACTTGGACCCGCTTCGCTGTGCAGGGACTGGCCATTTCCATTAAAATTAACTACTCGAGGAAGGGGACACCACAAGACCAAGTTTTCAAAGTTAAAGGCATACATCAATCCTGCCTCAAGCATTTGATATAAGGTATCAGCTAAAGGAATTTCATTAAGCTTATCTTGGTAATGCAATAACCATTTAAAATCGAGATAATTGGGGTGATGCGCAAAGAGCTCAGGTTTCTGTTGGTTTTCCTGGAGATCCTCTTCCAGTTTTTTGAAAACGGCTTGCTCTACTTGATGAAAGACTGGCCTTAAACGCTCGTGCAGATCGATCAATTTCTTCTCATTGGCGAAGGCCAACTTCAAAGCACGAGCGGCATTTTCACCAATCTCATTCCAAAGCTTAGTATTAACCTTAGCCCCAGGATCCTCCTCTCGTAAAAACCTTCCCAACTCTGCAAAGGATTCATTTTCAATCCTCATACCTACCGGTTTGAACTTGGCCAGTTTTATAGCTATTTGCAACTGAAAAGGAGAATCAAAGCAAATCACCTTTGGCTCTTCGAGTCCCATATTTTTGTAGAGAAAGGACATAGCCTGCTCCACCCTAACCTGGTTTGTAAAACCAAAATTGGGGGTTCTTTCTAAGAGTTGCTTGTATTCTAGAGCTCTATCCATTAATCTCTAATAATCTCAATGATTTTCGCATAGGGATTATATTCCCTCTGTCTTATAACGCGGTATAATCCCGGTTTAATATTTAGATCACCATGCTCGCCAGTGGGAGCACCAGTCTCAGTATGCAAATGCTTTAAGACCGCCTCTGATCTAACTTCCAAAAAATGGCTCACGGTATTTTCCGGATTGAAATCATCATTGGGATAAATCGAAACTTCCCCCATTATGAAGTGTCCATGGTACCTTCCCTCTCCGCGCACAAGTAGTCGCTCCTCACTTTTATTCAAAGATTGTAAGTCTAGTGTTTCTAGCTTTTCAATCAATACATCTCCTTGCCTCCACATCATACATTTAACTCATTTTATCCTGATAAGGTTTATTACCCCAACGTTTAAAAATCATTGTCCCAACGGCATAGGCCAAAAAATCCCAAGGATCGGCAAAATGACGACTATCAATTGCCGGAAATATCCCCTCGAATAAGATCGCATACCAAAATACAAATAATATAAGTAGTTGCCTACTATGTTGATAACTCGGATCTCCCGGGAAATAAAATTGAAAGAAATAAAGGGCTAAGCCCAGTACGATTCCCGGTGCCAAGAGGTCGTCTAGATAAGCGTGCACCAAGGGAATACTGTACCAATATTCAACAATTTGATGTATGGTAAAAAGGATTGAGCTGATCCAAAATGACTTCGGAAAGCGATTCATCAATGAACGGTGCTACTCGCCATGGCCGCTATCATACTGATTATGCTAAAGAAGATCAACTGGATGAATCGCAACACTTGAAGAAAGCCCTTCTTGATAAAAGGTGTATCGGGATCTATCTTTAATAGGGGCATCCCCCTTAGCTCGATCTTCTCCCTTTCCTCGATCTCCGTTAAATGACGATCGTGTAAACGCCTACCGCAGTAGTTGCAGTCTGCTAATAAGCCATTGGTCCAAAAACCACAATGCTCGCATTTAACCTCTTTCACTTTAGTAAAAAATTATGGAGATAATTACAACAAAGAAAAGAAACAAAGGTTAGCTAGGAGCCTCGTATATTTGAATTTTAAAATAATATCATGCCTAAAACCATTAAGGGTTTTTCAAAGCTCAGTAAAGAAGCCAAGATCGAGTGGTTAACCGACCAATTTTTCGACAATAGTGAGGAAGCGGTAGCATTGCTAAAAAATTATTGGCATGACGACGCAAAAACGCAGAAACTGCACGATGAATTTATTGAGAATACTCTCAGTAATTATTTCATGCCTTTCGGGGTAGCACCAAATTTCAATATTGACGGCAAACACTACACCATCCCCATGGCCATTGAGGAGAGCTCGGTGGTTGCAGCGGCGGCTAAAAGTGCGACTTACTGGCTAGAGCGCGGCGGCTTTAAAACCACTATAATCTCTACCAAAAAGGTAGGCCACGTACACTTTATATACGAGGGAGACAAGGCTAAACTCCAATCCTTTTTTGAGCAAGTAAAGCCGGTTTTAATGAGAGATACCGAAGAACTTACCGCAAATATGCGGGCACGTGGTGGCGGTATTATCTCTTTGGATTTGGTAGATAAAACCAGCGCTTTAGAGAATTACTGGCAAATCGAAGCTTTATTCGAGACTTGCGATTCCATGGGAGCGAATTTCATCAACTCTTGTCTAGAGCAATTTTCCCAAAGCTTTCAAGCTGAGATTAAAAAAGCCAATAATTTCACCGCCGAGGAGAAAGACGTGCAAGTAGTAATGTGCATTCTTTCTAATTACACACCCGAGTGTATCGTTCGTTCTGAGGTATCTTGTAAAGTGGAAGAACTCAATGGAGACGCTGGAATCAGCCCAGAGGAATTTGCCTTTAAATTTGAACGAGCGGTTAAGATTGCCGAGGTAGAACCCTATCGCGCTACCACTCATAATAAGGGCATAATGAATGGTATTGATGCGGTGATCATAGCTACTGGAAACGACTTTAGAGCGGTAGAAGCCGCCAGTCATACCTATGCTGCAAAGGATGGCAAGTATTCTTCCCTAAGCCATTGTGAGGTTAAGGACGGCATATTCCGTTTTTGGATCGAAGTGCCTTTGGCTTTAGGAACAGTAGGCGGACTAACTCGTCTGCATCCCATGGTGAAGTTTAGTTTAGAATTACTTGGTAATCCTAATGCTGAGGAATTGATGGGTATTGTAGCCAGCAGCGGATTGGCTCAAAATTTTGCCGCTCTGCGCGCCTTAACAACGACCGGGATCCAAAAAGGGCATATGAAAATGCACTTGTTGAATATCCTTAACCAGTTAGAAGCTACTGAGCAGGAAAAAGAAACTATCGTTCACTATTTCAAGGACAAGGTGGTTTCTCATAGCGCCGCGGTTAACAAATTCTGCGAATTAAGAGGCATCAAAAACCCTGAAGAGATCCGGAAGGACCGTTAAAAATGAACCAGCATTTTTTTGCTCCCGGTAAACTACTTCTCTCTGGCGAGTATGCCGTCTTAAAAGGCGCCAAAGCAATTGCGGCGCCCACTGCTTACGGTCAGCATTTAGAGGTCAAATCAAATTCAGGTTCCCCCAGTCATTGGCTAGCCTTGGATGAACAAAATAATAGCTGGCTCGATTTCGACCTTACTGAAGCACGCAGCGAAGCAGAGCTTTTAGTGGCCAAAATATTAGAGCAAGCTTGGCAAGGAAATATCCCTAAAAACCAGCTGCTTACCACGCGTTTGGACTTTCCACGCAAATGGGGCTTAGGAAGTAGTAGCACCTTTTTAGCTCTGATCGCAAAATGGTCTAATTTCGATCCTTGGCCCTTGTTCTTCAACAATTTAAAAGGGAGCGGATATGATCTAGCGATTGCCTTAGAAGAAAAAGCTTTACAATATCAACTGAATGATAAGACTAAACCCAGCTATCAGACCATTAGCCTGCCTGAATTCTTTAATGAAACCCTATTCATTTATTTGGGGCAAAAACAAAATAGCGCTCAAGAAGTAAAGCGATTTCAAAGGCTCCAGCACAACACTTCTGCCATTGAAGAAATTAGCAAGCTTAGCGAGCAATTATTACACCTCAATGACTCGAAAGCCCTAGGCGATTGGATGTCAGAACATGAGGCTCGAATAGGCGAATTGATCGCCCTAAACACAATTAATGAAAAGAGATTCTCTGGCCTAGATGGAGCTATTAAATCCTTAGGAGCATGGGGAGGCGACTTCGCTTGGTACGCCGGGCCTGCGGATAAAAGTTATTTTCATAGGAAAGGCTACGACCAGGTTTTTCGCTTTAGTGAGCTCATAAAAACAATCTAATTTCATCCCAACCGGAGCGCTCGTCATTTTTTGTATCTTGCTGATTATTAATAATGTTGAGGACTCTGTGGATTATATTGGCCCTGATGGCATTAAAGCCATTACATGCCGCCCATTTGGTGGGTGGAGAGCTCTCCTACGAATGTTTAGGCAATAACAATTACCAAATCAAATTAATCATTTATCGCGATTGCCAATCCAATGGCGCGCCATTCGATGATCCCGCGATTGTAACGGTATACGACGGATTAAATAATGTTGTAGATAATCTTTTAATACCCTTAAGTACCAGTAGGCTGCTGCCGGTTACCGCGCCTAGTAGTTGTACTAGCCTGCCTAATTTCGTGTGTACCTCAGAAGGAGTCTATTTAACTACTATCAACTTACCTACTAATAGCACTGGTTATACCTTAAGTCATCAGCGATGTTGCCGGAATGGGAGTATCGACAATGTTCCTAATCCAAATGTTTGGGGAAATACCTATACGATCGATATCCCACCGAATGTGGCCTGCAATAGCAGTCCGAGTTTTATTAAATCTCCGCCCGTAGCGCTCTGCTTAAATATTTTTTCCACCATCGATATGAGTGTGAATGAAGGTGATGGGGATTCCCTTTCCTATTTTCTGTGCGAGCCGTTGCACGGTGGAGGTAATCAAGCTACCTCTACCGGTCCAAATTCGCCCAGGCCAGACACTGCTACTCCTCCACCTTACCAAACTGTGCCTTTCCGCAATGGCTTCAATGCAGGAGCGCCCTTACCCGGTGCACCAACTTTTACTTTAAATCAACAAACCGGTATCCTAACTGGTACACCCACTCAAGTAGGTCAGTATGTATTTGCAATATGCGTCCAAGAGTGGCGAAACGGACAATTATTAAGCACCTTACGGAGAGATTTTCAGTTTAACGTTACGAATGCTTGTCAGGGCACGGCATCCGATTTCATGCCTCAAACCACCGATCCATTGCAGCTCTGCCAAGGCACCACGGTTAAATTCAATGAACTCTGTTTCAACGCCAACTCTTATTTATGGGACTTTGGAGTACCCAATACAACTTTAGACACCAGTACCGCCCCTAATCCAACTTTTACCTTTCCCGACACTGGAGTATACACTATAACCTTGATCGCCAACCCCGGTAGCTCTTGCTCTGATACAGCACAAAGGGAGTTCAAGATCTACAACAATTTAAATATAGCCTTCGATATTGGAGGACAGGCCTGTTATGATTCCCACTCCTTGGATTTCACGCCAAGGGGTAACTTCAGTGATTCGGCTCAATTCTTTTGGAATTTTGGTGGAATGACCAACCGCGGACCAAATGGTAGTACCGAAAAAGAACCGCGGTCCATTACCTATAATCAAGCCGGTACTTACATCGTACAACTGGAAGTGCAAGACGGCGACTGCAGCGATATTTATAGAGATACGGTAGAGCTTTTTGATAGGCCACTTTTAAAACATGACCTAAGTGCTCCCAGTGGCTGTTTACCTCTTGCGGTTAATTTCACGGACAGTAGCGAATATCAAGGAGGTATTTTGCAACATCGCTGGGACTTTGGTGATGGCTTCACCTCTTCCGACGCTAGCCCTGAACATGTATACCAACAACCTGGAACCTATTTTGTGTCGCATGAAATACGAAGTGTTACAGGTTGTATCGACACGGTTTTTGAACGCAGTGACCAGGCCATTGTGGTTTACCCTAAACCACAGGCCGGCTTCAAGGTATTTCCAGCTGAAACTGATATTTTCAATCCCGATTTCAATCTAGTCATAAACGAACCGGATAGTAACCAAATAACTTGGATCATTCTCCCGAATGGCCGCAGGGTGGATCCAAGGAGTTTAGAGTTTCAATATAGTGCATCCGATACGGGAAGCCAGGAGTTTATCCAGATCATCGAAAACCAATATGGTTGCACCGATACCCTAATTGTGAGCACTTATGTCACTCAGCCGTTTAGGCTGTATGTTCCCAATGCCTTTACCCCTAACGGCGATCAACGCAATGACTATTTCTCCTATTCCATTCTTGGGGTTAGCCAATTCGAAATCATGATCTTCAACCGCTGGGGGGAAGTCGTTTTTAGTAGTTCTGATCCATCGGACTATTGGAACGGTCAAATAATGAAC
>CBFHJH010000003.1:103256-107367 GCA_965656185.1 Croceimicrobium sp.
AGGGATCAAAAAGCGAGTGGCGGCGTTTACACTTATCAAATGAAAGTTTCGATCATGGAAACCGGTGAAACCTACTTTAAACGTGGTCACGTAAACCTTATCCGCTAAGCTTGCTGACGAGCAATTAGTGCGAGGATCGCCAAGGCAAATCCCAGGCTAACAAAAACGTTTAAACCCAGGGGCAACCAGGCCCTTTGTTCGATGAGTTGCCAGTTTTCTAAACTGAAGGTGGAAAATGTAGAAAAGCCTCCACAAAAGCCTACCATCCAGAACAGACGTTGTGCTTCTTCTAGGCGATAAAACCAATAATAGGCGATTAAGCCCAATAATGTTGTGGCGATCAAATTTGAGCTTAGAGTTGCCCATGGAAAAATGCTCTCTCCCTTGATACGCCCAATCACTTGGCTCATCACGAAACGGACCAAGGAACCTAAACCACCGCCCAAGAAGACCCACAAATAACTCATGCCGATCCTTTTAATTGCGGATCCAGCCAACGATCCATTATTAGGTATAATAAGGTGCCACAAAGGGTACCATATAGTGCTCCGAATAAAATATCTCCAGGATAATGAACTCCTAGGTAAATGCGACTGTAGGACACTAGCGCAGCCCAAAAGATCAAGCTATAGTATAGCCAAGGCCATTTGCGCCGAAATACTAATCCAATAAAGAAGGCGAGGCCAAAAGTGTTGCTAGCATGCGAGCTTATAAACCCATAAGCACCGCCACAGCTACCTTTAACCAATCTTATTTGATCTTGAAGCTCTTGCACGTGGCAGGGACGCGAACGTTTGAATTGTTCCTTAAAAAGTCTTACCGACCCTTGATCGGTTGCCAATACGTTTAAAACCAAGAATAAGCTAACCACCAGCCCCTGTTTCCAGTGAAATTTAAAGAAAATGAGAGCCAATAGCACCAAATAGAGGGGTATCCAAATCAAGACTTCCGACATCCGCAGCCAGAATGGATCCCAAAAATCCGTTCCTAAATTATTTAAGTAAATGAAAAGTTCTGTATCGAGCTGGATCAAATTATCAAGCATTGCGATGCATTTTTTGCCAAAGCTTATCCTTCAATTGCTGGATCTGATATCCGCTCACAGAAGAAATAAACATCGATTCAATTTCGGCTGGAAGCCTTTCATTCAAATCGCTTTGTATTTCACGCATTAGCTCCTCATCAAGCATATCGGCCTTAGATATTGCTAAGAGTCGATCTTTATCGAGCAATTCAGGATTAAAACGCTCCAACTCCTTGAGTAAAATATGATACTGCTCTACTATATCATCGGCATCGGCGGGCACTAAGAATAATAGCATTGCATTGCGCTCAATGTGCTTTAAAAAGCGATGACCAAGGCCTTTGCCTTCACTAGCCCCTTCGATAATACCTGGAATGTCGGCCATTACAAAAGAGCGGTAATCACGGTAGCTTACAATGCCCAGTTTTGGCGTTAAAGTAGTAAAGGGATAATCTGCAATTTCAGGCTTGGCAGCCGATACGACCGAAAGTAAGGTGGATTTCCCCGCATTAGGAAAACCCACTAAGCCCACGTCGGCCAGGACTTTCAATTCTAGAATACACCAACCCTCTTCCCCTGCTTCTCCGGGTTGCGCAAATCGTGGGGTTTGAAAAGTGGAACTTTTGAAATGAGTATTGCCCAATCCTCCTCGACCGCCTTGCTTCAAGACTTTCTCCTCACCACTTTCGGTAATCTCAAAGAGTATCTCTCCGGTTTCGGCATCCTTAGCTACCGTTCCTAGAGGCACGTCCAGGATCTCATCCTTGCCTTTGGCCCCAGAACTTTGGTTCTGACCGCCATTTTCACCGGCTCCTGCTTTTATATGTTTACGATACTTGAGATGTAAAAGAGTCCACCTCTGCTCACTTCCACGCAGGATTACGCTGCCACCTTCACCTCCATCGCCTCCGTCTGGACCTCCTTTAGAAGTTAAGCGACTGCGGTGCAAATGGGCCGAACCTGCGCCTCCTTTTCCGGACTTACAGTGTATTTTAACGTAATCGACAAAGTTCTCCTGCATACTAGTGCTGATCGATGGCCTGGTAAAGGCGCTCGCTTATTTCTTGAATGCTTCCGATTCCCTCGATCTCCTCCAATTTATCTTGCTTGGCGTAGAAAGACTTTACCGGTGCAGTTTCGCGATTGTAAGTAGCGATGCGGTTCGCAATAACCGCTGGGTCCGCGTCGTCAGATCGTCCGCTGGTTTCCGCACGCTTTAAAAGCCGTTGTTTCAACTCATCCTCTGGCACTTCCAAAGCCAACATAAGGCTTATGCTGGTATTTTTACTTGCTAATAAAGTGTCTAAAGCCTCTGCTTGCGCAATGGTCCGTGGAAAGCCATCGAAAATGAAGCCTTTTGCCTCTGGATTCTTATCGAGCTCACTTTTCAGCATATTAATGGTAACCTCATCTGGCACCAAAGCACCCTTATCTATATAGCTTTTGGCTAGCTTACCAAGCTCGGTTTCTCCTTTGATATTGGCTCTAAATATATCTCCCGTAGAAAGATGTTTCAATTGGTATTTTTCGATCAGGTTTTCGGACTGAGTTCCCTTTCCTGCCCCGGGAGGGCCAAAGAGTACGATATTTAGCATGATTCGATTTGATTTAGAAATCTACAAAAGTAGCAATTTAATAACGGCTGGGGCTGATTTAATTCCTCTCTTGAAATTGTAGATTTGCAAACCAAATTGAAAATTATGGCCTCAACCTATTGCGTTATTATGGCAGGTGGTATTGGTAGTCGTTTCTGGCCCATGAGCACCGCTGAAAACCCCAAGCAATTTCACGATATACTAGGAACTGGTGAATCCCTTTTACAGCAAACATTTCGCCGTTTGTGTTTAATTACTGACCCCGATAAGGTTTTGGTAGTGACCCACAAAAAATACGAAGCGCAAGTAGCAGAACAGCTACCAGCGATGCCTAGAAAAAACATCATTTTAGAACCAGCCAGACGTAATACCGCACCCTGTATTACCTATGCGGCCTATCGGATTCAAAGTGAGGATCCGGATGCCAATATGCTTATTGCGCCATCGGATCACCTTATTAGTAATGAAGCTGAATTTACCCGCGTTGCTAAGCTAGCCTTGGAAACTGCATCGCAAAACGACTATTTATTTACTCTAGGTATTAAGCCACATCGACCCGATACAGGCTACGGTTATATCCAATTTGAGGAACAAGATCAGGTAGACCTTGAAGTGAAAAAGGTGAAAACCTTTACCGAGAAGCCGAACGTTGAAATGGCTCAACAATTCATGGACAGTGGCGATTTCCTGTGGAATGCGGGAATCTTCATTTGGTCTTTGAGAGCATTTAAGAAAGAGCTGGAGCAGCATCAAAACGACCTCTTCGCTAATTTTGAATCTGGCAGTAACCTCTTTGGCACCGAACAGGAAGAAGAGTTTGTGAATAAGACTTATCCCGCTTGCGAGAACGAATCCATCGATTATGGTCTAATGGAAAAATCAAGTCAGGTTTACGTTATTCCTGCCGATTTCGGTTGGAGCGATCTCGGAACTTGGGGTTCTCTTTACGAGCACAAAGAATTGGATGAGCAGAAGAATGCTTTAATTGGTAAAAAGATCTTAAGCTACGAAAGTGAAAACAACATTATTCGTATGCCAAAAGATAAGATCGCCGTGGTTGAAGGACTGAAAGACTACATAGTGGTAGATACTAAGGAAGCCCTCTTGATCTGTAAAATGGAAAACGAACAGCTCATTAAAACATTCGTTAGCGACGTTAAATTGAGCTTTGGCGACAAATCGGGGATCTAATTTTAGAGCTTAAATTATTTTAAAGCCTGCTTGTAGCGTTCCAAAGCGCGCTCGCGGGCTTTTTTATGCTCTACGATGGGCGATGGGTAATCATCGGTCCCATATTCGGTCACCCAAGATTTGACATACTTTAAATCAGGATCGAATTTTTTAAGCTGCGTCTCTGGGTTGAAAATTCGGAAATAGGGTGCTGCATCTACTCCGCTGCCAGCCGCCCACTGCCAACCACCAATATTGCTTGCGGCATCATAGTCAAGCAATTTTTGAGCGAAGTAAGCTTCGCCCCAGCGCCAGTCGATCA
>CBFHJH010000003.1:107467-129628 GCA_965656185.1 Croceimicrobium sp.
CAAATGCTTAGTTAAAAAACTAGCAACCAACATTCTTACTCGATTATGCATGAAACCACTTTCATTCAATTCGCGCATACCGGCATCTACTAGCGGGTAACCCGTTTTCCCATCACACCATGCTTTAAAATGCTCTTCATTATTCTCCCATTCGATTCGGTCGTATTCCTTACGGAAGCTTTCTTCCAATGAATGTGGAAAGTGATACATCACCTGTTGGTAGAAGTCACGCCAAATGAGCTCATTGAAAAATTTAGTATTCTTTTTCTGAGCAAACTTTGCTAATTGACGTATGCTAATGGTGCCGAAGCGAAGGTGCAAGCTAAGACGACTGGTACCCCGCTTTGAAGGAATATCACGTGTATCGTGGTAATTCTTAATTATTTCTTCGTCAATTTCTCGGCTTGGATAATCAAAATCGAAAGTCTCAAAACCCATATCCTCCAAACTCGGCATGGCAATAGGGTCACATTGATAGAGATTTTCTAGTTTCTCACTTGGAAAAGCTTTAAAACTATCCTCCTTTAAAGCAGCCTTGTACTTTTTAGAATAAGGAGTATATACTACATAAGGATCGCCATCATCTTTAACTACCTCCGACTTCTCGAAGATCACCTGATCTTTAAAGCCTTTAAAGTCTACTTCTTTGCTTTGCAGTAAGTCATAGATCTCGCGGTCCCTTTTTTGAGCATAAGGCTCATAATCTCGGTTGGTAAAAACGGTGTGAACCGAATATTTATCGAGAATATCTTCCCAAGCAGATTTGGGAGTTTCGTGATAGCACAACAAAGAGGAACCCTTATTTTCTAATTTGGACTTTATCGCCTCAAGCTCTTGCCAAATAAATTGTACCCTCGCGTCTTTTGGCTCCAGCTCATCTAGGATATTCTTGTCGAAGATAAACAGGGCTAATACTGGATGATCGGCCTCCATGGCCTTGGCTAAACCATGATTATCTTCCAACCTAAGGTCTCTGCGAAACCAAAAAATATTTACTGCTTCTTTTGCCATTCTTTTTCTTCAATCTCCCGATGTGGTCTAGCGTAAGCATAGCGCTTAAATGGTTGGGCCAGGTAATAGGAATCCAATCCATTTACCGTTAAATTATCGGCCAAACTGTGATCAACCAAGCCGTCTTCCAATACCAAAGTTGGCTCTAAATGAACCTCTTCTATTGCCGCTACCACAAAAATGGTCTCATTGGCTTTCACCAGGTGTTCCTCTTGCCAAGAGATCCCAATTTGAACCTTACTTTTAGTCAGGTAGGGAGCTGGGAAATCTTTGTAATCGTATTCTAAACCTAAAATTTCAGGCTCTGACTCATTAGAATCATAATTAGCCGATGCCGCATGGGCTTGTTTCAAAATTGAAGGGCTTACCGAGTTAAGGGTAGCAAAGCCAGTGGCCCGCAGGTTTTCAAGACTATGTCTTGTCACAGTATGCGGCCTAAACAAAATTCCCAGAAGGGGTGGATTGGCTCCCACGTGTATAACCGAAAAAAATAAACCCAAATTTTCGATACCCTCTAGAGAGCGGGTACCCATGAGATTTAGGCTTTTAAAACCGCCAAGACTATTAAAAAAGGAAGCACGGTAAAATCGCTCCCATGCCTTAAAGTCCTCCTTGGTAAAAGTCTGCATGCTCACAAAGTTACATTCCTTTAATCGCAGACATACCACCATCGATCTTGATCACCTGACCACTTATCCAAGAGGCGTCTTCCCCTAAAAGAAAGGCCGTCATCGCAGCCATATCATTAGGGGTACCCACTCGTTTAAGGGGATGACGATCGGCATTTGCTTCGCGTTTCTTATCACTACTCAATAATGATTCGGCCAATGGGGTATCGGTCAGAGAAGGCGCGATCGCGTTGAAACGTACCTTGGGTGCGTACTCGGCAGCCAAGCTTCTTGTTAAGCCTTCTAAAGCTCCTTTAGCACCAGCTATAGAAGCATGGAAAGGCAATCCGCTCTGTACGGCAACGGTCGAATAAAACACCACCGAAGCGTTCCCTGATTTCTTCAAAGCGTTAATTACCAACTGGCTCACTTTAATTGCGCCAATAAAATTCAATTCTAATTCCGAGCGGAAATCCTCCAACTTGATACGGTTGAAAGGCTTTAATGAAATACTACCCGGACAATAAACCATGCCATCTAGGCTATCTGGTAAACCATCGATCGATTCGTCTTCCAATACATCGAAGTTGACCTTTTTCACTTCGGTAGGCAGATCGGCACTATGAATATTACGGCTGGCAGCATATACAATATTGCCAGCATCGATTAATTTTTGAACTACCGATTTTCCAATTCCACTTCCTCCTCCAACAACTAGATAGTTCTTAGCCATATTAGTTTATGATTTTTAAAAATTCGTTGCGGTAAGATTCTTGCTTGAATTTACCGGAATAGTGAACGGTAACTGTACTAGAGCTACAATCCTCTATCCCGCGAGTGGCCACACACATGTGATCGGCCTCGATGTATACCGCAACATCTTCAGTTAATAAAGTTTTTTTCAATTCGTCAGCGATCTGCTCAGTGAGTCGCTCTTGGACCTGTGGTCTTTTAGAGAAATATCGGACAATACGATTGATCTTACTTAAGCCAATAACCTTACCGCCAGAGATATAGGCCACTTGGGCTTTACCTAAAATAGGCACTAAATGATGCTCACAGTAAGAATGCACCGTTATGTCCTTCTCTACCAACATTTGTCCGTATCGGTATTTATTATCGAAGAGCTTAGCTTCTGGCTTATTCTCCGGTAGCAGTCCTTGGAAAATTTCATTTACATACATCTTTGCCACCCGGCGGGGAGTTCCTTTAAGACTATCGTCGCTAAGATCCATCCCCAAGATGTGTAGGATATCGGCAAATTTCTCTTCGATCAAATCAACTTTTTGCTCCGGGCTTAAGGCAAAAGCATCTTTTCGCATCGGAGTATCCAAATTGGTCATAGCATGGTCATTACCCAAACTCTCGATTTCCGACCAGATTTCGGTAGTGTCCTTTTCTAAGCCATTTTTGGCCTGGCCATTAGCCTTCAAATTCAACGAAGTTTCTCGGAGTTTCATAGAGGGTAATCTTTAAATCAAAATTCTCATTTATCTCGGGTCGCAACAGCTTAAAGATCACAATGGCTATATTTTCAGCCGTTGGGTTCAGTTCTTTAAACTCCTCGGTTTGGCTATTCAAATTTTTGTGGTCAAAGCGCTCTTCCACCTTCTCTTTGATCAGGTCTTTCAGCCACTTGGTATCCACTACGTATCCCGTTTCTGGGTCCACCTCGCCTTTCACGGTTACAATCAACTCGTAGTTATGACCATGGAATTCAGCATTATTGCATTTTCCAAAAACCTCATCGTTTTTAGTAGCACTCCAATTTGGATTGTGCAATCGGTGGGCAGCGTTAAAATGCGCCTTTCTACTTACGCTAACTTTCACGATTCGAGCGTTTTTACATATTCTTCGAATTGCTTCCAGATAATCTTGAACCAAGCGGTATAATTTTCACCATTCAATTCAATATCTCTAGAAAGTTCTTCGATATTCATCCACTTCCAAGCCATAACCTCTTCAGGATTCAAATTGGGCTCTCCATCAAAGTAACCAATGAATAAATGATCGTATTCATGTTCGATCATACCTTTATCCAATTCGGCTCGATAGGTAAATTCTAAAACCTTGTCTACTGGACAATCAAAACCCATTTCTTCCATTAAGCGCCGGTGAGCAGCTTCTTCTTCGCCTTCACCCTTGCGGGGATGTGAACAACAGGTATTGGTCCATAAAGTACCGGAGTGGTATTTAGATGCAGCCCGCTGTTGTAGCATAAGCTCTCCTTTGGAATTCATTACAAAAACGGAGAAAGCTCGGTGCAGCAGACCTTTACGGTGGGCTTCCATTTTCTCCATCAGTCCGATCTCATTGTCTTGAGAATCGACCAGGATAACATTTTCTGCCATATTTTCTTTTAGAGTATGTTGAAACTATGTCTTAGGTAAGAGCTTAGCAATAAACGATACTTATTGTGATTGGGTAGTCGCACCCTTTGGTTAAGTATCGTGCTGCTAGGCATACCTTTTATTTTTCTAAATAAATTGTAGTAATAAACGTAGGCTACATAAACGCCAAAGCGAGCCTTTTTCGGTAACTGCAAAATACCTTCATAACCTGCTTTAAAATCTTGTTCAATGTCTGCTTCGATCTCAGCCTTCACATCATCGTTGAAAACGGAAATATCTACCCCGGGGAAATAGGTCCGTCCCAATTGATTGTAGTCTGCGTTTAAATCGCGAAGAAAGTTTATTTTCTGAAAAGCTGAGCCTAGCTTCATGGCATTCCAGCGTAAATCTTCATATTTATTTTCGTCGCCGTAGCAAAATACTTTCAAACACATTAGGCCAACCACTTCGGCCGAACCAAGAATATACTCCTCATATTCATGCGTTGAATAAATCTTGGAAAGGTCTAGATCCATTTCCATCGATTTCAAGAAGGTTTCGATTAGATCTAGATCGATATTGAATTCATTTACAGTATGCTGGAAGGAGTTTAGGATCGGATTTAAACTGATGCCATCCTCTATTGCTTGATAAGTCTGCTTCTTAAAGTCATCCAATAGATTTTTCTTGTCGTAATCATGGAAGGTATCTACGATTTCGTCAGCAAAACGCACAAATCCGTAGATGGCGTAAATGTGCTTGTGTAAAGCACGGTCTAGAAACAGGATCCCTAAGGAAAAAGAAGTGCTGTACTTCTTGGTGACCATCGCACTCGTGCGGTAGGACAACTTATCAAACAATGCTTTCATACTATTTGGTGTCTTTTTCTACTTCGGCCGCTACCACTAGTCCAGATATCAAGGATGGTGGCACCCCAGGGCCCGGTGTAGTTAACTGCCCGGTGTAATAAAGGTTCGCGACTTTCTTACTTTTTAGGCTCGGTTTAAGGATTGCCGTTTGCTTTAAAGTGTTGGCTAAACCATAGGCATTACCCTTAAAGGCGTGATAATCATTTATAAAATCGCTGTGCGCATAGGAACGCTTGTAACTAATTGAATCTCGCACCTTAGAGCCGGTAAGGCTTTCCAATCGATCCATCATCAGGTCAAAGTACTTTTCCCTTTCAGCTTCTGGATCCTTTAAACCTGGTGCCACCGGCATGAGAAGAAAAAGGTTTTCTTTACCAGCAGGCGCTGCACTCGGGTCGGTTTTAGATGTAGCAGAGGCATAAAAAAGCGGCTTACTAGGCCATTGCGGCTTGGTGTAAATTTCTTCAGCGTGGTTGTCAAAATCCTCATCGAAGAACAATGTATGATGCAATAGTCCTTCAACAGGCTTATCTATTCCCAAATAATAAAGCAGACTAGAAGGAGCCATTTCTCTTTTGTCCCAATAAGCTTCCGAATATTGACGATAAGCTTCTGGAAGTAAGTGTTGCTCGAAATGATGGTAATCGGCCCCCACTACAACGGTGTCGGCTTCAAAATCACCTTTGCTTGTTACGATCTTATGGATATTCTTACCACTGAGCGAAACGCTTTTCACTTCATGATCCAGCTTAATTACCACCCCTTGTTCTTGGGCCAATGCTACCATGGCCTTTACAATTTCATGCATCCCTCCTTTGGGAAACCAAGTACCTCCTTCTATATCGGCATAATTCATCAGCGAATAAAGGGCAGGAGTATTGGCTGGGGTTGCGCCTAAGAATAGCACTGGAAACTCCATTAACTGCCGGAGCTTCGGATTTTTAAAATGAGTATAGACGTACTTTCGGATGCTTTTGAGTAAATCCAACTGAATTAAACCCTTGGCAATTCGGATATCGGCAAATTCTAATAAGGAACGGCCTGGTTTATAGACTAAATCATTGATACCTACTTGATACTTGTAGGCCGATTCTTCCATGAACTTGCGCAGCTTTTTACCACTACCAGCTTCTATAGATTCGAATAGATCTATACAAGCGTCTGTACCAGCCGGTAGATCAATGAAGTCCTCTTTACCGAAAAATACTCGATAACTAGGGTCTAAACGGTCTAGGGTATAATAATCTGAGACAGATTTTCCGAAACGTTGGAAATAGGATTCGAATACATCGGGCATCCAGTACCAACTAGGGCCCATATCGAAGTTAAATCCTTCTGCAGAGAAAGCCCGGGCTCTACCCCCGGCTTGATCATTCTTTTCTAGAATAGTTACCTCGAAACCACGTTGGGCGAGGGAGGTTGCAGCAGAGAGGCCAGCGAAACCAGCTCCTACTACGATGACCTTTTTGGACATTCACTTTTTTATTAGCGGTAGTCCTTGAGTTTATCCATCATCTTGCGTCGCGCTAAAAAGATGCGACTCTTCACTGTACCCAAAGGAATACCAAGGATTTCTGAAATTTCTTCGTACTTATAACCGTTATAGTACATCATGAAGGTCTCAAGGTACGTCTTATCGACCGTATTAATTTGATCCATGATGTATTTATGATCTACGATGCTATCGGTTGTAACCGCTTTCTCGCTTTCGCGCATGTTGATGAAATACTTGTTCTCCGTTTCATCAACAAAAGTGTTTTGATTCTTACGCTTACGATAGGCATTGATGAAGGTATTCTTCATAATGGTATATAACCATCCTTTGATATTAGTGCCTTCTTGAAATTTGTCTCGGTTTTTAAGAGCCTTGAAAAGAGTCTCCTGAATTAAATCATCACTATCGTTGGTACTCTTAGTTAGTTTCATCGCGAGCGTTCGCAAGAAATCTTGATGACTGATGATAAGTGAGTTGAATTCTGATTTTGACATGATGTTTCAAGTGTTTAACTAAATTCACTTCAAACTTAAACAAACATGCTTAAACAGCCAAGCTTTTTGTTTAATCTTTTACCTGTTAGCGATAAACAAAATTAAAAGTCACAGATAATCAAGGTTATAACATCGAAATGAATAAATAATCTTAAGCCGGCACGAACATGCGCTTAAGCTCCTCTACGTCAGGACTTATTCTCACCTGTTTGGGTGTTTTATCCGATTCGTAGTTTCTGAATTGTATACCCGTGAGGAAAAAACGATAATTTTCATCGTTAAACATCTCGCCAACTTTCTCAAAGTAAAGGTCTATTTCCTCAAAATGAGGAGTGGTTGTAAACACACTGATGAATTGATCCACTTGGGTGCGTTCCGAAACTTCCTTCAAATACTCGATAGGAACCGATTGCCCCAAGTAAACTACGCGGTGACCACTCTTTTTGAGGTAATAGTATAGATAAAGTAGACCCAGTTCGTGTAATTCACCGTTGGGCAGATATAAAACGTAAGATTTAGATCCCTCGGTCTTTTGTGGCACCATTGTTTGATCAATGATCGCAAATAGCTTTTGCTTAACCAAATTACTAATGAAGTGCTCATTACTTACGGTAATGGCCCCAGCTTGCCATAGCAGACCAATTTCCTGAATGAATTTACCTAAGATCTTGGTAAGCGTTTCGTCTGTTCCAAATTGAATCAGGCACTTATTGAATATGCTCTCAAAAAGATACTCATCATAATCGAGCATTGCCAACTTAAAGGCATTAATCTGACTCTCGTAATTGCCCTTATATCTACCCGCATCAATTACTGCAGCTTTCAATTCTGAGGTGGAAAGATTAGCAACCTTACTAATCCTCATACCACTCTTCACCAAAACAGCGATGTTGAGAATCTTCTTTAAATGATCATCCATATAGTACCTGATGTTAGTATCGGTACGATAAGGTTCGATCAATTTATAGCGCTGCTCCCATGCTCTTAAGGTATGAGCCTTAATTCCGGAGAGCTTCTCAAGATCTTTTATGGAATATTTAGACTGCATCGAAACTTTTCATTTAGTAAATAATCCAAAACACTGCAACTTTGTTTATAGATCTACCTTAAAATCTTCCACAAAAATAAGGAAAAAATAATATAGAAGAATCTGTACTTTTGCGGCCTCCTATGAGCACAATAGCAAAAGAAATAGAAAGACGCCGCACCTTTGGTATCGTATCCCACCCCGATGCCGGTAAAACCACCTTGACCGAAAAACTCCTTTTGTTCGGAGGAGCTATTCAAGAGGCTGGTGCTGTAAAAAGTAATAAGATCAAAAAGACCGCTACTTCCGACTTCATGGAAATCGAGCGGCAAAGAGGTATATCTGTGGCCACTTCAGTTATGGGCTTCGAATACCGTGATAAAAAAATCAACATTCTAGATACCCCTGGTCACCAAGATTTCGCGGAAGACACCTACCGTACCCTAACCGCAGTAGACAGCGTTATTGTCGTGATTGACGTAGCCAAAGGTGTGGAAGCTCAGACGGAGAAATTGGTCGAAGTATGCCGCATGCGCAATACTCCAATGATCGTTTTCATCAATAAACTAGACCGGGAAGGTAGAGATGCTTTTGATTTAATAGATGAGATCGAACAAAAACTAGGTCTCAACATCTGTCCATTAAGTTGGCCCATTGGCATGGGACAAAGATTTAAAGGTGTTTACAATTTGTGGGAGAAGAAAATGAAACTCTTCACCGAGGTAAACAAACAAAAGATTGCCGACTCCATTGCGATAGAAAATGTTGAAGACCCAGAAGTTGCCGAATTGATCGGAGATGAAGAGGCGGAAACCTTGGTAGAGGAGCTAGGTCTTTTAGAAGGGGTTTACGATGATTTCGACCACCAAGCTTATTTGGATGGAGCCTTGTCTCCGGTATTTTTTGGCTCAGCTTTAAATAACTTTGGTGTGCAGGAGCTTTTGGACTGTTTTGTTGAAATCGCTCCTCCACCCCAACCGAAAGATGCCAACGGCACCATGGTAAAGCCGTTGGATAAACGTTTTAGTGGTTTCATTTTTAAGATCCACGCAAATATGGACCCTAAGCACCGCGATCGACTGGCATTCGTGAAGATCGTTTCTGGTGTTTTTAAACGTAATACCAATTACAAGCACTGCCGCTTGGATAAGAACATGAAGTTTAGCAGTCCGACGGCATTTATGGCTAGTAAAAAGTCGGTGGTAGAAGAGGCCTTTCCTGGTGATATCGTTGGCTTGCACGACACGGGTAACTTCCGTATTGGCGATAGTCTGAGTGAAGGTGATCTCCTGGAGTTTAAGGGCATCCCTAGCTTTAGCCCGGAGCACTTTCGCTTTATCAATAATGCCGATCCGCTAAAAGCGAAACAACTGAATAAAGGGATCGATCAATTGATGGATGAAGGTGTTGCCCAGCTCTTTACTCTGGAACAGAACAATCGTAAGATCATAGGTACGGTTGGGGCTTTACAATATGAGGTGATCCAATACCGCTTAGAGCATGAATACGGTGCAAAGTGTAGTTATGAGCAATATCCAGCTTACAAAGCTTGTTGGATAGAAAGCGAGGATGACGATCAATTGGCTGAATTCAGTCGCTTGAAGGCTCGTTACCTGGCCCGTGATAAATTTGATCGCTTGGTATTTTTGGCAGACTCTTCCTTTAGCCTAAATATGGCCAAAGAAAAATTTGACAAGCTCAAATTCCACTACAAATCGGAGTTTTAAGAACGTAGATAAGAAAGCAAGATCTCTGGCATCAGAGGCTTCCTTAACAGGCGTTTAATATGTTGATTTTCCCGTGCTCGTTTGATGTCACGGTGGTCTTCCGTGGAGCTAACCATGAATAAACTCGGGGGATTATCCACCTTAGCCGCCCAAAGACTGTAATGGCGCATGAATTCGAAGCCATCCATTTCTGGCATCATTAAATCCAAGAGAATCAATTCGGGCACAGGTTCTAAACCTTCTAAGGTGCTTTGCAAATAATCCAGCGCTTCCTTTCCTCCACTAATCTCCACTATATCCTCGGCTACTTTGTGGTGTGAGAGTAGTTTGCGATGAACAAAGCGATCTACCGCATTATCATCGATGAGTAAGCATCTGTTGACCGCCGTATCACTCATCTTCGACGTTCATCATATTAGGGAGTTCAATTGAAAATTTAGCTCCTTGATTTGGCGAGGAATCTACGTCGATCTTACCGCCCATTTTTGCCAATGCTTCTTTTACGATATAGAGGCCCAGTCCAGAGCCGGCATGGTCATCTTTCCCACGAAAGAACATTTTAAAGATCTGTTCAATGTGATCTTGTAAAATCCCTACACCGTGATCGCGAACCTCAATCATGGCCTTTTCTTCATCGATAGTAAAGCTTAAGTCAATTACCGCTTGCTCTTGGTCAGGCTTCTTAAACTTGATTGCGTTCGCGATTAAGTGACTTAAAACTATTCGCAAACGGAAAAAGTCGCCAAAGAATGGACTGTTTTGCTCTAATTTACTATTAAGCTTAAAGACATTATCCACCTCACCCGAATGCAGATGATCGCGTACATCTTCGATCAAATTCTCAATATCCACCTTGCCAATCTCATCATTGGCCTTAGAATTTTTGTAATAGTCTATGATGTTATTTACCAGCACATCTAGTTTGTGTACTGAGTCGTCGACCTTTTCAAATAATTCACCCGCCGTTTGGTCCTCTACCTCGAGTTTGGCCACCTTAACCAATCCTAAGACACTGGCAATTGGAGATCTCAAATCGTGCGATACACTGTATACGAAGCGATTTAATTCATTATTGGTTTTTTCTAGGTCAGAAATCTTCTCCTTCAACTCTAAACGAGTGTGGTAAAGATCGTAGGCATTTTCTATAGCCACTTTGATCTCGGCTTCACTCCAAGGCTTTGTGATGTAACGATAGACATGACCTTTATTTATAGCATCAATAATATCATTAACATCAGTGAAACCGGTAATTAGGATCCGAACTGGGTCTGGAAAAACTTGACGCACCGCATTGAAGAACTCCACCCCGGTTGTAACAGGCATACGCTGATCCGAAAAGATAACGTGAGGTTTATTCGTCTTTAAGATGCTAAAAGCGTCCTCGGTATTACTGGCAGTAAACACCTGATAGTCACGTCTGAATGCTGCCTTAAAAGAACGTAGATTATTCTTTTCGTCATCTAAATATAGGACCTTGATGTTCTTTGCGGAGTTTCTGGGTGTCATGCGAATTCGCTTGGTTGACGTACTGGTAAAAATAGAATAAATTCCGTCCCTTTCCCAAGTTCAGAGTTAACTTCTATGTGACCACCATGTTTATCAATAATTTTAAATACAATGCTCATACCAAGCCCAGTTCCTTCACCCACCTCTTTTGTCGTGAAGAATGGGTCATATAACTTTTTCTTGGTGTCTTCATCCATACCAATGCCATTATCAATGAGGTGAACTGCAACATTCTCTTCATCAACCACTCGTGTACGCAAAGTCAATTTTGGTTCTTCGCCGTCCTCATAATGTTTGGCGTTTACGGCGTAGACCGCATTATTGAGAATATTCATAAAGGCTTGGTTAAGCTTGCCAGGGAAACATTCAATATCCCGTAAGCTTTGATCGTAATCCTTCTCGACCGTGATCAAGTCCTTGGTTTTATTACGCAAAAGGATCATGGTACTATCCAATCCTTCATTTAGATTGGCTAATTTCACTACATCCTCATCCAGTCTGGAGAAGTTTCGTAAACCAAGTACAATTTCAGAGGTCCTAATGGCTCCGTCAGAAATTCCACTTACCAAAGATTCTATTTCCTCTTTTAGAAAGTCATAATCAAATTCCGCTAAGGCATCCTTCGCGCTTTTGATATCCTCCGGACTGGCTTCTTCTGGAAGGTTTTCTAGTCGTTCGATGATCTCATAAACCTCACTTAAATCAAGTTTTAGAGGTTTAATGTTCGAGGTAATGAAGTTAATGGGATTGTTGATCTCGTGAGCGATACCGGCGGTAAGCTGACCCAGAGAAGCCATTTTTTCGGCGTCCACCAATTGGGTTTGAGTTTCCTTCAAATTGTCTAGGGTAACCTGTAATTCTTCATTGGCCTCTTGCAATTCCATGGTTCGGGCCTCTACCCTTTTCTCGAGTTCAATGTTTTGCTCTTTGATTATGCGCTCGTTTTCGCGAGCCATCTCCAGCGCTCTGGCCTGCGAGTACTCCTTCTCCCTTCGCAATTGATTGATCCGATCAGCTAGGGCGACAGAAAGTAATACTACTTCAATACTTGAGCCGAAGAGCATCGACCTTCTAAAAATCGGATTGTAAGGGATAATATTGAAATCCTTTAGAGCAAAAATTACAACACTGGCTAGGAACACCGACCAGGCGATCAAGAAGAAGTTCGCTGGTTTGTAACCCGCTTGTGCCAATTTCACCGCTGCCACGATGGCTATTATGGAACCACTGAGGGCTATCATATTTACCATTTGGTAAGCGAAGGATTCAAAGCCTGCGAATAACAGTATGATCCCGATCAAATCCAGAGCCACCACCCCAAAGAGCAAAGTCCTAAACAGTGGTGCTTTGGTCTTAAGGCGTAAAAAGTTGTTGATGAAGAACACTGAGGCTATCCCTACCAGAGCACCCGAGAAAACCGTAAAGGTTTTATTGAAATAGGGCCAATCCTTAAAAAGGAAGCGATCGGTATATCCGAATAAAGCAGCTTGGGCCAAGCCTAAGGTAAGGAGGTAGATAATGTAAAATAAATAACTTCGATCTCGGGTAAGGAAGTAAATCACCAAGTTATAAAGGAACATGACGATGATAATCCCCAAGTAGAGACCAAATAAAACGTCGTTGGTTCCCAGCTTCTCGTTTAAGGTCTCTTTCTTTAGAATTTGAATCGGTAATACGACCGGCTTATTACTGTAAATTTCGAAGTAGTATTCATGCACCCCTCGACTTAACTGGAAAATAAAGTCGGAGCTAGGATTATGCCTTGATTCAAACGGAAAGGCTTGGCCGGTTTCCTGAACTAATTTAAGCCCTCCAGACACTGGTTGATACAAACGAATAGTATCCAACAAGGAATAGGAAAGAAAGAGACTTTGCTCACTCAAATTAAGATCCTTATCCACATTGATCTTTATGTAAACCCGAGAGCCATTATCGAAATTAGCCACACCGCTACCGATGTTTTCAAAGGGCAGATCACTAATATTATTAACCGGAACTTGCTCAGATCCGCTGCTGTAGGTCGCAATTTCTAACTGGGCCCAAAGTGGAAGAGCTAGAATTGCAAAAAGGAATACTAAAATCCTTTTCATTAAAAAATCAAATTATCAGTTTATACTGCACAGGTACTTTTCTTCGGCGTAATTCTTCTTCAAAGAATTGCTCTGGATCCTCGCGTAGGGATGGAACTCGATCCTTTTCCAGTTCGGAAGCGTCGCTTAATGAATTAGTATCAGGTAAAAGCATTGCAGTAGCCAAAAGGTCTAATTTCGGATAGTAAAAGGTTCCCTCATTGCCTAGCTCCTTAATGGTGGAGTAGCCAAAGCTTTCTGCCGTAGCTACCGTATAGGGAGCACAAAGAGCAAAGAGCGACTTCACGTTTATTTGGGTGGTGATTGCCACAGCAGCCCTGGTTAAGAATAAAGAGCCAAAGCCCATTCCCGCTACTTTTCGAGAATTCCAAAGGCCACAAATTTCCCCGGTGCCGTGTTCCGCTTCTTTGGCAATAAAATCATGGATCTTTTCGTCCATATAGCCAGTGGCATCTGCGATGGGCAGTTGAGTATTTCCATAACTGGTATCCACTCTGGCTCCGCCAAGAACCTCACCACTTTCGTTGTCTTCTACCACTAAAACATAGGTCCCAGGGTTTTCGAGCCAAGTAGCTTTACTTGAAGTCACCTTATTAACACCTATACTACTTAAGATCGCACCATGACCGTGCAAGAATTTCTCGCAGCTCTCTGGATCATCTATCGCTTTGAAGGCCCTCAGTTGTAGCACTATTTATTATTTAAGTTCTTAAAGACCGTAGACAATGGTTTCCTCAAAGATTTAACCCTTGGTTCCTCGGCATAAAATATTCTTGATAAAAATAAGTCGTTTACCGTCTCAGGCAGACCTAAGAGGTTTAGATATTCTTCACGAAGCTTTGTTAAATTCGCTCTAAGATAGTCACTTGTGCCAGAATCTTCATCCGCTAGTCGCGCAAACATAAAGGTTGCGGGTGAAACTGGCTGATAAGCGATACCCTGATCGTTAAAGTAAAGCCATAATTTTTCTACCCACGCACCCCCTTCATAAACATTTACGGGGCTATGATCCATAGTGTACAGCAAGCAAAGCTTAGCATTTTCTATCGCATCGGCGCTCATCTTGATCAAGGCGGACCCTCGATCCCATTTGCGCAAACTACCAATCGCCTCTGGATCTCTTATCAGTTTAAAACCCACTTTATCCGCTTCGGTTAGATCCATGGTTCTCAAGTCCACTCCGGTGCGGGTCTTCTCGGCAGATTCTCCGGTCCAGCGCGCCTCATTCATGAAGTCGGAATGACCCCAAGGATCTAGGATCCGTTGGCGTTCAATCTTTCCTATGATCTCCGCTAAGGCCTTCACTTTTTCTGGATCCTCGATCCAAAGGATGGAAAAAGGCGTTTTTTGCAGTTCCGCTTCAATTTGACCTTTTACCGCACCTGGCAAGGTCTTATCAGCTAAAGACTTTTTACGATTGGTTAAGCGAATATCTAGGCGGTCGCCGAACTGGTCCAATGGCCCGGGAGTAAAGTCCAGCTTTTTAAAAGAAAATACGCCGATCAGCGCCTGTCCAAATTCTTCAGGTCGGTTTAGCTCTACCAATTGTAAGCCTTGTGCGAGGGCTCTTTGACGCAAATTCTCTTTAGCCGCGCCTAAGCCAATGAAACTCCCTCGATGTCGATAATCCAAGAAAGAGTACGAATGATGGATATCGTGAAATAAAGCTAAAAGCCCTTCTTTATAAACCCATTTCCAGGGTTGGACGTTTCCGCCAGAAGGCGCCAAACAAGCAGACTCCACCAAGTCCTCCATTAATTCAGCACTCAAGTTTGGCAAGCAGTCTTGTGGTAATCTCAAGTCTGCCTCAGAAAGTAATTGCTCACAATCCTTAAAACTCAGTTCTGCCGGTTTACTTGAAGATGCCGACAGCTTTGAAGAAGAACTATTGTCCTGAATGAATTTTTGATCTACATCTAAATAATAGCGGCCAGAATCTACTTGCTCTCCAAGTAAAATTCGGCGCACCACAATAGTACTTATAGCTCCTCCTAATACCACTGATGACGCCAACTGCGGCCAAGTGGTTAGGCTTTCTTCTACTTCTAAAAGAGAGGCTTTTAAGCGGCTGCTAATATTCTCAGCCCCTACCATGTCCATTACCAAGGCCAGCCGCTCCTTTGCGGTCCACCGCTCCATTTGCTCGGCTCGCTCTTCATCGACCATTCCGTGCATGATCGGCAAATTTGGATCCTGATCGAAGCGTTCAATATCCATCATGCCTCGATCGCTCGTATCCATAATAACCGGTACACCTTTGGCCCGGGCACGCAACCTTGCTTTGATCTTGATATCTAATGAATCACATTCCTCCACCAAGAGATCTAGTCGTTGTTCGCCTTCCCCAATAAATTGGTCTAGATTTTCTTCGGTTATCCCTTCATTGAACAACTCCAAGTTCAAAAAGGGGTCAATTTCTGCTATTTCCCTGGCCACTAGCACTGTCTTTGGCAAACCGATATTAGCTACACCACTGCGAATGCGATTTAAATTGGACAAATCCAATTGGTCAAAATCTGCAATTCGTAGGGTGCCAAAAACACGCTCCATAGCCATCGTGACGGCAACCGATTGACCCACCGACAAACCTATCACCCCAAGTTTCTTTTGCGACAACGAACGTTGTTCTTCTGGCGTGATCTTATATTGATTACGGGAAGTTCTTAATAGAATAAAGTCATCCTCTTCCAATAAGTGTACTAAGCGATTTGTCCAAGGATAATAAACCCAAGTACCGTAAGAATCAGGGTCGTTTTCAAGCAACCAGTTTTTATAGAAATCCGCTAGCGTCTTATCCTTCAGTTTTTGCTTCGGATTTAGAGTTTTATGGAGTTCTTTTAACTGGTTTTCAATATTATTATGGATAGTTATATGTGAATAACTCTTATCCAAAAATGTTTTAAATCTAAGCACATCAGTCTCAGAAGACATCCGAAAGACCTCGGGTCTAAATAAAAATTCAGAGACATTATTAGACACTGACTCAGAGCTACTTAAATCTAATTTATGCTCATTTTTCACTTCCAGGAGCGCTTTCAAATTATGAGCCAAATTACATCTTTGTATTGAAAATTACTTTACTTTTACCATAGATTTTTGATTTAGAGATGAACAGAAACGTGAAAATCTTGTACGTAGACGATGAGGCCCATAACCTGCAGGCCTTTAAAGCTAATTTTCGACGTGATTTCACCATATTTACCGCAGAATCAGGCGCGGAGGGTTTAGAAATTTTCAAAAAAGAAGAACTAAACATCATCCTAACCGATCAGCGCATGCCTAATATGACGGGTATCGAATTCTTGGTTGAAGTGCAAAAAATCAACCCTGAACCCATGCGCATACTGATCACTGGTTATTCCGATATCAACGCTGTGATCGATGCCATTAACCGCGGTCAAGTATATCGGTATCTAAATAAACCTTGGCACTACGAAGATCTGAAGGCTACCATTTTATCTGCACACGAAGTTTTTCAATTAAGACGGGAAAATAAAGACTTGGTGGATAAATTAGCACGCGCTAATGAACAACTCGAATTCCTCTTACGTCAGAAATTGCTTTCCTAAATCTCCGCTTTATCTAGTTCTACTTAGTCTTGGCCTTTCCTTTTGTGGCTCGGCGCAAAGCAGCAATTGGACCAATCAGATCAATCTCCCCTTTCAAAGGCCAGATAGCCTAGAAAACAGCATTCGAGAGCTTATTGATCAATATCCCGATAAAGCCATTATCGGCACGTTTCAAGCACTTGAAATTCCAATATCTACTAGCGCACTGGAAGAAACCGAGGGTAAATTCAATTTGGGCCGAAACGACTTCCCCAGCTATTGGTATTTAAGTTCAGAACTATCTTCCGAAGACCGTTTGATCGGTAATGAAAGTGGGGACCTATTTCGAGGACAAAAGGAAATCTTACTAGGACCGCTCTATAAGGAAGTTCAACTAGAAATACTAGATCTACCTCCATACGGAAACTCCTCAGTTTCCATAGACGGTCGCATTATTGCGCGCAAAGATCTGGCCGAATTTGGCGACGCAGGTCCTTGCCAAATAAACCCCTTTTGCGTGGATAGCTTAAACCCACTAATCGATGCTGCAGTTCATATACTGTGGATCAATAGCAATTTGGCTGGCTTTTGCAGTGGAACTTTGATGAATAATACCGCAGGGGATTATAAAGGCTATATCCTAAGCGCCGAGCATTGCGCTTTGACCCCCAGTTTCACCAGCGGATTTGATTTTGACCGCTGGGCTTTTACCTTCAATTACCACAGCAGCTCTTGTCAAAACCCAGCGACCCCAAATGGAATAAACAAA
This sequence comes from Croceimicrobium sp., assembly GCA_965656185.1. Taxonomy (GTDB): domain Bacteria; phylum Bacteroidota; class Bacteroidia; order Flavobacteriales; family Schleiferiaceae; genus Croceimicrobium. Next base: position 124,942 of record CBFHJH010000003.1, read on the forward strand.
GATCGCTTGATCGGGGCTAGCCTCATTGCACACAGTGATGATAATGGTGGTGATTTCGGTTCCGACTTTTTATTGATGGAGCTAAATGAGCCTATCCCACTCAACTTCGATGCCTATTGGGCGGGCTGGAATCGCAGTGCCATAAATCCACTTTCCGGACAATGCCTGCACTTCCCGGCGGGAGATATTATGAAGCTTAGTACTTATCGTAGGCGCCTTGAAGCAGGGACCTTTGGGGATATAGATCAAGAAACGCATTGGTTAGTAGAATGGTCGGCGAATTCTGGTGGCTATGGTAGCACCGAACCAGGCAGCAGTGGCAGCGCTATTTACGATCAACAACAACTCGTAAGCGGCACCTTAACCGGTGGATCGAGCTCTTGTGAGAAACCCGATGCACTTGATTATTTTGGTTCATTTTATTATCACTGGGATCTAAATGGCAATGTGCCTTCTCAGCAATTGAAACCTTGGTTAGACCCGCTAAACAGTCAAACCTTAGCCTTAGGAGGTATGCGCCGTGGAGACAGTTTAAGTCCTCCTACGACCTCTCAATGGACCTTAGGCCCCAACCCCATTCAAAAAAACCAGGTGAAATTCTCGGGATACACCAATCTGAGCGCCACCATTGAAGTTCGGTGGTTAAGTCTAGACGGACGAAGCAGAAACGAGCGGTACTTTCCGGCCTATTTTGAAAAAGAACTTATCATCCCTTTTCCATTCCGCGAAAGCGGCCTATATTTCCTTGAAATAACTCAGGCTGGGCAAATGACCCGCTATAAAATTATAAAGCCATGATACGCGCCATTCTTCCTTCTGCGATCTTAATTTTCAGTTTTAGCGCATGTAAAAGCTGGCATAAAACACCCGGTGCGCAAGAAATAGAAATGGCCACGGAGGAAGTTGAATCTTCCGAGGAGCAAGAGCCTTCGATAGAGCATGAGGTGGCTTGTTTGGCCCTTTATACAGAGTTGGAAGGCTTGGAGGAGGAAGACCTTAATGCTAGTAAGGTACTGGAAGCAGTGGTTCAGGGCAATTGCCTGAAGATCAAGCACCAATACAGTGGTTGCAATGAAGGTGAGCCATTGATGGTCATCCAGGGCCAGACGGCCGCCAAACGGGGCTCGGTGCTAACTTTGAGTCTACGCATTCGCGGTGCGGGACCCTGTGAAATGTTGATCGAGACCGAGGAGTATTTTTCTTTGGATCAGATCACCCAAGGACCAGAAAACATCGAGATCATGATCGACGGCGAAAAAGTGGCGGACTACCGCGCTTATTAATATTGCCCCGAGCGCAAGAGCACCAAAGTACAGGCAATCTCATAATCGATTCCCGCTTTCTCTAGCGCTTGATAAAATTCAGGATTTTCCGTACCTGGATTAAAAATCACTCTACGTGGCTTTAAATCGACAATATAGGGAATGTAGTCTGCCTGATTGCGTGGACCCACGTACAAGCTTACTGTATCTACCTTCTCAAATTTCGGAAAACCATCTACTATATCTACCGGATGCGTTTCTACCGCACGACGCCCTAAAGCCAATACCTCGTGTCCATGCTCATGTAACATATGCATGGCAATATTAGAATATCGTTCTGTTTTGGGACTTGCGCCCACCACAAGTGTTTTCATGCTCGCTTTCTTAGTAGTTTTGTGCAATGGTCTTACAAAGTTCCGAACTTAAATTCACTTACCCCAATCAGGAAACCCTGATATTTCCGGACTTAAATTTAGAGTCGCGCGAGGCGGCTTTGCTACTTGGTCCTTCTGGCAGTGGTAAATCGACCCTTCTCAACCTATTGGCAGGCTTGCTAGAGATTCAAACGGGCGACATAAAGGTCTTAGGGAGATCCCTGGCCTCTATCAAAGGAGGAGCCAAAGAAAAGTTTCGAGCCGAAAATTACGGCCTGGTTTTTCAGAAAAGCTTCTTTCTACCCTATTTAAGTCTAGAGGAAAACCTCCTCCTATCTTCCTCTTACCAAGGTCTTAAAATCAAAAAAGAGAGGGTACATCAACTTTTTGAAGCACTTAATATTTATCCCTTAAGGCATAAGAAGCCGGCCGACTGTAGTATCGGTGAGCAACAAAGGGCTTCGATTGCGCGGGCCCTGTTGCAATCTCCCCCTATCTTATTGGCCGATGAACCAAGTTCTGCTTTGGATGATGAAAACGCAGAACTAGTAGGCTCCATGCTAATAGAAATGTGTGAAAAGCAAAACAGCGCGCTCTTGGTAGTAACCCACGACGCCCGTCTTAAATCATTGATTTCGAAAAGCTATCAATTATGAATGTTTGGCGTACTGCGTACAAGAGTTTAAGTCACCGGGCCCTTAACAGCTTGCTGAGCATCCTTCTCCTAGCCTTTAGCACTGGATTAGTGCTGCTTTTGTTAAATGCCCAAGAACGATTTGAATCTAGTTTTAAGCGGAATATCAAGGGAATCGACATGGTGGTCGGCGCCAAGGGCAGTCCCTTGCAAATCATATTAGCATCGGTTTACCATATCGATCCACCAACTGGTAACATTCCACTATCTGAATTTGAGAAATTAGCTAAGAACCCCCTGGTGAAGTCGGCAGTCCCATTGGCCTACGGCGACAATTACCGCTCCTGGCGTATCGTAGGGACTGATTCTACCTACGCCCAATGGTATGACTTGGAAATAGCAGAAGGCCGGCCTTTTACTAAAGAAATGGAAGTATGTTTGGGGCAAGCCGTAGCGGAAGCTACCGGTTTAAAAGTAGGCGACCGCTTTGAAGGATCACATGGTTTGCAGGAAGAAGGCGAACACCATCACCACCCCTTTAAAGTAGTAGGAATTTACAAAGCCAGCGGAACTGTTTTAGATGAGTTGATCCTTAGTCCAATCGCCTCGCTTTGGGAGGTCCATCATCAAGAAGGGCCCAAAGAGATCACCGCGGGATTATTGCAATTCAAAAGTCCAATGGCCAATATTACTTTGCCGCGCATGGTCAATAAAAATACCCCCATGCAAGCAGCTTTGCCGGCCATTGAGATCAATCGCTTATTTAGCCTTACCGCTACTAGTTTGAAATTCCTCAACATCCTCGCCTATCTGATGATCATTATTGCGGCCTTGAGTGTTTTTCTAGCTTTATTCCAAGGTCTCAAGGACGATGAACCGCAGCTGGCCTTTTTACGAGCCATGGGAAGTCCACGGCATAAGATCTTAAAATTGGTATTTGCTAAAGGTCTCATTTTAGCGCTTTTAGCCTTCTTGCTAGCCTTGACTTTCAATCTAATTAGCTTCGCCCTTATTGCCGAATACCTGAGCCCAGCCTATCGCAGTCCGTGGATCGATCTCATTTGGGACTCGAAAACCCTTTACACACTCTTGAGTTTATTAGTAATCGTAAGTGTTGCTTCTGTACTTCCGGCTTGGCACGCTTATCGCATTAACATTATTAAATCATTACAAAATGCTTAGGTCCCTCGCTTTCCTTTTGCTAGTTAGCCTTTCGGCTGAAGCGCTTGCCCAGAAAAGCTTAGCCTGGCCAGTCTTAGCCATGACCAATTATGATCAGGATCCTCAGACCGGTCAGTACTTTCCAAAATTCCCTGCAATTCTAGAAAGTCAGTTTGAAGGCGAAGAAGTGGTTATTGCCGGTTATCTGATCCCAGTTGATGTTGAAGCCAATACTTATGCTCTAAGTAAAAACCCCTTTAGCACCTGTTTCTTTTGTGGTAATGCGGGACCCGAAACGGTGATCGAACTTAAATTTGAAGAGGATCCGGGCCGATTTGCGACCGATAAGTTTCTACCTATAGTCGGAGAGCTCAGTTTAAACCGCAATGGCAGTGGGCTCTTTTTCACCCTTAAAAACGCACGCGTCTCTGGATGAAAAAATTGATATTGATCATACTAGTATTTCTAAGCCTGGGGCTACAGGCCCAGAAGGCAGCGCGAATGATCGACTGGAAGCTTCTTTCTAAGGTCGAATTCGTAGATAAATATTTTGAGGAATATGAAGCTTGGTATCTCATTCCCGAGTTTTCGATGGAAGTGCAGGCCTTGGATGATAAGGAAGTGGTCATAAAAGGATATATGATACCACTGGACGTGGACGGAGGTCAATATGCCCTCTCCGCTTATCCCTTTAGCGCTTGCTTTTTCTGCGGTGGTGCAGGGCCTGAAAGCGTCATCTCATTAAAATTCAAAGAAAAGCCACGTCGTTTTGAAACCGACGAAGTCTTGCATATAAAGGGTAAATTGATCCTCAATTCCGAGAACTTCGATGATTTCAATTACATCCTCGAAGATTGTGAAGCGATCGAAAGATGAAAAAATATTTACCCTTTTTACTGGTCATCAGCCTGTTGATAGTGGCATACTATGCCGGTCCTAAACCCGATTACTTAGAGCTCGACTCCCAATTGGTGGAAGTTCCTCAGTCGCTGGATAGCTTAGACCGTTTTCTTTTACGCAAAGAGGCTGCCTTTGACCTCAGGCCAGGAAATGAAGCGAAAATCGAATGGCATGACGATAGCATCCGCCGCACGGAGTGGGCCATTTTATACCTGCATGGTTTTTCGGCCTCCCATCCTGAAGGAGCGCCGGTTCACCGTAATATCGCCCAGAAATTAGGGGCCAACTTATTTCTAGCCCGACTTAGCGGTCACGGCTACGCTAAGGAATGTCTCCACGACTTTAGCGCCGAGTCT
>CBFHJH010000003.1:129727-154511 GCA_965656185.1 Croceimicrobium sp.
GGCCGTAAAGAAACTCCGTTATTGGTTGATCTTCGCCATGCGTGCCCTGGCCTTAAGTCTACTCGTAATGGCTTTTGCTCAGCCCCAATGGCTTAGTTCGGAAGAACAGGATTTTGAAAATACGGTCTATCACATTTATGTCGACAATAGCTTCAGCATGAAACGAAACGGCTCAGAGGGTACACTCTTTGATGTCGCCAAAAAAATCGCGCTTGAAATTATACAATCACTGCCGGAACAAGCACAAATCCAAGTGCTTAGTAATGATGGAAAACCGCTTTATCAAAGAATTCATGAGCCTAAAGTTGCTTTGGACCTCCTGAATAGGATGGACTATCAATCCTCCTTTCAAAGTATCGATCTTAGCCTAAAACGAATCCGCAACAATTATGTAGATGAAGCGAAGCATGAGGTGTTTTTAATCAGTGACTTTCAAAATAGCTTATTGGATGAAAATCAAAAACCGCTTGATCGAGAGCAGCTCAATCTTATTCCTTTAATTGCAAACGAAGGCGGAAAAAACATTGCCATAGACTCTCTGGCCTTTGGTAAGCCCATTTTTGTAGCGGGGATGGAGCAACAAATCGAGGTCTTCTTGAGAAATCAAAGTGGGGTACCACAAGAAAATATAAGTCTAGAACTTAAACTAAACGATAGCCTCTATTCTGCGCAGTTGATAGATCTTAACGAAGCTCCTTTACAAAGCATAAGCCTCCCCTTTTTAGTTCCCCAGGGAAAAGCACATAGAGTAGCGATAAGCATTGATCGAGGACAACCCCAATATGATAATCGCTTCTATTTTAGTTTTCAGAATTTAGCGGCACGGAAGGTTTATTTGATAAGTGAATACGATGATTTAGCTGGTCAACTTCCTTTTAAAGCCCCCTTATTCGAATTTCGAAAGGACTCGCCTAAGGAGATCGACTATGAGTTTTTTGAACAGTCCGACCTTATCCTTTTGCAAAGTGATGAAGCAATAGAAAGCTTAGCACAAAACCTTACCAATCATTTGCGGAAAGGTTCCAACCTTTGGCTGTTGCCAGGAAAATCGGCTAAGGCTTTTCAAGATATCCTCGCTCGCTTTCAAGTTAGTAGCGAAGGAAAATGGACCGAAGACAGCGCAATAGCACGCCGAATCAATTATAATGACCCATTTTTCCAAGATGCTTTCGTGGAGCAAATTAATAATCCGCGCCTGGCCCAAACCAAGGCTTACCTCAAACTACAAGGAACTACGGTAATAGATCTGATCAGCCTAAGTGGAGACCGTCCCTTAGTAGCGCGAAAACCCTTTGAAAATGCTCAAGTATTTTTCAGCCTCAGTAGAATGGATGTCGCTTCCAGTGATCTTGCACAACATGAAAGCTTCCTTCCTTTACTTGTGAATGCCGCGTTATTTCAGGAAGAATCTCATCACTATTTCCTTAAGCTAGGCGAGGCCGGCGGCTATCAGGACTTTCGGGTTGATGAATCGAATGAAAGCCCATTGAGCATTGCTCTAAAAGATGGGTCAATTATTCCTCGCCAGGAAAATGATCGATCGGAGATCAAAGTATTTAGTGATGAGCTTAACCTAAAGCCCGGCCACTATCCGCTAATGAAGGATGAGCAAAAAGTCGCGTACCTAGCCTTGAATATTGATAAACGCGAAAGTGACCTTAGTGCTTTGAGTTTGGAGGAATTAAGCGACTTTTTTAATGATTCAGCTATTATCCGGGATGTGAACTCTGCTCAAGATATAGCTAAAATTAAAGCGGGATTCGCAAAAGAGGATAATAGCTTAGGGTCAAGTTTTATCTTTGCCGTATTGCTCTTCCTCAGCCTGGAAATGATATTACTTTGGAAAAGAACAACATGAGTGCGCAAAAATACCTCATCAAGAAAGCGCGAGTAATTGACTCACGCTCTTCTCATCACCTTCAAGTGGTAGACCTTCTGCTTGCAAATGGTGAGATCTTAGAAATCGGATCAGAGCTAAAAGATTCCGAAGCTGAAGTATTTGAAGCTCCTAACCTTCATATTAGTATTGGCTGGTTGGACCTACGAGCCAATTTTAATGATCCGGGCAATGAAGATCGGGAAGATATTCAGTCCGGAGCGACGGCGGCAGCTCGTGGTGGCTTTACCTCGGTTGCCCTCAGTCCTGAAACTAATCCGGTTATAGACAATAAAGCTGCGGTTCAATACCTCCTCAAACAAGCTGAAGGGCAAATGGTAAATCTGTTGCCCATCGCTGCCTTTAGTAAGGATCTTAAAGGAGAAGAGCTCAGCGAGGTCTACGATATGAAAGCTACCGGTGCTATAGCTTTTTCGCACGGTGGTTCCGCTGTATCCAACAGTGCCCTCATGCGTTTGGCCCTGCTGTATAATCGCGAAATTGGCCCAGCCCTTCAAATACTATCCCAAGATAAAACCATCCGTTCCAACGGTCAAATGCACGAAGGTGACAAGAGCACTTGGCTAGGATTAAAAGGTATTCCGGCCTTAAGTGAAAGTTTAGCCGTAAACCGCGATATTGCCCTAGCTGAGTACTGCCAATCTCCTATTCACTTTCAGGCGATCAGCTCAGCAGAAGCTTTAAAGATAATTGAGGAAAAGCAAGCGGCGGGCCAAGCGATAAGCGCCGATGTGAATTTAATGAACCTATTGTTCAGCGAAGAAGACCTGAAGCAGTATGATAGCAATTTAAAGGTCTACCCTCCCCTGCGCAGTCAAGCCGATCAAAAAGCCTTGATCGAAGCCCTAAAAAAGGGCAGCCTCAGTGCTATTGCCAGTAATCACCAACCCCGCACTATCGAAGAAAAGCGCTGCGAGTTCGATTTAGCCAAGTTTGGCGCAGCGACGCTCGAAGGCTTTTTTGGAGCCCTTAATGCCAAATGGGGATCGGAATTAGGTCTGGATCGAATCATCGAACTGATAAGCCAGGGTCCACGGAAGATCTTGGACTACCAAAGGGATCTGAAAATTGAGAAAGGAGCTAAAGTAGAACTGAGCCTTTTCGACCCTGAGCTCGACTATTCATGGTCAGATCTCCAACTACATAGCAAGGCTGCTAATTATCCTTTCAAAAGCTTAAAGCTGAAAGGCAAAGCTGTGGCCATCTATCAGAAATCTGAACTTAGGAAACTGGCTTAATGAGAATTGCCTACGATGCAAAGCGAATTTTCCACAATCGCAGTGGCTTAGGCAATTATGGCCGTAATCTCATTGAAGCGCTAAACGAGTATTTCCCTCGCAATGAATTCTTACTCTACAATCCTTGGCCGGGGAAAATAAATTTCGAGCAAGCAAAAGCTCAAGAAATTAGACCGGGTATACAAAATAAGCTCTATGCGCAACTATGGCGCAGATCCTTGGTGAGTAAGCAAGCTAAAAGAGACCAGGTAGATATTTTTCATGGTTTAAGTGGAGAGTTACCCAAAGGGTTGGGAAAGCGCGGTATCGCTAGCGTTCTCACCGTACATGACCTCATATTTATCCGCTATCCCGAACTGTATAAAACCATCGATCGTAAGATTTATAAAAGGAAGGCCCAGCAAGCTGCCAGAGAAGCCAAGCTTATCGTTGCGATAAGTCAGCAAACCCGGGAAGACCTTATTCAGCTCTTGGGGGTTCCTCCTGAAAAGATCAAGGTTATCGGTCAGTCCTGCCAAAAAGTATTTTTAGAAGATCATCATAAGCGATTTACAGGGCTTCGTAAAAAACATGGTCTACCTAAGCAATTTGCGCTGTTCGTAGGCAGTTTAGAAGCCCGAAAAAACCCCGTTATTTTAGCGAAGGCATGCCTAGAAGTGGACATTCCCTTGATCCTAGTGGGCCGAGAAACGGCTTATTGGCGCGAATTTTACCATGACCTTTCTGAAGCTGAGCAAAAAATGGTGCGTCGGTTGGTGATTGATGATAATGCCGACCTAGCCGCTTTATATCAAATGGCCGAATTAATGGCTTACCCTTCCATTTTTGAAGGTTTCGGAATTCCTCTGCTCGAAGCTATGTTTTCCAAAACCGCCCTTATTACCGCAAATAACTCGGCATTAAAAGAAGTGGCGGGCCCTGGTTCTTATTTGGTAAATTCCATCAATGTTGAAGAACTAAAGCGAGCTTTATTGCATTTTTGGAATTCGAATCGTCGTGAAAAGGCGATTGAACAGAATTATAACTTTGTGCAACAATTTCATCCAGAAGTGATCGCTACGCAATGGATGCAAACCTATCAGGATCTGAAGGCCCATGCCTAAAATTTCGGCGGTAATAATAGCATATAATGAAGAGCGCAATATCGGGCGCTGTTTAGATTCTCTGCAAAAAGTAGCGGATGACATCGTCGTGGTCGATTCGTTTAGCCAAGACCGCACAGAGGAAATTGTGAAGGAAAAAGGGGCGCGTTTTGTAAGCCACGCCTTCAGTGGGCATATCGAACAAAAAAACTGGGCGATCGGCCAAGCGCAATTCCCACATGTGCTAAGCTTGGATGCCGATGAAGCGCTGGACGAGGATTTGATCGAAGAAATCATGAAGGTCAAATCAGATTGGCAAGCAGACGCCTATTATTTGAATCGACTCACCAATTATTGTGGTAAGTGGATTCGTCACGGTTTGTGGTACCCAGATCCGAAATTAAGACTTTGGGACAGTCGCAAGGGAGCTTGGGGAGGACAAAACCCCCACGATACCTTTCTGATGCAGGAAGGTAGTCGCATTAAAAGATTGAAAGGACATTTATTGCACTACAGCATTTATAGCTTTGAGGAGCACCTTAATCAGATCAAGAAATTCACCGATATTTCATCAAAGGCAGCTTTTGCCAATGGTAAACGTTCCAATTTCTTGAAGCTGATCTTTTCGCCCTTTTTGAAGTTTCTACGTGGATATATAATTAAAATGGGCTTTCTGGATGGAAAAGAAGGTTGGATGATAGCGCGATGGTCTGCCTACGCAACTTACCTCAAATACAGGAAACTACTTAATATACAGAGGAGTGAACAAGCCTAAACTCCTTCATATTTCCACCGCTCGTTCTTGGCGAGGCGGCGAGCAACAGATCGCTTACCTAGTCCAAGAACTAGCCAAGCGTGATTGGCCACAGGCCATTGCTTGTATTAAAGATGCACCTTTACATCAATGGGCCAATGACCAAGGAATTAAGGTTTATCCCTTAAAAAAACGCAGTTCCCTAGACTTCAGCTTTGCCCGAAGATTAGCAAGAATAGCGGGATCGGATGGATATCAAATGTGGCATGCTCACGACGCTCATGCCCACGGGTTCGCCGTTTATGGACAAGCCTTTTTTGGGGCCAAGACGCAATTATTCGTATCACGCCGGGTAGACTTCCCGGTAGCTCAGTCTTGGCTTAGTAAGTTCAAATACAACTATCCAGGGGTAAAAAGGTATTTGGCAGTGAGTGATGCAATCGCTTCCATCCTTAAAGCCTCTATTCGGTTTCCAGAACGAGTTTTTACGGTCCATTCGGCCAATGATCCCCAACGCTTCATAGCGGCCCCATCGGGGAAGTTAAGAAGCGAATTCCCTGCCTTGAAAGATCATTTTTGGGTGGGGAATATCGCCGCTTTAGTAGGTCACAAAGACCAGAAGACATTCCTGCATACCGCAGCCCATCTGCTGGAGCAATCAGACCATTACCAATTCTTCATTGCCGGTAAAGGTGAATTAGAAGCGGAATTAAAGGAATTAGCCCAACAACTGGGCATTGCCAATAAAGTAGAGTTTCTGGGCTTTCGCGAGGATGTACCTGAAATAATGAAGGACCTGGACTGTTTCTTATTCACCTCCGAAATGGAAGGGCTAGGTACTAGTGTGCTAGACGCTTTCGCCGCTAAGGTCCCGGTAGTTGCTACTCGAGCGGGTGGCATTCCCGAGATGGTGGAGCACGAAAAAACTGGTTTATTGGCCGATTGTAAAGATGCTAAAGCTCTTGCTGAAGCGGTGCAAAAGATTGAGATGGACCCAAATTTAAGCCAACAATTAATTGATCGTGCTTCGGCAAAATTAAGTCTGTTTAGCCCTGAACGAATGGCTGCAAAAACAATTGAACATTACCAAAGCTAAGCCGCTACGGTTTCCTGTTGCCAATTAAAGGCTTACTTTTGCCCCGCAAATTTCTTCCATGCAGCTTTTATTTATTTCAATTATTGCCTTTACCGTATTGATGGTTCTGCTCCTTTTCTATCGCAAGATGGGACTGCAATTGCAATACCTTCAAGTTAAAGCCAAGCAAAAGCCTGAAGCCATAAGCAAGTTTTTGTTTTTTGATTGGTCTGATAAAGCATTAAGGAAGCAACGTTGGGAGGCCTTCTTGCTTTTCCCTATGTTGTATCCGGTGGAATTAGATGATGAGGATCAAGCGCTTCTGGATATTAAGTACAAAGTGAAACGCAGTCACATTGGCATCTACTTTGCCTTGATCATTTTTATCGTTCTCAGCATTTTCTCCGAAAAAGTATTCTAAGCCTAATTGATTGTTTTGGTGCAGTTTCTAGACAAAGATATCTTTAAGCTTATTGGCGCTTGCGCGGATGAATTAAACCTGGAAGCCTATGTGATAGGCGGATATGTGCGAGATCGTATTCTAAAACGCAAGGACCCTAAAGATATCGATATTGTTGCGGTAGGCAGCGGAATTGATTTGGCCGAAGCGGTAGCTAAAAAGTTAGGCGGACCGAAAGTCAATGTGTTTAAAAACTTCGGAACGGCCCAGATCAAGTATGGTGAACTGGAGCTCGAATTCGTAGGTGCTCGGAAAGAATCTTACCAACGTGATAGCAGAAAACCAATCGTAGAGGACGGCAGTAGGGAAGATGATCAAAAAAGGCGTGATTTCACCATAAATGCCTTGGCCTTGGGCCTTAACGAAGGAAATTTCGGTGACCTGCTCGACCCTTTCCAGGGCATGGAAGATCTTCAAAATGGTATAATTCGCACCCCCTTGGATCCGGAAATTACTTTTTCAGATGATCCCTTGCGCATGATGCGAGCTATCCGTTTTGCCAGTCAATTGGACTTTTTCATCACTGAAGAATGCCTGGCTGCGATCAGCTCACAACATGAACGATTGAAGATCATAAGCATGGAGCGGATCGTGGATGAGCTTCACAAGGTCATGGCCTCGCCTAAACCCTCCAAAGGCTTGATCCTTCTTTACCGAACGGGCTTATTGCAACATTTCTTACCCGAAGTGGTAGACTTGGCAGGAGTAGAAGAAAAAGAAGGCCAGAGCCATAAAGATAACTTTTACCACACCGCCATAGTAGTAGATAATGTCGCCGAAAGGAGTGAAAATGTCTGGTTACGGTATGCCGCCTTATTTCATGATATAGGTAAACCGCGCACCAAAAAGTTTGTGGTAGGTACCGGTTGGACCTTTCACTCCCACGAATTTATCGGTGCAAAAATGCTCCCGAAGATATTTCGACGTCTCAAGCTACCCTTGGGTGAACCGCTGCGCTACGTTAAGAAAATGGTAGAGCTTTCTTCACGTCCCCAAGCCGTTGCCGAAGATCACGCCACCGACTCAGCTGCCCGGCGCCTATTATTCGATGCGGGAGAAGACATTGATGATCTGATGACCCTTTGCGAATCGGACCTCACCACCCGAAATGAAAAGAAAAAAAGAAGATTCCTTAAGAACTACGCTGAGGTGCGCAGTAAACTGAAGGAAGTGGAAGAAAAGGATCGCTTACGTAATTTCCAACCACCGATCGACGGTCAGGAAATCATGAATTTATTCGAGATCAAACCTGGTCCGCAAATCGGAGTCTTGAAAACCGCGGTAAAAGATGCTATCTTAGATGGTGCGATCCAAAATGATTATAATGAAGCACTGGCCTTTATTAAAGAAAAGGCACAGGAAATTGGATTAAAATTAAGGAGCAGTAATGAGCATTAGTTTAAGGATAATCTTAGACCTGGAAGAGGAAGACGTTTTTCGCGATCTGTTAGTCCCGGATGATACCGATCTGCTACAATTACACGATGCCATCTTAAAGTCCTTTCAACTCGAAAGTGGCGAAATGGCCAGTTATTATCGTAGCAATGATAATTGGGAGCAAGGCGAAGAAATCCCCATGATGGCTTTCGACGATAAACAGGCGGTTATGGAAGACTTCAGCGTTTCCGACATTTTGGGTAAAAAAGGTAGTAAGCTGCTATATCTTTACGACTTCTTAGCGATGTGGACCTTTTACGTGGAGACGATAAATGTACTCGAAGAAGATCCTGAAGGTATTAAGGTTACTCAGATCAAAGGACAAAGACCAGCCGAGGCACCAGAAAAAAAAGAAAATGAAGGTCCATCAGACCTCTTTGGAGACCTGGACATGGACCTTGATGAATTTGATGACCTAAATGACTACGTCGACTAGCTAACTTCTACCGAGTGAATGCGATGTACCGGGATTAACATTCCGGCCTTCAACAAAACTTTATTATCGGTAACCGCCCAAATGGTGGTGTAAACTTCTTTAAGACCTTCCCCGTCTTCAAAACGGATCAAAACCTTATGTTTTTGCAGGTTCCCTAAGCTCGTGGCTCGGTGAAGCATTCTTCGCCGCAGTTCCAAGGCTTCCCTAGTTTTCAGTATATCTTCATTGGGAAACACAAGGCGATTAAGGTCCTCCTTCGCAATTCGTGTGAAATTACGGGTATTAGTTTCCATAACATGAATATATTAGTGAGTTAATTTACGAAATTTTAGCCTAAAGTTTTAGCGTGCAGTCTATTTTAAAGATCAACTCACTCCATAAAAGCTACGGTCGGGTTCAGGCCTTGAAAAACCTGAATCTTAATATTCCACCCGGTTCGGTATACGGCATACTCGGACCAAATGGCAGTGGAAAGACCACAACGCTCGGCATCGTTCTCGGAGTAACCCGTGCCGATAGCGGAACATTTCAATGGTTTGAAAACCACGATCTGGCTGCCGCAAAGCGCCGTTTAGGGGCCCTTTTGGAAACACCCAATTTTTATCCCTACATGAATGCGCTAGACAATTTGCGTTTGGTGGCTAAATTGAAGCAGATCAAAGAGCCTAATATTGAGGTGGTTTTGAAGCAAGTTAATCTTTGGGATCGAGCCCAACATAATTTTAAAACGTACTCTTTGGGTATGAAGCAACGCTTGGCCATTGCCTCTGCCCTCCTGGGTAAGCCAGAGGTTCTGGTCCTTGACGAGCCCACCAATGGCCTGGACCCGCAAGGTATTGCCGAAGTACGAACATTGATTCAGGAAATTGGGCAAGGTGGAACCACGGTAATAATTGCTAGCCACATTTTGGCTGAAGTGGAGAAAGTTTGTGATCACGTTGCCGTTTTACAAAAAGGCAGCCTTCTTTTTCAAGGCAGCACCAAAGAACTTAGTGAAAGCGAAGGCCGAGTAGAGCTGAAGGCTAATAATATGAAGGCCTTGCAAGAAGCGCTCGAGGCTTTTCCTCACAAATTAAAACTAGCAGTAGAAGCCGAACACCTTGAACTCAGCCTGAGTGAAGGACACAGCCCAGAGGAATTAAATCGCTTTTTAGTAGACCGCGGTATCTTCCTCTCCCACCTTAACTTAAAACCCCAAAGCCTCGAAGAAGGCTTCTTAAAATTGGTTAGCCCATGATGCGCCTGATACAAATCGAATGGTTCAAAATTACTAAGCATCGCTTTTTCTGGATCGGCATGGGCTTGTTCGTGGCCTTCTTAGGCTTAACGCTCACCTATTTTGGCAACTTAAGTCTCTTCGGCACTGGGCAAAAGCCGGATCCCGATGAAATGAATATGGTAACCGCCATGATTCCGGCCAACCTCACCGAAGCAGGGTTTTATAAAGTACCCTATATCTGGCAAAATACCACTTACATTGCGGGCTTCTTTAAGTTTATCCCCGCTTTCCTGATGCTCTTCTTTATGAGCATGGAATTTGAGAATCGCACCTTTCGGCAAAATGTAATCGACGGTTTATCAATCGAACAATTCTTCATATCAAAATTTAGTACAGTTTTATTTTTCGCCCTCCTATCCAGCCTCAGTCTTGGATTGATTGTAAGCTTATTGGGACTGTACCACAATGATTGGGACCTTTTGGCCTTAGGCGATCAATCGAGTTTTTTAGCCGCTTTTTTTGCCGAAGTCTTTTTCATTTTATGCCTTGCTTTTTTCATCGGTATTTTAGTTCGGCGCTCCGCGATCGCCATTATCATTATGATGATCTATTATGTGATGGAGCCGGCCTTGGGCTTTTATTTAGGGGAACCCATCAAAGAATATTTACCCACCCGCCCCTCTCGAGACCTTATTCAAGAACCTTTTAGCCGACTTTTCAATATTCAAAGCTTTTTAAATGTGGAAACTTTAGATAAGCTGGATTGGAAGACTTTTTCACTCAGTATCTTTTATAGTCTGGCTTTTGCCTTCTCCGGACTTTTAATTCTTAAGAAACGTGATCTATGACCGAAGCTCATCCCAAAGCTTGGAAGAATCATTGGTATCACATCATTTTCGAATCGGATACCACCGCGGGAAAGCGCTTCGACGTTGCCCTTCTGATCGCCATCCTGGCTAGCTTAGGCGTAATTATGCTCGAAAGCGTGCCGCAATTGCAAAAAGGCTTTCGTGAATGGTTTATCATCCTAGAATGGGCCTTTACTTTACTTTTTTCGGTAGAATACATCATTCGCTTAATGATCGTAAGGCGCCCTATTTCTTATGCGCTGAGCTTTTACGGCATAATCGACTTGATCTCTATTCTCCCGACTTTCTTGGCCATAGTCCTGGGTGGTGCACAGTACTTCATCGTAATTCGCAGTTTACGCCTGCTCAGGGTCTTTCGAGTATTAAAAATGGTACGCTTCCTCGGTGAAGCTAATGTCCTATCGAGTGCCTTACACGCCTCGCGCCATAAGATCGCAGTATTTCTAATTGCGGTAGTGTGTATGACCTTTATTATGGGTACGGCCATGTACATGATCGAAGGCCCAGAACATGGTTTTACCAGCATCCCCGTGTCCATTTACTGGTGTATCGTAACCCTAACTACGGTGGGCTATGGAGATATTTCTCCCGAAACCCCTTTCGGACAATTAGTGGCCTCGGTGATCATGATCCTCGGTTACGGCATTATTGCCGTACCTACCGGCATCGTTACCTCCGAATTAAGCCGCAGCAATAGCCAAGCAGATTTAGGGCATTCTGCAACAGGTTCCTGTAAGAACTGCGGTAAGACCGGCATGAAAGAAACTGCAAAATTCTGCCAGTTCTGTGGAGAAAAACTCTAAAAGACTAATCTGTATCGCCGGCCCCACAGCGGTTGGAAAGACCGGTATGGCTATTAAAATTGCCCAGTCACTCGGTACTGAGATCCTTTCCTTTGATTCGCGTCAGTTCTATCGTGAACTTAAAATTGGCAGTGCGCCTCCAAGTGATGAGGAGCTCAAATTAGTGCGACATCATTTTATCATGGATCGAAGCGTGATTGACGATTTAAATGCGGCCGCTTACGCGGAAGAGGCCTTTAATCGTATTCAAGCCCTATTTGAAACTTACGACCAACTTATTATGGTGGGAGGAAGTGGTATGTACCTGCAGGCTTTGGTGGAAGGTTTCGACGACATCCCTCCGACCCCTCCAGAATTGAGAGAGGCACTAAACCAGCAAATGCAGGAAGAAGGCTTAAGCGCACTAGTCCATGAACTAAAGTTAAAGGACCCTGACTATTACGAACAAGTTGACCGGGCCAACCCGCAACGTGTTATTAGGGCACTTGAAGTAATTAGACATAGCCAAAAAACCTACAGTAGCTTTAGAAAGCGAAAAAAGAAAGAACTTCCCTTTGCGGTAGAGCAATACGCTTTAGAAGAAGATAGAGCCCAACTCTATGAGCGGATAAACCAGAGGGTAGACCTAATGATCGAAGCAGGATTAGAAGCAGAGGCGTATAGTCTTAAAGAGCATGCCATGCGTAGCAGTCTGCAAACCGTAGGCTATCGTGAGTTTTTCGCCTACTTTGAGGGAGAACTTAGCAAAGAAGCCTGCATTGAAGAAATTAAGAAAAATAGTAGGCGTTATGCCAAACGCCAATTTACCTGGTTTAGAAGAAAACCGGAGATCCGCTGGTTTCACCGCGAAGATGCAAATGGCTTATTAAATGCGATCCATGCTTAAATTATTTTCTTTCCTTCTTTGGCCATTCGCTGTACTATACCAATTGCTAACTCATATTCGTAATTGGGCCTTCGATCGCGGTGTACTAAAGAGCTACCATTCCAAAATACCCAGTATCATTATTGGCAATCTAAGCGTGGGCGGAACCGGTAAAACCCCGATGATAGAATTCCTTCTTCGTTTGAAGTTGACCAAAAAGCCAGCGGTGATCAGCCGAGGTTATGGTCGGAGTTCAAAAGGTTTATTAATGGTCGATCCCGAAGGGAATTCCCAGCAGTACGGCGATGAAAGTTTGCAGATTGCCAAGAAATTTCCGCAGGCTAAATTATGGGTAAGCGAAAAGCGCGCCCTTGGAGCCAAAGCAGCAGAAGCGGCAAACTGTGACCTCATTCTTTACGATGATGCTTTTCAACATCGTTACGTAAAAGGTGATTTCCAGATCATGCTTTCTAGTTATCACGATCCTTTTTATGAAGATTGGATCTTA
Organism: Croceimicrobium sp.; assembly: GCA_965656185.1. Taxonomy (GTDB): domain Bacteria; phylum Bacteroidota; class Bacteroidia; order Flavobacteriales; family Schleiferiaceae; genus Croceimicrobium. The sequence goes on from CBFHJH010000003.1 coordinate 142,371, forward strand.
CCGATGGGCCGGCTTCGCGAGGCACGCCAGGGTGCCGAAAGAGCTGACGCCATAATTATCACTAAATGTCCAGATCTATCTGAAGGAGAAAAGGCCGAAATTAAAAGACAATGCAAAGGCTACAGCAAGGCGGACGTTTATTTTGCTCGCCTTAGCTATGAAGCTTGCTGTAATCGCTTCGGCGAAAGCCTAAACAAAGAAGCGATCGAAGTAATTACCGGTATCGCCCGCGTGGAGCCTATGTTGATGGAATTGGAGAAGGATCATGTTATTTTAAAGCATTGGGCCTTTAGCGATCACCATAACTTTAGTCGGGAAGATCTAGATTCGATTTGGGCCAAAGATCCTACGGACGAGAAAACTTGGGTATGCAGTGAAAAGGATTATGTAAAACTTAGTCTCCTTTTTGAGGCTGCGGGCAAATTGAAGCGGCTTTATTATTTACCGGTGGCACATCAATTTTCTGATCAGGACGCGGCCGCTTTGAAAAGGCAGGTAGAAGGCAAGATTTCAGCCCAAAAGGATTAGAGATAGCCAATTTCATTTCGCATCTTTGCAAGATGGCAAATAACACTGTTTCTCCAGAACTAAGAGCGAAATTCGAGCCCGTGATCGGGATCGAAATCCACGTTCAGTTAAATACCAAGAGTAAGGCATACTCTAGCGATGCCACCGAATACGGAGCGAGCCCCAACAGTCAGATCAGCCCCATCACTTTAGGACATCCGGGAACTTTACCCATGTTCAATGAAGGTGTAATGGAGGCCGCAGTGAAATTAGGGATCGCAGTAAAGGCTCAGATCCGTGAGCACAATGAATTTGCCCGTAAAAATTATTTCTACGCCGACTTACCAAAAGGCTATCAGATCACTCAAGATCTCACCCCCATCTGCAATGGTGGTTATATTGAAATAAAGGACGAAGAAGGGAATCCGAAGAAAATCAATCTTACGCGAATCCATATGGAAGAAGATTCCGGGAAAAGTTCGCATGATATCGACCCTTTTAACACTTTGATCGACCTAAACCGGGCTGGGGTGCCCTTATTAGAGATCGTTAGTGAGCCCGAGTTTCGCACTGGTGATGAGGCCTACCAATACCTTACTGAAATGCGCCGATTGGTGCGTTACTTGGATATTAGTGACGGTAACATGGAGGAAGGAAGTTTACGTTGCGACGTTAACATCTCGGTACGCCCGGTAGGCCAAGAGAAATTTGGCACTAAGGTAGAAGTGAAAAACTTGAACTCCTTCCGTAACGTTCAAAAAGCGATCGACTATGAGATCAATCGACAGATCGCTCTGATCGATGCCGGTGGAAAAGTGGTGCAACAGACCTTTACCTTCGATGCCGCAAGAGGAAAAACGCAGCTCTTAAGGGATAAGGAAGACGCTCACGATTACCGTTATTTCAATGAACCCGATTTGCAACCGGTAGAGGTGAAAGAACCCTATATCGAAAGTGTACGTTCGGCCTTACCTCCGCTGCCTAAAGAGTTGTTTGAAAAATATACCCAGCTCGGCTTAAGCGACTATGACGCTTCCCTCCTAACCGACAGCAAAGAAATTGCCTTGTTCTATGAGGCGATTATCGGACACACCGAAAATTACAAAGCGGCCGCCAACTGGATGATGGGTACGATTAAGTCTCATCTTAACGACCGCGCCATACATATCAATGAATTTCCCATTGCCGCTAAATCGATTGCAGCATTGATCGCTTTGGTAGATGATGGTAAGGTGAGCAATACGGCCGCCAATGGTGAGCTTTTCAAAGCCCTGTTGGAGGAGCCTGAAAGCGAGGCTTTAACATTAGCCGAAAAGCTTAACCTGATTCAGGAAAGCAATGCCGACGAATTACAAACTTGGGTAGATCAGGCCCTTGCCAAATACCCCGATAAGGTTGCTGAGTACAAAGCCGGTAAAAAAGGATTAACTGGCCTATTCATGGGAGAGGTTATGAAACTTTCTCGCGGAAAAGCAGACCCTAAACTAGCCAGTAAACTGGTACAAGAAACCCTAGAAAAATAGAAGAACTCAATGAAAAAATTAAGTTTACTCCTAGGCTTAAGCCTAATTTTCAATGCTTGTGATCAAGCGCCAAGTTCCGGTAAAACCGACCTAAAGATCAGTGCTAAAGGCACAGAAGAGTTGGTCATCAGCCAACTTTCACCTCAAGCGGTAAATACTATAGACACCCTGCGCTCGGAAGATGGTAACTTCGAATACCTCTTGTCTGTTGATACCGCGGATTTCTTCATGGTATCCAATGAAGGGATGCGAGTACCCTTCTTTAGCAAGGGCGGAGAACAAATTTTGATCGAGATCGCGCCTCTTACTAATTCGGTAGACCGCAGCTACGAGATCAAAGGCAATGCAGAAAGCAAGCGCATTAAAAAAGTGAATGACCTTGTGATGGCCTCTGCCCAACGGGTAGACAGTTTGGGAAATATTATTAGTCAATATCAAGACAGCGCTAATTTCCCCATGGTGCGTCAAGAAATGCAGCAGGCCTTCGACGCCGAATTAGCAAAAACTTCTAAGGCTCTTTTAGCCCTAATCGATGAGGATCCAGCGAATCTTGCTAACCTCTTTATCTGGCCTCAGGCGGTTGCCAATCGTCAATTAGTGCGCGCTGAAGAGCATTTGGATTACTATGAAAAAGTAGCCAGTGCCATTTCGGAAGCCTATCCTGGTAATCCTCATGCAGAAAACTTTAATGCCCAATTAGAGAAGATTCAAGAACAGGTTAAAGCGCAAGAAGCAATGCAAGCCAGACAAGCAGCTCTCGAAGTTGGAAAGATGGCCCCTAATATTGCCATGGCCAATGCGGATGGAGAGCTAATGCAGCTTTCTGACCTTAAAGGGAAGGTAGTTTTAGTGGATTTCTGGGCCGCTTGGTGCCGCCCTTGTCGTGCTGCTAACCCAGAATTGGTTAAGGTGTACGAGCAATATAAAGACCGTGGCTTTACCGTTATGAGTGTTTCCTTAGATGGTTTACCTCAGCAACAAAGTCCCAAAGCAGATTGGCTTAAAGCGATCGAGGATGATAATCTAAATTGGGATTACCATGTGAGTGACCTACAAGGCTGGAATAATGCTGCAGCGCGTGAGTACGGCATACAGAGCATTCCTTTTGCTATGCTAGTAGATCGCGAAGGAAAGATCGTAGAAAAGCAATTGCATCCTAGTCAGCTGCCTGCCTTACTAGACGGTTTGCTCTAAGTACAGCATAAGGTCCTTTAGGCGATTGGAATAACCCATTTCATTATCGTACCATGCCACTACTTTCAGCATCGGTCCGAGCACGGTAGTTAACTCCTCGTCGTAGAGACAAGAATAGGAAGAGCCAATCACATCGCGTGAAACTATAGGATCGCCAGTGTAACCTAAATAAGACCGCATAGGGCCCTGAGAGGCCTTTTTAAAAGCATCATGAACCGCCTCAACCGAGGTGGTTTTTTTTATAGTAAAGGTTATGTCGGTTAAACTACCATCGGGTACCGGCACTCGTATTCCAGCACCACCAATAGACCCTTCTAAATGCGGAAAGATTCGAGTTATGGCCTTGGCCGCTCCGGTGGTTGTAGGCACTATTGATTCGGCTGCAGCTCGCCCTCTTCTAAAATCCTTGTGAGGACCATCTTGCAGCTGCTGATCGGTCGTGTAGCTGTGAACGGTGGTAATAAAAGCATGATCTATACCACATAGATCTTCTACAATTTTAAAGAGGGGTGCCGCGCTATTAGTAGTGCAAGAAGCATTAGAAACGATGCGGTCGCTGCTCTTTATACTCTGTTCATTAACCCCTAGAACTAGGGTGGGAATTTCATCCTGTGGAGGCGCGCTTAAAATGATCCGCTTAGCTAGTTTTAAATGATCGGTTAGTTTGCTTCGCTCGCGAAACTTTCCCGTTGCCTCTATGACGAAGTCCAGATCAAGGTCACCCCATGGCAATTGAGCCGGATCTGCCTCATGGCTCATAAGGATCTCTCGCTCCCCTACTATAAGCTTCTCATCGCGATGTGACACACTCACCGGAAATAATCGATGGGTGGTGTCGTATTTTAGGAGATGGGCCAAATTATCGGTTTTGGCTAGATCATTAATAGCTACTACCTCGATCTGTGGGTAATCGTTCAATACCCGCATTAAAGATCGTCCGATGCGGCCGAAACCATTTATTGCAATTCTCATAGCAGAAAATTAATAATAAAAAAGCCCTCTCCGAGGAGAAGGCTTTTTTGTAAGGTATATAAAACGCTTAGTTTCTAACGATCATCTTGGTGCTGCGCACTTCATTACCGTTAATCAAGCTTATGATATAGTTTCCGTTTTTCAGTCCGCTCAAGTTTAATTCTAAGCTTTCTGTGTCGCGACTAACTCCATTGTAATTGAAGCTACGCACCATTCTACCTGACATATCTCTCAAGCTAATAGAAAGGTCACTTTTAGCCTCTAGATCAAGATTAATGTTCACGCGATCCACTACCGGATTAGGATAAATATCTAATTGATTCTGATCGGCGGAAGCCGCAATATCCTGCTCTTCTAATCCTACGTAATCTGCCGTTGTAGAAGTCTTAAAGAATCCACGACCGTGAGTAGCAGCGTAGATTGCTCCTTCAAAGTCCTGATTGGTTTTAAGATCATAACGAATGGTACGAGTTTGAAGTAGATCGAAAACAGGTACGTTGGCAAAGCCAGCATCTTCCTGAGTCCAACTTACATTGCTTGCCGTAATATCGCTGGTAGACCAAACACCAAGATCAGTTGCAATAACTACTTCACCGCCACTGGCGTCATTGTAGTTAATTACCGCATCATAAACTGGGAAGTTAGGTAGATCACCGTCTTTTACCACAAAACCACTATTGGTAAGCGTAGCTGAAGTAGCTTGCTCGGTGTAGTAAATGTGGTTAGTACCACCGTATCCACCAACGGTAATGATCAAACGATCTGGGTCTTCGGTATCGATACCGAATCCAGTAATCGAACGACCTTGCTGAGAGAAGATCACTCTGCTTTCCACTACTGCTTGACTAGGTGCAGGAGGGTTTTGTAAGTAATCGATATCGATATCAGCATCTTCCTCGCTACGAGCATTGGTCAAGTTCGAGAATCGATATACTCGTCCGGTGTTAGTACCTACGAATAGTGCATCGCCATCATGACTGAATGCCATAGCTTGAGGAATTTCTTCATTATTAAGTGCACCAATGTGCCACCACTCTGGAATCTGAGTACGATTAGAGAGTATGTCACGACACATCCAGATACCACCACCTTGGTTGCCTGGTTGAGACGGATTGTCGTATGCCGTTAAACCAACGGCAAACATCGCTTGAACTGGATCTTGAATCATGGCGGTATCACCATTAGCCAAACCATTTACCAGGGTATGTGTAAGAGGTAGTTCATTGGTTCTACTTTCTACGGTGATAAGCGCGCCTGGATCATATTCGGTACCAACACTAGCCCGGATCTCCAAAGAAGTATTATTAGCAAATTCTAATGTAAAGTCTCCTGTTACCGGATCGAATGTACCAGTACCATCACCACTTAAAGCTCCACTGGCGTCTGATGTCAATACCTGACCACCAGCAGTTGCGCGGAAAGTGCTAGGAATAAACTTAGTTGAAGACTGAGGTTTAACAAACCTTCCGGTGTAACGATTATTTCCGTTTCCAAAACCGATACTCAAATTGATTGTATCGGCAGTGAAGAATACAGAGTCAGTAGAATTAGGATCATCCAAATTCTCCCAGAGTACCATAGGTGCGGTAAAATCAGCAAAAGCTGAAGAGAAAGAGTTGTAACGACCCGACATGCGATTGTTAAAGAAGTAGCTGTACTCTTCTCCCGTGTTGATGGAACGTCCCATTTGTCCGTACTGACGGGCTTTGAAGCGAACTTCCGGATCTAAGTGTGAAATGGCCGTGTAAGCACCGTCACCATCAATTACGAAACCATTAGGCTGAGTGATACCCACGGTGCGCACACCGCTGGTAGAAATAGTATTTGCTGGATCTACTAAAATGGTACCATTATCCTGAGTACCACCTAACATATCTCCATACAAACCTACATCCATATTATAGAATTGAATGGTAGCATAACCTTTATTCTCCTCGATCCAAGAGAAACCATCGTCGGTTGATTTAAATAAACCACCATCATTGCCTACCCAGATTTCAGTAGAGTCATGTGGGTTCCATTCGATTTCATGAATATCCACGTGTACGTAAAAGTTTAGGCTACCAGAGCTTTGACTAGCAATTTGGAACCAGCCATCATCGCGTGACCACTCCCAAAGGGTAAGACCACCGATCAGTACTCTTTCTTTATCCTTTGGATCAACATTCATTGCTACCGCAAAAGGAGCTTGGTTAATCGGATTTAAGATAGAAGAAGATTCCCCAACGGAAGACCAGGTAGTACCACCATCGGTAGATTGATGCAAGCGGCTAAAGCCTCTTCCTTGAGTTGTTAATGCGTAAATATAATTTTCATCTTGCGGAGAAATCGCAAAACGCATACGGTCTGAAGAAGTCGGTAAGGTAGTTTCAGGGTCACCACCTATAGTAGTTAGCTCATTAAAGCTACCAACATCACCTGTAGTAGATTTATAAACTCGCTGACCAACTTTAGCGATCACGGTCCCGCTCTTACTTACGATTAAATCTAGGCAAGGACCATTGCCAGCATTAGCATCAGTCCAAGAAGCACCTGCGTCGTTACTGATCTTAAGACCATCGGTAGTAGCGGCATAGATGCGGTTCGCATTGCTAGGATCTGCTTCGATTTTACCAACAGCGTCCCAACCTTGGTTCGGATTGGCGGCAGGATCAGTACTACTTAGTTGAGTGAACGTTTGTCCACCATCGGTAGATTTAAAGATACCATCACCTCGTGTACCGGTATTGCGATTTCCATCAAAAACAAAGATGTACATCTCCTCACCAGTACCTGCATAAATATCGCCGTTAGCCGCTTGAGCTAAACTTACTACCGCTAAGTTCTGCATCTGATCATTAACTGGCATCCAACTACGGCCTGCGTTGGGCGAATAGAAAATTCCACCACTCACAGAACCGGCCCACATTTTATTACGATCATTACGATCGAACAAAATTGCACGTGTACGCCCACCCATATCGGTTGGCCCCATTTCTTCCCACTGTAAGTTGAGCGAAGAACTGGTTTTAGCCATACGCTTAGCTTGGGCCTCTTGGCGAGCCGCGATAATCGCACTTTCTTCAACCTTTCCCGTTTGAGGGTTGCGACGTAGGCGATGTAAATATTCTGCATAACCCTCGGCGTCTGAAGAGTAGACTTCAGCCTGTTTACGAGGTTCATGATACTCTTTTGAATTAGTAGCGCTTCCAATCCACATTGCTGCTCCTGCTAACATCAGGCCACTAATGGAGAAAAGTAATCCTCTTTTCATTCGATATACCGTTTTTTTTATCCTTTGCGACAAATATAATTGCTAAAACTTAATACTTAATTAAAACATATGTCTTTCCGCATGATAAGATGAACGAACCAATGGTCCACTCTCTACATATCGGAAACCCATTTCCAAGCCGATCTTCTTGTACTTTTCGAACTGCTCGGGCGTAACAAATTCTTGCACAGGAAGATGCTGCGGTGTCGGTTGTAAATACTGACCGATCGTTACAATGTCAACCTGGGCATTTTTCAGATCCCTTAAAGTTTCAATAACTTCTTCTTCTGATTCGCCTAAACCCAACATAATGCCTGATTTAGTTCTTGGCAGACCTTTTTCCTTTAAGTAACGTAATACTTCCAAGCTACGGTCATATTGAGCCTGAATACGCACCTTACGGGTTAAACGTCGAACCGTTTCAATATTATGGGAAACGATCTCCGGAGCGGCATCGATAATGCGATCTACATTATGCCATTCACCTTTAAAATCCGGAATCAAGGTTTCCATGGTAGTACTAGGGCTCATTCTGCGCACCGCACGAACCGTTTCACGCCAAATGATAGAGCCTCCATCACGCAAGTCATCGCGGTCTACCGAGGTGATCACGCAGTGCTTTACCTTCATCAACTTAACCGATCGTGCCACTCTTTCCGGTTCGTCCCAATCTACAGTATCAGGTCGGCCCGTAGCTACGGCACAAAAGCCACAACTACGTGTACAAGTGTTACCCAAAATCATAAAGGTGGCAGTGCCGGCGCCCCAACACTCGCCCATATTAGGGCAATTACCACTTTCGCAAATGGTGTGGAGTTCATAATTATCTACCAGATTACGCACATTACGGTAGGTTTTGCCCGTAGGCAATTTCACCCGTAACCACTTGGGCTTTCCTGTACTAATATTCTTTTTCTCCTTAAGCGGAGCCTTTAATTCTGTTGTTTCGCTCATCAATTAGTTAAGCTTATAACCAAAATTCACTGTAATGTATAACTGAAAAAAGCCATTCCAGTTTACGTCAACTTCATCTTCATAAAAAATGGGTACCTCATTGATGAAATAATCATAGATGATACCGGCTTCCAAATTGGTGATTTTCTTATCCAAAAACTGGTAATCGAAATTCACTCCTGTTTTAAGATAGACGCCAGGATGCAATTTGGTTTCCTCAATTCCCCGTAAAAAATTGGCTTCACCATTAATATTGGCCGGATTAGTCTCACCAGTGTAACGAATAATATTAACCCGTAAGTCCCCGTCATCGCCAAACTCATCTACGCTAAGAAAGATCGGTTTCAATAGACCCAAAGACAATCCACCACTGTAAACCCAGGCCATGGAAATACTCCCTTGATCGGTCTTATCAAAGAGTATATTCTCTTGAACGTATCCCATGCGAATGGTGTAAAAGGAATTAATCCTTCCCTTCACAAAACCACGGTAATTATTAAAAATGTCTTCTGATGAGATAGTTTCTTTAGGATGGCGAATTTTAACCAGATCCAATTCGAAGCCCTTTGCAGTATAACCGTCGGTGTACTTTAAATACCTTCCATTAAGGGCATAACCCCTAGAATGAAACATTATTCCCCCTTGATAGGCTCGGTCGTATACCGTACGCTTAAAATCGGCATCGGTATCGAGCTGAGCTTGTAAGCCCGTCGAAATGCCAAATAAAAGCGCTATCAAGACTAGGGTTCTAGGCATTAAACTTCTCCTTTATATCATTAACGTTGATACCATTGTGGGAGGTTTGGTAAACCACCTTCGAATCTTCGATATAGAGTAGTTGAGGCGACTCATGTTGGATACCGTAATGGACGCTTACCGCGTCGGAGGTTGCCCGATGTGCGATCAGGTCAAGGAAATAGACCGGTAGATCATTTAGATCTCGATCCCAAGCAGATTGTAATCTATTCCAGGCCATGGCGCTGATTGGACAGCGCGTAGAATGTTTAAAAACAACAATAGGCCCTTGCTGGGAAAGCTCATCGATTTCTGCTAATTGAGCAGAATCAGTAAGTTCCCTAATTAACATCATACATTAAACTCCTCAACTTCTGGTGCGGCTGTATATGCTGGACACTTTTCTGCTCCCCCGCAAGATTGTACTGCTAGAGTTCCTAAAATCATTAGCACCGCAACCAATACTTTTTTCATCTTCTTTTGGATTATGATATTTTCAAATAGCTTGCAACAAAGTTAGACTTTTTACGCTAACCTATGGCCTAAATAGATAACTACAAAAAGGACATTGTGGTATCCTATCCTATTGAAAACTATATTGAAGAAACCGGTTGGCAAGATATCCTAGGAGATTACTGGGTAGATCCAGCCTTTCAAGAACTGTTAAAAAAATTGGAACTGCGCCAAAGTGAGGCTACAGTTTACCCTCCGGCAAGCCTGCGCTTCAAAGCCTTTGATTTATGTCCATTCCACCAAACCAAGGCCTTAATATTAGGGCAAGACCCTTACCATGGTGCAGGACAAGCGCATGGTCTTTCATTTTCGGTACCAATGGGGCAAAAATTACCACCAAGCCTGCGCAATATTTTTAAAGAATTAAAAAATGACCTCGATATTGAACCCGCATTTTCGGGTGATCTAAGTCCCTGGGCCGAGCAAGGCCTGCTGCTTCTTAATAGTAGTTTAAGCGTTGAAGAAGGAAAAGCCGGGGCTCATGCAAAATGGGGCTGGGAAGAATTTAGCGATTTCGTTATCAAAGCATTATCCGATAAAAAGGAAGCAATGGTATTCATACTCTGGGGGAATTGGGCTAAAAGTAAAATCCACCTTATCGATGCAGAAAAACATCTTGTCATCAGCTCGGCACACCCCTCACCGCTTTCGGCAAGGCATGGCTTTTTCGGCTCTAAGCCTTTTTCCCGTTGCAATGAATTCTTAAAGCAAAAGGACCGTAAAACCATTAACTGGAAACTTCCTTGTTAAAATATATCATCATAGCGATGGCCATTGCTTGGCCCTGTTTGGGCCAAGTTCAAGTAGAAAGCCCCCGAACCGAATGGGCTGAAGAAGCAAAGGCAATCCTTAGCAAGGATAGCCTGGGCCAAACCCTCCCCTCGGCTTGGCGCACTAAGATGCAAAAAGCCGGTTTTTGGCTTTGTAGTTATCGTGATTCCGTTCTATACACTGGAGCTAAACTTAAGGTGGGAGAAATTATTCTTGATAATAGGAAAAACTCTGCCAAAGATCTGGTACTTAATCAATCTAATTGGCAAAGTTTACTGGAGAAGAGTCTTCAATTTGAGGCCGACCAAGGCTACCCCTTTGCTAGTATCGAAATAGAATCTTATTTAATTCGAGAAGAGCAGTTGTACGCCCAGGCCACAGTAAATAAAGGGCCTTATTTGAGTTTCGACTCTCTGGTCGTTTTAGGTTACGAAAAGGTGAGTCCGCGTTTATTGTGTTATGAAATCGACTGGCAAAAAGGCCGAGCCTACTCCGATCGGTATTTAGAAGATTTGGAGAAAAACTTAAATGCCAGTGAATACCTCAGCGCTAGCCGTCCACCTGCCGTAGCCTTCTATGCCGATCAAAGTCACGTCTACCTCTACCTTCAAAAACGACAATCGAATCAGGTAAGCGGAATCGTAGGGCTCAATACCGAGGCCGAGGGTGAGACAACCTTAAACGGAGATTTTAAGCTAAACTTGTTAAACACCTTCGACCGTGGTGAGTCGATCGGCTTACGTTGGCGTAGTCCTACCAGCGATGTGCAGGATTTTTCCTTGCAATTTGCTTACCCCTATCTATGGGGGAGCCCAATTGGTATTAGCACCGATTTTAGCCTGTTTAGGCAAGACAGCAGTTTTATAAGGCGAGAATTTGGCTTAGGCCTTAATTACCGCTTGGCCTATCAAGCCTTTTTTGACCTTGGCTTTAACTATAAATCCTCCAATGCGCTCAATGATGCAAGCGATCAGTTCCAAGCCTTGGGCGATTACGAAAACCTAGGTCTTAATTTAGGCTTTCGCCTGATCCGACTTGACCAAAGGATCGTAGCCCAGCAAGGCTATGCTATCATGCTCAATTTAGGCAGCGGCCAGCGACAAGCCCAAGGTGAAGAATGGCAGCAATATTCATGGCAGGGCGAATTTGCCTATTATCAGAAAATGGGGTCACGCTTGGTCTGGCATCAAAACTTCAGCTCGGCCGGTTTAGGAGGCTCCCCTCTCTTTGAAAATGAACTAGAGCGCCTGGGAGGTATAAACAGTCTGAGAGGTTTTAATGAATTGAGCCTTTTTTCCAATGCCTACGGATTAGCCAGAAATGAATTGCGGTATATGCTGGGGCCATTCGATTACCTCTGTTTGTTTTTTGATGGTGCCTACAGTCAAAAGCGAGTCTTAGATGGTTTATCCGAAGATTTCCACAGCGGCTGGGGTGCCGGGATTAACTTTCAAACTAATGGAGGTATTTTTTCGTTATTCCTGGCAGTGGGGCAAAGTAATGAGGCTTCTTACGACTATCGCAGCACCAAAGTGCACTTGTCGTATGTAAACAGCTTTTAAGCCCCGGCTTTTTCTTTAATTTGTACTATGCGTAGAGCGATACTTTTAGGATTTCTATTCAGCGCTTTTTGGACCTGTCGAGGGCCGGAGGGACTGCAGACCAATAATCTATCCTACCTCTACAACGACCAAGAAATGGCGCTTCGGCCCCACTTTC
>CBFHJH010000003.1:154610-182147 GCA_965656185.1 Croceimicrobium sp.
GTTGGAAAGGGATAACCTCAACAATGGTAATTACTTCTCTCTAAGGGATACTGGAGGCGCCATCATTTATAAAAACCATATACCACCCCAGGTTCCATTCCAATTAGAGCACAGCCTTTTAAAACCTAAATTCTTCTACGTAAGTTATTACCAAAGGGATTTCCCACTCGCCCTCCCCCCTTATTCTTCGCGCGAAAGCGAATCTTTCGACATTGAGCCTGACACCACTTTCAAAGTTCCAGCCGATTCTGTTTTGGCCTTAAAGGCACCGGGCTTCTATCACTTTCGCTTAGACACGTCGCAATGGTCTGGTTTTACACTATACAGTTTCTACGACCATTTCCCTTTGGTGGGCGATCATGCGGATATGGCCAAACCACTGCGCTATTTAACTACTCAATCTGAGTATGAGGAGCTGCAAGCGCTGATGGATAAACCCGATAAATTACGCGATTGGATCGATGATTTTTGGATTCGCAAAGCGGGGAATGCACAGCGGGCTAGGGATATGCTGCGAACCTATTACGAGAGAGTGGAAGCGGCCAATCGCTTTTTCTCTTCTTACCACGAAGGCTGGAAAACCGATCGTGGTATCTTATACATCATTTACGGTCCGCCCAATAAAGTCTACCGTTCCAGTGCAGGAGAAGCATGGGTTTATGGAAATGAAAGCTCAGGTTTATCCTATTATTTCAATTTCATCCGATTGGATAATCCTTTTAGCGACAACGATTTCGAACTAGAACGAAGTGCCCAATACCGTTATGGCTGGGGTCAGGCAGTTGAAGCTTGGCGACGCGGACATATTTATAACTCCAAGGACATTAGGAGAGAACAAGATGACTACGACCAACTCCAATATCGAAGCCGAACTCCTATGTGGTATTAGGCCTTTGCTAGAAGCCATTGAGGCGGGCAAAGAAATCGATAAGATTTACATCCAAAAGAACTTAAAAGGCAATCTGTTTAAGGAGCTGTGGGGCGAAATCAAAACCCATAAATTAGCTTATACGGTAGTCCCTAAAAGCAGACTGGATAAATTTACTCGCAAAAATCATCAAGGAGTGGTGGCTACTCTATCGGTAGTACAAAGTGTAGATTTAAAAGAAATCGTTCAAGCCACCTTCGAAAAAGGGGAAGATCCCTTGATCGTAATTTTAGATCGCGTTTCTGATGTTCGCAATCTCGGGGCTATTGCCAGAACCGCCGATGCAGTAGGAGCGCATGCCTTAGTAACTACTTTACGTAATTCGGCCGCATTTAACCTCGATGCGATGAAAGCTTCGGCTGGAGCTTTACACCACCTGCCCGTTTGCAAAGAAAGTAACCTGAATGAAACAGTGACCTGGCTCCAAATGAGTGGTATTCGAGTTATCGCCTGTAGCGAAAAGACCAATGCGCTGCATTACCAAAGTGACCTAAAAGGTCCCCTAGCCATAATAATGGGATCTGAAGATAAAGGCGTAGCTCCGGAAAGATTAAAAGCATCGGACGCCGTGATTAAATTACCGATGTTGGGTAAAGTAGGATCGCTCAATGTCTCGGTGGCGGCCGGCGCAGTTCTTTATGAGGTAAACCGACAACGTAATTTATCTGAGCTTCAATAAAGGCTTATTATCCATGTAGGCTACGGTAAGTAAATAATTGTAGTAGATTTGAATAATCTGTTTTGCTAAATTCCTACCTGATGCGCTATTTCTTAGTCCTGCTCAATCTCATTTTATTTTCAAATTTTTTACTGTCTCAGGCCATGAGCCTACAGACAGAAAACTTAATTGGTCTTGGGAATAGTGGCCGAAATATTCTGGAAAAGGTTTTAGAAACGCCCAATGGAGAAGTGCTAAGCATGGGGCATTTTCGCTCCTTTTTAGATTTTGACCCCGATACTAGTTTTCAAGGACAAGCCTTTCAAAAGACCAAGGATGATGCCCCTCGTGACATGGAAGAGCCTTTTCTTCTATGGCTCGACCAAGACGGGAATTACCTTCGAAAAAAACATTTCCACAGCAGTGGTTTTAGCCGCTTTGCCGATATCGAACAAGATTCTTTAGGTAATCTGTATCTGGCAGGTTATTTCTTAGAAGAAATCGTTCTAGACTCTAATGCCAGCGATGGAATAGTCGGTGGAAACTCTGGAGTCTATAAACTTTTAATTTTCAAGCTTAATCCGCAAGGGGACCTACTATGGCGTAAAGCTTATTATAATGGCAATTCCACTTTTGAAGCGAAGGACATCGAGTTAGATGCGAACGGCAACCTTTTGGTCGTTGGTCAATATTGGGGAAGCAACAATCTTGGTAATGGTTTTTCCCTTAACAACCCTAACCCGGGACATACAGCTGGTGCCCTTTTGGTAAATGCCCAAAATGGAAATACCATGGATGTATGGGCAACCTCTGGCGGTCTCTCCTATTTTGAAAAGGTCAAGGTTTCCAGTCATAATGACTATTACTTTATGGGGAACTTCGCCGATTCTATAGCCCTTGGCAATGCCAATTTTCACCAAAACCTACTGGGTTCGATCATCTATAAAGTAAAAAATCATCAACTAAAATGGGAGCTTGCTTTGGACGGACGAATCTACCTTCAAAATATGGCTTTGGACCACGATTCGCTACTTAGCTTAACCGGCGTTTTTAAAGGAGCGGTAAGCTTCGACCCATCCGGCCAAAGTCCCGCCTTAAATACTGGATCATTAAACAGTCAAGCTTGTGCTCTAGTACAATACGACAGTGCCGGTGTATTTAAATGGAATAAACTCATTGGTAAAAATTCGGTCGATCGCACCAATTTCCTCTACCTGGACCAGGATACCCTTTGGCTTGGCTTGCGCTATGATCGTGCCTTTACTTTTACCGATCAAGGTGTCTTACATACAATCGGTCATTACCATGCGGACGATGCATTGCTCATGGGTTTTAGAAAAGGCTCAGGAAATTACTTGCGTTCGATGGAAATTTCAGGACCGAAGAGCGATGAAATTAATGATATGGCGGTCTTTAGCAATAACCAGCATTTCTATGTGGGCTATTACGAAGACAGTGTGTGGACTGCCTCAGCTCCAAATCAGGTGCATCAAAAAGATTACTTTCAAGAGACGAATCAAAACTCCCTTTGGCTTAAAGGCCGAAGCCAAATCGATACCTTATGGGGCTTACAGAATATCCGAGCCAATGCCAAAGAGTTCAGATCTTCATTTATCCTGAACTCCAATACCATAATTGCTGCTGGACACTTTCAAGATCAAATCAATTTTGTCGGTGCTGCAGAAAAGCCTACAGTTAAAAGTCCAGTGAAGGGAATTGCGGGAAATAATGATTTAAGGGATGCTTTTTTAGTTTCCTACTCGCCTCAGTTCAAAGTGAAATGGCATCGCGAATTCCTGAGCAAAGGACAGACTTATGTGATTGGCACAGATCACGATAGTTCCGGAAATATTTATCTAGCATTAAGCTATACACTTGAATTGAAATTCGAAGATAGCCAGGGCCAAAAGATCAGTTTAAGTGAAAACAAATCTCTCAATGGCACTGGTCGAGGGCAAACAGTAGTCTTCAAATACGATGCCTTAGGAAATCTACTCTGGCACAAGAAAATCAATGGTGGTAATTATTTCCCTCAAGTGGCGAGTTTAGATGTGAATGACCAAGGCGAAGTGTTATTAGCCGGTAAATTTTACCAGAGTTTAGCCATCGTAGGTAATTACACCTCTTCTACTGGAGGCAGCACCAGAGGATTCTTTGCGAAACTAAACTCTAACGGCACTGGACTTTGGCAAAAAGTATTAGAGGGCAGTAGAAATGTGGAGTGCTTTGCTATTGCCTTAAGCGACTCTGGGCATTTTTATGTTAGCGGTCAATTTTCGGGAACAGTTGATTTTGACCCAGGAAGTGGTAGCCAAAATTTGAGCTCTTACAGTTTGAGCGCCAATAGCTTTTTTCAGAAATACAGCACTAGTGGCCAAATGCTCTACACCAAAGCCTACAATACCGCTGGCACCCGAAGAATTAAAGAGGTACGTGCTATTGCCGAAGGTGAAGCGGGTGCAGTGTATTTAAACGGAGTGTTTTTCTCCCAACTTCGCTTCGACCCCAATGACCCCTACATTTTCCCCACTGGATATCAAGATCTATACCTACTTAAATATGACCATAACGGAAACCTTAAATGGGTGAAAAACAACGGTTTAAGTCAATCCAATACCCATGTCACTGATCTGGTTTTTAAAGATTCGTTGCTGGTTCAATCCATTGTTAGTTCTGGCATCTTCAATGCTACGGCCGATACGCTAGTTCTTGCCCCGCTGGATTCTAATATTTATGGTCGTGGCAATATGCTGGTTCAGGTTTTAGATACCGGTGGTCAAGCAAGGTCTGGCTATCGATACCATTATTCCTCAGATCAAGTGGTAAACGGAACCTCCGACCTTTCGAATTACAGCTTTCATGGGTTTAACCTTGATTACAACTATAATTCGGTCTTGGTATCCGGTTCCTACCGCTACGCTAATGACAGTACTAAAAACCGACTAAACCGCAGACCGGACGGGGTTTTTGACGCATGCATCGCGCGGCTCAAAATCGGCCCAATATGCAGCTACAACGATAGTATCGTGGTAACAGTTTGTGATAGCAACGACATCCTCAATTTTCCTCCAAACTCTTATATAACTGCCAATGGCTGCGATTCTTTGATCATCCCTTCCTATCTGTGGGATACGGTAGACCTAGGCCTCAACGTCTACCCAACTTCTGCCCTGTCATTAGATAGCAATGCCCTTTACCAGTGGTTGGATTGTGATGGTGGATTCAGCCCGTTGAATGGCGCCAATACAGCTAGCTTTAGCCCCAGTAATTCTGGCTATTATGCTCTGGAGTTAATCTCACCCAACGGATGTACAGACACCACCGAATGCGTTTTTATCGGAGTATTAGATCATGCGGATGATAAGCTTGATAGTGAGCTTACAATTTACCCTAATCCCATCAGCTCAGGACCTTTAAATATTCAATTTCCTGACCAAGCGGCCTATCGATTTCTCATCTTGAATAAAAGTGGCGAACTGGTATTAGAAAGAAACACTAGTGGCAGAAAAAGCTTAGCCTTAGACCTAGAACTGGCCAGGGGGATCTACTTGATTTCCATTTATAACTTAAATGGCGAATTACTTATGACCGAAAAGCTTCTCAAGCTATAAAATCGGGCACTTCTACTACGGTAAAATACCGCTACTCTACAAAGGCCAAAGCACATGCCATTATGCTGAAAAGCATCCTTATCTTAGAGGCGTAAAACGACATTATGCCTAAATACTTATTTTGGCTGATAGCCTTGGCACCTATTCAATTAGTTGCCCAATTCAACTGCATGGAAACTAAGCAGGCCGCTCAGGGCCTCACCGGGATTAGCATCAATAACAATGCGAAGAGTGACAGCTTCGATATAAAGCACTATCACCTTAGTCTCGACCTTTATGGTATAGCGCAAAGCAGCAGCAATTTTAAGGCGGTGGCCGAAATCGATTTTGAAGCCAAGCTCAATGGAATAAACAAATTAAACCTAGATCTTTATAAGCTGCAGGTTGATAGCGTTCAATTATGGCGCAATGGCCAGAGCTCCACTGCTTTTAATTACAACTACAACGACTCGCTTTTAGCCATTCAAGCAACGACGAATTACAATCAAGGGGATAGCGCTAAGGTAAAGATCTACTATAGTGGCAGCCCTCAAGGCGATCCGCTCAACTGGGGTGGATTTCACCGCCAATCGGGATATTACTACAATTTAGGGGTAGGTTTTGGCGCCAACCCTCACACTTACGGGAGGGCCTGGTTCCCTTGTTATGACAATTTCGTAGAGAAGTCCACTTATTCGATCAAGGTCTTGAGTAAAAGCCCTTTAAGCCCGCTTATCAGCGGGGATCAGATTACTAGGGTTCTCTCAGGCGACAGCCTAATTAGCGAAAGCCATTTAGAACAAGCGATTCCTACTTACTTGGTAAGTTTCGCCTTGGCGAATTACCAATATCTAAGCGATACCCTTAATGCGAAAAATGGAACAGTAGACGTACTCTTGGCAGCAAAAGCAGCCGACACCACTGATCTCAAGGGTTCCTTCCAAAATTTAAAGCCTACTTTCCATGCTTTCGAAGATTACTTTGGCCCCTATCAATGGCCCCGAGTTGGCTATGCAGCCACTACGGTTGGCGCTATGGAGCATGCCACGAGTATTCATTACCCCACGAGTTTAATAAACGGAAATCTCTCTGGAGAAGATATCATGGCACATGAGTTGGCTCACCATTGGTTTGGCAATTTGATAACCTGCGAAAGCTCGGATGATATGTGGATCAATGAGGGCATGGCCGAGTTTTGCTCTCATCTTTATAAAGAGGCGGTGTATGGCCGTAGTGATTATGAAGGCACGGTAAAGGATAATGCCTGGAAGGTACTGGAGCTTGCCGCCTCCAGAGATGGCAATCAGCACCGTCCACTTTTTGGCATGCCACACGAATACGTTTATGGTTATCACGTCTATCAAAAGGGAGCGATGGTTGGCCATAACCTACGACATTACTTAGGCGACAGTCTTTTCTTCGGCTCTTTGCAGCAGCTGTTTCAGGATCACGCCTACGATAATTTAAGTAGTGATGCGATGCGCGATGAAATGATTCGTATCAGTGGCAATACCGACCTTCAGGACTTTTGGCAAGATTGGATCTACGAAGCCGGTTACCCGCAATTCTCGGTAGAGGAATGGAACTATGCCGACCTGTTGCAAAGGTTAAGTCTAAAGCTAAAGCAACGCACCTACGCGGCTCCGAACTTCTTTAATTCAGTGCCGGTGGTGGTTACCTGCTTTGCTGCCGATGGCCGTAAGGAAACCTTTAGGCTTAACCACAGCGGTGAGATCAGTCAGCACCATGGTTTACTCCTTCCCTTTCGTCCGGTGGCGGTTTTAGCTTCTTATGATCCCAGTTTCTTAACGGCAACGGGGGTAGATCACATTAAAGTAGATCAAGCCGGCAGTTGGGCGGCGCCTTACGGCGGATGGACCATTAGCAGTACTAACTTTCAAGACACGGGTGCAGTAATCGTTATGCAGCATTTGGTGGCGCCACAAAAGGATAGTGCCAATCCTTTCGACTTCAAACTATCCCAGCATCGTTATTTTACCTTGCAGCAACTTTATTATCAGAATACCAAGATCAAAGCAGAAGTGCGTTTCGATGGTAGCCTGCGGGGCCAAGACCAAGCACTCTTGCAAAATGGGAACGATAGTTTAAGCCTATTGTACCGGGCTAAAGGCAGTGATCAGTGGAATATTTACCCCTTCCAGACCAAGCAAGTAAGCAGTCCAAATTCCAAAATTGGTAGCTTCATTTTAGATACGGTATTAGATGGCGATTACTGTTTTGCCAATACCAAGGAAAGTTTACAGACTTCCGATCAACTTCATTTTAGCAGCAGCCAATTTGAAATTTATCCCAATCCGGCCGATAAATTTATTCGGGTGCGCTACCTCGGCGAAGATCGACCCACAACGCGTACCATCCTAATGAGTCGTGATGGTAAAGTGATCGCAGACACTAAGAATGTATTTAGTGGAGGCCGGGAGTTTACCCTTCGCTTTCCAGACCTACCCAGCGGTCAGTACTTCCTGATTTTGAACGGGGAAAGTTTCCCAATCTTGATTAAGTAAAGGGAATTTCTATCTTAGAGGAAAATTGGAAGGATGAGAAACCTATTGCTTGCTTTAATGCTAACCCTAGGTCCGACAGCGATCGCTCAAAAGGGGTTTCAAGAGCTAGAAACCGCTGATATCGAGGTAATTAAAGACACCTACTCCCATAGCATGAGTTTTGGCTGTGCCGATGACAATGGCGAACTTTTTCCTCTACAAATAAGACATGAGGACGAACAAACTCATTGTGATTGCGAAAACGGGGTACTTACCGGCAAGGTCAGCGGTTTACATGAATTAACGAATATCATTTACCTCAAGGACACCGAGGATATTGTCATCATCTTAGATAAGGCCAATTCCGATTTGATGAAATTAGATGTCTATCAAAATGAGGATACTCGATTGGTCTTGATCACCATTCGAGAGAAGTCTGAAGACAATAAAGGGAAAACTCGTCAACTATTTTTGAAGGAACTTAAAATCTAAAATCTGCGTTTATGAAATGTTTACAGCTTAAAACAAAGTCTCGCATATACTCGGTTGATAATGAATTTTTGGCCAAAGCTCCTTTACTACCTAATCGCTATTTATGGGAGAAAAACGGTCATCAAATTGCGCTCTTCCGTCAGGGTGAAGGTGAATTCCTCTTGTGTTCCGATGACGACGGCTTCATGAAGCAATATCAAAAGTATTATCAAGAGCGATTCGAACTAAAAGAACTGGATAGCGCCGCTAATTCTGGCGAATTGATTCTAGGTTCCTGGAACCAAAGTCCCAGTTTAGAAACTGAAGAAGCGGATGATTCAGAAATGGCTGATGATCCCGAAGTGGAATAAAAGAAAACTCCATTTATCGATTTTCCTGAGCGCAGCATTTCTTTTGTGCTTTTCATCCTGCTCTGACGATGATGCAGCAAGACCTATTGATTCTCAGTCGCAAGAGCCTTACTTTATTCGAGCGGTCGATATATCCTCATGGCCGGAAATTAGTGAGGCCAATTTAACTTTCTTTAACCAAGACAGCTTGCAGGTTGCGTTCTTGGATCAATTACAAGCTAGCGGCGTAAACACCTTACGTTTACGGTTATGGCATAGTCCAGAAGGGCGCCACTGTGCTTTGGCCGAGGTAGATAGTTTTGCAAGAATAGCCAAGGCTCGTGGATTTAAGATTTGGCTATGCCTCCACCTCTCCGATACTTGGGCCGATCCCGGTCATCAAATAAAACCTCAGGCCTGGTCTTCATTAGACTACCCGAATTTAAAGGACTCCCTATATAATTACGTGAAGCACGTAAGCGCTAAATTAGACCCGGAAATCCTCCAAATTGGCAATGAAATAAACCCCGGAATTTTATCGCCCGAAGGTAATCGTTTCGAGCAACCCGAGCAATTTAAAGAACTACTAGACACGGCTTTAAGGGCCGCTCGTTCTGTAGATCCTCAAATGAAGTTGATGCTGCACTATGCCGGGCACCAGAATGCCCTAAACTTTTACAAGGGCCTAAAAGGCTTGGACTATGACATGATCGGACTCTCCTACTACCCTATCTGGCACGGAAAGTCATTGGATACCTTGGAGCGAAACCTAATTTCCCTCAGCCAGAGGCTTTCTAAGGAAATCGTAATAGCCGAAACGGCTTATCCCTTCAGTTTAGGCTGGGCAGATTGGACCAACAATATCGTGGGTTTGGAAGAGCAATTGATCGATACTTACCCAGCTAGTCCTCAAGGGCAGAAAAAATTCATGGCAGACCTGAGGCAGCTCCTTGAATCTATTCACGGTGGACGTGGTTTCTGCTACTGGGGAGCGGAAAGAATCGCCTGGAAAGGTCCGCAAGCCAAAGACGCTTCTGCTTGGGAGAATCAAGCTCTATTTGATTTTAATCGCCAGGCGCTGCCGGTACAAATGGTTTTTAATCCTTAATCTGGGTATTTGATCCGCACGTGATAGATGTTCATCAACATCTTCTTAAAGATCTTTTTCACGGTACGGATCTCTCTTAATGTAATCGGGGCATTTTCGAATTGCCCACTTTTGATCTGTTGGTCGATCAATTTCTCAACCAAAGAATCGATTTGATCATGATCGGGGTTGCTGATACTCCGACTGGCCGCCTCCACCGTATCGGCCATCATTAAAATGGCAGTTTCTTTCGAAAAAGGTTTAGGCCCAGGGTAGGTGAATTTATCCAAAGCCATTTCATCTTCCGGAAAGTCTTTAATGTACTGTCGGTAAAAATACATCACGGTAGAGGTACCGTGATGCGTACGAATGAAATCGATTAGGATGTCGGGTAATTTATGCTTCTTCGCCAAGCGAATTCCCGCCCCCACATGACCGATAATGATCTCGGCACTTTCTTCAAAGCTTAACTCATCATGCGGATTGATTCCCGTACTCTGATTCTCGATAAAGTACATCGGGCTTTGCATTTTTCCGATATCGTGGTATAGTGCTCCCGTGCGGGCCAATAGTGCATTACCCCCTATGGCCAAGCAAGCATTCTCGGTAAGGTTGGCTACCTGCATCACGTGCTGAAAGGTACCGGGCGCAGTTTCGGCCATTTCGCGTAAAAGTGAATTATTGGTATCGCTTAATTCCAATAAGGAGATTTCAGAAACCAAGCCGAAAAGTCGCTCCTCGAAGTAAATAAGAGGGAATGAAACCAAAGTGAGCAAACCATTGGCCATGAAATAAGCAAAAATGGTATAGTCTATTCCCGCTAGGCTTCCTTCCTGTAAGATGGCTAAACTGAAATAGGAGACGGCATAAACCAAGGTGATCTTCGCGGCAGTAAGAAAGAGATCTCTTCTCTTGTAAAGATTGTTAACCAATAGAACTGAAAAAATTCCGGCTACGAACTGGAGTAAGATAAACTCGAAGCTGTTGGGCACCTGAAAGGCAATCAATAACATTGCAATGAAGTGCATGAATAAGGCCAAACGAATGTCAAAGAACGAACGAATAACCATGGGTAAAATGGCGAATGGCACCAAGTAAAGAAAATCAGCATCGAGCCCGGCAATGAGGCGCGCCACCGCCACCATAATCAATACGTTTAAAAGGATAAAGGTTAGGCGAGCTACATCTTCCAGAACTAAACGATCGAATTGTCGGAGGTAAGCGAAGATGGCAAAGAACAGTATGCCGATCAGCAAGATCTGACCGAATAAAAGTCCGTAATAGGAATTAGAACCACTTAAAGAACCTTCATAGACTTCCTTTAGTGATTTCAATTTTGCATATCGAGCATCATCTACCAGATTACCTTGAGCGATCACCAGCTCTCCCTTCTCGACCATTCCTCGAGTGGGCAATATCGAATTCACCTGATTGTCTAAATACTTCTGCGTGGTTTCGAGATCGTAAAAGATATTGTAGCGTAAACTTGCGGTAAGTCGTGCGGCCATAAAGGTGCCCAACTCGCCTGGAAAAAGGAATTCAATTTCTCCTCGCACCTTTTCGGCTGCTTCTCGAATACTGTAAAAATCCTGAATTTCTACCGGGGCACTAATGCTTCCTTTCAGCAGCAGTACTTCGCCATACTCCTGTAAAATGGGGTCCTCGTTAGGTTGCAGAATGCCGCGATCCATAACCTGTTCGATTTCAACAATTCCCGCACCAATTAAGGAATCGCGTAAGGCTAGACTGTCGGTTTCGGGACCAAGGTCGAAACGACCATTGGCCAAAGCTTCCTGCCAGGATTCTTTAAAATCTTCCTCGAATTTGGCCAGAACATTAGACTTCGAATCTCGATCTTGTTTGAGAAAAAGTGTTTTATTCGATTGTAGTTTGGCCCTCTCTTCGGCAAGCTGAGCCCCGGTTTTTGCGATAGGAAAATCGAAAGGAGCTAGTAAGTTCTCGTGCTGCCAGGGTTTAGACTTTTGAAACTCGTATTTGAATTTAGCCTCTCGCGGACTCAAATACACCACTAAGCCTACCGAGAGCACAAAGAGTAGCGCCGTAGAAATTTGAGTTTGATAGTTTTGGATTAAGAGGATCAGCTTTCTCATGAAAGGCCAAATATAAAAGGCTTATTTTGTTTAATTTCGCCCACATTGCTAAGTAAAGACAAATCTTAGAATACAGAATGCAATCACCAATCTTGTCTCCCAACAAATTAGTAAACATTTGGCTAAGGAGCAGCATTCTATCTCTAATTATTAAAAATCACCTCTCATGAAAGACGTAGTTATTGTTTCGGCAGTACGTACCCCACTGGGCGGATTCTTAGGCAGTTTATCTAGCCTTAGCGCCACTCAACTGGGATCTATCGCCATTAAAGGCGCCCTCGATAAAATTAAATTAGACCCTAGTGAAGTACAAGAAGTGCTTATGGGTAATGTGTTACAAGCCGGCGTAGGTCAAGCGCCCGCTCGCCAAGCCGCCATGGGAGCAGGGGTTCCCGATACGGTTCCTTGTACCACGGTTAATAAGGTATGTTCTTCTGGTATGAAGGCTCTAATGCAAGCTGCTCAAGCGATTCGTTGCGGCGATGCAGAAGTAGTTGTTGCGGGTGGAATGGAAAGTATGAGTAATGTGCCGCATTACCTGGATGGTCGCCATGGGGTAAAACTAGGCGACATCAAAATGAAGGACGGACTCCTTCGCGATGGTCTTATCGATGTTTACGACGGTGTACACATGGGTAATTGCGCCGAGCTTTGTGCCAAAGACATGGAGTTTAGCCGCGAAGAGCAGGATAATTTTGCCTTAGAAAGTTACCGTCGTAGCGCAGACTCTTGGGAAAAAGGTCGCTTTAATGATGAAGTTATTCCGGTAAGCATTCCTCAACGTCGTGGAGAGCCAATTATGGTTAGCCAAGATGAAGATGTATTTAAGGTAAAAGCGGAGAAAGTTCCAAGCTTACGTCCGGTATTCGACAAAGAAGGTACCGTAACGGCGGCCAATGCCTCTAATATTAATGATGGCGCGGCAGCACTCGTTTTAATGTCGGCTGAGAAAGCCTCCGCTTTAGGACTGAAGCCTTTGGCTAAAATAAATGCCTACGCAGATGCGGCCCATGAGCCTAAGTGGTTTACCACTGCTCCCGCCAAGGCCTTACCTAAGGCCCTGGATAAAGCCGGGGTAGACATCAAAGATGTAGATGCTTTCGAATTAAACGAAGCCTTTTCGGTGGTTGGCCTAGCCAATATCAAGATCCTAGGTATCGATGCCAACAAAACCAACATAAACGGTGGAGCGGTTTCTATGGGTCATCCATTAGGCGCTTCTGGCGCGCGAATCATCGTAACCTTGATCAACGTATTGAAGCAAAATAATGGTAAGATCGGAGCTGCAGGTATTTGTAATGGCGGCGGCGGAGCTTCGGCCATGGTAATCGAAAACCTAGGCTAAGTACATGCTAAAAGGCATCTGCAAATTAAGCGTTATTCCCATGCGGCTGGAAGCAGCCGATCCGGCGGAAATGGTAAATCAAGTCATTTTCGGTGAAAGCTATGACGTTTTAGAGCAACGCAAGAAATGGCTGCGTATACGCTTGCATCACGATCGATACGAAGGTTGGATCGATCGTAAACAATTTCATCTTATGGATGAGAAACAAGCAGAAAGACGCGCCAAAGCAAAATTGTGGATCGCCTCCGACTTAATAGAAATTGTATCTCAAGTAGATGGGGGTAGCTTCTTCCCCATCTTCTTGGGTTCTCTCATCCCAAATTTGGATAAAGAGAAAAATTTTAAGCTGGCCGATGAGAAGTTCCATTTTAATGGACCGGCTGTCAATAAGAAGCAGAACCGTGAGCAATTGGTCGAAATTGCTTTTCAATACTTACACGCTCCCTACCTCTGGGGAGGTCGTACTCCCTTTGGCATAGACTGCTCCGGTTTTACCCAAATGGTTTATCGCCTTTGTGGGCATCAGATCCCTCGCGACGCTTATCAGCAAGCCGAATTGGGAGAAACCCTTAGTTTCATCGAAGAGTCGGAACCCGGTGATCTAGCCTTTTTCGATAATAATGAAGGACATATCACCCACGTAGGAATCATTCTCAAGGATAACTACATTCTCCACGCCTCTGGCAAGGTTCGTTTAGATAGACTAGACCAGAGCGGGATCTTCAATCCGGAAGAAAGAAGTCATACCCATAAATTAAGAGTGATCAAGAAGATCATCTGATCCATTCATTCTAACATTTTTATTATTTCTACTTATATTAGAAGCCTAATTCTAATATCATGGTAGAAATATTCGAGCTTTCTCAGGATACAGGTATTGCGATACCCTTTTTCGATGTAGGGGTTGCGGCCGGGAACCCATCCTACGTAAGTGAATATTTCCCCGAGTCTATCAATATCAATCAGGAATTGGTTCGGAATCCAAAAGCTACCTTCTGTGTGCGAGTGAGTGGACAATCTATGGTGGGCGCTGGTATCGACGACGGTGACTTGCTGATCGTAGATAAAGACTTGGTGGCTCGAGATAATCAAATAATCCTAGCCGTTATTAACGGAGATTATACCGTGAAGCGCTTGCAAGAAAAAACGGATGGCTATTACCTGCAACCTGAAAACCCTGATTTCGAAGCTTTAAAGATCACCCAGTTCATGGACTTTCGAATTTGGGGGGTAGTTACCGGGGTTATTAAGAAGATGGCCTAATTCTTTTACCTACTTTTGTCGAGCTTATTGGTTTCTCAAGTGCTTCCCTCTGGAATTTTGAGAATTAAAAGGGAATCAGGTGGAAATCCTGAGCTTTTCCTGAAGCTGTAAGTCTTATAAATTTCGGAGATAATGCCACTGTATTAGTACGGGAAGGCCTCCGAAATTGAGATGAGCCAGAAGACCTGCCATGAGCGCATAAATAATTCGCTTTCAGGATAAAAGCTATTATTGATTAAGCTCTGGCCCCAGGCCAACCTTAACTCTAATTTCTTCTAACTGGAAGTTTTTTGTTCCTAACCCTAAAACCAAAACAATGGACAAAAAACTACTTTTCGGGACGTTTATCTGTTTCTTTTCATGGCAAGTTAAAGCTCAGATAGATTGGGCTGAAATTGAATTTTGGACCGGTAATGGGAGTGATTCTACCCTACTGGTCGTAAGTTTTAACAATGGCGAAAGCGACTCTAGCTACGTTTGGGCTTATCGCTATAATAACGGTGAAACCGGAGAAGATCTAATCAATGCTATTGCTGTGGCCGACCCCAATTTCAGTGTAAACATCAGCGGTGGGTTTCTAAATGATGTTATTTACCACCGCCATAGTGGTATTGGCGGAAGTCCAGACTATTGGTCTACTTGGAGCGGCGCCGACACGGCAAGCCTGATCAGCAATGCCGGGATCAGTACACCATTGGTAAATGGCGAATGGTTTGCCCTGAGTTATACCGACTTTAATCCCGCTCTAAAACCCGGTTTACCTATTCCGGCCTTTAATCCCGAGGCTTTCAACTTCTCCATGGTGGACACCTGGGTCGGTAGCGGCACAGATTCTGCCGTGATGATTATAGACTTTCAATTAGCGGGAGACAGCGCCAGATTGAGCTATGGCGTCCTTTTCAATGATTCGATTCAAGCTAGTCAAGTCTTGAATGACCTCGATCAAAATGACCCACTTTTAAATGTGAATGCCAGTAGTTTCCTTAACGACATAAGCTATGGCTCCTGGTCGGGTATAGGTGGTAGTCCCAACTATTGGTCTACCTGGTCGGGCACTAATATTGGCAACTGGTACCTGAATAGCGGTATCGGAACCTGGATAAAAGCCGGTGAATTATTCGGTTGTTCTTACACCGATTTTAGCCCCGCCTTGAGACCAAGAGTACCCGATCAAGGACAAAATATTGGGCAAATAGAATTCCCAGAATTAAACTATAGTTTTTACCCCAATCCCGCTCAGGATCAACTACGCCTGAGCTGTGAGCGAGCCTGTTTTATTCAGATCAGAAAGCAAGATGGGAAGCTCTACTGGGAAGGTCAAATAGATGAAGTCGCAGAAATCAAACTTGGAAGCTGGCCTCGAGGAGCTTATTGGATCCAAGCCGGTAACAGCAGTGACCTATTGATTCTTAACTAATGCGCCTGACCTGGTGCTATAGCTTATTATTGTTCGGCTCTGCCCTACTGGGGCAGATGCCCGGACCCTATGCTCCCGCGGTAGGTCAGCCGGGAAGTCTAGCGATTGCAAAAGACTCCAGTCTTATTCGAGCCTGGGCGAACAACTGCAGCGTAATGCGCGGATACTGGGATATCGAAAGACCGGCACTCGATACCGTGACCTTTGGTCAAGCTCCTGACGCGGAAGGCCCTGCCGATGGTCTGGTAGTTTCTTTGGGCGACAGCGGAGTAGCCACCTACCAACTTGCCTTTGCCCTAAGTGATCAAAATGGTCCTGAATTTGCCATTTTCGAAAACTCATTTAGCGATCAATTTCTAGAATTAGCCTTTGTTGAGGTGAGCAGCGACGGTCAAAATTTCGTACGCTTTCCCGCCAATAGTTTAGTGCAAGACAGTTCACAAACGGTTGGCTTTGGCTCTACCGATCCCACTTTGGTTCATAATTTTGCCGGTAAGTATCGGGCTGATTTTGGGGTACCCTTCGACCTGAAGGACCTTAAAGATTCCAGCGGATTAAACCTAGCGGCTATCACCCATATTCGGATCGTGGATGTAATTGGAGCTATTGGAAAACCCTATAGCAGTAAAGACGCCTTCGGAAATGAAGTGAATGACCCCTACCCGACCGCTTATGCCTCAGGGGGATTCGATTTGGATGCCCTTGCTTTACTTCACCCTGCGAATAATTTGTCGATCAAGCAATCGAGCCTTAGTGTCGAGGCCCACCCCAACCCTGCGCAAAACGCTATTACCTGGAACGAGCATTGGGACTTAGGTTTATTAGAACTAAGTGGTCGTTTATTAATAAAAACGCCCGGTAATCGCCTCAATTTGGAAGCAATTCCTAATGGCATCTATTACCTTAAAGGCAGCAGTGCTAATGCTGTACATTATTGTAAAATACAGGTGCAGCATTGAGAGCATTTTTAAACATATCGATGCTCTTATGTGGTTTCTACGGCGCAGGGCAGCATCAAGACCTAGAGGAAGTTTCGGTACAAGATTTCCGCATCAAAGCAGCGGAAGGAAGCAAAAGGGAAATCCTTTCAGGCGACAGCCTAAACCGTTTTAATGCAGCCAACCTTTCCGAGGCCTTGAAACAAAATACGGCCATCTTCGTAAAAAGCTATGGCGCCAATGGTGTGGCTACCCTCAGCTTGAGAGGCACGGGGGCCAGTCACAACAAGGTCTTCTGGAATGGCGTAGATATTAGTCCTCCCAATTTGGGTTTGATCGATCTTTCCTTGCTCGAAATAAACCAGAGCGAGAATCTCTCTATTTCCTATGGCTCGGCCGCCTTACCCGAAGGATCTGGCAGCATTGGAGCCGGCCTTCAGATTTTCTCCTCTTCCGATTGGAGCAAAAAATTTCGTAGCTCAGTACAGCTAAGCTTTGCCGATCCGACAGGGCAATTCCATCAAAAAGCTTTCGCGGAATATGGCGGAGGGATTTGGCGCGGTCAAACCTCGCTCAGTCATTTAGGAATGGATAATCAATTCCCCTATCGGTTTCCAGGTGAGGATGAGCGCAACTACCGATTACAACAGGCAGATCTAGAAACTTGGCATTTGAAGCAAAACTTGTTCGCTCGAATCAGTGATTATGGCCTATGGTCCTTAAAGGCTTGGTACAATCAAACTGAGCGGCAATTACCCGCCAATATTTTAGGAGACCCTAGTAGATTTGACCGTATGCGTGATAAAAACCTTTACCTCAGCAGTGATTACAACTGGACGGGGAAGTCGAGTAGGTTCTTCAGCAATGTGGCCTATGTGCATTCGCAAAACCACTTTCAAGTTTTTGAGCAGCCTTATTGGGACCGTAACGATTACCAATCCTTTCAAAATCAGCAGCGCTATGAACATCATAGCGCTAAAACACAATGGGAACTAGCGCAACAAAATCGCTATGACCGCGTGAATTCTAGCTCCTATGCTACCGCGGCCGATCGCTTCACTGCTTCGCTTTACGGCAGAGCAAAATACCGCTGGAACTATTATTGGCAAAGTGCCTTGCAATTAAGGCAAGAACTCTACGACAATAAGCTGTCGCCATTATTAGGCAGTTTTAATCAAAGTTATCGACCAAATGAACATTGGCAAATCAACCTAAGTCTTGCTCGAAATTATCGTTTGCCAAGTTTAAATGATCTATACTGGACCAGGCTTCGAAACCCCGATTTAGCACCCGAAGAAAGTTGGACCGGTGAGCTGGGGCTTAGCTGGCAAGATAGTTTGTTGGGAGGTTGGCGCCTCGAAACGAAGCTTAACGCCTATTTAATGGAGGTCGATAATTGGATCCAATGGACCCCACAAAATGGACTATGGCGCCCCCAGAACCTCAAATCGGTTAAAAATCAAGGTTTTGAATTATTGGCCAAGGCGGCAAGAACATGGCGTAAAATTAGCTTCAGCTTTAATGCATCCTACCAATTTACGCAAAGCCTAAATCGCAATCCGGAGTATGAAGAGGCCGGTAGTTTGGCTTATGTGCCAATGCATCAACTCAATCTGAGCGGGCTAGCAAATTATCGCTCTTGGCGCCTACGTTACCAACTCAATTACAGCGATCGATATTTTATTGACGAAGCCAATCGCTACTTTATGCCGCACTATCAACTTCATGATCTTCAGCTAAGCTATCGATACCGCAGCGAAAAAGAGCATGATTGGCTATTTAGCTTTGCCTTGCACAACCTGGCCAATCTCGATTATCAAATCATTCCTTGGCGCCCCGAACCGGGCCTTAATTATCGCATTGGAATTACTTGGCAATGGGCAAAATAATATCTAAAATCCTGATAGCAGCACTTCTTTTAAGTGCATGTTCTGAAAGAGAACTTGGTCCGCAGAGCACTAATGGCGACTTGGTAAGACCAGATTCGGCTGCCGTTGTGATCGTGAATGAAGGGAATTTTCAATGGGGCAATGCCTCGGTAGGGCAATACGACCCCATCAGCCTCCAGTACCAAGAAGGACTTTTTGCCACCGCCAACGATCGTCCTATTGGCGATGTGTTGCAATCGGTGCACCATATTGATGGGTGGTTTTACGCCCTCTTGAATGGATCGAATTTGCTGAGAATATGCCGCGCAGACTGGCAAGAAATCAGCCATGTCCAACTGTTAGGTGCACCTCGTCGTTTGTGCGAAGTGGGTCAGAGCCTCTGGATCAGTGATTGGTATAATTCCGACTTGCTTCAGCTTTCGCTGAATGGAACTTTAATTAAGCAAATAGACTTGGGCAAAGCACCTGAGCATTTATTGAACTGGCACGAAGAGTTGCTCATTGCCGAAAAACGGATCATAAAGCGCCTTGATCCATTATCACTAAGAATTGATACTATTTTGAGCTTACCTGCCAACTTAAGTGCTTGGGTTCTTTCCGATGGCGCGCTAATTTATGCTTTATCTAATGGTGCGCTTTATCGTTTAGCGCAGCCTGGTACTCGCGCAACTCTAATAGAGGAAGCCCCAAGTGGAAGCCAAGGCTTAAGTTCAGATGGACAAGGGAATTTCTTCAGCTTCCGTGCCGATAGCATTTTCCTCCATAGTCCAGGAAAATCCTATCGCTCACAGTTTTGGCAATCTGCGCCATGTCAGAATTTTTACAATTTAGTCTGCCGCAAACAAGCCTTATACCTCTTCGACGCTATGGACTTTGTTCAAGCCAGTCGCATTAGACACTATCAATTACAAAACGCTAGCTTAGTGAGCGATTTCGAAGCTGGTGCCATAAGTAATGGTCTGGGGCAATAGACTTTGCGATTAAGTCGCGAATAATTGGCTGCGGTCCTTAAAAGCCTTAAATTCTAGCGCATTTTCGCTAGGGTCCAGGAAAAACATCGTGGCCTGCTCCCCTACTTGCCCTTTAAAGCGAATGTGGGGCTCTATCACGAAGTCGATTGCTACAGCTATTAGTCGATCTCGAAATTGATGCCATTGTTCCCAGTCCAATACCACGCCAAAATGGGGTACTGGCACCGCTTTGCCATCCACCGGATTATTTTCTCTTTCTCCAGCATGGGGGGCCAGGTGTAATACCAATTGGTGACCAAAAAAATCTAAATCTACCCAATGATCGGATGATCGTCCTTCCTTAAAACCTAAGGTCTTTGTATAAAATTGTCGAGTTTCAAGCAGTTCCTTCACGGGTATAGCAAGGTGGAAAGGGGCAAGTTTCGTCATGAATAAAGAATTTGGTGGAATTTAATTTAGGGGCAATTCTATCGTAAATAGGCGCCTTTTCCCGGACCATCGCTAAAGGCCTTAATCTGGCCGCCAGATTTATTCATCAAGGCCTGACAAAGGTTAAGTCCTACTCCGTGAGAATGTTTATCATGTTCCTCTCCAATTTTACGCAGAGAATAGTCATACTGAAAAATTTGGTTTACTTCCTCCGGATCAAAACCTATCCCCTCATCTTTGATAGCGATCTGAAGCCGCTCCTTCTCAATCTTAGTGCGAATGCTGATCTTCCCTTTTGGCTCGCTATACTTAATGGCATTGCCTAATATATTGATCAAACTGTTCTTTATGGCAAATTCAGGTATTTGAACCTGCTGAACCCTGTTCTCAATTTCCAAGCTTAAACCCTTCTGCACAATTGCTGGCCTAAATCGTTTTTCAAGGCTCTTTAAAACTAGGTCTAAATCCATTTCACGGCGACCCACCACTTCCAAGCTTGCTTTTCTACCCTCCTTTAAATCCTCCAAAAGCGCTTCCAATTCGGCCAAGTGACTTTGCAAGGATTCTTCGATCAGCAAATGATGTTCCCTAATTAGATCTGGATCTTCCTCTCTTTTCAAAAAATCAATGATACCTAAAGTGGTACGCAAGGGACTTTGCAAGTCATGCGACAATAATTGTAAGGAGCTTAGACGCCGCTCCTCATATTTTTCCAAGGTATCAATCGCTTGCTGAACATCCCGCATAAGTACACCAGCTTTATCGGTGTAATTGGTAGGCAGGTTAGGCAGCTTTGCATATTTAATGTAATTGTTTAAAGCCTGTTTAGACCTTATTACGGGCTGTAATAGACTATTTAAAACCCATAAAGTAATCGCGGTTGCCAATAAAGTGAAAACCAAGGTAAGAATGCCGATGGTCCAGGCTCCTTGTCCTTCTAAGGTGGAGATCAATAAGTAGCCTATAATTGCGAATAGTGGTATATGGATTCCAACAAAGGCTACAAAGAGAATTTTTAAAGTGAATCTATTCTTTATAGCCGGCATATTAGAGAGCAGGCGATATATCTTCACAAATATGAGTTAAGGAGTTATGATGTTTTCTGACCTTTCTAATATAAGTATATTATCGACTAGTCTTAAACCAAATGCCTAGAGAAGGCCCAGTTTTCCCCAGCTCTAAGCCCCCTTAAGGCTTAAATTCAAATTTAAAGTTCAAGCAAAAAAAAGCCAAGAATTTCACTTTTACATGAAAATCCTTGGCTGCGAATCAGATCTAAGTCTATATTGTTAAATCGAAATAGTGTTTAAAACTTTTTAAAGAATGTGAAAAGCTATCTGTGTGATTTATTGACTCTTAGATTTCTCAAAATTACTTTAGAGAAAGTAAATATAGCGCCCCTTAGGCTCCGCCTAGGAGGAATAATAATCCGCATCATGATCGATTTCAATAAAATCCTCCTTACTCTAAAACAACGCCGAAAGGAGGAGAATAAGTCACAAGCCGAGCTGGCCGACCTGTTACATTTAACCACCAGTGGTTATCGTAAAATCGAAAACGGGCAATCGCCATTATCCCTGGATCGATTCATAAAGATCTGTGCTATTCTTGGCATAAACCCTTGTCAATTGATGGAAGGGATTACGGATCTAAGCTCTAAAGATCTTTTGCAAGTAGAAAATAATCGGCTCACCGCGGAGGTGGATTACTTAAAAGAAGAGATACACTATCAAAGAGAACTGAATAATAAGCTTTTGCAGCTCCTCAATCCGAAATACATAGACTTGGTAGTGAGCTAGATCTTTAAGATCTCCCCACCCCTACAAACTTCTCCTTTTTTATAATCGCTTTATTTAATAAAACAAAAGGATGAAAAAGGAATACAGTAATGACGAAATAACTGTTGTTTGGCAAGCCAAAAAATGCATACATGCTCGGGTATGTGTAAAGACATTACCCCAAGTTTACAACCACCAAGCTAAACCTTGGATCAAGGTAAATGAAGCTAACAGTCAGGAACTAAAAGCACAAATCGACCAATGTCCTTCTGGTGCGTTGTCGTATTATCTAAATGGGTGACTTAGCTCAGAATACAAGTTTTAGAAATAAAAAAGGCAGCGATAAGCTGCCTTTTTTTTGTCGGGATGACTGGACTTGAACCAGCGACCACACGCCCCCCAGACGTGTACTCTACCAACTGAGCTACATCCCGATGCCCACTTGAATAGCGGGCTGCAAATGTAAGAAAGGAATTGTTATTGAAAAGGCTAAAATGCCTTCAAATTTCCTTACTTGATCTCTACAACTTCTAGGTCGAAGGTCAAGTCCTTACCGGCTAAAGGTGAATTAGCATCAACGGTGATGGTCTCATCCTTCACTTCGGTTACCATAATAGGAATTTGCTGCCCGTCTGGGGTTTGAGACATAAGCTGCATACCTACTGCTGGATTGATATCGGCTGGGATTTGACTCTTAGGTACGTCTTGTACCAATTCGGGACGATGATCGCCATAAGCCTCGTCTTTGGGAATATTTACAGTTTTCTTTTCGTTAACCTCCATATCAATCAAGGCGTTCTCGAAACCGGGAATTACCATACCTTGACCAATAGTTAATTCGAAGGGCTCACGACCACGTGAATCGTCGAATACCTCACCATTATCTAATTTACCAGTGTAGTGTACACGTACGGTGTCGTTGGCCTTTACTTTACTCATAACTTTAATTTTAGTTTCCATAATGGCCGCAAAGGTCTTGCCCCTTTGGTGATCCCGACTAATTGTCAGGACCATAAAAAAGGAAAACCCCAACCGACCTAGATCAGCTGGGGCACCTTCTCATATAGAGGGGGTATAGATAGGAAAACTATTTACTAATAAATCTTACTGAGGTCGCGATTTGCGGGGAGGTCGGTAAACCAGTTGGTATTAGAGCTTCCGCCCGATACCGCCCAGATCGCAAAGTTTAAATAAGCCTCGTTTACCGGTACATATTCTTGAGGGTAATCAAAGCTCTCAGCGATGTGGATCGCCCAAGGCAAGCCATTTTCAGTTTTGTAATAATATTCGGAGGCCGGATCACTGGCATCGCCAGCGGTGCCAAGTAAGCTAAGATCGGCCAGATCAGTTGGAGCTTGATTAGACAAATGCACTTCACGACCACGGGTGGCATCGGCAAAGATGAAGGCATTATAAGGAGGTAAACCTACCTGTGCTTGCACTTGAGGACTACTAAAAACCACCTTAGTGCTGATAGTTTCAGGACTAATATAGCTTTCACCAGGCAGCGTATTAATAAACTTATTACCACTCTTCTGGATCAAATTGAAGACATTATCAAAAGCAATAATGGTTGCGTCAGATTGTCCACTTTCGGTCCCATTGGCCGAATTAGTGATCAGTCCGGCACTAAGATCGCTGCCGCTAACACTGGCTACAGCATTAGGATCCAATCCGTCGAAAGACCAACCAAAGCCATTACGGTAGCTAGCTCCCACCGCTCGGATGGTCCAATCGGCCTCGATCTCAACTAATTTGTTGGCGCCATTTAGAATATGATCCACTTCATAGTCGATTACCATATCGTTAAAGTCGTAGTCGCCTTGAGCGGGCCAAAGGTCCTCGTAAGATAAAGTTCCACGAAAGGTATTGCGCACAGCACGACTGGCGTCGCAAGGGAAGTCGTCACTTTCGTCAGAAACGCCATCCTCATCACAGTCCTCTTCAGGGGTAACTGGAGGAATTCCCCCAATATTTACATTTTCCCAAGGATTGGCACTTACGTAGAATACGAGGTCATTGAAATCATTATCTGAATATACGCTACGAGTTTGATCCTCAAATCCGTTTAGCAAGATCTGACGACCGATGTCGGCCAGTTGTGCCGTATGTTGGCGTTTACTGGGGTCGGACTCCATGGTATTGAAGTCGATACGTGAGTAAAACTTGGTGGCATTCACGTTTACCCCACTACCGGTCCAAGCATTCTGGAATAATACCCAGCTAATGGTCTTGCCACCTTCGAAGGTGCCGATCTTAACCTTATCACCGGAATGGAGTTTACCTCCTGCCTGGTCTAATGAAGCATTGGGTAAGATCACGTGGATAGAATCGATATCATTTACAGAAGCAGGGGGATTTTGAGTATCAAAAACATAATAGCCTAAAGCATTGCGGTACCCCGCTCCCTCACTGATAAAAGTTACCCAAACATCACTGCGATCATCGATAATGACGTCGAGCTCATTACCCACTGTTAAATACTGAGGATTGTATTCTGGTACCGGACGGTTTTCGGGTAAAGAGGCGTTAACGTCATCTAACAATTGCTGACTAACATTATCGCCGGGGTTTTCTAAGTAATTAGGAAGCCCTTCATTCGTACCTTGAGTAAAAGTACCCATGTAATAGTAGTTGGCACTAACTGGGATTGGTCCACCGCTAGCGGTATTCTTTCCGGCAGTCTGGTTACGTGGTCCGTATTCGCCACCAAAGCTCAAGTTTAGATTGGCTTGTACGGGACTTACGATATGATTATTGAAACCGATGGTATGGGCAATTACATGCAGATTTTGCACGAAGCTTGGCACCTGCACAGCCGTCTCACAAATTCCAGCCGGATTGGTAAAGGCCGCAGCAAGCAAGCGCGCATTACCAGTAGAAGGATCAGCATCATAAAAACTGATGCGTACCCCATTGAGGGCCTTTCCTTCGATAGACTTAACGCTGATTTGAGCATTAACCTCATCGACGGTATTAAAGGTGAAATCGGCAGGAATTACCAATTCCTCCAAACGATCTAAGTTCTGTTGACTTAAAATGCTTTGAGTTACTTCCTCCTTTTGGCAGGATACCAAACCAAGAACGAGGGCTGCCGAAAAAAATGCTTTGACCTTCATGCTGTGTTGTTTGATAGTTCAAAAGTGACACAGCGCAGCTATTTTTAAGCTTTAAAATCGACGAGCGAACAGTTTTCCACGACTAATAGAACAAGTGAAAAATAGAATAGATTATCGGTTAAACCGGGCTTAAAACCCTGTAAAACAAAACTATATATCAATAAAGGGAACCGAAACCGTGAAGGTTGATCCTCTACCCGGCTCCGATTTCAGACCGATCTCACCGCCCATACCTTCAACCAAAGACTTAACCGTTGCCAGACCAATTCCGTTACCCGAAAAGCCATCACGGTCTTTATTCTTCGTAGTCTGAAAGATCTTAAATATGCGGTCTTGATCGACCGGCTCAATGCCTGGACCATTGTCACTTATGTGAATTTGTAAACGGTCCGATAATTTTTCAATATTTACACTTAAGGTTGGCTTAGGCTTGTCGTTATACTTTATGGCATTCGCCATTAAATTGATCAAGATCTGCTGAAAGGCCACTTTAGAGGAATAGAAGTCCTCTACTTCCGAATTAACTTCCAAGTTGAAATTCTGAGAACCAAGCAGCATTTTCATGGTATCTTGAACCAGCTCTACCAAATTAAACCAGCTTTTATCCTCGCTTAGTAAAGCATTGGCTTTGGCGTGTTTCAAAATTCCGTCGATCAGTTGACTAAGACTATGAGCCGAGTCTTGAACCATTTCTAAGAGCTCAGCTGTTTCCGAATCCTGAAAGTCACATTTTGCCTTCAAAAGATCTACTAAGGAATGAATATTAGCCAAGGGCGACTTGATATCGTGTGCGGCTACTCTTGCGAACTCATCCAAGCTTTTATTTCGTGCCTCCAATTCCCGCACATTGCGCTCTAATTGCATCTTACTGCGACGCAATTCAAACAATTTAACCACTTGATTAGCTAGGATCTCCAATGCTTCCAGCTGATCGGTATCCATTTCCCTGGGCTTCTTATCGATCACGCATAGAGTACCCAAGGCGAGAGAGTCACTCACTAGTGGCACACCGGCATAGAACACCACATTAGGTTCACTGGTAACCAGCGGGTTATCGCTAAATCTCTCGTCTTTCCGAGAATCGGGGACCACCATGGTCTTTTCTGGCTCATTAATGGCGTGACCACAAAAGGCGTATTCTCGCGGAGTTTCCGACACCTCCAAACCCACTTTCGACTTAAACCACTGGCGATCCTTATCGATAAGGGAGATCAATGAAATGGGCACTCCACAGATCTTAGCCGCCATGGCCGTGATCTGCTCGTATTCCTCCTCTTCGAGGGTATCTAATAATGAATATTCGTAGAGCTTACTTAAACGCTCCTTTTCGTTATTGGGGATGGACGCTGCAACCATTAAGGTAAAGTAACGAAAAAAGCCCCTGCCGGGGCTTTTATTAGAAACTTATTTCGGTTGCTCCAATACTAGGATAATTAGGTCTGTAGATCACCGACTCTAACTGAGTGGCATCATTTGGGTTTACATACAGTTCTAATCTAGGGTAAGGCTCACTGGGGTAGGGATCGATATCGATAAAGATCGCATCCAAGACATCGATTCGATCGCTGATCAGTTGATAGTCGCCGCTAGTGAAGCTAATACCACTGTCAAAGTCGATCGCTCCATCACTGCCTATAATTAAGGACATACGGCTGTGCGTGCCTTGATCTACGCTCTGTACGTTGTAAGTTCCCGCTAAGGCAGAAATTAGCGCCAGATTGCTTGGGCCAGAAGGAACAGGGGTCCACTGATTTAAAAAATTATCCTGCAAATCAAAGACATTAACTTCATTTAGACTGTCATTCGCGGTGAGGGATAAGGCATACTTGTATCCAGCATCACTGTCCTCCCAAACGAATTCAGTGCCTACCATAGTTCCATTACTTAGGTTCACTTCCGCTCCATTGTTGGCCGCGGGATCGAAGTCGATGCTCATGGAACCATCGCTCCCAAAGCTAAATTGGGCTTGATCATTAAGTTGGGACGGGGCATTACTAGCGGCAAATGAACAGACCAGATTATAAGAAGAACCACTAATTGCAGCGGGTAGAGCAATGCTTGGACCATCATCATTGGTCTCCTCATCTTTCTCACAAGCCAGGTTGATACTGCCTACCATAAGCAGTAAACTAAGAATCTTTAAAACCTTCATAATATTGTATTTAGTCCAAATATCCAGGATATGTAGCTTCCTAACTATAGGGCATCTGCCCTAATTTCGCTCCCGCCAGAATTTCATGAAACGTGCGTAGGGATCATGGAGGTAGGTCCAGAACTTCAATTCGGAAGGATCGGGGAATTTTAGACGTAAAAAGTCTCTTTTAAAGCTACTTAAGGAGCTTTGCTTACCATTTCTCTTCTGATATTCTGGTGCGGTCTCATCAAAACTCATGCGTAACATGATCAGAGGGAAATTAACGCCGGCTCTGGTTAAAGAGGCCATGGTTGAACCCCAAAAACGGGCGTTCACCTCTAATAAATAAACCCTGTCGTGAAGGATGTCTCGTCGTAAATCGATACAGGCTACTCCTTGGTAATTGAGGGCCTTTAGCATAGGACGCACCACTTCAAGGACCTTGGGATCATCCTTAAAGATCAGATCGTCGTTTTTATTGTAATTTCCCAAGTTCTTCATCGGTGACTCTTGGATGGTATAATGCTGGATCTCGCCATCCTTACAAATAACATT
>CBFHJH010000004.1:0-4475 GCA_965656185.1 Croceimicrobium sp.
AGCCAATTTGGAATGAAGGGCAAATTAAGAAGCTCCGTTAACATAATAGAGCAATGACCTAAGGATTCTGAGATTAAGCTGGTCCACTTAAAACATTAGTCAGGTTTTGATAATTGTTTGTGCAAGGAAGGCGAAATTTAGTCGGAGTTAATGCTTTTTCATTTTATCCTCAAAGGCAGTTTTTCATTCTCCTAATGGCATTTACCTAGCTTAGTCGCCTTTACTCTTCTCCTTTAGAACACGATTTAGATATTCTCTACCGCTCCCCCCCTTCAAATACTTTTCTCTATCTCTAGCATTTTTCCAACCAATACATTTTTCAAGGTAAATCACTTTGTATGGAGCATAAGCTCTAGTTGACTTAGTTTTCCCTTGATTATGCTCCCTCAATCGACGTTCTAAATTTTTTGTAACCCCAATATATCTTCTGTCAACCCTTAGACTTTTTAGAACATAAATCACCAATGATTCCATTGCACAAAGAAATGGAAACAACTTCCATTGTTGATAAAACAAATAATTAGCAATCAGTAAACTTGACGAAAGCCTCCTTTCTAATAAAAGCGCAAGGTGTATCCTACTTGCATACCCAACCTTACGGTGGGTAAACTAGCCATTGCTTGTCCGCCGGAAGGCGGATACTACGGAGCCAATTTGGAATGAAGGGCAAAAGTAAGAAGCTCTAATAACATATTTGACTCCAACCCTTAGGATTCTCGCCAGAAGAAGACATTTCTGCCATCATTAGAAAATGCATACCCACCTATCGGCGGGTAAACTATCCATTGCTTGTCCGCCGGAAGGCGGATACTACGGAGCCAATTTGGAATGAAGGGCAAATTAAGAAGCTCCGTTAACATAATAGAGCAATGACCTAAGGATTCTGAGATTAACTCAGCGCCCTGCTAGCTTAGCGCAGAGTTAGCATGGTGGCGGGGAGGCGGGGAGGCTGGGGATGACTCCCAATGTCGGGCAAGCCCATTAGCTTCGAAGGATAGGTGACGGCACTTTTATTGGTAGAATACATTTCACTTTCCCAAGAATGCCTGCGGGTGACCCGGACGGCATCGCCTTGTGACCCTGCTTGTCCGCCTCTGGAGGATAAAATTTAAGCTTGGGAGCGGAACAGCTAAAACCACTGTTTGAGGACCGGCCCCAGCCGGGACGAGTCTGGTTTTAGCCCGCGATGAAGCGTAAAATTTGAGGGAGCAA
Source organism: Croceimicrobium sp. (assembly GCA_965656185.1). Taxonomy (GTDB): domain Bacteria; phylum Bacteroidota; class Bacteroidia; order Flavobacteriales; family Schleiferiaceae; genus Croceimicrobium. The sequence continues at coordinate 1,213 of CBFHJH010000004.1, forward strand.
GGCAAGCCTTGATTTTTAGCCGAAGCATTTTATTTTTCTATGGATTGGCTGAGCTCACTTCGTTCGGTTGGATACTTTTTATCAAGAACCGAAGAGCGAAGCGATGAGCCTGCCTGTCGGCAGACAGGCTCACAAACCCCTTTTAAATAAATATTCCGTTTGTAAAAAGTATCGGCCCGCCCGGCCATAGGGCAAAAGCAAGACACGTAGTTTCACGACTGCCTGTCGCAAGACAGGCTCAAAAACTCCTTTTAAAAATGAAGTGACGTTTGTAAAAAATGAACACGAAAAGATAATGGCCCGCCCGGCCTGAGGGCATTGAAAGATGCTTCGACCCGGCTCAGCATGACACACATATTAGGTTCCCTAACCTTTCAACCAAAATCAGCAAAGTACTGGCAGGCTAGCGCAGCGTTCCATGCTTGCCCGCCGAAGCTTTAGCGTAGGTGGGCGTCCCATGCTAGCGCAGCGTCCCATGCTTGCCCGCCGAAGCTCCGCGAAGGAGGGCTTTCCCTGCCCCCTTGCAAGCAAAGCGTCTAACCAAACTTGGCCTTATAATCGGCAATACTCTGCTTAATGATCTCCTGCGCTACTTCGCGACCTTGAAAGTCCTCGACCACCACGGTCTTGTTCTCCAGTTTCTTATAGTCTTCGAAAAAGCTACGTAGTTCTTTTATCGAGTGCGGGGGTAATTCGGAAATATCGTTAAAGTGGTTTACGCTCATATCATTGGCAGCCACCGCAATGATCTTATCGTCGGTCTCGCCCGCATCCATCATTTGCATCACCCCAATAACCTTGGCCTCTACTAAACACATCGGCACGATATCGATCTGAGAGATCACTAGAATATCTAAGGGGTCACCATCGTCGCAGTAGGTCTTGGGAATAAAGCCATAATTGGCTGGGTAGTTGATCGAAGAGTACAGTACTCGATCTAAGATCAACATGCCCGATTCTTTATCTAATTCGTATTTAGCGCGGCAGTTTTTAGGAATTTCAATAATGCCTTGCACCTTAGCCGGTGCTTCCTCGCCATAGCTCACATTGTGCCAGGGATGTACGTTCATATCCTTAAAATTAATGCTAAGCCCCCACCGAAAGGGGATTCAAAATAGGTTTAGGCAAAACTAGCGATTAAAGGGCAGAGCCTCGCCCAGCCTTAAGGTCCTTTTTTTTAGGGCTAAGCCTTTTTTTATAGGGTCTATCTGGGTTTAGAACTCCTTTTAGTGTAGAAAGAATTAACTTCGTATAAAATAATCTTCTATGCGTAAAGCGATCACTTGGATCTCGATCATTGTAGTGTTAGGCCTTTTAGGCGGAATGACTTTTCTCTATTATGGCGTTTACTCCGAAGGAGTGCGCGCCGGTACGGTGATCAAGCTATCGCGTAAGGGAGTAATGTTTAAGACCTGGGAAGGTCAGTTAAACATCCGTTCCTTTGGAGCGGTACGCAGCGAGAACAGCCTCTCGGAGGTATTTGAATTCTCGATCGAGAGTGATGCTACCGACGTTATTCGTCAATTAGAGGAAGTATCACTCAGTGGAGAACGGGTAAATCTCCATTATGTAGAACGTTATCGAGCGCTCCCCTGGCGGGGCAGCACGCGGTACTTCGTCACCAAGGTGGTGCGGTCTGAAAAGACCCCGAAAGAAAAGCCCCTCGAAAGGGCTCCATTTGACTAGATCGTGTTAAAGCCCTTTTTTCAAAGTATTATTGGTAAGGAGGATGAGTTCGATCTGCACAGCCAGATCTTTCATCGTATTACCAGCCTAAGCGCTGTCGCTTTAGTAGTGGCCCTCTTGCTCAGTTTTTTCCTTAATATGAGTGAATTGAGTCTGATGCTGGTGGCTATTCTGATGGTATTAGGAATAAGCTATTGGATCTCCCGCGTGCGCAAAAACTTGAAATGGGGACTATACCTCTTTATGGGCTCGGCCCACGCGCTGCTCATCACTAACTTTTTCCTTAATAGCGGAATTCGCGGTTCCTCCACCATCATTGGATTATTGGTACTCAGTATCGTTTTTGCCATCAGCCCAAAGCACATCAAGCGCTTTTGGGCCGCTTTACAATTCTTGCTCTTGGGCGGTCTTTACTGGTATCAGTACCAGTATGGCAACGAACACATCCTCACCTACCCCAGTAGAACCAGTGAGTTTCTCGATAGCTTTTTTAGTTATTTCATTGGCATTGGCTTCTTATACCTATTGTTCCAGGTTATCACCCGCAAGAATCGCCTTCAAAGGAAGGACCTGATTTTACGTGAAAGGGAGATTCGCGAGCAAAGGGATCAAATGGCTTCTACAAATGAAAACTTGTACAAGCTGATGAGCTTAATTGCCCATGACGTGCGCAATCCCTTGGCTTCGATCGAAAGTTACCTCGACCCCGATACCCAGGAATTGCTGACCGAAAAGGAGAAAAAAGAATTCAATGAAGAGCTGCGTAATCTAGTACGCAATACCAGCCATATGCTGGATGAAACCCTGCATTGGTCGCGCAGTCAAGCCCTCGAAAATTCCGATTCCATTGCCCACTTTCGCGAGGAAGCGATCGGGCGCTGGCTCAACAGTACTATCGACCATCTCAAGGGTATGGCCAAATCGAAACAGATCCATTTTCTGGAAGATTATGATGGCTCCCAGCACCTGGTTTGCGATAGCAACCTCCTCACCGTGGTGATCCGCAATATTTGCCAGAACGCCATTAAGTTCAGTGAGGCTCAAAGCACCATTTACTTTAAGGTGAGCGAAGACTCTCAACACATGATCTTCGAAGTCGAGGATGGAGGCACGGGTATGCCGCCCGAAAGCATCGCCAAGATCCTCAACGGAAAGGCAGAGTCTAAATTGGGTACTGCCCATGAAAAGGGCACTGGTTTAGGATTGCAGGTAAGTCAAGAATACATCAAACTGCACCAAGGTCGCTTAGAGATCGAAAGCAGCGAAGGTCAAGGCAGTACCTTTAGAATATTGATCCCCAAAGCGGGTTTGACTCAAGAGCGCGAGGCTTCAATCGCCTGATCCACGAATTCCATAAAGGGCAAGGCGGCGGCAAAAGCCTCTTGCATCAGGTCGATTCCCTGATCGGAACAAACCGTTTTTTCGTCGATGTACTTAAACACTACCATGTCCTTATGCCGCAAGAAATCGATATGCGGGTGGTCGGCATCAAAGCCCTTTGGACTGGTTTTCAATTTATCGCCTTGTAGTCCGCCAAATACTTTTTTAAAGGCTTGCGCCGATACGATCCTACTTAG
>CBFHJH010000004.1:4575-13384 GCA_965656185.1 Croceimicrobium sp.
GGACTGGTTTTCAATTTATCGCCTTGTAGTCCGCCAAATACTTTTTTAAAGGCTTGCGCCGATACGATCCTACTTAGATCATCGCCTTGAACATCGACCAGGTCTCGCAAAGCGGCCAGCAGTTCCCGGTGTGGATGGTAGATTCCGGTGGCCAACATCACGTTCTCCGGTTCCAAGTGAATGTAGAAGTCACCATAACCTCGTCCGCGGTATCTTACCATTAAGGCAAAGTGCGTTTTATAGGGAGGCTTATCGGGGTGAAAACGACGATTATTATTGATTCGAGCTAAGTACTTTTTAGGATCCATCACCGCCATAGGGTAGACCTCGGCAAAGCTGGCTTGAATGGCCCCTGAAAATTCGATCAGGTTTTCGCGCATCGCTTTATACCAAGCGCGGTTCTCATCCATCCACTCCTTGCTATTATTGGCGGCCAGGGCCTTGAGAAATTCGAATATCTCGGGACTTAAAGGATTCTTCATTAGCGTACGATTGAGCCATTGGGCATACCTTCGGGTGGAGCGGTAAAAGCGAGCTTGCCTTCACTGTCTTCCGCCATGAGGATCATCCCCGCACTTTGCACCCCCCTCAATTTGCGAGGTGCTAGGTTAGCCACTACGGTAACCTTCTTAGAAATAAGCTCTTCCGGACTAAAATGTTCGGCGATGCCACTTACGATACTGCGCTTTTCAAAACCAAGGTCTACTTCCAAATGCAAGAGCTTATCGGCTTTCTTCACTTTGCTGGCCGCTAGGATCTCGCCCACCCGCAGGTCTAATTTGCTAAAATCGTCGAATTGGATCTCTTCTTTCAAAGCTTCGTATTTAGGGCCTTCGGCGGCAGTTTTACTTTGTTCTAGTTTCTCGATTTGCGCTTCGATCGCCGCGTCTTCTACCTTTTGGAATAAATGCCCCGCCGGACTGATCTTCGCTCCCGCGGGCAAGAAGATCTCTTGGGCACAGTCTTCCCAATTAAGGTTTTCCATCCCCAAGGCACTACGCAACTTCTCGGCCGTAAAAGGCATAAAGGGCTCCATCATTTGCGCCAACTGGGCACTGATCTGGCTGGCCACGAAAAGGATCTGAGCGGTACGCTCGGGATCGGTCTTCACCTTTTTCCAAGGCTCTTCGTCGGCCAAGTATTTATTACCCAAACGCGCAATGCCCATTAGCTTGGAAAGGGCCTCCCGGAAACGGTATTTGGCGATCGACTCGCCGATATCGGCCGGAGCCGCTTTCAATTGGGTCAAGATCTCTTGGTCGGCCGCCGGTAGCTCCCCATATTCGGGTAAAACCCCCTCGTAGTATTTCTGTACCAAGACCAAGACCCGGTTAATGAAATTCCCTAAAATGGCGACCAGCTCACTGTTGTTACGGGTCTGAAAATCCTTCCAGGTAAAATCATTGTCCTTAGACTCTGGCGCGGTTGCGGTCAAAACATAACGCAACACGTCTTCTTTGCCGGCAAAATCTTCCAAATATTCATGCAACCATACCGCCCAATTGCGGCTGGTAGAGATCTTTTTGCCTTCCAAGTTCAAGAACTCATTGGCGGGCACCGCATCGGCTAAATGAAAGCCCCCGTGCTCCATGAGCATAGCCGGGAAAATAATGCAGTGAAACACGATATTGTCCTTGCCAATGAAGTGTACCAATTGGGTATCCTCCTTACACCAGTAATCGCTCCATTTATCGCCCATCAATTCCTTAGTGGCCGAGATATAACCGATCGGTGCATCGAACCAAACGTATAAGGCTTTGCCTTCGGCTCCTTCTAAAGGTACCGGAACGCCCCAGTCCAGGTCGCGGGTCATGGAGCGGGCTTGTAAGCCGTCGCCGCTGTCTAGCCAGGACATACACTGTCCGTACACATTGGGCTTCCAATCCTTATGCGCCTGGATGTAATCTTTGATCTTCCCCGATAAATGGTCCAAAGGCAAGAACCAATGCTTGGTTTCTTTTAAAACCGGGGTAGCCCCACTCAATTTCGACTTCGGTTCGATGAGGTCGGTAGCGCTTAAGGAAGTACCACAATTCTCACACTGATCGCCATAAGCTTCGCCGAAATGGCAATTGGGACATTCGCCAATGATGAAACGATCGGCCAAGAACTGCTGGGCCTCTTCATCGTAATATTGTTCGGTCACCTTTTCTACCAAAGAGCCCTTGTCGTAGAGCTCTTTAAAGAAGGCCTGGGCTGTTTCGTGATGGGTTTGGTTGCTGGTGCGTGAAAAGATATCAAAGCTCACTCCGATCTTCTCGAAAGAATCTTTGATAATGCCATGGTAACGGTCCACGATCTCGCGGGGCGATACGCCGTCGGCCTTGGCCTTCATATTAATGGCCGCCCCGTGTTCGTCGGTACCACATACAAAGGCTACCTCCTCACCTCGCTTACGCAAATAACGCGCGTAAATATCGGAGGGAATGTAACAACCGGCGAGGTGACCAATATGCACCGGTCCGTTGGCATAAGGTAGCGCCGCGGTTACGGTATATCGAGAAGGCTTCGTGGACATAATTCGCATTTAGCCCACAAAAGTAATAATTGCGCAGGCCCGCACGCAATAAATCTACATTGTGTGCTAGGCCACAAAGCATTCCCAATTTGGTTTGCGACCTTTGTAAAAACTTTAGGATGGAATTATTCTCGCAGGTACAAGGTGAAGGCGAGGCCCTGATCATCATGCATGGCCTCTTTGGCATGAGCGATAATTGGCAAACCCTCGGCCGGAAGTGGTCTAAACACTACGAGGTACACCTCTTGGATATGCGTAACCACGGGCGTAGTCCGCATAGCGATGAATTTTCCTACGAACTTATGGCCGACGATCTGCTGGAATACCTCGATCAACACCAGATCGCCGAAGCCAATATCCTCGGCCATAGCATGGGGGGAAAGGTAGCCATGCTCTTTGCCGTGCTCAATCCCGAGCGCACCAAGCGTCTCATGGTAGCCGATATCGCCCCTAAGCCTTACGAACCGCATCACCAAGAGATCATTGCCGCCCTCAAAGGTTTAGATCTTAGTAAAGTCTCTAAGCGCAGTGAAGCCGACGAACAATTTGGCCCCGATCTTTTGCCGGGAGTACGTCAATTCTTACTTAAAAACCTTTATTGGGTAGAAAAAGACCGGATGGATTGGCGCTTTAACTTGGAAGTGATCGCGCGTGAGATTCAAAAGGTTGGTGAAGGCTTACCGGCCAATGCCTATTACGATGGACCCTGCGTATTTCTGCGCGGTGGCGATTCTTGGTATATCCAAGACGAAGACCTCGATCTTATCCTGAGCCATTATCCGGAAGCCGAATTAAAGACCATTCCCGGTGCGGGCCATTGGCTGCACGCGCAGGCCCCCAAGGAGTTCTTCCAATTGGTCAATGATTTCTTAGGCGCTTAAGAACTTTTCTTTCAGGTCGATCGCCTCACCAAAGAACAAACGGGCGATCTTGGAAAAGGCGGCGGTTTTCTCCGAAACGTAAAAGCCCAACTGAGCCGCTTCCGCGGAAGCGTTTAAAAGATCCCGCTCCTTAAGGAGCTCTTCGAGGGCCAAGGCTACCAAATGCGCCGAGTCCATCACTTTTACTCCTGGGCCAAAATAATCTTCTACTTCGGCGCTAAGCAGGGGATAATGGGTACACCCAAGAATGAGGTGACTGAGCGACTTTAAGCTACTGTGGGCTAAATAATGGGCCAAGGCACCCTTCGAAACCTCGGTGCCGGCAAAGCCTTCCTCCACCAAGGGAGCCAGGAGTGGTGTGGCCCGCTGTACGGTGCTTAGCTCCGGATCGAGCGCTTTGAGCTTTTTGACGTAGACCGAAGACCGCACCGTGGCGCGCGTGGCGATAATGCCTACTCTAGAAGCCCCTTGCTTGGAGATCTCTTCCACCGTGGGGTCTACCACATTGAGGATGGGCAGTTCGGGATAATCCTTTTGTAAACTTTCGTAGGCGGTGGCCGAGGCACTATTACAAGCGATCACGATCGCCTTGCAGTTCTGCGCCACCAGAAAGCGCACGATGCGGCGCGAATACTCGATAATGGTCGCTTTCGATTTATCGCCATAAGGCGCATGACGGCTATCGCCGAAATAAATAAAATTTTCCTGCGGAAGGTGCTTATGAATAGCCGAAGCTACCGTTAATCCACCTACCCCCGAGTCGAAAATACCTATGGGTCGCTTGTCTGCCATAAAAAAACCCTGACGAGAGCAAAAGGCTCTGTCAGGGTACTAAGTTATTTAATGCTTTTCTTATTGGATGCCCAATTTCGCTTTAACTAGAGGCATGATGTCTTCACCTTTCTCGCTGAAGATCACTACCGCTTTAGAAGGCGAGCTATCTAAGATATAAGCAAAACCTTTTTCGCGCGCTACTTCCTGTACCGCTTTAGTAGCCTTTTCGATTACGGGTGTAAGCAATTCTACTTGCTTTTCCTGTAGATCTTGTTGGGCACGCTGCGAGTACTCTTGGATGCGACCTTGCAATTCTTGCAATTCTTTGGTCTTCATCTCACGGGTAGGCGTGGTCATCATTTTTTCGTTCGAACGGAAAGACTGGATCTTGGTTTGCAATTCAGTTTCCATATCGGTAAGGTCTTTCTCTAACTGCTTACCGTACTTTTCCAATTCTGCTTGGGCGGTTTTGGTCTCAGGCATCATCGCCAATAACTCATCGGCATTGATATGGCCAATCTTCTGCTGAGCGATTGCGGTGCTGCTCAAACCAAGAAATAGGGCGGCTAATACTAGGATCTTTTTCATCACTTTAAATTAAATCGGATTTAGTCTTCTAACTTTTCAATTACTTCATCGCTGATATCAACTTTTTCGCTCACATAAAGGGTTATCAGCTCAGACCCTTTATCAAACACCACGTCGAGGTTTCTACGACGGGCTACATCTTGCACGGCATTGTAGATCTTATCCTGGATAGGCTTGATCAACTCTTGCCTTTTGGTGTACAATTTTCCTTCTACGCCAAAATACAACTGCTGCTTCTGTTTGGCTTCGTCGTACTTTGCCTTGATCTCCGCCAAGCGTTCTTCCTTCTTTTCATCGGTAAGCAAGATCTTCTCGGCTTCGAATGCTTTTTGCATAGCGTCGGCCTCACTACTGAGACTTTCGATCTCAGATTCCCAAGTACGGCTTAACTGATCCAGCTGCTGCTGGGCCTTGGCATTATCTGGGATCTGACTCATGATATACTCAGAGTCTACGATACCGAAACGCTGTGCGCTTAGTCCTAGCCCAAAAACCAGACCAAAAATTAAGAAGACGATTTTCTTAGTCATATTCTTTTAGTCTTCTGCTCTCCGCCAAGCCTTGTAATCAGCCCTTTATGAGGCGCGGCGAAAATAGCTCATTTAAAATTGTTGTCCAATAATAAAGTGGGTATTCCATCCACTTGGCGCAGTTTGACCGGGGATATTGTCGAAGCCATAACCGAAGTCGACTCCTAACAAGCCGAACATGGGCATAAAGATCCGCACCCCGAAGCCAGCCGAACGCTTAAGATTAAACGGCTCGTAGTTCTGAAAATTATCGTAGTTGTTACCCGCTTCCAAAAATGAAAGGGCGAAGATCTGTGCGCTGGGGTTTTCGGTGATCAAATAACGTAGTTCTAAAGTGAACTTATTGTAGAGGGCACCGCCCAAACGACTCACCGCCGTAGGCACGATACTGTTATTTGGATAACCTCTTAAACCCACGATCTCTCGACCGTCGAGCACGAAGTTTTGCAGTCCGTCACCACCCACGAAGAAACGCTCGAAAGGTGGTAAACCTACCTCATCGTTATAGGTTCCTAAGAAACCGAATTCGCCGGCTGCCTTAATTACGGTTTTGGGTAAGATCTCGGTAAACCAAGAGCTATTTAATTTGATCTTGAAGTATTCCAAAAGCTCGTAGCGCGCCGATGGCGCCATGCCGTTATAATCCTTACCATTCAGTAAAGAGTAAGGCGGTGTAAATTCACCACTTAAATTAAAGAGGTTACCCTTACGGGGATAAATGGGGTAATCGACACTATTACGACCTAAGGTGATCTTGTAGTTGATGTTGTTTACCTGACCATTATCGATCCCTCCTAAAGGATAGTCGAGCAAATTATAACGCTGGAAGTCTACCGCTTGGTAAAGGGTAAAATAATCGTCGGGCCATTTTAAACGACGCCCTAAGCCTACCGTTACCCCAGTAATGGTAAGACCGCTGTAGCTGGGATCGTCGCGCGGCACCCCGCGTAAATTCTGAATGTTATGGTAAAAGGATACCGTAAGTGAGTTGGGCTTCTTGCCACCTAACCAAGGTTCGGTAAAAGAAGCGCTGTAAGACTGGAAGAACAATCCATTAGACTGTGCCCGCAGGTTAATGGTTTGTCCATCACCGGCCGGTAAAGGTTGCCATGCCCCTTTCTTGAACATATTTCGGGCCGAGAAATTGTTGAAGTTCAATCCCAAGGTACCCACGATCCTACCGGCACCCCAACCGCCTTGCAGTTCGAGCTGAGAGGTAGATTGTTCGGTAACCAGGTATTTTATATCTACCGTTCCGGTTTCGGCATTCGGCGTTGGCTCCACGTTTAAGCTTTGGGGATCGAAGAAACCCAATTGCTGTAATTCCCGTAAAGAACGCTGAATATCGCTACGGCGGAAGAGTTCTCCCGGTTTGGTACGAAGCTCCCGCAAGATCACGTGATCGTTGGTACGGTCATTACCTTCGATGGTTACCTTATTAACGGTAGCCTGGCGACCTTCCTGAATACGGATCTCCAGATCGATGGTATCGTTTTGCACGTTTACCTCTACTGGATTCATATTGAAGAAGAGGTAGCCATTATCGAGGTACAGTGACGAAACGTCGCCCCCTTGTGGATCGGCAAATAACTTTTTGTTGAGGAAGGTAGCGTCGTATACGTCGCCCCTCTTGATACCCAAGACCTGGTCTAAGGTTTCGGTGCTGTACTTCGAATTACCCAACCAGGTAATATCGCCGAAATAGTATTTAGGACCTTCTTCGAGGTAGATGTCTACATTGATGCGGTCATCGTCTACCGCATAAATACTGTCGCGCAAGATGCGGGCATCGCGGTAACCTTCTTCATTATACTTTTCAATGATCAGCTTTTTATCTTCTTCATATTGCTCAGAAATGAACTTCGAAGATTTAAAGATATTCCACCAACGGCTGCGCACCGTTTCGTCCATCGCCTTGCGGAGCTTTTTGCCCTTGATGTTCTCGTTCCCGATAAAATTGATATCGCGGATCTTCACGCGCTCCCCGCGATCTACGATAATATCAAGGATCACCGAATTGCTGCGGGTGGTATCCGGTTTCTTGATCACCTGTACCTCGGCATTAAGGTAGCCATCGTCTACGAAAAAGTCGCGGGCTTTATTGCGGGTATTAACGATCAAGTTCTCGGTAACGATCACGCCAGAACTAAGGTCCAATTCGTCACGCAAATTGTCGCGCTTCGATTTACGGAGACCTTTGATCCCGTATTTACTCAGTTTAGGTAATTCCTTGAGGCGAATTTCTAAAAAGACCAGGTCGCCCTTTACCTCATTAACAAAAATGCCAATGTCGTCGAATAATTTCTGACGCCATAGGTTTTCGATCGCTCGGGTGGTTTCGTCGCCAGGAAGGGTGATCTCGTCACCTACCTGCAAACCTGAAATTAGGGTAATAACCTGCTTATCGAGATTATTGGAACCGGTAATGCGAATACCGCCAATTTCATATTTCGAGCCGGGAACGATGCTCGCTCCGTTGCTAATTTGTCCAAGACTGATCAAGGGACTGAAACATAGAAGAAACAGCCCTAGGCGAATCAAATTTCGCATTACGATACTTCCGTATTTAATTGCTCACTCGTTTTTCCAAAGCGCCTTTCCCTGCCTAGGTAACTCGCAATAGCCTCATAGAGATCGTCTGCATCGAAATCGGGCCACAGCTTAGGGGTAAAATACAGTTCCGAATAAGCAATTTGCCACATCATATAATTACTGATACGGAATTCATTGCTGGTACGGATCAACAGGTCGGGGTCGGGCATATAATTCGTATACAAGGCTTGGCTTAGGGCCGCCTCGTCGATACTATCAGCACTACGCTTGCCAGCGGCTACCTCCTCGGCCAGGCTACGGGCGGCGCGACTAATTTCTTCGCGCGAACCATAACTCAAAGCTAAGGTGAGGGTCATGTGCTTATGGTGTTTGGTTAATTCAATAACCTCTGCTAATTCTTTCTGAGCATTTTTGGGTAAAGCGGTTGCATCGCCAATGGTCATCAGGCGGATGTCGTTTTCCCTTAAGGTCTTTAGCTCTTTGCGTAGGGAACTCACCAATAATCCCATCAAGGCTTTCACTTCCTTCGGCGGACGGTTCCAGTTTTCGCTACTAAAGGCGTAGACGGTAAGGTACTTAATATCCACTTCCGCGGCAGCGGTCGCGATCTTACGCAAAGCATCTACCCCATTCTCATGCCCTATGGCGCGCAAATAGCCTTTCTTCTTCGCCCAACGACCATTACCATCCATTATGATGGCCACGTGTTGAGGAAGGTTTTTGGCTCCCTTTATTTGCTCTTTAAGGTTTGGCATTGTTCCTTATTTACCCACAAAACTGGCGCACTTCTCGTAAAGCTCGCCAAATTTAAACTGTATAGTTAGACCGGTAAAGATATACCAGTCGCGATTAGCGGGATCGCCGCGCAAGGTATTCTCTTTATTGCTAGCACTCAAACTTCGGTCGGCTAAAGTTGCCGAAAGTTCTGAAACTTCCTCGGTCAAGACCTGGGGATCAGCATAATA
>CBFHJH010000004.1:13484-17869 GCA_965656185.1 Croceimicrobium sp.
AGGTAGTCGGTATAGGTGCTACGGAAGCTGGTTTCTAAAGCGATCGAAGACCAACGGGCCAAGGACCATTTATAACCGAGGCTAAAGACAAAGAAAGAAGAAGCGGTAGCATAAGGTGAGGCGGAATTTACCGAAGTTCCCTGCCCTTCGGTGCGCAAAGCTCTCAAATCGATCAAATCGCCGTTAAACTCGGCTTGAGGATTGAAAGAAAAGACACCAAAGCCCCCGTTTATATAAGGCGTATGCGACATGGTCTTGCGCCCTGGCTCGAAAGGAAAGAAGTTAAACTCGGCCGCAAGGTAGGCCTCCCAGATCTCGGACCGGAAGGATAAATTGCGCTCGATCCGCTCTTCGAGGGACGACCATTGATCCTGCGCCGCAAGAGTACCGTAATTACCCTGCAAACGAATCGACCAGTGATAGTTAAAATTATAGCGGATAAGGGCCCCCGCATTATAACCACGCGGAAGGTCTATTCCATAATTACCTACATCGCCAATAAAGTGGGAACCACCTCCATTGAGGCCCACCTCCAAGTACTGCGCTTGCAGCCCGAAAGGCAAGGCCAGGAGCAGGAGTTTGAATATGAAATGTTTATGCTTCATTTTTAGGGCCGCAAATATAAATAAATCAGGAGGATAGCCTTAATTAATTCCTTTTATCCATACCCCACATCATCTTATTGCGTAAGGTTTGGGCAAAGGTGTGGTCGGGCGTTTCTACCAAAGCAATGGTAAAGTTGGCCAAGCTTACTTTTAAGCCCTCGCCATTTGCTATTGAATAGATGCGAGAATCGAGCGAAACTAAGTTCTGCTCTTCGCGGCTCCGCACCACTAATTCTACCTCACAAGTATTGGGGATAACGAAAGGGCGGGCGGTTAGATTGTGCGGGGCAATGGGCGTAATTACAAAGGTCTCTGAGCCAGGCATCATAATGGGCCCATTACAGCTGAGAGAATAACCGGTACTCCCGGTGGGCGTGGCAATGATCAAGCCATCGGCCCAATAACTATTGAAGAATTCTCCGTCTATCATCACCTCTACCGTTACCATGGCGGTAGTATCCTTACGGGAAACGGTGATCTCATTCAGTGCAAAAGGCATTTCCAGCTCCAGCTGAGGACAATCCATCGCCAAGAGGCGTCGTTGATTTAAGTGAAAGTCCTTATTGATCAAAGCCTTGATGCTATCTTCGATATTCTTGCGGTTCACGTTAGACAAGAAGCCCAGGCGACCGGTGTTAATTCCGAGGATCGGGATACCACTATCGCGCACCAAAGTAGTAGCGTCCAGAATGGTGCCGTCGCCTCCAATGGTAATGAGAAAGTCGGGTTTGTAGTCGATCAGCTCCTGGTGACTGCGGTATTCCTCCAGATTAAGACCCAGGTCGCAATGTTCTTTGATAAAGGTATTGAGACGGTGAAAGACCTTGAATTCGATACCGTGATCTACCAAGATGCGGTGTAGGTTCTCGATATCCTCTCGTGCTTCGGCACTGATCTTTTTCCCGAATACCGCTAATCTCATGCTCAGATATTCAAATATTTCATAAGACCTTCGTAGCGATCATGGGCGGTATCATCGAATAAGCTTTGATGGTAAACCTCTATGATCTGGTAGGAATAACGTTCGAAGGCTTTGATGATCCTACTTAGGTCCAGCTGATTGATCTTTAGGGCTACCTTAAGAAATTCGGGACCGTCATTACGTAATTGTAAACCAAGAATCAAGGCGTCTTCCGACTCTACGATCTGGGCCAATTGCGAGATATGGTAATCGCGGATGGAGATCCGCAAGACCACCACCGCACCGCCTTCCATAAAAGTAAGCTGCTGACCTAAGTCCCACATCAATTCATTGGGCGCTACATAGCCTAGGTATTTGGCCTTTTCATCGACCACCGGTAATACGGTTAAATTCCCTTCACCAATGATACGGATGGCCTCGAAAATATGCTGGGAAGCGCTAATTTGATAAGGCTTGATCACCTTGGTATGCTTCTTCAGGAGATCCTGATCGTTCTCCACATCCATCAGGTCATCTTCCGAGATCAAACCGCAATACTCTCCTTCGTGAGAGACCGGTAAATGACTGCATTTCAGCTCTTCCATAAGCTGGAGAACATGGCTAACCGACTCTTCTAAATTGAGCGCTTTAAAATCATTTAAAATGTGATCTGCTACTCGCATATTCAAAGCAAACTTAAGGCTTTATCTTTGCGCCAATGACAAAGCTATCTGTTAATATCAACAAAATCGCCACCCTCCGAAATGCGCGCGGTGGCAATGTGCCCGACGTGATCGAGGCCGCTCTTAATTGTGAACGTTTCGGAGCGCAAGGTATTACGGTACACCCCCGTCCCGATGAGCGCCATATACGTTATAATGACGTGCGTAAACTGGCAAAGGTTGTCTCGACCGAATTTAATATCGAAGGTTATCCTTCGGAAGATTTCATCGATTTGGTCCTGGAAGCCGCTCCTGCACAAGTTACCCTGGTCCCAGACCCCCCGGGCGTACTCACCTCCAATGCTGGTTGGGATGCTATTGAACATCAAGATTTTTTAAAGCAAGTGATCGCGCGCTTCAAGGCGGCTGGTATTCGGGTTTCCATTTTCATGGAATGCGATTTGGAGCAAATTAATGCCGCGCAAAGTACCGGTACCGATCGCATTGAACTGTACACCGAAGACTTTGCCACCCAATATGCGGCCGATAAAGAAGCGGCCATTGCCCCCTACAAGGCGGCCGCGGCTAAGGCAACCGAATTAGGACTGGGTTTAAACGCGGGGCATGATCTTAGCTTAGAAAACCTGCGTTTCTTCTGCGCCGAGATCCCACAATTACTGGAAGTAAGTATCGGTCACGCGCTAATTAGCGATGCCCTCTACCTCGGCTTAGAAAACACCATTCAGCGCTATTTACGAGAAATAGAAATGGCCTCATGAAAAAGCCTCCAGCCCTCAGAGCCGGCGACCGTATCCGCATCGTAGCGCCCGCCCGGAAGATCAGCCCTACCGAAATGGCTCCCGCTCTAAAACAGATCGAAGCCTGGGGCTTTGAACCTTATTATACCGAGCGCTTATGGGCTGAGGCAGATCAGTTTGCCGGCAGCGATGAAACGCGCATCGCCGATCTCCAAGAGGCACTGGACGATCCGCAATGTCGCGCCATCCTCTGCGCCCGCGGCGGTTATGGCTCCGTGCGCTTGATCGATGCACTCGACTTTAGGGCTTTCGAGCAAGCGCCTAAATGGCTGATGGGTTTTAGCGATATTACCGTTTTTCACTTGGCGCTCCATAATTTAGGTTGGGCGAGCATGCATTCCAGCATGCCGATAAACTTCGCCAGCAACAGCAGCAAGAGCTTGGCTAGCATTTACCAAGCACTTAGCGGCGAAAGCTACCAGATCGAAGCACCAAATCACCCCTACAACAGGCCAGGCACCATGCAAGGCGAGATCATTGGCGGAAATTTAAGCATGCTCTATTCTTTACTGGGATCGCCTACTTCGGTAAATACTCAGGGTAAAATTCTCTTCTTCGAAGACCTGGACGAATACCTCTACCACCTAGACCGCATGATGTGGAACATCAAGCGCAACGGCTATTTAGAGCAGGTGGAAGGTGTGCTTATCGGCACCTTAAGCGACATGAACGACAATAGCATTCCCTTTGGCGAGCAAGCGGATGACATCCTGAAGCGACATTTGGATGCTTATCCATTTCCAGTAGCCTTTGGTATCCCTGCCGGACACCAATCAGACAATCAATGCCTTATCTTTGGAACTGAGGCCCACATTAAGGTGGGCGCGGATAAAACCTTGATCAGCTTCCAAAATGAGTCAAAACCTAGCCAAGGGTCGTAAAGGCGAAGAACTGGCCCTTCAATACCTTGTAAAAGAAGGCTTTCAAATAAGAGAGCGTAACTGGCGCTACCGTCAGAAAGAAATAGACCTGATCTTGACCGATCGAAATGATCTGGTCTTCGTAGAAGTAAAAGCGCGCTATTCGGATAAGCACGGTGCTCCGGTAGAATTCGTTACCCGTGGCAAACAAAAGCTCTTGATCGCCGCGGCCAATGCCTATGCCGAACAGATCGACTGGCCCGGCCCGATTCGCTTTGATGTGGTGGCCATTACCTATCGGCCCCAGTATAAATTGGAGCACTTCCGCGAAGCCTTTTACCCATAATAATTAAACTACTGGTTTTCAAGGGAAGAAAGATTGTACAGCTCGTAAAATGAATGTACTTTTGCCGCCCAAATTTAGCCTGAAGCGTTCCCGGTGCGAACCGGCAGAGGCGACCAGGGCAATGCAAAAAACAAAAAGCATGAGCCGTAAAGATTCTAGAAAGCCCAATCCTCGGGCGAAGTCAGCCGCAAGA
>CBFHJH010000004.1:17966-21241 GCA_965656185.1 Croceimicrobium sp.
GTGGCGACAAGAAAAAACCGATCCGCAAGGGCGGAAAAGGACCAAAACGTCCTAAACCTCAACAGCAAGAAAAAACCTTTAATGTAAAGGCCAATACCCAAGGGCAAAAGGGACTAGTGCGCCTAAACCGTTTCTTGGCCAATGCCGGAATTTGCAGCCGCCGCGAGGCCGATAAATTGATCGCCGCCGGTTTGGTGGAAATCAACGGTAAGGTGGTGCAAGAAATGGGCTATAAAGTAAGTGGAAAGGATACCGTGAAATTCAATGGCAGCATCGTGCGCCGTGAGAAAAAGGTATACTATGTGCTCAATAAGCCCAAGGGTTTTATCACAACCACCGACGATCCTCGCGCTCGTAAAACGGTTATGGACCTCATGGCCAATACCGGAAAAGAACGCATTTACCCGGTGGGTCGCTTAGACCGTCAAACCACTGGCGTTTTACTCTTTACCAATGACGGCGATTTTGCTAAGCGTCTTACTCATCCTTCGCACGGAGCGCGTAAGGTGTATGATGTTACCCTTGATAAGAATCTCACTTTGGCCGATTTTCACGCCATTCAAGATGGCATAGAGCTAAACGATGGCCCCATTAAGGTAGATGAGATCGGTTATATCGACGGCAAGGATAAAAACCACATTGGCGTGGTATTGCATTCGGGTCGTAACCGTATCGTACGACGTATTTTCCAGCATATGGGCTACGAAGTAACTAAGTTAGACCGCACTGTATTCGCCGGAATTACCAAGAAAAACCTCCGTCGTGGCCATTGGCGTGCCCTAAACGACAAAGAAGTGGATCTTTTAATGATGCACTAATCAGAAATTTTGCTTTTTTCGCGTTAGGCTATTGAAATGGGCAAACGCATTGCAAAAATATTTTTCTGGATTTTAGGCTTAAGCAGTTTGATCTTAGGTCTATTGATCGGCTTTTTATATTGGAAACAAGACGATATAAAGGCCTTGGTGATCTCTTCCCTGAATGAAAACCTCAACGGGGAGATCAAGGTGGCCCAGGCAGAAATCAGCTTGCAAAAGTTTCCGATGGCGGCCATTGAACTAGAGCAGGTCATGGCCCGTGGCAGCAATGGCCTGAACGATACCCTCTTTCAGGTCGAGTCGCTCTTTTTAGAATTCAGGCTTTGGGATGTTTTCGGTGAAAGCATTCCCCTGGAGGCCTTGAGCCTTGAAAATGGCGACCTTCACCTTATTCAGAAAGCGGCCGTTAATAATTGGTCCATTTTTAAGAGCTCGGAAGAAAAAGGGGAGTTTTCGCTCAGCATCAAGGCGATCAACTTTAAAGACATTCGCCTCGACTACCGCAAAGACGAAGCGCTTTATGTAAAGGCCTATCTCGCTTCCGCGCAAGCGGCCGGCATCTTTAGCTCAGCCAATTGGCAACTCAATTTAAATCTGGACGCCTATGCCGATGCGGTAGAATACCAAGATCGATCCTACCTAAACTTCCCCCTAAACCTAAAGTCGACCGCAGTATTAGAAGGAGCCGAGAACATCCTCCTCCGCTTAACCGACTTGGAGATCGACGAGCAAAGTGGTTTTAGTGGTGCTTATTCCAGCGAAGGCGAAGGTTCCTTTAGCTTAAAACACCCGCAACTGGACTTGGAAAAAAGCTTGGCCTTGTACCGCGAGCTCTCCTATCACTTCCCCGAAGATTTGGTGCTTAAGGGCAAGGTGAGCAGCGAACTAAAGCTTTTACCGCAGGCCAATGGCGATCTACGCATCGAAGTGCTGGCCCAAAGTGAAGCTCTTTCGCTGGCTTATGCCGATTGGCCAAAGCAAGAGTTAAGGGCCAAATTGGAATATTACCGCCAGGGGCATTACGACCGCATCGAAATTCGTGAATTAAAGGACCAGGAGAAAGAGCTTCAATTGGTGGGAACCATTCGGCAGATCGAGAGGCCAAATTTAGATCTAGACCTAGCCTTCGATAAAGGAGCTGACTTCTGGCAATCTTTCCTCCAGCGTAATTTCAAGTTTCGCGCCGGTCGCCTGAGCGGTCAACTCAAATTAAAAGGCCAATTCGATACTTGGTCCGAAATCCTTAGTGAACGACTCAACTCGGCCAATTTTAACGGGGACCTCAATTTAAATGAGATAGACCTCAGCCTGCCCGATCAAAGTGAATTTGATGATATCACTGGCAAGCTGCGCTTTCGCAATCGCTCCATCTTTGTAGATGCCCTCGCGCTGAAGCGTGGCCAGAGCGATCTCGCCTTAGAAGGTGAAATTCGCGACCTCTGGTCTTACCTCTTCTCCCGCCAAGGGCTTTTGGAAATGCGCGCTAATCTTCGGTCGCAAAACTTGGTACTGGAAGACTTCCTTTCGCAGGAAAGTGCCGCCGAGGACAGCAGCGGCCTCTTGGCATGGAAAGATCGACTGCGCCTGGGTCTTAATGCTGATATTCTAAACTTTAGCTTCCGTAAGTTCAATGCGAAGCAATTAAAGGGTGAAGTGAGCATCGATAAGAGTCAGATCGCCGGAAAGCGCATCAGCTTACTGGCCGACCAGGGATCTTATCGGGGAAATTTCCAAATCCTCGAAGCGGCCACCGGTCTCAGCTTCGAAGGCTTCTTGGAAGCGCAACAAGTAGACGTGCACTCGGTCTTTAGTAGCTTCGATAATTTTAGTCAGCAGACCATTACCGCCGACAACCTCGCCGGCAAGCTGAGCGTAAAAGCCAATATTGGCGCCCCACTTAGTAAGGACCTGCGCTTGGACGCAAATAAGCTCATGGTACAAAGTGAGATGGTGATCGAAGAAGGTCACCTCAAGAATTACCAGCCTATGCAAGCCTTATCGCGCTTTGCCGAAGTAGAAGAACTGAACGATGTAAGCTTTCAGACCCTAAAGAATACCATTAGCATTGCCGAAGGACAGATTCAGATTCCAGAAATGGCCATCGCCAGTAATGTGATCAACCTTAATCTAAGTGGCAGCCATAGTTTCCAGAATGAGATCAATTACCTGGTGAAACTGCGCTTAGGCGACGTTCTATTTTCTAAAAACGATCGCAAGGCAGGCAATGAAGAGTTCGAAGAACATTTAAGCATTGCCAAACGAGATGATGACCACCGCATTCCGGTAAGCATTAAAGGTACCGTAGACGATCCTCAGATCTCGATCGACGCCAGAGCGCTGGGCGACGCCTTAGAGGATGATCTTAAAAACCAGAAGGACGAATTAAAGAAGGTTTTCAAGAAAGAAGAGCCCAAGAAGAAGGAAGGCACCGGCATGACTTTCGAGTGGGACGACGGA
>CBFHJH010000004.1:21338-112194 GCA_965656185.1 Croceimicrobium sp.
GGGCACCAGCACCTTAAGATTAAGTTAACATGCGTGCATAGTAAATTTGTATCTTCGCGCCCCAATTGGTAGTTATGCGGAGGATTCGGATCGTGCTTTTCTTTACTCTTTGTTTTCTAGGCCTTTACGGACAAACAGAAGAGATCAAGGTGCTTACTTACAACTTAATGTATTATAAAACGAGCTCCGCTCCCTGCACCCATTCGATCTCCAGTGCGCAGCGCGATAACGATCTCAAGAACATTGTTTCGTACCTCAACCCCGATATTTTCTTGGTCAATGAATTGGGTCCCGCCGCGGTAAACCCCTTGGTTATGATGGCCGATATATTGAACGTTAATGGCATTAGCCATTTCGATCGGGCCAGCAGTACCAACAATAGTTCCAGTGGCCTGGTAAATATGCTATTTTACAATAAGGACAAATTGGTATTGATGGGTCAAGATAAGATCGAGCTCGATCTTAATAACGCCCCTTTGATTCGAGTGATCGACTTTTACCATTTGTATGTAAAAGACGCCGGATTGGGCAGTCCGGGGGTAGACACCGTTTTCTTGAGTATTGGCCTGGCCCACCTTAAAGCGGGCAATGGCAGCAGCGACCGTACGCAGCGTGACCGCGCTACCGAAGCGGTGATGGATTACATCGATAACCTAGATCACGACAATGTGCTCTTCGCCGGCGACTTCAACGTGTACAACGCTTCCGAGCCGGCCTTTCAGAACTTAGTAAACTACAGTCCCAACCCGAGTATCAGCCTAAACGATCCCGAAAATCAGCTGGGCTCTTGGAATAATAACAGCACCTTCGCCACGGTACACACCCAAAGCACTCATTCTTCTAGCAATGGTTGTTTTAGCGGCGGCGGTATGGACGACCGCTTCGATTTCATCCTCACTTCGGACGCCATCATGAATAATACCGCAGGTATCAATTACGTCGACTACCGCGCCGTAGGTCAAGATGGAGGGAGCTTTAATAACAGTCTTTCTACCAATAATAATCTCTCAGTGCCCAGCGGCATTGCCTCAGCCTTATACAATTTCAGCGACCATCTCCCGGTAATGCTAGAAATTGAAGCCAGTGTTTCTGGAATCGGTCTCAGCGAAAGCGAAATAATGAGCGCTTCATGGTCTTTTAACAATCCGGTTAAAGAGCAATTGCATATTCGTCTTCGCAATGAACTGAGCCAAAAGAATGTTGAGTTCATCTTGCAAGATCTTTTAGGAAGAAAGGTTTGGCAGGGAACTAATGGGAGAGCAAGCGATTTGGAAATTTCCAGTGAGCACCTGAAAAGTGGAGTTTATCTCCTCAGTGCAAAACATGGAAATTGGCGTGAAACTCGGAAAGTGATCATAGAATGAAGAAGTTCTTAAAGCTAAGTTTGATCTTATGCCTGGGCTGGCAATGGGCGAGTGCCCAAGGCACTTTTCAGGAAAAAACTACCAATGCTAGTAATGTACGTATCAACGTAACCAATATTGGCACCTTCGGCAATGCCTTCCGCGGATACCGCGATGGCACCGGCGACCCCAGCGCCGAATATCCGGCTGGATCTGGGGTGGAACATCTTTTTGAAGGAGGAATCTGGATCGGCGGAAAAGAAAACGGCGGTCAGGTAGTGGTTTCGACCTCAGCCTACGATGCCCCACAAGGTTATGCTCCCGGTCGCGGCGGTTTCGAATTTCAGATCGACTCCACCATTAGCGGAGTAGCGCGCAGCTTACAAGAAAAGTCATCCCTCTTCGACAGCCGCTTTTTCGATCCCGATGCGGTGTCACACCAAGATTATATCGCCACCTTTAGTGATAAAAGTATCGTAGTGCCCGGCACCCAGATCCCTATTTCCGATCACACTCGCCCGATGGACGTTCGCGTGGAAATGGAGACCTATAACTGGAACTACAACTTCACCGACTTCATGGTAATCGTTAACCTGAAGTTTTACAATGAAGGGCAAAATACCTATGAGGATGTTTATACCGCGCTGTGGAATAATACCGTGGTACGAAATGTGAATATTACTCCGGCCGGTGCCGGTGGTTCGGCTTATTACAATAAAGGCGGTAATGGTTTCATGGACTCCTTAAACCTCGCCTATTGTTACGATGCGGCGGGCGACCTGGGCTTTACCGAATCCTACATCGGCCAAAAGTTCTTGGGCGCCACCGACAAGGAAGGCTTTCACCACCCCGACCTTGATTCGAATTACAATCCACTAACCGGAACCTGGGAATTGGATGAGTTCATGCTCAATTATAATGCCTGGGTCTTTAATGACTTTAGCGCTGATTTTGCCTTCCCTCAAACCGAGAACGATCGTTATCAGAAATTAAGTCAGGGTTTAAACCAGCACCCCTGTTGGACCGACCCCTTGGACCCTAATTGCGGCGGCCGTGATTTTCAGGCAGAATTAAACGTAGCCGGTAACCGCTCCGACCTTATTTCGGCCGGACCATTCGAGAGCTTTGCACCGGGAGATGTCATTGAAGTATCTTTTGCCTATGTATTTGCCAAGAAAAATGAAGATGGCAATCCCAACCAGGATAATAATGAAGTTCAGCGCGAGAATTTGATCACCAATGCCGGCTGGGCACAACAAGCCTTTAATGGCGAAGACTCTAATTTTAATGGCTTATTAGATCCCGGTGAGGACAATGATGGCAACGGTGAGATCACCCGCTTCATTTTACCTTCGCCGCCTAATATTCCGCGCACCCGCATCGAGCCTAGCGATGGTCAGATCGAAGTTTATTGGTCTGACAATGCCGAGCGTAGTATCGACCCCATCTCCAGTCGGGAAGATTTTGAAGGCTACCGTCTCTACCTCTCCAAAACCGGATTCGACGTAACCGGGGTTCCCGATCTGGCCCGCGACTTCACCTTGATCGCGCAATACGACAAACGCGGCAATAATCTCTTTAACGAAACCGGTTTCCAGTCAGTTAAACTAGACCAGCCTCTTTATTTTGAAGACGACACCACCGCCTATCATTACCGATATGTGATCGATAATGTGCCCAATGGCTGGCAGTTTGCGGTGGCGGTTACTGCTTTTGATGAAGGTAATCCCGAGAGTAATTTAGAATCGCTAGAGTCGAGCTTTTTGGCCAATAATTACCGGGCCTTTGCCGGCACCGGTCCCAATAGCGACATGGACGCCAATGAGCCATTCGTTTACCCCAATCCCTACTATTATGGTGCCGCGTGGGAAGGTAATTCAAACTTTCAAGAAGAAAGCCGCAAGGTGATCTTCGCCAATTTACCCGCGCGTTGCGTGATCCGCATTTATACCGCGGGAGGCGATTTCATCGATGAGATTCGTCACGATGAAAACTACGATGGTAGTGATACTCGTTGGTTCCGCACTTTTGGCGCCGAAGATGCCGGAGAAAACCGCTTTAGTGGCGGTGAGCACGCTTGGGACCTCCTTTCGATCGAAAGTCAAATTATTAGTCGTGGTCTTTATATGTTCTCGGTCGAGGACCTCGATACTGGTGAAAAGAAGACCGGAAAATTTGTGATAATTAAGTAAACTAAAAATGACAATGAGAAGAATCCTTACTCTTTGTGTAGCGCTGATCAGCTCAGCGATTATGTACGGCCAAAGCTACCCTTTGGTTACCATCGAACAGATCAACACGCCGATCGACCTTGCGGCTTGTAACGACACCTCCACCTACCTAGGTGACACCGTGCGCTTCCGTGCTCACGTAGTAACCGATGGTGGGCTTTCAGAAGTTGCTTCTGGATCGGTACAAGGTGGAAACCGTCCCTTTATCTACATGATCGACACCGCCAACAATGGTGTGGTTGATTCATTGAGTGGCATCGAGGTGATGGGTGTATACACCGATGGCTCTGGTAACCTGCAGCCTATCCCTGGCTTTACCGCCCTATTACAAGGTGATAAAGTAGAGGTAACCGGTGTAGTGGAGCAGTACGACGGTAACACTCAGTTCACTACCATCGACGTGAACTCGGTAACTCTATTGACCTCTGGAGACCTTTTGCCTTCAGACTTTGTACCTAAGAGCATTAGCGCTGGCGACTTGAACGACAATCAGCGTGTGAACAACGTACAAACCGGAGAGTGGTGGCAAAACAGCTTTGTAGAGCTAACCGACGTAACCGTAGTACAGGTAATTCCTTTTAGTGGTAACCGCGTAAGCTTCAATGTAGCCGATGCTGCTGGTAATGTGGTAAACGTAAGTGACCGTTTCTTGGCACAACGCACCGGATCACACACCGTGGTTAACCCGAACTCCCCTTCTACCTCCGGAACCGGTTCTTTCGTAGCACCATCGGTAGGTACTTTCTACTCTAGCCTTAAGGGTATCGTACGTCACTCGGCTAACGGTTGTACCGGTGGTACTGGCCGTGGATACGAGATCAACCCCTTCGATACTTCACACTATGCGGTAGGTGCAACTGCCCCTAATATCACCAATGTATTGAGCTTCCCGGTAGTACCTAGCAGCTCAGACTCTGTATTGATCAGCGCCGACATCACCGATGGCGACGGCACTATCGATACTGTACAATTATTCTGGAGCGCCAACCCTAGCACTCCAAGTGGTTCTTTCACTGCCGTGAATATGAGCCTTTCTAGCGGTAGTACTTATGAGTACTATGTTCCCGCTCAAGCGGATGGTACTTTAGTACGCTATTACATCCGTGCGGTAGACAATGATGGTTCTTCTGTTTTGTTCCCTTCTAGTCCTGCTACTCAAGCCGATCCTTATTTTAACCACTACAGTGTGCGCGACAATGGTCTTCGCATCTTCGATATTCAGTACAGTGGCAACGGAACCGGCGAAAGTGTATTCGAAGGTCAGACCGTAACCGTACGTGGATTCATTACTTCGGCTCGTCGCGATTGTGACTTGGAGTATGTTTACATGCAAGACCCTAACGACACCATCTTTGCCGGTATCGCTTTGATTCCTAATCAAGACCTTGACAACGTTTACCGCGATCAAGAGATCTCTGTAACCGGTCAAGTACAAGAAACCTTCGGCGTTACCTATCTGAACGTTGACAATTACGTAGGTCTTAACAATTCACAAAGCATTGCTCCAGTAGTAATAGATCCTTCCGATCCTAATTTAGACATGGAAATGTACGAGGGTATGTTGATCTCGCTTCAGAACCCTAATGGCGGTCAAGTATTCGTAAGCGACGAAGACGCTGGATTTGGTGAGTACCGCATTGCGAACGACGCGAGCTTTGGCTCTAGCCAGTCTACTCGTGTTCTTGCTGGTCGTCAGGATGGAACCCGCGCTACTTCTAGCCTTTATGTTTCATTGATCTCTGACTCTAGCTACGTAACCAACAATGGCGCGCTTCAAGTACCGGCGGTAATTACCCAAAACGGTATGTCTATGGACGCCATGAACGGAGTGCTTTGGTACAGCTTCGGTAATTATAAATTATTACCGCGTAACAACTTCGACATCGTGAATTTGAGCACGGCCTTAGATACCACGAACTGTAATATTCCTACTAACGTTGGTATCAACGAAAACTTGGTAGGCGAAGTAGCGATCTATCCTAACCCGGCCAACTATGTAGTAAACGTAGTTAACACCAATAACGAGCCGGTAGAAGTTGCCCTTTTCGATCTTAATGGCCGTAAGGTTCTTGAGACCGAAAAAGCACAATCGGTACAGATCCTAAACGTAAGCAATTTGGTACCTGGAGTTTACATCTTAAAAGCCAGTGACCTTAACGGTGAATTTGTGAAAACTCACAAAGTAGTAATCGGACAATAATTTTCTTTTGGGAAGTCTCTTCGCTGCGGCGGAGAGACTTCCTCTTTTAGT
The DNA here is from genome assembly GCA_965656185.1 of Croceimicrobium sp. GTDB lineage: Bacteria > Bacteroidota > Bacteroidia > Flavobacteriales > Schleiferiaceae > Croceimicrobium. The sequence continues at coordinate 27,164 of CBFHJH010000004.1, forward strand.
ATAAGCCATGCAACGATATCTATCCTTCATCCTTGTCAGCTCCCTCATTATAGGTTTGAGCAGTCAGTGCCGTAAAGGGGATATAGACCGGAACGGTTTGCCCGATACCTTCATAGCCTATGAAGCAATCAATCTTACCGGTCAGAATCGTTTAAACTCTTCGGTTCGTCTTTCCTGGTACGGCACCGATGGCGATGGTTTTGTAGCAGGCTACGAGCTTTCGCTCGACAATCAGAATTGGGAATATACCGAGCAGCAAGACTCCGTATTTCTATTTGACATTCCACCGGGACAGGATTCGGCAGATATCAGCTTTTTCGTGCGCGCCATCGATAATGATGGGAATATCGACCCCAGTCCGGCTTTCTTGCAAATACCTTTAATAAACACCCCTCCTGAGGCTACTTTCTTAGATGATCGCGGTCCCTCGGATACGGCATTTATTGCCGCAAGCTTTTTCTGGAATGCCTCCGACCCGGATGGCAATAACACCTTAAATTCGGTAGAGATCAAGATCAACGACGGCGATTGGACCGAGATCGATCGCAGTCAGAACCTGATCACCTTCCTACCCGACACTTCCGCGCAAAGCGGCCAAGCCAACAGTGCCATTTATTACGGTAATTCTACTGCCGCGGCAAGCTTAAGCATTAATGGCATGCGTATTAATGACACCAACCGACTTTACATTCGCTCCACCGATATTGCGGAGGCAGTGAGTGAAGTAGATACTTCGGAAGTCTTTTTCTTCCGCGCCAAGCAAAGTGGCGTTAAAACCCTTTGGATCTCTGGTCACAATGCCAGTACTACCGCCGAATACCGCGGCTACTTGCAGGCCAACAACCTCAATTATGACTTTCTCAATTTTGGCTACCAACAAGGGGCCAATTTGCCAAAATATTTCGACCCTACCGTACGCCTGATCTTCGATCAATACGATAAGGCCTTTCTAAACTTGCCGGCTACCAATTTCCGCAATAGCGTAACCGGCGAAGAAAAGCCGCTGATCGATTACTTCGCTCCCATTGTGCAGCGCTTCACCGATAATGGCGGCAAATACTTCTTAACGACTCAACTAACCAGCACTCAAGATCTGAGCGAATCTCGTTCGGTTTACCCGATCGATGATATCGTAGTTTCTACCGTGCCCGGTTCTCAAGTGCGTATCGTGCCCGATTCGGCCCTAGTGCCCTTGGTAGACACGGCTCGCTTCCCTTCCTTACAACCTACCAATGTAGAGTTTGGGGTAGTACCCATGACCAGCTCGGCCGATGCGCAAGACTTTTACCGCGCTAAGCTTACCAAGATCCGCGGTTGGAACGGTAGCTCCGATATCGTGGCTGCGGCCCGCCGTCGCAATAGCAAGATCTCTCAAGTATTCTTTTGTATGGAACTGCACCGTTTTGACGGCAATGCAGGTGAGGTGGAACAACTAATTGGAGAAATTTTTAACAATGAATTCTAGACTGCTATACAGCCTGATGGCTCTATTGCTCTCCCTCGGCCTATTGGCGCAAGAGGAAAAGCAAACTGCCTCACTTAGCGGAAGCATTGTAGACCAAAGCGGCGAACCATTGATCGGCGCCAATATCGTGCTGGTGGGAACCTATAAGGGCGCTTCGGCCGATTTCAACGGCAATTATGTGATTAATGATATCAAGCCCAAGGATTACACCATAAAGGTGCAATTCATCGGTTTTGAAACCAAGATCTACACCGGGATCAGCTTTGAGCCTGGCGAGAGTAAAACCTTAAATGTTGAGCTACGCGAACAATCCGAATCTTTGAATGAGGTAACCGTAGTTGGTCAAAAGGGCCAGATAAACCTAGAGTCGGCCGCCAGTGAGATCACCATTGCCCAAGAGCAGATCTCACAAATGAACGTACGCGATGTCCAAGAGGTATTGGAGATGCAAGCCGGGGTGGTGAAAACCCAAGATGGTTTGCAAATTCGCGGTGCTAGGGTTTACGAAACCGAATATATCGTAGACGGCATCTCGGCCCAGGATCCCTTGGCGGGAACCGGTTTCGGGGTAGATGTAAGCTCTTCTTCGGTAGCGAGTATCGATCTAGTAACGGGCGGTGTGGGCGCCGAGTTTGGCGGCGGTAGCTCCGGTGTGGTTAACACGAAGATCCGTGAAGGCGGCGAAAAATTTGAGATCAGCGGAAGTTACCAAAGAGACAACTTAGGAAACAGCGATATTGCCACCAGCTTTAATACCGACCGCATCGAGATCAATATGGGTACTCCTATTCCGGGAACCCAGAAAAAGATGACCCTCTTTGTGAGTGGCAGTGCCTATTTCACTGATGAGTATTTTGGCACTACTGCCGATCAGCTGCAAAGCTCTCTCTTTAGCAATAATCCCGAGTTTTGGGCACCACGCTACACCAACTCCTACACCAATACGGTGAAATTGGCCTACAAGATCGCATCGGGAACTAAACTTACCTTAACCAATCAGCATTCCTTAAACATCAATCAGAATACTCGAACCCTCCAGATCGTAGGCTTCGACGCGATCTTAACCCCGGGCTTCCAATATTCGCGCAGCAATAATCTGGATAATGCCACCACTTACACCCATCATTCCAATTTAACGGCGCTCAACCTCAATCACCTGATCAATAAACGCTGGGGATTGAACTTCTCCTTCGGCCGACTTTTCACCAATCTGCGCGCCGATGCGAATGGTCGTCCCTTCCGCACCGAGACGGTAGACCAGATATTGGATGAAGAACATATCGTTTCGTATCCGCTCGACATTTTTAACCCCAACGATCCCCGCGGTATTTACTACGTTTCGGTGGGTAATGGCTTGGTGAATAATGGCGGGATCAGCTCTATTTGGCACGATCACTACGCCGAAGAGTACACCTTTAACGCCAAAGCTACTTGGATCCCCAATCAGACCAATGAAATAAGCTTCGGTATTCAAAACACCTTTACCGAATACCAGTGGGTGGATGTTACTCGTCCTTGGGTTGGCGCCCCCATTCGTATTAATGACAGCACCTCTACCCAGTCGGTTAGCATTGGCTCTAGCAATGATATCTGGCGCGTTAATCCAGTGGAGAGTGGGCTTTTTGTGCAAGATAAGATCTCCTATAAAGGGATTATTGCGACCTTAGGACTACGGATGAATTTCTGGGCTCCGGGGCGTTTTGCCGATGACGCGGTAAACGATCCCAGTGCACCGGTGATCGACCAGGTACGCAGCGACTACCTCGACAAGACCACCGAGATCTTTGGCTTACGCTGGAAAGCGCGTTTATTGCCTAAGATCAACGTTAGCTTCCCGGTTACCGAGAACAATGTACTGTATTTCAACTACGGCCACAGCATGCGTTTACCGCACCCACGCTTCGTATACGCCGGTTTAGACCCTACTTATCAAGACCGCTCCTTCTTGGCCTCCTTGGGTAATCCCGATCTCGATCCTGAAGTGAATGTGAGTTATGAGATCGGTTTAAAGTCTAAGTTGAGCAAGGACCTCGGACTGAGTTTTACGGCCTACAATAACAACCGTTTCGATTACATCGTTTCGCGTAGGGTTATCGTAGAAGATCAAACCGGTAGACCTACCACCAAGAATTTCTACATCAACCAGGATTACGCCAATATTTACGGAGTAGAACTGGGGGTAAATTACCGCATTGGTAAATACCTCAATGCCTTTGCCAATGTTGGCTATCAAGTAGCCCGTGGTAAGTCTAACTCAGCGCGCGAATCTTCTTTACAAATCGAGCAGAACGGAGAGGTGGCATTAAGCAGAGAGCAGTTCTTAGCCTTTGACCGCCCTTGGAATATCAATACCGGAATTATCTTTTCACCAGATAGCACCTTACCCATATTTGGTATGAACTGGACCGGTTTTAGTGCTTATCTATCTTATCAATTTACCTCGGGCTTCCGCTACACTCCGCAGCAACAAACTCAAGTGAACGAATTAGGTAGGCCGATCTACGAACCCATCATCGATCAGTTCCTACAAGCCCAAGCAGCGCCTTGGCATAACTTTGATCTAAAGCTTCGTTACAATCTACCGCTTGGCTTAAAGGCCGGCCGTGGTGTTTCCCTTAGTGTGGAAATACGAAACCTGACCGATGCTCGTAATTCGCAAATTATCAATCCGGTTACCGGAAGAGCCTACGAGTATGGCGATGATGTTCCTTTGGAATGGCGCGACCCGCGTTATAATGGTCCGCAGGAAAGCGGTTTAGACCCGCGTAATCCGGCGCGATACTTGGCCCCTACTCAAATTTTATATGGTATTGAATTCCGCTTTTAGTGATGATGAATAAAAAGCTATATATCGCCCTAATTGCTTGCTTGCTGCTCACCGATCTGGCAGCACAGATCTTGCCCAATTATGGAGGTGAAAGGGCTGGTCTCTCAGCCTTGAGCTTTCTTAAAAACGACATGAGTCCACGCTCACTGGGCCTTGGTGGAACTAGCTTAGCGCTGGAAGGAGACGCCTATAGCGTGTATAATAATCCGGCGGCCTTGACCGACCTCAAAGACAATTCCTACGCGATGAGTCACCTATTCTTAGGTGGTGGCGTTAATCAGTCTTTCCTGGCCACCAATTTTGCTTTGAAGGACCAGGTAAGCACCTTGAGCTTTTCGATCAATGCCCTTAATAGTGGCGACATGGAAGAACGTACTGAGTTCCAACCCATGGGTACTGGCCGCTTGGTTAATGTGGCCAATATCGCGGTGGGCTTAACTTATGCCCGTCAGCTCTCTAAATTATTTAGTTCGGCGGTAACCGTAAAATACATTTACGAAGGCATCGCGGGCTTTCATAACAGCAATGCTACGGTAGATGTGGCCTTCCTCTACAAGACCGACTTCAAGGATCTAAAATTTGCGGCCATGGTGCAGAACTTTGGCGGTAACTCTTCCTTGGGAAGTAATGAGGATATCCCTACTACCTTTAACCGCAACACCGGTATTGGACTGGAAGCCAATTCGGTTCCAACCATATTTAAGCTTGGCATAAGCATGGTTCCTTATAAAAACGGCGATCATAGTTTGTTAACGGCGGTTCAATTGAACCATCCGAACGACAATGCCGAAAACTATTCGGCCGGCTTAGAGTACCGTTTCCGCGACATTTTTTACACCCGCGCGGGCTATCGCTTAAGCGTTCGCCACCGTCATATTCCCACCTTTGGTGTTGGCGTAAAAATGCGCTTGGGGAACCACCCACTTTACTTAGACTATGCCGCAAATCCAACCAATTTCATTGGGCTGCAACACAGCCTTGGACTGCGTTTTAACCTCAATAATGTAAGCGAGCGATGAGAAAGTTTAGCTTTTTATTCGGATTGATCGGCCTTTTGGCCTTAAGCGCTTGCGAAGACTATCTTGGCAATAAAACCGACCTGGATTTCATTGATATTCCGCCGGATAACTCCATCCGAGAGATCGCCTATGTTCCCATTTTACCCATCATCGACGACTTTGCCAAACCGGTAGACGTTTGCGCTGGCTTTGATGAACTGATCTACGTGGTGGATGAAGTGAATGAGGAAGTGGTCGCGATGGATGAATCGGGTCGTATCCTCGGCCGCAAGTCCGTTCCCGGAGCGCGCTCGGTAGCGCAAGACCGTCGCTTCGACCTCTTGGTGGTAGGTACCCTAGACAGTCTTTACAATGGCAGTAATGGCGATACCCTGCTCACCTTTTCTTGCATCTATCGTCTGCGTATGGCTACCGCCAGCGGATACGATATCAGCAATGCCCAGGTTGTCAATAAGATCGTCCATCCTTTTTACTACACTCAGAGTAATCCGATTCGTCGTACCAACGACTTTGTGCGCTTTAATAAAATTGGGGTGATCGGTAACAACCAAGATCCCAATCGTAATAATCAGTTTTACGCAACGCGCCAGTATATGCGTAATCCCGATCCCGATCCAAGTAATCCAGAAATTAGCTCTGGCCCACTTGGTCCCAACGATGCGGTACTTTATTTCGATAATAAAGATCAGTTGATCTCACCCGTCTCGGTACAAACCTCTTCCGGTTTTTTCAATGACTTTTTTGAGCAACCGGTCGGCATTAGCACCCTTACTCAGCCACCCCAATTTTCGGCCACTACTAGCAGTGATTTCCTTTACACTTCTTTGGAGTCCGATAATGCCCTGAAGGTTCAGTATATCCAGTTTGTAGAAGGTGAATTTGGTGCCGAATACCAACCGCGTATCCTCGCTTCCGGCGATACCTCTCAAGCAGATGGCTTTATTAATTCGCCCAATAAGTTTCGGGCACCCCAAGATATTACCTTGGCCGGTGACGGAAGCCAATTCCTTTTTGTGGTAGATAGTGAAACCGATAGCCTATACCAATTTTCCTTCACCGGATTTGAAGGAGTTCGCCCGCCGGCAGCCGCCGGAATCGACCGTTATGTAAAAGCATCTTTTGGAGGAACCGGCAGTGGTTTAATGCAATTTAGAGACCCAATGGCGGTGGCTTACTTCAATCAGATCGTATACGTTGCAGACGCCGCAAACGGCCGAGTTATGCGATATAAGCTTACGCTTGATTTCGATTAATCGCTAAGTTTCACCTTTACTCAGTGAAAGAGGCTTTAAACTCAAGTTATTTTTCAGATCATTTGGAAAAAGCTACTTTTGGAAGAAGCATGAAGAAGGCACTTTTCATATTAACTCTAATTTTTGGCTTTTCGGCCGGGCTATTTGCCCAGGCTCCGCAAAGTCCGAATGCACCACAAATTTGTCCGGTGTATGTGCCTAATGCCTTTACTCCTAACGGCGATAATATCAATGACCGCTTTGTATTACGCGTAAGTGAAGATTGTGAGATCCTGCGTTTCAATTTGCAGATCTTTGATCGTTGGGGTCGCTTGGTATACGAAACCAATAGCATTTCGGAAGAAGATTCTTGGGATGGCCAGATGGATGCCAATCGACTCGATGGCGGAGTATATCTCTATAAACTGAATGTGGATATGATCAATTACAACAATCGTAATGGTCGTTCCGTTAAAGTAGACAAACAAGGTTCAGTAATTCTGATACGCTAAGCTTTGCGCCTAAGCCTACTCTTTTTTCTTTTTTCTATTTACGCCTCCGCCCAGGAAGCGCCACTTACCATTCTTTTCAATGGTTTGGAAAGTAGTGATGGTAAGGTAATGTTGCGTATAAAAGACGAACAAGGCAAGGTGGTACTCCAAAAAGTTCAAAAGGCCCAAGCGCCCCAAACTAAGGTCGAGCTTCAATTAAGCCAAGGCAGCTATGCTGTTTCGGCTTTCCACGACGAAAATAATAACGATGAGATCGATCGCTCTTTTAGCGGCATCCCATCCGAAAAGTATGGTTTTAGCAATGATGCGCGTGGCGTATTTGGTCCACCGGACCTCGAAGACCAGCTCTTTGAACATCGTGCGGCAAGCACGATTGAGATCCAACTGAAATGAAAGGCCTGTATTTTTCGATCTGCCTATCTCTGATCTGTGTCCTACCTCTCAAGGCGCAAGATGGCCTAGAAGGCGATTATTTGCTCTTTGCCCTGCAGGCGCAGACCGACCGTCAGATAGATAACTTTCACTCTCCCCTAAACTACCACGGCTGGAACGCTATGCTCAACTTGGGCTGGCATAGCTACCAAGGACGCTGGATGAGTAATTTTGATTTCAGCGGTTCAATCGGTTTGGCTAATCCTTATGAGTTTGGTTCCGAGCTCCGGAATGGTGTCGGCATTGGCGGACGAATTCATTACAGCTTGCGCTTTCGTATTTGGGAAAAAGAAAAACACCAATTGCTACTTGGCCTTTACAATCAGAATTTTTTCAATTACCGCGACCTAGCCGGCTTTAGTAATAGCAGCGAAAGTTACGCCGGCTTTTTCGGCTATGGCCCCAGTATAGCCTATACTTACAGCCGAAAAGCCAAGGCCTTCGGTCGTGATTTCAATTGGTCATGGCAAAGTGAAGTAAATATTCCATTGGGTACCATTGTAATTAGACCGGGCTTCAGTCGCCAACTCAGTGGTGGCGAATTCAATTACTTAGAACATCACCTACTGAGCGGAGCGCAACAAGTAGATTTCCGCCATAGTTTTATATGGCGTCGATACAATGGCAACCAAATACGTCTCTATTATGCCTGGGAATACTTACAAGCGCTAGAACCTAGCCCATATTACTATGCCGCGCACAGTTTCGGAATTCAAATGTTCTTCGCCTTATGAGAAAGTTGGTATTCATCCTAGCGCTTAGCCTCGGCCTATGGTCTTGCGAGAAAGCCCTCTTCCCCGAAGAACCCGGTCAGGATCCGATCAGCAATTTCAATAGCCTACATCAAACCATGAAAGAGCGCTACAGCTTTTTCGAATTTAAACAAGTGGACTGGGACCAGCTAGGCGATCGCTATCGCAATAACTTGGACGCTAACTCTACCGACCAGGAGCTCTTTGCCACACTCGATAGCCTACTCTATCAGTTACGAGATGGCCACGTTAATTTGGTGAGCCCCTTTAACCTCAGTCGCAATTGGAACTGGTACCTCAGCTCTCCCGATAATTTCAATGCCGAAACGATCGAGCGCCATTATCTGGACGATAATTACCGCATCGCCGGTGGATTCGAATACACCCTTTTAAAGGATAGTATCGCTTACCTGAAATACTCCAGCTTTGCTTCGGTATTTAGCGAAGCGCAATTAGATGCCATTTTCGATTATTTTAAGGATAGTAAAGGCATGATCCTCGACCTGCGCAATAATGGTGGGGGGAGCCTCAATAACACCTTTCGCTTGGCCGGCCGCTTTGCCGCCGAAACCGTTCCAGCCTTGATTCAGGATGAAAAAACCGGCCCGGGCCCCAATGATTTTGGCAATGCCGTTCAATATAGCATTCAGCCCCGTGGTAATTATACCTATCAGAAACCGGTAATTCTCCTTACCAATGCTCGCTGCTACTCGGCCACCAATACCTTTACCGCTTTAAGTAAGAGCTTACCACAATTTATCCAAGTGGGCGACACTACCGGAGGAGGTGGCGGCATTCCGGCCGACTATGAAATGCCAAATGGTTGGCGTTACCGCTTTTCGGTAAGCCGCAGTTTATTACCCAATGGTTTCAATATAGAAGGAGGCTTGCCACCTGATACCGCCTTTAATCTAGACCCAGCCCAATTGGCCAATGGTACCGATAATTATATTGAGTTCGCTAAATCGCTTTTAAACTAGCAAAGGTCTAGATCTTACGAAGGATCCCAAGCTCCACGCCCACCTGCCAATGATAATATCCCGAGCCTTCAAAGGCTGGTATGTATGTCAAGGAGTGTTGCGCCTGTATAGCAGCGTCGATCGACCATGATTTGGTCATTTCCCAGCGATAGCCAATTTTCCCCAAGGCTTGTATCTGCCACCTAAACTTATCAGACGATCTAAAATAGGATCTATTTGAACGTGAGCCATCCTCGTATTTCATCCAGCTCGACTGGCCAATAAAATAGACCGGCATTACCCCAAGCTCCCCGTACCATGCCTTTCGATCGCGGCTCAGAAAGTATTGCCAATTTATTGGCAGGCTTATATAGTCAGCGGCACGCGCCAAACGGCCCCAACTATGGCCAGAGGTACTGGGTGAAGTTTCGTGAACAAAGCCATAATAAGGGTCTATATTATCGGGGAAAGTAAAGGTAGGTTCTTCTCTTTGGATCTCGCCTAATCGGTAATAGTTAAGGCCGAGGCCAAGCATCGACCTCTTACCAAATTCATGTTGCCAGGAAAGGCCGAAACCCCAAGTAAGGCCGGGACCATAAATGTCGTTTAAGGCTGTTCCCGGTCCATTACCTCCGTGCCACTGAGACCCAAACCCAAGGGTGGAGTAGAGTTTTAAATAGGAGTCTTTTTCTTGGTATTGAGCCCATATGGTAGAGCTCCAAAGTAGAAGCGCGATGAGACGAGGCATACAGGAACTTTACTCAAAGATAGACCTAGGAATCAATATTCACAAAGCCTCCTTAGCATGCCTTTAAAGATAAAGCCATGAAAAGGCCAAACCGCAAACCAATACAAGCGGCCCAAAAGACCCAAAGGTCTAAAAGTTGCGGTTTGTTGCAATCCATCACCTTTGATCCGAAACTCGAGCCAGGCCTCACCCGGTAACTTCATTTCAGCGAATAGAAGTAATCGGCCTTCTTCCTTATCGGCGTGTAAGACCCGCCAGAAGTCGATGGCATCGCCCACCTGGATCGACACGGGATTAGTACGTCCTCGGCGCAAGCCAACTCCGCCTACCATCTTATCTAGGAGTCCGCGTATCCGCCACAACCAAGAGCCATAATACCAACCATTAGACCCACCGATCTTCCAGATCTTATGTAAGGTACTGAGGCGGTTTTCATATTTTCTGAGCCTTCGGTCTACAAAGCAACCAAAGCGTGGCACCTCCTTAAATTCGGAAATATTAAAATCGATATTGCTACTTGAATAGGAATCTTTCCAGCTGGATATGATCGCATTATTCTGGATCTTCTTAAAGGCGCGTTGTAGAGCTTTCCGATAGGACATCGGCTCCATGCCCAAAATGCCATTGATTCGCTGACCTTCGCAAACCACCTCCACCTTCATGCTATTTACTAAAGAGGTAGCCAATTTGTAGGAAGTGGAAGTAACGAAGTAGAGCCAATACGAAGACAAACGAGGCGTCATGACCGGCACCACCCAGATCTTACGTTTCAATTTGCGGTTTTCGGCAAAGCCCAGCAACATCTCACGGTAGCTTAACACATCCGGTCCGCCAATGTCGAAGTGTTGATTATAGGTCTCCTCCTTAAAAAGACTGGTACTTAAAAAGCTTAGCACGTCGGCAATACCGATCGGCTGACACTTAGTATTTAACCATTTCGGAGCGATCATGACCGGCAGTTTCTCCACTAGATCACGAATGATCTCAAAGGAAGCACTTCCCGAGCCAATGATAATACCGGCACGGAGTGCGGTAAAGTTATAATCACCTTTGCGAAGCTCCTCTTCTACCAGTTTACGTGAACTGAGGTGCATCGATAGCTCCTCACCATTAAGGATCCCCCCTAAGTAGATCAAGTGTTGAATATTGGTCTTAGCCAGAGCTTGACGAAAATTGATTGCCGAGCGCTCTTCCAGGCTTTTGAAGGCCTTGGAGGTAGACATAGAGTGGACCAAATAATAGGCTCCGTCGATATCTTGCGGAATCGCCTCAAGGGATTCGGGGTCCAAAAGATCTGCTTTTAGGATCGAAATCTTGGACCGAAGAGAAGAGGGCGGATTAAAACGTTCAGGGTCGCGAACACAGCAAACTACCTCATGCCCCGCTTCGATCAAAACGGGTAATAATCTTTTACCGATATAACCGGTGGCGCCGGTGAGCAATACCTTCATCTAATCAAAAAACCGAATAGCATAGATATTGTTGCACCGGTTTAGCTACTAGTCTTGCGGATCCTCGATCCATGAGCTGTACATCACATAATTATTGGCGATTCGGTCGATCTCTCCTTTGATCAGTTCCGGCGTAATATCCTTCACCTTCTTGGCGGGTACCCCGGCAAATATGGAACCTGATGGAACCCGTGTTCCTTCCAGCACTACCGCACCGGCAGCAACGATACTATTACTTTCCACCACGCAGGCATCCATCACGATAGCCCCCATCCCGATCAGCACATTGTCTTGGATAGTACAACCATGGACGATCGCATTATGACCGATCGATACATTGTTCCCGATATTAAGCGGGTGCTTCTGATAGGTGCAGTGCAAAGTGGCATTGTCCTGCACGTTTACCTTATTTCCCATCTTAATGTAATGTACGTCGCCCCGCGCTACACTATTGAACCAAAAACTACATTGCTCACCACAAGTGATGTCCCCCACCAGGGTGGCATTATCGGCGATAAAACTATCCTTACCGATCTGCGGGGTCTTTCCTTTTACTGCTTTTATTAGGGCCATATCAATTTCATTTATGAGCTCAAATTAAAAACAAATGCCATGAGGCATAAAGTAGAAGGCCTCTATCTTTGCAAAAAATTTGATTATGGATACTACCAAAGTCCCCGTTAGCGTATACGCCGAAATGACCCCCAATCCGGCGGTTTTGAAATTCGTGGCCAACAAGCGCTTGATCGAGCTCGATTCGGTAGAATTCAAAAATATCGAAGAGGCACAGCCTTCCCCATTGGCGACTCGCTTATTCCACTTTCCCTTCGTAAAGGAGATCTTTATTTCTGCCAATTACATCGCGGTTTCGAAATTCGATATCGTAGAGTGGGAAGAAGTAACCATGGAATTACGCGAGCTCATCCGCGACTTCCTACAAGAAGGGAACGTAGTGCTTAATGAAGCTGCCTTGCAGCCTAAAGAAGAAGCTTCCGCTGAAGCGCCCGAGGCAATAAATAGTGTTCACCCCGAAGAAAAGCCCGCCGAAGAATGGGAAGCGATCGATAAGAAGATCGTAGAACTATTGGATGAGTACGTAAAGCCCGCCGTGGCCAATGATGGTGGAAATATCAAATTCCTCAATCACCAGGCCGGTGTGGTAAGTGTCTTATTGCAAGGTGCTTGCTCTGGCTGCCCTAGTAGTACCGCTACTCTTAAAGGAGGTATCGAAAGCATGCTTAAGCAAATGCTTCCTGGACAGATCAAAGAAGTGGTGGCCGTTAACGGCTAGGCCACCCTGGGATTCCCGTAAATTTTTAAACTTCGCAAGTGGGCCTTGATGGCCTGTACTAAGGTGCGGTGCTCGTAATAAGGCAGACCAAATTCCTCGGCTGTTTTTCGCACGATCTCACTAATGGCTGGATAGTGAATATGACAGATATGCGGGAATAAGTGGTGCTCTACTTGAAAGTTCAAGCCGCCTACGAACCAGCCAACCAGCTTACTACGACGGGCAAAATCGGAGGTAGTTTGCAATTGATGCTCCAAGAATGCATCCTGCATGGGGCTATCGTCTTGTGGCAAACTATGGGTTTGTACGTGGTCTACAACGTGGGCCAATTGAAAAACGAAGCTCAAAATGAAGCCAGCGATAAGGTGCATTACCACAAACCCAATGATCGGCACATACCACGCCACCGACAAAAAGATCACTGGTAAGGCTACGAATAGTCCGAAATAAAGCACTTTGGTGCCGATCAATTTGATCCATTCCTTGCGAAGATCTTCTGCACTAAGTTTGGCTACCCCTTCTTTTTGGTAACGCATTAATTGCGAAAAGTCTTTACTGATTACCCAGTTTAGGGTAAGCAATGAATATAATAATGGTGCATACCAAACCTGATAACGGTGCATCTTTTTGAACTGCTGATCAGGGTGTAAACGCAATAAGCCTTGGGTGTCTAGATCATCGTCTAGGCCCTCGATATTGGTGTAAGTATGGTGCAATACATTATGCTGTAAACGCCAAGTGGTTAGGTTTCCGCTAATAAGGTAAATGCTCGAAGCAATGAAGTCGTTTACCTTGGGACTCTTGTGGTAAGCACCGTGGGCCGCATCGTGCATTACCGACATACCAACCGAGGCCATGCCGATCCCCATGAGCACGAAGGCCAGGATAACCCAGAGGGCCGAAGGGTCGAGAATTAACATTAAGAGATAAGGCACGAAATAAAGAGCCAACATGTTAACGGTCTTCAGCTTCATGAGGCCATTGGCCTTATAACTAAGCTGATTTTCCTTGAAGTACTGATTAACGCGTTGACGTAAAGTTTTACTGAAGGACTTGGCTTCCGCGCGAGGGAAGCGCACTTTTGAGATAGGGTAAGAATTCAAAGGCTTTAATTTTCATGGCTAAAATAATAAGGAAGTTTAATTTCGCTGCATAGAAAACGTTAATATGTTAGCTAAACGAAAGCCTACCGATAGTCCCGCCTGGGACAAGCTCAAAGCCCATCAGAGCGAACTGAAAGAAAGCAGCCTTAAAGAACTTTTTGCGCAGGATGGCGATCGCTTTGACAAATTCTCTCTTAAACACGCAGACCTCCTCTTCGATTTCTCTAAAAATCACCTCACCGAACGAAGCTTAGAACTCCTCGAAGAACTTTTTTCGGATGCCCAAACGAAGGAGGCGGTAGAGAAAATGTTGAGTGGCGAAAAAATTAATGAAACCGAAGGACGAGCCGTATTGCACACGGCCTTGCGTTATTCGGGCGAGCGGGAAATAAAAGTGGATGGCAAGGCCGTAAATGAGGAGGTGGCTCGAGTTTTAGAGCAAATGCAAGACTTCTCCGATCTACTGATCTCAGGCAACTGGAAAGGCTTTAGCGGTAAAACCATCAAGCATGTGGTTAATATCGGTATCGGCGGTAGTGACTTGGGACCCCTTATGATCTATGAAGCCTTAAAGCCCTATCACAACCATATCAAATGCCATTTTGTAAGCAACGTAGATGGCGCGCATATTAGCGAAACCCTCAAGCACCTAGATCCGGAGCAAACCCTTTTCATTATTGCCTCGAAGACCTTTAGCACTCAAGAAACTATGACCAATGCCCATTCGGCTCGCGACTGGTTCTTGCGCTCTAATGCTTCCGAAGCGGATATTGCCAAACACTTTGTGGCCGTTTCTACTAACCGCGAAAAGGTGGTCGAATTTGGAATTGACCCTACCAATATGTTCGTCTTTTGGGATTGGGTCGGAGGCCGTTATTCGGTTTGGTCCGCCATTGGCTTGAGTCTCGCCTGCGGCTTGGGTTTTCGCAATTTCGAAAAGTTCCTTAAAGGTGCTGCGGGGATGGACCGCCACCTTGCGGAAAAACCCTTCCAGGAGAATATCCCGATGCTTATGGCTGCCATCGGTATTTGGCACGTCAATTTCTGGGGAGCCGAAAGTGAAGCGATCATCCCCTACGATCAAAATATGCATCGCTTTGCCGCCTATTTCCAGCAAGGAAATATGGAGAGTAATGGCAAATACATCGACCGTAATGGCACTAAAGTAGACTATGCCACCGGGCCTATTATCTGGGGCGAACCCGGCACCAATGGCCAGCATGCCTTTTTCCAATTAATGCATCAAGGTACCCGCTTTATTCCGGCCGACTTCATCGCCTTTGCGCAGAGTCATTACCAGATCTCCGATCACCACGATAAGCTCTTGTCCAATTTCTTGGCTCAAACCGAAGCCTTAATGATGGGCAAAGACCTAGAGAGCGTGAAAAGCGAAATGAAAGCTAAAGGCGCTTCCGCGGAAGCGATTGAAAAAATAGCCCCCTACCGAGTTTTTGAAGGAAACCGACCCACCACTAGTATTGTCGGTAAAAAATTAGATCCTGAATCCTTAGGCGCATTAATTGCCGCCTACGAACATAAGATCTTCCTACAAGGGGTCGTTTGGAATATTTACAGCTTCGATCAGTGGGGAGTGGAATTGGGCAAACAGCTGGCAAGTACCATTCTACCCATGCTTCAAGGCGACCAAAAGGTTGAAAAAGATGCCAGCACAAAAGGATTAATTGAGTACCTTAGATCCGAAAGGTTAAAATAGATTACTGACAATGAAAAGATTAGCCACTTTATTTTTACTAAGTACTTTTTTCTTGTCCGCCTGTAATCAGGAAGTAAAGGAAGAAAATTTACGCCTCAAGGAAGAACTTGCTTCCATTAAGCAAGAAAGCGCCGAACAGGACTCTACCATTAGTAATTTCGTAGAAACCTTCGATCTCGTGCAAAATAATTTGGATTCGATCCGTCGCCGCGAAGATGCCATTCGTGAAGTGAGTTCGGGCAATTTAGAAACAACCTCTAATGCGCGTGAAAAAGTACTTTCTGATGTTGAGGCGATCAATCAATTGTTGATCGACAATAAAGCGGCATTGGAAAACTTAAAGCGTGACCTAAGCAATAGCAAAGCCCAAGGCCGAAAATACTTGCGTATGGTAGAAAGCTTGAATCGTCAGATCCAAGCAAAAGACGAAGAAATCGCCATCCTGAAAGAGGAGCTCACCAGCCTCAACTTCAAAATGGATCAGCTGAACTCTCGCGTAGGCATGTTGCAAGAAGTGGGCATGGCGCAGAAAAAAGTGATCCAAGAACAGGACCAAGCCTTACACACCGCCTATTACACCACCGGTACTTACAAAGAACTGGAAGAAGCCGGAGTAGTTGATAAGGAAGGTGGCTTTATCGGTATTGGTCGCACCAAGACCCTGGCCGATGATTTCAATAAAGATTACTTCACCAAGGTGGACATTCGCGAAACCAGCTCCATTCCCTTCGGAAGTGATTACAAGAAAGTAGAATTAATTACAAACCATTCCAGCGATTCGTACGTATATGAAAAAAATGACGAATTAATAAGCGGCATAAAGATTACGAACAGCGAAGAATTCTGGAAAAATTCGAAATATCTCGTAATTTTGTTGGATTAATCGCCAATCTCTCCCTGCTTCCACTGAAATGGAATAATGAAAGTAAGTAACAAGAGTTTCTTTATTGCAATGCGTTATGTATTGCTAGTATTGTTGGCTGGAATTGTATTTGATATAGCTCTTTCTCTTCTTCCAGGCAGTTTATCGGACCTTTTTCCCAACCACGAATTGGCCCTTACCGCCCTCGTGCTAATTGTTTTATTGGGGTTATTTCGATTCAGCTTTTTCTCCTATGAAGATGAATACGAAATTATCCACATCGATACCAAAAGCTTGGTATTTGGGATGTTTGAGAGCCCACGCCACAAACACTATGAGTTTGCCAAGATCATTTTAGCCGATTATTCGGTAGAAAAAGGCTTATTCAAATACAAGTTAACTCTCACCGTAAACTCAAGTACCGGCGACAAGAAATTACGTCATTTCGACCTCTTCTTCCTCAACAAGAAAAAGCGAGACTACGTTGAAAATTCGCTTAAATTGGTTTTAGAGAAAAATAAAAGCCAAAGCGTCTAAGTGATTTCAGCAATTCGATAAACTTTACCTTTGCGCAAAAGTTTATTGAACATGTACACTGGTCTTCAACACGCACATTCTGGTTTAGCCTATTTACTTTTAGCCTTCTTAGGCATTAGCACGATCTTGTTTCTCGCTAAATCCAAAAGCGCTAAATTCAGTAAGACAGATAAAAGGTTGGCTTTGATCACCCTGATCATCAGCCATATTCAATTAATACTAGGTTTTTCAGTTTATTTCATCGGACCTAAGGGCTATGCTTTCCTTTCGGCCGATAATGTGATGAGTGACCCTACCCTTCGCCTTTATGCCGTGGAGCACGTAAGTGTAATGCTAATCGCCATTGCCCTTATTACGGTAGGTTATTCTCGCGCCAAGAGAGCAACTGAAGACACTAAAAAATTTCGCAGCTTAGGCATCTTCTACGGGATTGGCTTAATCCTAGCCTTATCTCGTATTCCTTGGGATGCTTGGCTATCCTAATATATGCTTGAAAAGAAAACAAAATTTACCCACCGTCGCGAAAAGGCGGTCCTCATTGGCGTGGTTAGTCAGTACCAAACCGAAGAACGCCTCGAAGAATATTTAGACGAATTAGCCTTTTTGGCGGATACGGCCGGGGCAGACGTGCAAAAGCGCTTCTGGCAAAAATTGGACAAAGCCAATCCGAAGACCTTTCTAGGTAGCGGTAAGATCCAAGAAATAGCGGCCTACATCAAAGCAGAAGAGATCGATCTGGCCATCTTCGACGATGAGCTTTCACCCTCACAGATAAAGAATGTAGAACGCTTGTTCGACACTAAGGTCTTGGATCGAACCAATTTGATCCTTGACATCTTTGCCGCCCGTGCCCAAACCTCCTATGCCCGTACCCAGGTAGAATTGGCCCAGTACCAATATCTCCTGCCACGACTTACCAATATGTGGACCCACCTTAGTAAACAAAAGGGTGGTATTGGTATGAAAGGACCAGGGGAACGCGAGATCGAAACCGACCGTCGGATCATACGCGATAAGATCAGTCTGCTTAAAAAGCAATTGACCAAGATCGATAAACAGATGGCAGTGCAACGCTCTAACCGTGGAAGCATGGTGCGAGTGGCTTTGGTAGGCTATACCAATGTGGGGAAATCGACTTTAATGAACTTACTGAGTAAGTCCAAGGTTTTTGCCGAGAACAAATTATTTGCCACCCTAGACACTACCGTTCGCAAGGTGGTTATCCATAACCTGCCTTTCTTGTTGAGCGATACCGTAGGTTTCATCCGCAAACTCCCCACCCAATTGGTAGAATCCTTTAAATCTACTCTGGATGAAGTGCGAGAAGCGGATGTCTTGTTACACGTAGTAGACATATCACACCCTAACTTTGAAGAACATTTGGAAACGGTAGATCGTACCGTTGCCGAAATAGATGGACAAGAAAAGCCCACCATTATGGTCTTCAATAAGATCGATGCCTATCAGCCCGAACACCGCGATCCGGACGACCTGAGTGAACCGGAAAACAATCGCCATTTCAGTCTCGATGAGTGGAAATCGACTTGGTTTGCACGCACCGATAGGCAAGCGGTATTCATTTCGGCTACCGACAAAGAGAATATCGACGATCTAAAAAACCGACTGTATGAAACGGTAGCGGAAATACACGCCCGCCGTTATCCCAATAACAACTTTTTATTTTAAGAATCATGGCCGCTAAGATCAAAAAGAAAGACACCCTCGCTTACCATCAGGAAGGCAGACCGGGTAAAATTGAAGTGGTACCCACCAAACCGAGTAATTCGCAAAGGGACCTCTCTATTGCTTATTCGCCAGGGGTAGCTGACCCTTGTATGGAGATCCATGATGACGTAGAAAACGTTTATAAATACACGGCTAAAGGAAACCTAGTGGGCGTGATCTCTAATGGCACCGCCGTACTAGGACTAGGAGATATTGGTCCGGAGGCGAGTAAGCCCGTAATGGAGGGAAAAGGGGTTTTATTCAAGATCTTCGCCGACATTGATGTATTCGACATCGAAATAGATCAAAAGGATCCGCAGAAATTCGTGGAAACCGTAAAGGCTCTCGCCCCCACTTTTGGCGGTATCAATTTAGAGGATATTAAAGCCCCAGATTGTTTCTACATCGAGGAGAAACTAAAGGAAGAGCTTGATATCCCTGTAATGCACGACGACCAGCACGGTACGGCGATCATTACCGCCGCGGCACTTTACAATGCAGCCGAATACGTAAAAAAGGAGCTCAAAGACCTAAAGGTGGTCTTTAATGGAGCTGGCGCCAGTGCTAGCTCTTGTGCTAAATTATTTATCTCTTCCGGCGTAAAGCCTGAGAACCTCTTAATGGCCGATAGCAAAGGTATTATCAATACCCGCCGTGAAGACCTCAATAAAGAGAAGCAGTTTTTCCAAAGGGAAACCGAACACGATACCTTAGAAGAGGCTTTAAAAGGGGCCGATGTTTTCGTAGGTCTCTCGGTGGGTGGAATTCTTAGCCCCAAAATGATCCGCAGCATGGCCAAGGATCCGATTGTCTTTGCCTTAGCGAACCCTACTCCCGAGATCAATTACCACGAAGCCAAGAAAGCTCGTAAAGACGTGATCATGGCCACGGGTCGCTCCGATAACCCTAATCAGGTTAACAATGTCTTGGGCTTCCCCTTCATCTTTAGGGGAGCCTTGGATGTACGAGCGCGAAAGATCAACGAAGAAATGAAATTGGCCGCCGCTCAGGCCATAGCTGATCTCGCTAAAGAAACCGTGCCTGAAATCGTGAACTTGGCTTATAATGAAACCAATTTACAGTTCGGCCCCGATTACATCATTCCCAAGCCTTTCGATCCACGCTTGATCGTACAAGTGGCCAGCGCAGTAGCAAAAGCGGCGATGGACAGCGGCGTAGCACGTAAGCCTATCAAGGACTGGGATGCCTACCAAGAAAGCTTATTAAACCGCCTCGGACGCGATGATAAATTCATCCGCCTCGCTCAAGAGAAAGCCAGCAAAAACCCACAGAGGGTAGTGTTGGCAGAAGGAGATGAGCTCAAAACATTAAAAGCGGCTCAGATCGTGGTAGACGAAGGTTTGGCTCGGCCTATTCTGTTAGGACGCCGTAAGAAGATCGAAGCCCTCATTACCGAGCATGGCTTGGAAGATATTTCACATCTACCGGTGATCGACCCCCATGAAGAGCCCGAGCGCAGCGAAGCTTATGCCCAAATGCTCTTCGAAAAACGTCAGCGCAAGGGCATTACCCTATACGAAGCCCGTAAATACATGCGCGATCGTAATTATTACGGAGTAGCCATGACCCAAATGGGAGACGCCGATTGCTTTGTTTCGGGCACCACCCGTCGTTATTCGGAGGTCATAAAACCCATTTTTAAGATCATGGGCACCGCGCCTGGAGTAGATCGCATTGCCGGCATGTATATCATGCTAACTAAACGCGGTCCGATGTTCTTTGCCGACACCACAGTGATCAAAAACCCGAATGTAGATGATGTCGTACAGATTACCCGCTTATTAGCTCAGGCTATCAAGCGCATCAACCTGGTACCTAAGATCGCTCTCTTGGGTTACAGTAATTTCGGCAGTAATCATGGCGATGAGAATGCAGATATCATGTCTAAGGCTACCGACATCTTGCACCATGAAAATCCAGAGCTCATCGTAGACGGTGAGTTACAAGCGAATTTCGCCCTCGATCGTGATCTTTTGAAAGAAAACTTCCCTTTCAGCACGCTTGTAGACCGCAAGGTCAATGGTTTTGTATTCCCCAATCTAGCGGCAGGGAATATTGCCTATAAAATGTTGCAGTCTTTCGAAGCGGCCGAAGCCTTGGGGCCATTATTGATCGGTGCAAGTAAGCCAGCACACATACTTCAGATGGGAGCATCGGTGCGAGAAATCGTAAATATGATTACCTTAGCTTGTGTGGACGCACAAACCCGATAATCAAACCTAAAAATCTCGAAATGAACATCTTACTTCCCACCGACTTCTCGGATAATGCTGATAAAGCAACCGAAATTGCCTTCCGCCTGGCCAAAGACTCTGGGGGTAAGGTAACCATACTTCACGCCTACGATTTACCGTATTCAGATCGATCCATGAGCACTTCACTTTTGGAGGTCATGAAAGAAAACGCCGAGTCGAATATGGCCGAATTTGAGAAAAAGGTAAAGGCGGATTACGGCGCTAATTACGACGTTCAAGTGCGTTTGGGCAATCCCATCCGTTTGATCCATGAGGTTTCGAATACCGATGCGATCGATATGGTAGTTATGGGCACCAAAGGCGCCAGTGGTTTAGAAGAGATCTTGATCGGCTCCAACGCCGCTTCGGTAATTCAAAATACCAATAAGCCCGTGTTGATCATTCCACCTCAAGCGGAACTAAAAGAAGTTAAGAAGATCGTTTTCGCCAGTGATCTCGATCCAAAAGTTAAGGCACAACCGCTAGAACGACTACGCGAATTTGCCCTTGCCAATAAAGCAAGTATCGACATCGTACACGTACAAGGCGAAAAAGCGCCGGTTACCGGAAGCCGTGATTTTTACAGTGCTAACCTCAAAGGTGTAGAGCACGGATTTACCATTTTGCGCAATGAAAATGTGGAGAAGGCGATTACCGATGAAGCCCTTAAAGAAAAGGCCGATATCGTAGCCGCCATCACCAAACGTTATGGTTTCTTCGAGGGACTCTTTCACCGCAGTATGACCAGCCGCTTGGCTTATCACAGCACCTTACCGCTATTGGTACTCCATGAACCAAAATAGGCTTGAAAGGCTTATTTATTAGGAAGGAATAATGCATGGAAATTGAAAAACTATCGTCTTGGCTAAAGGTCAAGTCCGATCCCTTACTTATTGCCGGACCTTGCAGTGTAGAAAGCGAGGAACAAATGATGACCACCGCCCGCGGCTTAGCGGAAAGCGGTTTGGTTAGTGCCTTTCGGGGCGGTGTTTGGAAACCACGGACCAAGCCTGGTTCTTTCGAAGGCATTGGCAGTCCCGCATTAAAGTGGTTAAAGCAAGCTGGCGCTGAATTCGATCTACCGGTGATTACCGAAGTGGCCAACGCCCAACACGTCGAAGAAGCTTTGGCTGCCGATATCGATATCTTGTGGATCGGAGCTCGCACTACGGTAAATCCCTTTTATATACAGGAAATTGCCGATGCCTTGGCTGGAGTGGATATTCCAGTGATGGTAAAAAACCCCATTCACCCCGAAGTGAAGCTCTGGCTCGGGGCCTTGGAACGCCTCAATAATGCTGGGATCCGTAAAATGGCTGCGATTCATCGCGGTTTTTACGCTTATCAAAGTCAGCCCTTTCGTAATGATCCAAAGTGGGAGGTTTTCTTTGAATTACGTCGTATGCTCCCCGATTTACCGGTACTCTGCGACCCAAGTCATATCGCCGGGAAGAGCGAGCTGATCGGAGAAGTTTGTCAAAGTGCTTTAGATCTAGGAATGGACGGCTTAATGGTGGAATCGCACTATGAACCAGCGAAAGCTCTAAGCGATGCACGTCAGCAATTAAGGCCCACCGACTTGGCCAGCGTTTACAAAGCACTAGAACATCGGGAGGAAGCCATTGACGACCGTCGCTTCATTGCCAAATTAGAAGAGCTGCGCTCCGAGATCGACACCATAGATCTTGAAATATTGAAATGGGTAGCTAAGCGCCTAACGGTAGCGGAGGCTATTGGGCCGGTTAAGTATCAAAATCAGGCAACCATTTTTCAAATGAAGCGTTGGTTCAAAGTATTGGAAAATCGAAAAGATCAAGCAAAAAGCATGCAGCTCGAGGATGAATTGGTGCACGAGCTTTTTCAATTACTGCACAAGTATTCGATCGATGCCCAAATAAAGAACCACGGAAATGAAAAACTTGACTAGCCTCCTACTCACCGCATTTGTTAGCTTAAATGTTTACGCCCAGAACAGTTCTGAGATCACCTTTGAAATCGACAATTTAAAATTCCGCACGGTAGAAGGGACATTTCAGGAAAGTAGCGCTCAAATCAATATCGATCGCCAATCGCCTCAGCGATCTCAGTTGAAAATTTGCGTGGAAGTAGCTAGCATCAATACGGGTATTTCCATGCGGGATAATCATTTGCGTAGTGAAGACTTCTTTGCGGCCGAACAATTCCCCCAGATCTGTTTCACAGCAATAGACTTTGAACCGAAACAAGATGGCTTCTGGGCGATAAGCGGCAGCTTAAGTGTAAAAGGCAAGGACTATCCCTTGACCGTAGAAGCTCAACTGGCAGACGGTAGGCTAAAGAGCGAATTCGAAATTAGCCGTATCGACATTGGCGTGGGTAACGACTTCTCCACTTTTACCGCAGGAGAAATGGTGAAGCTTCAAGTCGATTACCCCTTGAACGATAACTAAACATTTGGCAAGTAGCAATACTTGCTGCATCGTAAGGCTAAGGCTATCTTCGTCTGCTTGAAATCCAGACCTACATATCGTTGGCTTGCCCCAGAAAAGGCTCCAGAAAGTGAGATCAGAGAGCTAAAGAAAGCCCTAGATCTACCTGAGGCCATACTCCGTTTATTATGGCAGCGCGAGATTCGTAGTTTCGATGCGGCCAAGAACTTTTTCAAACCCTCCTTAGATGCATTGCATGATCCATTCTTGATGCAAGACATGGATAAAGCAGTTGCCCGAATCGATGAAGCTCGCAGTAAGCAGGAGAGAGTTCTGATTTACGGCGACTATGATGTCGATGGCACCACGGCGGTGGCTTTACTTAGTTCTTTCCTCGAAAAATTTGACTTGCAATTGGATGTTTATATCCCTGATCGCTACAAGGAGGGATATGGGGTTTCATTAGCTGGAATCGATTATGCGGCAGAAAATAATTTCAGCCTCATTATTGCTTTGGACTGTGGCATTAAGGCGATCGATAAGGTAAACTACGCTCTGCAAAAGGGGATCGATTTTATCATTTGTGATCACCACACCCCAGGACCCGAAATACCGCAGGCCCTTGCCGTACTGGACCCCAAAAGAAGCGATTGCCCATATCCATACAAAGGTCTGAGTGGCTGCGGTGTCGGTTTCAAGCTTAGTCAGGCCCTGAACTCACACTGGGCTGCACCCGAAGCTCTCCAGTGGGAACTACTCGATCTACTCGCCCTTAGTATTGGCGCTGATATTGTGCCGATGACGGGCGAAAATCGAATCTTGGCTTACTATGGCTTGCAGAAGATCAACCAAGAGCCTAGTCCCGGGCTCAAGGCCTTATTAGAAGTAGCGGGAGCCGACCAAAAAAAGCTTACGATTAGCGATCTCGTTTTTATCCTCGCGCCAAGAATAAACGCTGCCGGTCGTCTAGACCATGGCCGAAGAGCAGTTGAATTATTGAAGGGTAAGGACCTTAGTCTTTTGGCGGAAATCGCCGCGGAGATCGACCGTCGAAACGCCGAACGAAAAGATCTCGATCGTAATATTGCCAGCGAAGCGCTGGCCCAAGTGGAAGAAAAGATACCGAAAGACGCTTACAGTACGGTGGTATATGCTAGTCACTGGCATAAAGGAGTAATCGGGATCGTTGCTTCCCGTTTGATCGAGCACTATTACCGCCCTACCGTTGTATTAACCCAATCTGGCGACAAATGGGCTGGCTCCGCGCGTTCGGTCAATGGCTTTGATCTCTACGAAGCCCTAGAAGCATGCGAAGAGCAGCTTATTCAATTTGGGGGGCATCCAGCCGCTGCGGGTATGACCCTCAGTGAAAAACAATTAGAGCCTTTTAAGCAAGCATTCGAGAAGGCAGTGCGTGAACGTATCCGGCAGGAGCAAAGGCAACCTCAGATCAACTATGACCTCGAATTAGAGGCCAGTAGCATTAACCCAAAATTATACCGCCTCCTCCAGCGATTTGGCCCTTTCGGTCCGGAGAATATGTCGCCTGTAATCGTATGCCATTCCTTAGTTGACGTAGCAAGTAGAATAGTTGGTAAAGAAGGGGATCATCTTAAACTGAGTCTCTGCGACCCCGAAAGCGGCGTAATCTTGGAAGGAATCGGCTTTGGACTGGGCCCACTAATCGATCAAGTGCAAAAATCTTCCGGCCTCTCGGTGGCATTTCACCTAGAATTGAACGAATTTAGGGGTAATGTAAGTCTTCAAATGCGCGTATTAGACTTGAAGGAAAGTTCTGATATCGCCTTAAATAATTAGTGTTATGGAAACTGTGATTATCAGTGGTGCCACCAGTGGCATAGGAAGGGCTTCGGCCGAGCGCCTGGCTAGCGAAGGAAAGTACCGCCTCATACTTTGTGGCAGAAGAAGGGAAAGACTCGATAAGCTTAAAGCGGAGCTTTCGGTGCATTGTCCGGTACATTGCCTGAATTTCGATATTAGAGATCGTGCCGCAGTAACAGAAGCCATTGACTCCCTACCCCATGAATTCGCCGATATCGACATTCTTATAAATAACGCCGGAAATGCTCATGGCTTAGACCCGATAGAGCAAGGAAATTTGGATGACTGGGATGCTATGATTGATATCAACGTAAAAGGCTTATTGTACCTCAGCAAAGCGGTGATTCCAAAACTAAGTGCAAAGAAAAGTGGCCACATCATTAATATTGGCTCCACTGCTGCTAAGGAAGTCTATCCAAATGGCAATGTATACTGCGCCTCCAAGCACGCGGTAGACGCACTTAATCAAGCGATGCGCATCGATCTAAACCAATATGGTATTCGCGTTGGCGCTATTCATCCCGGAATGGTAGAAACTGAATTTAGCGAGGTTCGCTTTAAAGGCGATACCGACCGAGCGGAAAAGGTTTACCAAGGCTTTCGCCCGCTTAAGGCAGAGGACATTGCCGACATTATTTCCTTTGTGCTAAGTAGACCTTACCACATCAACATTGCGGATCTAGTGGTGATGAGCACCGATCAAGCCAGTAGTACGATCGTAAATAAGAATAATTAAGGTTGAATAGCAGCCAATTGCACCTTTTGCTTATTGGTTCCAGCTGGCTTCGGTAGGCTCACTTCATCAAGCGCTTGCTTCAAATCGGCCATAACTGCTTCATAAGCCGGGAAAGCAGCTTCTTCGATCGGCTCAGCCTCTGGTAGATCTTGTTTGTAGGGATCTACCTGCTGACCATTTACCCAGAAACGGTAGCAAACGTGTGGGCCGGTGGCCAAACCAGTACTTCCAACATAACCGATAACATCGCCCTGACGCACCCGAGACCCTTTGCGGATTCCTTTGGCAAACTTGCTCATATGCAAGTACTGGGTGGTATAAGTGCTATTATGGCGCACCTTCACATAGTTACCATTACCTCTGGTATAGGAGGCCGCAATCACCTCACCGTCGGCGGTAGACATGATAGGCGTGCCATGCGGTGCGGCATAATCTGTTCCCAAATGGGGCTTCATGCGTTTCAATACTGGATGGAAACGACGTGGATTAAAGCGAGAGGAAATTCGGAAGAAGTCTAGAGGTGCTTTCAAGAAAGCTTTCCTTAAGGAACGGCCCTTTTCATCGTAATAATCACGGTAGTTTTCTTCGTCGTCGTAATAGAAAGAGTAGAAAGAACGACCATTGTGATGGAAGTCTGCCGCTAAAATACGACCCATCCCTACGAAAATGCTGTCGCGGATATAACGCTCCTCATAGATCACTTTAAAATAATCTTTGGGCTGAATTCGAAAGAAGTCAATGGTCCAAGCGTAAACCTTGGATAATTCTACCGCCACTGCAGGAGAACCACCATTGTCTAATAAAGCTTCGTAGAGGGATGAGTTGATAATGCCACTAATGGATTTCTGGCGCACTACTACCTCTTCTTTACCGTGGTATACGTTTAAACTATCGCTTAAATCGAAAACCACATAATTAACCGGACTGGCTTCGTAAACCATATAACGGGCTACTTTGGCGCTATCATGGTTCTCGGCAAAGATGGCGTAAGGCTTGCCACTGCGTAAACTTCGAACGTCGAAAATATCTTGGTATTCGGTCGCTATGCGGTGGATCTTACCATAGCCAATGCCGAAGTCTAAAAGAATATTACTGAAGCTTTCTCCTTGAGCTACCACATCTTCGATCAATTCGAAAGAATCTACCGGAAGACCGTAGCGTAATTCTACTTGAGCCAATTCTTCTTCCTGCGCTTGATCGAGCACAGTTTCCTGATTGGTTTCGCTTGCGAAATTATCGAAGAGACCCAAGTTATTTAGAATGACCAAAGGAATGATCAAAACTAAAAAAGCAATAAGGAGCTTTAATTTGTACTGCATAATATAGGGTAACAGAGCCTGCAAATATAATCAAGCTCAGTCGCTTAACGTAAAAGCCTCCCGTTTATTGTTAGTTACCCATGTTTTTACGCACCTCGGCCAAAACATCATTTACCCATGATTTACCCCATTCTTCTTGTTCTTGCTGCGACCAAAGTTGGGGGTAGAAAATTCGTTTTTGAAAACGTGGCGGCAGATACTTTTGCCAGTTGGTTCCTCCGGTTGCTCTAACGTCCATCGGCCTACGAGCCAAATAAACCACCGAAGTTTTATAATGCTGCAAGGGCCAGTAAACATTTACATTGAGGTCTAATAAACGCATTTGATCGATCAAGGCCTGATCTTTCTGGTCCTCTTCGCTTAACTGCAGGTATTTCTGCCAAAGATTAACCTGCTTAAATCGCTTGGCATGACGAATGATCATCGGAGCATATTTCTTCTCAAACTGTTTTAAGGTGAGCGTTTTATGTCCCGAATCGGCGATAGTGGCACCCTTTTTCCAGTAAATGTATTCGAACATTGCTTCTTCCGAGGGTTCGCAACCACGCATATCTTCGCGTACCTCTTTGTCTACTAGATTGATCATATCAGTAGCCGAAAGCTCCACCAGCCGGTATTGTACCGACTGAAATCCACTTGCGGGAATCAAGGACATCCTGAATTTCAGAAATTGCTGACGATCCATTCCCTTTTCCATTACCCCAAAGGAGTGGGTCAGGGCCTCAAAATAGCGATTAACCCGTTCTAGTTTAGTGGTAAGGCTGGCGGCGGTGGGATTATCATCTTCGGCCAGTTGCTCAAATTCGTGCAAGGATAGTTTAAAATACAACTCGGTGATTTGATGATACATGATGAATATTGGTTCATCGGGTATATCGGTAACCGGGTTTTGTAAACTTAAAAGAGTATCGAGATGAATATAATCCCAATAAGTGTTGTAATCCTGGTAAAGCAGGCCATCGAGAAAATCCAGTAATTCTTGGCCACTGGCTTGATATTTCTCGGCTAAGAGGTTTAATCGCTCCTGAATTTCAGGAGTTACGGCTACGTCCTTGGACATGGTCAATCGTTTTAACCTTCCAAAGGTATCATTCTTGGATTATTGAAAGTCAATTGGGCGGACCAAAGATTCGAAGGAAGTTAATTCGACCTTAATGGACCCTACCATTAGCTCCGACTTGATCAAGATCGGCACCTTATTTACGTCGTCGCTTACGTAGATGGTCATATCTTCCTCTTCTTTAAACACTCTGCCTTCTTGGAGCTTCGGACGTAACTCTAAACAGCGCACCTTTCCCATATCGGTTTGGATCCACTTTCGGCCCAATACCGCCAACTTAAAAGGAAACTGTTCGTGATCTAAGAACATATTGAACTCGATCTCGTCTCCTGCCTTCAACTTAGTAGCGTCGAATGACCGCGCAAAATAAAAGGCCGAGATCATGTCTTGAGCATAAGCCCCTAGGGCAAACTCCCCCTTGTGGGGCGCTTCCAAATCGCGCACTTTCTGCTTATAATGGTCAAAAATTAAGTGGCGGTTGATCTTATGCCCGCCCTCATTAACGTCACGGATAAACTCCCACGGCACCATGGCTTCCGCATCGATAAAGCTCTCATAACGATCGCGGGTACGAAAGAACCACTCGGCCATCCCCACAGTTTTGCCGGTTCCAACTACGTGATAAACCGGACGACCCGAACGTTTAGTTAAGGCATTAACCTTCAATTCAGCCACCCCGGCATTGATCAAACCATAGCGGATACTGTATTTGAGCACTTCTCCCGCCTGAAATGAATTATGCTCGATATGACGTAAAGCGTCTACCGTATCGGGTTCAGAAGGCGCGGCCCAAAGGCTGGGAAGCACCAAAAATAAGAGGGCGATAAATCCTTTCATGTCTTTATATAAAGCAAAGGCAATGCCAAATTATTGTTCTAATCACCTAAAAATTCTGAAAGGGTACCACGAATGGCACCGTAAACATCATCTACCGAACTGTCGTATCCTGGAATGAGATCGATATTATAATAGGTCTTGATCTCCAGCAAAGCCAAAAGAAAGATCAAGAACCAGATGATCAAACCGGCCGACTTGAAGAGAAAAGAAAAGGAATCGCGCAAGAGCATGCGTGTCTCTCGCCGCTTCCGATTACCCTTTTGCTGCTGCCTCAGTATGGATGGAGGTTCCGGTTTCATGACCGTTAAAGGTACAAATTTGCCGAAGCCATGCCCCTATCTAATCGAAAAGCTAGAGCACGATGTTAACGATGCGCCCAGGCACTACGATCACTTTCTTGGGGCTTTTGCCGTCTAAATATTCCTGCGTCTTTGCCTCGTTCATTACCTGCTTTTCGATTTCATCTTTTGGCATATCAGCCGCAATTTCTAAGGTAAAGCGCACCTTTCCATTAAAGGAAATTGGGTACTTATGCTTGCTTTCTACCAAGTACTTTTCCTCGTGCTGCGGGTAGGTTGCTGTGGTGATGGACTCTACATTACCCAATTTCGACCAAAGCTCTTCGGCGATATGAGGAGCAAATGGAGAGATCAAGATCGGCAGCTGTTCTAAAATTGCACGTTTGTTGCACTTTAGGTCTTGCAAATCATTGACCGCGATCATAAAGGCACTTACTGAAGTATTGAAGCTAAAATTAGCAATGTCCTCGTTTAGCTTTTTGATCAAAGTGTGCAAGGCTTTAAGTTCCTTTTCATTAGGTGCTTCATCACTCAGATTCCACTCCCCACCTTGATGGTATAGTCGCCACAATTTCTTGAGGAAATTATAAACCCCACTAATACCGGCCGTATTCCAGGGCTTACTCTGCTCCAATGGACCTAAGAACATTTCGTACAAGCGCAAGGTATCTGCACCATATTGAGCAATAATATCGTCCGGATTAACCACGTTGAATTTAGACTTCGACATCTTCTCCACCTCGCGGCTTACCTTAAAACTCCCATCAAAGAGAAACTCAGCGTCCTTAAGATCATCGCGCCAAGTTTTAAACGCTTCCACATCCAATTCATCCGAGGCATTGACCAAATTGACGTCTACGTGCACCAAATTGGTTTTATGTTCGTTCGCCTTTTCGGCGGATACGAATTTATTGCTACCCTCAATGCGATGCGCAAAGGCCGAATAACCCAAGATCATGCCTTGGTTGATCAATTTCTTAAAAGGCTCCTCACTTTCGAGATAACCTCGGTCCTTGAGGAATTTATGCCAAAACCGAGTGTAGAGTAAGTGACCAGTAGCATGCTCGGATCCGCCAATATAGAGGTCAACGTTTTGCCAATATTCCATCGCTTCTGCGGAAGCGAACTCCGTTGTATTACGGGCATCCATATAACGCAGGTCGTACCAGCTACTTCCCGCCCAGCCCGGCATGGTAGTCGTTTCTAAAGGATATCCCTCTCCGGCAGGCACCACGCCTTTCTCAGGGTGGTAATCCCATTGTGAAGCTCTGGCAAGCGGCGGTTCACCGTCTTCGGTGGGTAAGAATGCGTCTACTTCGGGAAGCTCCAAAGGCAAATGTTCTTCCTTCACGCGGCGTGGCATACCATCTACAAAGTAGATCGGAATAGGCTCACCCCAATACCTTTGGCGACCGAAAACCGCATCGCGTAAGCGGAAGTTTACTTGGGCATAACCCAGATCTTGTTCCTGGATCGCCTTGATAGCCTTCGAAATAGCTTCATTTACTTCCAAGCCATTTAAAAATTTGCTATTTACGAGGGTACCTTCCTTGGCGTCGTAACATTCGGTTTCCACATCGCCACCGCTTACCACTTCGCGAATTGGAATCTCGAAGTGCTTGGCAAAGGCCCAGTCGCGGGTATCGTGCGCCGGCACGGCCATAACCGCACCCGTTCCATACCCGGCTAAAACGTAATCGGCGATCCAAATCGGCACCAGATCTCCGCTAAAAGGATGCTTAGCGTAGGCACCAGTAAATACACCAGAAATGCTTTTCACCTCGGTCATCCGATCGCGTTCACTCTTACGCGCCGCCTGTTCCTTATAAGCCGCTACGGCCTCGGCCTGCTCGGCAGTGGTTATTTGGTCTACTAAATAATGTTCGGGGGCTAGAACCATGAAGGTTACCCCAAAAATGGTATCAGGACGCGTGGTAAAGATCTCGATCTTATCGTCGTGGCCCTGTAATTCGAAAAAGACCGCCGCCCCTTTCGATTTCCCGATCCAGTTGCGCTGTGATTCCTTCAGGGAATCGGACCAGTCGATTTGCTTCAATCCAGCCAAAAGGCGGTCACCATAGGCCGTGATCCGCATGCTCCACTGCATCATTTTCTTCTGCAGCACCGGGTGCCCGCCACGCTCACTTAAGCCGTCTTTAACCTCATCATTGGCCAATACCGTTCCTAAAGCCGGACACCAATTAACCGTGCTTTCCGAGCGGTAGGCCAATCGGTAATTCTGTATTATTTCTTCACGACTGCGATCGTCATACCCATCCCACTCCTCTGGCGTAAAATGCAGTTCTCGCTCGCAAGCAGCGTTAAGGCCGATAGAGCCATGCTCCCGGAAAGTCCAGATCAACTCTTCGATCGGACGGGCTTTTTCCCGGTCGTAATCGTACCAGGAATCGAAAAGCTGCAGGAAGATCCACTGCGTCCATCTATAAAAAGAAGGATCGGAAGTGCGCACCTCTCGAGACCAATCGAAGGAGAAGCCGATACGGTCCAATTGCTGGCGGTAACGCTTAATGTTCTGTTCGGTAGTAATGGCTGGATGTTGTCCGGTCTGAATGGCATATTGTTCGGCCGGCAAACCAAAAGAGTCGTAACCCATAGGATGCAGCACATTATAGCCTTGGTGGCGCTTGTAGCGCGAAACGATATCCGAAGCAATATATCCCAAAGGGTGACCAACGTGCAAACCCGCTCCCGATGGATAAGGGAACATGTCTAATACATAGTACTTTGGTTTTTCGCTATGATCTTGGGCAGCATAAGTTTTTTGACTCGACCAGAATTGCTGCCATTTCTTTTCGATCTCCTGAAAGTTGTAATCCATCTTGAATTTATTGCGCTAGGCAAAATTACATTGACTGGCTGAGCTAATCCTAATTATCGGGCAAGGAATTGATAATTATCATGTTTGCCCTAAAGACCTTTAGTATTTTTGCAAAAATTTTAGCTATGGATCCCAATGCCGGAAAAACAAACTTGATCAACCGCCTCAGCCGGGAGGAACTAGAGAAAAAGCTCATGGCAGAGGACTTCAAGCGCATTACGGTTTCCTTTTACCGTTACGTGATCATCGAAGACCCACAGGCCTTTCGTGACCAATTGTATACCGAATGGTCCGAATTCGATTGTTTGGGTCGTATTTATGTGGCTCGTGAAGGCATTAACGCTCAGATGAACGTACCCGAGCATAATTGGGAGGCTTTCGTGAAAAATGTCCACAGCAAAGAAGCGCTCAAGGATATCCCGTTCAAGATCGCGGTTGAAGACGATGGAAAGTCTTTCCTCAAATTAGTGATCAAAGTACGTGAACGTGTTTTGGCCGACGGCTTACCCGAAGATTCTTATGATGTTACCAATGTTGGTCGCCACATGGATGCTGACGAATGGAATCAAGCGATCGAAGAAGGTGCCGTGGTGGTAGATATGCGCAATCATTACGAGAGCGAGATTGGTCACTTTGAAAATGCCATCTTACCCGACTCGGAAACTTTTCGGGAGGAATTACCGGAAGTCTTAGAAAAACTAAAAGGCAAGGAAGATGAGAAAATCCTCCTCTATTGCACTGGTGGCATACGCTGCGAAAAGACCTCGGCCTTTCTTAAACACCATGGCTTTAAAGACGTTAATCAATTACACGGGGGTATCATCGATTATGCCCGTCAAATAAAGACCAAGGAGCTGCCCAATAAGTTCCACGGAAAAAATTTCGTTTTCGACGAACGGCTAGGAGAGAGCATTAGTACGGAAGTGATATCCCATTGTCATCAATGTGGTGAGCCCTGCGATGTGCACGTTAATTGTGCCAATGTAGCCTGTAATTTACTCTTTATTCAGTGCCCTAGTTGCGCGGAGAAATACGAGAAATGTTGCTCGGAGGACTGCCAAGAAGTAGTACATTTAAGCGCCGAGGAACAGAAAAAACTACGCGCCGGCAAGGAAGTCCGCAAGCGCTTTCACAGTCACCGCCGCTGGAGTGACCTTCACCCTGAATCTGAAAACTGACAAATGTTCTTTTTCAGCTCAAGAGAGCAAAGGATATTTGAAACCTCTCAAAAAATTGAATTATGCCCTTTTATCAAAAGCTAGGTAAGATTCCGCATAAGCGCCACACGACCTTTAAAAAGGCCGACGGGGGTTTGCATTATGAGCAGCTCTTCGGCACTGAAGGCTTTAGCGGAATGTCTTCCTTACTCTATCACCTACATCGACCAACCCAAGTTATCGACGTAAAGGCCGGTATCGATGTAAATCCAAAAGCAGCCCTGGACCATAACATCACCAGCCGTATGTTGCAAGGCTTTCAAGTGCCGGCTAAAGATGACTACTTAGAAAGTCGTACCCCGGTTTTATTTAACGGCGACGTGCATATTTCACTTGCGGCTCCTCGTAAAAGTCTAACCGAATACTTTTACAAGAATGCAGATGCAGATGAAATGATCTTCATTCACAAAGGCTCCGGAGTATTAAAGACCTTATTGGGAAATATCACCTTTGGTTGTGGCGATTATTTAGTGATTCCTCGCGGAATGATCTATCAGATCCACTTCGACACTGAAGATAACCGCCTATTCATCCTAGATTCCTATCAACCGATCTATACTCCCAAACGATATCGAAACTACTTCGGGCAGATGCTAGAGCACAGCCCTTTCTGCGAACGTGACCTACGTAGCCCAGAGGAGCTTGAGGTGCACGACGAAAAAGGAGAGTTCGTTATCAAAACCAAAAAAGAGGGGATTTTACATGAGGTAACCTATGCCTCGCACCCCTTCGATGTGGTAGGCTGGGATGGTTATAATTACCCCTATGCCTTTAATATCAAAGATTTTGAGCCGATAACCGGTAGAGTACATCAACCACCACCTGTGCATCAAACCTTCGAAAGTGCGCAGTACGTGGTGTGTTCCTTCGTGCCTCGTCTTTACGATTATCATCCGGAAGCTATTCCCGCTCCCTACAACCATAGCAATATCGACAGTGATGAAGTATTGTATTATGTAGACGGAGATTTTATGAGCCGCAATCACGTAGATCAAGGTTTCATAAGCCTGCACCCAGCGGGTATTCCACATGGTCCCCACCCTGGCGCTTATGAACGCAGTGTTGGCCAAAAGGACACCTCTGAATGGGCGGTGATGGTAGACACTTTCCGCCCCCTAAAAGTAACCCAAGCGGCCTTAGACATTCAGCTGGGCGATTACCATCGTTCTTGGTTAGAAGACTAGGCGCATAGGATTGTTTAACTTTGACAAAATTTTCGAAAAATGGAGACTCTTTACGATAACACCTCTCTTAAATTAAAGAAAGAATTTCCGGAAGCGGAGGACTTCCTTCCCTTGAATGGCACGGACTACGTAGAATTGTACGTTGGAAACGCCAAGCAAGCGGCACATTTCTATAAAACGGCCTTTGGCTTCCAGTCGGTGGCTTACGCCGGACTGGAAACTGGTATTAAAGACCGCGTATCCTACGTTTTGCAACAAGACAAAATTCGCTTGGTTTTAACCTCACCTTTAGGTCCTGGTGGACCGATCAATGATCACTTGGACAAGCACGGAGACGGAGTTAAGAATGTAGCCTTATGGGTAGACGACGCTCAAAAGAGCTTTGAAGAAACCACTAAGCGTGGTGCCGAAGCTGCCTTTGAACCGAAGACCATAGAAGATGAAAACGGCAAGGTTACCTTAAGTGGTATTAAGACTTATGGCGATACCGTGCACGTTTTTGTAGACCGTTCGGAGTATAATGGTCCTTTTATGCCAGGCTTTAAAGAATGGAAAAGCGACTATAACCCGAAAGAAGCCGGTTTGAAATTCATCGACCACATGGTCGGAAACGTAGGCTGGGGCGAAATGAACCAATGGGTAGATTTTTACGCTCGGGTAATGGGCTTTGCTCAGTTGGTGTCTTTCGACGATAAAGATATCTCTACCGACTACACGGCTTTAATGTCTAAGGTAATGACCAATGGTAATGGTCGCATCAAATTCCCGATCAATGAGCCCGCTAAAGGCAAGAAGAAATCTCAGATCGAGGAGTATATCGACTTTTATCAGGGAGCCGGGGTGCAGCATATCGCGGTTGCGACCGATAATATCATCGAAACCATTGACCAATTGAAAGCCAATGGAGTGGAATTCTTATACGTTCCCGATACCTATTACGACGATCTTTTAGACCGAGTAGGAGACATCGAAGAAGAAGTAGCGGAATTGCGCAAACGTGGAATTTTGGTAGATCGTGATGATGAAGGCTATTTGCTTCAATTATTCACCAAGCCGGTGGCTGATCGTCCTACTTTATTCTTTGAAATTATCCAACGTAAAGGAGCCAAGAGCTTCGGTAAAGGAAACTTCAAAGCTTTATTTGAATCTATTGAGCGCGAACAAGAAAGTCGCGGCACTTTATAGAATTTTTGATTAGGAGAATAAAAAGGCGAGCAATTAGCTCGCCTTTTTTGTTTACAAGCAACCTTTCGCGCTATTTTAGTGTCCTACTAACGATGAAGAAATTAATCCTAGCTTCCCTGCTCATTTTCCTTTCGGCTCACTTGCTGCGAGCTCAAACCTCTTTACAAGGTCAGGTAGTGGATGAGTCTGGCGCTGGCCTACCCTTCGTAAACATTACGATTAACGGAGGTAAAGAAGGCTTAAGTAGCGA
The DNA here is from genome assembly GCA_965656185.1 of Croceimicrobium sp. Taxonomy (GTDB): domain Bacteria; phylum Bacteroidota; class Bacteroidia; order Flavobacteriales; family Schleiferiaceae; genus Croceimicrobium. Next base: position 63,224 of record CBFHJH010000004.1, read on the forward strand.
TCTCGACGGTTTCTTTAACCTAAGTGATGCCGCCCGAATAGAAAGCCTCCAATTCAGCTATATCGGTTTCGAAACAAAAGTGCTTCGAGGTGCAGACTTGAAGGCAGATCCCCTGAAAGTAACCTTAAAAGAACGAATCACCCCTCTGGAAGAAGTTACCGTCTTACCAGGCGAAAACCCCGCGCACCGCATGATCCGCAATGCGGTAGACAACAAAAAACTCAATGACCCAGCCAAGTTAGAGAGCTTTAGCTACCTCAGCTACAGCAAATTCATCATTACTATGAACCGCGATTCGATCGACCCACGCATCGATACCATTATGATGTCGGAGCGGCTCGATAGTTTGCAAATGGCCGAATATCAGGAGAAATCAGGGCAAGAAGACAGTATTTTAAGGGTAGATAGTTCTGCCTTTCAGTTAAACCAATTTCTTAGTCAGCGCCATATTTTCTTCATGGAAACCCTCACCGAAAGAAAAGTGAAGAAGCCGCGCGATAATGAAACGGTCTTGGCACAGCGTACATCAGGCTTTAAGAACCCGATGTTCGCGATGATCGTGACCCAATTGCAATCATTTTCGTTCTACGATGATTTTGTGGGCATCAGTGGCGATGAATTCTTAAACCCGATCAGTAAAGGGAGTACTAAACGCTATTTCTTTTTGATCGAAGATTCGATTTTCACGCCTAGGGGTGATACCCTTTTCACCATTAGTTTCCGTCCCCAGCCCAATAAGGTCTTCAAAGCTTTAGAAGGTGTAATTACCATAGATTCACGCGATTGGGCCATCCAAAACGTAAGAGCGGTTCCGGCCCAAGAAGGAGGGATGCAGATCGAGATCAGACAAGAATATCAAAAATACGGTCCTCATACTTGGTTCCCCATTTCTTTTGAAGCAGATATTGACATCCCCTTCGTTAGCATAAATTCTGGTAAACCTCAAGCCTTGATGCGCCGCAAATTAAGCCGCATTAATTTAGATCCGAAGCTAAATAGTAAGGACATTTCTAGGGTTGAATTAAGCATCGAAGAAAAAGACCAAGAAGAGGTTGATAGCCTTTTGGCCCTTTACCGAACCGAAAACCTGGATAGTTTAGAAGAAGAAACCTATACCTACATCGATAGTCTTTCGGAAGCGGAAGACCTAGAGCGTAATTTGGGCATTTTGGTGACCTTAAGCCGAGGCTATATTCCCTGGGGACCGGTAAATTTCGCGATCGACAAGGTGTTGAATTACAACACCTATGAAGGCTTTCGTTTGGGCTTGGATGTAGAAACCAATGACCAAGTTTCAGATTGGTTAAGTGTAGGAGCTTATGGCGCCTATGGTTTTAAAGACAAAGAATGGAAATACGGAGCGCGCTTTAAATTAGAACTGCATAAGAACAGTCGCTGGGAGATCTTTGGCAATTACTCCTACGACCTCTATGAAACCTCAGCCTTTCAGGTGCCTTATCAAGCAGAAGCGGGACTCTTACAGGACAATTACCGCCGCTTGTATTTAGAACAATGGGACTTGAGCGACATCCTAAGGTCTGGGATGCGTATCGATCCCTTGCCTAGCTTACGTTTAGAGCTAGCTTTAAGTGAAGAGCGTCGTCGGACTTTGGGTTTATACCAATTTATACCGGATGGAAACCAAGGGCAATATCGCTTTACCGAGGCCCAGGCTTCACTCCGTTTTGCGCCCAGCGAAGAATACGCCGAGACGCCCTTTGGCAAGATCCGTATCAAAGAAAGCACCCCCGTATTCAAGGCCATGTTTAGCCAAGGGCTTACCGGAGTAGGTGAAGGAACATACGATTACCAGAGGGTTATTTTTGAAGGCGATTATAAGCGAATGAGCCGAGGCTACGGCCAAAGTCACTTCAACTTACGCTACGGCCGAACTTGGGGCGAAGTTCCCGCTACTAAACTCTTTACCCCTCAGGCTAATTTCAGGAATATCAGCGATCCCTGGGAGGCCAATATAGGTAGCCTTAGCGACCGGAACTCCTTCGAGACGATGCGCTTTAATGAATTCTTAGCCACCGAATTGGTAACCTTCATGTGGCGACAAGACTTTAGGGCCAACCTATTGCGAATTGGCAATTGGGTTCCACATTTAGAATTAGTTAGTCGCGCCGCTTGGGGGCAGTTCGATCAAGCCGATCTGCACCAAAACATTGGCTTGAAGAGCTTGGAGGACGGCTATTTTGAAAGCGGCTTAGAGATCAATAAGGCATACAACTGGGGCTTCGCTGGCTTTGGCCTCGGAATCTATTATCGCTATGGTGCCGAACAGTTGCCAGATGCGATCGACAATTGGGCTTTTAAGCTCACTTCGAAGTTTAGTCTGTAGAACAATTCCGAGAAATAGCGTTTTAGTAGCTTTGCCGCGAATTATTAGCCAGCAAGGCTCAGCATGTTTACTACCATAGCAAGGATCATTTTAAGGAATCGCATCAGGGTCTTAGTAGGCCTTCTTTTGCTGAGCTTTTTTATGGCCTACCAAGGGCGGTTTGTTAAGGTTAGTTTCAAGTTTTCTCGTCTATTGCCCAAAGACGATCCGGCCCAAATAGACTATGACGACTTTCGCGAAAGGTTCAATCAAGTAGGAAATACCATTGTGCTGGCCATTGATAGCTTCGATGTATTCCAGCACGGAAACTACAGTCAGTGGCAACATTTACATGATAAGCTCAACCACATTCCTGGTGTGATAGGCACCCTTTCGCCGATCAACGCTTTAAACCTAAAGCGAAATGACAGCCTCCAAGAGCTCTATTACCAATCGATAAATCCAGACCTGAGAGGGGGAATGCTGGATAGTATTCGTAAAGTCTTTCATAGCCTCCCTTTTTACGAAGGCTTGCTGCTTAGTGAAGATGGTCAGGTCCCTTTAATGTTGGTGCAATTAGATCCTGATCAACTCTACGATGAAAATATAATACGCATTGTAGAAGCAATAAAAACCTTTGTCCAGGCCGCCGAAGCTGGCATGCACCGAGATATAAAGATCAGTGGTCTACCGCATATAAGGATGGCCAATACCAAAAAGGTAAGTGGCGAGATCTTCCTCTTGGTTGGCTTAGCCCTTTTGGTTACGGCCTTGATCCTTTACATTTTCCTCCGCAGTTTTAGGGCAATGATGATTTCCATTGCGGTGGTGATCTTAGGCGTGTTTTGGTCCTTCGGCTTGATCTCGGTGCTCGACTATGAGATTTCGATGCTCTCCTCGCTCATCCCCTCCTTAGTGATCGTTATTGGGGTGCCCAATTGTATCTTCCTGATCAATAAATACCACTCCGAATACAAAGAGCATGGCAACCGAGTAAAAGCCTTGCAAAGGGTAATTCGCAAGATCGGCGCGGCTACTTTAATGACCAATGCCACCACGGCCATGGGCTTTGCATCTTTGATCCTCACCAATAGCACCATCCTTAAACAGTTTGGGGTAGTCGCTTCCATCAATATTATGATGGTTTTCGTGATCTCGATCATTCTTATACCGGTCTATTACAGCTTCTCGCGCCCACCCAAGCAACGCCACTACAAGCACCTGGAAAAACGTTGGATCAAAGGTTTTATCGATTGGTTGATCCACACTTCCATGTACCATCGTCCTTATGTATATGGTGCCTTGGCGATCTTGGCCATTATTGCTGCCTTTGGCATCCGCCAGATCGAAACCACCGGAAACCTCTCGGAAGAGTTTAAAAAGAGTGACCCTATCTATCAGGACTTAAAATTTTTAGAAGCCCGCTTTGGCGGAGTGGTGCCTTTAGAAGTGGTAATCGATACCAAAAAGCCGCGCGGTGCCTATAAAAGTGCTACCTTAAAGCGGATGGATCGCTGGCAAAAAGAGATGCAAGAAGTGCCTGGCTTAAGCCGAGCTCTGTCCATTGTAGATGGATTAAAATTCGCTAAACAAGCCTACTACCGTGGTGAGGCGGAGTTTTACGCTCTTCCTAATAGTCAGGAACGCAATTTCATCTACTCCTACATTCCGCGTAATCAAGATCGGGAGAACCAAATGCTAAGCACCTTAGTAGACAGTACCGGTCGATATGCCCGCATCAGTATGCAAGTACGCGATATGGGAAAAGAAGAAAGTGAGTATTTGCAAAAGGCTTTAGACAAAAGTAATGCGGAGCATTTTCCCACCGAGCGCTACGACATTAAAGTTACTGGGGCCTGGATGGTATTTCAGAAAGGCACCACCTACCTCATTAAAAACTTGGCACTGAGCCTAGGCCTCGCTATTGCCGTAATCGCCCTAGTCATGGCATTCATCTTTCGCTCCTTTGCCATGGTGTTAGTGAGTCTTATCCCCAATTTATTTCCCTTGATCATGACCGGAGCAATCATGGGCTATTTTGGCATTCCCCTCAAACCTTCTACCATACTGGTCTTTAGCGTTGCATTTGGAATTTCGATCGATGACACCATCCACTTTCTGGCCAAATATCGCCAAGAGCTGAAACTCACGAATTACAATATTGGACAGTCGGTAATTATGGCGGTACGCGAAACCGGTGTTAGTATGTTCTACACTTCGATCGTGCTCTTTTTTGGCTTTAGCGTTTTTACCGCTTCTAGCTTTGGCGGCATTGTAGCCCTTGGCATTCTGGTAAGTATTACCTTAATCATCGCCATGATCGGAAACTTACTGTTATTACCCACATTATTACTTAGCTTTGAGAAGCTTATCATTAGTAAATCTTTCACCGAACCTTATATCACTATTTACGGTGAGGACCTCGGTGAAGACGACGATGATGAGGATGAAAATTAAGTCCATCTCCAAAAACCAATAAGATGAAAGGCATCATTCTCGCCGGCGGTTCCGGCACTCGTTTACACCCGCTTACCCTTGCTATAAGTAAGCAGCTTATGCCGGTATACGACAAGCCGATGATCTATTACCCTTTAAGCACCTTGCTACAAGCGGGGATTAAGGATATTCTAATCATCTCTACCCCGCATGATCTGCCCCTGTTCCAAAAATTATTGGGCGACGGCAGTAGGATCGGCTGTAATTTCACTTACACGGTACAGCATGAACCCAATGGTCTAGCCCAGGCCTTTGTCTTAGGCAAGGATTTTATTGGCTCCGACTCGGTGGCCTTGGTATTAGGGGATAATATTTTCTACGGATCTAAGATGGCCGATCTGCTTCAAGAAAGCAAAAACCCTGAAGGTGGGGTGGTCTTTGCTTATCAGGTTTCCGATCCAGAACGTTATGGGGTGGTTGATTTCGATGAGAACCTCAAAGCGAAGTCGATCGAAGAAAAACCAGCCAAGCCCAAGTCCCGCTATGCCGTTCCTGGTCTTTATTTCTACGATAATGAAGTGGTAGATATCGCGCGTGACTTAAAACCATCGGCCCGTGGGGAGTACGAAATCACCGACGTTAACAAGGTTTATTTAGAAGCTGGCCGCCTCAAGGTAGGTATCCTAGACCGCGGTACTGCCTGGCTAGACACCGGTACTTTCTCTAGTTTAATGCAAGCCGGTCAGTTTGTAGAAGTGATCGAAGAGCGACAGGGACTTAAAGTGGGTTGTATCGAAGAAATCGCCTTTCAACAAGGGTTCATCAACGAAGAAAAACTGGCGGAAATTGCCCAGCCACTACTCAAATCGGGTTATGGCAAATACCTGCTAGACCTCATTGAAAAAGACTAAGCGAATGGAGCGTTTTGATCGCTATGTAAAAATGGTCGAGAGCACCTTGGCCCGCCAGGATTTCGACAATGATCCGATCGAATTATACCAGCCGATATCCTATATCCTCAATTTAGGAGGCAAGCGCTTGAGACCAGCCATGGTCCTAGCCGCATGCGACCTTTTCGAAGGCAAGGTAGAAGATGCTCTGTTGCCCGCATTAGGTATTGAAGTGTTCCACAATTTCTCCTTGGTGCACGACGATATTATGGACGACGCCTCCTTACGACGTGGTAAGAAAACGGTTCACGAAAAGTGGAACACCAATATCGCCATCCTTTCGGGAGATGCCATGTTGGTAAAGGCCTATCAATACATTGCTCATGTAGACAAGGCGGTCCTTCCCGCGGTTTTGAAGGTGTTTTCGAATACCGCCTTGGAAATCTGCGAAGGTCAGCAAATGGACATGAACTTCGAGGAACAAGCCATGGTTCCGGAAGAAGATTACCTTGAAATGATCCGCCTAAAAACGGCGGTACTATTAGGTGTAGCTTTACAGATCGGGGCTTTGATCGGTGGGGCAAAAACCAAATCGGCCGCCTCATTATACGATTTCGGGATCAATGCTGGATTGGCCTTTCAAGTGCAAGACGACCTGCTTGATGCCTTTGGAGACCCCACTAAAGTGGGTAAAAAGGCCGGTGGTGATATCCTGCAGGATAAGAAAACCTTACTCATGATCTACGCGGCCGAAATGGATGAATCTGGACTGGCCGACTTGAGAAAACAAGCCTTGGAAGGTTCAGAAAAAGTGCAAGCCTATTGTGCCTTTTTCGAGAAATGTGGAGCAAGAGCTAAGGCCGAAGCCAAGCGTGATGCATTACTCAAGGATGCTTTAAAGGCACTGGAAGAAGCCCATGGCAAAGATGAAGATCTCAAGGCGCAATTGGCCCAATTCGCACAGTGGTTGAGTCACCGCGACCGATGAATTACCTGCAGCAATTAGAAGCTAGTCCACACAAAAGGGATCTAAAAGAAGCCCTTCGTGCGCAATTGGCAAAAGACCTTGGTATAGAGCTTGTGCAAGTGCCGGCCGATAATTTATTAGTCTGGCTAGAGAAATGGTTCGATCAGAGTATCAATCAGCTCGATCTACAGCAATTACTCTATCGCATCGATCTACGCGAAAGCGCAATGAGCAGCAGTTATGAACTCAGCAGGGCCATCCTAGAACGCGAAGCCCAAAAGGTAATCTTCCGCGCTCAGTACAGCGGCCATCTCTAAAAGAAATACTGGAATACGGGTGACCAAGAAGTGGCGTAAGGCGAAAATTCGTCGTGTAATAAATTCAAGCGTAAGCCAATTTGCATAAAGCCCTTTTTACCTACCGGTTGGTAAAAGCCCCCCTGAATAAATAGGACCGGCGTCCAACGGTTTTCTACCTCAAAAGTACCTAAGGTAGGCCGGTAGAGGTAGGCGTCGTGATTCAATAATTCCCCTTGGGCCCCTGCGAAGATCTTCTCCCAAAGCGTAAAGGTGGCGAAAAGGTTGGGGCCATGGATCTGATTCTCAAAATTAACGTCGACCCAACCATTAAAGGTAAGGATCTGAGTCCAGCGGGTATAGCTGTACATATAGCCCAGTCCGGCGATGAAATTATCACTAACACGGTATCCAACTTGCGGGGCTAGAAAAATATTGGTGTTAGTGCCAAAACTCAATCCGGCGCCACCACCGTATACCAGTCTATCCCAAACCGTTTCGGGCTGTTTAACTTTTGGGGCTCCGCTCCTTTCTTGAGGCTCTTCCTTCTTTTGCTCCTGTTCTGGCTGATCCTTTTTCTTCTTGAAACGCTCACTTTGAGCTTGCGCTTGAAAGGAAAATGCTAGTAGGCAGAGTATTAGCAAATTTTTCATCTTCATGTTCCAAATTTAGCGGTTTAATATAAATGTAAGCGATAAACTATTTTAAAGCTCTATAGTTAAGGCCATGGCATTATATTTATCTTAATTTTGTAGCCAATTTCGCCTAAGCAAGAAGCATGGACAGATTTTCCTTTCTCGGAGGAGTACACAACGGTTTCATCGACGAGTTATACGAACAATATCTCAGCAGTCCCGATAGTATAGAACCCAGTTGGCGGGCCTTTTTCCAAGGCTACGACTTCGCCATGGAAGAATATGGTGAGCAAGGCCCAGAGGACTTTGCCTTGGGCATGAACCACCAGCAAGTGGTGGAGGAGATCCGCAAGGAATTCCAAGTTCTGGCTTTAATCGACGCTTACCGTAACCGTGGTCATCTCTTTACCGAGACCAACCCGGTGCGCAGTCGCCGTCAATACGAACCTAAACTTACCCTCGAGAACTTCGGCTTAAGCAAAGACGATCTACCCCTCCCCTTTCAAGCGGCCAAGGAAATTGGCTTCAGCGAAAGCAAAACCCTACAGCAGATCGTAGACCGACTGGAAAAGGTATACTGCCAAAGCATTGGTTTAGAATACATGCACTTAGGAGACCCCGAAAGGATCCAGTGGGTACAGAAGCAATTACAGAAAGACGAAAATACCCCTAACTATAGCTCCGACGAGAAAAAGCTCATCATTCAAAAGTTGAACGAGGCGGTAGCCTTCGAGAGCTTCATTAACCGCAAGTTTGTGGGGCAAAAGCGCTTTTCCATCGAAGGAGCCGAAAGCTTGATCCCTGCCTTGGAGTTTGGGATTCGTAGGGCGGCAAAATTGGGCGTAGAGGAATTCGTGATGGGCATGGCCCACCGCGGGAGGCTCAATGTCTTGTCTAATATTTTCGGCAAGACCCAGCGCGATATTTTCTCAGAATTTGAAGGCAAGCAATTCTCGGAAGAAGAGTTTGATGGCGATGTGAAATATCACTTGGGCTACACCACCACCAAGACCTTGGATAGTGGCGATCAGATAAAATTGAATCTTTCGCCCAACCCTTCCCATTTGGAAGCGGTAGACGCGGTAGTGAGTGGTATTGCACGAGCCAAGATCAATACCGTATACGAGAAAGACAATAAAAAGGTAATGCCCATCCTCATTCACGGGGATGCGGCGGTGGCCGCTCAAGGTATCGTTTACGAGGTGCTCCAGATGGAGACCTTGGATGGCTACCAGACCGGTGGTACCCTGCACATTGTTATCAATAACCAAGTAGGCTTTACCACCAATTATTTAGATGCGCGGTCTAGTATTTACTGTACCGACATTGCCAAAACCGTTCAAGCCCCGGTGCTTCACGTGAATGGCGACGATGTAGAAGCAGTGATCCACGCTACTCTATTTGCGATGGAATACCGTCAGCGCTACAATCGTGATATTTTCATCGATCTCCTCTGTTACCGGAAATACGGTCATAATGAAGGTGATGAACCTCGCTTTACCCAGCCCTTGCTCTACAAAGCGATCAATAAACACCCTAATCCGAAGGAACTTTACCGCCAGCTTTTAGAAGAACAAGGGGTAATCGACAAGGCCTTCATGAAAAAACTCGAAAAGGAGTTTAAGGATGTTTTAGAAATGCGTTTCGACGAATCGAAAAAGATCGAACGCAACACCATTACCCAATTCATGAAAGATGAATGGGAAGGTTTTAAAGCGGCTAGTTTGGCCGATTGCCAGGAAGATATCGAAACCGGTTTCGAAGCAGAAAAACTAAAAGAGATCGCCAAGACCATTACCTCCCTTCCAGAGGACAAAAAGTTCTTTGTGAAAATCAAGAAGCTCCTGGACGAGCGCTGGAAAATGGTCGCTCAAAAAAATAGTCTCGACTGGGGGATGGCCGAGCTTTTGGCTTATGGTTCCCTAATCGTTGACGGTTATAATGTACGTATCAGTGGTGAGGACGCCGAAAGAGGTACCTTCTCTCACCGTCACGCGGTAATTAAAGTGGAAGACTCGGAAGAAGAGCATATTCTCTTAAACCAAATTCCGGGGCGCGAAGGTCGTTTTGCCATTTACAACTCCCTGCTTTCTGAGTACGGTGTTATGGGATTCGATTACGGTTATGCCATGACTTCCCCCGAAACCTTGGTGGTATGGGAAGCGCAATTTGGTGACTTCTTTAATGGAGCCCAGATCATCGTAGACCAGTTCTTAAGTGCGGCCGAAGACAAATGGAAGGTGCAGAATGGTTTAGTGCTTTATTTACCCCACGGTTATGAAGGTCAGGGAGCAGAGCACAGTAGTGCCCGTCTAGAACGGTGGTTGCAGCAATGTGCCCAGTTAAACATGCAAGTGGTAAACATAACTACCCCCGCTAACTTCTTCCACCTCTTACGCCGCCAGATGCTGCGCGACTTCCGTAAGCCCTTGGTGATCATGACGCCCAAAAGTCTCTTGCGCCATCCCAAGGTAGTATCTCCGGTAGAAGATTTGGCCAGTGGGCATTTTATGGAGATCCTAGACGATCCGCGCATCGAAGACAAGAAGAAGGTGAAGAAACTCTTCTTCATGAGCGGCAAATTGTATTACGATATCGATAAAAAACGGGACGAAGAATTGCCTAAAGATCGAGCGATGATTCGCTTAGAGCAATTGTATCCACTTAACGATAAGAAAATAGCCAAGCTAGTAGAGAGCTATCCAGAAGTGGAAGAAATCTACTGGGTGCAGGAAGAACCTGCCAATATGGGGGCAAGCTGGTACATCCAGATCAATTTCCCTCAATCCATTAAAAAAGTAATTTCACCAGCAGCCAGTGCTAGTACCGCCGCCGGTTCTTCACAATTAGCTGCCAACCGCCAAGAAGCGGTAATTAACGAAGTATTCAACGCTTAGATCAATAAAACCCATGAGCTTAGAAATCAAAGTTCCCTCTCCCGGAGAATCAGTATCAGAAGTAGAAATCGCCAGCTGGCTGGTATCCGACGGTGATTATGTTGAAAAGGATCAAGAGATTGCCGAAATCGATTCCGATAAAGCCACCTTGGCCCTACCCGCTGAAGAAGCAGGGGTAATTAGCATTAAAGTAGAGGAAGGCGAAGCAGTGGAAGTAGGGCAAGTAATTGCCACAATCGACACCGATGCCGCAGCTCCAGAAGGCGACGCGGCTCCTAAAGAGGAGAAATCGGAGGAGAAAGACTCTAGCGCAGAAGAAAAGAAAAGCGAGGACAAAGCTCCAGCCGCCGACAACAAAAAAGAAACTTATGCCAGCGGGAGTGCTTCTCCAGCTGCTAAGAAGATCATTAACGAGAAGGGTCTAGACGCCAGTCAGATCACTGGAACCGGTCGCGACGGTCGCATAACCAAAGAAGACGCTGTAAAGGCCGAAGCAAGCATGGGTACTCCAGGCAATGCCGCAAGACCTAGCAGCACGAGCAAAATGAGCAGCTTACGCCGTAAACTGGCAAAGCGTTTGGTAAGTGTAAAGAATGAAACGGCCATGCTTACTACCTTTAATGAGGTAGACATGAAACCGATCTTCGATCTACGTGCGAAATACAAAGAGGATTTTAAAACCAAGCACGGCGTTGGGTTAGGCTTCATGAGCTTCTTTACCCTAGCGGTAACCCGTGCTCTTAAAGAATTCCCTCAGGTGAATAGCATGATCGATGGCGATCATCTAGTAAGCTTCGATTACGCCGATATCAGTATCGCGGTAAGTGGCCCTAAGGGTCTCATGGTACCAGTACTGCGTAATGCTGAACTAATGAGCTTTGCCGGGGTAGAAAAGGACATTAAGCGCTTAGCTACCAAAGTACGTGACGGGAAAATTACCGTTGACGAGATGACCGGCGGAACTTTTACCATTACTAATGGTGGGGTTTTTGGCTCGATGCTTTCTACTCCGATCATCAATCCACCGCAAAGTGCGATCTTAGGTATGCACAATATCGTAGAACGTCCGGTGGCGATAGACGGCGCAGTAACCATTCGTCCGATCATGTACGTAGCCTTAAGCTACGACCACCGTATCATCGATGGCCGAGAGTCTGTAGGCTTCTTAGTGGCTATCAAAGAAGCCTTAGAAAACCCGGAGGAATTATTGATGGGTGGCGATGCGCAAAGAGCGCTTGAGCTTTAAGGGCTCTATTGAGTAGTATATCTTTTCAGAAATAATGTTTGCCCGTTTCAAGCCGAAACTTGAAACGGGTTTTTTTTGAGGTAAGAAGAGGCACGGGGGCTTGGAGGCTGGGAGGCGTGGAAGCGTGGAAGCAGTGGTTCTCTGAGGTGTGGAAACGTGGGTACTAAAAATGTTGGGGGGAATGGGCTTGTCGATAGTCTCTGAAAGATCATAAAAAAACCCCGATACTCAGGAGAGATCGGGGTTTTTCAACTAAACTGTATTATTCCTTAACGATCGCCAAAAACTTCTCCCTTACGGGTAGAGTAGTTGATCTTAAGGGCTTCTGCTTTACGCAGTTCTTGCTTAATATCGGTAATCAGACCCATTTTCACGTCTTCGTCCGCTTTAATGGAAACGGTCATTAGAGGACGCTCTGCTTCGTTAATCGCTTCCCTTTCGGTGATCACGAAGTTCTGGATCTCATTGATACGCGCAAAGGCATCATTCAATTGTATTCTAGGCTCAGAACCAACCTGGGGAACATAAGCCGCTTTTGGCTTTCCTACGTATACATAGGTTACCAAAGACTTACGCTCTAGCTTCTTGATCTCGGTGGCCATTGGTTTAGTGTTTTCCACTTTAAGGGTAACCTCCCGCATTACGGTAGATACCATAAAGAAGAATAAAAGCATAAACACAATGTCCGGCAAAGAAGCGGTTGATATTCCCGGCGTTCCGCCGCCTGATTTCTTTTTAAACTTTGACATATTAACCTAAGCTTACCGGTTCTGCTTCAGAGATCTTTTGCGGATAAGCATCCTTGACCTCATCTTGTTCTTCATCGCTGAGCTCGTCGAAGCTCTTGCCGTATTTACGCTGGGCTAATTCCTCACGTAACTCGTTATAGGCCGCTGCCAACTCATTCTGTACTGCGATATAAGTATTATACGAAGTACCACGGTCATTCTGAAGGGAGATAATCGCCTTCCCAGGATTGTCCGATGAGTTAGGATTACGGGCTCCACCTTGGCAGAAATTACAAGATCCATCACCATTGTTATTCAAGAAACGCTTTGCAGCCTCTCTCAAATCTTCAATTTCCATGTAATTGTCTTCGACCAATAGTTGGTCGCGAGAGTTTACCAGAACGGTGAAGATATTTTTCTTTTTTACCGGTGGAATGTCGGGCATCTCCTCAGGTGGAGTCCATGGCGGCAACTTACGGTTGATCCCTGAGTCAACGTCCATAGTGGTGGTAACCAAGAAGAAGATCAACAGCAAGAAGGCGATATCGGCCATCGAGCCGGCATTAATTTCGGGTAATGCACGCTTTGCCATGTTCTAATTATTTACTGAATAAACGAGAAACCTCTACGTATAGTATTGCTAGGATTGCACCTGCGGTAAGCACATAGAATGTACCAAGGCCCATACCAACACGCTTAGAAGTGGTTTCAGTGATACCTTCATCAGCGTAAACGGTAGTGGCGTCTGATCCGTCACTCATCACATAGGTAATAATGAATACCAATGCAAGGGCGCCGATACCGATCAGGGCACTTTTAGCCCCACCTGGATTCTTGGCAATGTTGGCTACTGAGAAACCCAGTATACCTACAATGCAAATTCCAATTAGGACATAAGTTAAATATATACCAGTATCTACCATGCTTCAATTATTTTTTAGCCTCGTGACGTACCAAAAGGTCAACCAAAGAGATAGAAGCATCTTCCATGGTGTTCACGATTGAGTCTACTTTGGCAATGATATAGTTGTAGAAAATCTGTAAGATGATCGCTACGATAAGACCAAATACGGTAGTAAGAAGGGCAACTTTAATACCTCCTGCTACCAATGATGGAGAAATATCACCTGCGGCTTCGATCGCGTCAAAGGCGTCGATCATACCAATTACGGTACCCATGAAACCAAGCATCGGAGCTAGGGCGATAAATAGAGAGATCCAAGATACGTTACGCTCTAAAAGACCCATTTGAACCGATCCGTAAGAAACGATCGATTTTTCTACCATTTCGATTCCTTCGTCGCTACGCTCTAAACCTTGATAAAAGATAGAAGCAACTGGACCGCGGGTGTTACGACAAACTTCTTTCGCCGCTTCAACACCACCGCTTTGTAAGGCAGCCTCAATGTCGTTCAACAATTTCTTAGCGTTAGGCGTAGAAAGGTTCAAGTAGATAATACGCTCGATACAGATAGCAAGACCAAGGATCAGGGTAATCAATACAATACCCATAAACTCGGCACCACCTTCGATGAACTTTTCTTTAAGTACTTGGTGGAAAGACTGATCTTCCTCGATTACTTCTTCCGCTGGGGCGGCTTCTTCTTCCGCTGGGGCTTCTTCGGCTGCAGTCATTGCCGCAGAATCGGTAGCCGCAGAATCGGTGGCCATTGAATCAGCAACAGCTTCAGTTGCAGCAGAATCCATAGATTCTCCTTCCTGAGCCATCAGATCAAAATTTCCAAAGGCCATCAATCCAAGAATAGCCAAAATAGAGAGTGCTCTTTTCATTACAGTGTTCGTTGAATTAAATTTTCGGTGAAAATAAAAAACTTGCCTGAAAGGGAAACCCCGATTTCCATTTTTTCAGGGCCTTACCGCTTTCGGAACCCCAAATCTACAAGGTATTTTGGCTTCTTGTGAAATTTACATTAATAAATCCGTTGCTTTTCCTAATTTCGCAGCCCCTTTAGAGGGAAAGCCACGGAGAGGTGCATGAGTGGCTGAAATGGCACGCCTGGAAAGCGTGTGTACCGCAAGGTACCGAGGGTTCGAATCCCTCTCTCTCCGCAAGAATCCCGCACAGCGCAAGCTGATGCGGGATTTTTTATTCCCCAAAGAGTCCAAGCGGCGCAGCGAGTTTGAGCGAATCTGGCTTATAAAAAAAACCAGACTTAGAGCGCAGCAAGATGCCGGGATTCTTGGTGACGGTATCCCGCCGGGGATCAGCGACGGAAGGGAGCTAATCCCTTTTGACAGACGTGAGATATGAGACCGCTGCGCTCTGAGATGTGAGAGTTTAGACGAGGGTTCATCCTATTTATTAGGACCTGGTCTCAAATCCAAAATCTCTCAGCGACAGAGGAGCGTTTGAGTATCTAAAACTTCAAATGCCGGATGGTCTCCCCTTTATTGATCAGTTGTTCTAAAGAAGCTATTCCCACCTTCACGTGACTTTCGTCGAATTTACGAGAGTTGACCTTATCCTTTTCCATGGTTTTCACGCCATCGGGAACCATCGGCTGATCGGTTACTAAAAGCAAGGCACCAGTAGGAATTTTATTATAAAAGCCTACCGAAAAGAGGGTGGCCGTTTCCATGTCGATCGCATAGGCCCTCACCTTTCGGAGATATTTCTTAAAGGCCTTGTCGAATTCCCATACCCGGCGGTTGGTGGTATAAACCGTGCCGGTCCAATAGTTGATGTCGTTATCGCGAATGGTAGTACTAATTGCCTTTTGCAGGGCAAAGCTTGGCATGGCGGGAACTTCTGGCGGAAAATAATCGCTGGAAGTACCTTCACCACGGATCGCGCCGATCGGTAAGATCATGTCCCCGATCTTATTGCGCTTTTTTAATCCACCACATTTTCCTAAAAACAAGACCGCTTGGGGCTTGATCGCTCCTAAGAGATCCATTACTGTAGCTGCATTGGGCGAACCCATGCCGAAATTGATGATGCTTATATTACCATGCGTGGCGCTTGGCATACTTTTGTCCTCCCCGCGCACGGAAGCGCCGGTCATATCGGCAAAGAGCCTTACATAATGTTGGAAATTGGTGAGCAAAACGTAGTCGCCAAACTCTTCGAGCGCTAATCCAGTATAACGCGGCAACCAATTATCTACGATAGCTTGTTTTGTTTTCATGTCTAGGTTTTATGGGTGTTTGAAAGCAATCTACATTTTTTTTGCTTAAAATTTAAGTTAAGTATGCTTGACATTTGTCAATTTTACTTTACTTTTATCAAATAAACTTTACAAAATATAAAAATGAAAAAGACTTCAACTTTAGAGCTTAAACGCACGGAGAACCTTAAGAAGCTCGCTAAATGGACGGTAGCCTGGACCCTTTCGCAGGCTTTAGTGAGTTTTGGCAGTACACTTTTATGGTCCGATAAGCCTTGGTTAATCATTTTGACCATTTTAGTGAATGTGGCCTTAGGTTTGGGCGTGATACTGATCAATCGCAAATATCTTTTGGAGGGCGACGAACTCGACCGGAAGATCCAACTGGAATCGATGTCGCTGGCCTTGGGCCTAAGCATTGTAATCGGTTTGGCTTACTCCTCCTTAGACCACACCAACCTCATTAGCTTCGACGCTGAAATATCGCATTTGGTGATTTTCACTGGACTGGCTTACCTCAGCGCCATTTTCATTAACCGCAAGCGCTACTTATGAAAAACAATTTAAGAGAGCTACGCAGTGAAAAAGGTTGGCGACAAGAGGATCTGGGTAAAATGGTAGGCGTAAGTAGGCAGACCATTAATGCAATCGAAAAGGGAAAGTTCGACCCTAGTTTGCCCACTGCTTTTCGCCTGGCCCAAATATTTGAACGCCCGATCGAGGAGCTTTTTATTTACGAAGAAGAATGACCTAGATTGTCGCTAAATCAACTTAAGGTTAGACCATGTATATGGGGCTATTAGAGGCTAATTTCTCCCGCCAGATCTTGATGAAAGGCCTCACGAAAGGCCTCTCCCTGCAAGTTTTGGCCGAGCAAAAACATGGTTTTCGTAAGGGCTGCTTCGAAGGTCATATCGCCGCCGCTAAGTACCCCGATCTCCAGGAAAGCACGACCGGCTTGATACTTCACCATATCCACCTCACCCGCCGAACACTGGCTAATGTTAATTACCGGTACCCCTCGCTCTACCAAGCCTTTTATGCCCTTGAGCAACCAAGGTAAATTTGGCGCATTGCCCGATCCAAAGCTACGCATGATCAAAGCTCCCATGGCCTCGTTCTGCAAATAAGCACTAAGTACATCTTCGGTCATGCCTGGAAAGCAAGTCAGGACCCCTACATGGGCATTCATATTTGTTTTTACCTCCAAGGCGCCTACCGAAGCTCTAGCCAGTGCGCTGCGGTGATATTTGATGTGTACTCCGGCTTCGGCCAGCTTTGGATAGTTCGGCGAATGAAAGGCTTCGAAGTCTTGCGAACTTACCTTTTGCAGGCGATTACCGCGGTAGAGGTCGTATTCAAAATAAACCGCCACCTCCGGCACTAGTGGTCCGCCCTCATCATTACGGGCGAGTGCGATCTCTAAACTGCTCAAAATATTCTCCCGTGCATCGCTCCGTGGTATACCGATGGGCAGCTGACTACCGGTAAGGATCACCGGTTTCGATAAATTTTGCAGCATAAAGCTCAATGCCGATGAAGTGAAGGCCATGGTATCGCTACCGTGCAAGATCATAAAGGCATCATACGTATCATAATCCTTCTGAATACGCTTAGCGATACGCTGCCAATGCTCGATCTGCATATTGGAAGAATCCAGGGGCTCATCGAAGCTGTCGGTATGAATCTGGCAATCGAAACGATCCAATTCTGGGATATGCACTAAAAGCGCAGCCAGATCGAAGGGCAAATAAGGACCTTCGGGCTCCTGACGAATCATACCGATCGTACCTCCAGTGTAGAGCATCAATACTTTAGAGCTGCGCGTCATAGGCCAAATATCTTTTCCGCATTAGCGGTGGTAATACGATCTATCTCTGCCAAAGGCATCTGGTAAATATCGGCTAATTTTTGCGCCACTAGTTTAAGGTACGCGGGTTCATTACGCTTACCGCGGAAGGGCGTCGGGGCTAAATAGGGTGCATCAGTTTCCAAAACCAGATCCTCCGGTTTTAACTGAGCTACAGTTTTATCGAGTCCGCCATTTTTAAAAGTGACCACCCCACCGATTCCCAGTTTCAAATTAAGACTCAAAGCTTGCTGAGCCTGCTCCAGATTACCCGTAAAGCAATGGAATATTCCAAACAAATCGCTCCCCCGATGCGACTCCAAAACCTCGAAGGTTTCGTCAAAGGCATCACGGCAGTGGATCACGATTGGTAATCCCATCGCTTTAGCCTTAGCGATTTGCCGGTCGAAAGCATCTTGCTGTTCTTTAATAAAGGTCTTATCCCAATATAGGTCGATCCCAATCTCCCCCACGGCGTAATACTTTTGATCCGATTCCAATTCGGCCCAAACCACCGCCAGTTCTTCCTCATAGTCCTCTTTTACGTGGCTGGGGTGTAAACCCATCATAGGATAGATGTGATCATGGGCCGCGGCCAATGTTTTAAGCGCTTCCACCGAAGCTTGGTCGATGTTGGGTAAGAACATTTTTTCTACGCCAGCTTCTGCGGCCCGCGCTAAGATCTCCGAGCGATCGTCGGTGAAGTGATTGAGGTAGATATGGGTATGTGTATCGATCATTGCCTGCGAAAATAAGAAATGCCCGCGGCCGGACATAAAAAAAGCGGCCTCGGGTGAGGCCGCTTTCTGGTCGGATAACCAAAAGCTCTGCGAATATTTAGAAACTGATCACTGCTTCTACTACGGCGCCGTTAAAGCGGCCGTCGAATAATAGGTCAGTATTCGGGTAGCCATCATAAGACTGGTTAACATATTCCGCTTTGAGCAATACGTTAGGTGTCATATACCATCCCGCAGCTACCGCAAAACGGCTAATGCTTACGTCGGTTGGACTGGCATTTGGGTTGAAGTTTGGTAATTGTCCGTCAACGGTATTATAACGACCGCCTACGTAATATTTCTCGTTTTCACCGAAGCGGTACAAGGCCTCTCCGTAGATCTGAGTATAGGTACGAGTTTCGGCCTCTGCACTGATCTTACCACTAGACGTTTCGAAAGCACCGAACACTTCTAAACCTTTGAATTTCACGAAGGGGTTGATCATTATCGCCGTAACTTCATTGATGAAGCTAGGGTTTACACGACCAGAACGGAAAGAACTTACGGGAGAAGATCCTTGTTGCTCCATTACTAGGTAGTAGCGGCTACCACCACGATCTGAGAAATAAAGGTAGTTGGTGTTACCGTCTGCACTACCGTAGTAAGATCCGGTTAAACGCACTCTTAAGTCATCGTTCAATTGTTTGTCCCAACCTACTTTGGCTAAGATAGCAGGGGTATTCTCATTGTTGGTGGATACACTTTGGTTCAATTTACCATTGGTGGCTCCTACCATTACCAAGAAATCGCCCGGGGTAAAGTAGATCTCGGCACCGGCTTCGGTGGTAAAGGCATCCATAAGAAGGTTACCAACGAAGGGATTATAGATAGCACGGGCATTGTCAGATCTGCGGAAGTGGGCATCGCCGTAGTTCATTTCCATCAGACCCATTTTAATGGTGGTAAAGTCCATTACATTTTCCAAAAGACCTTCCCGGATCCAGTTTAAGTTACTTACTTGAACGTAACCGCCTTTTACCCAACTTTCGGGGTGGTGGCGAGAAGATAGGTAGGTACGCATGTGCATACGAAGTCCATCGGCCAAAGCCACGTCTACGTCTAAGTTAGCGGTAGGTAAGTTAAAGTTGTTGCCGATCTCGATCAAGGTATCGGCAGTAGTGCCCGTCTCGTGAGAAAGAGCCTGCATTTGCACGGCAAAGGCTCCACCGAGGCGAACTTTGAAACCATCCCACTCTATGTCGTTTCCAAGAGCTTCGAACTGGTTGGTACCACGGGAGTCGCGATAGCGGAACTGCTGGATCGTACGATCATCCCATTGGCCATAGGCTAAGTTCGCAAATAAGAACAAACCGCCTACTATAAGAGATTTAACTAGCGCTTTCATAGCTTGAAAATTTAGATTTAAGTTTAATTGTAGTTAATTGAAAAGTTAATCGTGATCTCGTCACCGGTGGTTACCGCGCCCATCATAAAGCTGGGGGCTTCCACATCGAAGCTGCTCATTTTAAAAGTGGTAGAACCACTCAGCTCTACGCTATTATTGAGCACCTTAACGGTGATGGGAATGTTTAAAGTTCTCTTTTTACCGGCTACCTCAAGTACCCCTTTGGTAGTGGCTTTGTAATTGCTGCCCACCTTACGGAGCTTAGAAATGCTGTGAAGTTTGTAGTAGATGTTTTTGTGGTCTTTCTCCTTAAGGGCCTTGTAGGCATTCTTATCCATGGGAGATTTTCCACTCTTCAAAGATTTAACCGGTACGGTAAGGCGTAGATCCTTAATGTCTAAAGAGTCGGCATAGAGATCCACATTCATGGTACCCTTCAAGTCTTCTGCCTTCATCTCCCAGTCGTGCAGGGTAGAAGTACCCAAGATGGTCATGCTAGATGCGGCAGAGTTGGTTTGATAGGTTTTGATCACGCCGTCATCTGCGGCGCCGTTGATCAAGAAAAAACTGATAGCAAAAAGTACTGCTTTCATGGCTTAGTGATTTACATCACAAATGTCCATACAGATTAAGAGGGAGTCTATGATAAGCATCAGCTAGAAAACTGAGTTTTATCATGTTTTTAAATCACTGATAATAAGCACTATAAGCAGGGTCCACCTTGTCTTCCAGTTGTTTAAGGTATAAGAAGCCATTTGCGCGGAAATGTTCGCGCCCGTGGACCCAGAAAATTAGGCCTGGAACCGATAATAATCGCTCTTGGGCCGCCAGTTCCCGGTGCTCCTCTACCGCCAAGTGTTTAAGCTCCACTTCGGGGTATTTCGTAGTCATTAGAGCTTGCACCTTGGGCCACAGATCATGGCAGATGCTGCAGTTCTTTCCGTAAAAGAACCAGAGTTCTAAGGGCTTATTTCCGAATTTTGAAGACATTTAAGGTCAATGAGAATTGCAAAGTTAATTAAGGAAAAAGCATTTAAAGCCGAGCTGATCGCCTATTGCCAAAAAGAAGCTTGCTGGGGAGAACTAGCAGAACTTTCGTTCGATGAAGATCCCTATTTAGCTTGGCGCGCCCTCTGGTTGCTATCGAGCCTCAAAGCAGCCGAGCTCAGAAGCTTACAGCTGGACGCGAAGGCCTTAATAGGCTTTGCCGCAAAGCAAGATGATTCTTATCAACGAGAATGTTTCAAGGTATTGGCTAAGCTAGATTTGGCAGAAGCTATCCTAAGCGAGTATTTCGATTGGGCCGAAAAACTATGGGTTGATATAGGCCGCAAGGCCTCCTTGCGCATTATGGCCTTACGCGCCATGGCTCGCATTGCCAAGGTTTACCCCATATTGAAACAGGAGATCTTGGCCCTATCCGATTCAGAGTACTTAGATCCTCTCAGTCCAGGTATTCGCCATCAGGCGCAAGCCTTATTTCAAGATTTAGATAAAGTCTGACGGGCCAGATAGGCGCTACGCAGAGTAGTGTAAAGCACTACGGTTACCGAAGAGATAGGCATGAGGATAGCCGCCATAACCGGCGACAGATATCCTAATAACGCAATCGTAATCCCAATCCCGTTGTAGAGGAAAGAGAGAACAAAAGCAATGTAAATAATAGACTTACTGCGCTTTGCCAGTGCTAAAAATCGATCGAGTTTAGGAAAGGAATCGGCCATCAGCAAGGCATCACTAGCCGGAAAAAAGCTAATATCCTTTTCACAAAGGCTGATCCCAACCTCACTTTGCTGTAAAGCCCCCGCGTCATTTAAACCATCGCCTAGCATAAGCACTTTCTCGTCTCTAGCCTGCACTTTCTGGAGATAGGCCAACTTTTGGTGGGGACTGCAATTGAAGACCATCTTAGCCTTCGCTTGAAAGATGTCATCAAAACGCTGCGCCTCGGCATCATTGTCGCCACTCAAAACGCTTAATTGATATTGCGTGGACAAATGCTGGGCAATGGCCTCGATATTGGCGCGGGTTTCTTGATAAAAGCTAAAATAACCAAGCACTTGGCCATCCTTTTCGACGTATACCGAGGTGGTACCGGCCTTATCGCTGAGTCCTAAAAAACTCGCTTTCCCCAAGCGATAGTAGGAGGCTCGCACTCTGGCCCCCACTCCTTCACCGCTGGCCTCCTCAAATTGCAGCGCTGCTTTAGCGTCGGCCTTCGCAATATCCAAATGCTCAAGTAAAACCTTTGCCAGCGGATGTTGCGCATTGAGGGCGACGGTGGCGATGGCCCAGCGATCTTCGAAAGCTAATTGATCGCCGTGCCAGGCTACTTTAATGCGATCATTACGAGTTAGGGTTCCCGTTTTATCAAAAACAATGTGTTGGATCTGAATGAGGCGATTGAGCACCGCTGCACTTTTTAGGAAAAATCCGAAGCGACCAAACCAGCGCATTATGCTACCGGCAGTAAATGGCTCTGCCAAGGCCAAGGCACAGGGACAGGCCACGATCAAGACCGCGGTAAATACCATGATGGCCTTGCTGCTGTCGGCAGACCACCAAAATAGAGCTCCGGCCAAGGCCAAGATCAAAATTACCGGGGTAAAATATTGACTTATGCTATCGCTAAAACTGCGGCCTTCTTTCTTTTCCTTAGCAAAGGCATCTTGAGCCCAGAGCGATGAAAGGTAGGAATGATCTACCGAAGTGTTCACCTCCATCAGAGCCGATTGCCCCACCAGGCGAGCCCCAGCGTAAATGGTCTCGCCCTTCTGCTTGCTGAGAGGTAAGCTCTCTCCGCTAAGGTAGCTGTAATCCATTTCCACCTGATCGCTTAACAAAGTGCTATCTGCGGCTAAGACCTCTCCTGCTTTAAGCAGAATGCGATCGCCCGCCTGCAAATCATCGATACTGATCGGCTTTTGGCTACCATCTGCCCCTACCTTGGTGGCAGCCAAGGGTAAGAAGGAGCGTAAATCACGATCGAAGCTGAAGTTTCGATAGGTTTTGGCTTGATACCATTTGCCGACCAAGAGAAAAAAGACCAAAGCGGTGAGACTATCGAAATAGCCCGAGCCGGTATTACTCAGTACTTCGTAGGCACTACGCAAAAAAAGCACACTAATCCCCAAGGCGATGGGCAGATCGATACTTAAGGCCCCGGCACGCAAGGATTTAAAGGCCACCGTAAAATAATCCCGGGCCGAATAAAGCATCACCGGGAGACTAAAGCCCATCATTAAAAAGCGAAAAAAGCGCTGCAATTCGACATCATAGGCGAGGCTCCCGTCTAAATATTCGGGTAAGGCCAAAAGCATGGTATTGCCGAAGAAAAATCCCGCAACACCCAATTGGAGCAATAGCCTATTTCGGGGTTTTTTATTGAGGTCGACCTCTGTTTTAAAATCCGGGCGATAGCCGATATAATCTAATATGGCCGCTAACTGCACCAAACTGATCTGATCGTTCCTAAATTGGATATCGGCTTCTTTTTTGGAAAAATGCACCTGAACGTGCTGAATGCCTTCCTCTACCTCGGCCAGGTTTTCGAGTAGATAAATACATGAAGAACAGTGAATGGCCGGTAAATGAATAGCGATGCGACTATTTTTCCCGTCTTCGAAACGACATAATTTCTGACGAATCGAAGGCTCATCCAAATATAAATAGGGCTCCAAATTGAGCTGACTATGATCGATCAGTGAAGCTTCCGATTCGATCAGCTCATCCACTACTTTACAGCCATAGCAGCAATATATCTTCTCCGGGGTCTCACCCTTAACCACCTCAGCGACAGGCTGATGACAATGACTGCATTCTAATAGTGTATCCTTGGACATAACGTAAGCAAATGTGTTCAGTCTCAACTTGACTTAAAATGACATTTATCATATATTTGATAGCCAAACAAAACCAAAAAACACCAATTTGGAAACGCCAAATCATTGTCAGTTCTGCGCGCAACACCCCGATAGTGCATTTCATGGACTGGGGAAAGATGCCTTGGAGGAAATTAGCAGTTTAAAGACTTGCGTATCCTTTAAGAAAGGTCAGGTTATCATGCATGAGGGGGCACGCCCTCAAGGAGTTTACTGTGTGCACCGAGGGAAGATTAAATTATACACCTTAGGCACCGAAGGTAAAGAGCAGATCATTCGCTTCGTCAAAAAAGGCGACCTAATTGGCTACCGCAGTATTTTAAGTGACGAACCGATCAGCGCATCGGCTACCGCGCTAGAAGATACTTTCGCCTGTTATATCCCAAAGTCTTCTTTCTTCAAAGTAATAGAAGACAATCCGAAGTTTTCCCTGAATCTATTACACGTTTCCTGCCATGAGCTAGGAGAAGCCGGAAAAATGATTACCAGTTTGGCCCAGAAAAGTGTGAAGGAGCGTTTAGCGGAGATTCTCTTGATTTTACGAACTACTTTTGGTGAAGACGAGGAAGGTTATTTAGACATAAGCCTTACTCGCGAAGAGATTGCCAATATGGTAGGTACTGCTACCGAATCGGTAATTCGATTGATTTCAGAATTACGCAAAGATGGCTTCATCGAAAGCAAAGGCAAGCGTATCAAGGTAAACAACCGCGTGGGCCTGCGTCAAATAGCTTCCGTATTTGAATAACTGACAAATATCATTTGCCTCTTTATGAGGTCCCTCTACCTTCGTCCCTAAGAAATTGAAGGTGGAAATCTCTAGTATTAAATCTAAGCTGCAAAAAATCATCCCTTTCGAGGCCAGTTCATTGGTTTTGGAAGAGATAGCCTACAGCAGCAGTTATATTCCCTT
This sequence comes from Croceimicrobium sp., assembly GCA_965656185.1. Lineage (GTDB taxonomy): Bacteria > Bacteroidota > Bacteroidia > Flavobacteriales > Schleiferiaceae > Croceimicrobium. The sequence continues at coordinate 87,537 of CBFHJH010000004.1, forward strand.
TTACGGTAAAGGGGAGTATCTCTTTCGTGACGGCGACTCTGCCTTGGGTTTTTATTGGATCCTAAAAGGAGAGGTGGAAATCTTGGTGGACGGAAAAAAACCGATCATCCTAAAAGCAGGTGATGTTGCCGGACTCGATTCGTTTCTGGAAGACACTCCATTGAGCTTCGACATTATTACACGCAGCAATAGTTGCGAATGCCTGTTTATCGATCGTCGTTGCTACACTAAGATCCGAGAACACCACGAGTTTAATCGCCACATGAATTTAATGGTGATGAACTGCTTGCGCAATTATCGCAGTTTACTTCTACCCGCAGAAAAAGTCTTTTCGTAAAAGCTTCTTTTCTATCTTGCCGGCACATTAAAACCTTATGCAAGAAGTCGACGTCCTTATCGTAGGCGCCGGTCCTGCCGGAAGCACTTTATCCCACTTTCTGCAAAAAGCAAAGGTCGACCACCTGTTGATCGACAAGGCTTCTTTTCCGCGCGATAAGGTTTGTGGCGACGGAATTACGGTAGACGTACTGAGCAACCTAAAAAAGATCAGTCCCGAACTATTAGATCGTTACAGTCAAGATCAAGATATGTTGCCTTCTTGGGGCTTTTGCTTTCACGGACCGCAAGGCCAGGAGTACCGGGTTGACCTGCGCGATAAGGGATTAAAATACCCTCCTTTCTTCACCGCTAAACGCAATGATTTCGATAATTTCTTATTAAAAACCTTACCCAACCCAGAGCATTTCTTGCCCAATTGCGCCTTAAAAGGCTTAGAGCGCGAGGCGGGAAATATTATCGCTCGGGTAGAACATTTAGGCCAAGAAAAGGAATACCGTTGCAAGTTCGTGATCGGCGCCGAAGGTGAGAAACCGGTAGTAAGTCGTTTTTTAGGATTAAAGCACTACCGAAAAAAAGAACATTTGATTGGGGCATTAAGGGTCTATTACAAGGGCTTAAAGAATTTCCACCCCAACCAGCATTTGGAGTTTTTCTTCGACAAAGAAATCCTTCCCGGTTATTTTTGGGCCTTTCCCTTAAAGAATGGGGAAGCTAATGTAGGCTTAGGCTTGGTTAGCCCAGAGATATCAAAACGCAAGGTGAATTTAAAAAAGGCCTTGGACCAGATCATCGCTAAAAATCCGAAGATAGCCGCTATGTTCGAAGAAGCTGAGCCGCTCGAAAAGCCGCAAGGTTGGGGTCTGCCCACCATTAGTACGGCGCGAGATATTGCCGGAGAAAACTACGCCTTGATCGGCGATGCAGCGGGTATGATCGACCCCTTCACTGGTAAAGGCATAGGGCCTGGCATGACCAGTGGACGTTTAGTTTCGGAAGCGATCATAAACTGCCTCGAGGATGGAAGCACCAACCTGCAAGCCTATCAAGAACATATCTACCGTTATTACAAAGGGGAGATGCGTATTTCTTACGCCTTGCAAAAAAACCTAAAACAAGCGTGGCTTTTTAAGCCCTTGATCGGAGTTTTGAACTTCGGTCCATTGCTGAAATACGCTGAAGATCGGATGGTTAGTGACTTTAACCGTTGGACCTAAGAGCTAAATTTAGGCTTAATATAGGCTTAATAATTTTTTAACTTTGTAGACCTTTCACCAACCGGGGGCATGATCAGACTCAGCGTATTTAAATTAAGCTCAGTAATTCGCTATTCCCAAGAAGACCTACTTGATCTTCTGGCCCAAAGCATCACAAAAATTACCGAGCAATCGGTAGAGCTCGACCCCGCTCTGAGTCGCGAAAACGTAGAAACCATTTTAGAGCAATGGGCGTCCGAAACCAGCCCGAAAGGCCTCAGCCTGGAACAACGCAGCGAAGTCCGCAAGCAATTTCACAAGAACCTAAAAAAACTTTACCTCGACAATGAAGAAGCTTTTGAAGTGCGCCCCGGCGTGCAAAGCATCTTTAGTCATTTGGAAAAAGAAAAACGTTGGAAATACGGGATCATTTCACCCTTATGGTCCGAAAACACCAAGTTCATTCTACAGTCTTGTGGGGTATTCAGTAAGACGAAATTAACCCTCTCGGTAGATGATGCCAACAGTGAACTAGGGCAGATCGATATCCTCAGCGAAAGAGGGCAGAAAAAAGAACACCTACCCGAAATCGAGATCATCTGTACCCGAAAAGCCGGTCGTTTCAAAAAGGAAGGCTATCGCGTTTTAAAACCCAAGGCCTCCAACAAAGAGCAGAATTACTTCGTTTATCCACGTTTCAGTGAATTCTTCAAATTAAAAGCGAAGAAGAAAGAGAAGGGCAAGAAAAGCAAGCCCTAATTGGTCATTTTCGAGCAGAAGCTTGTAAATTGAGCCTATGAAGAATGCGGCTGAGATCTTTTTGAACCGCTCTGATCTAGATGATGCAGAACTCGCCAAGCTATTCCAAGATCAGCGGGACTTTTTTAAAATGGGCAAGACGCGGGAACTCGACTTCCGCTTTAAGCAACTAAAAAAATTAAAGCGCGTAATTAAGGAGCACGAAGCGGAGATTCTCTATGCTTTATCGCAAGACTTTGGCAAACCCCCTTTCGAGGCCTATGCTTCAGAAGTGGGCTTCATGTACGAAGAGATCAATCTATTTCTTAAAAAACTAAAAGGCTGGGCCAAGCCCAAACGGGTGTCTACCCCTTTGATCAACTGGCCTGCAAAAAGTTATATTCTTTCCGAGCCCAAAGGTGTTTGCCTTATCATTGGCCCTTGGAATTACCCTTTCCAGCTTATTATGGCTCCGCTGGTGGCGGCGATAGCTGCAGGCAATACGGCTTTTGTAAAACCACCAGAACAAACCCCGCATTTATCCAATTTACTCACAGAAATGCTTAGTGCCCATTTCGACCAGGAGTTGATAACGGTAGTTCAGGGAGAAGGGCATGAGATCGTGCCTCGGCTAATGAATAACTTTCGCTTCGACCACGTTTTCTTTACCGGCAGTGTTCCGGTAGGAAGAGCGATCGGTGAAATGGCCGCAAAAAAACTAGTACCAGCCACGCTGGAATTAGGTGGCAAAAGCCCCTGTATAATAGACGATAGTGCCGATTTTAAAGTGGCTGCCCGTAGGATCGCCTTTGGTAAATGGCTCAATGCCGGGCAAACCTGTGTAGCACCCGATTACCTTTTGGTGCATCGACCGGCTTGGAATGAATTCAAGGATACCCTGATCGAAACCCTAAAGGAGTTTTACCCTCAAGGCGCCCTGGCCAGTGAAGATTACACCAGTCTCATCAATGAAAAACGCTATGAAAGCATAGCCGCTTACCTCGAGGAAGGAGAGCTCATTTATGGTGGAGAGCAAGATCCTGATAGTCTACGCATCGGCCCTAGCCTGCTATTAAACCCACCCCTTGACGGTAAGGTAATGCAAGAGGAGATCTTCGGTCCAGTTTTACCGATCCTTGTTTATGATTTTCGCGAAGACGCGGTAGAGATCATTGAGCAAAACCCGGATCCCCTCGCGTTTTATCTCTTTAGTACCAAGTCTATGGAGCAAGAGTTTTGGCAAAAAAGGATTCGCTACGGCGGCGGAGCGATAAATTCGGCTATTGTGCACTTGGCTAACCCTGCCCTGCCTTTCGGTGGAATCGGTAACAGCGGAATTGGCAATTACCACGGTAAATATGGCTTCCAAACCTTCTCTCATCAAAAGTCGATGATGAAGGCGGGCACTTGGCTCGATCCCAAAATGAAATATCCTCCATTTTCTCAAGGAGCCTATAAACTTATTCGTCGTTTAATGTCTTAAGGAGAGATGCAGACTCTCTACCGTTTTCGATTTGCAGTCTTGGTTTTGGTGCTCTTGGGCCTTGTCCTTCTTTGGCCCGGAATTCGGCGTGCGGTTCAGGTTGACAATAGCCTTCAAGCCTGGTTCATAAAAGACGACCCTGCCCTCCAAGCTTATTATCAGTTTCAAGAGCATTTTGGCAATGATGAGATCATTTTCCTGCTTTTTGAAAGTGCTCAATCTAGCATTCAAGTGGAAGAACTGAAAAGCTTGGCTAAGCTTGAAGCCGCCTTAGAAGGTCATCAAGACGTTGCCCAAGTGATCAGTCCCTTGGACCTAAGACTCGCTCCACGCAATGCTTTTGAAGTAGAGGGCCCGCTTTGGCTAAGGCCTGAGGACATGTCTCCATCTCAGCTTGAAGAGCGCATCGAATCTCAGGCATTTTTCAAAGAACAGTTCTTTAGCGCCGAAAACAAGGCCCTAAAACTGATCATTAAGTTAGAGCTCAGTCCCGATTTTGAAGAAAGGCGAGCGGAGATCCTGCAAGACCTTTATACGATTACCGATAAGTATGTCGCAACCGAACAAAGCTTTTTCGGTGGACTATCGGTCATTTATGAGGCTATGAATAGCCTTTCCCAAAAAGATTTCAGTCGTTTTTTGGGGGTGGGCTATCTATTGATGTTCCTACTGATCGGCTTAATCTATCGTTCTTGGCAATATGTAGCCTATGCCCTACTCACCATTTTTTTAAGCACCTATTTCACCTTGGGTATTTATGGCTTAATGGGGCATCGGCTTAATTTGCTCAGTACTTTAATTCCGGCGATCATCATTCTACTCTGCGTGATGGATGTTATGCACATCCTCAACGAGCGCCAGAAAGAAGCGGAAGATTTACCTTTAAAGCAGGCCGCCTTAGACAGCTTAGCTCGTATCTGGAAGCCTTGCTTGTTCACCAGCCTAAGTACCATGGCTGGTTTTTTATCACTAGGTATAAGTCCGGTTAGGATCTTAGCTGACTTTGGACTTTATGCCGCCCTCGGCATTGGTTTTGGGCTCTTGTTTTCATTTTGGCTGGGTACTTTGATCCTAAGCAAGGTTGCGCATCGGCAAAAGGAAAAAAGGAGTAGCAGGGCTTTGGTGTCCTTGCAGGAATGGGTCTTGAATAATCAAAGAAAAGTACTGGCATTCTTTGCCTTGGCCATTATTTGGGGAGCTTTTAACCTCTCTCAACTTAAAGTAGACACCAATAGTATTGCTTACTTACCGGAAGATCATCGTGTAAGGCAAGACAGCCGGCAAATCGAATCACTAATGGGCCCCTATATGCCTTTGGAGTTTTTGATCGAGACCAAAGATTCGGTAACCCTGCAAGATCCTGTAGTCTTGGCGGCATTACAAAAGGTTGAGGAAGAAGCAAAGCGTTTAGCAAAAACCGGTGATATGCAGGGATATCATGACCTTTTCACGGCGGCCTTTAAGGAGCGCTACGGAGAAGATTGGGAACGAGGCTATACCAAGGAGGGCTTGGTTCAAAAATTGGCCGATCTGGCCGAACGCACCGCTCCCGAATGGACGCGCAGTTTTAATACCGCTGATTACAAAATAGGGCGTTTCGCATTAAGCGGAGAATTGGTGTCCGCCTCAAAACTTTCCGGAATCATCGATTCGATGGACCGAATTACCACTAAGCACTTGGGTCCTTATGCCCAAGTAAAGGTGAGCGGCTATCAAAGTTTGTATGCCGAAATTGTAAACTATGTAACGCGCAGTCAGGTGCAAAGCTTGAGCTTGGCTATCCTTTTAGTATTTGCCTTACTCTGGCTCTTTTTGAAGGATCTGCGCTTAAGTCTGATCAGCTTAATGCCCAATCTCTTTCCCATTCTGATGATGTTGGGAAGCATGGCCGCCTTGAACATTGAACTGGATACCGCAACAGCCAGTATTGCCAGCATTGTCCTAAGTTTTTCGATCGATGATACCATGCACTTTATTTGGCATTATCGAAAACTGAAACACCAAGCGTACAGCTTAGCCGAATGTAGAAAGCGCACCATGGCCCACGTAGGTAGGGCCATCCTTTTCACCTCAATGGTACTCTTCATCGGTTATAGCCTAATGTTCTTTGGCGAACTAAAAACGGTAATCTACTTTGGAGTGCTTACGGCGCTGTCGATTCTGGCCGCTCTGTTGAGTCAGTTTTTACTTTTCCCGATCCTTTTGAAAAACTATGACCGCCCAATAAAGGCAGAATAAAACGGCTAATGGTCATCAAAAAGACGGAACGTAATAAACTAAAAAGTCCGTGACCACTTTTAAGCTTTTTACCTTTCACGAAGAAGCGGCTGGCCACCGTAAAGGCATGGCCACCCAACCAGCTCAAGCCATCTATCCCAAAGGGAAGCTTACCCCGTAATGGGTCTAAATTTTGAACGAGAGCCTCTTTTTTAACCTCTAGCAGTTCAATGTCTTTATTCAGTTTTTCCTGCGGACTCATCGGGCATTTTTTCATTGATCGTACTGCGAATAGCACTGATCATTAAGTTTTGGAAAGGTCTGATAAGCAGGGCATGCCTGAAACGGACAAAAAGGACAAAAAGCAAAATAAAGGCCCCGAAAGCTAATCCAAAACCATAAACATTAGAGTTTAATAATTCGGAAAAGAAAAAGCCCAGCCACAGTCCGCCTAAAACTAACGTTATATTAATAAAGATCACGAAGAAGACCAAGGCATAAGCTCTTGCTGCTAGAGCACTAATAGCCCGAACCGATTTCAATTTAATCAGCTCGAGCTCAGTTTGAAAATATTCTTTAACCTGATCTAGCCAGGCCTTGAACTCATCCCAAATCTTCATCTGTTGTTTGCTTAGCGCGTTCTAATTCACCTTTGAGGCTGTGAAGAAACTCGTCTTTTAGATCGTCTAAGATACGCCCAATTCCTTCACTAAGGTCTTTGAGGTCGTCTTTAACGTCATCGGTCTTCTCACCGATTTGCTCCCGAGTTTCCTCGCCACTTTGCGGTGCCAACAACAAGCCGGCAACAAAGCCAAGGGTCGCCCCAATGAGGGTACCCACGATTACTTTTTGGTTGGAGTCACTCATCACTATATTTTAATTCAAGGTACGCTTTCCTACTGAAAGAGGCGTTGATTTTCGTCAGCTCGATCTACCTTAGCCATGAATTCCATTACGGTATCTTGGTAGGGAGCTTTGAACAAGTATTCTAGAAGGTATTTTTCACCATCCTGTGCTTCCATGGCCAATAATAGCTTTGGCACAAATTCTCCTTCATTTTCACTTAGGAAAGAATCTTTGTCTAGAAAACGATTCACCGAATTGATTTTAAAATCTTCGGGCTTATACTCGACATCGCCAGATTTTGCGTGATCCGGACCTAAAATGGAGATGGCCTCTGAATAGCCATCTCCTTTTAGTTTATCCTTAACCTTCCGCCAATTGGCATATGGATTTTTATTTGGATTCTTTAATTCCATGCTTACGATGCATTAAAGCTACGTAGCATCCAAGCGGCTTTTTCGTGTACCTCTAAACGTTCGGTCATAAGGTCTACACTTACCTCGTCGCTGTGCTTATCGGCTACCTCTAAAGCTTCGCGCATATCACGAATTAGATTTTCGTGACTACTGGTGAGATCTGCCGCCATCTCTAGAGCATTGATGCCTGATTTGGCCTCTTTGATATTGCTGAGTTTGGTATAATCGGCAAAGGTACCGGGCGCATCAAATCCTAAGGCTCTAATACGTTCTGCAATTTCATCAATCGCATCGAAGATATCTTCATATTGTTCTTCGGTAAGATCGTGCATGCTCTTGAATAATGGACCTTTTACATTCCAGTGGTAATTATGCGTTTTGAGCATTAGTAAATAGTGGTCGGCTAATATTACATTTAGATGCTCCACCACCGATGCTCGAGCTTCCTCACCGAGACCGGTTTGTAAGCCAGTTGAATTATCATTGGTTTTGAGATCTAAATCTTGCATTGTCATATGTGATATTTAATTTTTAAATTCATTATGTTAACGCCCTGGTAAGTAGATTGTTCACGCAAATAGCTGATTTTCCGATATATAACTTTTTTTACCTTTTTAAACACTTCAACATGCAGGCTAAACGATTCATCGTCAAGGGACTAGTACAAGGGGTTTTCTTTCGCAAGAACACTCAGGCGAAAGCTCAGGAACTCGGTTTAAGTGGGGGTGTGCGAAATTTAAGTAACGGCGATGTTGAAGCTTGGGCTCAAGGCAAGCCAGAGGCTCTTAGTCAATTTGAAAAATGGCTCTGGCAAGGTTCTGAACAAAGCAAAGTGGAAAGTGTACAGTCCAGTGCCAGTGCAAAAGAGCAGTGGGAAGGCTTTCGTATATTGCCTAATAACTGATTAAGCTTGCATGAAAACTTCTTACTGCTGACGCTTAATTCGTAATTTTGCCTCATGGAATCGAGTAGATTAGAAAGATTAGAGAGCCAAATGCAAAAAGATCTTGCCGAGATCTTTCGCGAATTGGCGCAAAATAGATTCAAAGGGGTCTTATTTACCATCACTCGCGTGCGGGTGAGTGCCGACCTTTCGATCGGTCGCGTAAACCTCAGCATGTTTCCGGTTAAGGATAAGGATGAGGTCTTGGAATGGATTCGCGAGCATAGTAAAAGCATTAAAGACCAATTGGTGCGTAAAATGAAAGGCGGTCTTCGCAAGATGCCCGAACTTTATTTTTACCTCGACGAGTCTTTAGACGCAGAGGCAGAAATAGACCGAATTCTGAAACAAGGCGGCGATAGTCCTATCAAGTAATTGCCCATAAGTAACCAAATAGCCCGACGCTATTTCTTTTCGAAGAGTAGCAGCAATGCGGTAAACATTATTACCGGTATTTCGGTAGCGGGAATTTTAGTTGGCTCTGCCGCCTTGATCATCGTTTTAAGCGCCTTTAATGGCTTAGAAAATCTGGTGCGCGGCTTTTATGAAGACTTCGATCCCGACTTAAAGATCGTTCCTAGTAGCGGCAAGTTCTTCAATGAAAAAGAGCTAATCGAAAATTTAAATGCCAGTGAGGGCATTGCCTTTTACGCAAAAGTACTCGAAGAGAAAGCACTGTTCAGCTTTCGCGATAAAGAGTACATCGCAAGTCTAAAAGGCGTTGACGGAAATTACCCGGAAGTTACTCGCATTAAAAGCAAAGTGCCCTTTGGCGAATACCGTCTTGATGAGAAGCTCGCCATAAATCCCGCTTTGATCGGCGCGGGAGTAGCTTATTATTTAGGCTTTAGCCGATCCGATTTTCAAGAACCTATCAATATCTTCATTCCCAAAGAAAGCAATGGCTTAGGGAACCAGAGTTTTCGCAGCGACCGTCTTTTCCCTTTAGGTTTGTTTTCGGTCCAGCCAGAATTCGATGAAACCTTCGTGATCAGCGATCTAGCCTTTGCTCGAGAGGTACTAAATCGCCCCCAGGACTGCAGCGCCATAGAGATCAAAGTAGCCCACGAGGCCTCCGTAGCGGAAGTGCAAAGCAACTTAACTGATTTATTAGGAGCTGATTTTAAAGTTTTAAACCGCGAAGAGCAGCAGGCGAGTTTCTTGAAAGTAATGCGCACCGAAGGGCTTTTCACCTTTCTCATCTTTGCTTTAATTCTGTCCATCGCTACCTTCACCATAGCGGGTAGTCTCACTATGTTAATGTTCGAGAAGCGCAGCAACCTGCATACCCTTTGGTCTATGGGAACCCCTATTACCGAATTGCGTAAGGTTATTCTTAAAATAGGTTTGATCATTAGCCTGAGCGGTGGCCTGGGCGGCTTAATCATTGGCGCGGGCATCGTGATTGCCCAGGAGCACTTTCAACTGATTTCGGTGGGCGAAGGTTACATCGTAGACGCCTATCCTGTTGCTTTGCGCTGGACCGATGTACTCATCGTAAGTATCACGGTTTTATGCCTTGGCTATTTAAGCGCTTGGCTTAGCGCCCGAAGGTTAAACTTAAAACTGCTGAAGTCCTAATTCGGATCAATAAGGAAGCACCATTTCATGCTCGGCAAAGCGCGCCTCGATCTCCTGCAAAGTAGCAAATACATCAGCCGGATCATCGGAGGTTACTAAGCGGGTTCGGTACTCCTTGAAGTGTGGAATTCCTTTGAAGTAATTGGTGTAGTGACGGCGAGTCTCGTTAATTCCTAAACGCTCACCTTTCCAATCCAGGGCCATCTCAAAATGGCGACGACAGGCGTCTACACGTTCCTTAAGACTTGGTGGCACCAAGAGCTCACCGGTCTGAAAATAATGCTTGATCTCCCGGAAGATCCAAGGGTATCCGATCGAAGCACGGCCGATCATTATTCCGTCTACCCCATACCTATTGCGCATTTCTACCGCTTTTTGAGGACTATCCACGTCGCCATTGCCAAAAACGGGAATCTTCATGCGAGGGTTATTCTTCACCTCAGCGATCAATGACCAATCGGCCTCCCCTTTATACATCTGCTTCCGGGTGCGGCCATGGATAGAAATAGCCTGAATACCCACATCCTGCAAACGCTCGGCAACCTCAACGATATACTTGGTATTGTCGTCCCATCCCAAGCGAGTTTTTACCGTAACCGGCTTATCTACCGCTTCTACGATTTCCTTGGTCATGGAAACCATCTTTGGAATATCTTGGAGAATACCGGCACCGGCACCGCGACAGGCTACTTTCTTTACCGGACAACCATAATTTATATCTACAATATCTGGCTGTGCCTCGGCAGTAATGGCCGCGGCCTCCCGCATCGAACTGATCTCATCGCCGAAGATCTGAATTCCCAAGGGCCGTTCATACTCGAAAAAATCTAGCTTTTGAACGCTTTTCGCCGCATCGCGAATCAATCCCTCGGAAGAGATAAACTCCGTGTACATGACATCCGCGCCATTTTGTTTGCACAATGCTCGGAAGGGAGGGTCGCTCACATCTTCCATTGGTGCTAACAAAAGTGGGAAGTCTCCAACTTCTACATCTCCAATTTTAACCAATCTGCGGTTTTTTAATCACTTTTGCAAAAGTACAAAATTCAATTACCCAGCATGAAAGGCCATTTTGCAGACCGTGGTTTAGGCGCACAATTACTGATGCTCTTCTTCCTTGCTTTTATGGGCACCCTATTCTTTAGTGCCTTGGGCTTTGCCATTGCCTCGGGCATTTATAATGTTTCTATCGAGGAGGTCTTAGGCATAATATTGGAGTCTGGCAATCCGGCCGGGCGGGAGTTTTTTAAAGTAGTACAAGGCTTTTCCACCATTGGGACCTTTTTGGTTCCATCACTTTTAGGCTCCTATTTACTGAGCCACCACCCTGAAGAATTCATGGGATTACAGCGTTACCCAAAGCCCGCCCTTTTCTTAACGCTACTATTAGTGGTATGTGCTTACAGTATGGGCGGACTAAGTGACAGCTTATATCGCATCAGCGAAAGCATTGCTTGGCCCGAAAGTCTTTTAGAGCAATTTGCGGCGAGTCAGGAACTAATGCTCAAACAATACGAGAGCATTTTAGACATGCAGAGCTTTATGGATTTCACCCAGGTCTTCTTAGTGATGGCCCTATTACCCGCGGTGGCCGAAGAAGCCCTTTTCAGAGGCACCCTGCAGCCATTATTTCAACGTTACCTTTCACCCCATTGGGCCATTTGGATCACTGCCTTTCTCTTCGGTCTTTTACACCAACAATACCTGGCCTTCCTTTCCATCTTTGCGCTCGGGGCTGTTTTAGGTTATTTGCGCTACTGGACCAACAGCATTTGGCTACCTACCCTGCTTCACCTGGTAAATAATGGCAGCATTGTAGTGGCGGTATACTTTTTTAAGGTTGACTACCGAGAGAACCTCGAAAGCGGTCTCGATTTTTCAATGCTAGAAAATGGCCTCCTTATCGCTATCCTGGCTTTCTGCCTTTTGATCATTGAAAGGATCAGCCGTGCTAATCGACTGGATTAGTTCTAAATAAGGTAGAAATTAAGCCTACTCATAAGCTCTGACTTCATAAGCTGACAAATATCATTTTCTAGGCTTAGGGGTCCCGATACTTTTGGATAACCAAATTTAAAGGGATTCTATGTCGGCAATTTATATTCTCATCTCCATCAGTTTCCTCGTTGCAATTGGCTTTCTCGCTGCTTTTATCTGGAGCATAAAGAATGGTCAGTATGAGGACGACTATTCTCCGAGTGTGCGGATGTTAAAGGACGACACTAAATCAAAGCACAGACCTAAATTTTGACTATGCAAGCAGAGACTTTTTTTTACGATAATAAGATCGTAAGAAACTTCACCGTCGCCACCATTATCTGGGGCGTGATTGGCCTATTAGTAGGCATCTGGGTGGCCTTTTCACTGGTTTTCCCAGAAATGAACTTAGCCTCTTGGCTAAGCTTTGGCCGTTTAAGAGCATTACATACCAACGGAGCTATTTTCGCCTTTGTGGGTAATGCCATTTTTGCGGGAGTTTACTACTCCTTGCAACGATTACTTAAAACAAGAATGGCCAGTGATCTTTTAGGTAAAATCCACTTTTGGGGTTGGCAGCTGATCATTGTATCGGCCGTGATCACCATTCCGCTGGGGATTACCTCTTCTAAGGAGTATGCCGAATTAGAATGGCCGATCGACATCGCCATTGCCTTGGTTTGGGTGATCTTCGGAGTAAACATGTTCTGGACCATCTTAAAGCGACGCGAGCGTCACCTTTATGTTGCGATCTGGTTCTACATTGCCACTTTCGTAACCGTTGCAGTCTTACACATTGTAAACAACCTCGAACTACCCATTTCTGCTTTTAAATCCTACTCGATCTTTGCGGGAGTTCAAGACGCCTTGGTGCAATGGTGGTATGGTCATAATGCCGTAGCCTTCTTCTTAACTACTCCGGTCTTGGGTTTGATGTACTACTTCGTGCCCAAAGCTGCTAATCGTCCGGTTTACTCTTACCGCTTATCGATCGTTCACTTTTGGGCCCTGATCTTTATCTACATCTGGGCGGGACCACACCACTTATTATACACCAGCTTACCCGAATGGGCTCAAAGTTTAGGTACCGTATTCTCTATCATGCTCATCTTCCCTTCTTGGGGTGGTATGATAAACGGTTTGCTTACGCTGAGAGGTGCCTGGGATAAAGTGCGCGACTCTGCCGTGCTTAAATTCTTCGTAGTGGCCATTACCGCCTATGGTATGAGCACCTTAGAAGGACCCCTTTTAAGCTTGAAAAACTTTAACGCCATTGCCCACTATACCGATTGGATTCCTGCCCACGTGCACATTGGCACCTTAGGCTGGAATGGCTTTATGATCTTCGGGGTGATCTATTGGTTGATGCCAAAAATGTATCGCACCAGCTTATTCTCTGAAAAACTGGCCAATGCCCACTTCTGGATCGGTACTACTGGTATCCTATTCTGGGCCCTGCCGATGTACGTTTCTGGTTGGACTCAGAGCTTAATGTGGAAAGAATTTAATCCAGATGGAACCTTAGTTTATGGTAACTTCCTAGAAACCGTAACTCAGCTTATCCCACTTTATGCAACGCGTGCCATCGGCGGTAGCCTTTATGTAATCGGGATGCTGATCATGGTGTACAATGTGATCAAAACCGTGGCCAGTGGAAGTTTCCTTGCCGAAGAAGAAGCGAGTGCTCCTGCCCTGGCCAAGGAATACAAAGCGCCTAAAGGCGATTACTGGCACCGTTGGATCGAGCGCAAGCCTGTACAATTAATGGTTTGGGCAACCGTAGCCATTTTGATCGGTGGTATTATCGAGATCGTACCTACCATTATGGTAAAAAGTAATGTTCCTACTATCGAAAGTGTGAAACCCTATACCGCGCTTGAGCTAGAAGGCCGTGACCTATACATCCGTGAAGGTTGTAATGCTTGTCACTCGCAAATGATCCGTCCTTTCCGTTCTGAGGTAGCACGCTATGGCGAGTACTCTAAAGCAGGTGAATTCGTTTATGATCACCCATTCTTATGGGGATCTAAGCGTACTGGTCCGGACCTCCACCGCGTAGGGGGTAAATACCCACACAGCTGGCACTACAACCACATGCTAGAACCTACCAGCATGAGCCCTGGGTCTATCATGCCTACTTACGAGTGGTTATTTACCAATGACCTAGACATGAGTCATACTACGGCAAAACTAGAAGCGATGAAATCACTCGGTGTTCCCTACAGTGATGAATACATTGCTAATGCCGACCAATACTTAATGGCTCAAGCCGAAGAGATCGCAGGCGACTTGGAAGCGCAATTGGACGACGTGGAGGTGAGTCCCAATGAAGAGATCGTAGCCCTGATCGCTTACTTACAGCGCTTAGGAATCGACATCAAGGGGCAGCCCAGCAAGCACGTGGAAGCTACTGTTGCCGGAACTCTAACCGCAGAAAAATAAGATCATGCTGAAATTCATCAAACACAATATGGAGACCATCGATGGGGTATCAATTTACCCCATCCTCTCCTTCCTCATTTTCTTCACCATATTCATGCTAGCCATCGTATATGTGATTCGCAAGGATCGGAAGAGCATTGACGAGATCAGCCTTTTACCATTAAACGATAATGCCAACCCTCATGAAAAAACTAAATAAAACCCTCATCATCTTCGTGGTGCTGCTCATGCTAGGGGCGGCAAGTTTAACCACGCTTAATCCCGAGAACTCGATCGATATCATTGGCAATCCTACCTATTGGTTGGTTGCCATCGCTCTCTTCTTCCTGGTGGTAGGCTTTATGGCCACCTTCGAAGCATTGGAGGCTATGAAAAAAATGATCAAAGGTCAAGACGCTACGACCGAAGAAGCAGAAGTAGAAGAGGAAGACGACTGGGTAGATAGCATTTTACACAAATTAACCGATGCAACTCCAGTAGAACGGGAGGAGGAGGTTGCCACCGATCACGAATACGATGGTATTCGCGAATTGGATAATAATTTACCCCCTTGGTGGCTCGCCGGTTTCTACATTTCGATTGCCTTTGCGGTGATTTACCTATTGCGTTTTCACGTATTCCAAACCGCCCCTCTAGCACAAGAAGAGCTGAAAATTGAACTAGCGGAAGCGGAGGCAGCCACGGCAGAGTACTTAAAGAATGCCGCCAATTTGGTCGATGAAAGCAGCGTAGAAATGCTATCCGACGAAAGTCGTTTATTGGCCGGCGGCGAGATCTTCGCTAAGAACTGTGCTGTTTGTCATGCCAATGACGGCGGGGGTGGCGTTGGCCCCAACCTAACCGATCCTTATTGGATCCACGGCGCGGGGATCAAAGACGTTTTTAAAACAGTGAAATACGGCGTACCGGCAAAAGGTATGGTGCCTTGGAAAGATCAATTAAGTGCTTCTGAAATGCAAGAAGTAGCTTCGTATGTATTAAGCCTTAAAGGCACCAGCCCGGCCAATCCTAAAGAACCGCAAGGTGAACTAGTAGAGGAGGCGCCAGCCAGCGAAGAGGCCACAGAGGCACCGGCCGATAGCAGCGCGCAAGAAGTTATCACTGAAGAAGAGAACATCAGTAGCCTATAAAATGAAAAGCCAAGACACGGAGGAAGTACTGAAGGAGACCCTGGAGTTGGATCAATCCTTCCGTGACTCAGTAGCCACCATAGACGAGAAAGGTTCACGAAACTTTCTGTTTCCTAAAAAACCCAAGGGTTTTTATACCTCTCGTCGGCAAATGGTAAGCTATCTGCTCTTAGCCATCTTTTTTGCTATTCCCTTTATCAAAATAGGGAACCAGCCTTTCCTAATGCTCAATGTATTAGAGCGCAAGTTTGTAATCTTCGGGCAGATCTTCTGGCCCGAAGATTTCTTCATTTTCGTAATCGCCATGATTACCGGTGTTTTATTCGTGGCCGTATTTACGGTGGCTTTTGGTCGCCTTTTTTGCGGTTGGATCTGTCCACAGACCATTTTCATGGAACACGTTTTTCGCCGAATCGAATATTGGATCGATGGCGATCGGAACCAACAACTTCGCCTAGCCCGCATGAAATGGACCGGCGAAAAAATCAGGAAGCGGGTACTGAAGAATGGCATATTCTTCGCCATCGCTTTCATCATCTCCAATTTTTTCTTGATGTACATCATTGGCAAAGAAGCCTGGTGGGAAATTGTAAGCGATGATCCAAGCAAGCACTTAAGCGGTCTCAGTGGTATGTTCATTTTCGCCGGGGTATTCTATTTTGTATTTGCCTGGTTTAGGGAACAAGCCTGCATTATCGTTTGTCCTTACGGGCGTTTGCAGGGTGCCCTACTGGACCGCAATTCGGTGGTTATTGCCTACGATTATTTGCGGGGAGAAAAACGTGGTAAGTTCCGAAAGAGTGAAGATCGGGCAGCCGCGGGCAAAGGCGATTGCATCGACTGCAACCAGTGCGTTGATGTATGTCCTACCGGAATCGACATCCGCAATGGCACCCAATTGGAATGTATTAACTGTACCGCCTGCATCGATGCGTGCGACAATATCATGGAAAAGACCAATAAACCTAAAGGTCTGATACGCTATGATTCTGAAAACAATATTGCCAGTGGCAGCGGCAAGATCTTTACCGGGCGCATAAAAGCCTACGTTGCCATTTTAGTGGTCTTATCTACCGTATTCGTCTATCTATTGGCAAGCAGAGCAGACGTCGAAGCGATTTTCTTGAGAATGCCCGGACAGCGCTATCAGAAGATCGATGATCAGACTTACATGAACGCCTACAACTGGAAGTTGCTGAATAAGACCGCCGAAGAAAAGACCTATCAATTTAGAGTGATCAGTCCCAGTGAAGGGCTAGAGCTTAAAACAGCTGGCGAATCAGAAGAAATTCTGGTAAAACCCTCCGACCTTGCTCAAGGTGCGGTTATTCTGTACCTTAACAAAGAACAGATGACCGGAACGAGTACCGATATTGAAATTGGAGTGTATGAAGGCAAGGATTTGATAGAGACCATAGAAACGGCCTTTACCGGTCCATTGGTTAAACCTAAGAGAAAGTAAGATGAAATTTAATTGGGGAACAGGCCTAGTAATCGTATTAGGCATTTTTATAATTGGTATGGGAACCGTTACCTACAAGGCTCTAAACCAAAGGCACGATCTGGTAACCACCGATTATTACCAACAGGAATTGGCTTATCAAAATACCATCGACGCAAAGAAAAACGCCGAAGCCCTCTCCGAAAACTGCCACCTCGAACAGATAGAAGGCGATTGGTACCTTAAATTTCCAAAGGACCTAGCGCAAGAAAGTGCGATGCTCAAAGTGGAGCTCTATTACCCCACCATGGCCGAGCGCGATTTTAACATCGAGAAAGAGGATTGGACCGTGAAAAGCCTAAGCCTTCCTTCTGAGAAAATGGCCAGTGGCAAATGGATCGCCAAGGTTAATTTGAGCATAGCCGACAAAGACTATTATTTCGAAACCGAGACCTTAATCCCCTAATGTATTGGTTGGCCTTCACATTCGGCCTCATTTCTTCCCTGCACTGTTTGGGAATGTGCGGTCCATTGCAGGCGGTGGTTATGGGCTCTTGGCTAAAAAGTAAGCGCAGGGGCAATTGGCTGGTCTATCACAGCGGTCGACTTAGTATTTACATCGTCCTGGCCCTGATCGCCTCCATTTTAGGTTCTAGCTTGGGTGTGCCGGATTTACAAGGTAGTTTTACTATTATCGCCGGATTGGTCCTCATTTTAGGCTATTTCGGATTCAAAGCCCTAGCTTGGGATCGTAAGATCTTAGGCCTATTTACTCCTTTTCTGCGGAGGGTGCAAAGCAAGGCTCAGGGTCGCAGTGGCAGACTCTGGTATTTTAGCAGTGGAGCCCTTAATGGCTTACTGCCTTGTGGTATGGTCTACGCAGCCTTAGTCCCTGCTTTAGCTTTGGAAGGCCCGGCCTCGGCGGCCATTTATATGTTGTTTTTTGGAATAGGCACCTTACCCCTTTTGCTAGGGTTTAATTTATTCAGCAATGATTTAATGCTGCGCTTTGCCCCACAAGTACAGAAGCTTATTCCTTTAAGTATTATGGTAATCGGCGCACTTTTGATCTTAAGAGGCATGGAATTGGATATCCCTTATCTCTCTCCCGCCGCGCCAAAAGTAGGGGCCGGAACAGAAGCCTGCGGCTAAACCTTCTCATCCACACGGTGTTAGCTTAGAAAACACCAAAAATGAAATTCAGTATTATCTTCTCCTTTGTTTTCTTAGGAGTCTATGCCTTTAGCGCTATAATTGGCTGGGACCCATTTACCATTCTATGCTTTTCACTAAGCCCCTTAGTAGTGCTTTACGTAGTTTACAAAGTCTTGCGCGACCCACATGAGGTGCAAGTTCGATTCGATGAGCAATTCTACCAAGATGGTAGTCATCCTCGCACTAAATCCTAAACCGCTTTACTAAAAGTAGGCTTTGAAAGCTGATTGGCGGCTAAACGTCGGTCTAGCACCGAGCACACATTCCGAATAAAGGCCTGTCCCTTTCGGGTAACCTTCACTTGATAAGGAAAAATACGCAATAAGCCATCCGCCTGTAGCAATTCAAAGCGCGGTTTGAGGAATGTATCGAAGAACTCCCGGTCGTTTAGCCAGTCGGCCTCAAAGTGACAAATTAGATTAAGCAGCTTTGCCCTAACCTGAAGATCTTCTGGGCTGTGGTAATGACTTTTCATAATGGGCGGATAATCTTCCGAATTCACCCGTTTTAGGTAATCTTTCAGCTTCTTCTCATTCTGAGCAAAACCAGACCAGGCATCACTTATAGAGCTCGCCCCTAAGGCCAAAGCCAATTTGGTGTGATGCGGAGTATAGCCCATAAAATTCCGGTGCAAGCTATGTGCTCGTGCCGATTTGGCCAAGTCATCAGAAGGCAATGCAAAGTGATCCATACCGATCTCTTGATAACCCATTCTTAAGAAATTATCCGCGCCCAGCTGGTACAGATCCCACTTGTCTTTTCCCTTGGGGAGATCCGCTTCACTGTAAGCCCGTTGACTGGGAGCAACCCCTGGCACGTGAGCGTAAGAATAAAATGCAATACGATCTGGCTTCAGACTTTTTACCCACTCCAAGTTTTTCAGGATATGTCCTTCATTCTGCTTAGGTAAGCCGTATATCAAATCAAAATTGATCGACTCGTAACCAATTTCTCTAGCCTTTTTTACAATGTGCTCAATTTGCTCTGGCGTCTGAAAACGGTTGATCAAGCGCAAGATCTCCTCATCAAAATCCTGAATTCCTAAGGAAAGTCTATTGAAGCCCAAAGCGTGTAATTTCTCTAAATGTTCATCGCTGGTGCTGAAGGGATGCGCCTCAAAACTAAAGGAGTGAAAAGTAGCGGTCTCTGCTTCCGCCAAAATTCCCTCGATGAGCCCGGCCAAATTATCTGGACTAAAAAAAGTGGGAGTTCCACCCCCTAAATGGATTTCTCGGATCACCGCTTTTTTCGGGAAACGGCGGGTATACATCTTCCACTCCTTAAGCACCGCTTGGATATAGGGCTCTTCTACCAAATGGTTTTTGGTGATATGCTTATTGCAGCCGCAGTAAGTGCATAGGCTCTCACAATATGGCAAATGAATGTAAAGACTGATCTCATCATTTTCCATGAAAGTTTCCAGAACCTTATCCATCCACGCCGCACCACTTATATCCTTATTTTCCCAGAGAGGTACAGTAGGATAAGAAGTATATCTAGGCACAGCCACATTGTATTTTTCCACCAGTTGATAATCCATACGTCTAATTCTTGAAGCAAAACTAATTGCTCTTGCTAGGCCTAAAAATGACAATTATCAGAGCTCAAGTTCTATTTTTGTGAAATGAGCTATTTCTTTTTCAAAGCCCTACATATTATCGGTTTCGTAGCCTGGTTTGCGGGTATTTTTTACATCGTTCGCCTCTTTGTTTATCATCGGGAGGCCTGGGATCGCGGTGAAGAAGATGCCAAAGGCAAAGTGCTGAGAGAACAGTATCAAATTATGGAAGAGCGCTTGTACAAGATCATCCAAACGCCGGCTATGGTGCTCACTTTAATTGGGGGCATTGGTATGCTCATCCTAAATCCAGGCTGGCTAGAAACTCCATGGATGCATTTAAAGTTGAGTCTGGTACTTATACTAGTGATCTATCACTTTTCTTGCCATAGACAAATTAAAGCTTTGGCCCAGCATCCTACCGGTATTAGCAGCTTTGGCTACCGCTTGTATAATGAAGTACCTACCTTAGTCCTAATCGCCGTGGTGATGTTAGCCGTTTGGAAAAGCCTTGCCGGTTTGTGGCTCGGTTTAGCCCTACTTGTGGCCCTAGGTCTGCTTTTCTTTGTGGCGGCGAAGCTTTATCGTAAAAAACGCGAGAACAATTAAAATTATCCCCCTGATAATCTTACAGTTACTGCACACATTGGCAATTATTGCAATTTTTTAATTAGATGATTTGCGATAATCGATTATAAGCACTTATATTTGAGCCAGCGAAGCAGATTAATCAGGTTAAGGTTTTACCTCGGCATCCTTCTGGATGCCGGGGTTTTTCCATTTTCGGACCCCTGTTTTAGTCTAGAGATTTAGTTTTTCAACTCGCTATCAGTCAATTGACTTTTTCCAATCGAAAATAGTCTAGCGATAAAACTTCAATTCAATTAATAAGATTATATTTAAATATCTGCAATGCAGATTAATCAGGTTAAGGTTTACCCCGTTGGCTCTGCTGGCGGGGTTTTTCCTTTTTTAGGGCCTGATGAATTATTTTTCAATAAAATGACAGTTATCATTATTAATATTTGCCACTATTAAAAAATATTGTACTTTAGCGTCAGCGAAGCAGATTAATCAGGTTAAGGTTTTGCCCCGTCATCCTTCTGGAAGACGGGGCATTCTTTTTTTAGGTCTATTTCAAAGGGTAAAAAAATGGGCGCGACGGAACGGCGTCATTGTGAATTGGACTAGTCTGTAAGTGAAGCCAATAATGACCTTCCAGCATCTCTTTTGGGAACACCGCTAATTCGGTAATAGTAGCCTCCTTTCGTATTGCTGCCGGGTAATGCCAAAAAGCCTTATGCGCGGCGAGAGCTCCGCCATCTTCCTCTCGATCTACCGAAGGTAAATTGCAAATAAGGTGCTTCACCCCCTTTTGCGCCAAAAAAGCACAAAGCTCAGGCTCAAAATACACCGGGTTAGTCCCCGTGAAGTCTTGAGGAAACTGCACTCCCTGCGCCTCTATCGCGAAGGCGTCGATGGCTTGCCAATCAATTTCCGGTAGGTCTTGCTTAAGTAGAACCAGGTCTTGCCCCTGCTGGCTGGCCGCTTGGCGGTGGAAATAAGCTATGAAATGGTGTTTCTGTAGATGATCATTAAGTTTCTGATGCCCTCCATCAATATGCCCATAACATTCGGTATGTGTTCCATTACCATGGGGATTTAATTCGAGCCGATAAAAATTCACACTGGCTCCCGCTTCGATCGAACCGACCCAATCGCCCATCTTAACCGGTTCCACTTTTACCGGTGGGGCATGCCAAGCGCGCGGCTCCCTAGCGGAGTCTCCAAAAGTACTAGAACAATCGTGAGCCTTATCAAGGTCCACTTGCCATTTACGGCCGAGGGCTTCCAATTCTACTATCATCTTAATCGGTATAAAATAGATCTGCCGCAATCCCATCGCTGTAAAAACGCCATGACCTTGGAATGCGCCAAGCTCTTTGATTTTCCTCCAGTTTTCCCTGCTGCAACAGCCGATTTATTTCGCGCAAAGCATAGCTACGAAGTTCTGGACTGAATTTTTCTAGCTCTTGCTGAGCTATTCCTTCAATAAGCCTCAAGCCCGTCATCAACCATTCATTATAGCGATCCTTCTCGCTCAAATGTTCTTCTTCGAGAGCTAGGTGCTCTTTTTCGATCGCTTGCAAATAAAGCTTGTTATTAGCCCTATTCCAGGCACGAGAACCGCCATTAAAAGAATGTGCCGATGGACCTAAGCCCAAATAGGGTTTGGCTTGCCAGTAATTACTATTGTGTATGGCACGCTTCCGCGGAAGAGCAAAATTAGAGAGCTCATAATGCTGGTATCCCATCCGCTCCGCTTCCTGCTGAAGCAGCTCAAAATGCTCTGCAGCTCGCTCGTCCTCTACCTTAACTTCTCCTTTCTTTTGCAGGTAGGCCAGCTTGGTCTTTTCCTCGATCGTAAGGGCATAAGCCGAAAAATGGGGGACCTTGAATCGCTGTAAATATTGTAATTGCTCTAACCAATCTTCGGCACTTTGCTCGGGTAAACCATAAATAAGATCAATGCTGTAATTTTCGAAGCCATAGTTTGGTAAAGCCTCTAAACAAGCAAGGGCTTCTGCAGCATTATGGGCCCTATTCATAAAATCTAGGTCGGATTGCTTAAAGCTTTGAATCCCCACCGAAAGGCGATTAACGCTAGATTCTGCCAAGGCTTCTAAATAAGCCGGCTGCAAATCGTCTGGATTTGCTTCGAGAGTGATCTCGGCTTCGGGCTTTATCTCAAATTGCTCCCTCAAGCCGGTAATGATCCTCTCAATTTCCTTTACCGGTAAAATACTGGGCGTACCGCCGCCAAAATAGACCGAATCGATGGGCGCTCCGGAAAGATAATCCTTGCGCAATTGAGCTTCGGCGAGCAGGGCTCCTGGCATTGCTTCCCGATCTTTTTCGAGGGTACTAAAATGAAAGTCGCAGTAGACACAAGCCTGCTTACAAAAGGGAATATGCAAATAGATCCCTGCCACTAGGCCTGGCTTTTAGGCAAGAGGATGCGAAAGGTAGTCCCTTCACCAGGCACCGATTGAGCCACAAAGATCTTGCCCTGATGGTACTGCTCTACTATTCTCCGCGCTAAGCTTAAACCTAAACCCCAGCCGCGTTTTTTGGTAGAATAGCCGGGCCGAAAAACAGTCTTCAAGGACTGGGCAGGAATTCCTTTACCCGTATCGCTTACGTCGATTTGGAGCCATTTTGCATCACGTTCTTCCAGGCTCACTTTAATCTTACCCTCACCCTCGATAGCGTCGATCGCATTACGGATCAAATTTTCGATCACCCACTCAAAGAGCGGCTTGTTGATTTGCGTAAAAAGCGGCTCCGGTGGTGTATCACAGCTTACCTCTATTTTTTTGGGGCTACGATTTTTAAGATAGTCTACCGCCATTTTAGTGGTAAGCACCAAATCGGCCGGTTTCAAGGCCGGTTGCGAACCGATCTTCGAGAAACGGTTGGTTATAGTATCAAGTCGTTTAATATCCTTTTCCATTTCTTCCGGAATAGAAGGGTCGATATCCTGCATCTTTAACAACTCCAACCAACCCATAAGAGAAGATAATGGGGTCCCGATCTGATGAGCTGTTTCTTTGGCCAAGCCATTCCAAACCTGATTTTGCTCGGCTTTTCGGGCGCCACTGAAGGCTACGTAGGCGATCACCATAAAAAGACTGATCACCACCAATAAAACGATCGGGTAAAAGCGGAGTTTGGTCAATAAGGTGCTGTTCTCATAATATGCGAACTGCCGGTCATTTCCAGCCAATTTGATCTCTATGAAACTCCCCTCATTTTTCATCTGCTCCAGTCGCTGCTGCAGATAAGCATCTTCATTAGCCCGCGGCGAATCAAGGTTCTTGGTGGCCACGATCCCTCCGTCGGAATCGGCAATAATTACCGGTATAGTGGTGTTGAGCTCAATGATCTGAATGGCCAGGGTGAGGTCGGTATTATTATTGGCCTGCTGGATAAAGGCCATGGCATTGGCCCACTGATTCACCTTCTTCACCTCTTCCTGACGCAAGTCTTGCAAAAAGCTCTCAGTATAAAGCAGGGTGATCACTCCTATCAAAAAGGCAAAGAAGAGGAGGATGAATTTCCAGAGGTTTTTTCTACCGTAAAAGTCCATAGGCCTAGGCTAACAAAAATAGCCTTTTAATATTGCCCCGAACCGTGGCCTAATTATTCTTCCAAGATCGAGTTCAACTCACTCAGATCAGGTTCGATAATAATTTCGGTACGACGGTTGGTTGCTTTTCCTTCGGGGGTATCATTACTAGCGATGGGCATATACTCACTACGACCCGCCGCGGTAATATTGGTCTTGTTTACACCGGGGTTATCTACAATAATCTTCACGATGCTCGTGGCCCGCATTACCGAAAGGTCCCAATTATCCTTAACGGCCGTTCTTCCATTGAACTCATCCGAATCGGTGTGACCTTCTACGGTAACCTGCAGATCTGGGTTCTCGGCCAATACTACGGCCAATTCCTGCAAAGCCTTTTTTCCTTCTGGTTCTACGGTCCAACTGGCTGAAGGGAACAGCAATTTATTCGATAAAGAAACATATACTTTGCCGTCGCGGTCCTCTACCGTAAGCCCTTTGCCATCGAAATTCAATAAGGCATCTTTAAGACGCTTGCGCACCATTTGCACTGTGCTATCCTTGCGAGCAATGGCCGACTCAAGTTCACTGATGCGGGCTTCACGCAACTGTACCGCCTCACTTAATTTTTCTAAACGCTGGTTTTCGAGACGTAAAGAGTCTTCCTTATGCGAAAGTTCTTGTTGCAGTTTATTGAGCTTTTCGACCAACTTTTGGTTTTCTCGTTGATTACTAGCCAATAAATTATTGTTGTTCTCTAAGAGGTATTCGTAAGAACGGTTCAAGTCATCGTAACGCCCTTGTAAAGAACTTAATGCCGCCTGCGCTTGCGCTGATTTATCCTTTAAAGTACTGACTTGCTGCTCTAAATTCGCAATCTTTCCTTCCGCGATCTTCAGGTCGGATTCGGCCTTATCACTCTTCTTTTTAAGGTCGATGTTCTCCGCTTCGATATCGGCGTATTTCGCTTGGAGGTCTTTGTAAACCTTGCTACTTACACAGGAACTGAGTCC
>CBFHJH010000004.1:112293-129325 GCA_965656185.1 Croceimicrobium sp.
CAGGATCAAGATGGAAAATAAAGCCAGTTTCTTCATAATAGGTATTTGCTTTCAAAAATACAGGGGAAGCCAGGCCCTTGAAGGACATTGGTCAGAAATTAACAACGAAGGATTGTTGATAGCATTGTTTAAGGAAGGTAGCGCCATTCGATCTCAAGCTCCCAATTGGCGCGGATCTCAAGCTCTTCACTGTAAGGCACCCGCTTCTCCGGTAAGCGGTTGAGCTTAAAGTCGCCTGGACTAAAGACGTCATTTGTGTCTCGGTCTTGGATCAAAAAGGCTTTAAACTTACGCGGGATCTCATTCTTCAGCGATACCGCAATACTATCGCTAAAACTGCGCAAGAAATAAGGCTTGCCATCCGATTCTAAGATTTGTAATAGGTAGGCCTGTCCAGAATCAGCAACCACAACCTTAAAGTCGATGCTCCCTAAGTCTTCTCCCGAGCGAAGTTTAATGTCGAAGCTTTTTGGTGACTCCAGTTCCATTCCGAAGGATCGAATTGCCCCCTTTTTCATTTCAAAGCGCAAAGGCGATTGTTGTGGAGGGTAGAAATACCACAAGAAAGGATCCATTGAATCGGCTTGGGGTATTTTATGGAGGCTATCCTGCTTGGTAATATACCAAACCGAATCTTTTTCCCATCCCAAAATTGGACGATTCGAGCGGAAGCGAATGGTATCGCGCGGACGAACTTCCTTAGTGGCGGTGCCAAATTTCAATTTTGTGCTCATCTCCCGCAAGCGCACCGTAACTAGGGAGTCTACGAATAAGGTATCGTAATTGAAGCGAAATACTAGACTATCGGCCTTAAAGTCGAAATAGTAATTTAGGGTATCGTGCTTAGGGCTGAAATAAAAGAATCCCGAGTCCTTAACCCCGTTAAGGAGTTCTATTTTAAAGGAGTCTGCCGGTTTATTAAAAGCCAACTGCACGTGGCCCGGTCCCTCTTGACGCGCATTATAAAATCGCAAGGCTTGCTCCGGCTCGTAAACCAGCAGATCGAGGTCGTAAATGGTATCTGGACTAAGTAAAATGGTATCGCCCCAAAAGGCGATGGGATCTTTTTGGCTACCGCGCTTAAAGTCACCGTCTTTATCGGTAAATGCCGCTAGAAGGTATTTACCCCCTTTAATGTTGGTCATGTGGAAATGACCTCCCTCATCACTAAAGGCATAATAATCGGGTCTTTCTACTTCCAAAAAAGTATCGCGGCTACTGACGCGATCTGCCGAGTAAAGTGCCACTAAAAATTCCTTTTGCGCTGCGCCTGTA
This sequence comes from Croceimicrobium sp., assembly GCA_965656185.1. Classification (GTDB taxonomy): domain Bacteria; phylum Bacteroidota; class Bacteroidia; order Flavobacteriales; family Schleiferiaceae; genus Croceimicrobium. Next base: position 113,569 of record CBFHJH010000004.1, read on the forward strand.
TAAGCATCGAAAAGCGTACCCATGATCTCAAGAGAGTCGATGTAGGTGCCGGTAGAGAAAACGTATTTAAAATCCTTATTTGCATTTCCTTCGGTCAGGTCCGTTAAAGCCGAGCCAAAGGATATAATGTAGGTAGTGTTTTCCTTTAAGCTATCACTAAGGCTAATGAATACCTTTTTTCCCTTCCCCCTCACGTCGATATCCTCATCTAAAAGAGGACTAATATTTACTTGATCAAAAGGGTTCTTAAGCTCAACGTACTCTTCAAAGCGAAGCTCAATCTCAGTTGCATTAAAAAGAATGGTCTGATTTGGCGGAAAAGAAGTGTCTAATTGCGGAGCAATGGTGTCTCTCGGGCCTCCCTGCGGACTGGACTGGCTGGCACAAGAGCTGATAGAAATCTCAAAAAGCCCGAGCACCAACACCGAAAAGAAGAGAAAGCGAAAAAGCCCCTTCAAGTCCTTACCAAAATTGCTGCCTGAATAATCCATTGCCTTAAAGCGCTTAGACCTTAAAAATATTGCCGAGCAAAGATGGCAAATAAAGCGCGAAGCTTTAAGCCTGTGCCAAACAAAAAAGCGACAGCTTAAGGCCAGGTATATCAAGTAAAGCTTGCGCACAAGCCTCTAGAGTGGCCCCTGTGGTTACTACGTCATCGACCAACATCAGGTGTCGGTTGGTAAAGGGGTGGTCTTCTAAAAGAGTAAAATTGCCCGAAACCTTCTGCCAACGCTCAAAGCGGTGTTCCTTAGTCTGCGAGCTCTGATAGGATTTACGCACCAAACTAGATGCCTCTACCGGTATCTTGAGAATTTCTGATAAGCCTTGAGCGATACATTCGGCCTGATTGTAAGATCTTAATCGCCGCTTACGCGGATGTAATGGCACTGGCACTAAAAAATCTATCGTTTCGAAGTAAGCCGAATCCTGCCAATCTAGAGCAGCCTGTTTACCCAGATAAACCGCCAATTGGGGTTGATTGCGATATTTAAATTCATGCATGAGGCTTTGCACTAATCCGCCAGACTGAAAGCTGAGCCAAGTTGCCGCTCTTTCTAAAGTTATGCGACCGTGGAATCGGCGGTAAACCGAGTTTTGAGAGTGTTGGTTAAAGCGCGTTAACGGCAATTCCAAGGAACAGGTGAGACATAAATATTGCTCTCCTGGCACCAATTCCTGTTGGCAACCCAAACATCGCGCTGGATATAAGAAGTCCCGTAAATCGCTAAGGTATCGTACGATCAATTTGAACACGCTCAAATTTGAGCCAAAAATAGCCTAGAGCGATACCCTAAATACTTAGAAAAAGGCTTTTACCTGCAAGTTGCCGGTGTGCACAGCAAAAACATCAGGACTGAAGCGACCATTATAATTTAGGCTGATCACGATATTTTTGAGCACCGTTCTTTGAATACCCAGCTCGGCCGAGAGGTTAGCACCAGGTCTAAAGGCTTGTAACATTTCGAAGGCCGCCGGGCTATTCACCTCCCCATCAAAATTATTGTAGATATAATCCGTGGCACTGCGTAAAGCTATGTTCTTGGCTACATTGTAGTTTAATTCTACTCCGAGTATCTGGGCCATTAAAAGGTTGGCATCGGCTCCAGTGCTTTCCTCATCTCTCAATTCATAGGCCAGGCTGAGAGTTAGCTTATCATTTCGCTGGTAAGACAAGGAGAACTCGTGCCGCCAAGCTTCCAGATCGTAATTGCGCTGGGTAAAATTGCCTGAGCGATTTTCCTTCAGTTGCCACTGTCCGCCGTAACGCAGCACAAAGTCTTCCCAAAACCCATAGCGAAGGTTAAAGCGATGCTCATCCAGAGACCGCTCTTCGATACCAAAGCTCAAAAGATTGCGATTTCGAGTCCGATTGTAAGTGTAATCACCCCCAAAGATCAAGCTGCTACGATTAAAGAATAAACTTTGCCGGAAAGAGTTATTCTCGGCTACCAAGAGTGTATCGCTAGCTAACTGAGAAAAAGGATTCAGTTCGTTCAAGCCTCCCTGTAAAAGGCTGCGTCGCTCTAGTTGAAAGGCAGAAATCAGCGCAAAGCGCCTTGCGAATTGGCGCCATCCTGCTTGTACTTGCTGCCAAGAACGCGGAGCTTGAATGTTAAAATTTTGCCCAAACTTCACGGAAGAAGTACGAACGAACTCGAGGTTTGGACTAAAGACTCGCACGAAAGTGGCCAAGTCGGGGGTGGGTGCAATTTCAAATTCATCCAATTCCCGAATGCCATTTTCATTATAGTCGATATGGGTGTGCGTTCCGGTTCCGGCCGGTACTTCGATATAGGTGAAACTCCGGCGAGGCTCGGTGCCTGCGCCACTTTCATAAAAAGTTTGACTTACCACCGCTCGGTCCCAGAAAGGCTGATTATAATTGAGTCGGCTGGTTAGGGTCCTTTGTAAAGCTAGTTCTTCTGGCGCCCTAATTTTTAAACTGCGGTAGTAAAAACGATAGCCTAAGCGACCGCGGTGCTTGTTTTGCCAGGCCCCACGCAAAAAGCTAGTATAGGCATAAGCAAAGGGCTCCAGATCGGCCGTGCGTACCGAATCGTCGAAGCGCTGTAAAAAACCGATTTCCGTGAAGGTTTTTGTAGTATCTCCCCAGCCTTGAAATAATTGGTACTCGAAGAAGGAATAACTGGTCGCACTTAAGCTATCTCCCATATTACGGCGATTCCACTCCCCAACGGAAGCCAACCCCAGCCAGGCTTTGGGCAACCAAAAGTACCGCGATTCCAACTGCTCGCGCCAAAACGATTCTTCCAAGCCCAGTCCTTGCGTTTCGGTAAGGCTAAGTTTAGCGCGCCCCAACCAGTATCGACCTTGCCAATCGCCTTGTAAAGCTTGCCGCCAACCTTGTTTTAAAGGACTGTTTAGAAATTCGGCCGACAGGCCTAGGTTCAAGGAGTCTTGACGAAACTTCAAGGCCAAGCCCCCGGTTTGTAAGGCTCCTTGATAGCTAAAAGGCAAATTCCAGTCGCGAGCAAACTCTACCGGACGAATACGTTCTAAAGTGCTAAAGCCTGGATTATTAAACTCATAATTGGTGGTAATAAGTAGTTCGCCTTGCCCCACTTTTCGTGTCAATTGATAATTGAGTTTGGCCGCCGCCCCATCATCATTGCTCTGATCTAAATTGGAAAATAGGTTTACTTGATTATTACTAAAAGCTCCTTCTAAAGCCAAACTTTGTCGGTTCTTGGTGCCCCATTCCCCGCGGCTACGGTAAGTCAAAACCTGCAAGCGGTTAGGCGCTATAAGAGTGCGCACCGGTGCATAAGAGCCTTGTCGCTGCCCGTTGCTAGGGGCTACCCATTTAAAAACACGTCCATTCGCATTGCTAGAAGCCAATTGATAATCTCCCTGATTAGGCCCAACAAAAGCAAAGCTGGCATTTACCAAAGCGGCAGTGCTATCGGCACTGTAAACCAAAACCGAATCGAAACCCAACGAATCGATTAGACGGTACTGCACTAAGGCAGGGTTAAAGGCGGCCGGACTAATAGTTGAACTTTGCGCCGCCTCCAGATCGTCGCCTACCCTGGCCAATAAGGCCTTTTCGGCATCGCTGTATTCGGTTGAGATAGGCTGACTTTTTGAGTCTTGTTCGCTGTAATAACGCACTTCGCTAGACCAGTTGCTTTTACTCCATGCCATGCTCCCTTGCGCCACCGAGCGCAGGTAATTTTGCTCGGTGTATTGAAATTCCACCACAATACGCTTATCTCTAGTAATAGGCTGCAGGGCCGTGAAAGTGATCTCACCGGCGTTGTAGTCGATAATGTAATCGAATTGCTCGCCGCGCTTTTGCAGGACACCATCGATGTACACCCGCTCCGATCCAGAAATGATAATGATAAACTGCTCGCCATTTGCTCCGCGTAATTTGTAGGGGCCTTGATTACCTTCCTGTCCTTGAAAGCGGTTTCGAGAAAAACGACCCCGAGCCAATCCCCCCTCCACTTGTACATTGTATTGGCTTTCGCCTGATGCAAAATTGGTAGAAACTCCACCACCCGAGATACGTTTAGTAAGACTCAGAAAATAATGATCGGAGTTAATATTGTAATCTCCGGCCCGTAGCTTTCCGAAATCAGGGTTTTCCAGCTCCAGATAAACACGGTCGAAATCACGTAGTTGCTGGGTGTAGCCTTGGGCTTGAACCGGCACGGTATTATCGCTAATACTAGCTCTGATGGTCGTATTCTTACCGAGGTCTCCGCTCAACTGTAAATTGAGGGCAGAATTAAGCACTGCATCCTGATTGTTACCGACCGCCACACTGCGGCTGATGCTACCCTGAGAACTTAGGGCCGAGAATGGACTAAAGTTACTCGGAGAACCTTGGTAAAGTTCTTCCTCGCGCAGCTTTTTACCCTTACGATTGGGGGGGAGGATCAAGCTTGTGTCTCGCAAGGAAAAGCGCTTCGGAAAGGGTAGGTCTAGGGTCTGATAGCGAATCAATAGGCTATCTACCGGTGCCGAATCGATGACCAAGGCCCACTGCGGATTCTGAATCAGGCGGAATTTTACTGTAATCGTATCCGCCGAAAGGCGCATAAAAACCAAAGACTCCTCGAACACTGCCCTTGGACCGAAGAGCAGGGTATCTCTACTGGAAATCCGGCTTTCTTGCCAATTTTGAGCGGAAAGGGAAGATCCGACCATCCCCAAAAAGAGGAGGTAAAAGAGGCGATATTTCCAAAGGCTTTGCCGGATATGCTATTACTTTGTAGGCTATAACGGCAAAATTGCACAATTAAGCTATAGCATGAAGATCTTTTCCTATAACGTAAATGGCATACGCGCCGCAGAGCGCAAAGGTTTAAGCGAATGGCTCTCTAAATCGGGAGCAGAGGTGCTTTTGATCCAAGAGACCAAAGCCCAGCCCGAGCAAATAGAGGCGAGCAAATACGAAGATCTCGGCTATCATTGTTACTGGCACAGCGCCGAAAAAAAGGGCTACAGTGGCGTGGGAATCCTCAGCAAGCAGCGTCCAGATCACGTAGAAATAGGCTGTGGCATCGATTATATCGATCGTGAAGGTCGTATAATTCGGGCCGATTTTGGCGAATTGAGTATTATGAGTGTTTACGTTCCCAGTGGCAGCAGCGGCGATGCTCGGCAAGATCTTAAAATGCAGTTTTTAGCCGATTTCCAGGCTTACATCCGAGCGCTTTTAAAAGAACGCCCCAAGCTTATTATTGGTGGCGACTTTAATATTTGTCATACCGCGATAGACATTCATAATCCGAAGTCCAATAAAGATACTTCTGGCTTCTTACCGGAAGAAAGGGAGTGGGTCAGTGCATTTTTAGGAGAGGGTTTGATCGACTCCTTTCGTCATTTTTACCCCGAAAAAGTAGACCAATACTCTTGGTGGTCCTACCGCGCTAATGCCCGCGCTAATAACAAAGGATGGCGTATCGACTACAATATGGCCAGTGCGGCACTCAAAGCAGACCTAAAAGGAGCGGATATTTGGCCGGAAGCCAAGCATAGCGATCACTGTCCGGTGAGTCTAGAGCTTGCCTAAACTTCGAGGTTGAATTGATCTCGGTCCTTTAAAAAGGCAAAACGTTCGCGGACCTTTTGCAAATGGCTATAAGAAAGCTTGATGATCTCGGATTGGGCTTTACCTGGCTCAATCTGGCTCAACTTTTCACCGAGTGGATCAAAAAGCGCTGAATCACCTGAATGGTAAATACCATTGCCATCATCACCAATCCGGTTTAATCCGGCGAGGTAAACCTGATTTTCGATGGCTCTAGCTTGCAGGAGGGTCTTCCAGGCCCCACTGCGTCGCGCAGGCCAATTGGCCACAAAGAATTGCAGGTCGAAGTTTTCGGCGTTTCGGCACCAAACTGGAAAACGCAGGTCGTAGCAAATTTGTGGATTGATCTTCCAACCACAATATTCCAAGATCAGTTTTTCGCGCCCCGCAGTGTATACCTTTTCTTCGCCAGCATAAGAAAAAAGATGCCGCTTATCGTAATATCTAAAGCTGCCGTCGGGGTACACAAAAAAGAGGCGATTGAAATAATACCCCTCCTCTTCAATAATTAAGGAACCCGATAGAGCAAATCCCTGTTCTTGTGCTTGATCTTTCAGCCAGTTTAGGCTTTCTCCCTCCATGGTCTCGGCTAAGGCTGCAGGGTTCATAGAAAAGCCAGTGCTGAACATTTCTGGCAATAGCACCAAATCTGAGGAGGATAAGCTCTTTAGTTGCTCTGAAAAATAGGAGCGATTTGAACTGGGGTCCTCCCAGCTTAGAGGAGCTTGTACCAGCGCGATGCGGAAAATTTCTTGTGGCTTCATAGAACTTAAAAGTCAAAGCTACAGATTTCGTTGAAAGGTTCTGCAATTGCGATTAGTGGTTTGTAAGCTGCCAAAAAATCATTACTTTTGACTGGAAGAGCACACGAAGTTTTTTCATTTTTATGTTTTAGTTTTCGTTGAAAGCCACCGGTTTCCGGTGGCTTTTTTCATTTTTTTAACATCTTCTTAGGAAATGTTAAAAAAAATTGTAGCTTAGTGTCAACTTAACAGGGTTCTTCATTTTATAGGGAAATAGGGTTAGTAATCTACAGATTCCAAACACTGTTAAGGTATTTTAAGCGGGAGTTGCAGAGTCTCCCGCTTTTTTTGTGCTCTAAACTCTAGGCCAGACTTAGATCTGACGCCCTCTCACCCTCTCTAGATCGCGGTATATTTCTTTAACCACCCCCTTCTGATCCGGATCGTAAGACCATACATTATCGAAAGCAGAGATCACCTCTTCGTTCGCTTGATCGGTTATAACCAAACTGTGAAACTGAGTGCCATTATTATGCTGCTGCTTTTCCATCGCTTCTTGCAGGTCGTCGCTTATGCGGTACATAATAAAATCGGAGATCACCAAAACATCGGCATCGCGGTAGCGATGGGTTTCTAGCTGCTGTAAAGCTTCGCTCAAGGCTAAGGAAATATCTGTTCCTCCGTGAAATGACTTTTGCAAGAAAGCGGCCACCTCATCGATAGAGTCTACTAAATTGTAAAGATCTAAGGTGTGGATACCGCTACTGAAATTGATCAAGAAAGCTTGCCTTTGGTCGGCCGCAGCCATTTTTAAAATTCCAAAGCAAAGCACTTTAGCAATGCGCTCCGGTTCGCCTTCCATACTGCCGCTGGTGTCTACACAAACGATAAAAGGGCCTTTTTCCTTCTTTTTGATCTTTTGATAGGTCTCACTGTATACCTTAGAGCTGTTTACCAGACGCTTATCTTCGAATTGGTTGATCTGCAGTTGTTCTTCGGCGAAGCGCTTAAGAAATTGCCATTCTGTTTCTGCCCCGAAAAGGGCCACTTCACCGGGAAGGATTTGGTTTAGGTCGTTACCATTTTCTACCCCAACTATCTCACTGCGCAAGGTGGGGTCCTTCACCCACTCTTTGTAAGAAACGATCTTTTCGTAAGTCTCTTCGTCGGTCTCGATCTCAGCTTGGCGCAACCTCCCGAGTAGTTCCGCTAATTTCTTTAACTCCTCTTCCTCGGCCAATAGGGCGTCGTATCGTTCTACCAAGTCCAAGGTACTATCTTCCCACAAGGCCCGGCTCATATCCCAGTATTTGGAAATATGATCGGTAAACGGTTTTACTAAGCTGGTTAGTTTTTGAAACTCCTGCACCTTGGCCCCCAGCTTCTCCTTAAAACCTTCCTTCTCTTCGCGTAATTTTCGCATTTGAAAGTTCAGGATCTTGGCCTGAAGCCGAGCATCCCATTGCGCCAAAAGGTCGTGAAAGACTCGCTCAATATCGCTCCGCCTTGCTTCGTCTAAGTCTTCAAAACCTCGCTCACCGATCAGTTCCTTAAATTTTTTGGCGTGAAAACTCGGGTCTATTTCTTCCTTGGGGTAAAAGCTCGACACTTTTTGGATCAAAAAATTCCAAGAACGACTGAACTGTCGGAGGTGTCGAACCCCCCAAGACTCAAGCTCTTGCTGTTCGTCCTGAAAAGGGTGCTTCTGCGAGAGCTTTCCGTAGGTCTTTCTAAACCATTGCAAGGTATCGGCTATGATCTGAGCTCCCAGAAAGTCGTGCTGCCGCGCCAGGTCTTGTAAGGCTTGATCTTCAAAAAGATCATCCAAAGCCGACCGGAAATATTCGAAGTAGTCGCTTTTCAAGTCCTCCTCTGGCTCCTTGCCCAGCAAAAGATGACGTAAATAGGCTACAAAATAACGTCGACTGGGACGGTCTAAAACCTCCCCAAAACGGATAAACCGCTCGTATTCCTCTTCGAGTTTCTGAAGTTTCTCTTCCATCCTAAGCTTCTCTTTCGTAGAGGTGGCGCGTTTTTTCTAACTTCAAGGAAAGGTCAGACAATGCGCTACTCACTTCTTGATGGTTGGCTTCCACGATCGGCACCAGTTTTTCGTCAATAAAAAGATTGAACTTACCCTTCAAGAGTTCTTCCGGTTTTTCACGCTCAATACGCCCTTGCTGCTCGGCCAAATATTGATCTAATTTCTCGTAGCGCTCATCCCAGAACTTTTTTACCAGATCATGTGGCTTTTTGTACTGATACTCAAATTTTTCCTTTTGGTAAGTTTTAAGCTGCAGCTGATGGAACTGACTGTTGTGCTTTAATTTCAACTGAAATTCCTGCTCGCTTTTCTCGGCATTCAAGCGGTTTACCAATTTAAAATCTTCGTCGTACACATTCATAACCGGCACCTCCGAAGCTTGCAATTTATTGTAATCCTTAACCTGAATGTATTTTCCGGCAAAGCCTTCGCCATTTTTGGTCAATTCGTAATACTCATCGTCGATGGGCCGCAAAACCTCCTCGGTACGAGTGATCTTGATGCGCACTTCATCCTCTACCTCCGATTGAAAATCACGGATCTCCTTACGCAACATCGATAAGCCAATGGCTACACTGTAGCCGTGCTTGCGAATGGTTTCACTTACGATCTCTTGTACAGCGCTTAACTGTGAAGGCTGATTCCATAAAGTATGCACCATTAAAAAGCAATCGAGCAGATCCACCTTTTCGCGTTCGTTCAGAAAAGCCGAGGTACGCAGTAAGCGAATCAGTTTTTTCCAGCGACGATCGTAGACCTTAAGCTCTAGGGCCGGATCCTCTTGCCTGGCATTATAACTTTCGATCTTCTCTCGCACGATTTGAATTACCGAAAGCACTTCATCTTCCACTTTTATTTGATCGATTTCCTTCTGCCACGCTTCAAGTTCCTTATTGGTGATTTTCAATTCAGCCGGCACAGGATCTTCATAGAGTTCGTCGGTAGCCGTGATCATATTTAGGAAATTCTTGCTCGAGCGAATCTCTTCTAAGTGGTAGCGTAAGAGTAAGCGGTCGTAAAGCGGACCAAAGTTTTCACCGAGGGGCGGCAGTTCGTTGGAGGCGGTAATCAAACCTTTTAGGTCTACCTTGATCTCCTGTTCGCCATTGCGATACAGTTTCTCATTAATAATGGTAAGCAGGGCATTTTGAATCGAGGAGCTCGCTTTCCAAATTTCATCTAAGAAAACGATATTCGCCCCTGGCATATACTGCTCGGTCTTACGTTCGTACTTATCCTCTTCTTTTAACTTTTGGATTGAAATAGGACCAAAAACCTCCTCGGGAGTCGAAAACCGAGTCATCAGGTATTCAAAGGAATGGGCATCCGCAAAAGCGTATTTCAACCTACGGGCTATCATACTCTTGCCAACCCCAGGCGGGCCTAATAGAAAAAGGCTTTCCCCGGCAATTGCGGTAAGGAGCGATAATTTTACCACTTCTTCCCTTTCGTATAAACCGGAACTTAATTTATCGAGTAATGCTTTGAGCTTCTCTTTTCGTTGCATGTAGCTTAAACCTCCGAGACCCAAAGGAGGTTCACGAAAATTATTATTTCCGAAATAAGCTTTTTCGGAAGCTTCTTACCTTGCTCAGGTATTTAAACTCTTAGCATGAAAGTTTGCGTTTACTGTGCCTCCAGCCCCAATATCGATAAAAGCTACTTCGAAGCCACCCGTAACTTGGCCCGGGCCTTGGTCACAGCAGACATTGAAGTGATTTATGGCGGTGGTGCCACTGGTTTAATGGGCACCTTAGCAGATACCATTCTTGCAGAAGGGGGCAAAATAAAAGGCATCATGCCCCAGTTCATGAATGAAGTAGAATGGGCACATAAGCAAGTGGAAGAATTTGAGTTTACCGAAACCATGCACGAAAGAAAAGCACGGTTTTTGGATGGTGTGGATGGTATTCTTGCTTTGCCTGGCGGCACTGGAACCTTAGAAGAACTCTTAGAGGCGGTAACTTTAAAAAGGTTAGGCATCATTGATCTTCCTATCGTCGTCCTAAATATAAACGGCTTCTATCAAGAGCTTCAAAAGCTAATGGAGCGCATTGTTGCAGAGCGCTTTATGCAGGAAAAGCACCTAAAGATGTGGTCTTTCGTGGAAGAACCGCAAGCGGTGATTCAGGAATTAAAGCACTACCAAGCATGGGCCGGTGGCTCGATCGACTTTAAAGCAAACAAATAGGATCATGATCCGCCGATTATTTAGCTATCTCTGGCCCCTTACCAGGCGCTACCCATCCGAGGTAAGCGGTCAACTGGAAGTAAATTACATCAACGGTAAAAAGGTCTTGGATAGTAAAAACGCAAATTACTCTTATGGTAATTTAAAAGCTGTTTTAGACTATGCTTTGGACCAATGCAACCTCGAACCGGTGGAGGACTGTTTGATCTTAGGTTTGGGGGCAGGATCTGTACTGGCCAGTCTAGATGAAAGAGGCTTTAGGGGCAAAATTACGGCCGTAGAATTAGATGAAATGGTCTTGAAGATCGCTCGAGAAGAATTTGATTTAGACCGTTTTAATGCGCAGATCATAAAGCAGGACGCCGCCCTCTTTTTGGCAGATGATGATTTTCGTTATGACCTCATCATCGTAGATCTTTTTATCGACGATCAAGTACCAGTTAAATTCAGACAAGTTCATTTTTGGGAACAATTATGCGGGCATTTAAGCCCTAAAGGTCAGCTCATCTTTAACCTCGGGATGTGGGAACGAGTTTGGGCACGGGAAGAAAGCCTCAGGCATATTTTTGAGCACTACGGGCAAATGGAGGTAAAGATCTTGGAAAAGGTGATGGGCCAAAATCAGGTCCTAATCGCACGTCGGCTGCCTAAATAGTGCGAAATTTGCAGCATATATCTAGATATGAGCGATAGCCAACCTTGCCCCGAATGTAAATCACCCTACCCTTACCCTAGCGAAGGAAGTTTATGGATGTGCCCTGAGTGTGGTCACGAATTCGACCCAAATGAAAAGCACCAATCACTTCAGGTGGTAGACGCCAATGGCAATGAATTGCAGGATGGCGACAGCGTGGTGGTAATTAAAAATCTTCCTGTAAAGGGCGCTCCCAAACCTATAAAAGCTGGAACCAAAGTAAAAAACATCCGACTTAGTGATGGTGAACACAATATCGATTGTAAAATCGAAGGTTTCGGGTCCATGGCTCTAAAATCAGAGTTCGTGAAGAAGGCCTAATTGATTAAATTGCCTAGATGAAAGGCCTTCGAACAATCGCCACCAGCATAACTTGCTTTTTGATATCGCTCAGCTCCTTAACGCTTCAGGCTCAAGCCCAAATTGAGCTTTATAAAAAGCGTGAAGCTTGCTTTGATTTTAGGCTTAAGCAAGTTGACTACAAGGTGACGCTGCGCTATTACCGCCATTCGAGAATTAGCGGATCTATCTATACCGCGCAAGGCAGCCTTAGCAGCAAGACGCAAGGCTCTGTGCCCATCGTGGCCTTCTTTAGCCCAGAAAAAACCAGTCTTTATAAGCTAAAGGACTCGGCTAAGGTTGAGGGCTTTTTAAAAATGGAAAGCGATTGTCAATTTCCATGGGAATGTGAAGAAAGCTTCCATAATTATCCCAATGCTACTTTTAAAATAGTACTTCAGGACGCGCAAGGAATGTGGGTCGACCAAGGAGACACCAGCTATTTTTCAACCGGACTTAAGGAAATCAAGTGCTTTGAGAATTTGGAAATGCTAGAGTTTGACGGCCAGCAGGTTTCCTTAAAAAAGCTTTATCCGCGCCGCAATTTTGAAGTGCTTGCCCAAAACCAAGAACGGCTAATCTTAAAATACCGCTTCACCAGTAACCCTTATCATCCCATGGGTCGATGCGGAGCGGGCGAAGAACATGGTTTTACTATCATTCATTTAGACGATGAAAAGCTGGAGAGGGTAAAGGATTATATTTTAGAAAGCTGCTATCGGGATATCTATTTCAGCCGGAAGGCATACAACCGAGGCCAAGATTTATATTACGAATACTTAATTGAAAGTGAGGCCGGTGTGCGTCATTTATATTTTTCACCTTCTCAGGTGAGAATTAGCGATAAACTGGAAGATATTTTATGAGAAAGCTCCAAATGTTACTAGGTGGTATACTATGGCTGCTTAGCCCAAGCCTCGCGGCGCAATCACTTGACCCTATAATCATGGAGTGGCCTGAGTCTTCTGAGCCTCCTAAACATCAAATTGAAGAACTATCATGGATCGCCGGACACTGGCGTGGAGAAGCCTTTGGTGGAGTCCTTGATGAGGTTTGGTTACCGCCTTTTGGCGAATCTATGCTTGGCACCTTCAAATTAGTGAAAGAGGGTAAAGATGACTTTATGGAGATCCTCACCATTAGCGAAACCGAAGCTGGAAGCTTAGAATTGAGATTACGGCACTTTAACCGTGATTTGACCGCTTGGGAAGCTAAAGATGAAGTGCTCCAGTTTCCGCTTATCGCCGTGGAAGAAAAAAAAGCCTACTTCAAAAGTTTTACCTTCGAGTTAATTGATCCGGATCACCTTAATATCCATGTTCTTTTTAGCGAAGAAGGTGAAAAGAATATCATGACCTTTAGATACCACCGGCTAAAAAAATAGCCCCTTTGGAAAGGGGCTATTCTGGTGTATTTCTATGCTCAGGTGTCACTAATCCTGTTTTAGGCTTATGACAAAGCCAGTATTATTGTTTTTTGGATAACCAATAAATCGAAGCTTTGACAAGGTTACAACCTCTAGGCATAAGGTGGGCGCAAGGTAGCTTGTTAAGGGTAAATAGAGCCTAATTTTTTGTTAATTATCATTGGGTTTTGAAAGTATATCCGCTTTGATCCTCTTCCCCATTTATTCTATTCGAAAGCCAATATTGAAGCATAATATCTGGGTAAAGTTCCAATGCTCACTGGAAATGCCGCCATACTTGTAGCCTAGACCGATTAAAAGCCCTTCATACTCAATTCCTGCCTCTGTCTCCAAGCCAATATTAGGCACGTAAGTACTCGCTCTTTTGCGACCACTCTCCGATTGGACTTCGCCCTTAAATACCCCTCGACGATCATAATTGGTATAAAGCCAGGCCCCGAGGTAGCCTCCGGCGCTCAGGTAGCCCTTTAACCTTCCCTTTAAACTACTGGTATATCTAAATTTTAATGGGAGTTCGAGCAAGCCTGCCGACTGCTGAAGACTCAAAGTAGTTTGCGATCGGCCAAAAGCCTCCTGGGCACTTAAACTTAAGGTAATCTGGTTGAAGCGCAGTCCTGGACTAAGGCTAAGCTTATTGGTAATGGGGTAATCGACTAAGGCTTCTAATTGAAAGCCTGCTTTTACCGGTCTACTTAATCCCGCCGGAGCATCGGCCTCCAAATCACTAAAGGCTTCGCCTGCCCAGATACTACCATTGAAGCCAGCCTTGAAGATTACGCTTTGGGCCTTTAAGCTGCTGAGCGCCAGAAAGCACAACAATAGTATTTTAAATGTATTGGTATTCATGATCAATCTTGGTTTAATGGTTAAGCTTAGCAAAGAGCTTTTTGCTGAATACAAGTCTCCTTTGGGAAATAACCCCGCCCAGATTGGCGGAGTTATTGAGAAAACAAGAAGCAGAAATCAGGTATTTCTTAGCGACTGGTGCGCGCGATGTTAAAGCCTAGCATGAAGCCTACCACATGCGAATCAAAAGCCGGTACATGCGAGTAATAAAGGTTTACGGGTAAATTGATATGACCGCTGCGGAAGCTTTTTCCAAAAGCCACGATCAGACCAGTGTTAAGCTGTAGATCTCCACGCTTGTCAATTTCACGGACCATTTCGATACTATCGTCATTGGGACTTCCCATTACCCATTTTCCATCATCATAGTAACCCATGGCGGTACGTGAGAATCGGAAAACTGGACCAAATCCTAACTCCCAACCTTTATAACGGAAACCATTTAAGAGGGTAAGACTGGGAGACACATAATTAGTTTCTATACCATTAATGGCGCCTATACATTCCAGTAAAACTTGGAACTCGCCCGAGCTTACGTACTGAAACTCTTGTTGATAGGCGAAAACCGTGGAGTAAGGGTTAGAAGCATAACCTCCTTCTGATAAAGGTGCTGCCAGGCGCTCCGCCACTTTACCACTAAAGAATTGCATACCAAAACGGGGACCGCTTAGCTTAAGTGTTTGACCATCCGTAATAATAGGTTTCTCCACATTGGTAAGCTTAGCCTCCACTTCGGCGTCTACTTCTTCTCCAAATAAACTGGCAACTGAAACGCGCGCCATGAGCTGGAGGTAATCCTCATCGTAAACGTATTCTTTAACGTCGCTCTTTACGATCTTCCCTGCTCTCACGTCGACCAGGCGAAGGATCATAATGATCTTAGAGCCAAATTTTTGAGTAGACCCTGAGAGCATAAAATCGGCATTGATCTGTTTACCCACTTCAACTAATTGAGATTTACCAAAAGCCACATTAGGGTCAATGCCACGTTCTTTCATAATGGCTTCTACATCATATTTATCGAGCACTTCATATTTCTGGATTTTTTCAAGTTCCAAGCGAATGAGGTTAGCCATCCCGATATTATCTAAGCTGATCCCACGAGAATCTACACTAATGATAGCTACGCTCTTATGATCTTCCATTCCGGATTGAGCCTGCGCTGCTGCACTAAAAAACAATACAGCGATCAAGGCATTAAAAACTAACTTTTTCATGGTTGTTTAATTTTGATTAACACCACAAATCTATGCGTGCATAACAAGTTCCCGAAACGGCAATACGCCTGAGCCACAGACCTTTCTGCGATAAATGCTTTTTTTGACTCCATATGAAATAAGCCCCCTGTATTTTGGCGAAGGTCACAGAATTGATGCCTTTCATTTGCGTAAAACGCGAATTACTGGTTGGCTTTTTGCGATATATGCGTAAATTTAGGGAATGAAGCATCAAGAGCTATTCATCAAGCGCCTTCAGGAAAACCTTGAACCCGGACAAAGTCTGGCCCAAGTCTTGGCAGATCTATTAAATATCAGCCTCGACTCTGCTTACCGCCGTATTAACTCAAAGACCAGCTTCAGTTTAGATGAAGCGATCTGGGTTGCCAATGAATTCGACCTCAGTTTAGACACTCTATTAGATCCAAATCAAGAAAAGGCTAGTGTGATCTTTCAAGACCTCCAGCCGAGTTTTGAGAGTTTTGGAGAGTACCTCGAACTACTCCACCAAAATCTAAAGCAACTAAAAAGAGATCCTAACTCCACTTTATATTACTCATGCTTAGACATCCCCATCTTTTTAAACCTAAGTTCTCCGGTAATTGGGGCCTTTAAGATCTTTTATTGGATGCATAGCATATTGGAGGTTCCAGAATTACAAGGCCAGGTTTTTAAACCTGAGATCATACCGGTA
>CBFHJH010000004.1:129423-132065 GCA_965656185.1 Croceimicrobium sp.
AGATTTTATCCAGAAAGGTCTCCAGATCTTTAAGGCCTATTCGGAAATCAACTCGGTGGAGATGTGGACGATCAACACCTTTAATAGTACTTTGCGTCAAGTAGAGTTTTATCATCAAGCAGGTTACGTGAGGGATAAAGCGGTGAGTGAAGCCATTTTTGCCGACTTGAATGGCTTGGCAGATCGCCTTAATTTAATGGCAGAAAGAGGCACCAAGGTTATTGACCGAATTCCGGAGGAAAATGAGAAAAACAACTTCACCCTTTATGAGAGTGATATTGAACTGACCGGAAATGGTGCTATT
Source organism: Croceimicrobium sp. (assembly GCA_965656185.1). Classification (GTDB taxonomy): domain Bacteria; phylum Bacteroidota; class Bacteroidia; order Flavobacteriales; family Schleiferiaceae; genus Croceimicrobium. The sequence goes on from CBFHJH010000004.1 coordinate 129,728, forward strand.
GCTGAAATCGGCGGCCGAAAGCGCTCCTTTATTGGTCACCTTACCTTTCACACCCTAATTTCCGACCATCATCAACTTAATGAGAAAACCCTAGCCTGGTACTTGGGCTTAATGCGCAAAGCGAATTTGATCAGCTCCGTTTCGGCCAAGCATCGTTATCAATTTATCAGCCACCTCAAAGAACAGATCGAAGCGAGCAAAATGCGCTGTCAGCTACCCTAGTTTTAGCTTCCTTTTAAGATGATTTTTAGGCAATTAATCAGATTTTAGCCCAAACTATAAGCATGCGTTGTTTCCTTTTCCTCCTAATCGTCACCCTAAACTTATCAGCACAGAGCCTAAGTGAAGCTGAGCCACAGATTTCCTTTGCCAAAGAAATTCGGCCCTATGCCTATTATTTAGCCCAAGCCGACCTTTGGTGGCAGGAAGTAGAAAAGGATCCGCAAGACCAAATGGCTTGGTGGAACTATTATCGCGCCTGTAGGAATGCAGAAGGAAGCAATAATTGGCAAAGTGACTTTGTAAAGGATGGTCCTAATTTACGCTTAGGGGCAGATATTGTACGCTTAATGGAAAAAGCGATTCCCAATTCTTTCATTTACAATTACGTGAAAGGATCTACCGCAGGAGTAGACCCTCAAAATGGCCCATTTTTACTTAAAGCTTACGCTGAGAATCCAGATTTCGGTAACCTATTGGCAGATGTGGTGACCTATGCCACCAGCACGCATAATGATAGCTTACGCAAAGAGGCGAATATCAAATGGTTTAAAAAACGAACCTATAATGCCTATTGGATGGCTTTTGCCCACAATTTGCTTGCTTCGACGGAAGAGGGGGCCATTCTTTTTACGCAAGGCGACAATGACAGCTATCCGCTCTGGATGTTGCAAGATGCCAAAGGGCAATTTAGCGGTATCTCTGTGATCAATATCGATTTTTTAGTCCTCGGCTCTTACCGTGAAAAAGTCTTTAGGGATTTAAATATCCCCGCCTTTGAAATAGGTAAAGTGATCGTTGACGACTACGAACAAAACTGGGAAGATTTTTTACATCATTTCCTGAGAGAGTATAAAGGAAACAAAGCGGTCTATGTATCAAGTACGGTTAACCCGAGGTGGTATCACCGCTACAGCGATCAGTTTAGTCCGAGTGGTATTGCTTTAAAGTTTAGGTCTAAAGAAGATCTGCCCAGCAAAGACCTCAACCTGTTTAGGAATAGTTTTTACCGTGATTCATGGCAAGAACCAATAGTAAGTGACCCCATGCAAGCCCGCTTTACGGAGCTCCAAGTGCATTACATCCCCTACTTCGAAAGATTGCTTCGGAACCCCAATTTGCAAAGCTTTGAAAAAAGTTCAGTGCAAGACTATCTAGCGGTTTTGAAAGAAGCTCAGAAAAGCCTTTAGTATTGCTCCAAAAATTTTCACACCTACCGATATGTCTGATCTAGTACTCTACATTGCGCAAAGCCTCGACGGTTATATTGCCGATCCCCAGGGCTCGGTAAGCTGGCTGGAGGAACTACCGAATCCAGATAAAACCGATTATGGATTTCATGATTTCTTAGCCTCTGTAGACAAAGTGATCATGGGCAGAAAGACCTTCGACAGCATTATTGGCTTTGATATTCCTTGGCCCTACCCTCAGCAGGAATCTTATATTATTAGTTCTAAAAAGCCCAGTTCGCTGCCAGATAGTTGTCAATGGCTGCAAGATCTTAGGCGAACTGAATTGGAGACTTTAAAGTCCTCCTCCCGGAAAGACCTATGGTTAGTGGGCGGCGGTTCCTTGGTAAAGCATTGCCTAGAACAAGAGCTAATTGACCGGATCATACTATTTACCATGCCCATTTGCTTAGGCGGAGGAATTGAATTATTCCCCTCGGGGGATTATTACTCCACTTGGCAGCTGGAAAGAAGCCAAGACTACCAAAGCGGAGTGGTTGAACAAGATTATCGACTTAAGACTTAGGCACTTTGGTAAATAATAGTTTGCTTTGAAGATGCCTTTAGAGGATTTAATTTACATTTTCGACATTCTCGGAACCTTGGTTTTTGCCATTTCGGGGGTAGTAGCCGCGGTAGAGCGTAAGTTCGATCTAGTGGGCGCTTTTATCATTGGCTTTGTCACCGCCCTAGGGGGAGGCACCACTCGCGACCTCTTAATGGGCTCGACCCCGGTAAGCTGGATGCGAAACCCAGACTACATTTACGTAGTGATCGTAGCTATGGCCCTTTGCTTTCTCTTCTACCAGCAACTAGCTCGAATCCGTAAAGGTTTATTCATTTTTGACTCGATCGGATTGGGACTTTTCACCATACTTGGAATTCAAAAG
>CBFHJH010000004.1:132165-181416 GCA_965656185.1 Croceimicrobium sp.
CCCTAAGTGCAGACCTAAGTATGGCTATAGCGCTTATGCTGGGAGTTGTAAGCGCGGTTTTTGGAGGGGTGATTCGTGATGTCCTTACCAATCAGGTTCCGCTCATCTTCCGGCGAGAGATTTACGCCTTGGCTTCCTTTGCCGGAGGTGGATTTTATATTTTAGGCAATTACCTCGATTTTGGCACAGGGCTTAATTCGGGCCTGTCGATTAGCATGGTGATCTTGATTCGCAGTTTGGCCGTGCGCTTCCACTGGGAGAGTCCATTCCTTCCTTTAGGAGATCAAAAAAAAGCCTCCTAAATGCAGCTTGAAAACCTTCATTTGCGCCGAATCTTTTGGGCTTTGGAGCAGCCCTCTTTTTTAAACCTCCCTGAAACTGTAAACTATTACCGATCCGAAGCCCACCGTGAAGAAGTTCATCAAACCTTGCTCCAGCTCGATCAGAACCAAGCAGCAGTAAATGACTTTTTTGAGAACCTCGGTGCCATGCCCATGGGGCGCTATTTTGAACAGTTGATCTTTTTCATTCTGGACCATGACTCAGAATACGAAGTCCTTTGGCAGAATAAGCAGATCATTACAGATAAAGGCATAACCATTGGTGAGCTCGACTTGGTACTTAAGAACTCTGAACAGGTCATTGAACACTGGGAAATTGCATTGAAATATTACCTTCAGGTCAAGAACAGCTCCGACCACCGTTGGTACATTGGCCCATCCCGCAAAGATTTCTTGGCCAAGAAAATGAGAAAATTGTACGACCATCAATTAGCTCTAGGCAAACATTCACAGGTAATAGAAGCTTTTGGCAGCATTCCTTCTAAACTGTTTTTAAAGGGCGAACTTTATTTCCCTATTGGAGATCCAGAACGAGTTTTTCCAGAATCTTACCAAGCAAAGACTCGGTCTTATTGTAGCATAGCATTTAAAGATCTAAAAAGCCTTTCGGCGGAAGGAAGCTATTTTAAGATCCTCTACAAACCGGATTGGATCGGTAAATATGAAAGCAAAAAAGCCCTAACTCTACTGAGTTTCCCGCAATTAAAAAAGGCCCTTTCCGCCGCCTTTGATCAAACTTTTCGTCCACAATTAATTGCCGTGATCGAAGCTAACGGGCCTTATTTTAAGGAAGTTAATCGCTACTTCATCCTACCACAAAACTGGCCCGGTGCAGATTGGAATTAAATCGTAATTTGTTGCTCCGCATGAACTTGATCAAAGACATCCGCTCCTTATTAGTGAGCCTATTGATTTTCTTCGCACTGGCTATTTTGGGTGAATTTATAGCGGGCCCTATGTTCGGTGACGATATTCCTCTCTGGAAGATTTTAGCGGTAAGCTTCATTACTGCGATCATGACCGTGATTCCATTGCAAAAGAGAGGCCTGTCTACCGGTGATATCTTCAAGTATTTTCGTCGCAAATATTTCTACCCGCAGGCACAGTTAGGCGCGCTCTACACCCAACTTCTTGAGGTCTTCCCTGAGCGCTATTTTCGTTTAAAGTTGAATGAGAAAGAGCATCGAATTCGCATCAGCCGAAAGGCTAATTGGCGCAGCTTTGGTGAAGTAATAAACTTAAAAGCGGCCGAATCCCAGGTCCTAGTGCAGGTTAGGCCTAAATTCTACCTTGACATTTTTGACCAAGGGCAAGCCTTGGAGTCGCTCAATCGCATCGAGCAGGTCTTGCAAAAAGAAATACAAGCCAATGCTTAGATGGTTTCTCTTAATAGCACTTTTATGGCCGCTAAGCGAGCTCTCTGCCCAAGAGGTGATGATCTTGGGCATTGGGCAAGACGCCGGAAAACCCCAAATCGACTGTGAAAAAGACTGTTGCAAAAATTGGCCAGAAGACGCCAATGGCAGCCCCGTTTCCTTGGCCCTTCTAGACCATCGGAAAAAAGAATGGCTGCTTTTTGAGGCAAGTCCACAAATTGCCGACCAATTACGTTTAATTCCTGCAAGCTACTATGCTCTGCCCCAGGTGGTATTTTTAAGTCACGCTCACATTGGTCATTACACCGGTTTAATGCATTTTGGTCGCGAAGCGGCCAATACGAGTTCGCTTCCCGTTTACGGTGGTGACCGCATGGTAAGCTTTCTACGAAACAATGGACCCTGGTCGCAATTGGTAAAACTTCATAATGTCAAGTTGAAAACACTGCGAAAAGGCGAGCGGCCCTATTTCTTGGCCGGCGAAATTGAAGTTTCGACTATAGAGGTTCCGCATCGCGATGAATTTTCGGAAACGCTGGCCTACTTAATTTCAAGTAAGAGCAAGCGCCTGCTGTTTATACCGGATATCGATAAGTGGGAAAAGTGGTCGGTAGATATTGATAGCCTTATCGCCGAAGTTGATTATGCCTTACTCGACGCTACATTTTATGATGAGAAAGAACTTCCCGGCCGAGAAATGTCTGAAATTCCGCATCCCTTTGTGAAAGAAAGTATGGCTCGCTGGCGAGATCTCCCGCAGTCTGAGCGCAAGAAGATCTATTTTATTCACATCAACCACAGCAACCCCTTATGGTGGCCCGATTCGCCAGAAAGTAAAGCGGTAAGGGCGGCTGGGTTTCAAATCGCTCGACCGGGCATGAGGCTGCCTTTGTGAACCTTTGGACAGCTAGAGCCTTATTTTTAAAATCCAATCAAGATGAAATTCTATCTAAGTCTATGCTTAACTTTTTTAGGATTAACTGCCTTCGCTCAAGATCGTGTTACCGGACGTGACTTTGCCACCCGTTCGGAAGTAATAGCCACCGAAGGAATGGCGGCAACCAGTCATCCGCTAGCTTCACAAATAGCGATCGACGTACTGAAAAATGGCGGTAATGCCATTGATGCGGCCATAGCGGCGAATGCTGCTTTAGGTTTAATGGAGCCCACCGGCTGTGGAATTGGCGGCGATCTATTTGCCATAGTTTGGAGCGCAAAATACCAGAAGCTTTATGGTTTAAATGCTAGTGGCAGATCACCCAAGAACCTAAGTTTAGATTATTTTAAAAAGGAAGGATATGACAAAATTCCCGCTTTAGGGCCGCTGCCGGTTAGCGTTCCAGGTGCCGTGGATGGTTGGTTTAGCTTACACGAAAAATTTGGTTCTAAGCCGATGACCGAGATCTTAGCCCCAGCCATATCCTATGCCGAAAACGGCTTTCCCCTCACTGAATTGATCTCCTTTTACCTAAGACGGTCGGCTGCCTACTTTAATAATTATCCCAATTTTAAAGATACCTATCTGCCGGAAGGCCAAAGCTTAGCAAAAGGGGAAATTTTTAAGAACCCATACTTGGCCGAGACCTATCGTAAAATTGCCAAGGGCGGAAGGGATGCTTTTTACGATGGAGATATCGCCAAAACGATTGCCAGCTTCATTCAAGCGCAGGGCGGGTTTCTATCGAAAGAAGATCTGGCGGAGCATCACAGCGAATGGGTAGAACCTCTATCGATAAATTACCGCGGTTATGAAGTTTGGGAACTACCGCCCAACGGACAAGGGATTGCTGCTCTGCAAATTCTAAAGATCTTAGAAGCTTATGATCTAAAGGCAATGGGCTTCGGCTCTACCGATTACATTCATCACTTCGTGGAGGCAAAAAAACTAGCCTTTGAAGACCGCGCTAAATACTACGCCGATCCCGACTTTAATGAAATTGATTACCGAGATTTGATCAGTGAGCAGTATGCCGCCCAAAGACGAGCCTTGATCAAGGAAAGAGCGGCGCGCTCTTACGACGCCGGTAAACTGGAGCAAGGGAATACCATTTATATGACCGTAGCCGATGGCGCTGGCAATATGGTCTCTTTAATTCAAAGCAATTACCGAGGCATGGGATCGGGAATGGTGCCGCCAAAACTTGGGTTTATGTTGCAAGATCGCGGCGAGCTTTTCTCTTTGGAAGAAGGACATTATAATGTTTATGAACCTGGCAAAAGGCCCTTCCACACAATAATCCCTGCCTTTATTACCAAAGATGGCAAGCCCTGGATCAGTTTTGGGCTGATGGGCGGTGCTATGCAACCTCAGGGTCATGCGCAAATCGTGATCAATTTGATCGATTTTGGGATGAATTTGCAAGAAGCTGGCGATGCTCCGCGTATTCAACATGAAGGTTCCAGTGAGCCTACCGGTGGTGCTATGACCAATGGAGGCCGCGTTCTTCTAGAAAGTCAATTCGATTATGAAAGCATCCGCGGACTTATGATGCGCGGCCATAAGGTAGGTTACGACCTAGGGTCCTATGGAGGCTATCAGGCGATCATGCGCGACTTGGAAAGCGGGGTTTACTACGGCGCTAGCGAATCGAGAAAAGATGGTATGGCCATAGGCTATTAGCAGCAGTATTTAGAATCTTTCCGTGGGGGATAATTGCTAACTTGGAAGTTCATCCAAACAGCATTGTCTATGTTCACAAGGGAGGAGTTGGCGAAAGCCAAAACTCGCAAGCATCTTATTAGTGCGGCCGAAAAGAACGGTACCGACCTTAAAAAAGTAATACGCAATCAGCGTTACGAGGAAGAGCTCAAGCTTTTACAAACGGAATTGGTGAACCTACAAAGATGGATCGCCGAGAAGGGTTTGCGCGTGGCGGTATTGTTCGAAGGAAGAGACGCCGCTGGAAAAGGTGGTTCTATAAAGCGCTTTACCGAACATTTAAACCCACGTTCCATGCGTGTGGTAGCGCTCTCTAAACCCACCGAGGTAGAAAAAGGGCAATGGTATTTCCGTCGTTACATTAAAGAGCTTCCCAATCCGGGTGAAATCGTGTTTTTCGACCGTTCTTGGTATAACCGCGCCGTAGTTGAACCCGTGATGGGCTTTTGCAGCAATGCAGAGTACGACCAATTTATGGTGCAAGTGCCCGGTTTCGAGCATATGCTCTACGAGGACGGGGTTATCCTGATCAAGTTTTGGTTTTCGATCACCAAAAAAGAACAAAAAAAGCGCTTTGCTTCCCGCATGGAAAATCCGCTTAAACGCTGGAAATTCTCGCCAGTAGATATGAAGGGGCAGGAGCTTTGGGGCCGCTATACCCATTTTAAAGAGCAGATGTTCTCCAAGACCCACACCACTTTTAGCCCTTGGATCATCGTAAAGACCAATAATAAAAGAGAAGCTCGTTTGGAAAGTATCCGCTATGTTCTATCACGCTTTAACTACCGAGAAGGTCGCCGCAAGACTGGTACTTCACTGCTCCCTGACCCCAATGTAGTTACCCGTTATTACCGTCACATCGAACAAATAGATATTTAATCATGACCCACCAAGAAGCTATAATGAACTTATCGGATGAAGAATTGGAATTGATCAATTCACCCTTGGGTTTGAAACACCTATTTGGCGATAAGAAAATCGATGTAAGCAAGGCCTTACGTTTAACTAAATATGAAAGCCGCCTGCGAGAACTTCAAGCCGAACTCATTAAAGTTCAAAATTGGGTTATTGAAAATCGTAAAAAGGTAGTGGTGCTTTTCGAGGGTCGCGATGCGGCGGGAAAAGGTGGCGCGATTCGACGTATTACCGCACACATCAACCCACGTCATTACCGCATTGTAGCCCTACCAAAACCCACCGAAGAAGAAGAAGGACAGTGGTATTTTCAGCGTTATGTAAACCGCCTACCCAAGCCAGGTGAGATCGTATTCTTCGACCGCTCTTGGTATAACCGAGCGGTGGTGGAGCCCGTTAATGGCTTTTGCAGCGAAGCGGAGTATCAAACTTTCATGGATCAGGTCAATGATTTCGAAAAGATGATCATGTCTGCCGATACCTATCTTATCAAGTTCTATTTCTCCATCAGTAAGGAAGAACAAGCCCGACGCTTTGCCGACATTAAGTCGAGCACTTTAAAGCGCTGGAAAATGACCAAAGTCGACGAAGATGCTCAAGGACTTTGGGATGACTACACACTTTATAAAGAGCGCATGTTTGAGGTAAGTAACACCGAGGATTCCCCTTGGGTTATCATTCAGGCTAACCGCAAGACCGAGGCCCGCTTAGCGGCAGTAGAACATATATTGGAAGTATTACCGTATAAAGGCCAGGAAGAAGCCTAACCGTTGAATTGATTCATGGTAATCTGAGGGCCAGCCAGGGCAAAGCTCTTGATCGCCTCAGCTGCCTGATCGATCTTTGAGTCTACGACGTCCCACTGACTAGGACTCCAGCGGCCAAGGACATAATCGACCTGTTTGCCGCGCGGGAAATCACTGCCTATACCAAAACGAAGTCGGGCATAATCTTGACGTCCCAAAACCTGATTGATATTCTTTAGGCCATTTTGCCCACCGTCACTTCCTTTGAGCTTAAGTCGCAAGGTACCCTCCGGAAGAGCTAGATCGTCTACTACCACCAAAAGGTTTTGCAAGGGCACCTTTTCTTGCTGCAACCAAAAATTTACCGCCTTGCCACTTAGGTTCATATAGGTAGTGGGCTTAATCAGAATGAGCTGCTTATTCTTCACTTTTAACTCTGCCCGTGAAGCATAGCGCTCGGTAGAAAAAGAAGTGCCGGAGCCAGCAATAAGCCGGTCCAGCACATCAAATCCTATATTATGACGGGTACCTTCGTAGTCGGGCCCAATATTACCTAAGCCAGCTATGAGGTATTTAGTCACTGTAATGAAGTTTAAGCTTCAGCAGCAGCTTCTTCGCCACTTGCTTCCGCGCCTTCCTCAGCGCCTTCTTCTTCATCCTCCTCGTCTTCGTCATCAATCGCATTACGCGAAGTTTTAACGGCAACGATAGAACGTCCAGGCTCACCTAAGATCTCGTATCCTTCAGTGTTAAGGTCGCTTACGCGAAGAGACTGACCAATACGAAGGTCTTCGATATTAAGATCGATCATTCCAGGAAGATTCTCTTCGGTAGCACGCACGATTACACGACGTAAGTTAAACTTCAACTTACCACCATTACGCACACCACGAGGGTTTCCGATAAGGTTGATCGGTACACGAACGTTTACAGGCTCACCAGCAGTTAACTGGAAGAAGTCAACGTGCTCGATCTCTTCAGTAACTGGGTGGAACTGGAAGTCACGTACTACGGTCTTGTACTCTTTGTCACCAATTTTGATAACTACTAATAGAGCCTCGGCCGTGTAAAGGATATCCTTAAAGTTACGATGGTCAGTGTGGAAATGAATATTCTCACCTGCACCATAAATAACGCAAGGCACCATTCCTTCGCGACGCAACTGCTTGGCACTTTTAGTACCTAGCTCTTCTCTTAATGTACCCTCGATGCTAAATGATCTCATTGTATCTGGGAATTTAATTTTCTAAAAAATGTGAACTAATAGATTCATGATGGTGAACCTTCTGCATAACACTGGCAAAAAGTTCGGCGATCGAAAGTACTTCGATCTTATTCGATTCCCTTTGTTGGGGAATGGTATCGGTAATCACTAAGCGATCTAGCTTAGAGTTTTCGATTCTTTCGTAAGCCTTACCGGAAAGCACTCCATGCGTACAATAGGCCTGTACACTCAAAGCGCCTTTTTCGATCAACATATCGGCGGCCTTGGTTAGGGTACCGGCGGTATCTACCATATCGTCGATCAAAACCACATTGCGACCTTCTACATCACCGATCACGGTCATCTTATCGATCACATTGGCTTTTTTACGCTGCTTGTAGCAGATCACTACCTCACTCTCTAACCATTTAGCGTAGTTATTGGCACGCTTCGAGCCACCCATATCTGGAGAGGCAATGGTTAAATTCTCTAAGCCTTGAGCTTTAATGTGAGGTACAAAAATGCTGGATGCGAATACATGATCTACCGGAACTTCGAAGAAACCTTGGATCTGATCCGCGTGTAAATCCATAGTCATAATACGAGTAGCACCAGCCGCCATTAATAAGTTAGCGACCATCTTAGCTCCGATAGCCACCCTTGGTTGACTTTTTCGGTCTTGACGCGCCCAACCGTAATAAGGCATAACTACCGTAATATGCTTAGCCGAAGCACGCTTGGCGGCGTCGGTCATAAGCAGCAACTCCATTAAATTATCAGTAGGCTGCATGGTAGAACCCACTAAGAAAACTCGACCGCCACGCACGGTTTCTTCAAAAGAAGGCTCGAATTCACCATCGCTAAATTCATTGATCGCTACCTTACCTAATGGAATTCCATAGGCGGCGGCCATCCTTTCAGCTATAGCTTGCGATGCGCGTGTGGCAAATATTTTTGCTTGTGGTACCAAGTCTCTAATAGTTTGGAATTGACTATTTTATGCTTCCCTAAAAAAGGGCTGCAAATGTAACTAATTCTAATAGAAGTTATCAACATCTTTTATGAAATATCTTCGAGATTTTAATCTAAGCCCATAGGATGATCGAAAATTTTAAATTTGTGCCATGCTGAAAATTGATATGCACACCCATATTCTCCCCGAAAAGCTTCCCAATTTTGCGGAAAAGTTCGGTTATGGAGACTTTATTTACCTAATGAACAACCAAGATGGTTCGGCTAATATGATGCAGGGCGATAAGTTCTTCCGACGCATCCAAGCCAACTGTTGGGATCCCGATGTTCGCATCCGGGACTATGCCAAATACAATACGCAGGTTCAGGTAGTGTGCACCATTCCAGTAATGTTCTCGTATTGGGCCAAGGCACGCGACACCAAAGCTTTAAGTGAGTTCTTAAACGACGACTTGGCCGAACTATGCGAAAAATACCCTCAAAACTATCTTGGCCTGGGCACCTTACCGATGCAGGATGCCGAAGAGGCGATCAAAGAACTTGAACGTTGCAAGGAAATTGGACTTTTAGGAGTCCAGATCGGTTCCAATATTAACGACAAGAACCTGAGTGAACCCGAGTTCTTCCCCATTTTTGAAGCCGCCCAAGAGTTGGATATGGCTATAATGATCCACCCCTGGAACATGATGGGGATGGAAAGCATGCGCAAGTATTGGTTACCTTGGTTAGTAGGGATGCCCGCCGAAACCTCTCGGGCTGCAGCCTCCTTAATATTTGGCGGGGTTCTAGAAAAACTTCCGCAGTTAAGGGTTTGCTTCTCCCACGCTGGTGGTTCTTTTTTACCGACCATTGGCCGGATAGAACACGGCTTTAACTGTCGGCCCGATCTGGTGGCTATTCATAATAATGTAAATCCACGACGTTACATTGGCGAGTTTTGGGTAGACAGTATTACCCACGATCCAAAGCTATTGGAGTACATTCTTGACATGCAAGGCTCTAAAAGAGTAATGCTTGGTTCTGATTACCCCTTCCCACTTGGTGACCTAGAAATTGGTCAGTTTATTGAAGATATGGGACTCGAACAATCGGTGGTAGAAGACATCTTTGCCAATGCTGCACTGGAATGGCTTAATATCGATAAAAGCAGATTTGAAATAGACGGGGATAATAGTAAGGTCAAGCTCTCAGAAAAGGGCTAACTTTGCAGCTCATTTTTGATTGAATTTTGTCATGAGTGACGCTATTACTCACGAATGCGGCATCGCCCTAGTTCGTCTCAAGAAGCCTCTTTCCTATTACCATAAGAAATATGGCTCGGCCCTCTACGGTATAAACAAGATGTACATCTTGATGGAAAAGCAGCATAACCGTGGACAAGACGGGGCTGGCTTAGCGAGCATCAAGCTTGACATGCCTCCGGGAAAGCGTTACATCAGCCGTTACCGCTCAATCGACAAAACACCCATTCAGGACCTATTTGAACGTATCAACCAAAGGGTTTTGACTGGCCTTGATGGCGATGACGACAAGATCAATGACCCAAAGTGGTTAAAGCAAAATGTTCCTTTTTTGGGCGAATTGTACTTAGGTCACCTTCGTTATGGCACTTACGGCGGGCAATCGATCGAAAACATTCACCCCTTCTTACGACAAAACAACTGGCTTACACGTAACCTCATCCTAGCCGGTAATTTTAATATGACCAATGTCGACAAGCTCTTCGATCAGCTAGTAGACCTTGGTCAGCACCCAAAAGAAAAAGCCGATACAGTAACCATTTTGGAAAAGATCGGTCACTTCTTGGATGAGCAAAATGAGAAGCTTTACCGCCGCTATAAAAAAGCTGGACTTTCTAAAATAGATATTAGTCCTAAGATCGCTGAGGAGATCGACATTCAGAAGATTCTGAAAAAAAGTGCGAAGTACTGGGACGGTGGCTACGCCATGGCAGGGCTATTCGGTCACGGCGATGCTTTTGTATTGCGCGACCCCAACGGAATCCGCCCCGCCTTCTACTACGACGACGATGAAGTTTGTGTGGTAGCTAGTGAGCGTCCGGTGATTCAAACTGCTTTCGACGTTCCCTTTTCCGAAATCAAGGAAATCACCCCGGGACACGCCTTGATCATTCGTAAAAATGGCGAGTCCAACCTAAAACAAGTGCGTAAACCGGGCGAGCGTACCGCTTGCTCATTTGAACGAATTTACTTTTCACGTGGTAATGATGCAGACATTTACCGCGAAAGGATCGAGCTCGGCAGAAGAGTTTGCCCCGCAATCTTAGACGAGGTAGATCACGACCTTCGCAATACGGTCTTTTCATTTATTCCCAATACCGCCGAAATTAGTTTTTACGGCATGGTAAAGGGGATGGAAGAATATCTAAACCGTGTGAAGCGCGAAAAGATTCTCAAATTCGAAGGCGATCTAGACGGTGAGAAATTAGAAACCCTGTTGTCTATTCGTCCACGGGTAGAGAAATCTCTATGGAAGGATGTGAAAATGCGCACCTTCATTACTCAGGATACTAGTCGCGATGAGTTGGTGAGTCATGTTTACGATATCACCTACGAGACGGTGAAAAACAGCGACACTTTAGTGGTGATAGACGATAGTATAGTTCGAGGCACTACCCTTAAACAAAGTATCTTGAGCATTTTGGACCGATTAGGACCAAAAAAAGTGGTAGTTGTAAGCTCGGCACCACAGATCCGCTATCCCGATTGCTACGGTATAAATATGTCTTTATTGGAAGACTTCGCTGCATTTAGAGCGGCGATAGCCCTTCTGAAGGAGCGAAACATGGAACATGTCATTAAAGAGACCTATGAGAAGTGCGCCGCCCAAAAAGACCTTCCCGATTCGGAGGTAAAGAATTACGTTAAGGACATTTACGCACCCTTCGAGCCGCAAGAGATTTCGGATAAAATAGCAGAAATGCTTACCCCTAAAAACATGAAGGCCGAGGTTAAGATACTCTTCCAAAGTATAGAGAACCTTCATGCTTCAGCACCAGACCATACCGGTGATTGGTATTTTACAGGTAATTTCCCTACTCCGGGTGGACAGCGCGTGGTAAATAAGGCTTTTCTTAATTTCTACGAAGGCAAACGCGAGAGGGCCTATTGATAAACAAATAGGGCCGTAATTCCTTTATGTCCCTATGCAGGCCTTTACTCAGCTTTTTCTGGCGATAGACCAGAGCAATAAGACCACTAAAAAGGTGGCCGCCTTAGTACAATTCTTCGAACAAGCAAGTGATGAAGACAAGGTTTGGGCTATTGCCTTACTGAGCGGTAAAAGACCAAAGCGCGCGGTGCGAAGTGGTGACCTTCGCGCTTGGACCGCCGAACTTAGCGCCTTGCCCCTCTGGCTGTTCGAGGAAACCTATCATATTGTTGGTGATTTGGCCGAAACCATCGCCAAGACCCTTCCCCCAGCAAAGCAATCCAGCGACTTTAGCCTTAGCTATTGGATGAATTTTATCATCGAGCTTAAAGACATAGATCTGGAAGTAAGGAAAAGCAAAGTGCTTTGGGCTTGGAATAGGCTGGACGAATGGGAGCGTTTTGTTTTCAACAAAATGATGATGGGCGGCTTTCGAATTGGAGTTTCACAAAAACTCACCCTAAAAGCCTTAGCTCAATTTACCGGTAAAGATGAAGCGGAGCTAGCCCATCGCCTAATGGGTAAATGGGATCCCGCCGAAAGTAATTTCCAAGATTTGATTCTAAAGAAAAAGGCCGCTGATGATCTGAGCAGACCTTACCCTTTCTACCTAGCCTACCAAATCGAAAAAGATGTTGAGGAGCTCGGAGATCCAAGCCATTGGCAAGCGGAGCCAAAATGGGATGGCATTCGCGGACAACTTTTAGTGCGAGGCGACCAGTTTTATCTGTGGAGCCGAGGAGAAGAATTGATTTCTGAAAAATTTCCTGAATTTAAACTTGCCCCAAATTTACTCCCCAATGGCACTGTACTCGACGGAGAACTGTTGGCTTATCGCGATGGAAAGACATTAGGGTTTCAGGAGCTTCAACCGCGGATTAGCCGAAAGAACCTCAGCAAAAAGATCTTGAAAGAGGCTCCGGTGATCATGCGCGCCTATGACCTGCTTGAGCAAAAAGGCAAAGACTTAAGAGGTAAAACTCAAGCAGAAAGAAGAAAACTACTTGAGTCAATTTTTGCTGACCTAAACGAAAACTCCTTGCTTCAGATCAGTCCCAAAGTAGACTTCGAAACTTGGGATGAACTTCGCGACATTCGCAGGCGCTCGCGGGAAGAAGGGCATGAAGGAATAATGCTTAAGCATAAAGAGGGAACCTACCAAGTGGGACGTAAAAAAGGGGATTGGTGGAAATGGAAAGTAGATCCCTTAACGGTAGACGCCGTTTTAATTTACGCAATGCGGGGTCATGGCCGACGAGCAAATCTATACACCGATTACACCTTCGCGGTTTGGAAAGGCGATGAACTGGTGCCTTTCACTAAGGCTTATTCAGGTTTGAGCGATGCCGAATTTAGAGCGGTAGATCGCTTCGTAAAACAAAATACCTTAGAACGCTTTGGTCCCGTGCGGAGTGTAAAGCCCGAATTGGTATTTGAAATCGCCTTCGAAGGCATTCAAGAATCAAAGCGTCATAAAAGTGGGATCGCTCTGCGCTTCCCTAGAATGAAACGCTGGCGAAAAGATAAGCCCGCTCAAGAAGCCAACAGCTTGCAAGACCTTCAAGATCTTTTGGCACTATATCCCTGAGCTAAAAATTATTTTCTGAACTTTCCGCTATGAAGCGATTTATTCCAATGGCTACACCTTGTTTCGATTCGATCTTACTGAATAGAGTGGTGCAGTTAAATCGCAAAGGTCTCTCCAAGTTTATTTTAGTTATGGCTGCTAGACCTTGGCTTTTCCTTATCCCTTTGCTTGCTGCCTGTTCCTGGGAATACCACCGCAGTCATCATGTTACCCCTTTTTATAATGCCCAACCAGGCGAGTTCTACTCGACCATAGATAGTGTAGCGGTAGATAGCACTTACTGCGAACGAAAGAGGTTTTTTATTAAAGATGGCGATTGGTTACACATGAGTGTTTACCGCTGTGAAAATCTCTGGCAAGTAGATAGCGCCTTTAATGAAAAAGGAAACCATTACTATGTTCGAAAAGCACATCTAGCCAATAGCGAATCTTATTTATACGACAGTAGCTTCTACATCGAATACGATAGATCTATGCGTGCCATTCGGCGCACTGTTTCCATTTACAAAGCCGATACGAATTATGATTATTGGCAATTTTACCAGGAAAACGGAGAATTGGAAAAAAAGAAAAGACCCGTAATTGCAGAACTCCTTGCCAAATAATCCATTAGGGGATAAAACCATTTTGATTGATCTAGTGCGAAAACGCATGCCTTTTGGAAAATACCAAGGTCGTTTTCTTGCCGACCTGCCTACCTATTATCTAGAGTGGTTTGCGGCCAAGGGATTTCCCAAGGGTAGGATCGGAATCTTGCTTGAAACCCTTTTTGTGATCCGCACTGAAGGATTACACGAAATCCTCGACGAGTTAAGGCGTCGATACGGCCAAGCTTAATTGGTTGGTCGATTGGAAATTTCGATGAGACTTAAACTCCTTATGGCTTCTGCTATTAAATAGCCGACTTTTGCAGCGAGAATGGATCAAGCCGCAAAAATAAAAGCCCACCTCGCTCTGGTAGCGGTGGCCCTAATCTACGGGCTCAACTACAGCATTGCGAAAGACGTAATGCCTGACTTCGTGCAACCGCGAGGTTTCATTTTTATTCGCGTAGCGGGGGCGGTCCTTTTATTCCTCCTGCTCTATGCTTTTGGAAAGCGAGAAAAAATCGCCAAAAAAGACTGGCCTCGCTTAATTGCGGCAGGGTTCTTTGGGGTTGCCGCCAACCAACTTTTATTCTTTGAAGGCCTTAATATCACTACGCCCATCAGCGCAGCTGTAATCATGACCACCAATCCGATCATGGTCTTAAGCTTATCTGCTATCTTCTTAAAAGTACCACTGAAATTAGCGCGAATCTTTGGTATCGTATTAGGTATTAGCGGGGCCTTGGTGCTTATTTCACAAGGACGCTCTATCGGTGCCATTTTCGAACAAGGAGAGTCCTTGGGCAATTTGCTCGTAATGCTCAATGCCTTGTCCTATGCTTCCTACCTAGTTGTGGTCAAGCCCCTAATGCGGGACTATAAACCACTTACCGTTATTACCTGGGTATTTATCGCTGGCTTTGCCTTCGTTATTCCATTTGGTTTTCCCCAATTGGAAGCAATTGATTGGCATGTCATGCCAACCAAGATCTACGGAGAAATTGCCTTCGTGGTGATAGGTACTACCTTTTTGGCTTACCTACTAAACATATTTGCTCTTAAGACGGTAAGTTCCACCACTGTAAGCTTTTATATATACCTACAACCGCTTATTGCCACCAGTGCAGCGATCTTTTTAGGCACAGATGAAATCAAGGCCAGTATGCTTATTTCGGCCGCTTTGATTTTTACCGGTGTTTATCTGGTTTCTTTCTATCGCTCAAAGAAATAGCAATCCTTAACTTTGCGGCCTATGAAGCCATTGTACTCAATGACCGGCTTTGGCAAGGTGATCTTGCAAACCCCGGCAAAGAAGATCTCGATCGAGATCAAAAGCCTGAACAGTAAGCAGGCAGATATAAACTTGCGGATCCCCTCCCTTTACCGGGCTAAAGAAAGCGATATCCGTCAGATGATCGCGCAGCGACTATTACGTGGAAAGATAGACTGCAGCATTTATGTGGAGCAAACCGGACTGGAAAGCGCACCGCGGATCAACGAAGAAATTGCGGGAGGGTACATGCGCCAATTAAAAGAATTAGCCGAAAAGAATGGAGTAAGTGGCGATATCATTAGTGCAGTGATGCGGATGTCGGACGTTATGCAAAGCAGCGAAGACCAAATGTCGGAAGAAGAGTGGTCTAGCCTACAAACGGGCCTCACGGACTGCCTCAATAATATCGAGCGCTTTCGTAGCGATGAAGGCACGACCCTAAAGAAAGACCTTTTACTGCGCTTAGATAATATCGAAGCCGGTCTTGAAGCAGTTAAGCCCTTAGAGGGAGAACGAGTAGAACGGGTAAAAGAACGCACTCAAAAAGCTTTGGAACAACTTAATACCGAAGCCAATCAAGACCGCTTTGAACAAGAATTGATCTACTACCTTGAGAAATTCGATATCACCGAAGAAAAGGTGAGGCTTAAGTCCCACTTGGATTATTTCCGTGAGCTCATGGAAAAAGGCGGAATGGCAGGCAAAAAACTTGGTTTTGTAGGCCAGGAGATCGGTCGTGAAATAAATACCATGGGCAGTAAGGCCAACCACGCCGGCATTCAGAAGATCGTGGTAAACATGAAGGATGAGCTGGAAAAGATCAAGGAACAGGTACTGAATATTCTCTAATGGCTGGTTCACACAAAAAGCTTATTATTTTTTCCGCACCATCTGGAGCGGGTAAAACCACTCTAGTGCGTCATTTACTCGGCCAAGAAGAATTAAAATTGGCTTTTAGCATTTCCGCTACGAGTAGAGCTCCCCGTGGTTCGGAAAAAAATGGGAAAGACTATTACTTCCTCACTAATGAAGATTTTAATCAAAAAGTCCAAGAAGGCGCATTTTTAGAGTGGGAGGAAGTTTATTCGGGCACTAAATACGGAACCCTCATTAGCGAAGTCGACCGTATTTGGGATGAAGGAAAAACGGTTATTTTCGACATTGACGTAGTTGGAGGTTTAAACCTTAAAAGCCTGTACGGGGATCAGGCCCTTGCGGTATTCGTAATGCCTCCCGATGAAGAAGAATTAGAACGTCGATTGCGTGGCCGTCAAACGGATTCGGAAGACAAGATCCGACAGCGCCTAGCCAAAGCCCGTAAGGAAATCGGCCGTGCCGATCGATTCGACCATATTCTCTGGAACCGCGATCTAGAAACGGCAAAAAAAGAGGCTTATAACCTTGTAAAGCTATTCTTGGGAAATGACTAAAGTGGGACTGTACTTCGGTACTTTTAATCCGATTCACGTTGGGCACTGTATAATTGCCCAATACATGCTCGAGTTCACCGATCTAGATGAAGTGTGGTTCGTGGTAACGCCTCATAATCCACATAAAAAGAAAAGTAGTTTACTAGACGACCGTCAGCGGCTATACATGGTGAATTTAGCCATTGGCGAGCATTATAAATTACGGGTAAGCGACGTAGAGTTTAGCTTACCACAACCTTCTTACACTGCCACTACCCTAGCCTATTTAGAGGAAGCCCATGAGGGCCATAGTTTTCATCTAATAATGGGTGAGGATAATTTAGAAAGCTTTCCGCGTTGGCGAAACCACGAGGCCATTCTAGAAAATCACGAGCTCTATGTTTACCCTCGCATCAATAGCGATGGAGGCCCTTTAAAGGACCACCCTAAAGTGCACATTACCCAAGCGCCAATTATAGAGATTGCCTCTACCGATATCCGCAATGCGATCAAAGAAGGTAAAGACGTAAGCTTCATGCTGCCCGAAGCGGTTTGGGAATATATCGATCAAGAGCTATTCTACCGCTAAAAAAGGTAACCCCTAACCGAGGGCTAGGGGTTTTGATTCTGTGATTAGTTTGGGCCTAGTGTAAATCACCCATCCCGATCAACTATCCTATTTCTAAGTCAAAAGTAGGTGCTAATCGAAGGGAGGGCTTGTCAGGCCTTGCGCAAAATACTTAAATAGCGCGTTTTAACGATTTTTTGATGGTGTAGGTCATGGCCGGGAATCACATAAGCTAAAGCGGCTATATTCAAGGGGCCCGCCTCACTTTGCCCGGTAGATCGCCATTGTTCTTCGATTAGACCAGCAAAAAGGTCTAAGCTCGATTGTTTTACACTTTGATATTCCTGCAACAAAGAAGCCCAGCTTCGCTTATCGGCGCCAGAATTTAAGACGTAGGCATTGTGGTCGAAGCCGGGAAGGGTCTTTTGTTCACCTCGGGCCAAGGCCAAAGCCCGATAGCCAAATACACGCTCGGTATCAATAATGTGCAGGAGCACCTCGCGAATAGACCATTTCCCATCTTCATATCGAAAGAGAGACTCTTCTTCGCCGATCTCATGCCAAAAGGCTAGGGAGTCTTGAATTAGCGCTAACCAATTTTCTAGAATAGGAGGCTCCTCATCTACATTGTCAAAATAGCGGCTGTAGTAATCTGGATAATTACCCGGACTAGGTTTCGCGATCCTTATGGAATCCATTTGATGTCTTTAAAGTTGGGCTTGCGTTTTTCTAAGAAGGCATTCCGCCCTTCCTTCGCTTCTTCGGTCATATAGGCTAAACGAGTGGCTTCGCCGGCAAATACCTGTTGCCCGACCATACCGTCGTCGGTAAGGTTAAAAGCAAATTTCAGCATCTTGATCGAGGTGGGTGATTTTTCTAAGATCTCCTGGGCCCACTGATAGGCGGTATCCTCCAATTCATCATGGGGAATTGATGCATTAGCCATGCCCATAGCCACGGCGTCATCGGCCGAGTAATTACGACCGAGGAAGAAAATCTCGCGAGCTTTCTTCTGACCCACCATTTTAGCCAGGTAAGCCGAACCATAACCGCCATCAAAACTTGTTACATCGGCGTCGGTTTGTTTAAATATTGCGTGTTCCTTACTGGCTAAGGTTAGGTCACAAACTACGTGTAAGCTATGACCGCCACCAACAGACCAACCGGGAACCACGGCGATCACTACCTTTGGCATGAAGCGGATCAGGCGTTGAACTTCCAAAATATTGAGACGAGGCATTCCATCATCATCTACATAGCCTTGATGGCCACGAGCTCTTTGGTCACCGCCACTGCAAAACGAATAGACACCGTCCTTAGGTGAAGGACCCTCCGCGCTGAAAAGCACCACTCCGATGCTGGTGTCTTCGCGTGCATCTAAAAAAGCCTCGTAAAGTTCCGCTACCGTTTTTGGCCGAAAAGCATTGCGAACCTCTGGACGGTTGAAAGCAATTCTTGCTACTCCCTCGCCAGATTTCTTATAGGTAATGTCCTCGTATTCTTTTACCGTTGTCCAGTTTACTGCCATATTTCAATCTTTGAGACAAAGATAAGACTTGGGGGCAGGCAAAAGAAAAGCCCCTCACTCAATATTAGAGGAGAGGCCTTTCGATCCAATGAATAAACACAAAAACTTATTCGGGCTTTGGCCCAAGAAAATTGAGCTCGTTTGCTACGACTTCCGTTGTATAGCGTTTTTTCCCATCCTTATCTTCATAAGAACGGTTTACGATCTTTCCTTCGAGCACCAGGTAAGTCCCTTTTTTTACGAATTTCTCGATCATACCCGCCAAGCCATTCCAGGCTACAATGTTATGCCATTGGGTTTCGGTCACTCTTTCGCCTTTGGCATTTTTATAGCTTTCATTTGTAGCTAAAGCGAATTTGGCCAACTTACCGTTAGCATCGAAGGTCTTAACTTCTGGGGCAGCACCTACGTTGCCGATTAGGGTAACCCGATTTTTTAGATCTGACATGATTTTTAGATTTAAGGTTCAGAGGTCAAATCTCCGAGCTTAAATCTAATTACTGCCAGGCCAAGTATTTGTGAAACACTTGCTTAGTGAGGAGAGTCTTCTATTGCTCTGGCCGAGCTATTGGTACCGATAAAAATAATGGCAAAGGAAGTACCGAACATTATCAAGCTATAAATAGCGGCAGGAATAGCCATGGCCGAGCTTCCCAAAGCAATGGTTGCAATGCCAATTGCCATAGTTCCATTTTGAATGCCAGACTCTATACTAATGGTAATAGTTTGTGGGCGAGACAAGCTAAAAGCCCTTGCACTGAGAAAGCCGAGTAGCATGGTAACTAAGTTTAAACTTAAAGCTATTAGGCCGGCTTGTTCAAAATAAGCGATTACATTTTCCTTCTCCTTAACCAATAAGCCTACTATAACCAAAGCCAAGACCAATGCAGAAGCGACTTTAACCGGCCTTTCCATTTTAGCGGCAAAAGCTTCTTTTTTATATCGAAGCCACATTCCTAAAGAAACTGGAATTACAATGATGACCAGTAATTGCCCAAATACTTTGGCAATATCTAGATCTACGGTTTGATCGCTAGCCATGAAATAAGACAAAGCCAAGGAAATGATAAGCGGAATCGTGAAAATGGTAATGACACTAGCAATGGCGGTAAGACTTACACTTAAGGCGGTATCCCCTTTAGAAAGGTGGGTAATCAAGTTAGAGGTTGCTCCACCAGGACAAGCGGCTAAGATCATTAGACCTACCGCCACCACCGGCTCCGCCTTAAAGGCATAAGCCAAGGTAAAACCGATTATGGGAAGCATGATCAATTGATTTACTAAACCTAGAATGACTGCCTTCGGGTACTTAATAACCCGGGCAAAATCGGCCGGAGTTAGGGTAAGGCCCATACCGAACATGATTATGAACAAAGCCGCGATAAGAATTATGGCACCGGTAGAATCCATTATAATTTTTCTGAGAAATTAATGAATTTTATTCGTTGCGGGTCTAATTGGCGCGGCAAGAGCAATAAACGTACTTTTGAATTATGGTACTCCGAATAATACAGATCATGGTTTTCTTGGGCTCTACGGTGGCATTTGCCCAAATAGACACCAATTTGTTGCGAGTAGAGCACCATTGGTATGGTCAACGCTTCTTCCAGGGTGAAAAGCGGGTATCTTTAAGTGACTTGATCGACCTAAGCGAAGGCGACCAAATCTCGAATGACTTATTTCGAAAAGCTAACAACCGTCATGACTTCGCCCGATTTAGTCAAGCCACCGGGACATTTTTAATTTTATATCCCTTTATAAATGAAGCCCTAGATCGCGATCCAAACTTTAATTTGGTCTATATCGGAGCTGGTCTTTGGGCCTTGTCCGTACCGCTTGAAATATCGGCGCGCCACATCGCTACCCAAGGCATTATGCGCTACAATGCCCATCAGAAGACACGAAAACTAGGTCTGGTTATTAATCCCCTGCAAATGAAGGTCGCCCTAAAATTCTGAGTTTGGAAAAAATCGCCCTGATCGAGTTCGGGAACTCTCACGATGAGGTCTTATATCCTCAGTATCGCTTTTTAAAGGAGCAAGGCTATTTGCCCAAGCTGGTGGTTTCCGAAGCCTTGAAGGATCGACTCTTTTCTTATCCGGAGGAAGTATTGCACTTTATTCCTGCCCAAGCTAAGCTAAAAGACCTTAGACAATTACATCGATGGTTGCAAGAAGAAGGGATACATAAGGTGGTTATAAATACCGCTAGTGGCAAGACCGTCCGAAAATTCGTTTGGCAAAAGCCCTTTGCGAGGATAGAATACTTTGGCGTGCTTCACCACCTGCGAAAATTGGAAAAAAGCTTTACTCAAGGACTTATCGGCTTAAAGCTGAAGCGCTATTACCTATTAGCCGAATACTTGGCCAATGCCGCCCAAGCATTAAAACCGAATTTGCAGTTTAGTCATTTCTATGCCAGCTTTTTACCACGGGGTGTCGCCCACAAAATTGAAAAAAAGGCCGGGGAAAAATGGATTATTATTCCTGGTCAAGTCGAATTTAAAAGGCGTGATTATTTAAGCCTGCTGCAAAGTCTAACTGATTTGAACCCGGCTTTGAATTTAAAGTTTGTTCTTCTCGGTAAATCGATGCACGCCCACGGGAATGGAGCCGAACTAAAACAGGAGATCGCGGGCCGTAACCTTTCTAATTATTTTATTCTTTGGGATCAATTTGTGCCGAATGAGGAGTTCTATGGATATTTAGAAAAAGCAGACTTCGTGCTACCCTTGATCCACCCTGATCATCCAGGAGGATCGCTTTATCAGAAACAAATCTCTGGCGCCTGGAACATGGCCATCGCCTATCGGGTTCCACTTTTAATGGAGCAATTCATGCAGGATAAAGAGGAGTTCATAGATGCGGCTCATTATTACAAGTTGAGTGAAATGAATCAGCTTTGGCCTCAACTGGAGTCGATGGTAAACAAACCCCTCTATCAAGCTGAAAAGTGGTCGCTCAGCCATCAGGCGAAAGCCTATGTAAAGTTCTTGGAGAAATAAAAAAAGCCCTTCGCTAAGGAAGGGCTAGATTAGATCTTGTTAGGACTAATTCCTTATGTTCAATTTAACCGTTTTCTGCTCCTTAGCGTCATTAATAATATTGAGCAAGTAAGTGCCATTTGGTAAATGGCCTAGGTTTAAATCCAGTTTTTCATCAGCGTTAAAAGTAGCTGCGTGCTGCCAAAGTAAGGCACTGCGAAGGTCTCTCAGCTCTAGCTGATAAGAGCCTGCAACAGGAAACTCTACTGTTCCCTTACCTGAAGTAGGATTGGGATAAACACTGTATTCGGCAAGTTCATTTTCCCTTAAACTGATATTAGGTGCATCGGCCATAATTAAGCGGTAGTGTGGCGCTTCAAATGTGGTGCTATTGCTAAAGCCACTGAACCAACTGCCGTTCTGATTTTGAAAAACCGAAGCATAACTAGGCTGACTCCAATTTGCACTATTGGCAAAACGAATCACCCCGTCGGTGGCATTAGGGAACATATTAGTGATTACGTAGTAAGTGCCTGCTGGAATCTGCAGCGGGTCACCTTGCGCATCTTCAAAACTAAAGTTCACCAAATTACAAGGCACCGAACCATCTAAGGAGAATACCCTCGTAAAAATGGGACTGGCTCCACTAGGGAAACCGGTGTTAAACTCAAAACCGGCCGAGTCGTAAATGGCAAACTCCAGGTCGGCCGTACTATCGGTGAGGCAACTCATCTGCATTTCGATGCCCTGAATGAAAACATCACCCAAAGTATCTGGGTTTTCAAGATTATAAAGTACACCTATGGCTATCATACCATTGGTACCGGTATTGGTGCCAAAATAGTTGTCGGCTACCTTATCGTCTAATGAATACTGGTCGCCAACACTCAGGTTAAAGGTATCGGCAGCCGTAGTATTAGCCTGACTGATACTATCGGATACGGCCTTATAAACTACACGGTACTCACCGTCGGCCGCAGGAGTCCAAGGGCTGGTAGTTAAAGTGGTGTAATAGGCCGTGTCATTGTAAGCTAAGCTGGGAACTGCTGGCGAATTCACCGTAGTTACGATATTGTCGTTCACATCAAGCACTTCTACCGCCAATTTTACATTGGTTTGGGTACTGGTCCCGTAATTGTAAATATTACCATCGAAGGTAATGGGCAC
Source organism: Croceimicrobium sp. (assembly GCA_965656185.1). Lineage (GTDB taxonomy): Bacteria > Bacteroidota > Bacteroidia > Flavobacteriales > Schleiferiaceae > Croceimicrobium. The sequence continues at coordinate 154,653 of CBFHJH010000004.1, forward strand.
CAATTGCTTGCTCGCCAGATGCATATACTTCGGATAAGAAGGGTCGCCATTGAAAATAATATCGTGAGCCGGAGCCTCACCACTTGCACCGGGAGCGGTAGCGCGGGTAAAGGTCAACAAATTGCGAGGAGGGGTTAACAGCTCGATATCATCGATCATCCAATAATAACGACCGGAGCCATTACTATTGCTCACCGTTCCGTCGAATACAAACTCAAAGACTACTTCACTTTGATTTGCTACGATACTGGTAATATTTGCGCGATAGTATGCATTGGTTGCGGTAGAAGAGTTTACCGGAATTTCACTATCGGGGAAAACCGAAAGTGTATCGGGGAAGGTAGCCCCGCCATCGGTACTAATGGCGACATACCAAGCCGACTGAAAACGTCGGGCGTAATTGTAAAAAGCTATTTCTGCCCCGGGCTCACCACTTAAGTCGATCGTGTCGGTGCGCAAACGACCAACGTGGGGAGCAGGAACAGTTCCCTGACCATTGGTGGCACGGTCGCCATTCGAATGCAAAAAGTCGGAATCGAATATCATAAAACCATTGCTACGGGAAGGGGAGGCAATGGGTGTGCCCAAATTTCCCGACTGTAAAGGGCCTGCCCAGCATCCGCGTGATCCTACCGTATCTGGTGGATTTGTGTTAGGCCCGCGATACTCCCATAAAGCAAGGGAAGGAGTGCCGTTCTGGGTCCAATCTTGCGGTATTCCGTTCGAAAAATCTTCCGACCAGATAACGGATTGCGCCTGCGACTCTGGCTTGGCTTGCTCTCGCAAGAATCGAGGCTTGGCCTCCTGGAAACCTTCCGAGGCCTCAGCCCGCGGTAAAGATTGTGCACTTAAGCCGATGGAAAGGCCTAGGCAAAGGGAAAGGGATAGTTGTTTCTTCATAGTATGATGATTTACCTCTGTAAATTATTAAAAATCTCACCACACTTTTCTGTTTATCAGAATTTTAACTTTCGCACAGTTAAAAAAAGGCTTCATATCATCCATTACTTTGGTAAAAATGTACCTCAAAATGTTAATTATCGCCTTCAATGAAAGGTTCTATCTTTATCCCAACAAAAGCCATAAGCATTGTCGGATCAGCTTTTTTCTCAATGGGTAGATGATTATTCGGAGGACCTCTTGGTTTGGGCCAAACTTAAGGTGGGCTCGGAAGACTTAGCCCAAGACTTGGTGCAAGAAACCTTTATAAGTGCTTATCAAAAATTAGACGGCTTTAGAGCCGAAAGCAATCCAAAAACTTGGCTTTCTAGCATTCTCAATCACAAGATCATCGATTATTTCCGCTCGGCCGAATACCGCAAAAAGGTGCAAATGCCCCAATCGGTCGCGCAAGACTCTGACTTGGAAGACCATTTCTTTAAACCGGACGGCCACTGGGAAAACAAAGCCTTTGGCCTGCCGTGGGAAAATGAAGAGAACCTCCTGGACCGCTCCGATTTCCGAGCCTTATTTGAAAACTGTTTGGCCGACCTACCACAACTTTGGCGTGATGTTATCGCCGCTAGATACTTCGGTGGCCAAAAAGGAGCAGAAATCAGTAAGGAATTTAATATTAGTACGTCTAACTACTGGCAGATAAGCCACCGCGCTAAACTACTATTGAAAAAGTGCATTGAAGTTTATTGGCAATCATGAAAATCTTAGCACCCCTTTTATTAAGCTGTAAAGAAGCCAGCGAATTGATCGACCGCCAGGATGAGCATGCGTTCTCCATGGGCGATAAAATTCGTTTACGGGCCCATCTATTGGCCTGCGGGCTTTGCCGTCGTTATGATCGCCAAAGTGCTAAACTCGATCAGCTACTGCACTCTCGGGCTAAGGGTTTAAAACTGGATCCGGAAAGCACCCAGAATTTCAAGAGTAAACTGAAGCAAGAGATTCCTTCAAGGGGAAAATAATGTAAGGATAATAGCAGGTCTCCGTCTATAGTTCAAATAAAGAATTGAACTATGAAAAACTTAATGCTAAGCCTGCTCCTACTTTTTAGCGGCGCTCTATTTGCCAGCCAGCCTTTCGGCGGAACCGAACCTCAGATCATTATTGTCGTAAACACTGCAGATTGGTGCCCCACTTGCCAAAAACACGGTGAACGGGTCGAGAAAGAATTCCTAAGCGAACTGCAAAAAAATCAGAATTATCAGGTTTTGATCAATGACCTCAGCAATGATCAAAGTAAGAGCAAATCTCAAATGGAGTTGGAAGCCGCTGGCCTAAGCCAATTTAGCGCCGAAAACAACGGTACAGGGCGAATTTATTTCCTTGATCCGAAATCCAAAAAGGTGATAGATCGCGTAAGTATAAGAAAGGATAATGATAAACTCCTAGAAGAGTTACAAGAAGCCTTAGCCGAGATTAGTTAGACATGAAGGGAGGCTTTGTAATTGCTTACAAAGCCCCCTTTTTTTTTTATTCCAACAATAATGAAAAGATTGATTTTTCTATTCCTATTAGCCAGCGGCCTCCAAGCTCAAGAATTGGAGGAAGTACACGGTTTAGCCGTAGGCAAAAATGCTCCATTACTGGAACTTATAGACCAAGAAGGTCAAGTGTTAGATCTGAAATCGCTCGTGAAAGAACAGAGTCTTCTATTGGTTTTTTATCGAGGAGCGTGGTGCCCCTATTGCAATAAACACCTCAGTGAGCTCAATGAGATAGCCGGTGATATTGAAAAAGCAGGTGTAAAACTAATTGCTGTAAGTCCCGAAAAACCAGAAAAGCTCAAAGAAATGGCCGCGAAAACGGAAGCTCTATTTGAGTTTGCTTGGGATAAAGACTATCGATTAGCCAAAGCCTTTGACCTTGCTTTTTTGCCTAGTCGCCTCGACCGATTTAAGTACAATACCGTCCTAGACGCAGATTTGGCCGAAAGTCACGGCAATGAAGCGGAGCTTTTGCCTGTTCCTGCCACCTATCTAATTAACCAGGAAGGAATTATCATCTGGCGTCATTTCGACCCCGATTATTCGGAAAGATCGAAGACTTCGGAAATCGTAGAGGTGATCCAGGGTCTCTAATGCAAAAAGACAGTTACATCATCGCTTTAGCCTGGCCCGAAACTTGGGTAAAAGGCACTCGGGCCTGGTACGATCCATTGGCAGAGAAAATAGGACTTAGCAAAGAGGGCCACTACAAAGTTGGACACGCGGCACTGGTATTATTGGATCCTCAAAAGGGGGAGGCCCTTTACTATGATTGCGGTCGCTATAACTGCCCTCCAGGATTGGCTCGAATCCGCTCGGCAGAAACGGATGAGGAGCTTACCTTAAAACAGGGCTTTAAACCTGAAGAACTAGAGTCCACCAATCTTTATCGCCTTCTAGACGAATTGCAAAACTTAGAGGCTACCCATGGACAAGGTATAATTCATTGGGATCTACATGCGGTAAATTTCCATCAGGCGAAAGCCTATTTAAAGCAAAAGCAAGCCAAAGGGCACCTAAAATATGGACCCTTTACAACCGAAGGCCTCAACTGCTCACGTCTGGTATTGGAAGCTTTGGTTGCTGGCCGATCGATACACCCTTTAAGGGCAAAGTTGCGTTTCTGGCCTTGTCCCTTTCCGGTAGAATTAGCCCCGCAACAATTTTCTGCTGGTACTTTAGGGCAGATAGCTTAATTTGTGGCAGATATTGTTTTAATTGTCTTTCAATTAAATCTGCCGTAATTGCAAAAATTCCTCACTTCCGCAGCCCAATTTATTCTTAAAACCGACAAGGTCATTCACCAAACCACAGTGGTAATGCCCAGTCGACGTGCCGCGGTATTTTTCAGACAGGCGCTCAGTGAGCAAAGCGATACAATAATTTTAGCGCCTAAAATACTTAGCATTGAAGACCTTTGCCTTGAACTTTCAGGCCTGGAAACGGCTTCCCAAGCGCATTTATTTTTTAAGCTTTTTGAAGCTTACCAAGACAGCATAGCCACCGCCGAACCATTTGAGGAATTCAATAAATGGGGCCGGCTCTTGTTGCAAGATTTTAATGAGATCGACCGACATTTAGTAGATCCAGATAGTATTTTCAATTACCTCGGCGACCTTAAACGTATTGAAAACTGGGGCCTAGAATTGGGAGAGGCAGATGCTATGGCCAAAGACTACTTGGCCTTGTGGCCCAAACTAGCCTTGGTTTACAAAGCTTATCGCGCTAAGCTATTAGAAGAGGGTTTAGCATATCAGGGCCTGGCTTACCGCGAATTCTATCAAGTGATAGCTCAGAAAAGGCAGACCTTAAAGGACCATTATGGACATTTCTTTTTCTTGGGTTTCAATGCACTAAACAAAGCCGAAGAGGAAGGCTTTAAAATTCTATTCGAAGAAGGCATTGCCGATTTTTTCTGGGATGTTGATCAGTACTATTTCAACAACGAAAAGCACGAAGCTGGCTTATTTCTAAGAAAGTCGCCGCTCTTTAAAAGCTTAAAAAAAGCGGGGAAGCTCTATGGTTTGCACAGCAAGCTAAAAGAAGGGAAGCGACAAGTAAAAAGCATTGCGGTTTCTGGAAAAAATCTGCAGGCCTACATTGCGAATCAGGAACTCGGAAGCCTGCCGGTGCAAGAACAATCGAATGCGGCCCTGGTCTTAGCCGATGAGGATCTGTTAAGTGGTATTTTGAATAACCTTCACCCTAAGATCCAAAGTTTCAACCTCAGTATGGGGCTTAGCCTGAAGCACTCTCCTTTGGCCGGTTTTTTTGAATTATTGATAGACTTTGCCTTAGAGGCGGAAAGGTCTAATCGTAAGGATCGGGCCGGAAAGCAAAGGTTTAGCCATAAAAGATGGAATGCCCTGCTCTCCCACTTTGTCTTGAAGCGCTTACCATCGCCACAAGTGAAACAACTAGAGGCGAAGCGCCTAAGCCTCATTCAAGAAAACGCCCTATTCCGCTCTTTAGATGAATTGGACCTCGGCGAAAGCCTACATCCATTGTCCAATGACCTCTTTTCAGGTAAGCTAAGTCCCGCCGAGTTCTTCGACAAATTAGCGCAATTTAGCCTTGACTTCCATCAGGAGGTAGACCAAGAGAAATACCTCAATGAAACCCTCTACGGCTTCTACCAGGCTTTCCGTCAGTTAGCTGCCTTACTGAAAGAATACCCTTATATCGAAAGCTTTGAGCACTGCCTTAGTTTTTACCGCGAACTCTTAAGTGATCTCAGCATGGACCTTAAGGGAGAGCCACTTAGCGGACTGCAAGTAATGGGGATGTTAGAAACCCGTCTGCTCGACTTTGAGAAACTGGTTATTTGCAGCATGAACGAGGGCGTTTTACCTAAAGGTAGAAGTGAAAACAGCTTATTACCTTTCGATGTGAAGCGCAAATTTGGTTTGCCAACATATCTCGAGAAAGACGCGGTTTACGCTTATCACTTCTATCGTCTTTTGCATAATGCGCAGGAGGTAACACTTTTATACAGCACCAGCGACAGCGGAATGGGGCAACTGGAACCCTCTCGGTTTATTCGTCAATTAAACCTAGAATGGCCCCACTCTAACCCCAAAGTGTCGCTGGAAGAGCTCAACGCCACTGGTACAGCCACAAGTTTAAGCTTAAGCACCGAAGAGGTGGAAAAGAGTCCGGCCATCATGGCTCGCTTGCAAGAAATGGCCCAAAATGGTTTCTCTCCAACCGCATTGATCCAATATTTAAAAGACCCCTTGGCCTTTTACTATGAGCGTGTTTTAGGCTTAAAGCCTGAAGACGAAATTCAGGAGGAACTTGAGCTCCCATTGCAAGGAACGGCTCTCCATCATTGCTTGGAAAAGTATTATTCTATCCCAGACCCGAAGGAACCAGGCAAACGCATCCCGCGCAGCCCTGATGCGGAAGACCCAATTTTCTCGAAGAGCTTAAACGAATACAAAGCCGATCTACGAATCGAATTGGAAAATCTCTTACCGGGTGCGGAAATAGATCACGGTCCTAATTACTTGATCTTAGAGACCATGGCGCAAATGCTTCAAAGCTTTATGCAAAAAGAAAAAAGCAGCCTCGCCACAAAAAAGGATTGGAGCGTTATTGCTACCGAAGGAGACTTGCAGGCCGAAATAGAGCTTGATCAGGGCCTGCTAGTAAAGCTTAAGGGTCAAGCCGACCGGATCGATCGTGAAGGGTCGGTCATCAAGATCCTAGATTATAAAAGCGGTGGAAAAGACAAAGGCGCTTACACCATTTCTGGTAAGGGTGGAGATTTTGAAATGGAAGACTTTATTAAAAAGCCCTATGCCTTACAATTGCCGCTTTATGCCTTCATGTATGCCTCTGAAACAAATCCTGGCCATGAAGTAGAAGCGGCCATCCTTTCTTTACGCAAACCTTCACTAAACCCAATCGCGATGAATCTCGCCGGCTTTAGGTCCCTAAACCAAGAAAACCGCTCCTCTATAGGGCAGGTTCTCAAAGAAATTCTCGGAGAACTGTTTGATCCCAATCGCCCTTTTCAAAAACGAAGCTAATGGAAAACATCGGTCAGAGTGAACTACTTGAAACTAGAAATAGGATAAGCCCCTATTTGCATAATACCCCGGTTTTAAGCAGCCGTATTATAAATGAAGCGGCAGGTGTCGAGCTTTATTTTAAATGCGAAGGCTTCCAAAAAACGGGCTCCTTTAAAGCCCGGGGCGCCAGCAATGCCGTTTTGAGCTTGGCTGATGCGAAAGCCGAGCAGGGCGTGGCTACCCACAGTTCTGGGAATCACGGTCAGGCCTTAGCCTGGGCCGCTCAAGGTCGGGGAATACCGGCCTACATCGTAATGCCTGAAAACGCCCCCATCGTTAAGGTTGCTGCGGTGCGGAATTACGGCGCAGAAGTGATCTTTTGTACGCCCAATTTGGCCGCACGCGAATCGGGTTTAGCCCAAGTACAAAAACGCACTGGAGCGAGCTTTGTGCCTCCTTACAATCATCCAGATATCATTGCTGGTCAGAGTACGGCGGCCCAAGAACTCTTTGAAGAAAAACCAGAGCTTGATGCCTTGTTTTGCCCCGTGGGTGGCGGTGGACTGCTAGCAGGAAGCGCTCTAGCCGCGCATTATTTTGCAGAAAGATGCCGGGTTTATGCCGGGGAGCCGGCTCAGGCAGATGATGCTTTTCGATCTTTTTACGGAGGGAAGCTTATTAGTGAGCACGAGCCCAATACAATTGCCGACGGTTTGCGAACAACCCTGGGTCCGCTGAACTTTGAAATCATTAAAGAATTGGTGACCGATATATTCTTGGTAGAAGAGGAAGAGATAGTGGCGGCCATGAAGATGATCTACCAATATCTAAAGATCGTGATCGAGCCAAGTTGTGCCGTACCCTTAGCCGCTATTCTAAAAAACAAAGACCGATTCTCTGGTCAGAAAATCGGTCTAATTTTAAGTGGGGCAAATGTGGACCTTGAAAAACTGCCTTTCTAAAGGTCGTAGCGCACTCCCAGCATAAGGAAACGCGGTAAAACGGTATAGGCGGTGGTGCTAATCAAGTTTGCACTTAGAGCATCTTGGCGGATAAAGTCCGTATTCAATAAGTTCAATGCTTCCACGCTAAAAATCCAGGGACTATCTCGTTCTTGGTATTCTAAACTTGCATTCAAAAAGTCGAAATTGGTGCGACTTGAACCAGGGTTTCCATAGTTATTGTAGCTATAATCTGCACGCAAGACCATCGTTTTTAAGAAGAACCAACTGAGCTCTACGCTTGGTTGATGATTGGTAAAAGTTGAGGCACTGCGGGCTCCGCTGTAGTCGTTTTGGCTGTAGGTATAACGCAAGTCAATATTGGGATACTTATCAAAATTGGTCCCGATACTAGCACGGTAATTCTGCCCAAAAGTGTTGTTCACATTCTCTCTTCCATTAACCTCATTATTAATAGTGCTGTAAGAAAGGTTTGCTCGGCTATCTATCTTAAACCACTCGAATTTGCGTGAATAGGATGCGAAAGCGGTTAAGTTCTCATTGAAGCCCTGTGCATTGATGGGATTAAAGACCTGCTGTAAGCCAAAGTACTGCACGGCATTATTAATAGGATCTTGGGTGCGGCTGTAGTTGAAGCCGGCAAAGATGGTAGTGAAATTAAACAGATTAAAATCCCGGTAAATTAAGCTCACGTTATGGATCCGAGCCATATCTAAACTATCGTTCCCCGTAAATAAGGAGTTGTAGGAGCGCACGATCAAACCATTCATAACCTGGTTTACATCATTAAATTGTGCCGACATATTATAGCGCAGGTCGATTCCGCGGCTTGAGCTAAAGTCGTAACGCAACAAAGCGTCCGGTAAAATTACCTGATAGTCTCTGGTATCCTCGGTAGCCATTTGGCGGTCACTTACTCGGTAGTAATGATAATTGAAGCCCGGGCGGAAAGTAAACTTGCCGATCTTGGTTTTATAGTGCAATCCAGCGAAACCATCTAAAAGGCTAAAATCCACTTCATTTTGCAATCGCGGATCAGCAAACTCATCGGCATCCTCTACCATGCCTTCAGCCAGTCGGTTCGAATAGTCTTGTTGGTTGTATACCGAACCAAGGTTAAATTCGAAGTGATTGAATTTGTTAAGCACCCAGTAATAGCTGGCTCTCCCTTCAAAACTCTCGCTATTAACCAGGCGAGTTTGCACCAAGCGGTAAAGAGAAGAATCTTGAAAAATAAAGGGGCTTAAGAAAGGGAGCTGCGCCGACTGCATGGCGAATATAGGATCTTGTTGCTTCCGTAAATGTTGCAGCTCAACCGCAAATACATCTTCACCTAGGTTTTGGAAGTACTCTAAGTTTTGCTCGATAGACCAAGGTTTCTGTTGCTCTTGGGTGTTTAAGTCATTGCTAAAATTGAAATCACTAAACTCAGAGAATAAGCGGGAGGTATTAAGCTGATCCGAGTATTTTAAGAAAATATCATAATTGAGATAGGTTCGTTCACTTGGCTCATAGGTTGCCGAAAACTTAGCCAATGCTACCTGAGAATGTTGGTAGTTTTCGGTGGTCAGTTCTTCCTGAGTATTATTTAAGCTATCTAAGCCTATGTACGTACGGCTCGTGGTATAAGGACTGCTTAATACGTTCTCATTAGCAATTACAAAACCGGAAAGGTTAAGGTCTTTGCGAGGACTGTAACTAAAGTTGGCTGCGCCAAAGCGTCCTATTATTTCATCCGCTCGATTATTCTGACCCAGAGGAATACCGAGGTCGTCCTGAGCAAAGTTGAAATTAAAACCCGAACGGCCACTTAATTTACGCATGCCTCCGCTAAAGCGGAAATAATCGCGCATGGTAAAGGCCGAGCGACCAATATTATTTACGTCACCGATAAAATTAAAACTTGCTTTTGGCGTGTAATAAAAAGCATTACCGTGGGCATAATAGCGTTCTGGGTCACCGGCTTTTACTTCCGCATCGCCAAACCAAAGATTCTTTTTACCCTCTTTAAGTTTTATATTCAGGGCGAGGCGGTCTTCGGAACTCAAGCCCTTTAAAGGAGAAATTTCCTCAAAATTTCGCAATACCTGTACTTTGTCGATCGCATCTGCCGGAAGGTTTTTAGTGGCTACTTTTGTATCGCCATCAAAAAACTCCTTTCCTTCTACCAAGACCTTTTCTACATTTTTACCTTCTACCTTAACTTGACCATCTTCATCAATCTCAAAACCAGGTAGTTTTTCCAGAATATCTTCTAATTTTTTCTCTTGGCCATTGGTAAAAGCATCTGCCTTATAACTAATGGTATCCCCACTCACCACTATGGGCATTTCCTCCACTACATCTACTTCACCGAGCAGCTCCTGGTCTTCCGATAGGCGCACCGGCTCTAATCGAATCGTTTCCGAAGCTGCTTCCACTATTAGCCTTTTCGATTGAGACTGAAAGCCTAAATAAGTGTATTTGATTTGATAATTACCCGCTTCCAGCTGAAAGCGAAATTGCCCTTCGGAATTGGTAAAACCATAGGTCACCATAGCGGAGTCCTCTGGATTCAGCACCAAGACATTCGCCATTTCAAGCGCTTCCCCAGAAGCTCCTAAAACCTGGCCATAAACGTCTACCTTTTGAGCGTTCAAATTAAGCGATAAGGCAAAAAGGCAGCTTAATACTGCAAGACTTCGAATCATTTTTAACGACTAATGGTTATTTCAAAGCCTCCTCTACCGTGGGTATTCCCGCGGTTTTTGAACATTCTTTGCATTTCCTGCATCTTCTGCTCGGTAATTTCTTCGAACTCTTCGCGGTTTACCTCATCGCCTTCAGAAGGTTCCGAAATTTCTTTTTCCTCCTTGGTGTTGAGACTAACCTTGGTACATAGAATGGTGCGACCACCGTCTTGTACTTCCAAGATCAATCCAGGCAGGCCTTGGTATTTGTCGGGACCATGACTTAAAGGAACTTGCATAGTGTACCAAGCGGTAATTACATTGGAATCCAAACCGGCGCTGTCCTGCATCTCACCGTCTTCGGTTTTAATAGTCAGGGTTTTCCGGATCTGGGTGGCAGTGGCTTTATTGCAGATATAATTGCCGATGGTCTTGGTTTCAGTTTCCAGTTTCCAGTCGTACTGGTCAAGACTATCCCTGATCAAGAACATTTTGCCAAAAAACTCGGTCTGATCGGTATAACGCTGCTCCCGGTTGTTCTTATAGAAATTACCGGTGCCGCCCGAAAACATACTCATCATCCGCATCCCGCGGGCTTCACCGTCCTTATCTAATTCTACGACCTCTTTGTAAAGCGATTCATTTCGATTAAAATCCAAGCTAAATTCCTTCTGCATGGCCTGGGCCATTCGCGCTTCGATCATTTTCTTTCTTTCGGGTGGAATGTCATCCGGTAGCTTAACATCCATCTTGGCCGCAGTCTTATAAGTAGCGCTTCCACTAATTTTTTGGGCCGACACAGAAGTGCCCAGCATTAGCAAAGCCGCTAAGAACAGAAAGTTTTTCATACTTAGAATTTTAAGGACCCAAATATCTGTATATCCTTTTCTATGCTCTGTTAGAGAGAAGTTAAAACTAAAGGTTTAATCTAGCTTAGGGGATTTTTTAGCAAAAAAAATAATAAGCGGCTTAGCTTTTGGTCTGCCAGGCCTTTCGGCTGATTAGATTTACCGGAACAGATGTGGGAGATCCCCAATACCTCGATACCCATGTGGGCAGCGGCAATAGTTTCTAGACTGGTGCTCATTCCATAAATATCGGCTCCGGCTATGCGGTAAAAGTTGCGTTCGGCGGGACTAGGGTGATTAGGTCCAGGATAGGCCAAATAGACCAATTCGGCTAAGCTTTTATCTCTAAGTTCGCTTTGTATCGCTTGTACCTCCCTCCTTAACTTAGAAGAATATAGGCCATCTAATTCTGGAAAGCGCGGTCCCAAATTATCAAAGTTATAGCCCCGCAGCGGATTATCGGGAATAAGGTTAATGTGGTCTTTGATCAAGGCTAAACTGTGATTGGCCAACTCTGGTTTTAAACTGTAAGCCGTATTGCTGATGATCAATTGCTTTAATCCCAAAAGCTTCATCGCCCGTAAGGGCAAAACGATTTCTTGCGCTGGGTATCCTTCGTAATGATGATAACGTCCTTGCATTACCACTAAACGTTGCGATTCCCATTCGCCAAAATACAAGTAACCTGGCTCCTCCATTGTGGCTAAGGGGAAATGCGGGATAGCGCGATAAGAGATCTTTTCCAGATATTCCAACTGAGAAACAAAATGCGAGAACCCTGTGCCTAAAATGATCAGGCGCTTGATCTCGGCTAAGCCATGTCTTTTTAAATAGGCTGCCGATTCTTCGATCTTATGTAGGTCTAGTTCGGGCATCTTAATCAAAGATGCCAAGAAATAAGAAGGAGGCCTATGACATTAGTCAGTTAGGCGTCAGTAAATTGACTAAGTAGTTCTTTTAACCGATTTAAGTCGATCGGTTTGGTAATGTAATCTACCATTCCGGCTTCCATGAAACGCTCTCGATCACCGTCCATCGAATGAGCGGTAAGAGCTATTATTGGCGGGGCTTGCTCTCCCAAAGCTTCTTTAATAGCTTTAGTAGCATCAATTCCATTTAGCACTGGCATTTCAATATCCATAAATACCAGGTCATAGGTAGAATTCTGAACGGCATCTACTGCCTCTTGACCATTAGCGGCGAAGTCCAGACTTAGATTATTCCGTTTAAAAAGAAGATCGGCCAACTTACGGTTGATCTCGTTGTCTTCGGCCATTAAAAGCTTAGGTGCTTGACTCATATATATCCCCTTATGGGCAGCGAAATTAAGATAATTCTAAGTAATTACGGCCTGTTTAACTTATTAAGCGGTAACGATTACCTGGTAATATTTTAATTATTCCTTCTAATTCTAAAAGCACCAGTCGGCTTATTAGTTCAGGGGTTGGCCAATCGCTAGCCACTTTTAGATCCTCTAGGCTCTTCACAATTTTGCTATTCCCGAGCAGCTCGACAAGCAAGCGGTCCTTGGCCGATAGTTTGGTGAATGAAGGCAAAGGCCTCACCTCCTTTTGCGGCTCCCAGCGTAAAATATACTTTAGGTCGGCAACAGATTCTAAGAGATTAGCTCGATGACTTTTAATCAACAAATTACAACCCTCGCGACCTTTCTGACCCGGGGCTCCGGGCACGGCAAAAACGTCTCGATTGTAATCATTGGCAAACTGAGCCGTTATTAATGCCCCTCCTTTGCGGGCCGCTTCCACTACCAAAACGGCATCGCTCATTCCGGCTATAATACGGTTTCGCTTCGGAAAGTTCTCTCGGTCGGGATTGGTTTCACTAATAAATTCACTCACGATCGCTCCCCCCGAATCTAGGATAGCGTGCGCTAAATTGCGGTGCAAGTAGGGATAAATCCGATCTAAGCCATGCGCAACCACCGCCACGGTGCCAATCGAATAATCCAGCGCACGCCGATGAGCTCTACCATCTACTCCATAAGCCAGACCACTAATAACCTGTACTCCATAGGTCTGGAGTTCTTCGCTAAAGCGATCTATGAATATCTCCCCCGCCTCACTGATATTACGGCTACCCACCATCGCTAAGCAGCGACGCTGATTTAAGTCGGCTGGCCCTTTCTGAAATAGCAGTAGCGGCGCGTCATCACAGTGTTTTAGTCTGCGTGGAAAATCTCGATCGGTCCAGTAGTGGATGTGCCAAGCCTCTTTCCTAATCTTTTTCAATTCACGCTCGGCCCGCTCTAAAACACGCCTATCTTCAAGGCGCTTCAACCGTTTCGTCCCAAAGCCCTCCAGGGCCACCAAGTCCCCCATAGACTCTTCAAATACCGCTTTCGCACTACCGGTATGCTGAATTAATTTTCGCGCCAAGATTGGCCCTATACCCTCTACCAAGCTTAAAGCCAGAGTGTAAAAAAGTGTTTCTTCAGAAGCTTTCATAAAAACTTTATCTACTCCGAAATTAGCTTCTGGCTTGGCTTTAAAGGAATTTTAGTATTTTCGTAATTGCTTAAAAAGCGGAAAAGCCTTGCAACACACTTTAGACAACTACATAGGAAACCTTTTATTTTACCACGAATGTGTGGTGGTTCCCGGTTTTGGAGCCTTCTTAACCCGTAGTTTCTCAGCCGAGATCAACCCGGCTACGCATATGTTGCGTCCGCCTTCCAAGAGGGTGGTCTTTAATGCAAGGATCCAAGATAATGATGGCTTATTGGCCCAGCATATTGCCCGCCTAGAAGGTAAATCCTATCGATCTGCTTTAGAAAACATTGAGATCTCGGTTAGGGGGTGGAAAAAAGCGCTGCGAGCAGGAAGGAAAGTGAACCTTTCTGGTATAGGGCGATTGTTTATGGATGAGAAAGGCAAGTTGCAGTTCAATCCTGCCCATGATGTTAATTACGACATCTATTCCTACGGCCTAAACATTTTTAGAGCAAATGCTATGGAGCGCGAGCAAGAGATCAAGCGCGGTGTTACAAAGGCGATCGAAAAGCATCAAAAAGACACCAAGCGCAGTGGAGTGAAAATTAGCTCTACCCAGAAAAATACTAAGTCTAAAACCAACTGGACTCGTTGGGTAGCCACCTTAGGCCCAGTGGCCGCTTTATTAGTGGTTGGCGGATATTTCTACGTGAAGAGCCCCAATGGCTTCAGCGATTTATCTGGCACAGTGAGTAGTTACTTTGGTCCAGCCTCCAATATGGATGATAGCAGTGCTACCGATTCTGGCGAACAAAGTGAATCAAGCATCGGCTTTAGCAGTGGCACACGGCTAAATAAAGGTTTTGGTCCAGAGGACGACGTTATCTCGGAAAACCCAGCCGAGTACGCTAGCGAAGCCTCGCATGATGCCTTTAAGGAAGAATCCCAATCAGAGACTTCTACTGAAAAAGTGGACGAAAAGGTACCCGAGGAGAAAGCTAAAAACAGTGCTTTGGAAGACCTCTGGAATCAAGAAAACTTTCATATTCCGGAAAAGCCACTTTACAACGTTAAAAAAGCTGAAGGAAGCGCCGAAGAGAGCAGTGATGCGGCTCAAAGCCCAAATAATGCTCCACTTCAAAAATCATATGCCAGGGGTTTTGAACCAATAGTAAAATCAAAGCCCCTGAATACAGAGCCAAAACCAAAGGCCAAGCCAGAAACTATAACTGCCAATAAGGCCAACTCTACCCAGAATTCAACCGCTTCCCTTCAAAGCGATATGGCCGAAGTTAAGGCTCAGATCATCGTGGGTGCCTTCTCGAAAGAGCAGAATGCGCAGCGTTACATGCAGAAATTACAGTCCGATGGTTGGGAGGCTTACACCTATAAGAGTAAAGGTTTGAATAGAGTGGCCATCGGACGCTTTAAGCAGAGTGATCAAGCGATGAACCTGCTCAGTAAGGTGAAGCAAGAAGTTAATTACCAGGCCTGGGTAAACATCCTTTAATAACGTAGCTTTGCCAAAAATTTGGCATGAAAGCTAAGACTCCAGCGGACTCACTTACGGTAATGACGGAAATCGTTCTTCCGAACGATACCAATAATCTTAAAAATCTTTTTGGCGGTCAACTTTTGAGTTGGATGGACCGTTGTGCTGCGATTGCCGCACACCGCCATTGCCGCAGAATCGTTGTAACTGCGTCGGTAAACAATGTCTCTTTCAATAAAGCCATTCCTCAAGGGGCCATCGTAACCTTGGAAGCCAAGGTATCACGGGCTTTTAGCTCAAGCATGGAAGTTTTTGTGGATGTTTTTATCGAAGACCAAACCATTTCGGGCAAGAAAAGTAAAGCCAATGAAGCGATCTACACCTTCGTGGCTGTAGATCAATTAGGCAACCCGATCAATATTCCACAAATCGATCCGCAAACCGAAATCGAAAAAGATCGCTTTAAAGGTGCCCTGCGTAGACGTCAATTAGCGCTAATTCTTTCGGGAAAAATGAAACCTAGTGAAGCAAGCGAGTTAAAGGCCTTGTTTTTAGGAGAAGACGAAGAAGAGAGTAATTAATATCGGCGTCAAAGCCAAAGCATCTTTCAACCAGTGGTTCTCCAAGCTCTGTAAGGCACGAGCAGTAAAAAAGGCATAAGGAAACAAACAGAGGCTTAGCCAAAGCCCTTTGTGTTCCAAGATCAAGACGGCGGCGATTCCTAAAAGTAATAGAAGGAGCCAGAAGCCAAGGCTAGCTTTTTGCTCATTATTATAACGAGCCGATTGAGAATATGCCACGAGTAGGCTAATCAATACGTGCAAAGTCAAAGCGCCAAGGCCAAATAATTGCTGAGCCGGCCAGTCTATCATTTGCCAAGTCAGTTCCGACCATTGACCAAGGCTCTGATCGATCAAGGTCCAATCAAAGAAAAAATCAAGCGCTAAGGCAAAGTAAAGTGTTGCGCCATAGCCCAATAACAAAGCGCCAAAACTCTGTAAACTTAGCCCTCCAAAAAACAAGCTGAGTAATAAAGGAATACTTAGGAGGTAGACCGCTTCAGATTCAAAGAAAGATAGCAGTCCCACTAAAAAAGCCGCTAAAAAATTAAGTCGGCTTAAGTCGATCTTTGGTAAGGTAACTCTTCGCGCTATACTAATTAGCAAGAGCAATAAAGGTAACGACAAGAGATAGGCGCTAAAAGACCAGTAGACGTAAAGCAGGTTTGCGCCTAAAAAAAAGTACAAGAAGTAATAATAGTTTCCCGCGAAAACGTGCTGATCATTTTGCCACTCATTAAAGGCAAAGGCACTACCCACCGTAAAAAGAAGGAAAATCAGATAGAATCCCAAAGGGCCTAGGTTGTGCCAACTTAGATCGGTATAGGGTAACCATGCCATTAGATGAGGGGGCGCCCACCAAAAAGCAAATGAGAGAAGCAAACAAAGACCGAGCGCATTTACTAGACTGCGCAGTCCGATATTATTGAAGAGTCTTGCGAACATCCCGGCTTTTTAGCTACTTTTGGAACCTTAAATAATTAGCTATGCAATTTAAGGATCTTGTTTACGCTTTAGGAGATTTTTTCACTTGGACTTTCGGCTTGTTAACCGCGGCTGAGAATCTTCCTAATATTTTCTTCTCATTAGTTATCGCTGTTCTTTTCTTGTACTGGATGAGAGAAATGGCCGGTCACGCCAAGCGCGGAGAAAAATAATCTCTAAAGGTCAAAACCAATATCACTGCGGTATTGGATTCCTTCGTAACAAATGGTTTTAGCCGCTGCATAGCTTTTGCTAAGGGCGGCTTCTTTTGTTTCTCCCCTTCCGCTCATAGCGATTACACGTCCGCCATTGGTCAGGACTTTTTCACCCTCTAGTTTGGTGCCCGCGTGAAAAACGATCGCTTGGTCTACATCCGCCAAACCGGTAATTACTTTCCCTTTGGGATAAGATCCGGGATAGCCTTCCGAAACGACCATCACTGTGGTGCAATAATCTTCGGTCTCTTTCAATTCTTCTTGGTCGAGGGTCCCTTCAGCCGCAGCTTTTAAATGCCCTAAAAGGTCGCTAGCCAAACGCGGCATTACCACTTCTGTTTCCGGGTCTCCCATCCTAACATTGTATTCGATCACCTTGGGTTCGTCGCCCACTTTGATCAGACCAAAGAACACAAAACCAAGGTAGTGGTATTCTTCAGCGGCTAAACCTTTAATGGTTGGGGCCACGATCTGCTCCTCTACCTTTCGCATAAGATCATCATCAACAAAACTCACAGGAGAAACAGCCCCCATTCCGCCCGTATTAGGGCCGGTATCGCCTTCACCTATACGCTTGTAATCTTTTGCTACTGGGAGAATATGGTAAGACTTACCATCGGTCAAGGCAAAGACCGAAAACTCGATCCCATCTAAAAACTCCTCGATCACCAAGGTCTTGCTAGCCTCACCAAACTTTCCTCCTAACATTTCCGCTACCTGGCTTTTTGCCTCGGCTAAGTCATCAATGATCAAAACCCCTTTGCCAGCAGCCAAACCATCGGCCTTGAGCACATAAGGAGGCTGCAGGCTTTCTAAAAATTCTTGGGCCACCGGGATTTGGTCCGAATTAAAGCTCTGGTAGGCCGCGGTAGGAATATTGTATTTGGCCATGAATTCTTTCGCGAATTTCTTGGAGCCCTCTAATTCGGCCGCTTGTTGGTCTGGTCCAATGATGTGCACCTTACTCAAACTGGGATCATTCTTAAAGAAATCTACGATTCCCGCCACTAAAGGTGCCTCAGGTCCCACTACTACCATATCGATCTTCTCGTCTAGCACCAGTGCTCTTAGCCCGGCAAAATCTTCTGGTGAAAGAGCTACATTGATTGCAAAGCTTGCCGTTCCGGCATTTCCAGGAGCTAGGTATACCTTCTCACAGTCAGCGCTTTGGGCTATTTTCCATGCTATTGCGTGCTCACGGCCTCCGCCGCCTAAAACCAATACTTTCATCCAAAAAAATTTAAGCGGTAAAATTAAAATTTAATTCTGGGTCAAAGCCTTTTAGGCCTTCGAGATTAAAGCCAGGAACAAGATATTTTGGGCTAGGTGCAGATTAAAATAAAAGCTACTTTTGTGGCCTAATTAATTGCATAATCTATGTCTGCAAATTTCACCTCTCAAATCAACGCGTTCATGGATATGGTTAAGGCCAAGAATGGTCATGAACCAGAGTTTCTTCAAGCTGTTGAAGAAGTTGCCGAAGCGATCATCCCCTTCGTGCAAGAACATCCTAAGTATGATAATGCGAAGATTCTTGAACGTATCGTTGAACCAGAACGTGTGATCATGTTCCGCGTGCCATGGTTAGACGATCAAGGGAAACCTCAAATCAACCGTGGTTACCGCGTAGAATTTAACTCTGCAATCGGACCTTATAAAGGCGGACTCCGTTTCCACCCCTCGGTTAACCTATCGATCCTTAAATTTCTGGGATTCGAACAGATCTTTAAAAACTCCCTAACCACTCTACCTATCGGTGGCGGTAAAGGTGGATCTGATTTCGACCCCAAAGGAAAATCCGATAACGAAGTAATGCGTTTTTGCCAGTCTTTCATGACCGAGCTGCAACGTCATATTGGTCCCGACACCGATGTGCCAGCTGGTGATATCGGCGTGGGCGGTCGCGAGATCGGTTACATGTTTGGCCAGTACAAGCGATTAAGAAATGAGTTTACCGGTGTTCTTACCGGCAAGGGTATAAACTGGGGAGGATCACTGATTCGTCCCGAAGCTACCGGTTATGGTGCAGTATACTTTACCGTAGAAATGCTTAAAACCAAAGGCGAAACCCTTAAGGGTAAGCGTGTGGCCATCTCCGGTTCAGGGAATGTAGCGCAATTTGCTTGTCAGAAAGTACAGCAATTAGGCGGTACCGTGGTTAGTCTATCCGACTCTTCTGGACATATTTACGCCGAAAATGGCATCAACGAAGAAATTTTAAACTTCGTGATGGAATTGAAAAACGTGCGTCGTGGTCGCATCCATGAGGTAGCAGATAAATTCGATGGTGTT
The DNA here is from genome assembly GCA_965656185.1 of Croceimicrobium sp. GTDB lineage: Bacteria > Bacteroidota > Bacteroidia > Flavobacteriales > Schleiferiaceae > Croceimicrobium. Next base: position 173,582 of record CBFHJH010000004.1, read on the forward strand.
AATTTCCATGCCGGCGAACGTCCTTGGAGCCATAAAGTAGACATCGCTTTGCCTTGTGCTACTCAAAACGAACTGGATGGCGATGACGCCAAGAAACTCTTATCGAATGGCGTAATGGCCGTTTCGGAAGGAGCAAACATGCCTAGCACACCTGAAGCGATCCATGCCTTCCACGAAGCCAAGATCCTTTTTGCCCCGGGTAAAGCTTCTAATGCCGGTGGTGTTGCCACTTCGGCTTTAGAGATGGCTCAAAATAGCCAACGTTTAAACTGGACCGCCGAAGAAGTAGATTCTAAATTACGTGAGATCATGACCAATATTCACGATAACGCTCGTCAGTATGGTACTGATGCCGATGGTTTTGTTGATTACGTAAAAGGCGCCAACATTGCCGGCTTTGTAAAAGTAGCCGACGCTATGATAGACCAAGGTTTAGTTTAAAACCTTCTTCTTATAATTGAATAGCCCCTCCAATGTGAGGGGCTTTTTTTTACCTAAAATTTAAAACGGTAACCGGCCACTAGATTCATGTCGAAGGGACCACCCACCGGCAAAAAGGATAGACTTATCGTGCCAAAATTAACTCGGGCATAAAAGTTCTTAATATTAAAGCCTGCGTGTAAACTACCACTGAAAAGGTAATTAGACCAGGAGCCAATATCATCCTGACTATAATGGGATAAACCGCCAATCCCGAAAACCAAGCCATAGTCCATATAATCGAAAATCACCTCCGTATAAAAGTGAGCACTTAAAAAGTCGGAGGCGCTAGGGGTTACCTGATATTCACTGTTGTAAAATAAATTATAGCCTCGGCTGCTATCGATCGCTACCTGGCGGTATTCTCCATAAGCTCCACTTTCTCTGGCATAGCAAACTTGGGCGTTAAACACGCGCCATGTAATTCTCGACCTATCCGCATCATAGTTAAGGTCGAAGCCAAAGTTTAAACGCCCTCCGTAACCTTGAAAGCGATTGCGACGTTGCTGCCCATATAGTAAGGCCTCTTCTGGACCAATAGAGCGACCTGAGTAGCTAAAGGCACTAATACCTCCACTAATCCCTGCGGGTGATCCGGCTTGCAGTCTCTTCGCAAAACTGACTCCTGCCTCGCCAAAGTAAGACCGCAAATTCACGTCATTTAGCAGGTCGCGATCTTCGGCAAAAGGGGGGTCTACATCATAAAAAGACACTCCACCAGAAACGGGAACCATGATTTTAGTCCCTTCCTCAGGAGCTATGGGTTTTTCGAGTGAGGTGGCCGCGATAGAATGGGCCGAGTGTGGAATGGTAACGCAAGCGCTGCTTAACAATAAAAGGAAAGTAAAAAGCAGAATAGGTTTCTTCATTTCATCAATGACTAAAATTTTTAATGGTGCTAATTTAGGGCATTTACGGGCTATCCACTACAAATCCGTTTAGCTTCTGCCCGGCTTGGCCAAGCCTTGCGCGGGCTTCCTCTGTACGCCTGCTCATGGCTGGCCCGTCGGCATCAGCTAATCCGGGTTTTTCGTTCCTATCCCTAATGCAAATTTTTGCACCTTAGTGAAGTGAAATGCCCTAGAGCTTTATACGGACTCCTTGGTCTCGGCCTGGCCCTTTCGGCCTGTCGCAGTGGGGCGGTCTTACAGGAAGGCCAAGCCCAAATTTCCTTTGCCGAACGGCAATGGGCCGTCAAAGGGGGTGACTTTAAGCGTGGTCCTGGGAATAATTTCTTTGGTCAGTCTAAACAGAGTATTTACCGTGATTGGCGTGGACACCTACACTTGCGTTTGCATCAAGCAAGAGATAGGGTCTACTGCGTGGAGATCAATAGCCTAGATACACTCGGTTATGGTCGCTATCAATTTACCCTGGAAAGCGATTTTCAACAATTTGAATCCAATATGGTCTTAGGCCTTTTCACCTGGGATCATTCCAGTTTCGAAACGCAGGCTAATAGCGAGGTAGACATAGAGTTTTCGAAGTGGGGTTTTCCGCTTGCCGCCAGTCTGCTGCACTATTCGGTTCATCCGGTGGCTTTAGAGCGGTTGCACCAAGAACGTAGCTACTCCTCTCATTTGAGCCCTTCCGCTTTAAGCGGCATTAGTACCCATATTATCGAGTGGCGCGATACTTCGGTTAGCTTCGCAAGCTACCGAGGAGCAAAGCCCATCAAGGAAAATTTGGTAGATCGATTCCACTACAGTTTTAAGAATCCGCTCCGGCAGAAATCGGTTGGGGGAAAACGATCATCGGCCATAACCGTTCCTAAACCTGGCTTAGGAGTTCAAGCTCACGTGAATTTTTGGCTTTTAGGCCCACAAAAAGAATTGGATGGTGATTCGCCAGAAGTAATAATCCGCGATTTTCGCTTTGAGGCTTTTTAATCCTCTTCGCGCTTCAAGACCTTAGGCACCCGGAAGTAATCCGTGTCCTTATCTGGAGCATTCTTTAAGGCCTCGTCTTTAGTGATCGTTTGCTCCACCTCATCTTTACGAAGCACATTGCGTTCATCGCTCATGTAGATCAAGGGCTCAACTCCTTCCAAGTCTAGTTCGCTGATCTTATCCACAAAGCCCAAGATCTTATCCATATCCTGCTGCATCGATGCGATCTCTTCCGCACTAAACTGCAAACGCGCTAAATGCGCCAATTTCTCTACCTCTTCCTTGGAAATTTTCATGACGATGATTTCTGTTGCAAAGATTGCAAAATTATGCGGTAACATTCCTTTTTTAAGCGCTCTGCTTCTTCCAAATTATTCGCCTTAGGCTCTAAGAATGAGTGCACATCCACTCTTAAGGTTCCCGGTTTCGCCCGAAATGGGTCATAGGGTAGAAGCCGTTTACAATCGTGAAAGCTAGCCGGAATTATCGTAACCCCTTTGCTGGCCGATAAGCGGAAGGCCCCACTTTTAAAAGGCGCCAAGGTTACTTCTTCCCGTGGAGCCATTCCCTCGGGATAAATACAAACTCCTAATCCTTCGTCTAACTTGTCGCCCGCCAATTGATAGGTCATTTTACGGCTGCTAAGGCTGGATCGATCGACCAAGATATTGGTACGCTTGTAGAAAAAGCCGAAAATGGGCAACTTAGAAAGCTCCTTTTTACCGATAAAAAGAAAAGGCATGGGGAAAACAGCTAGGGTAAGCATGATGTCCAACATACTAGTATGGTTGGCGCAGATGATATACTGTCCTTTCGGGTCTGGCCTTTGCTCCCAATTCACTTTGAGCCGGTAGCCCATCAAAAACAATACGATACGGGCCCAAATCCGCTCCCAGTAAAAGAACTGCAAGTAATACTTAGGAGATGAAGAAGCCCACAAAATAAAGGGTAAAACGGCCATTATAGCGATAAAAACCGCTATGTAAAACCAAACCCGGTATAATGGTGCAAGGATATATCTCATGGTGAAGCGGCAAAAATAAAATAAAGCCCCGGTCTTGGCGTCGGGCTTATTACATTTGTGGCTTCTAATTAATGAATATTAGCCATGGCGCGCGTCTTAACCGGAATTCAAAGTAGCGGAATCCCACATTTGGGGAATGCCCTAGGGGCAATTGAACCTGGTATCGAACTTTCGGAAAACCCGAAGAATGAGTCATTTTTCTTTATCGCCGACCTCCATTCTCTTACCTCATTGAAGGACGCTGAGAAACGTAAAGAAAGTGTTTACGCCGTGGCCGCTGCCTGGCTGGCTTTAGGTTTCGATGCCGATAAAAATTTCTTCTACCGCCAAAGCGATATCCCGGAGGTTACCGAATTAAGCTGGTACCTCTCCTGTTTCACCCCTTTCCCGATGTTAGCCAATGCCCACAGCTTTAAAGACAAAAGCGATCGTTTAAGTGATGTTAATGCGGGCTTATTTACATATCCCGTTTTAATGGCGGCCGATATCCTTCTGTATGATGCCGATCAAGTGCCCGTAGGTAAAGATCAAAAGCAACACCTAGAAATGACGCGTGATATGGCCGGTGCTTTGAATAGAGCTGCCGGTGAAGATATCCTGAGGCTCCCTGAATCAGTGATTCGAGAAAGTGTGAAAACTGTACCAGGCACCGATGGCCAAAAGATGAGCAAAAGCTATGGCAATACCATCGATCTTTTCGCGCCAGCCAAAACCCTCAAGAAACAAGTGATGGGTATTCTTACCGATAGCACCCCACTGGAGGAACCTAAAGACCCAGATACTTGCCACGTATTTGCCCTTTATCAGTTATTGGCTAGCGAAGCACAAATCGCCGAAATGCGACAAAACTACCTGGGAGGAAACTACGGATATGGCCACGCTAAAAAAGCCCTGTTGGACCTTATCAAAGAAATTTACGGTCCGGCCCGCGAGAAATATCAGGCCCTGATCGAAAACCCGGCGGAAATAGAACAAAAACTGAGCGAAGGCGCAGCCAAGGTACGTCCCATCGCTCAAGAAGTTTTAAAGAGAGTAAAAGGTAGTCTAGGCTTCTAGTCGTTCAACTTTAAAACCGCTAAAAAGGCCTGCTGCGGAATTTCTACGTTTCCTACTTGACGCATGCGCTTTTTACCGGCTTTCTGCTTTTCTAGGAGTTTACGCTTCCGCGAGATGTCACCCCCATAACATTTAGCGGTAACGTCTTTCCGCAAGGCACTCAAAGTTTCGCGGGCAATGATCTTCGCCCCAATCGCCGCCTGAATAGCAATCATAAACTGCTGGCGAGGAATGAGCTCCTTTAACTTTTCACAGATCTTCTTACCAATGTCGTAGGCATTAGAACGGTGAATTAAAGCCGACAAAGCATCTACTGGGTCGCCATTGAGCATTACATCTACTTTTACCATATCGCTTTCGCGGTATCCCACGGGATGATAGTCAAATGAGGCATAACCTCTAGAAATCGACTTCAAGCGATCATAAAAGTCAAAAACGATCTCAGCCAAAGGCATATCGAAGGTCATCTCTACCCGTTCTGAGGTGAGATAAACCTGATTTTTCAAAACCCCACGTTTTTCGATCGCCAAGTTCATTACAGCGCCCACATAATCGGCCTTGGTAATGATCTGAGCCTGAATGTAGGGCTCTTCGATATGCTCCATCTTGGTGGGATCGGGAAACTCGGTTGGGTTATTTACGATCACTCGAGTGTCGGGATCCTTCTTCATGTAAGCGTAATAACTTACGTTGGGTACGGTAGTAATTACCGTCATATTAAATTCGCGCTCCAGACGTTCCTGGATGATCTCCATGTGCAACATGCCCAAGAAACCACAACGAAAACCAAAGCCTAGGGCTGCCGATGACTCGGGCTCGAAGGTTAAAGAGGCATCATTGAGTTGTAATTTTTCAAGGGAAGCGCGTAGTTCTTCAAAATCTTCGGTATCTACCGGGTAAATACCGGCGAATACCATTGGCTTGACGTTCTCGAAACCAGCAATTGCATTTTCGGCTGGCCGCTCAAAACTGGTAATGGTATCACCAACTTTTACCTCTTTGGCTTCCTTGATACCCGAAATAATGTAACCAACATTACCCGTACCGATTTCCTTCTGCGATTCTTGGCTTAAGCGTAAAACTCCGATTTCATCGGCGTAGTACTTACTGCCCGTGTTCATGAATTTTACCTGCTCTCCCTTGCGAATCTTACCGTTTACCACCTTAAAGAAGGCTTCTATACCGCGATAGGGGTTAAAAACGGAATCGAATATTAAGGCCTGCAATGGACCATCGGGATCACCTTCTGGGGCCGGGATTCGCTCTACAATTGCGTCTAGGATTGCGTTAACACCAAGGCCGGTTTTAGCCGAAGCCATCAGAATATCTTCATCCTCGCAACCGATCAAGTCTATGATCTGATCTTTTACTTCTTCGGGATTTGCACTGGGCAGGTCCACCTTATTAAGAACCGGGATGATCTCGAGATCGTGCTCCAGCGCCAAATAGAGATTGGAAATTGTTTGAGCTTGAATTCCCTGCGCTGCATCAACCACCAACAAAGCGCCTTCACAAGCAGCGATTGCCCTTGACACTTCGTAAGAGAAGTCTACGTGCCCCGGGGTATCAATCAAGTTTAAGGTAAATCTCTCATCATCTTTAACGAAGTCCATTTGGATGGCGTGGCTCTTAATGGTAATACCACGCTCACGCTCCAAATCCATATCGTCCAGCAATTGATCCTTTTTTTCCCGATCGGAAATGGTCTGCGTATGCTCAAGTAATCGGTCGGCCAAGGTGCTTTTACCGTGGTCGATATGCGCAATAATGCAGAAATTACGGATCGTCTTCATCTTCATCTAGGAGACCTTTTCAAATTTCTGCGAAAGTACGTAAAAGCTTGATGCCCTATGAAATTTCCGTTCAACTAACCTAAAACAAGCTCAAAGCCCGCTTAAACTTATTGATAGCCCTAAACGCTTTGTAGACTAGGCCTTAAGCTTTACTTTTACCTCCTTAAGAATTTGGATTATGAATTTAAAGAAGTTTATTCTTTTTGCCGCCTTATTCGGCTTATTGATAAGCGGACAGGATGCCAAGGCCTCTCACTTCTCTAGTGGTGAGATCTATTATCGCTGGGCACCTACCGCGAATGACTCTAGTCGATACGAGGTTTTTGTGAACTGGTACCGTAACAATGGTGGTGCTAGTATCACCCAGACCACCCAGAATGTATGTATTACCAGTAGCTGCTTTCCGGATGTTACGGTTACCTTAAACCGCATCCAGCCTCCCCCAGGCCAAGCCTCACCAGGTGATAACTTCGGAGGATGGATCGTTCCTGGACTCGATGAGTGTGCCAATGCTTCGGACCCTTCCTATAAAGATCTTTCCGTACATAAATTCTCAGGCTTTACTAGTTTACCCGGTACCTGTGGTGACTTCAAGTTTACTGCCAATGCGGTATGCTGTCGTGACGTATCCGATAACTTGGTAGGTTCTTCGGGGCGCAATATGTACCTAGAAGCTAAACTTAATAACACTTTGGGCGAAAGCTCTTCGCCCGAAATTCAAGCGCCTGCAGGTAAAGCATTTTGTTTAACCCAACCTGGCGCAAAGCCTTTCGAGTTTATTCAAGCAGCGGTAGACAACGATAACGATAGTATTCGTTACCGCTTCGGACATCCTGAATCGGGTACCACTTGTGGGCCAGGTGCCTTGATCGCTTTTAATTCCGGCTATAGCGTTAACGCGCCATTTCCAAGTTCTACCGGTATTGTGATCGATCAACAAAGCGGCATTTTCCGCTTTAGCCCCTCTCAACAAGGTTCTTATGTAGTAAAGATCATTGTAGAAGACTGGCGTTTTGACGCGGTGAGTTTGCAGTGGGTAAATATTGGTGAGACGGTACGTGAGATCCAAGTTCCGGTAACGGCTAATTGTAATCCTACCTCTGCCTCAGGGCCTCGTGTTTCGATTACCGCAGCAAGCAATAATGCCCAGTTAAACAACTTTACCCAAGCGCAGATCGACTCGATGAAAGCACAGTACAATATGGCGGTATTCTACGGAGAAGATTCGATCTCCAATGGAACGGCTACGGTACATCAAATTCCAGTATTCCAAGGCTATAATTGTTTCGACTCCTTAGTTTCTATTGAATTTAATAATAATGTACGTTGTGCTTCGGCGGTGCCTACCGACTTCCGTCTGATCGGACCGGATGGCGTTGCTCGTCCTATCATCGACGTACGCACTAATTGTCAGTTCTTGGTATCTCGTAACCTCGACTTAGTACTAAATCAGCCACTCGACGTGGATGGTACCTATGTATTACAAATTCGGCGGGGTAACGATGGCACCACCCTTACCAATGAGTGTGGTATCGAACTACCCGAATTCTATACCTTCTTAATTCCAGTTAGTGGTTGTCCGGCCCCGACCTA
>CBFHJH010000005.1:0-88550 GCA_965656185.1 Croceimicrobium sp.
CTATGGGATATTAATCCGGATTTCTCCGGGCTATCTCCCTGATAGAGGTAGGTTGCATACGCGTTACGCACCCGTGCGCCACTCGTCAGCTTCCCGAAGGAACTGTTACCGTTCGACTTGCATGTGTTAGGCCTGCCGCTAGCGTTCATCCTGAGCCAGGATCAAACTCTCCGTTGTAAGATCATTTGATTCCTTGAACTCAAATTGACGAGCTTCATTTTACCTTTGTGTGCTTTCTCTTATCAATATTTTAAAGAACTTCTCTCGCGTTTTTTGCGGCTGCAAATGTATACACATTCTGTAAACCACCAAAACTATCTGAAAAAAAATTTGAAGTAATTGGAATTACTCTGAAAATCAGCTTGTTAACCGCTGTTTTCATTACTACTTCCAATATTTCAAAGAACTTTTCTCAAATTCCCCTTTCAGGCGAAACGGGTCGGCAAATATACGGTGAGTTTTTTTACTCACAATAAACCTTTCGTAATTTTTTCCAACCGTGTTAAGAACAATGTTTCCCTCTGTTGTAAGGGGCGGCAAATATACAGCGACTTCAGCTTTCAACAAAGCTTCGTGAATATTTTATCGCACCATTATCGCAAGTGACTGATAATGCGTACGAATAATTTCAATTAGGGGTTCTGAGCACTTACCGGATAGACCTTTCCGTTAACCAATCCCGGCGCCTGAAGGGCGAAATTAACGATGAACCGCGCCATATCCTCAGGTTGTGTAGCTGCTTCTAAGTCGGGAAATGCCGCTTTGAACATCTCCGTTGCGCTAGATCCTAAAGCCAAACCGTTCACAATTATACCTTCTCCCTTTAATTCCTCGGCCAAACATTCCACAATTATATTAAGCGCTCCTTTAGAACTACTGTATACCGATAGGCCTGGAAACTTCAAAGTAGCGCCCAAACCACCCACACTAGACACCGCTAAGACTTGGGTACCAGGCTTCATTTTGGAAAGAAGAGCCTGGGTTAAAAAGTAGGGCACGAAAACATTGGTATGATATACCGACTGCATATCCTGGTACTCCATCTCCCGAAAGGGTTTATTAATGAAGGCCGCGGCATTGTGAATCAAAAGGTCTACCGACTCTACATTAGCCGCTAAAACTGCCTGAGCGGCGTCAAGCTTATTAATATCTAAGGGCAAAGCCTTAATGTTATCATGCTGCTTCGCCAGCGCATCGATCGCTTCCGCATTACGTGCAACAGCATAAACCTGATGACCCTTTTCGGCAAAAAGTTCTGCGCTTGCTTTGCCAATACCTCTGCTTGCTCCGGTAATAAGTACATTCATAGCTTAAAAATAAAAAAGCCCCGGTTATACCGAGGCTTTGCTTTATACTAAAAAAGATTATAATAACATATTTAGTGGGTTCTCTAAGATACCCTTAAAGGTTTGTAAGAATGCAGCGCCACTAGCACCATCTACCACTCGGTGATCGCAGCTTAGTGTTACCTTCATTACATTTCCTGGCACCACCGCACCATCTTTTACTACCGGCACCTGCTTAATGCCTCCAACCGCAAGAATACATGCATCGGGTGCATTGATAATAGCCGTGAACTCTTCAATACCAAACATGCCCAAATTAGAGATAGTAAAGGTATTACCTTCCCATTCTTCAGGCTGTAATTTCTTATCGCGAGCCTTACCGGCAAATTCTTTGGCTTCTTTATTAATGGTGGCCAATCCTTTTTGATCCGCGTGACGAATTACGGGTACCAAAAGACCTTCATCAACGGCTACCGCCATACCAATATTCACATCATGATTACGACGGATAGTATCACCCGCCCAACTAGAGTTGATGGTTGGATGCTGTTTAAGGGCCACTGCCGCAGCTTTGATCACGAAGTCGTTAAAAGAAATCTTCTGTTCAGCTACCGCATTGATCTTCTTACGAGCCTCGATCGCATTATCCATGTCGATATCCAGGGTCAAGTAAAAGTGTGGCGCCGAGAATTTGGACTCGCTTAGTCGACGGGCAATAGTTTTACGCATCTGACTTACCGGAACCTCATCGTAAGACATACCGCTCGGTGCAGCACCGGCGGATGCCATGTTTACACGGGGCGCTTCCGCCGAAGCTGGAGCTGAAGATTCCTTATAATTATCGATATCACGTTTAACGATACGACCACCTTCACCGCTACCTTTCACCTTAGCAATATCAATGCCTTTATCTTCAGCCAACTTTTTAGCAAGTGGAGAAGCTTTAATACGGTCTCCGTTTGAAGAGCTATCCGTGCTTTCCGCTTGCGCTGAAGGCGTCGAATCGGATGAATTATCTTCCTTGGATTTTTCCTGGGCCGCCGTTTCATCTTTAGATTCTTCCTTAGCAGAATCATCGCCTCCTTCTAAAATGGAAGAAATGTCTTCTCCCTTTTCTCCTAGAACGGCCAAGATAGAATCAACCGGAGCGGTGTTTCCTTCTTCTACTCCAATATGTAAAAGGACCCCTTCTTGAAAGGCCTCGAATTCCATGGTGGCTTTATCGGTCTCGATCTCCGCTAAGAGATCTCCTTCTTCTACTTTATCGCCAATTTCCTTATGCCATTTAGCAACGGTACCTTCTTCCATGGTATCGCTCAAACGTGGCATTGTTACTACTTCAGCCATGAGATCTATTAAAGTGTTTTAATGAATGGATAGTCTTCTTGAATGTACACATTCTTGTACAGATTGTCGGCGGTGGGGAACTCAGATTCGTCTGCGAACTTCACGCAATCATTAACCCGATCCTTCACGCGCTGCTCGATCTCTTCCAGATCTTTAGCACTTGCGTACTTCTTATCCTTAATGGTCTTTTCTACGATCCCGATCGGATCACGTTTTTGATACTCAGCCACCTCGTCTTTAGTGCGATAGTGTTGGGCATCTGACATAGAGTGCCCTTTATAGCGATAGGTACGCATCTCCAATAAAGTTGGACCATTGCCTTTTCGGGCTCGGTCTGCCGCTTCTTGAACCGCAGCATAAACCGTACTAGGGTCCATCGCGTCTACCGGCTCACAAGGCATTTCATAGCCTAAACCAAGTTTATATATATCGGTATGATTTGCGGTACGTTCAACTGAAGTCCCCATGGCATAGCCATTATTCTCGATAACGAAAACTACGGGTAGATTCCATAACATCGCCAAATTCAAGGTTTCATGGAATGATCCCTGACGCACTGCACCGTCTCCCATATAGGTTAAGGTAACCGCTCCAGTTTCCAAATACTTATCGGCAAAAGCCAATCCGGCACCTAAAGGAATTTGGCCACCAACAATACCATGACCACCAAAAAAATTATGCTCTTTAGAGAACATGTGCATCGAACCACCATTTCCTTGAGAAGTACCGTCTACTTTACCACATAGCTCAGCCATAATCTTTTTAGGGTCTACCCCCAAAGCGATCGGTTGCACGTGATTCCTGTAGGCCGTAATCATACGATCATTCTCTTCCATGGCGAAGACCGATCCGGCAAGCACTGCTTCCTGACCATTATAAAGGTGCAGAAAGCCACGTATTTTTTGCTGGATATAAAGGGCTGCCGCCTTATCTTCAAACTTTCTCCAGAATAGCATATCCTCGTACCATTTGAGGTATACACTTTTGGTGATCTTTTTCTTTGGCATGTTTCTTTATCTCTATGAACTGGCAAATTTATATAAAAGCGCTTAGCCTATCACTTCTTAGGCAAATGACTTTCATCAAAAGAGAAAGGTAACATATGTTGAAGGCCATCGGCAACATAAACCAATTCCCTTTTGGGGTGAATCAAAAGGATCTTTAGCGGCGATTTTTGCTTGTGCTGATACTCCGCCATGACCTGCAGACAGGCGCCGCATGGGGAAGGTAGACCATCCGCATCATCGGGAATTGCCACCGCCAAAACTTGAAAACTTTCCTGAGGATAGAGTGCTCCGGCCGCAAACATGGTCGTTCGCTCCGCGCATAATCCACTGGGATAAGCGGCATTCTCTTGATTAGACCCACTAACGATTTCACCATTAGATAGCAAAAGTGCGGCACCAACGGTATAATTGGAATACGGTGAATGACTGGTAGCCCTGGCTTGCTTCGCCTTTAAAACTAAGGCCAGCTCACGACTTTTTAAAGCATCGAAGCTCTGCGGATATAGGGTGCAGCTAACTTCTATTTTAGAATCTTCTTTCAATAATTACTGCGCTTGTTCGAAATTAAACAACAAGGTAAAGCGCAGAGTGTTTTCTAATGGACTTCTTACCACCGCAGAAGCTGGTATTAAATAAGCAAAATCCAATCCAAATACATTGTACTGAATTCCTAAACCAATGGTATAATATTGGCGATATCCCTTTTCAGGATCCTCGTACTGGTAACCACCACGGAAAGCGAATTTATTATCATACCAATACTCTACACCTACATTGAAGTTAACTTCTTCAAACTCCTCACTTGCCCCACCGGGTGCATCATTGAAAGATTGAAAAACCCCTGCAAAGGCCGATACATTATCATCTAATCCAGCGATGATCTCTCCATTATTATCACGAATAGGAGGAGTAGGTACCAACAGCTTGTTAGCATCTGCATAAAAGGAAACCTTGTTATAGCGATCGATCTCGTAGTGATATGCACCACCTAAACGCATATTGGCTGGTAAGAAATCGGCCGATTCCTGTGAACTACCGTAAGAGATCTTACCTCCCACATTGGAGATATTTAATCCACCACTAAAAGATTGCGCAGCGCCACCTCCCATGGGATATCTTCTACTTTGGTAATAAAAGCCAAGATCTACCGCTACCGAACTACCTGGAGTAGTTTCGATTCCGGCGGTTTGCAAACCATTAGTTAGGTCGCTAAAGATGTAACGCAAGCCTACTCCCATGCTAAAATATTCACTCAACTTAAGACCATAACCAGCATTTAGGGTAAGTTCATAAGGCTGACCGGTGCCCTGTGGAGTGTTTTGCTCATCACGAAAGTTAATTTCACCTAAAGAGAAATAGCGCATCGCAAAAGCTAATCCCTGACGCTCATCGAATTTGAAACCATAAGATAAGTGGGCCAAATTGATATCGTTCACCAAGCGGTTCAACCAAGGGGTGTAAGACATCGCCAAACTACGAGTGCCTTCTTCCATGAAGGCCAATTTAGCAGTATTCCAATATATCGAATTAACATCGGCACTGGTCGCTGCACCTACATCGCCCATCCCGCCAGCTCTGGCATCGGGCGAAACCGCAATGATCGGTACTGCTACCGAAATGGTACGCAGGGCTTCAAAGTAATCACTATCGCCTTCCAAGGCACCAAATTGAGCCCGCAGGCCAAGGGTGCTGAAAATCAATACAAATAGTGCCAAAAAGTACTTCATCTTAAATCTTTTGAAGGGGCAAAAATAGGTTTTAAATAGAAACGGAGCTTTAACGTAGTATTACTAGCTTTTCGTATTCGTCAGCACTAGAGTTATCGCTAACCGAACGCACTTTCAAGCGGTAAACATACACCCCTTTCCCGATCTTATCACCATAATCATCCAATCCGTTCCAATCAATTCCAGTTACTCGATTACCGAAACTGGTAACAGAACGATTAATGGTTTTGATCAATTTACCGGATACGGTGAAAATTTGCACTTGGACCTCTAAGGGTTGATTGGCCCGATTGTGTTCGAATTGAAACTCCGTATAAGTAGTAAAGGGATTGGGGTAGTTCAATACTCGCCTTAAAGCTAAGTCAGCCGATTCGGCTACTATAAACTCGGTGCTCGCCTCTGCCGGATTATTATAAATATCGAAGGCACGCATATTTAAGGAATAAGTTCCTGGCTCTAGATCAAATAGCTGATAACGTACCGTACCGCTTTTATAACTATTGAGATCGGCCTCATAAAATTCATTGAGAATGAAAGGACGGTCATTGGCATCATTCAAGACGGCACGCAGGTCTTGTCCCACGCCATTACCCACCGTATTAATACCGGATGAGTCACGAAGTTCGGCATAGATAAAGGGGTCCTGACCGGTAATTCCTCCGCGTACGAATGAGGCGTCGTTCATATAGAGTGAAATCTCTGGACCGAGATCATCGGCGGGAGCATTTTCATTGTAGCCACCTACGGTGATCGTATCGTAATATCCTGCGGCATCAATATCCGCTTCCGCATCAAAGGCGTAATAAGAGAACTTTCCGTCGCCAAAGCGATAATTGATTCCTAAAGGAACCCGGAACTCGACCTCAAAGTCACCATTCTGCACTTCTACCTTACCGCGATAAAGTAAGCTATTGCGTTCTTTGAAATTCACCGGTGCCCCGATTCCGTCATTGGCTAAGGTTTGTCGCTCCACCTCCTTATCATATATACTTACATTTAAAATACCGGTAAAATTGTTGAGCTTATCCCCAAGCAAATCGCGTACTTCTCCTCTTATATTTACCAAAGACAATGCTTTGATAGTATCATTATTGGCCTGACTAACCGGCTTCCCGTTGATCTCGGTTGTATGTACTTCATTATATGGGATTGCCAAACGAAGCGCCGGATCCCCAATCAAGGAAAACTTAGTCTTGGTAGATCTGCTCCTAACCAAAAGGTCATTTTTAGCCGCTCGAATGATCTGCCCCAAGGTTTGAGGCTGACCACCGGGTCTTGCTAGAACAGTATCGAAAATAGCATCATTAAGGTCAACTGCCCCCTGCACTCCCACTACTCGCGTGGTGGAGAGCAAAGCGATTGCACCGCCATTCGGGTTCAATAACAATTGCTCACCTGCCGACACTCGCTTGGGGTCATCAAAACGGGTAAATTCACAGGTGATCGTAAGAAACAAAGAAAGGGCATCAATATTGGTCCAAGCGTTAACGTCCTGCAGCTGCAGCAATCGCTCGGAGGCTAAACCGATCTCACCGCCATGTCCAATGTAATTGGTTACCAGGCAACCGCGCTGAACCTTGCGGAACATATCCAGACGCGCTTCCGGATAAGACTGGCTACCCGTGCTAGTTTCCTGCTGATAGGCATCCAAATAGATCTTCTCCACATTAAAGGCCGGTGATTTATCATTTACGTTTTGGGCTAAACCTTCCGAACGTGGCACAAAATAGTCGCGTTCCCAGTTAAAATCATCTGGATCATCTGCCATCAGCAAGATCCGATTTCGCCAATCGCCAAAGCGACCAACTCCATCGCCATAGCGTTTAACTTTAGCTACGTAGTCTTGGGCCTGACTGAGGTTTTCGCAAGGGATTCGACCCACGCCAAGATCCATTATAGCCCCTCCGAAGTTAGTGGCCTCCCCCGGATCCATGTAAGCATAGATATCATCGGTTAGGCTAGAGAGCCCCAGAGAGAAACTGTAGTTATCTTGCCAGCAAGGCACAAAATTATTGTTGCTGCTAAGTCGATCTTTATAATCGTAAGAGGCATCGCCAAACAATAGGACATAATTGAATTCGCCTGGAGCGGAGCGATCATAAAGATCTTTAATAAAATCCCGTACCGCGATCATATCCTGACCTCCAGAACCGTATTCATTATAGATCTCCTCAGTGGTTACCACCCTACTTACCACATTACCCCCGGAGGTATGATAATCGGCCAGCTCTACTGCGGCCAGATTAAAGTTCGGGTGAGTAATCACCACCATTTCAGGAATGGGAATGGTACGCAGGTCCTGATTTACGATAGTCCCTCTAAATTCTGGCTCTGGGAAATTAGCTCCTCTAAAAGCGACGTATTCCTTTAAAGTTGACGCATCAGCAATAAACTCAAAAGCATTTCCATTAAAATTACCTTGTACTTTTTGCGCCTCACCTAATCTATTAACCTGCCAAACCGAGAGGTCACTAGGGGCATTGGCAATACTAAAAAGCGCCCGTGCACCATTGGCCACGGAACGACTATCTCTAAAACGCAACTGTCCTTGCGTATTGGCAAAATCCAATCTCCGACGGGCATTAAGCTCGATTTTATCCAACCATGCTACGCCGCTGGGATTTGCACTATTATCATAGGTGAGATTTAGGGTAATATTGTCGCCAATAGCATTGAAGTTCGTGCGCTGCGATACTCGATTAACGAAAGGAGGATAATCTCCACTAGTAATATAGGGCGGTATAGCGTTACTAAGCAATTGCTGACTGGCATAACGCGTATTGATCGCCGTTCCACCACTAGAAACCCTTCCCACAATATCCACGTGCAACTTTAAGGGTTCGCTCAATTGTAAATTCGGGAAATTGAAATTGTAATTATAACTCAGGGTGAATTCAAATACATCACCGAACCACTGTCGGCCGGTACCAACTAAATTCACCAAATCCTCCTCCTCAACCGCAAAATCATCGAAAGAAGAAACCGTGGCGGTAGGGTTAGATAAAGAGCTTTGTGTGTTTAAACTTAAACCAGGCCCGGCATCGGTACTTAAAAAGCAGTAATTATGATCTCGGTAGATATTAATCCGGTAATCAAACCGATCTTGATTGGGTCGGTATACCCATTCATCCGGACCGAATAGATAGCATAAAAGATAATCCGATCCGTTAAAAATCCCATCATTATTGAGGTCGTACACCTCGATGGCCTGCTCCTGCAACTCGGAAGGGCGTGGATCGGTAAATCGCTCCGGTAGCATGGCGTGCTGATTGGCCAATAGCCTGATCTGTCCCACCGCAACGGGTTCGTTATAAATACCTTGATCCTCTAAATAGCTGGCGGTAATTTTATAAATGCCGCTTTCACTGATGCGAAACTTATGCCATGTACCGCTAGCCAATGCACTGCTTTGCTGCGATTGATTAGCGCGTTTAGCCAAGCTAGGGACTTGCTGATACGCTCCTTGGATACGCTCAATAGAAAACCTGGTTACCCTAAAATAGCGGTTATTCTCCTTGTAAAAAGGAAAAAAGCAATATTGCAATTCTGAAGTACCGCTGCGAGACCAACCTCTACCAATCTGGTACTCTAACTCATCCTGACTTGGAACATTGACATCCCGCAACGCTTTGGTTTGATTAGCCGGTACTGCTTCAGAAGCACTTACACGAATAAGGATAGAGTCTTGCGCACTGATCTTAGGCAAAACCTCGCAGTATTGCGGTAATCCCAACTTCCTTGCCGAAGCATCGGCCTGCTCGAAATGCGGCCAGAGCACCGAACCTTCCTCACCGGTAGGCAAGGGATCTAACCAATTAATAGTTCGATCGAGGTTTTGCTCCTGAGCGCTTAAGCTCTGTATAAAAAACAATCCACTGAAAAGTAGGCCGACTTTCCTCCACATAAATAATCTATTCGCTTTGCCCTCCAAAAACGCTGAGGCTAGTATCTTATTGTTAAGGGACCGCAAAGTATACTATATTGAGATATTTTGAGTTTCTAAGGATACAATGTTGAAAAATTCACTTTTTTTGTCTTTTACCAGTCCTTGGATTGGACTTTTATTATCTAGAATTTGTATCATTGTAGCCCGAAACTCTCTAGAGAGGATGAATAGAAGACTACTAACCTTATTGGCCATTTTCACTATCGCGAGTAGCCAAATGCTTCAGGCACAGGACGCTCACTTTAGTCAATTTTACGCTAACCCCATGTATTTGAACCCAGCATTTGCCGGGGTTTCAAAGTGTCCGCGCATTAACTTAAACTACCGTAATCAGTATCCGGTACTGAATGTGTATCAAACCTACAGTGCCAGTTACGATCAATATGTAGAAAGTTTAAATGGCGGGTTAGGTATAATGCTAATGCGCGATGAAGCCGGTGATGGAGCTTATTCTACCACCGATGCTAGTTTGGTCTACTCTTATCATTTAAAAGCAAGCCGTAATTTCAGCATCTTAGCTGGATTCCAAGGCACTTACCGTCAAATTGCTATTGATTGGCAAAGCTTCACTTTCCCAGATCAGATCGATCCTTATTATGGTTTCGTGCGCGAGACCTCCGAGCCTAACCCAGGAAGTAATAGTGTTGGTGCTTTTGATCTTAGCGCTGGTTTAATCGGTTATACCGAGCGCTTCTATTTTGGTATTGCAGCCAGTCACCTTACTCAACCCGATATCAGCTTCTTCGTACAAGATCGTTTACCACTAAAGTTCACCGCTCACGCCGGTTTCACTATTCCTTTAGGCCGTAAACGTCTTTACACCGATCTACAGAATTACCTCATTCCAAATATTGTTTATCAGGTACAAGGACCTTATGACCAGCTTACCATTAGTACCGCCTTCTCAAGAGGCGACTTTAAAGGTGGTCTAGGTTTCCGTAGTAGCACTACTAATCCAGATGCACTCGTTATTTTGGTGGGTTATGCGCCACTAGAAGGACGTTGGGGATTTGGTTACAGTTACGATTACACGGTATCATCCATTGCCAACAACTTGGGAGGTGCTCATGAGATTTCACTCTCATATCAGTTCCCTTGTCGCAGTCCAAGAAAACGTACTAAGGCAATAAGTTGCCCATCATTCTAGTTATTAGATTCTAAAGATTCGCATCCTATGAGTCGTTTGAACATTTTTAAATCCATCAGCCCTGCCCTTGTTGCCGCTCTTATTTTGAGCGCTTGTGGCGGAGAAACCAGTAATACTACTGGTTGGGCATACAATGATTCTGACAACGGTGGTTTCTCCGTAAACACCGACTATGAAGGTCAGATCACAGGACCCGGTTTGGTATTCGTCGAAGGCGGTACTTTTACCATGGGTCGAGTAGAACAAGACGTTTACCAAGATTGGGATAATATCCCTCGCAAGGTATCGGTTCAATCCTTCTACTTAGATGAAAACGAAGTTACCAATACCGATTACCGTGAATACCTTTATTGGATTCGTCGGGTTTTCGATATTGATTACTATCCAGAAATTTTGACCAGTGCTTTACCGGATACCTTGGTATGGCGCGATGAGCTCTCGTATAATGAAATGTACGTAGAGAACTACTTCCGCCATCCTGCCTACAACTTCTATCCAGTAGTAGGGGTTAGTTGGATCCAAGCGATGAAATATTGTGCTTGGCGTACCGACCGGGTAAACGAATCAATTTTGATCGAAGAAGGCATTTTCAATGAGTTCCCAGATCAACGTGATGCTGACCACTTTAACACTCAAGTATACCTTTACAAGAGCGGTGAATATACGCAGCAAAATAAGCGCGGTCTTGAAGATAATAATCCTAATAGCCCTTACGGGGAGGAAGGTCGCCCGGTGCGTATCGAAGATGGTGTCCTTTTACCGAAGTACCGCCTTCCAACCGAAGCCGAATGGGAATATGCCGCTTATGGCAACCAGGGTAATCGCATCTATAACCGTGTGGTAGACGCCAACAAGTTTACTTGGAATGGATCATCTGCGCGTAATCCCGAGTCGAAGAACCGTGGTGACATGTTAGCCAACTTTAAGCGTGGCCGTGGAGACTTCATGGGTACCGGGGGCTGGCTGAATGACCAGGCTGCTACTACTATGCAGGTTAAATTCTACCCTCCTAACGACTACGGTTTATACGATATGGCTGGTAATGTTGCAGAGTGGGTAATGGATGTTTACCGTCCTCTTTCCCTTGAAGATATGCGTGGCCTAAATCCTTTCCGCGGTAACGAATTCCAAACTTGGGATAAAGACTACCAAGGACTAGGTATGTTGGAAGTATTACAGGAGCCTCAGTACGATACCGATTCTAATATCGTAGCTCTACCCGGTGAGCTTCCACAACGCGATGTAACCGAAGAGGAAAACTTGAATCGTCGTAACTACAAGAAGTCTGATTACCGCGATCATATCGATGGCGACAAACAATCTTCTATCTACTACGATCAACCTACCGAAGAAGGAACTCCTTTGATGTATGACTACGCTACTACTACGCTAGTAGGAAACACCACTAGAGTATATAAAGGAGGAAGCTGGAAGGACAATGCCTATTGGTTAAGTCCTGGTACCCGTCGTTTCTTGGAAGAAGATCAGTCTACCGACTTTATCGGCTTCCGATGCGCCATGGACCGAGTAGGATTCCAGAACTTAGAAGAAGATCGTGACAAGCGCGGTAAGAAACCGAAACACGATAAGTTCGAACGGTATCGTTATAATTAAGATATTTAACCCTGACTTAAACGTCAGGGTTTTTTTATGAAGACAGCGGAAATCTATCAGCTCTATGATCCGGTTTCGGGCATTAGTACCGACACCCGAAATATCAAAAAGGGTCAATTGTTCTTTGCCTTAAAAGGGGATAATTTTAACGGCAACAAATTTGCCCAACAGGCTGTGGAAAGTGGTGCTTCCTACGCCATAATAGACGAAGAAGAATATGCCGGCGATCGTTGTATCTTAGTAGATGATGCACTAGGTGCAATGCAAGACTTGGCGCGACATCACCGTCAACAATTAAGTATACCCTTTATTGGCCTGACCGGAAGCAATGGCAAAACTACCAGTAAAGAATTAGTTGCTGCTGCCTTGTCACAAGGCTTTAAGGTGGGCTACACTCAAGGTAACCTCAACAATCACATAGGAGTTCCCCTTACTATTTTAAACTTAGCGCCTGACGCCGAGATCGCCATAATTGAAATGGGGGCCAATGCCCAGAAAGAGATCGAGTTCTTAAGCTCCATTTCACTGCCAGATATAGGTTTTATTACCAACTACGGTAAAGCACACCTCGAAGGCTTCGGGGGACCAGAGGGCGTCATCAAGGGCAAGAGTGAATTATTCGATAACCTTCGCCAGTACAACAAAAAGGCTTGGGTAAGTATTAATGATCCCATTCAGCTGGAAAAAAGTCTAGGCATCCAGCGTTATACTTACGGCGACCAGGCCGAAGCTGATTATCCAGTTCATTTGGAAGCGAGTGACGATGCCTTTGTTAAAGTCTCCTTTCGAGGAACCCCGATTCATTCACAACTCACAGGTGCCTATAATTTCAGCAATATTGCGGTAGCCATTAGCTTGGCCAGTTACTTCGGGCTTTCGCCTGATGCGATCAAAAAGGGAATTGAATCTTACCAGCCTAAGAATAATCGCTCCCAATTAGAAGCGGGGCAGCACAACCTCTTGGTAAAGGATTACTACAATGCCAATCCATCAAGTATGGAAGCGGCCTTAACTAATTTCACCGCTCTCAAGGAAAAAGACTTAAACGAGAAATGGGTCATTCTTGGCGACATGTTTGAGATGGGCGATTATGAAGCGGCAGAACATCAAAAAATTGCCGACTTGGCCCTAGCTCAAGGTTATGAAAACTGTCTTTTGGTGGGCAAAGCCTTTGCGGCTACTTCCGGAGCGGCAGAGAAATTCGAAAGCACCGAAGCTTTGTTAGAGTTCCTTCGGGCGAAAGCCCCACAAAACAAATTGATCTTAGTAAAAGGGAGTAGAGGCATGCGCCTGGAGCAAGCGGCGGACCTACTTTAAATAAAAAGAGCCCCTTCAAATTGAACGGGCTCTTTTTATTCAATTCTGTGATCTTAGTCGGCTAAGATAGCACGCGAAATTACGATGCGTTGGATCTCTGAAGTACCTTCATAGATCTGGGTAATTTTCGCATCACGCATCAAGCGCTCTACGTGGTATTCTTTTACATAGCCATAGCCACCGTGAACTTGTACTGCCTCTACGGTAGTTTTCATGGCTACTTCCGAAGCGTATAACTTCGCCATAGCACTTTCTTTATCGAAGGGTAAACCTTGATCTTTCATCCAAGCCGCACGCAAGCACATAAGGCGCGCTGCATCTACTTCAGTGGCCATATCGGCCAATTTGAAACCAACTCCTTGGTGTTTGCCGATTTCCTTGCCAAAAGTCTTACGCTCCTTGGCGTATTTAGTAGCCAACTCATAAGCGCCACTTGCGATTCCCAAAGCTTGAGCCGCGATACCAATACGTCCGCCGTTTAGCACTTTCATGGCAAATTTAAAACCGAAACCTTCCTCACCGATGCGATTCGCCTTAGGCACCTTTACATCTTGGAACATCAAAGAGTGCGTATCCGAACCACGGATACCCATTTTGTCTTCCTTCTTACCTACGGTAAATCCTTCCATCTCGCGCTCCACGATAAGGCAGTTAATACCGCGGTGTGCCTTTTCCATGTCGGTTTGGGCCATCACCAAATAAACTGAAGCCGAATTACCATTAGTAATCCAGTTCTTATTTCCGTTCAATAAGTAGTGGTCGCCTTTATCCTCGGCGGTGGTTTTTTGTGAAGTAGCATCCGAACCGGCTTCTGGCTCAGACAAACAGAAAGCTCCCAAGATCTCACCGGCCGCCAATGGCTTTAGGTATTTCTCTTTTTGTTCTTCCGTTCCGAATTTTTCTAGACCCCAGCATACCAAGCTATTGTTTACCGACATAGCTACAGAAGCTGAAGCATCAACTTTAGAGATCTCTTCCATCGCCAAGACATAGGAAATCGTATCCATCCCCGCGCCATTGTACTTAGGATCCACCATCATGCCCATAAAACCGAGCTCACCCATCTTCTTGATCTGCTCAGCAGGAAATTCTTGCTTTTCGTCACGTTCGATCACGCCTGGCAATAACTCGTTCTGTGCGAATTCACGAGCGGCCTGCTGAATCATCAAATGCTCCTCTGTTAATTCAAAATTCATATCAATTCTTTTTATTCTTGTAGGGTCCGTTAAAAACGGTGGCAAAGGTAAGCTTTATGGCGCAAAAAGTTAATAAACAGAATCAATTCCGCGTGCTTGGTCTAATGTCGGGCACCTCTTTAGATGGCTTAGATCTATGCCTGGCCGACTTTCGTCGGAAGGATCACTGGGAATTTGAAATTCTCCGCAGTAAAACAATGCCCTACTCCAAGCCTTGGTTGGAAAACTTGGTTTTCCGATCACTCGATACAGAGGGATTAAAGAAACTGGATCAAAACTATGGGCAGTTGTTGGCCGAGATGGTCAATTCCTTTATTGACCAAGAGGGCTTAGATCGAGAGTCGATTGATTTTATTGCTTCCCACGGACATACCTGGTTTCATAAACCACATCTAGGTCAAGGCCTGCAAATTGGCAATGGTCCCGAACTATGGCAAGGCACTAAGCTTCCTGTGGTATGCGATTTCAGAAAAGCCGATTTACGGATGGGTGGGCAAGGGGCCCCACTCGTTCCGATCGGCGATCGAGATCTATTCCCTCAATTCGACGCCTGTTTAAACTTAGGAGGTTTTGCCAATATCAGTTTCGATCGCGCGGGAGAAAGACTTGCCTTTGATATAGCACCTTGCAATCTACCCTTAAACTATTTTGCCCGGAGGCTTGGATTACCTTACGATGACGGAGGTTACATCGCAGCGAGCACCAATAGTGACCAGGATCTACTTAATAAATTGAATAAGCTGGACTATTACGCTACTCCCGCCCCAAAAAGCTTAGGCATCGAATGGCTGGAAACAGAGGTTTTCCCCCTCTGCCAAAGTACGGAGCTTAGCCCGGAAGTATTAATAGCCACCCTCAGCGACCACAGCGCGCAACAAATTGCTAAAAGCCTCAATGACTATCAGATCAAAAAAGTTCTGATAAGTGGAGGAGGTTCTTACAATCAATTCATCTTAGATAGTATTGGCCTTTATTCATCAGCCACTTTGGAGATTGCAGAAGAACCTCTGAATAGCTTTAAAGAGGCCTTGATCTTTGCCTATTTAGGTCTACTCCGGAAACTAGAACAAAACAATATCCTCGCTTCGGTAACGGGAGCGAGCGCAGACCATTGCAGCGGAAAGCTCTACCCTTAAATCCTAATCGTAAATTAATAGGCGAAGCAGGTGGTTTTCTTACTTTTGTTACCGCTCAAAAAAGCTCAATGAAAGACTTACTCAAATTATACGAGAATAAGCCAGCCGAAATTGTTTTCCACTGGCACGATAGTGAAACCACTGCCGAAGGATGGGTAGTGATCAATTCTTTACGCGGAGGAGCTGCCGGAGGTGGCACTCGCATGCGGGAAGGACTAAACGAACATGAAGTGCTTAGCTTAGCTAAGACCATGGAAATTAAATTTACCGTGGCCGGGCCGGCCATTGGGGGCGCTAAAAGCGGAATCAACTTTAACCCAGCCGATCCGAGAAAAAAAGGCGTCTTAGAACGATGGTATAAGGCAGTTAAACCCTTGCTTAAAAACTACTATGGCACTGGTGGCGACCTTAATGTAGACGAGATCCACGAGGTAATTCCCATTAGTTCGGAATTAGGCATCGAGCACCCACAGGAAGGTGTTCTAGTGGGTCACTTTAACCCCGATCCCGACTCCAAGACCAAAAAGATCAAGCAATTGCAAGATGGTGTTCTCTTGCCAGTACATGCCCAAGAGCTTACTCCCGGCGAAGCTGGTAAATACACCGTAGCCGATCTGATCACCGGATATGGAACGGCCGAAAGCGTGCGTCACTTCTACTCCATTTACGGAGGCGAGCTGAAAGGCAAGCGTGTTATTATTCAGGGTTGGGGAAACGTGGCTTCTGCGGCGGCCTTCTACCTGGCAAAAGAAGGCGCTAAGATCGTCGGGATCATAGACCGTGTAGGAGGACTGATCAATGAAAATGGTTTTAGCTATGAGGAAATTATCGATCTCTACAATACTCGCGAAGGCAATTACCTAGTAGCCGAAAACCTTATCCCTTTTGAAGAGATCAATGAAAAGATCTGGAGTGTTGGCGCAGAAATCTTTATTCCTGCTGCCGCTTCGAGGTTGGTAAACAAAGACCACCTAGACCAAATGATCGATGGTGGTTTGGAAGTGATCTCCTCTGGAGCCAATGTTCCTTTTGCGGATAACGAGATCTTTTACGGCCCCATTGCGGAGTACGCCGACCAAAAAGTGAGCTGTATCCCAGACTTTATTTCTAATTGCGGAATGGCTCGCGTATTTGGTTATCTGATGCAAGACGATATCGATCTTAGCGATGAAGGGATATTTAATGATACCTCCGAAATCATTCGCGAAGCATTGGTGAACACGTACAAACTTAGTAGCGATAAATTGGAGCTCACCAAGACCGCCTACGAGATCTCATTGAAACAACTTATCTAAATCTATACTATGTACACCTTAATGGTAGTTGTCTTCGTGCTTGGCTATTTAGCCATAGCCTTAGAGCACAATATCCACATCGATAAGGCGGCTTCGGCCTTAGTAACCGGCACCCTGTGCTGGGCGCTTTATGTTTTGGGAGCCGAGGGAATCGTGGACTTCAATGCCATACCGCATTTCTTATTGGAAATGTTCGGGGAGGAAAAGAACATTTCCGAGCCCGCGGCAGTAGTAACCCACTATGTTACCCATTTTCAAATTTTAGAACACTTAGGCGAGATCGCCTCGATTCTTTTCTTCTTGATGGGAGCAATGACCATTGTGGAGTTGATCGATGCTCACGAAGGCTTTGCAGTTATTACCGATCGCATCAAGACTACCAGTCGTCGTAAATTGATCTGGATCATTTGTCTGCTGACCTTCTTCTTTTCTGCAGCCTTAGATAACCTTACCACTTCCATCGTAATGGTATCTCTGCTTAAGAAGTTAATTGATGACAAGCAAGATCGTTGGCTTTTTGCGGGTATGGTGGTAATTGCTGCTAATGCTGGAGGCGCTTGGTCTCCCATCGGCGACGTAACTACCACCATGTTATGGATTGGAGGTCAGATCACCGCTGGTGCGGTGGTTACAAAATTGATCTTCCCTAGTTTGGTTGCCTTAGTGGTTCCCCTGCTAGTGCTTAGCCCGCGGATGAAGGGTAATGTTAAACGGCCGCTTAAAGCGGAAGGCAAAGAACATTACATCAATCCAACTACCGAAAAAGAACGCAATATTGTGTTTACCGTAGGAGTACTGGGATTGCTTTTCGTTCCGATCTTTAAAACCTACACTCACTTACCCCCATTTATGGGTATGATGATGAGTTTAGGGGTATTGTGGATGCTGACCGAACTAATGCACCGCAGCAAAAATCGCGAGACAAAATCCAAGTTATCTGTAATTGGAGTTCTACGTAAGGTAGATACGGCCAGTGTATTATTTTTCCTTGGAATTCTTTTAGCGGTAGCTAGTTTACAGTCGGCCGGGCAGCTCGCCCAACTGGCCACCGGATTAGATGAAAGCATCGGAACTTCGGACGAAACTGGCGTGTACTCCGTAGGTTTGATCATTGGTATTTTGTCGGCCATCGTAGATAATGTGCCGCTGGTTGCCGCATCGATGGGTATGTACGATATTAACCCAATCATGGGGCAGCTATTCTCTACCGACGGCCTGTTTTGGGAGTTCTTGGCCTATTGTGCCGGAACCGGAGGTAGTGCGCTCATCATTGGTTCCGCGGCTGGGGTAGCTGTAATGGGCCTAGAAAACATCTCTTTCGGTTGGTACCTTAAAAAGATCAGCCTTTTAGCGATCATCGGTTATTTAGCCGGAGCAGGTGCCTACATCATTCAGATGAGTTTACTGCATTAAAAGATTTTCCAACTAGCAAAAGCGCATCGAAGGATGCGCTTTTTTTATGCCATTAACCCTCGCTTGTTAATTTCTATTTCTTAATGCATACTCGAAGGGACCTGGAGCCCGTTATATTTACGACACATTAATTATTGTGCATGAAACTACCGATTCTACAGATCGAAATGGGCGGAGCTGCAGCTGATAGCTTAGCCAGCGGACCAACAGAAAAAACCTTAAGCATTTGGGATCTGATCACCAGCGGTGGTCCAGGCGGAATCTTGATCATGATGGTGCTCTTTGTTCTTTCGGGCATCGCGATCTACATTTTTGTAGAGCGCTGGGGGGCTATCAAAAAAGCCAACCAAATGGAGGTCAATTTCATGGACGGGATTAAGCAAAATGTTATGAGTGGCAATTTGGCCGCAGCCCAAAACTTATGCAGTCAAGAAGATACTCCAGCGGCCCATATGATCGCTAAAGGGATTTCTAGAATAGGCAAGCCCCTAAAGGACATCTCGGCCGCCATTGAAAATACTGGGAAGCTCGAAGTCTCTCAATTGGAAAAAAACTTACCCACTTTGGCCACCATCGCCGGTGCCGCTCCGATGATCGGTTTCTTGGGTACGGTAATTGGAATGATCTTAGCTTTCCACGAAATGGCTGCGGCGGGTGGACAGATCGATATTGAAATGCTTGCCGAAGGAATCTACACCGCCATGACTACCACGGTAGCTGGTTTGGCAGTAGGTATCATTGCTTACTTAGGCTATAATATTTTAGTTAGTAAGGTGGAAAAGACCGTTTACAATATGGAGGTTCGGTCCACTGAATTCCTAGACCTATTAAACGAACCGGCTTAAGATGGATTTAAAGAGACGTAGTAAGGTAAGCGCTGAATTTAGCATGAGTAGTATGACGGATATCGTCTTCCTACTACTCATCTTTTTCATGATCGCTTCCACCTTGGTAACCACCAGCGCTCTCGACCTGGTCTTACCTAAAAGCAAGGCCCAAACCGTGAAACGAAAAGACGTAACCGTTAACATTTCACCCGATCAGCAAATTTCGGTTGGAAATGTAATTGTAGGAATGGCCGAACTAGAGCGGGAAATCATGAAACAAACCGGCGGTAAAGAAGAAGCGGTAGTGATCTTGCGTGCCGATAAAAGTGTACCTTATGAAATGGTAGTGAAGGTAATGGACATTTCCTATCGCAATAAACTTAAAATGGTGGCCGCGACCGACCCCAGTTAGTATGGCTTTAAACGAAAAAAAGAATCGCCGTAAGGCATTAATCAGCACCTTAGTGATCCACTTAGGGCTATTAATTCTATTCTTATTCGTAGGTCTCACCTATTACGACCCAAAACCCGAAGATGGCATAATCATCAACTTTGGAAATAGTGAAACCGGCTTCGGTGAAGAGTTTATAAGCCCAAGCAACAGCTCGCCCCAGACACAACAAAGCAGGGTCGAATCACAAGAAACCGATGTCTTAACCCAAGATGTTGAAGACGCACCCAGCATTGAGGCCGAAGAACAACCTAAACCGGTAGAGAAGAAAGAAGATAAAAAACCCACTCAGGAACAAAGTGCGGAGGAAGAAACTAAACCCGAAGAAGTACAAGACCCCGAACAGCAACCTTCTGACAAACTGCGTAAACTTCTTGATCTTACCAAAAATTCAAAATCAGGTGGCGAAGGCGTGAGCGAAGGAGGTGGCGACCAAGGCCGTGAAGATGGTGACCCTAATAATAATAGCCGGACTGGCGACGGAGGCGGTGGTAATGGCGACGGAAACTACCTTTTAGGAAACCGACAGGCCCTTGCCAAGCCAAAGCCCGATTACCCATGTAATGATGAAGGGCGCGTGGTAGTTAAAATTTATGTAGACCGAAACGGTAAGGTGATTCGTGCCACTGCCGGTGAAAGAGTGCCAGGCGGAGCGGCTTCCACCACTACCAGCACTTGCCTTTACGAACAAGCTCGCCGTGCAGCACTGCGAACCACATGGGAGTCCGATCGAGATGCCCCAGATCAACAATCGGGTTACATTATTTATAATTTCCGCAAGCGTTGAATCGCTACCAAGATACTTTAGACTGGCTGTTTCAACAGCTTCCCATGTACCAAAGAATTGGTCAGGCCGCTTATAAAGCCGACCTAGACAATACTTGGGCGCTTATGCAGATTTTAGACCATCCGGAAAGAGGTTTTAAAGCGGTGCATGTGGCGGGTACCAATGGCAAAGGAAGCAGTGCGCATATGCTAGCTGCCATTTTCCAAGAAGCGGGTTACAAAACCGGCCTTTATACTTCTCCGCATCTGGTCGATTTCAGGGAACGCATCCGGATTAATGGAGCGATGATCTCGGAAGAAGCAGTAGTAGAATTTGTTGACCAGTATCGCAGTAGCTTCGAAACGATCGGTCTTTCCTTTTTTGAAATGACCGTAGGGATGGCATTCGATTATTTCCGCAAGGAAAAAGTGGATATTGCAATAATCGAAGTAGGGATGGGAGGCCGCCTTGACAGCACTAATGTTATTCAACCCGAACTAAGCCTTATTACCCACATTGGTTTAGACCACACGCAATTTTTAGGCGACACCCTGGCTCAAATCGCTGCGGAAAAAGCTGGCATTATAAAAGAAGGTGTTAATACGGTTATTAGTGAACGACAAAGGGAATGCGATGCGGTATTTGAGGCCAAGGCTAAAGAAATGGAAGCCCCCCTCTACTTTGCTATCGATCAAGTTCCATCGGCCCAGCTTTATTTAGAACTTGACCTAAAAGGGGATTATCAGGAAAATAATCTACGGGGAGTGCTTTGTGCGATAGACCTTTTGGAAAAACAAGGTTGGAACCTAAAAGCTTACGCTGAAAGCGCCCTTAAGAAGGTGGGCCAATTAACCGGCTTACGCGGTCGCTGGGAAGTGATCCAAGCCAAGCCCCTTACCATTTGCGACACGGGCCATAATATTACCGGTGTTAAGGCGATTACCGAGCAATTAAAGAAACACAGCTACCGTCAATTACATATTGTTTGGGGCATGGTCGGCGATAAACAGATCAAGGATATCTTGCGAATCATGCCGCAAAGTGCATTCTATTATTTTACTCAGGCTAGTATTCCACGCGCCATGCCCGCAGAAGAATTAAAACGTGAAGCCCTAAAGTATGGTTTAGCTGGTAAAGCTTTCGCGGATGTGGCCTCTGCATATGAATCTGCTCGTGCCCACACTTTAAGTGATGACCTAATCTTTATTGGCGGTAGTACCTTTGTGGTAGCCAATTTCCTTAAAGGGCAGCATTAAGTTTGCTAAGAGAGTTAGCAAGCTCATATAAGGCTAAGAAATAAACTTCCTCCTTTAGATTCAGCTTTACTATCTCCCCGTGCCGGTATTCTCTTAAATAGAGTTCCTTGCCTTGCCCCTGCAAAAGCCCAAACTGAAAATGATTTCCATCCCAAACTAGAAGACTTCGTTCCTTAAAACTGGCCAGATCAACCCGCTCAACGACCCTACAGATCAAGAGCTCCACCGTCTCTCCGCGCGCATTCAGCCAAACCGAACCTGCGGAAGCCTCAAAGGCAAGGTAATCCGAATTCATTTTCACCAAAGGCAGGTTAAGCCGAATAAAACTATCCAGGCCTTCCCCATCAAAAAAGGCCTGTCGCTTACTTTCAAGAATGTAAAACACCGGACTAAGATTAAAAGACAATTTAGATGGCTTGAGTTGATGACCCTTGTTCTTGACATAATCTTTCTGGAAAATATCGAAGTGGTAGAGATCATTCACCGAAAGCTCCTTATTGAGAAGGTCATCGATAGTAATGCCAAAATATTTAGCAATTTCAGTTATTGTGCCAATTTTAGGCTCTGCCCTACCTTCCTCATAAGCTCCAATACTAGCCCTTTTAAGATCAAAAAGCTCGGCAAACTTTGTCTGGTTAAGGTTTTTAACCGATCGAATCTTCTTAATATTCTTCCCTACGTATGACATCCTTCAAAAATATTTTGCTAAAATTATTGGCAAATCTAAAAATATTAGTAATTTAGCCTTGTAAAACTAAAAATAATATCAATGAAAAACGTGCTCTTTCTTTTTCAAAGCTTTTTAAGGCCTGCGAAAAAGACTAATTTGGTACCTGTTTTAATTCCCGTAGAACCCTCAAAAAGTAAGACAGACCATGGCAGATTATTTTGATCGTGTAAAAAATTTCCTTCTCGACCTTGATTACAACATCACTTACCAAAGTGCCGAGGAAGAAGTATTCGTGGTAGAAAAAGCTGAGGCCGGCATCCACAATCTCGTTATTGCCATTGCCGATCCTATCTTGATCATGGAGCAATTCTTATTCGAGATCCAAGAAGGCAAACCCGCTGTTTTTAAAGCGCTTTTGATCAAAAACCGCGATATCGTACATGGCGCATTTGCTTTAGACGATTCTGGTAAAAAGGTAGTTTTCCGCGACACACTTCAACTGGAAAACCTAGACCAAAACGAGATCGAAGGCTCGGTAAACTCCCTCGAACTATTATTAAGTGAATATTCGGACGAATTAATTCAATTTTCAAAAAACTAAGACATGAGTATTTTCAAACGCATCTTTAATATTGGTAAAGCAGAAACTAATGCTGCCTTAGACAAATTAGAAGACCCTATCAAATTGACGGAACAAGGCATTCGCGATCTAAAAAAGGATCTCGATCAAGCCCTCCAATCGCTGGCTGAAATCAAGGCACTTAGCATTCGTGCTCGAAATGACCACAGCACTTACAGTGCTAAAGCCAAGGATTATGAAAAGAAAGCGATCATGCTTTTACAGCGCGCCGAAAAAGGTGAAATGGATAGTTCGGAAGCGGACCGCCTAGCCCAGGAAGCCCTGACTAAAAAGAAAGACAATGAAAGCATGGGCCAGCAAGCTATGGCCGATAAAGAGAAATTTGATGGCAATATCTCCACCATGGAGAGCAAGATCAAACGTCTTCGCCAGCAGATCTCTCAGTATGAAAATGAACTGAAGACTCTAAAAGCCAGAGTTAAGGTTAGTTCTGCCACTAAAAACATCAACAAACAAATGGCTCAAATCGACTCCTCTTCTACCGTTAGCATGCTAGAACGCATGAAAGACAAAGTTGCGGAGGAAGAAGCTTTAGCCGAAAGTTATGGTGAGATTGCCAATGAAAGCCGCAGCGTTGATGAGGAAATCGAACGTGCCCTGGAAGACGACAGTCCTGCCAGTGACGACCTTGCCGCCCTGAAGGCTAAATTAGGTCAGAATAAATCTGAGTAATAGTCGGGGTCTTAGGACCCCGCTTTTAATTTCAAGCTATGAGTTTTTTTAAGAACCTCTTTGGTAAAAAAGACCCCGAACCCAATCCATTCAATCGAACCACTCTCGACCTTGATCTGGGTTATATTTTCGAATTCGACCTACGATCTTGGGAAGTGCAAGCCGTTTACGAGTATGACTGGGGCGACGAAGACTTTTCTAAGGAGTTTAAAGTTAGCGACGGCACCGAAACTTACTTCCTATCGATAGAAGAAGACGATGAAGTTGAAATGGTTTGGTCCCAAAAGATTCCCTTAGCCAAGATCGAAGGCGACATTGCCGAAGAAATCATTCAAAAGGAACGACCCCCAAAATCGATCGTTTACGAAAGCAAGACCTATTATTTGGACGAAGAATGCCCCGGCTACTTTCACGAGAAAGGTGAACCGGACGAGCAATGGCAAGAATTCATCGCTTGGGAATACTACGATGAAAGCGAGCATCACAACCTGAGCATTGAGCAATGGGGCGAACGCTCCTTCGAAGCCTCTCTGGGAAGAGTCCTTGCTCAACACGAAATTTCTGATATCTTACCTCGAAATCTATAAACATGAAGCGCCTAAAACACCTTCTGGGCATTGGAATCGCTCTTGCTTTCCTGCAAGCTTGTAGCGGAGGAAGCCCCATGTTCGTTAAAAATCCGGTCGATGACCTGGTTAAGGAAATGACCGCAGTCCCCAATTTCTCGATCATCCTTTACGACATGAACTACGATGAAGCTAAGGAACAATACCTGCATCAATACAGGATCTTGAAAGAGCCTAGCGGAGCCGATACCATTTTAAGTGAAACGACAGATTGGCTACCGGTAAGCGCTGCTTACTTCAATGAGCATATCGATAATATGGGGATGACCATCGTATCGAAAAGCAATGGAAATTTGGAGAAAAAGGTAAGCCCTCCCGGTTACAATCAATACGTTGGTAATGAAAAATACGGGGAATGGCGGCAAAATTCCGATGGTAGTAGCTTTTGGGAGTTCTACGGCAAATACGCCATGTTGCGCAGTGTTTTAGGCTTTGGCTACTCCCCAATATACTACGGTGGCTGGTACGACTATCGTCGTAATTACTACCCCTACGGAAGAACCTATTACGGTAGGGGCAGCAATGGTGGAACACGCTATGGCACCAGAGGGAGCCATGTTTCAGGACGAAGCAGCAAATCTACGTGGAGTAGCAAAGGCAGCAGTTTCAAGAGCAGAGTTCGGTCCAAGGTGCAGCGCAGCAGCAGTCGCACAAGAGGAGGATCACGCTTTAGATCCGGTTCTAGTTCAAGAGGCCGAGGATTCGGTGGAGGTAAATAAAAATGGCAGAAGAGATGACTACAGAATTATTCGCAAATGAATGGCTTAATAGCTTTAGCCTTTTCGCAATTTACTTACTAAGCGCCCTTGTTTTACTCTACTTAGGTAAGTGGGTCTTTAAGTGGACCAAGTCTCAAATCGACGTGACCGATGAATTGATCAACAAGGACAATTTAGCCTTTTCTTTCGCCTATGTCGGCTACTTTGCCGGACTCCTTATGGTGGTAGGCAGTGTTTTGCATGGCGAATCGCTGGGCCTTATTACCGACCTCGAAGACATGGCTCTATTTGGCCTTTTGGGGATCGTCTTACTCAACCTTTCTTCCATTATAATCGACAAGGTAAACTTGCGTCGCTTTTCCGTTTGGAAAGAGATCACCGCCGATCGTAATGCAGGCATGGGTATTATCGAGGGTGCGAACTACTTGGCTTCTGGCCTGATCATTTTCGGAGCCATTACCGGTGAAAGTGGAAATTTACTTTTCGGGATTTATACTGCCATTGCTTATTGGGCAATCGGCCAAATATTGATTGTGCTTGCCACCTGGCTCTTCGACAAACTAACGCCCTATTCTTTACACGCAGAAATTGAAAAGGATAACAATGCGGCGGGCATAGCCTTTGCAGGATTGATCATTGCAGTGGGTAATTTGATTCGGAACGGACTTATGGGCAATTTCGAATCATGGAATGAAACCTTAGTTGAAGTGGGTTACGAAGCGGGAATTGGCCTCATTGTATTACCTCTAATTCGCAGTTTAGTTGATCGCATCCTATTACCAGGACGTAAGATAAGCGATGAAATTGCCAGTCAAGAAAAGCCCAATGTAGGCGCGGGTTTAATTGAAGCCCTTTCTTATATAGGAGGCTCGATCTTAATCGTTTGGTGTATTTAAGAATTGAAACGGTCACCTGCCCTTAAATTAGCCCTATTCGCCACCGGTCTCTCCGGAATTGTGGCCGAGTACATACTCTCGACTTTAGCCACCTATTTCATTGGGGATTCGGCTGTGCAATGGTCGCTCATCGTATCGGTTATGCTGTTCTCGATGGGACTGGGCTCCCGGGCTTCCAAGTTTATTGAAGGAAACCTACTCCTAAAGTTTATCGGAGTAGAATTTCTCCTTAGTCTATTGGTTTCCTTCTCCTCCTTATTGGCTTATACCGCCGCTGGACTTACCGATTATGTTGGTTTCATTATCTACGGAATGAGCATCATGATCGGTTTACTGATCGGACTCGAAATCCCTTTAGTAATACGCCTCAATGAGGAGTTTGAAAGCCTCAAGATCAATGTCGCCTCCGTTATGGAAAAGGATTATTTAGGATCTTTAGTAGGTGGATTGTTTTTTGCTTTTGTGGGTCTTCCCATCTTGGGCTTAACCTATACCCCCTTCATTTTGGGCTTTGTTAACCTTAGCGTGGCCTTATTACTTTACGTTTCGGTCCGGAAAGAAATCAACTCTAAACGAGGTCGCCAAATAGGCCTAACTGCCTTTATCTTGAGCTTAGTAATGCTTGGAGGCATTGTGAAGGGTAAAGAAATCATCCTCTTTGGTGAGCAAGCGCGCTATAAAGACAAAGTAGTGTTTTCTAGGCAAAGTAAATACCAGAAGATCGTAATTACCCAATGGAAAAATGACTACTGGTTATTCATAAATGGCAATCAGCAGTTGAGCAGCCTAGATGAAGACAAATACCATGAAGCCCTAGTTCATCCGGCCTTGAATTTAAGTGGACAAGTAAAGGATGTACTTATTTTGGGGGGCGGCGATGGCTGTGCCGTAAGGGAGGTTTTAAAATACGATCAAGTAGAGCAGATCACTTTGGTTGATCTCGACTCCATGATGACCGGCTTAGCTCAAAGGCACCCGATCTTAACCGAATTGAATGATTCAGCCATGAGCCATCCGAAATTAAAGATCATTAATACCGATGCTTTCAATTACCTCGAGTCGGCCGGTAAGATGTTCGATCTTATTATCGTTGACCTCCCAGACCCACGCAGCGTTGAACTAAATCGGATGTACACCAAAGAGTTCTATCAATTATGTAAACTTAATTTGAGACCACACGGCAGCTTGGTTACTCAGGCGGGCAGCCCCTATTTTGCCACTAAAGCCTATCGCTGTATTGAACGAACTATGGCCGCCGCAGGCTTCGAAACCCTTCCCTTGCACAACCATGTTTTGACCCTAGGAGAATGGGGGTGGATCATTGGGCAAGACGAAAATTGGAGTAGGGGCAATATAAAACAAGCTGCTCAGAAATTGGATTTCAAAGACATTCACACCAAGTGGCTTAATCAAGAGGCAATGCTCATGATGAGCTCCTTCGGTAAGGATATCTACTTCGAGGTCCAGGACAGCATTAAAATCAATCACATTCAAGACCCTGTGCTTTACCGCTATTACCTTGAAGGAAATTGGGATCTATATTAGGATGGAGAAAAGTAAGATCTATAACTACCGTTTTTGGCTAACGCTGCACGATGAAAAGGAAATCGTGCCTGTCATTGAAAGCTTGCTTAAGGAAGCGGGCTACGGTATCATGAACTTTAGTGAACATCGCTTTGAGCCGCAGGGCTATACTTCGGTATGGCTCCTCAGCGAAAGCCATTGCGCCTTGCATACTTTTCCGGAAGAAGGCCGATCTTATCTAGAGCTTAGCGGTTGTGGCAAAACAAAAAATGAACACTTTGTTGAGGCTGCCAGAAAGCATTGGAAGAATTATCTTGCTGAAGAACAAGAATCCATTTCTTAAATGAAAAAGACCTTTACTTTACTAGCTCTTCTGAGCTGCAGCTTTTTACAAGCGCAGTATTCGATTATTATTCATGGGGGAGCCGGAAATGGCTTAGACCCGAATCGTCTCAATGAGGAACAAGTACAAAGATTCCACCAGGCCTTAAAAGAGGCCTTGATCATAGGAGATAGCGCTCAAAAGGCTGGTTTAAATGCTTTGGAAACGGTAAGTCTCGTGATCCAGAACATGGAAGACAATCCCATATTCAACTCTGGAAAAGGCGCCGTACTGACCTATGAGGGGAGAGCCTCCCTGGACGCCTCAATTATGGATGGCCAAGACCTTTCTGCCGGCGCCGTTGCTGGATTGAGCTGCATCAAGAACCCCATAACCGCAGCGCTAGCCGTACTCGAAAAGTCACCCCATGTTTTACTTTCAGGTGCTGGTGCCGATAGCTTTGCCTTAAGCCACGAACTTGAGTACGCCGACCCTTCCTACTTCATTACGAACAAAGCTCTTGATGGCTGGAAAAGCTGGCGTAAAAGCCATTCTTATGCCGATAGCCCAAAGGACTTCAAAATGGGTACCGTAGGTTGCGTAGTGCGCGATCGTGATGGAAACATCGCCGCGGGAACTTCCACTGGCGGCATGATGGGAAAAAGACACGGGCGGATCGGTGACTCGCCTATTATCGGTGCAGGCACTTATGCGAACAACAAAACGGTCGGAATAAGCTGTACAGGGCACGGGGAATACTTCATACGTAACGCCGTGGCTTTTCAAATTAGTGCTCGCTATCAGTTCGAAACGAATGATGGCCAGCTTGCCGCTGATAAGGTAATACAAGAAATATTAAAGGAACAAGGTGGCGCAGGCGGCGTAATTGGAATAGATGCCAATGGTGATTTTATCATTTCTTTTAACA
This sequence comes from Croceimicrobium sp., assembly GCA_965656185.1. Taxonomy (GTDB): domain Bacteria; phylum Bacteroidota; class Bacteroidia; order Flavobacteriales; family Schleiferiaceae; genus Croceimicrobium. The sequence continues at coordinate 28,729 of CBFHJH010000005.1, forward strand.
CATCCGGCATGCTTAGGGCAACGGTCATGGAGGGTGAGGCGATCAAAACGGCTATTTTTAAAGATTAATTTCTTTGAAAGCCAAGCTTTTGCAAAAAAATAGAAATTTTTCAGCCCAAAGCTGTTTACTAAATAAAAAAAGCCCTTTATATTTGCCGTCCCAAAACGAGAAGGGGCGATTAGCTCAGCTGGTTCAGAGCACCTGCCTTACAAGCAGGGGGTCACTGGTTCGAATCCAGTATCGCCCACAAGAAGACCCACGCAAATAGCGTGGGTTTTTTCTTTTCTACCAATTCCTAAGCCAGCCCGATACAGCCACAAAGGCAAACAATTTCAAAGCAAATAAGGAAGGTAGCCTAAAGGCAAATTGTTAAATTCGAGCCATGCAAGAACAGCACATTCCCCCCTCCCTATTTAATGAAGACAGCGGGCAATTGCATCGAGAATGCAAGATTTGCCAGAAGGAGCTCCTTAAGGGAGAGGTCTATGGAATTCAAAAGGTTTTTAAAAATTACCCAGATCAAGAGCCTCAGGCTTTATTCGATTTTGCTCTGTGCAGCCAATGCATGCAAGAAGCTCGGCAAGAGCTCAGCCTAGAATCCCGCGAAAGAATCGACCAATTTATGATGGAACGTGTAAATGAGCTTGCAACGAAAGGCATCGACGTAGGCACTAGGTTCGATCACGGCCTCTGCGCCCTCAGCGGGAAAGCCTTATCGGCAACTTCTGAATATCAAGTAGTCGCCGTTTGTAAAGAAGGACAGCTGCTTGAGAGTCCCCTTGCCCTCAGTGATGACATATTAGAAGCTATTCAAGACTTACTATCGAAGGAGAGCAAGGATACGCTTGACCGGTTTAAGGAAACAAATTTTGGCTGGCCTCCGGAACTAAAAAAACTTTGGCAGGAGGGAGACTTCGTCCTACTTTAAAAGTTCACCATAATCCCATTCGTAATCTTATAGGTCAAATTCGGAATACTAGGATCGATCACAGGATCGGTATCGTAAGATAACTTTGCTTCTAAAGTAAATTGCCAATGCTTGGTGAAGCTAAAAGCCCATTGACTCTGCCAATTGAAACGAAAATCCGAGAATTTATCAAAACGAGGTTGGTAGTATAGTACATTGGTCCACGCGAAACGTTCCTTTACAGACCAGGCCATACTCAAATAGGAGCTCAGACGCCAATCATTGTGCTCTATTTCGGAGTTAAGCTCTCGATCGTACTCATACATCCACAAATGCCCAGTATACAAGTCGAATTTTTTCGATTGAACCAAATTGATGCGGGGACCAAACCCTTGTAAGTTTCTACTTAAAATACGCAGCGGTCGATCCGTCTGAAACTGAGCAAAGGCCTCCATCATTAACCACTGATTTAGGCTTCTCACATAGCGTAAGTGAAAAAAGCCAGACTGCGCAAAATTTTCCTGCTGAGTGGAATTAAAGTGCAGAGAGCTGAGGAAAATAAAACGATTAGAACCGAAACGATAACGCATGGCCAAGTCATTCTCCAGCTCTATTATTTCGGTAGTATTGCGAAAAAGACTGAAGTCAAAGTTATTCTGAAAGCGCCAAGCACTAGTATCTTCTGCCATTCTAAGATTCTCCACATTTACGATTTGACCAGATAGCATCGTGGAGAGCAAACTAAAGAGCAGGACTTTCCGTATTATTGAAAAACTAAGCATGGGGTAAAAATAAATAGTCCCAGGCTCCCCCGGGACTATTTAGGCCAAAAAGGCCATGTCATGAAACATTTGAAAACTCTACTCGTTTCAAATATAATGGCATTATTTGGAATTACAAATATTTTTTAAGTCTGTAAATCAGATAATTACACTTTTTAACTATGAAATTTAAGCGCGTTTTAAGCTATTCACCGAAAATTTTGATTCTAATTTGCTTTTTAAGCCTAGTTAAGGAGTCTCATTCTCAAGACACAAGCAGTGGCGATAGTTTAAAAATAGCCATTCAAAATTTCATTGATAGCCATCAAGGAGATTACGAGAAAAAATACCTCAATATCCGGAAGCGTGAAATTGGCGGCCTGGAAAACGAACCCTTCGCTTGGAAGGAGTTTTTTATGCTTGAGAGCAAAGAGGAATTCGAGAACAATTTAGGCTATGAAACCGAAAGAGAGTTTTACTTCCTCTTTTACCACTACGAAACCGAAACTGATCGGCAGTATGCTCTTAAATACTGGATGGAAGACTTTATTGAAGGAGAGAAAATTCGACCTTCCCGCCCCGTCAGGAGCTACGATTACGCTATTCCCACTATCATTTTAATCAACCCTCAAAATATCATCATCTGCAATTACGCTTGCAAATATTACGATGAAGACAATTATGAGAGTTGGAAAGATAGTTTAGTAGAGCACTTTGGCGACAAGCAAGAAACCATGGTAATTGAAATCGAGTGCGATGGACCCTTAAAATGGACCCTTAATGCACCCGATCCAAAAGTTCGAGGTTTATTCTAGATCTCTTCGAGCTCCTCAATACGCCTATCTAAGCGATTCAAGAGCGATCCAAAGGTCTTCCGGTTCATCCATCTGGCCAATAAATGAGCCAGCGGCGTAATAATAATGACCGAGATCAGTAGAACGATCCACACGATTTTCTCCTGCAAGGCTTGCTCCCAAGTCATTTTCTCCATAAGACTAAAGAAAAAACCAGCGGCGGCAGCAATGGGATATATGGCCAAACCGGATAATTCCTCGAGTTTTATCGTAGACCTAACATTATCGCGGTAAAGCTTTAAGGTTTCTACCACACTTTCACTAGACATATGAAGGTTTCGCGCCTTCTGATAACGCTTAAAAAAGAAGACCAAAGCCACTAAATGAGTAAGCACCAACACTGAGAATAAAAGCTGAGGAAACCAATCTTCTAAATAAAAGACCAAAGCCGCATAAATTGGGGTAAACAGCAAGGTGAAGATGATCTTCCAAAGCAGTCTGCGATTGATCTTGCGCAAAACGTCTTGGTTTTTAAGTCTTAGACTTCCTTTGATCTCGCTTTCACTAAGAGAATCCTCCGAAGCCAAACGTTTCCAAATATTTTCAATTTCCATCTTCGTCTTCCTTTATCGATTGGGCAAGTTTTTCTTTCACACGGTGCAGTTTCACCGCCAGGTGACTCTTTGAAAGTCCAGAGATCAAGGCGATCTCCTCATTGGAGTACCCGTCTAAATGGAGCATGATAATTAGCTTTTCAGCATCTTTTAAAGCACGAATATGCCGCATCAACAGGGCGCGCTCATCACCACTGGGACTTACCGACCAATCCGAATCAAATCCTTCAGACTTAGGTAATTCTTTTTTCCTTTGATGCGTTAAGGCGGTATTGAGCGCTACTCGATAAAGCCAAGTTGAAAACTTTGCCTCACCTTTAAATTTGGCGAAAGACCGCCAAGCCTGGTAAATGACTTCCTGGCGTAGATCCTGTTCATCATCTTTATTGGCCGCATAGATCCGAGTTACCTTAAAGATAATTCCACTATGCTCCTCGATCAACTGAACAAACTCTCGTTCTCTGCTCTCCTCTGTGATCATATTAACGTAAAGCCTCTAAACGGTAGCCCTGCTCCTCCAATAATGAAATTAAACCATCTTTTCCGATTAGGTGAAGCGCTCCTACTGCCACAAAGCAAGTTCCCTCTTCAAAAGCGGCGGTTAGCTTTGGTAACCAATTGCGGTTCCGTTCTGCCACTAAATAATCCATTTCACCACTTTGCATTTCATAGTCATCGGCCAATCGAGCCATTTCAGCTAAATCCTCATTTACATAGGCATTCACAAGATCTTTCGAATCAGTAAATGCGCCGCTATCATCCTGCAAAAGTTCCACTAAATCATCAGCTTGCTTCTGGAGCGGGTCGTGATTTAATAATAATTTGGTCTGCTCCAACATGGTTTCTAAAGCCAAAACCTCTACCCCCCGCTGTTCTGCTTGATCAGCAAAATAAATATCAAGGGGATCTCCATCATAGGCCAAATCAGAGGGAGTGGCTTCTTGAGCCATTTGAGTAGTGTAAGCCATAGAGAGTGCCATTGGCTTGAGTTGATCGACCGCAGACAAGGGAACATTAAGAATCGGCTCCATTTTTTCACGTATCAACTCATATTCTGCCGAATCTACCAGGGCCTTTAGAGATTGACCGGGCATAAAAGAAAGCATAGCAACTTCTCCGAGGAGATTACTATCGATCACTGTTTCTACAATCACTTTCTGGGATGAATTGTAAGCCTCCATTACTCCCTGCTTTTCTTTTAAAAACTCGCTACCCATTAGGTGATAAGTTCCAAACAGATAAGAGATCTGACCATCTGGCCCATGAACCTTCCATAATAGAGAGTTTTCTTGAGCACTGGTTAGAAAACCAAAGGCCAGCACCATTAAAATCGCTACAAACTTTTTCATTTTTATTTTTTAGTTTAATCAGTTAGTAGCACCTGAATATCAAAAATTACAAGCATGAGCTATTTTTTTCAGGTAGACCACAATTCTCTATCTAAACTACGGTATTGGACCGCTTCCGCCACATGCTCACTCTTAATATTAACTGAATTGGCAAGATCTGCAATCGTTCTTGAAACCTTAAGGATTCGATCATAAGCCCTTCCACTAAGATTAAGTTTCTCCATTGCCACTTTTAGCAAGGCGCGACTTTCAGTATCTAAATCACATACCTTTCGCAATTGAGCACTGGTCATTTGAGCATTTGTATAAATTTCATTTCTGTTCTTGAAGCGCGCCTCTTGCAAAGCTCTGGCGCATAAAACTCGGCTTTGAATTTCAGCACTCGTTTCTGCCTTTTCTTTGGAAGCAATGGCATCAAAGCTAACTGGTGTAACCTCAACATGAAGGTCTATTCGGTCTAATAATGGCCCAGAGACCTTATTTAGATATTTCTGAACCATACCCGGCGAGCAGACACATTCCTTATCGGGATGATTAAAATACCCGCAAGGACAAGGATTCATCGAAGCGATCAACATAAATGAAGCTGGAAAATCTACCGATAAACGAGCCCTACTAATGGTTACCTTCCGATCTTCCATGGGCTGCCGTAAAACCTCCAACACGGTTCGCTTAAATTCTGGTAATTCGTCTAAAAAAAGAATGCCATTATGAGCCAAACTAATTTCCCCTGGCTGCGGAAAACCACCTCCCCCTACTAAAGCTACATCAGAGATAGAATGATGTGGAGACCTAAACGGCCGATGGTAAACCAAACTTTGTTTCGCTTCAAGTTTGCCGGCAACAGAATGGATCTTAGTAGTATCTATGGCTTCCCATCGATTTAAAGGTGGCAATATCCCCGCCATTCGTTTAGCCAACATGGTCTTACCGGCACCGGGCGGACCGATCAGTAAAACATTATGTCCACCGGCTGCCGCTATTTCGAGAGCTCTTTTCACTCCCTCTTGACCGCGAACCTCTGAAAAATCAGGTAAATTCAATGGCTTTTCCTGTAGTTTTATCTCGGCCGCTTTTCCCTGTAAAGGCTTTAAGACCTCCTTGCCGTTTAAATGTTGCACGGCTTGTTTTAAGCCCTCGACTGGGTAAATATTTAAACCCTCAACTACTCTCGCTTCGTCGGCATTATCTTTAGGTAATAATATACTTTTAAATCCATCCTTTTTCGCTTGAAGCGCTACAGGTAGTACTCCTCGAACTGGCAGTAAGCCACCATCCAAGGATAATTCCCCAATCATCAAATAATCGTCCATTGGGCCGAACTCCTCTTGCTTTGAGGATGCTAAAATACCTATCGCGATAGGTAGATCGTAAGCCGAGCCCTCTTTGCGCAGGTCTGCGGGAGCCAGATTGATCGTGAAGCGAAAGCCAGGCCATTGATAACCATTATTCTGCATAGCCGCCCTTATGCGATGTTGACTTTCCTTTACAGCCGAATCAGGCAAACCTACCAAGTGAAAATTAATCCCTCGGTCAATATTACTTTCTACTGTAATTTTTGAAGCACTTACCCCTACTACAGCGCTACTATAAGTTTTAGTGAGCATTTTTTTAATCTTTTAATATTCTGTTAAGTGCCTATTAATTTCCTAATTGATCTCAATTAGACAGTCTATTTATCTAGGCCTTCACTCTCGGTAAAATTCCCTAATTTTGAAAAACCTAAGGGATAGGAAAATTTATTAGAACCATTTAAAACTCACTTAATGTCACGAGTACCTAAATCAGCACACACACCTAAGCAGGTGGCAGAATACCTAAAGAACCAAATTGCAATTCGTGGAGAAAAGGGATTAAAGTCGGCATTTGCCAATCAGTTTTTCACTCATTTCACTACCGATCAAATTGAAGACCTTGCCGCTTCCTTTCAGAAAGAACTCCACAATCGTTCGGAAGAAGAAATTAAGCGCTTAAGAGAAATGCTGGAAGCTAAAAGCGGAAAAACCGTGGAGCTTAAAGATTAAAAAGCTCAAGACAAACACTTGCAAACACTTAAGGCTCAGCTACAACAAGCTTGAGCCTTTTTTAGTTATGCCCAGCCACTAAAGCACCTTATATTTGTTTTCCTTAAACGCAGAGAAATGAGTGACGATAAGAACGCCAAACTAAAAGCTCTTAAGCTTACCCTTGACAAAATGGACAAAACCTACGGCAAAGGCGCCGTAATGAGAATGGGTGATAGTCCGATTGAGAAAATCGAAACGATTCCTTCGGGCTCCTTAGGCCTTGACCTGGCCCTTGGGGTTGAAGGTTATCCAAAAGGAAGGGTAGTGGAGATCTACGGACCCGAAAGTTCTGGTAAGACCACATTAACTCTGCATGCTATCGCAGAAGTGCAAAAGCAAGGTGGCATTGCGGCATTTATTGATGCTGAACATGCCTTTGACCGGGTTTACGCAGAAAACCTGGGCATCGACACCGAAGAGCTCATCATCTCTCAACCAGATAATGGGGAGCAAGCTTTAGAGATTGCCGATAACCTCATTCGCTCAGGTGCCATAGACCTTTTAGTGATTGACTCGGTGGCCGCTTTAACTCCAAAAAGCGAAATTGAAGGGGAAATGGGAGATAGTAAAATGGGCTTACAAGCGCGTCTTATGTCTCAGGCCCTTCGGAAATTAACCGGAACTATTAGCAAAACCAAGTGCTGCTGCATCTTTATCAACCAATTGCGCGAAAAGATTGGGGTAATGTTTGGTAACCCGGAAACCACGACCGGTGGTAATGCACTTAAATTCTATTCCTCTGTACGTCTCGATATCCGTCGTATCTCACAAATTAAAGATGCCGATGGTGTTAGCGGAAACAGAGCTCGCGTTAAAGTGGTTAAGAATAAGGTGGCCCCCCCTTTCCGTCAAACCGAGTTTGACATTCTGTACGGCAAGGGAATTTCTAAAGTGGGAGAAATAATCGACCTAGGCGTAGAGCATGAGATCGTGAAAAAATCCGGAAGCTGGTTTAGCTACGGTGACACCAAGCTCGGACAAGGTCGGGATGCCGTAAGACAACTACTTGAAGACAATCCTGAATTAGCCGAGGAGATCGAAACCAAGATCAAGGCTAGTATTGCAGAAAAACAATAATGAAGAAGCCGGTTTAAATACCGGCTTTTTATTTTCGTAATATGAAGAAACTTGCCCTATCACTTCTTGCTATAGCCCTTCTTGGCAGTGCATGCAACACCCAACCCCAAGAAGAAGCAGAAAAACAAAGCGTCAAAAGCAAGGAAAACCCGCTTCTCAAAGAAGCTGAAGTTGGGGAAACTAAACAAGAGCGATTAGATTCCTTAGACCGCCTCTTAAAACAGGAACCGAACAATGTGGAAGCCTTACTTCTAAGAGGTCAAAGGGGAATGAAACGAGGTGACCTACAAAATGCATTGTTCGACTTCCAACGAATCAGGGAAATCGACTCTACGAATAGTGCGATGCTTTTAAGTCTAGGTGAACTCTATATGCGACGTAATCAAAGCAGAGAAGCTAAAAATAGCTGGATCAAATGCGCGAAATTTGACGCTGAAGCCTTGGACTGCCGCATCAATTTAGGGCGACTTTATGCCAGTATTCAGGACTACGATCCGGCACTAAAATATTTAAATCAAGCTATTGACATCGACCCCTACAACGCGGAAGCCCATTTACTAAAAGGGGTAGTTATTCGGGATGGTGTTGGTGACACCAACCTGGCTCTTAGCTTTATCCAAAGAGCCACTGAGCTAAATCAGGAATACATCGAAGCACTAGACTTGATGGGGGTAATGCTTTCTGCTAAACAGGATACTTTAGCTCCTTATTATTACAAGAGAATTTTGGCCCTGGAACCAGAGCGGGCCGACATTTACTACAAGCTTGGCGTTTATTACATGAATGCCGATAAGATCAACCGAGCACTTGAGTCCTACACTAAAGCTACTCAATTGAACCCTTACGACGCGGATAGCTATTACAACATGGGATACATTTTCACCGTGCAAGTGAAGGACTATCGGGAGGCCAAAAAGTACTTTGACAAATCGATCAATGCTCGACCAAAGCAAAATTACAAGGCCTACTATGGCAGAGGCTATGCCTATGAAATGCTTGGTGACGTTATTAACGCCGAAAAAGATTACCTGAAGTGCTTGGAACTTTTACCCATGTACACTCCCGCTAAGGAAGGAATCAATCGCATACGCGCTAATAAATAATGACTTGGTACGAGCATAAGCACTGGAACGAAAGTAAGCACCGCGAATTTTATAATGCTTACCGCCTGGCCGAACCTGCCTTGCAGTCAAAAGCCTTGATCGCACAGGCTGTATTGCTTTGCAAGCATTTAGATGAAACCACCCTGAAAGCGGCAGAATCGCTATTAATATTGTGGATGCGAGACCACTTTAATAAGAAAAAAGCCAAAAAAGTATACGAGCTCCTGGCCGATATTTGCCATCGTATTGGCGACCATAAACGAGCTCAAGACTTCGAATCTAAAAGCCGTAATTTATAATCCCAAGGTCCCGATCATGCGGGCAGGATAATCGGTTATTATACCATCAACCCCCCATCCTTGCAGCTCTTGCGCCTGTTCTATCTCATTCACCGTCCAAGGAATCACTTTAACCCCTAAAGCATGCAATTCCTGTATAGTGCGTTGATCTAATAAAGAGTAATGAGGGCTGTAAATATTTGGTATAAATCCCAAAGCTTCGATTTGCTCCTTAACCGACACCTCTTTCGACTCGACCAAATAAGCCAATCTAATATCTGGCCTATTTTCATTTAAATATTGCAAGACTCTTGGATCGAAACTTTGAATCACGAGACGCTCAGCTAGACTAGCCTTATCCAAATCTTCTAAGACTAAATTTGTATAGGTCTCATAGTCAGGATGAAACACACCTTCCCACTCAGGTCGTGACTTGATCTCAATATTATAATTGGGTTCTTTTAGGCCCGACATCAAAATGGCCTCCTCAACCTCAACGATCAAATCTAATAAGCGAGGCTTGTTAGCTACATATTTCTCCTGCCCCGGAAAGGAAGGATAGGGTTTGGAACCGCAATCATATTTCGCGATCTCTTTATAATCTAACTGATAAATATTGAGAAGAACGCTATCTGTGAGATCGGCCCCATTGGTATCTAAACAAATTTCCGGATTTAGAAAGGGCTCATGAGAAACAACCACTTGTGAATCAGCGCTTATTACCACATCCATTTCAAGGGTATGCACTCCCTCTTGGAGAGCCTTGAGCATGGCTGGTATGGTGTTTTCAGGAGCCTCACCTCTCGCGCCGCGGTGTCCTTGCCAATCGAAATAAACTTTCTTAGTTCCGGTTTCACAAGCAATGGCCACTATCAGCAAAAGCGCTATCAAGAGATTTCTCATTTCCCTTTGCGTGTTGCTTCGCCAATCCAGTCCCACATCTCATCTGGCACTGCCTGTAAGAAGTTCAACTCACCCGCTCCTAACAGCCACTCTCCCCCGTCAATGGTAACAATTTCACCATTCATATAGGCCGCAAAATCACTAACCAAGAATGCCGCTAAATTGGCCAACTCCTGACGTTCACCTGCTCTCTTTATAGGCACTTGATTCTCGATCTTCAACATATCAGGAATATCGCCTGGCAATAATCTGCTCCAAGCGCCTTCGGTTGGAAATGGACCCGGTGCTATGGCGTTAAAACGGATCCCATAACGGGCCCATTCTACCGCAAGCGAACGCGTCATAGCCGAAACTCCGGCCTTAGCCATGGCAGATGGAACTACAAATGCTGATCCGGTGCTAGCGTAAGTGGTCGAAATACTCAGCACCACTTTATTCTTCTCCTCAGCTTTGATCCAATGCTTTCCGAAGGCCAAGGTGCAGTTCTTACTTCCTTTTAACACAATATCTATAACGGCGTCAAATGCCCCAGGCGATAGCCTTTCGGTAGGGCTAATGAAATTACCTGCTGCATTATTTAATAAGACATCGACTTTTCCATAATGGGCAAGAATGGCATCACGCATCTTTTCAACTTGATCGTAATGACGCACATCACAAGGAAAAGTAAATACTTCACCTCCCTTGGCGGCCATCATTTCATCGGCTGCCTTTTTTAATACCTCCTCCCTGCGACCGCAAATTGCCAATTTAGCTCCGAGTTCTAAAAAATACTCTCCCATGGATCGACCTAAGCCTGTTCCCCCTCCGGTGATGAGAATAATTTTTCCTTCTAAGGCGCCTTCACGCAGCATTCCGCCTGTGTTCATGGTTGTTTTGTTAGTTTCATCGCAATATAAGTATTTCCCCAAGGCGGAGGCATTACCAAATGATTAAGCTCATAATTTTTCGGACCTTTAAGGCCCGATAATTAATCAATGACAGAAAAACACCCTACCCCCATAGCCAAGGAGATTCCACATGATCTCGAAATCCATGGCCATAAACGCACAGACCCTTTTTTCTGGTTAAGGGAGCGCGAAAACCCTGAAACAATAAGCTATCTCGAATCTGAAAACGAATACCGCGAGTTGCATACGGCGCCCCTTAAGGATTTTGAGAATTCTCTGTTCGAGGAAATGAAAGCACGCATTAAGGAAGACGACAGCTCTGTACCTTATTTTAAAAATGGCTATTGGTACTATGTTCGCTATGATGAAGGAAAAGAACACCCTATCTATTGTCGTAAAGAAAAAAGTCTAGACACCCCAGAGAAGGTTATTCTGGATGCAAATATTGGTGCCTCGAAGCACAACTTCTATCAAGTAGGCGGCATGAGTGTTTCACCAGATAACAATTGGTTGGCCTATGGTCTTGATACGATAGGAAGAAGGATTTACCAGATCTACTTTCGTAATTTAAGCAGTGGCGAGGAACTTGAGTTTCGACTTGAAAACAATACCGGTTCATGTTCCTGGAGCAAAGCCGGTGACTACATCTTTTATACTCAAAAAGACGAAACCTTGCGTTCGTTTAAGGTTTTTCGACATCGATTTGGCTCAGATCCAAAAGAAGACACCGAGGTATACCATGAAGCAGACCCCACCTTTGTTTGCTCCTGCCATAAAAGTAAAAGTCAAGATTATTTGATCATTGGCTCACACAGCACGGTTTCTAATGAATACCGCTTTTTAGCAGCAGATGATCCCACGGGAGAATTCAGTATCATACAAAGCCGAGAACGAGACCTAGAGTATTCAGTAGCCCATTTCGGTAAGCACTGGTTCATTCGCACTAATTATCAAGACGCCGCTAACTTTTGTTTAATGCGCTGTCCTTTAGAAAAGGGAGCAAAGGAAAACTGGGAAGTAGTTATATCGCATCGTAAAGACGTATACCTCGAAGGAATCGAAATCTTTTCAGAGTACTTAGTTTTAGAAGAGCGTGAAGCCGGTCTAACACGCATCCGCGTAAAGCGATGGGATGAAACGGAAGATCACTACCTCCAATTTGATAGCGAAACCTATACTGCCGGAACCGGCTTGAACCTTGATTTTGCCAGTAAAAAACTACGTTATTATTACTCCAGTTTAATTGAACCCTATTCGGTGGTAGAGTATGATATGGAGCGCCGAGACAAGCGTATATTAAAACGACAACCGGTTTTAGGAGATTTCAACCCGAGCAATTATCGTGAAGAAAGGCAGTGGTTCGAAAGTCATGATGGTACCATGGTACCGGTTTCTTTGGTTTACCGACCAGATCGTCAAACCGCTGGTGAGGCGCAAAACATTTTACTCTATGCCTACGGTTCATATGGTTACACAATCGAGCCGTCTTTCTCAACTACTCGCTTAAGCTTACTTGACCGCGGTTTCAGCTTCGCAATTGCCCACGTTAGAGGCGGCCAATACATGGGTCGATCTTGGTATGAAAAGGGTAAAATGCTACACAAGAAAAATACCTTTTTAGATTTCATCGCCGCTGGAGAAGGGCTCATCAAAAAAGGATATACTAGTCCTCAAAAGCTTTTCGCTATGGGCGGAAGTGCCGGCGGACTTTTAATCGGAGCGGTGATAAATATGCGGCCCGATATATTTAAAGCGGTGATCGCGGCGGTACCTTTTGTTGATGTTGTAAGTACCATGTTAGACGAAAGCATTCCGCTTACAACGGGAGAGTACGATGAATGGGGAAACCCAAATAATGAAGAATATTACCGCTACATGCTTGATTACAGCCCCTATGACCAAGTGAAAGAGCAGGCCTATCCGAATATTTTAATTACCACCGGCTTGCACGACTCCCAGGTTCAGTATTGGGAACCGGCAAAATGGTGCGCCAAGCTTCGTAAGTACAACAAAGGGGATTCCTTAGTTCTAATGTACACCAATATGAGTACGGGTCATGGAGGCGCAAGTGGCCGCTTTGAAGCCCTAAAAGAAACAGCAATGGAATACAGTTTCTTATTGTGGCAAGCGGGTATAAGCAAATAGCAAAAGCTTTCAAAAAGCACTGGGCCTTCGCGATTATAATGCTAATCGCAGGGCTTTACAGATTTTGGAATATCCAGAACCTCGATTTTAGCCACGATGAACTTAGTGCCTTATTTCGTACTCAATTCGATTCATTAAGCGCCCTTATCGATCAGGCAATTCGCGTGGATGGACATCCGGCCCTAACCCAATTATTTCTTTATTATTGGGCGCCCTTAGTTGGCTTCAGTGAGTTTTGGGTAAAACTACCTTTTATTCTCGCTGGTCTTAGCAGTTTGGTATTGATCTATGATCTGGCCAAAACAATCTATCCCGAAAATGATACGGCCCTTTTTGCTCCAGCCATAATGGCTGCCTCAGAGCTTTTTCTTTACCACCACCAAGTGGCTCGGCCTTATGCCTTGGGAGGGCTTTTTGTTAGCTGGGCTGCCTGGGCTTATGTAAAATGGTTTTACCAAAAGAAGGATAAAAAATTCCTCAGCTTCTTTATCCTAGCCTCGGCTTTTGCGGCCTACAGCCACTATTTAGCCTTGCTCTCGGTCATGATAATTGGCATCAGCGCTTTGATCCGTGATCGCGAAAAACCCAAGGCTTGGTTGATTTCCGCCTTCGTAGTTTTCCTGCTATTCAGCCCCCATTTAGGGATTTTTTGGCAGCAGTTAAAACTGGGAGGTATAGGGCAATGGTTGAGTAAACCCGGAGCAGACTGGTTCCTTCATTTCTTTGACTACAGCTGGAATTTCCTACTCGGATCGAATTGGCTCAGGGCTATTCTTATCGCTGGCTTTTTATTCGGTGCCTTAAAAAGCAAATTCAAAGAAGGCTGGCTTTGGACTATCGCCTGCTTCTTGATCGCCTTCTTTTACTCGGTCTTTCGCAATCCGGTTTTGCAGTATTCCAGCTTAGTATTTCTAGCTCCTCTCCTATTTGTAGTGCCTTTAAAAGTGAAAATTATTCGCGCAAAGTTCCTAGCACTCTTAATTCTAGCAATTTTAAGCATGAGTCTGATTTTCAAGCGGCAATACTTCCAGGAAGCTTTAATTAGTCCTCCAAAAGAAGCCACCCGCTACTTAGCCAACAAACCAGGGCTTGCAGTTTATTATCACTGGAGTGAGGAAAAATGGGACTTTTATAAAAAAATAGATTCCAACATCGTAACCGGAATTTACCTCGAAGAACTTAGGGCGGAAGATTTACCTAAGCAGGAGTTCATCTTAATCATGGACCACCAAAGCCCTGGGCACTGGCCTTTTGAAGTGAGTAAGCAGGGCTACCGTTTGGTGCAGTCTGAAAACCATTTTGGCTTTAGGCTATTGCACTTTAGTCCAAACTCCTCGCAATTGGAAACAAGGAAATTAGGCTTGCGCCTGATGGAATCTACCGCTATACCAGAGCAGGACAAACAGTACCTTAAATTAGTGAGCTTAAATGAAACTCTAGAATTAATGTCCCAGCCCCAAAGTTCGGTGGTGATAGAAATAGAGTCATTGAAACTTAATTCACCGGCCCATCTCATATTTCAGATTACGGACGGAGACGAACAGCTAGGCTGGTTTGCCCATGAATTAAACCCTTCTCAAAAATATTACAGTCGACCGATCGGGAATCACCCACTAGAGGATTACCAATGGAATGTTTTAATCGACCAAGGCCATGAGATCGAGTCGATCCAAGGGACATTCAATGTTAGTCTTATCGAGGGGAACCCTAAGGTCTATGGCTTAGTAGAAGATTTCTCAGATTAAATCTAAGAGCTTCTCGCTGGGTCGGCCCACAACCGCGCGATCACCCTTCTCAAAAATAGGACGTTCCATGAGCTGGGGGTATTCGATCATGGCGAGCACCAATTCTTCTTCTCCTAATTCCTTCTCCTTAAATTCTTCTTTCCAGATCGTCTCTTTGGTACGAATCAAATCCTTAGCCGCCATATCAAGCTTTTCCAATAGATCGAATAATTGATCTGGACTTAGGGGCTCCTTCATGTATTCTATCACTTCAGGTTGCACACCTTTTTCTTCGAGTAAGGCTAAGCCCTCTCTACTTTTCCGACAACGAGAATTATGGTAGTATTTCATCACTATAATTGTAAATGGACAAATCCCTTTTCCGAGGAACTATTGCCACAAATATCTTGATAATTGAAGACATAAAAGTAAACTCCTGCAGGTAAATCAGCGCCTTCAAAAGTGCCATCCCAGGCCTCATTGATGAAATCTCCTCGAAAAAGCAGTACGCCATGCCTATTGTAAATTTCGATTTGGCTTGTTTCAAATAATGGCGCAAATCGTTCGGCGTTTACCATGCGAAATAGATCGTTTATCTGATCGCCATTGGGACTAAAAACATTGGGAATGCTAAGCTCAAAGTCTTCATCGTAGAAATAGATCTCCTCTTCAAAGCTTTTACTGCGATTACATACAGTATCCCCGATCTCTAAACTAATGGTGTGAAATCCTCCTTCATTAAAATCGATTTGTAAGGAATCGGCATTAGTGGCTTGGGCCACGCCATCAACTTCCCATTTGAAATTATGGAAACCAAAACTAGCTACTTCGAAAAGCGCCTGCCTCTGAGGATCGCAGGCGTCCCAATTTCCGCGCATGCTGCTAAAGTTTCGGATTTCTTTTACCTCTAGGTTTTTCCTGAGTGTATCGGCTTGATTACAGAATGGATCCTCGGCGATCAACTCGATCGCATAAAGTCCGGGCGAAAGGTTGAGTTGGGGGTCTTTGGTCCTCAGGGTATCGCTGCCATTAAAGGTCCAGGTGAAACGACTGGCACCACTACTCATATTCTGAAGTAGAACCCCTCCGCTAACATCGCATGAATCATAAGTAATTTCAAAATCAGCTTGGGTGATGGCATTATAGGCATAGACATCAACAAAGCTCGAATCCACTAAACCACAATTGGTATCCTGAACCACGAAACTGAATCGGGTAACGCCACTATCAAGAATTGGAAAGTAGCGAGAGTCAAAAGGAACTAAATTATTGGAACTATCCCGAACAAAAACCAAGTCGGCATTAAAGCTAAAGTTATCGAAACGCACACTATCAGGCAGGCATAAGGAATCATTGATACCGCTGGCCAGACGAATATCGGCCGCAATGGTATCTGCCTCCATGTCAAATCGAAAGACTGCCATATTACATCTCCCATTTCCCTTGGTGTCTGCAAAAGCATTGGGGGTAGTTGGGAAGCCCTGATTGTTATTACCACAAGAACAAACCGCCTGAAAAATGCTCCCATCTTTCCTAAATCTTGAACTCCCTCCGTCTACATGATCCGGTCCGAAGCCCACTTGCCCGAAAAAGGTGGCGTACTCCAATCGCCTCCATGAAGCATCCATCCGCATTAAATAAAAATCGCCTTGATCGCTAGAGTCACGGTAGGCGTCTTTGGTAACCTCCATACCGCGTGGCCGGCCAGGAAAGCCTCGATCGGAATTGTAACCAGCGCCCCAACCGGAAATAAATACATCGCCACAATCTGAAACCAAGAGGGCGGTTGGACTGATGGCCGTTACCCCTTGTATATCATTCCCGAAAGTAGTGGAGTGTTTTAGTTGACTAAGATCTTCTGAGAACTCTTGTAGGAATTGAGGATTACCCGGTCTGCCCCAAACACTATCGCCCACAATAGGCCAATTTAGGTCGTAGGTTTGACCAAAGATCACAATATCACCGCTTGGATCTAAATCTAAGAAGTAAGAGAGGTCATCTTCCGGACCACCACTGTAACTAAACTTTAGAATCTGGCCATTACTAGGATCCAATTCGGCAATAAAAGCATCGACCTTGCCACCTCGAAAAGGCTGAAATACCCCGACGGTATCAGCACCGATCGTGTCGCTTTCGGTAGCTCCGGTAATGAGCAAGCGGTCGTTAGCGGTGTAGCGCAAAGAAAACACGGCATCATTCGACTCCCCACCAACATAGCTTAGCCAATTTAGTTGGGCAAGGTCTGGACTAAAGGAGACCACCAAGCCATCCTGCTCCCCGCCATAGGAAGTATTAGAACTACCAGCCGAAAAGGGGCCGCTCTCCACAAAGCTGCTTATCAGGATATTATTATTGGCATCGAGGGTAATATCACCGCGACTTCCGTCACCATAATTAAACTCCATACGCTGATTAACCCCATCGCGTAAAGAATCTCCCAGAAAGGTCGAGCCAATTAGGTTTCCGCCAGTACTGTCTAATCGACTTACGAAAATATCGGTCGCATAACGCAAATTAAAGCCAGATGCCAAACGATGAAAGCTTCCCGGTCCGAAGGCAAAAGTGGTATCATAGGCATTAGGACTAACCGGGAAATCGGGAGATCCGGTAGCGCCAATGATTATCAAAGATTTATCCGGACCCTCCAGTAAACTGTAAGGAACATCTTCCTCAACTCCACCGAGGTAGGTAGCATAAACTTGGGCCGTACCATCGGCTGTATACTTTGCAATGGAAATATCGATAACCCCTAGGGAAGAATCCTGAAAAGCACCAAGGGTGGTGGGAAAGCCTCTTTTCTTGCCCGAGAAAAAATTGATCCCGGCACCATAGGCCATACCTCCTTCTCCGTAGGTGGCGGTCAGTCCAAAATTATCATCGGTAGAACCACTGTAAGTACTAAAAACCAAGGTTGGATCTATGATCAAGCTGCGCGAATCGTCGTAGTCGCCTAGATCGAAGGCAAAGGTATTTTTATCCAAGCGCTTAAATTGGCTAGCCACCGTTTCCTCCCCTTGATAGGCCAGTGGTTTTGAATATAATGCGTTTTGTATATCAGTAAGTACCGCCAGGTCTTCCCCAATTAGACCTAGATCCTTAGCGCCATCAATACGGAATTTGATTAGATCCGGATCACCACCGGGGCGAATTATAAAATCAAATTTACAGGCGCCGGTTTCGGTCAGATAATAACGTAGATCGATATTAGGGTATAGATCTCGGTATAAAATTTCTTGTTGCTGCTTAAGTCCTTGGGCCCACTTATCGCGATCATTCCCTAAAAGGTAATTGATCTTTGGCACCCCGCTTAATTCGCGGCTTTCTGGCTTAGCCTTGGTATTAGCCCCTAGCCATTTTAGGCGGTAGGCGTGTGAAGCCAAGCTTTGTAGCTCTGGTGGAGTGTCGTGAATATGATCAAAATAAGGCTTTGCTTCTTGTAAAAGTACCCTTTGCTCACCCGCCTTGATAAAGACAAAATTTTGCGGTCGTTCGAGGCGAAAATCAAATTCACCAGACCACTGCCCTTGATTAGGGATAAATCCATATTCTTGGGCCGAAAGTAGGCTAGAGAATAATACTAAGATCAGAGTGAGGGCTCGCAAATTGCCATTTTTCAGCAAATTAGGAACTAATGGAGAGATTACAAAGGAGCCCTTGATAAGCAAGGCTTATCAATGAGTTAAAGCTAAGCATCAGTTTCCTGACCTGTACTCATCAGATAGGCCTTTATAAAGGCATCTAGGTCTCCATCCAGAACATGATCCACATTAGAAGTTTCTTCGCCCGTGCGCACGTCCTTGATCAATTTATAGGGATGCAAAACGTAATTGCGTATCTGCGAGCCCCATTCGATCTTCTTCTTACCGGCCTCAATTTCGGCTCGTTTCTGGTTCTTTGCCTCCAATTCAATTTCGAAAAGCTGCGACTTTAAGAGCTGCATGGCCTTCTCTTTGTTCTGCAACTGTGAGCGACTTTCGGTGTTTTCGATAATAATTCCTGAGGGACCATGCTTTAGACGCACTCCCGTCTCCACCTTATTCACGTTCTGCCCGCCGGCACCGCCCGAACGGAAGGTGTCCCATTCGATATCGGAAGGGTTGATCTCGATCTCAATAGAGTCATCGACCAAGGGGTAAACATAAACCGAAGCGAAGCTAGTGTGCCTTTTCGCATTGCTGTCGAAAGGTGATATCCGCACCAAACGATGCACCCCATTCTCTCCTTTCAGGTAACCGAAAGCAAAATCTCCGTCGATCTCTAAGGTTACGGTTTTTATACCGGCTACATCACCATCTTGGTAATTGAGCTCCGATACCTTATAGCCTTGCCGCTCGGCATAACGTAGATACATCCGCATCAACATGGAAGCCCAGTCACAACTTTCGGTACCACCAGCTCCGGCAGTGATCTGTAAAATAGCACTTAATTGGTCCTCTTCTCCAGAAAGCATGTTTCTGAACTCCAGGTCTTCTAATTGTTTTACGGCTTTATCGTGCATCAGGTCTAACTCAGGCTCCTCGAGTTCTCCTAGCTCATGAAATTCTATGCCGAGGGAAACTTCATCTACCGCCGCTTTCAGCTCCTTATAGGCCTCTACCCAAAACTTAAGCCCCCTGATCCTCTTCATTACCTTTTGAGCCTCCTTTTGATCCTCCCAAAAGTCACCCACCGCAGTTTTCTCCTCTTCATTTACGATTTGGATCTCCTTCTGCTCGATCTGTAAATATTTATGTAATTCTTGAAGGCGGCCCTCAAGATCTTGAAGCTGTTCTTTACTTACCATGGCACAAATTTAGGAATTGCCTTTAGCATATATAGACTAGGACGATCTCAACTATTAAAATCCAATAAAATGCACCCTAGCAATCTAGATTAGCTAATTTTGTGTCACTTAAATAATACTTGAAGTATCCATGGATAATTTTGACGTAGCCATAATCGGCTCGGGCCCGGGGGGATATGTTGCAGCCATTCGCTGTGCACAACTCGGCATGAAAACCGCCATAATCGAAAAATACAGCACCTTGGGTGGCACCTGCCTCAACGTAGGTTGCATCCCTTCAAAAGCTCTACTAGACAGCAGTGAGCATTTTCACAATGCAGCACACAGCTTTGAAGAGCACGGGATCAAAATCAACGCACCAAAAGTTGATCTCAACAAAATGATCGAGCGCAAGCAAAAGGTAGTAGACCAAACTTGCGATGGGGTTAAATTCTTAATGGATAAAAATAAAATTACCGTTTTTGAAGGTTTGGGTTCTTTCGTGGATGAGAATACTATTGCCATCAAAAAGGATAAGGGTGAGGAAAAAATTCAAGCCAAAAACATCATTATTGCCACCGGCAGTAAACCCACCGAGCTTCCCTTCGCGAAATTCGACAAAGAACGGGTTATCAGCTCTACCGAGGCATTAAAATTACCTGAGGTACCTAAGCATATGGTGGTGATTGGCGCTGGAATTATTGGTTTGGAATTAGGCAGCGTGTACGCTCGATTGGGAGCAGAAGTTACCGTGGTAGAATACATGGATCGTGCTATTCCTACTTTCGACGGAGCGATGAGCAAGGAAATCACCAAATCTCTCAAGAAATTAGGACTCAAATTCAATTTCTCACATAAGGTGAGCGATGTGAGTCGCGATGGCGATAAAGTGACCGTGACGGCCACCAACAAAAAAGACGAAGAAGTAAAATTCGAAGGCGATTATTGTTTGGTAGCGGTTGGTCGGAGTGCATACACTGAAGGCCTAAACCTCAACAAAGCAGGCTTAAGTGCTGGTGAAAGAGGCAAAATTAAAGTGAACGATCACCTGCAAACCGAAAAATCGCACATCTACGCGATCGGTGATGTGATCGATGGCGCCATGCTTGCCCATAAGGCAGAAGAAGAAGGAGTATTTGTAGCGGAAACTATTGCTGGTCAAAAACCGCATATCGACTACAATCTGATTCCTGGTGTGGTGTATACATGGCCCGAAGTAGCTAGTGTAGGTAAAACCGAAGAGCAACTGAAAGAGGAAAAAGCCAATTACAAGAGCGGCTCCTTCCCATTCCGCGCCTTAGGTAGAGCTCGGGCAAGCGGAGACATTGAAGGCTTAGTTAAGATCTTGGCCGATAAGGAAACGGATGAAATTTTAGGCTTCCACGTCATCGGACCACGGGCAGCCGACTTGGTGGCCGAAGGGGTGGTAGCCATGGAGTACCGCGCTTCTGCAGAAGATATCGCCCGCATGAGTCACGCTCATCCCACTTTCGCGGAAGCGGTGAAAGAGGCTGCCTTGGCCGCCACAGAAAATCGCGCCATCCACGTTTAATATTAGTTATAAAAGCCGCCTGTAAATGGCGGCTTTTTCTTTAACTTTTTCTTATTAGCTTGGAGAGCGATTAAGCAGCATGCGTAATATTAAGTGGGCATACTTCAGTTATATCCTACTGATCATATTCATCAGTGGGCTACTTTACATTTTTCTTCACGAAAGCCATAGACATCAGGACTATGATAACGAGCGACTTAATACCGCAGGTCGCCAAAGAATGCTATCGCAAAGAATTAGTAAGGAAGCCCTCCACATTACCGAATTTGCCCAAGTATCACAGCTCAAGAAAAGTTGCTCGGACCTTAAATCTTCCATAGAACTGTTCCGTTCACAGGAAGAAAAATTGCTTCAGGGCCCTCTATACGAACTAGTAAATCCCATTTATCGACGTAAAGTTGACTCCCTTCATAATAATCATCAGATCTTAAGGGAAAAGTACCTGCAAACGGCACTTGAAATAGCCGAATATTGTAAGGGCGAAATAGACATTGAAACGGCCAAGATCAAATCGGTAGAACTCTTGCGCTTGAGTGATCAAATGCTGGCCTACCTTGAAAAGGCCGTGCAGTTCTACTCAGCCGATGCAGGCTATAAAAATAGCCGCGAGATTCGTCTCAATAATCTAGCTTTTACGCTGGTTGCTTTCACCTTCATTTTACTTTCGGTATTATTCTTCTTACCCATTTTTCAGGCCCATAAAAGAGAACGAGAGGCCAAGGAGGAAAGCCTGGCCGAAAGTCAAAGCGCCCGTTCTGAACTTAAAAGGATGCTCGATGCTGAGATCGACTACACCAGCGAACTACAAAGGCAGCGCAATGCACTAGCTTCTAGCCAAGAAGAACTAAAACACACCATTAAAGAGTTAGAGGTTGGTCGGGAAAAATTGGCTGAAAGCGAACAAGAGCTTTTAATGGTTATCACCAACCTTCCAGTAGGGGCCATTTTGGTGCAAGGCGAGACACTTTTGATAAACCGAGAAGCCAGCAAGATCCTCGGCTACCCGCCCGAAGAACTTAGGAGCATCAAGGCCTTTTTCAGCAAGGTATTCAACGACAACTGGGAAACCGTATATGAGCAATACACGGAATTACTACAAAAGGGACCCATTCAAGGCTTTCTCTTCCCGGTGCTAAGGCCCAATGGCGAAAGGCGTATCGTAGAGTTTGGTGGTTATGCATTTAAGAAGGGTGTAGTTTGGACCCTGAACGATATTACTGATAAGCGCAGTGCCGAGAAGCAATTGCAACGAAACGAAGAGGCTATTCGCAAGTTGTATGAGATTTCCGCCAACACTGATATGAGCTTCGAAGAAAAGATCGAAAGCTTCTTGAAGTTAGGGACCGAGAGATTCAAAATGCCCAATGGCATTCTCACCCACTTCGATTTAGACAATTATGAATACGAAGCGATCCAGGCTTATTCGGTCGAGAATAAGGTGGAAATCAATCGTGTACTCCCCTTAAATAATACCCTAAGTGAATTGGCCTTTAAGGAGGGAGAAGCAATCGGCTTCCATAAGCAATCGGTTGCTCCCGAATTCATCAATCATATGGATAATTTCCCGATTCACGCTTATATCGGGGCTCTAGTTAAAACCGAGGAGGGGGTCTTTGGAACCCTGAACTTTAACAGCCCTGATGACCGCTATAATCCATTCTCAGAAAATGACTTAGACCTGCTTAAGTTAATGGCGCGTTGGGTTGGATCAGAGATCTCAGCAGAACAATCACGCAAGCGCCTCATCGAAGCCAAGAATAAAGCAGAAATCGCCGCCAAAGCCAAGAGTGAGTTCTTAGCTACGATGAGTCACGAAATTCGCACTCCCATGAATGGGGTTATCGGCATGACCTCACTGCTGCTGCAAACCGACTTAAACCGAGAGCAGCTCGATTACGTGAATACCATTCGACTTAGTGGAGATAGCCTGCTTAGCATTATTAATGACATCCTCGACTTTAGTAAGATCGAAGCGGGTAATATGAATTTGGAGGAATACCCCTTTGCCCTGCGTCAATGCATCGAAGAATCGATCGAGCTTTTAGGGAACCGAATCACCGAAAAGGGCTTGGAGCTTATCTATCATATCGATCCCAAAATCCCCAAATACATCATTGGCGACATAACCCGCTTGCGTCAGATCTTGATCAATTTATTGACCAATGCCGTGAAGTTTACCGATGCGGGTGAAATCGAAGTGAAAGTTGATCTGCAGAAATTTGAAAACGGAAAACTAGACCTGGCTTTTTCGGTGCGGGATACCGGTATTGGCATGACCAAAGACCAGCAAGCCAAACTCTTTAAAGCCTTTAGTCAGGCCGACTCCTCCACCACTCGCAAATATGGCGGCACTGGTCTAGGACTAGCGATCTCTCAACGCCTTAGTAAAATGATGGGAGGAGATATTGGCGTAGAAAGTAAAGCCGGACAAGGCTCTACCTTCTATTTCAATATTATCGTAGATCCCGCCGAAGATCAAGAGGAGCGCAATGAAAAGCAGATCTTACAATTATTGCGCAATAAAAAGGTCTTGATCGTAGACGATAACCACACCAATTTAAGGGTGCTGCAAAAGCAGTTTAAAGCTTGGGGCACTCAAGCCTTCTCCGAATCGGAACCTCGCATTGCTCTGGAAACCCTAATGAAACAGGATTTCGATCTTTTAGTGACCGATTTTGAAATGCCCGCTTTGGATGGCTTAGAGCTAAGCAGACAAGTAAAGTCCCAAAAGCCCTCCTTGCCGATCATCATGTTGAGTTCGGGCTACCCCGAATTGAAGGATGGGGAAAAAGAACAGCTTTTTGCTTTTTATATCAGTAAGCCCGTAAAACACTCGCAGCTATTCAATGCCTTGGCCGAGGTTTTCAAAGATAGTAAGGTGAGCATGGAGCAACAGCTAAAATCGGAGCCACGCGAGAAATTAAGCACCAAACTAGGCGAAGACTTTCCCCTGCGAATCCTGCTAGCGGAAGACAATGCCGTAAACCAAAAGCTCGCAGCCTTGACCTTGGAAAAAATGGGTTATCAATGCGACATAGCGGCAAATGGCTTGGAAGTATTGCAATCTCTAGCACGGCAAGAATATGACCTGATCTTTATGGATATCCAGATGCCGGAAATGGATGGAATAGAAGCCACTGCTAAGATCTTATCCCAATACGGCAACAAGCGACCTACTATTATAGCGATGACTGCAAACGCCATGGAAGGAGACCGCGAGAAGTTTATCGATGCGGGAATGGACGATTACGTTACCAAGCCGATCAACCTGAAGGTTATTCAAAGTATGCTTCGCAAAGTGTATTTGAAAGAATATGTGCACGAGTAGAAAGAAGCTTGGTAGTTTCCCCTTCCGCGAAAGCGAAATACAAGGCATTTTCCTTAAAGCCAGTAAGAACGAGCATTGCATTTACCTCGATTCGCACCAACACCAAGACTCTTACGGCAAATACGAAGCGATCTTGGCTTGGGGCGCGATGGAGCAATTTTATTTGGAGAAAGGGACCGACCTCAATGCCCTCTATCGCTGGCAAAGCCAACTAGGCGATTGGGTTTTTGGCCATTTAAGTTATGAGTTAAAGTCTATTCTCGAGAACATAAAATCGCCTCACGAAGATCCTTTGGAGTGGAAGCTCGCAAGTTTTTTCCAGCCCGCAAACCTTTTGATTAAGAAACGAGGCCAAAAGGAATGGACCTTTGAAAGTATACATTATCAGAATACCGAAGAATTACGAAATGGCCTAAAGGGGCCAACCAGCCTTCATTACCAACAGAGCGATTATCGGCCGCTCATTCCCAAAGAACAATACCTGGAGGATGTGACTAAGCTCTTGGCCGAAATTCAATATGGCAATATTTATGAAATCAATTATTGCCAGTGTTTCGAGGCGCGGGGAGCACAGAACCCTCCTGCCCTGTTCTTAGCCAAGAACCTCGAACATCAAGCTCCATTTTCAGCCTTTTACCGACAAGGATCACAATATGCCTTGAGCTTTTCGCCAGAGCGCTATTTACGGAAGGAAGGCTCTAAAATCACCTCACAACCTATAAAAGGGACCGCACCCCGAGGCGAAGATCCCCTAGCGGATAAAAAAGCCCAAGCATCGCTCTTGGCCTCCGAAAAAGAAAGAGCCGAAAATGTGATGATCGTAGACCTTGTGCGCAATGACCTATCCCGGACGGCTCGAAAAAACAGCGTCCACGTGAGCGAGCTCTTTGGCATTTACAGCTTCAATGCGGTTCATCAAATGATCAGTACCGTTGAGAGCGATCTAGATGAAGAAAAATACCATTGGGGTCAACTGTTGGCAAGCAGCTTTCCGATGGGCAGCATGACCGGCGCACCGAAATACAACGCCATGAAGCTCGCCGATCGCTTCGAACATTTTAATCGCGGCCTTTATTCAGGTTCGATTGGCTACATAGACCCCCAAGGCAACTTCGATTTCAATGTGGTAATACGCAGCATCCTTTACCACGCAGAGAAAAAGCTGGCCCGTATTGCGGTGGGCGGCGCCATAACCACCCATTGTGAAGCGGAAGCAGAATACGAGGAATGCATGCTGAAGGCCGAAAAGCTTTTTAGCTAGACTATCTTTGCCTATGCTCGAGAAGGTGCAAAGCAAATTAAGGCATTGGGATATCGATTCTAGAGACAAGGTTCTCCTTGCCTTTAGCGGAGGGCTGGATAGCCGATGCCTACTCGAAATCCTTTTGAGTTTGGGCTATGAAGTGGAAATCGTCCATTGTAATTTTCAATTACGAGGCGAGGCCTCCGACCAAGACGAAGTATTTTGTCGTGAACTGGCCCAAGTAAAAGGAATCAAAGCCCATTTTGCCCGTTTCGACACCACAGATCATGCACTGAAGCACGGTCTTTCAACTCAGATGGCGGCGCGCAATTTACGCTATGATTTTTTTGCCAAACTCCATAAGCAAGCCGCCTATCGGGCCATTTTTACCGCGCATCATGCCGATGATCAAATTGAAACGGTATTATTCAAATTAGCGCGTGGAACAGGCTTAGAAGCCATTTCGGGAATTCCCGACAGAAGAGGCATTTACTATCGTCCATTACTGGAGGTTTACCGCAGCGAATTGGAAGCGTACGCCCAACAGATGAATTTGGTTTGGCGCGAGGATCTATCCAACCAAGTAGACAAATACCTGCGGAATACCTATCGCCTCAAACTGATCCCTTACTGGCAAAAAATCCAAGCCAACTTTAAAGAAAAGGTCTTGCACAGCAGCTATATTCTTAAGGAACAAAGTGACAGTTTAGGAGCCCTTTTAGATGAAAAACTAGCTACTTACCTGCAAAAGGAAGATGATGAGGAGCGACTCTACTATAGTGAGCTAAAAAATAAAGCCTATTGGAATCAGCTTTTATTTAGGTGGTTAGAAGATAAAGGCAAATGGGATTGGGCCGCAGTAAATGAATTGGCTAATCGAAAAAAAGGACGCTACACCTATAATGAGGATTGGCTGATCAGTCAGGACAATGGTTTTTTACGCATCAGTAAGCAGAGCCAAACAGTGCCGGTAGATGTAGAGATAAAGGCTCAAGATCGTTCGGTAAAACTGGAGCACTTGGAACTGCAAATAAAGCTGATCCAAGCCGAGGACTGGCAACTGGACCCAAGACCGGAAAACCATTATCTGGACTTCGACCAGCTGCAATTCCCTTTACGGTTACGCAATTGGCGGGAAGGGGACCACTTTAGACCACTGGGAATGTCAGGAAAAAAGAAAGTCTCCGACTATTTAATAGATCAAAAAACTCCAATTCAGGCCAAGGCAAGGCAAATGGTGATCGAAAGCACCGATAATATCGTCGCTTTATTGGGTGAGCGTATCGATGATAGGTACAAGGTCAAAAATTCGACGAAAACCATTTACTTTGTGCGGCTTAGACATACAAAGACATCTTCATGAGATTACTATCCATACTATTCACACTTTTCATTAGCGGTTTCATTGGTACTGCACAGATCCTCGATCCGGTAGAAGTCGATTTCGAAACCAAGGACTTGGGAGAAGGCGTAGTGGAATTGATCGCCAAAGTAACTATGGATCCGGGTTGGCACGTTTATTCGGTAAAAACCCCTGATACCTCCTTTATTATTGGCTCTGATTTCATCTTTAAAGAAAGTGCCAATTTCGAATTGATCGGTGAAGTAAGCGAACCCGAGCCGCACTGTGAATACGACGAGAACTTTATGGAGAATCTCTGCTACCACGAAAAGGTAGTACGTTTCAAACAGCGCATTAAGGTTTTAAGTACCAAGGATTTCACCATCGATGGTGAGTACACCTACCAAACTTGTAACGAAGAGACTTGCCTGCCGCCAGAGTACGTGGAACATAGCTTTAAACTGAAAGGTTACGCTAAAGCTGAAAAGACGAGTAATACGGAGACCGCCAGCGAAGGCCAGTCGAAGATCGTTGAAGGCGAGGAAGCAGCTGACCAAAAGGAACAAGACCAAACATCGGCAGGAAGGGTAAATTCTGAGGAAGAAACGGTACCGGGAGAAAAGTTAGAAATCGATTATTCCGATGCCGAAGCTACTCAAGAAAGCAGCACAAAAGCGAGTGAGACCGCTGACACTAAAGACACAGAAGAAGAAGGCGGACGCTCAATGCTCGGTATCTTCATCCTTAGTTTCTTAGGTGGATTTGCCGCTTTACTTACGCCTTGTGTGTTCCCCATGATCCCGCTAACCGTGAGCTTCTTCACCAAACAAAGTAAGAACCGGGCCAAAGGGATTGCCAATGCAATAATCTATGGGGCAGCCATCATCGTACTTTACACATTATTAGGTTTTCTTATTACTATCATTTTTGGTAGTGACGCGCTGAATGCCTTCTCTACCAATCCTTACGTAAACTTAGCCTTCTTTGCCCTGCTGGTAATTTTTGCCATCAGCTTCTTTGGGGCTTTTGAAATTACCCTTCCTAGCTCTTGGGTAAACAAGAGTGATCAGGCGGCCGACAAAGGTGGCATCGTAGGGATTTTCTTCATGGCCTTTACCCTGGCATTAGTGTCTTTCTCTTGTACTGGTCCCATAATTGGAACCTTATTAGTGGAAGCTGCTAGTGGTGGCATCCAAGGACCACTAATCGGTATGTTCGGCTTTAGCTTGGCCTTAGCCTTGCCTTTTGCCCTATTTGCCGCTTTCCCAGGATGGCTCAACTCTTTACCAAAGAGTGGAGGCTGGTTAAATTCGGTAAAAGTAGTTTTAGGTTTTATCGAATTAGCCTTCGCCTTTAAGTTCTTAAGTACCGCCGATTTGGTTTGGCAAGCGGGTCTCCTGAAACGCGAATGGTTTATTGCTATCTGGATCGGTATTGGAATCTTATTAACCCTCTATCTATTGGGAAAATACCGCATGCCTCACGATAGCCCATCCGATAAGATCTCGGTTTTCCGCTTAATGATGGCGGTAGTAACGCTAAGCTTCACCATTTACCTGATCCCCGGACTGTGGGGTGCACCTTTAAAATTGATCAGCGGCTTCCCGCCACCCATGTTTTACAGTGAATCGCCCAATGGCGTTGGCGGCAGCGGAAACGCGGTAATAAGCGCAGTAAGTAGCGATATACCCGATGGTGCCGATCCTGAACACTGTCCGCATAATCTCAACTGTTTCCACGACTTCGAAACCGGTAGAGAATATGCCAAGAAAGTAAACAAGCCTATTTTATTGGACTTCACCGGCTGGGGATGTGTAAACTGCCGTAAAATGGAAGAACAGGTATGGAGCGACCCTCGCGTTATGGAGATACTGCGAGAAGATGTAGTACTTATATCTTTATACGTCGACGAGCGTGAGAAATTAGACGAAGAGGATCAATATGTAAGTGAAGTAACCGGTAAAAAAATTCGCACCATCGGAAATCGCTGGTCCGAATTCCAGATCAAGCACTTCCAAAGTAATGCCCAACCGCAGTACATTATCTTAGGCCACAACAGCATGGAGCCCCTCAATGGTTCTACTGCCTATGACCCAGATATTCAGCTGTACATCGATTGGCTAAATCAAGGAATCGAGCGCTTCGAAAATCTTTAGAAATGACTAAGGCCGAAAAGGTAGAATACCTGATCGACTCCTTGGAAGAGCTCTACCCAGAGACTCCTATTCCCTTAGATCATAATGATCCATTTACGCTATTGGTCGCGGTTTTACTGTCGGCCCAATGCACCGATGAAAGAGTAAATAAGGTTAGTCCGCTGCTCTTTGCGCGAGCCGACAATCCTTATGACATGATGAAGTTAAGCCAGGAAGAGATCCAAGAGATCATTCGCCCTTGTGGCCTAAGCCCAATGAAATCGAAAGGAATCTATGGTCTTTCACGTATCATTGTGAAGGAGCACCAAGGAAAGGTTCCGGCCGATTTTAAAGCCTTAGAAGCCCTGCCGGCAGTAGGTCATAAAACCGCCTCGGTAGTGATGAGTCAGGGCTTTGGACACCCTGCTTTTCCGGTAGACACCCACATTCAGCGGCTTATGTATCGCTGGAATATGAGCAATGGAAAATCGGTAGAGCAGACCGAGAAGGATGCCAAGCGCTTATTCCCCAAGGAAAAATGGAATAAGCTGCACTTACAAATTATCTTTTATGGCCGGGAGTACAGCCCGGCGCGAGGGTGGTCTTTAGAAAAAGACTTCATCTCCAGGCGCATTGGCCGTAAGAGCTTAATTCGAAAATCTTTTGGTGAAGCAGGCTTACGCCTGATGGAAATCTAAGCAGCTTTAGAAGTCGGTGCTGAGTGACACGTAAAAAATGCTGGGCAGCACGATACCATCTTCAATACCCCAGGCCCAATCGGCTCGGATGTAATAGCCGAACAAACGACTACGCAGACCCACTCCTGTTCCCATGATCACGGGCTCCTTCTGCGAGTCCAGCACAATCTCCCCACCCGAACCAAGCGGTATGGTGCGCGTGTTGATCGCATTTTCCCGATCCCAAGGACTAGGACCATTCCACGCTGTTCCTACATCGGCAAAACCGATAATCATCAAATTATTGAGAAAGTCATTACGGATAGGACGATTGGCCAAATAGCTGATAAAAGGCCAACGGATTTCTGAATTGATCAGAGCAAACTGATTCCCATTGCGCACATTTTGGAAAAAGCCCCGCATATTGGTCACCAAGGTTTGGAAGACATAATTATTCTCGGTGGCAATGGGTGTACTTTGATCTAAACGCGGCGAAAACTCATTATCTACGCCACCCATAATATGAATCAGTTTCTCGGGCCCAAAGGAAGTGCCAAAGGCCGCTCGATTGGCCCAGATCATATTGCGATGAATGATAGTATAATGTCTCAGGTCAAAACCAGCCGTATATAAGCCGCTATTCGATTTAGTAAGATTGCGATAGTACTCAGCGAAAACCTTATACCTCAAACCGGCGTACAGGTTAAGGCCGATCTTGCGGGAGTTATCATAAACGTAGGCTGCGCGAGCAATGGCGTAATCGGTGTAGGTAATAGGATCGTCGATCTGGTTAAAGTCTGTGGCCAACCTAATGTTCTCATCGATCCGATATCCCGCGGTAAGGTGTAATCCGGCTACCGGATTAAAAGGATAGACCACCTTGTAATTGAATTCATTATTAATAAGGCGTCTGAAGTTATTCAGGGCCAGAAATTGCACCTGGGAACGACGGGTGTAGGTATAGAATTTATCCCAGCGGTCTTTGTAATCGGCCACCCCTACCAAGAATTCGGCATTGGGCGTTAATGAGGTACCCGGTAAAGGTTGAAAAGTAGTGCGTACCCCGGCCACAATACGATAATCGTGCATCAGGTCCATCACCCCCACCTTAAAGTTCATATTAAAACCTTGATTAAGTATGTCGCTACTTACAAAACCGGTGAAAGGCTGGTACTGCGGATTATCGAACATATTGTCGAAACGCACCGTAAAATTGTCTTGAAAAAAGGACAAGAAGTAATTTCGAACCGGAGGGATTTCGAGGTCGTCGCCACTTTCGGCTACTACTTCACTAAGCCCACCACCCGGTAGCAGTGGTACCTTCTGCGCTTCTGGTAAGGTGTCGCGCTTGGCTTTGGCTTGATTCTTCGGCTCTTGATAAAACTTGTAGTCGTAAATATTTACCGGCAATTGCTCTCGACGCACCCCCGGATAATAGAGGGGCTTATACTCCATTTTATAAACCGGCGCTTCTTCCTCCCCTTCCTGCATGGCCATGGCGTTACTCTCCACCTTTAAGGGACTAATCCCCAATTCTTCAAGACTAGGGTAAGTTTCTGTGTAAACGCGGTAGCGGCCATCTTGTAAATAAATACTGGTAGACAAGTTTTCCTCGGTGGCCAAATGCTGGTCTACGATCGAAAAATCGCGATTAGGCAGTTGGTACTCCGAAAAGAAATAATCGTAATGCGTGGTAGTATCAACATAAGCGATAGTAGAGTCGATCTTGATCAGGTGTTGACGACGAATACCTTCACGCTCCGAATGGAAACTCAGTACCCCTGGACTAAATTCTTGCAAACCATGTTCCCGCACCCCTTCAGAGGTGGTCATGCGCCAGATCGATAAAGTATCTTGACCCAACTCCCGGTTCTCGGTGGCAAAAAGATCCAAGTCGGCCGTGCTAATAGAACGACGATCATTAGGAATAAGGCTATCCATTGGACGGTTCGAAGCCCAAGCGATTCGTTTGCCATTATCAAAAAAGGTGGGGTCTATATCATCATAAATGTCATTGGTTATAGCCTGGATCTTTGTGTTCAGGATGGTGTACACGAAGATATCCGACTGACCATTCTTTACGGCCGAAAACAAAAACTGCTTACCGTTGGGAGCATACTGTAAAGAGACGATCTTATCGAAGCGGTAAAAGGGCTTGGTGGTAAGTTCTTCCTTTTCCAGTTCGTAAATGCTAAACTGCGTAGTTCCCCTCTCTTCCGTAAATATGGCCAGGCTTTCGCCTGAAGGATGCCAAGCCAGTAAGGGATAGCTATAATCGGTATTCTGGGCGATGCGATAGCCCCCTTTGTATACCTTGTGTTTTTTATCTTCTAAACGATCGTAGATGTACACTTTATAACGCGAGAATCGCCGATCTACGTAAGCGATGTAACGTCCGTCCTTACTCATCCGAACGTCGGTTATCTCATGGTGTTTCCGCCCTTTGATCAGAGCCGACTTATCCCTAAACTTTTCATTTCCGGAGTAATTGTAGCGCTCTTGGTAAAACTCCTCCCAGTCTCGGGTCATTTCATCCATATCCTTACCGAGGATGTACACAAACCCACTCTCTATATCTCTATTAACCACCGACATGTAGATGATATTCCGGATCACCTTCTCCCCGTATGTTTGCTTTACGAAATACCAAAAAGAGTGGCCTGCATACCGGGCATCGAGCTGGGTAAGGGTGTTAATATGCTCGTATTTACCGCTGTAAAAACCATCGCGCACCTGTACATCTACGTCGGCATTCCATTCGTCGCCCATAAAGGATACCAGCCCTTCGATATACCAAGCCGGTAAATTCAATAAGGCCGAATTAGCAAGAGATTGGGTAAAGCTGCCATAGATCAAATTGCTGAGAACCACCTCAGCCAGACCGGTGCGTAGGGTTTGCTCGAGGTGCTCGTAATTTCCATCGAAGTATACGAATAGTCGGCGCCCGCTGATACGCGTAACCCCTCCGGTATTATAATCTTCCTCACTTGAGCTATTTACATTACTTTGCTTTAGGTCGGATAAATTATTGAACACTAAGATCTGGATTCGCTCATCTAAAGGGGCGTCTAAATAATTTTCGATGCGGGGTAAATTCTTGTGAGTTAGCCGGGCCACATTCTCGGCGAGGAACTCATTACCTCGATAAAAGTAGACGTCAAAGGCTTCGAAACGGTAAAACACCCAGTCGAAATCGTCGTATTGAACCCGGTTTTTACCATATTCTTGTCTAATCCCATAATAGAATTGTGCTTGTCCTTCTGTAAAAAGAAGAGCAAACAAGATCAGCCAGAAGCCTTTAAAGAAGACAGAGTACGGTTGCTTCAAGGTAGATTGGATTAGACTCAATATCTTTAACGTAAAATTGTGCTAATTATTTATTGCCTCATGACGAAGATACTTACTCTACCGCGAATCGCCACTTTTTGTTTAGCATTAGTCTTCAGCATTAGCGCTGAAGCGCAGTTTAGCTATCAGAAGAAGGTGACCCGAAATATTGAACCGGTGGGGGCCTACCTCCCTTCTCAAGTAGAAAACACCTACGCCCCGAGTTTGATTCCTGAGGAAATGCCACACCCGGATCATGAATTAGACCGCGAAAAGGCCAAAAGGCTGCCTCTGGCTCAAAATTTAGGAAAAAACACCGGTGATGTGACCTTAAACGCCAACACTCCCAAGCCCCAAGTGCTGGATTCTCTGGGCGGCAATAATTACAGCGGCTCGGTGCCAAACGACGATGATTTCGCCATAGGTCGAAACCAACAGATCCTCAGAGTACGTAATTCTACCATTGGCGCTTACGATTACAGCAAAGACAGTCTTTTATTCGAGCTTACCCTTTTTCGCTTCTATCGTCCTCAGCAGTTTTTACCCGGCAGCAAATACGACCCTCGTGCTATTTACGATCCTTATAAGGATCGTTTTATCGTGCTCTACCTAAGCGGAAACACTTGGGAGAACTCCAAGATCATTGTTGGCTTTTCGAAGAGCAATGACCTGGCCGATGGTTTCAATATTTACCAATTGGACGGAAACCCATTGAACGATAGCACTTGGAGCGACTATCCTCACATTACCATAAGTCGTGAAGATCTCTTTATCACGATGAACACTTTCTACAATGGTTCTACCAACAATAGTGGCTACGTACAGTCTACCATTCGACAGCTAGGTAAGCAAGCAGGTTATGATAGCACGGCCTTGACCGAACATTATTATTACAACCTAAAACACGGGAATCGCAATCTTTTCAACTGGACCGGCATGGATAGTGGCGGCGAGGAACTTTTACCCCCACCGACTTTATTTATCAGCAACCGGAATTTAGATAGCATTAACGACAGCATTTTCGTGGCCTCTATCGACGATATTGCCGCTGGTAACCCCCAGCTCAATTTAGATATTTACACTACCGAAACCCCATACGGACTTCCCCCTGAAGCGAGGCAAGCCAATGATCATAAGTTCGATTGTAATGACAGCCGCATCCAGGGAGGATTCTTAGAAAAAGGTCGGATTCAATTTGTGGGGAACACCATCACCTCTACTGGAAACTCGGGGATCTACCACGGGATAATCGATCTGCGTAATACCAATCGCTCCAATATTTACTTTAAGATCATCAATATGGACCCTATCGATATAGGGTACCCCCAAGTTTCTTATACCGGGAAGTCTGGAGCCGAAATTGAGAGCATCATAAGCTTTAATCACACCGGTGACAGTCTAAACGCGGGCTTCTCCTGCCTATTTTTTGATAATGACTCGAGCTATAGCCAGCGCCAGCAAATCGTAGAAGGGGGTGATTATATCGATATCATTAGCAGTGGCGGCAATCGCAAATATGAAAGATGGGGCGATTATACCGGCAACCAAAAAGCTTACGGGGACACTGGGGTAATTTGGGCGTCTGGCTACCAAGCTACCAATAATGGGCAACCCCTAACGGTGATCGCTAAATTGCGCAGTCCCAATTGGAACCAAGCTGCCCCCAGCGACGTGGGTTTAGAAGAGCAAGAAAGCAGCCTGATAAGTTTAGCACCAAATCCGGTATACCAGTGGTTCGAATTAGAGATCGAGCGCGAAGCGGAAGAAATTCTGACCTTTAGCTTATGGTCTGCCGACGGGCGCCAGGACTATTTCCAAACTGAGGATCAAGCCTTTGCCGGAACCAATCGTTTCCGATTCCGCACCGATCGACTGCCAGCCGGGCTCTACCTATTGCAAGTGCGCGCTGCTTCTGGTGAAATGATCGCTCAGGAAAAGATCATTAAACGGTAGGAAGAGGAGATGTGAGACCGTGCCTACGCCTAAGCTTCGGCAGCCGGGGAACGCTGCGCTAACAGGGAGGCCCACCTACGCCAAAGCTACGGCAAGCAAGCTGGGGGAGCATGGGGGCTGGGCACGCTACGCTAGCATGGAGGCCCGCCTCCGCTAAAGTTTCGGGGAGCAAGCGGGGAGGCTTGGTGCTTAGGACGCATAGGCCTGATTTCGGCTTTGACCTAGGCAAACCCCCGAACAAAGCGTTTTCGCTATGTAAGCTGCTCTACTCTCTCTTTACAGCTTCTCGGCTAGCTGTAGCATTTTCTGCTCTACTGCATCCGAATCCCAATTTTGGTGGATATCCGGCATAGCCATTATCTCGGCCATCAATTCATCTTGACGCTTGCCCAAGGCATGGGCATCAGAATAGCGTACTTCCGGTGAAAAGGTTACCAGCGAATAAAGGGGAGTCCACTTTTCGGGGTATTTCTTCGAAAACTTAGCTTCGATCTTTTTCTGTAAAAGGAAATCTGGGTCACCCGTAAGGTCTCGCATCTCTACAAAATTTCGCATCGCCAAGTCAGCGATCGCATCACCATCGGGCTTGCGTTCAATTTCATAGGCCTTTAAAAGTGCTGTCCAATCATCGCCGTACTCATCCATTAAACGGTCCAACACGAAACAATCTTCAAAACCAGAATTCATACCCTGACCATAAAAGGGAACAATGGCATGACTGGCGTCGCCGATCAAAGCCACCTTTCCGTTGCGAGTCCAAGGGAAACAGCGAATGATCACCAAAGAAGAGTCTGGGTTCTGTTCCCAGTCCTGATCGAAATTCGGCATCAAAGCCAAGGCATCGGGAAACTGCTCTTCGAAGAAGGCTCGCGCTTTTTCTATACTGTTCAAACTTTCAAAAGAAGGGTCACCCTCATGCGGAAAAAATAAGGTACAGGTAAAGCTACCGTCTGGATTAGGCAGGGCAATTAGCATATAATTTCCTCTGGGCCAAATATGCAAGGCTTCTTTTTCCATTAAAAACTCCCCATTCTTAGCGGGAGGAATTTCCAATTCTTTGTAGCCATGTTCAATATACTGCTGAGAATAGCTAAAGCGATCGGTCTTCATCATGGCCCCGCGCACCGCACTAAAAGCGCCATCAGCTCCAAATAGAAGGTCAGCTTTCGTCTTTTCATCACCAAATTGAGCGGTGGCCGTATCCAGGTCGATTCCCTGGCAAGGTGCTTCGAATTTGATCTTCACCCCATGTTTTTCGGCTTCCCCCATCAGGAGCATATTCAAGCCGGCCCGCGAAACCGAGTTAATCGCCTGACCTTCCTGTCCGTAAGGCTGATAGCTTAAGTTTCCGGCTTGGTCGTGCATTACCCGACGGTACATCGGAATGGCCATTTCCTTCAAGACCTTCTCATCTAAGCCTACTTTGGCCAAAGCCTGTAAACCGCGGTCGCTCAAGGCCAAGTTGATCGACCGCCCCCCGTCGAGTTGGTTTAATCGTGCATCGGGGCGACGCTCATAGATCTTTACTTCATGTCCGCGCTTGGCCAAGTAAACTCCTAATAAAGAACCTACTAATCCCGCTCCAGCAATATTTATTTTTTTCTTTTCCATCTTAAGCTTTAAGGTATTTTTCGAGCAATTGACCGAATTGATAAACGTCCTCAAATGAATTATACAAAGGCACGGGAGCCAAGCGGATCACATCTGGCTCGCGCCAATCGGCAATCACTCCGGCTTCACTAAGTTGTTCGAAAACCGCTTTACCCTTACCAGGCACAGCGATAGATATTTGACAACCGCGACGCTCTGCTTCGGTGGGTGTGATGATTCGTACTTTCTGACCTGAATTTTGCGCCGCGTCTTCAATAACCTGCTGTAAATAGCCAGTAAGCTTTAAGCTCTTGGCTCGCAAAGCTTCCAATCCAATCTGATCGAACAATTCTAGGGAAGCTAATAATGGCGCCATGGCCATTACCGGCGCATTACTCAGCTGCCAAGCTTCGGCGGTTGGAATAGGCACAAAGTTTTCGGGCATCTTAAAACGATCCTCCTTGGCGTGACCCCACCAGCCTTCGAAACGGGGAATGTCTTTTTTAGCGTGATGCTTCTCGTGAATAAAAACACCTGAAACTCCACCTGGTCCACTATTTAAGTACTTATATCCACACCAAGCGGCAAAATCCGCTCCCCACTTATGTAGTTCTAAGGGAATATTTCCTGCCCCGTGCGCTAGATCCCATCCTACCATCGCTCCGGCGCGTTTTCCAGCATCGGTGATCCTGGCCATATCGAAAACTTGACCGGTGTAATAATTAACGCCTCCCAACATTACCAAAGCTAATTCATCTTTATGCTCGTCGATAGCGGCAATAATGCGCTCTTCTTCAATTAACTCTGTTTCCGGATCGGGCTCGATCTCGATCAAACATTCGGCCGGATCCAATCCGTGGAAACGCAATTGGCTCTTTAAGGCATATTGATCGCTCGGAAAAGCCTTTCCTTCACATAGGATCTTACAGCGCTTCCCTTCCGGGCGAAAGAAAGTCACCATTAAGAGATGTAAATTGGTGGTAAGTCCGTTCATGGCCACTACTTCCGATTCTTTAGCCCCAACGATCTTAGCCAAGGCAGCGGAAAAGTTTTCGTGATAGGATAACCACGGACGTTGCGCCTCTAGGTGTCCATCTACTCCCCAACGGGCCCAATCATCTAGTTCTTCGCTAATGATCTCTCGCGCTCGTTTTGGCTGCAGCCCCAAGGAGTTACCGGTAAAATACAAGACCTTTTGATCGTTATTCTTCGGGAATAGAAATTCCTCGCGATAAGAAGCCAAGGGATCAGCTTGATCGGCTGCTTTTGCTCCTTCTAAAGTATTGGGATAGGACATATGCTTATTAATTGGGGGTCAAATTTAAAAATTGCGCATGGCAAGCTCGCTTAGAAAAAATATAAACAAGACAACAATGGGTATGGCCTCTATCCAAAAACTAATGTATTGGTCGGAACGGTTCTTATTGACCTGCCCAATTAACCACTGCCCGATCTCTAAGCCCAAGACCCAAGCGATGGTATGGCTGAGTGATAAATTCCAAATGAAAAAAGAGAGTACTACCCACAATTGGTAAATCAAGACCATGAATTGCGCCAATTGCAGGGAGGCGCTCAAACCCAATTGCTGCGGCAGCGTTTTAAGTTGGGGGCGATCCAATTGCAAATCGCGCACATCGAAGGGAATGGTAAGACCCGCTACCAAGAACATTCTTAAGATCACTTCCGCTGAAAAGCGAAAATCGACCATAGCCCCGCTTAATAAATGAGGTACAGCAAAAGTGAGCCAAGACCAGGCAAAAGCGATAAGTAGGAGCTTGAGCATAGGGATGCTGCGCAAGGAAGAAAAATATCGATTCGGATAAGGAAAAGCCAAGGGATAGAGAATAGCAATCAAGAAACCCGGCGCCAAGGCGTAGGCTAAAGACCAAGTAAAGATCTGCTTCAAAAATGCCAGGGAAATTATTCCGGCCGAAAAGGTAATGATCAAGGCCATGATCAGATTGTCGTTCCAGCCGATCTTTGGCTTATCCGGAAGCACCTCGCCCTGGATTAATTTAACCCAACGCATATAGCTGTAGGCCGCCGCGGTACCAAAGAGCATAAACAAACTATAGAGGATGGCCTCGCCACTTAGGTAGTTAGGAAAACTTAAAAAAGATAAGACTGCAACCGCTAGTCCCACCCAAAGATTACTCGCTATAATGACCCTTTGCAACATCTTAAAATCGACGTCCTCTATATTGTTAAGAATAAGTGAATAATATCATATAGGAACTAAGGCGCTATACTTACTTTTGTTGCGAATATTGATAATTATTTTCACATAGGATATGAAGACAGATTCTTTTGCCTATCGCCACATTGGGCCGCGCGAGCATGATTTGGAAGAGATGTTGAAAGTGGTAGGGGCAAGCTCCCTCGAAGAACTGATCTCGCAAACGGTCCCGGCCGGTATTCGTCTGCAGGAAGAAATGGACCTGGGCGAGCCCATGACCGAAAACGAGTTCATTAATCATATTCGAGATCTGGCTCGTAAGAATAAGGTGTTTAAATCATACATCGGACTGGGCTACCACCCGACCATTTTACCGGGTGTTATTCAGCGTAATATTTTAGAAAACCCAGGTTGGTATACCGCCTACACCCCTTATCAAGCGGAGATCGCTCAAGGTCGTTTGGAAGCCTTACTGAACTTCCAAACCATGGTAAGTGACCTAACCGGTTTACCTATTGCCAATTCTAGCTTACTAGATGAGGCCACCGCTGCTGCCGAGGCGATGAGTATGTTCTACGGCGGTAGAAGTCGCGCTAAAAAGAAGGCCGGAGCCAATAAGTTCTTTGTTTCTTGGCACTGTATTCACCAAAATATAGAGTTGATCAAGACCCGTAGCGAACCGCTAGGTATCGAGTTGGTGATCGGGGATCACCGTGAGATCAATCTGAGCGAAGATTACTTCGGCGCCCTTTTACAATATCCTGCCGCCGATGGAGAGATCTTCGACTACAAAGAATTCATGACCGAAGCGGAAAAGAACGACGTTCAAGTTGCGGTAGCAGCCGACATCATGAGTCTTCTTTTACTGAGCCCTCCCGGGGAGTGGGGTGCAAAAGCAGTAGTGGGAACTACGCAACGTTTTGGTATTCCATTAGGTTTTGGCGGACCGCACGCTGCCTTCTTCTCCACCACCGAAGATTACAAGCGCTTGGTACCCGGACGTATTATCGGCCAAACCGTAGACCGTTCCGGAAAACGTGCCTTACGCATGGCGCTGCAAACTCGCGAGCAGCATATTAGACGCGACAAGGCAACCTCCAATATTTGTACCGCCCAAGTTCTGTTAGCGGTAATGGCCGGAGCCTATGCTGCCTACCACGGACCAAAAGGCCTGCGCAATATTGCGAAGAAAATCCACTACCACACGGTTAGTTTAAGTGAAGGCTTAAACCGCTTAGGCTATACTCAAGTGAATGATAATTTCTTTGACACCTTACGCATCGAGCTAGGTCAAGTAGACAAAGAAGAGATCCGCCGACGTGCCATCGAGCGGGAGATAAACCTACGTTATATCAGCGCTCATGAAGTAGGTATTAGCCTCAATGAGACGACCAATTTAGAAATGGTACACGACCTTCTAGAGATCTTCGCGGAAGCAAAAGAGGCCAGTGTTCCTAAATTGAAATTACTGGAAGTTGAAGTGATCCCGGAGCAATTGAAACGCAGCAGCGAGTACTTACAGCATCCGGTCTTCAATCTATACCACAGCGAAACGGAAATGATGCGCTATCTAAAAGCATTAGAGCGCAAAGACCTTTCCTTGAATCATTCAATGATCGCTCTTGGTAGTTGCACCATGAAATTAAATGCCGCTACCGAAATGCTACCTTTAAGCTGGCCTTTATGGGCGAATATCCACCCCTTCGCCCCTACCGATCAGACTTTAGGATACCGCGAGTTGATCGCCAATTTAGAAAGAGACCTGGCCGAGATCACCGGTTTCCACTCCATGTCCATGCAACCCAACTCGGGAGCACAAGGAGAATATGCCGGATTAATGGTGATCCGCGCCTACCACCACAGTAGAGGTGAAGATCATCGTAATATCACCTTAATCCCTAGTTCTGCCCACGGCACCAACCCTGCTTCGGCAGTGATGGCCGGTATGAAAGTAGTTGTGGTTAAGTGTGACGAGAAAGGAAACATCGACGTAGACGACCTTAAAGCAAAGGCCGAGCAGCACAGCGAACACCTTTCGGCCTTGATGATCACCTACCCCTCTACCCATGGGGTATTTGAAGAAAGAGTAAAGGAAATTACCCAGATCATACACGACAATGGTGGCCAAGTATATATGGATGGGGCCAATATGAATGCGCAGGTAGGACTCACCAGTCCCGGAGAAATTGGTGCTGACGTATGCCACCTCAACCTACACAAGACCTTTGCCATCCCCCACGGTGGTGGTGGCCCCGGCATGGGACCGATCGGTGTAGCCGAGCATTTAGCTCAGTTCTTACCCGGTCACCCCTTCGTTAAAACTGGCGGTAAACACCCGATCTCTCCAATTTCTGCCGCTCCTTTCGGCTCCGGATTGATCTTGATCATCAGCTATGGCTACATCAAAATGCTTGGAGCGCAAGGCCTAAAAGCGAGCACCGAGTATGCCATCTTGAATGCGAACTACTTAAAAGAAAGGCTACACGGCTCCTTTGAGGTACTGTATGCCAATGAAAAAAATAGGGCGGCGCATGAGATGATCATCGATTGCCGACCCTTTAAGAAGGAAGCCGGCGTGGAAGTTACCGATATTGCAAAGCGCCTAATGGACTACGGTTACCATGCGCCAACCGTAAGTTTCCCGGTAGCTGGTACGGTTATGATCGAACCCACAGAAAGTGAAAGCAAGGAAGAGTTGGATCGCTTTGTAGATGCCATGCACAGTATTCGCAAAGAAATACGCGCGATAGGCGAAGGTAAATTCGACGCGGAAAACAATCCAGTGAAGAATTCGCCTCACACCTTAGAGCAACTTACCGCCAATGAGTGGGAATTGCCTTATGACCGTCAAACCGCGGCCTTCCCATTACCTTATTTACACAGCAATAAGTTTTGGCCTAGCGTTAGAAGGGTAGATGATGCCTATGGCGATCGTAATTTGGTTTGCACCTGTGAACCGATCGAAGCCTACTTGGAGCCCGAAGAGGCTTAAAATCTTTCAATTTCTAGCAAGAAAAGCAAAAGGAGGCCTTATTGAGCCTCCTTTTTTATTGTGTGCAAACAAAACTTTCCTATTTTTGTTAATCTAGTGTTAAAATCGAAATAACCCTTAATTAAAGAACATGAAGAAAACAGCTATCCTATTTCTTAGCTTAGCTTCTGCAGTAGCGGTGAACGCTCAGGGTCTTCCACAAATCGATCCTGTTCTTGAACCACAAGATGCTCCTGCAAAGCGCGCTTATCACAAAGCTACTCCTGAATCTGGAGCAGCAAACGTAATTTGGAGTGAAGACTTCGCCAATGGTATTCCTACTGGCTGGAGTCAAACTGGTACTCCTGCCACTGCCGTTTGGGAATACCGTGGTCCAAACACCACCCCAGACAATACTAGTGGTGGTAGAGGTCAGTACTCAGGTATCAACAACACTCCTCCCACTAATGATCCAATTTTCTCGAGCTCAACGAGTAATGGTTTCATGATTTTTGATTCCGATTACCTTGACAATGGTAACACTACTACTTTCGGTTCAGGTTCGGCTCCAGCCCCTCACGTAGGTCGCTTAACTACCGACATGATCGATCTTAGTATGTACCCACAAGTAGAACTTAAATTCGAAACTTACGCTCGTCGTTTCTACTCGAACTGGTTCGTAGCCTTTTCAACCGATGGCGGTGCTACTTTTGGCGATACCATCGAGTTCTTCGACCCTAGCGTTGTAGCTGTGAATGCTGCCACCGCAAACGGTGAAACCGCACTTGCCAATATTTCTAGCGCAGTAGGTGGTCAAGATTCTGTAGTAATGCAGTTTATCTTCGACGGTACCGATGGTAATGCTAACGGTAATGGTTACTATTTCTGGATGATCGATGATATCGAGATCCGTACTCCACCAGCAAACCAAATGTTGTTCACCACTTGGAACGGTGCTCCTGCCCAAGATATGATCTATAACGGTAGCGGTGCTTATCCTAAGTATGGTATCATGAATATCGACCAGATCGTACCAGTTGAGTTCGACGCAAACTTCTACAACTATGGCACCCAAACCCAAACTAACGCTACTCTTGAAGTAGAGGTTTGGGACAATACTTCTGGTACTCCTTCATTGGTTACTACCGTGAGTGCTCCTGGTTGTCCTACCCTTGCCTCTGGCGACACTTGTGACTACAACGACTTGACCACTGTTCAGTGGACTCCTCCAGCTCAAGAAGCTTCTTACCTATTGGTATACAAAGCAATTTCTGATAGCATCAGCAGTTCAAGTGCCGCAGTAACTACTGACACTTTTGCCCTGTATGTAAATGAGCAATTGTATTCTACCGACCGTAATCAGGTTGACAACTACGTAGGTACTAACTCTGCTAACCCAGAGATCATTGCGATGGGTGTAATGTACGACCTAGTAAATGAGTACTCTGCTAACCCAGGAACTGGTTTAGTTTACATTGACGGCGTAAACATTGAGCTGAGTGCATTGACCGATAGTACTGCAGATATTGAAATCGCCTTCTTCGATACCACCGGTTTCGAATTTGGTACTGGTTTCCCATCTACAGCTACTGCCGCTTTCCGTAAGTCATTTACCTTAAATGGTTCTTTGATCGGTGGAAACGCATTCTTCGACCTTTCTTCTAATGGTAACCCACTGGCCTTGCCAGCTCAGCCATACTTGATGATCGTAAACTTCTTCCCAAATGCTACCGATGGTGTGATTCGTATCGCGAATGACGCTTCATTCGATCAGCCAGGAATCGCTACTGTAATGCAGTTAGCCGATGGTAACTGGTACGGAGGATTTACTTCTCAAGCTCATGAAGGTACCTTCATCCGTCTACAAACTAGTGTTGGTGTAGGTGTTGAAGAGCAAGACTTGATCAACTTCAGCGTATATCCTAATCCAACTGCGGGTGAAACCAATATCATGTTCTCTGAAGGTG
Organism: Croceimicrobium sp.; assembly: GCA_965656185.1. Lineage (GTDB taxonomy): Bacteria > Bacteroidota > Bacteroidia > Flavobacteriales > Schleiferiaceae > Croceimicrobium. The sequence goes on from CBFHJH010000005.1 coordinate 72,363, forward strand.
GTGCTTACACCATCGACGTAATGGATATGGTAGGAAATCGCGTTCTTTCAATGGATGAAACCGTTAATACTAACGAAACCATTGAAATGGATCTAAGTGATCTACCTACAGGAGTTTACCTTGTGAATGTAAAAGGTGAAAACTCTGACAAGACTATCAAACTTACTGTTAAGTAAGATTAACATAGATCTTTATTAAGGATCCCGACTGCGCCTAGCGTGGTTGGGATTTTTTTTGCTCCATCATTCTTAAATTAAAAGACCTAAATTCTGGTTTAGGAAATTCGCTACAACTCATGCTCATGGCCATTGGTATCTATCCATTTTTCAAATTACCAGAACGATCAACCACCATCTCTGAAGCAAAAGTTCAATAAGGCGATCCCAAATTAATGACTCACTAAGCCTTTAAAGCTTCATCGCATATAACCTACAAGGTTTTGACGCTTCCTTAACAGACAATCTGCAAGTAATGACAAGCGCCCCGCCGCAAGCGGAGCTAATATTGCTGTTCAATCCCTATTAATTAAAAATGAAAAGAACAGCTATCCTTTTTAGTGCGGCACTTTTCGGCTTCGGCTTACAGGCCCAAGACCAAAAGCATCGTGCCCAGCAGAGCTTTAAACCCGAGGTGTATCAAGCCGATGTAGTAAAGCAAAGATCAAATCGAAATTTTAACCAGGTAAATACAGGAAGTACCAGTAGTGCCACGGTTTTCTGGAGTGAAGACTTCAGCGCCGGTATTCCTAGCGGTTGGACCCAAATGGGTAGTACTCCAACCACCAATTGGGAGTACCGCGGTACCAGCACCACCCCCAACAATACCACCGGTTCGAGAGGAGCTTTTGCCCAAGGCACCGGCCCTATTTTGAGCAGTTCAGCTGGAAATGGCTTCGTGATCTTCGATTCCGATTATTTAGACAATGGCGGAATTGGTACTAATATGGGAGGAGGCATCTCTCCAACACCCCATATTGGCAGACTAATGACCGATACCATCGACCTGAGTGCACAAACGGCGGTTGAGTTCAGTTTCACCTCTTACGCCCGTCAGTTCTTTAGCAGCTATTTTGTGGCTTTTTCTAAAGATGGTGGTGCCACTTGGCCCGACACTTTGGAGCTATTTGATGAAGTTGAAGTTAATGGCGGTACAGATGAAGACCTACGTTTAAGCTTCAATGTTTCGAGTTTTATTGGCGGTGAGTCTGAAGCAATGATCCAATTCATTTACGCCGGCAACAAGCCTGGTAATGTGAACGGTACCGGCTACTATTTCTGGCAATTAGACGATGTGGAACTGGCCAGTTTGCCGGAAAATGAAATCCGCTTTACCGATCTTAATGGTGCCCCGGCACAAGACATTAGTTTCAACAATGATCCTAGTTATGCCAAGTACGGCATCATGAACGACGACCAAATCGTACCCATGGTCTTTGACGCCAATATTTATAATTACGGTTCGGTTACCCAAACCAATGTAAGACTTGAAGTAGAGGTTTACGACGGAAGCAATAACCTTGTAACTACTGTAGTGTCTCCATCAGCACCTAGCTTGAACATGCTCGATTCCCTAGACTTCAACACGCTTACCACCACTAGTTGGACTCCGAGCGGCCCAGATAACTATCAGTTAGTTTATAAAATTACTAGTGATAGCTTAACCAGCGCCAATACTACTACGGTAGATACGGTTAACTTCTTTGTAAACGAAAACGTTTACGGTTTAGACTGGAATGAGTCTGATAATTTCTTTGGCACTACTAGTGCTACGGGCGACATGATCGCTGCTGGTGTGCGCTATTCCTTGGAGAACGAAGCCTCAGATAGTGCCGGTTCTGGCTTGGTGTTTATCGATGGCGTAGATGTATTCTTAAGCTTACGTTGCGATAGTACCGCCGACCTAGAATTCCAATTATACGATACGGCAGGCTTCGAGTTCAATGCTGGTTTCCCAGCTGGAACTTCACCGATCTTTACCACCACCTACAACCTCTCTGGGGTAAACTTAGGTCAAATCGTGAATTTCCCCTTTAGCACTACCGACAGTGTTTACGACAATGTTAGCCAGACCTGGACGGAAGTAGAAGTTCCTTTAGCCGTTACGAGTGGAACTTATTTTGTGATCATCAACTTCTTCCCAAATGCTACCGACGGAGTAATTCGCATTGCTAACAATGCGCGCTTCTTCCAACCCGCAGAGTCTAGTGTATTCCAAACAGGCGATGGCGATTGGTTCGGTGGTTTTGTAGATAGCGAAACCTTTGAAGCGCCTTTTATCCGTTTGGCGATTGCCGATGCGCCACCCTACAATGTGAGCATCAACGAGAATGACCTCAACAGCTTTTCAGTTTACCCAAATCCAAGTAATGGTTATGGTACGATTCGCTTTGACATGGGCGGAGAATACCAAATTGAAGTTCTGGACATGGGTGGCAAGATCCACGAACAGATGCAAGTAATAGCGAATGAAGGCGAGCAGAAGAGCTTCGACTTTAGCGCCTTAAGCACTGGTCTTTATTTGATCAAAGTTGAAGGAGAAGGACTTAACAAAACGGTGAAACTCCAAGTTAAGTAATCCACCTATATGCTTTAGATTTCGTAAGCCGCCTGCTTTAAGTAGGCGGCTTTTTTTATTTGGCTTTGGCGCGGATACGGCGGAAGATCTCCGAGCTGTAAATAAAGTCGGATATATCTTCATTATCGGTTCCGAGAATATCGTCGCCAGCCCCTTGCCAAGCCTTATAGCCGTCTTTGATAAAGATGATATTGTCTCCTATCTCTACCACCGAATTCATATCGTGGGTATTGATCACGGTAGTCATGTTGAATTCCTCTGTAAGCTCGCTTAAAAGCTGATCGATCACGATGGCGGTCTTCGGATCCAAGCCGGAATTCGGTTCATCGCAAAAAAGATATTTTGGATTCATACTTATTGCTCGCGCAATAGCTACCCTTTTCTGCATCCCTCCCGATAATTCCGAAGGAAATTGGTGATTCACATTGTTCAGGTTCACTCGCTCCAAACAAAAATTGGCCCGATCGCGCTTTTCAGATTCAGACATATCCGAAAACATATTCAAAGCAAAGGTTACGTTCTCTTCAATGGTGAGAGAATCGAATAATGCATTGCCCTGAAAAACCATGCCCATTTGCTTCCTAAGCTCTTTCCGCTCCTTTCGATCCAGTTCTCCTAAGGCCACATCATTATAGGTGATCTCACCGTCATCTATATCATGCAAACCTACCAATGACTTTAAAAAGACCGTTTTCCCGGAGCCACTCTGGCCAATGATCAAATTGGTCTTACCCCCTTTAAAACTGGCGTCAATTCCTTTCAGGATCAAGCGATCGCCAAAGCCCTTTTTTAAACCCTTAACTTCGATCATACCAGTAAGATTTGAGTTAAGAAATAATTGGCTACGATAACGGCCACGGAGCTACTTACCACCGCTTTGGTAGCATTAACCCCAACCTCGATCGCTCCTCCTTTTACATAAAAACCAAAAAAGGCGGATATACTAACGATCAAAAATGCGAATACAAAGGACTTGATCAAGGCATAAGTAACGTGATAAGCATCGAAATCTACTTGTAAACCGTAGATATAATCGTCTACTCCCATTACACCGCCCATCGAAGCCAGGTAGCCTCCTACTAGGCCTAAGCTCATACTAAGAATGATCAAAATGGGATTGAATAGAACCATGGCGATCAATTTAGGAGCAATGAGGTAAGCGGCCGGATTGACCCCCATTACCTCTAAGGCGTCTATCTGTTCCGAAACTCGCATACTCCCCAAGGTAGAAGCTATATTGGAGCCCACCTTACCGGCGAGAATAAGACTCACCATAGTGGGGGAAAACTCAAGAATTAGACTTTCCCGGGTGGCAATGGCAATGTAATATTCCGGAATCAAGGGATCGTCTAAGTTAAAGGCCGTTTGGATGGTTACCACCGCGCCCACGAAGATAGAAATGACCGATACGATCGCTAAGCTATTTACTCCCAGTCGGTCTAAGTCACTCATGAATGCTTTATAATACATCCTGAGATTCTCAGGCTTCCTAAAAGTTTGCCCTAGTAATCCTATATATTGTCCTAAAGACTCTAACCACCTGGTGAAAAACATAGTGCGAAAATAAAAGTAATTTTGCTCTAAGCCCGGATAATGAAAAAAGCAAATGTGTTAAATAAACTTGGATGGCTCCTCATCCTGATCAGCTTATCTCTAGTTAGTAGCTGTAAGATGGTAGAAGATTGTAACTGTCCAGGGAAATATACGATAGGTGCAGAATGGCTGCCGCAATGAATAGTTACAGCTCTCTAGAGCCTTATTTACCTGCTAATAGCCTGGAATTACTCAGACCAATCCTGAGTAATTACCCCTTGCAACTTACCATCAGTAAGCCGAGAAAAACCAAATTCGGCGACTATCGCTTTCCGCAAGGTCATAAACCTCATCGCATTAGTATAAACGGTAATCTCAACCCCTATTCTTTTCTTATCACGCTATTACATGAATATTCGCATTTACTAGCCTTCGATAAGTTCGGGCGTAAGATCAAGCCGCATGGTGAAGAATGGCAGCACTGCTTTCGTGAGGTGAGTGGGCCTTTTTTAGAGGCCCAAGTCTTTCCGATCAAATTAGAACGGGCCTTTCGAAAAAGTCTGAGCCGAGGTCATGCCAGCAGTGCGACCGATCTAAACTTATTGAGGGTTCTTAAAGAATATGATGAGGATAAAGGACCTATGGAACTTACCTTTGTCGAAGATTTGAGGGCTGGCGAACTTTTTATCCTAAATAACAAGGTATTTAAACGCGGGCCACAAAGCCGCAAAAGATTCCGCTGTAAAGAAATAAAAAGCGGAAAAGAATATATGGTACATCCCTTGGCGGAGGTAAACCGTTTGGAAGAATAAAATGAGTACAAGCAAAGATTATTTCTCAACCGATTTTAGACTGGGCATCGTTGGTGGTGGCCAATTAGGAAAAATGCTATTACAAGAAACCCGACGCCTCGATATTGGCACGAAGGTTTTAGACCCCAGTGCGCAGGCTCCCTGTCGCATGGGGTGTAACGAATTTACGGTTGGTTCTTTGCAGGATTTCGACAGTCTCTACCAATTTGGAAAGGATTGCGATGTAATTACCATCGAAATCGAAAACGTAAATACCGAAGCCCTTAAAAAGCTACAAAGCGAAGGTAAAAAGGTATTTCCACAACCAGAGCTCATCGAGCTTATCAAGGATAAGATCAAGCAAAAAGATTTTTATCGCAAGAACCTGATTCCCACTGCCGATTATATCGCTTTTGAAAACCTGGCCGAACTAAAGGCCGCCCAAGCGGAAAAGCGCCTGGACTTCCCCTTTGTTTGGAAACAAGCCACCGGAGGCTTTGATGGCCGAGGCGTAGCGATGATCCGTAAGGCGGAAGACTTGGATAAATTACCCAGTGAAGCGCCTTGCCTTGCCGAAAGCTTGATTCCCTTTGAAAAGGAAATCGCGGTGGTCGTAGCCCGCTCGGCTACGGGCGAATGCCGCTCCTTCCCCACTGTGGAAATGGACTTTCACCCTGAAGCAAATTTGGTGGAGTTTGTTTTTAGCCCCGGTAAACTAGAGGAAGAAGTGAGTGAGGCCGCCCAAAAGTTGGCCCGCGAAGTAGCCGAAAGATTGGGAGTGGTTGGCATTTTAGCGGTGGAGATGTTCCTCACGAAGGAAGGCATTTTACTGATCAACGAAGTGGCACCGCGAGTGCATAATAGCGGCCACTTGAGTATTGAAGGTAATATCAGTTCGCAGTTCGAACAGCACGTGAGAGCGGTACTTGGCTTGCCATTGGGCCACACCGACACCATTCAGCCTGCAGTGATGGTTAATTTGGTAGGCGAAGAAGCTTATCAAGGACCGGTGCACTATCAAGGCATTGAAGAGATCATGGCAATGAGTGGGGTGTACGTACACCTTTATGGCAAAGCCGAAACCAGACCCTTCCGGAAAATGGGCCATGTTACCATTATAGACCCAGACCTAGAAAAAGCCAGAGCAAAAGCGAAGGTGGTAAAAGATAAAATTAAAGTGATCAGCTTATGAGCGCAGCAGTTAGTGTAATTATGGGTAGTAAATCGGATCTACCTGTAATGCAAGAAGCCGTCGACGTATTAAAGGAATTAGGAGTATCGGTAGATGTAAATATCGTATCGGCACACCGCACTCCGGAAATCATGTTCGATTTCGCGAAATCGGCGCACTTAAATGGCACTAAAGTTATAATTGCCGGTGCCGGCGGCGCGGCGCACTTACCAGGTATGGTAGCCTCTATGAGCCCATTACCGGTGATCGGAGTACCCGTGAAAAGCCGCAACTCTATCGATGGCTGGGATTCGGTTTTATCGATCTTACAGATGCCTGGCGGTGTTCCGGTGGCGACGGTGGCCCTAGATGGAGCCAAAAACGCCGGTATCTTAGCCGCCCAGATCATAGGGGCCCAAGATGCTCAGATCCTAGAAAATGTCATTCAGTTTAAAGAAGGACTTAAGGAAAAAGTAATTGCCACCCGTAAAGAGCTAGGCAATTAAAGATTCTTAAGCAAGGTCATTAATTGATCTTTCTTACGATTAGCAACCGGGATACGACTGCCGTCTTCTAAAACTAAGTAGCCACCATCGGTCTGCACGTATTTCTTCAAGAAATTAACGTTGACCAAATGTGATTTATGAATCCGTAAGAAGGAATAGCCTTCGAGCATGTTATCGAACTCCTTCAGGGTTTTAGAAGCCAACAGGTTTTTCTCATTATTGAGGAAAAAAGTGGTGTAATTACTACTGCTCTCCAAGCGGATGATATCGCTAAGTCGGATAACATGCATTCCATCGGAAGTAGGCACCACGATCTTTTTAGGCGAATCACTGGCCTGGCGAATGTTTTCTACCAAGACATTGATATTGGTAGCATTCTTTGGTAAGCCCTTTTCACTTTCGAGCTTGCGTACGGCCTTTACCAGCTCTTCGGGATCTACCGGCTTTAAGAGATAATCGAGCGCGCTAAATTTAATGGCTTGGATGGCGAATTCATCGTGAGCGGTAATAAAGATAATGGCCAGCTCCGCTTTAATTTCTTCCGGGATGGCCTTGAGCAGATCAAAGCCACTCTCACCGGCAAGGTCAATGTCTAGAAAGAGAATGTGCGCCTCCTTTTGCTCTAATAGCTTGAGACCTTCTTCTATACTTCCTCCTTCCCCTACCAATTCAATTTCCGGGCAAAAAAGGTCCAATTTACCAGCGAGTGCCTCGCGTGAATTGGATTCATCATCAATGATTATCGCTTTTAACATCTCTATAGTTCTTGGGCCGGAAGGCGAATGATCACAGTGGTACCAGTCGCTTCTCCTGCTTGGTTGTGCTTATCAATTATGCGCAATTCGATCATATCATCTACCGATCGGCGCAAAAGGTCTATCCGATCTTTATTGATCTGCGTTGCCATACTACGATGCGCCTTCTTTCCTGGCAGCAGTTTTGCCGCCTCTCTACCGATGCCATCGTCATCTATCGTACAACATAGTTTTTCCCCTTCCAGCTTAAAGCTGATCTGCAAAAAACCACTTCCTTCTTTCGGCTTTATACCGTGTAAAATGGCGTTTTCTACGTGAGGCTGAATTAACATCGGGGGTAAACCTACATCGTAGTCGATCTCCTCATCCAGTTCGATCGAGTAATCAAATTTATCACTAAACCGTAACTTTTCTAGTTCAAGGTAATTCTTAAGTATCGAAACCTCGGTCTCTACGGGATGAAGGTGCTCCATTGATGATTCAAGGGTTAACCTCATCAATTTTGCGAAATTATTAAGGTATCGTACCGCTTGCTTGGGGTCCTTCTTAAAAATAAAACTACTGATGCTATCCAGGGCATTAAAGATAAAATGAGGGTTCATCTGTAAGCGCAAGGCTTTTCGCTCCATTTCCATCAACTCATTCTCCAGGATCAATCGCTCGGCTGCTCTGCGGTAGCGATCCCTTAACCAAAGATAAGTGATACTAGAAAGGACCAGTAAGATCAAAGCCCAGAACCACCAGGTGAGCCAAACCGCCGTATCGATCTTAAAATGATAGGCTTCGGTCTTTAACTGCCAGCCTTGCCAAGGGTAACGCGCCTCTACTTCAAGGTAATAATCGCCAGGCTTAAGGTCGGTAAATAGTACTTCCCGCCTATTGCCGGCATAGGTCCAGGCGTCGGACTGCCCCAGTAAGCGGTAACGGTATTGCACCCAGTCGGGGTAAAAAATGCTTCGCAATCCGTAATTAAAGCGCAAGTAGTTCTGGTCGTAGTTAAGGTCCAAGCCCTTTACTAATCCGGTATAAGGCTCCAATTCACTGCCATATTCTTCGATGCTGTCCTTTTCTTGCTGCAGCAAACTGATCTTTAACACCCCTAAGCTGGTCGTTTTAGCTTGCTGCTCCAAGGCACTGGCATTCCAAAAGAAAAGACCTTGCTCACCTGCCGCCACCAAACTATCGCCTATTTGCAACATGGCCCGCGAGCTTACCGGTCCGCCAAAAAAATGCAGCTGAGCACTTTCTTGTGCTTTACTGCACTCTTCCACATCTCTGAGGGATAGAAGCCCCTTATTGGTTCCCAGCCAAAGTTGCCCATTCAAGTTGATCAATTCTCTGATCTCAGCAAAGGCTAGGCTCTTAATATCGTAGTGTACCAATTTCGTGCTTTCAGGGTCTATTAAATACAATCCTTGACCGAGTGTAGCCAAAGCGATTCGACCATCATTCAGGAGCTCGAATGCACTAAAACTGAGGCTATCGAGAGAAAAATCGCCGATCTGATCTACCTTTTTTAAACTATCGCCCACCGCGCGCCACAAACCCTTGGTATAAGAGGCCATCCAAAGTTCATTTTGCGCATTACTGCGGATGCGAAAAATGCTAGCTCCATCGATAGCATCGGCGTCTAAAACTTGCTTTACTGATTGATCTTGATAGGAATAGGTCCATATACCAGATGAGCTACCCACCCACAATTGGTCTTGATCCGCATAAAGCGAAAAAATAAAACCGCTTAAGCCCAAATTCCTTAGTTCTTGTTGATCGGGCCGATAAGAAAACAAGCCTCTTTCCGTCCCTAAAAACAAAGACTCCGGCCCTCCGGCTAGGGTTAATATTAATCCCACCCCCTCGAGGTTTAATTCGCTGGCCTGGGCAATTTTCTCCAAACCCAATGCCGTAGAAAGGTATAGTTCATCGTGGTACTCGGCCAAACTTAAGATGGGTAGGCGCCGCGGATAATGACTTTCATAAGCGCTATTCAATCGATAGATCGCATCACGACCAATCATCAAAACCACTTTGGATCGAGTTACATAGACCTCTCCCAGACCAGCCATGCTGAGCTCGATTGGTAAAGGGATTTCCTTTTGAAATTGAGCTAAGGAGAGGTATAGCTTATCACCGGCCAAGGCGGCTCGTTCCGCATCACTTTCGAAAACATCCCGTATTTCATCCTTAGTATAGGCGGTGTTTTCCAGCCAGGGATAGGCCGCCTTAAGGTCGAGCAAAGTGTCCATCGCTAAAACTTGCAACCCCCCGTCGGTCCAATCCAATTGGTGAGAAAAGCGATTGGCACTTCCCATGAAAATAGCCTTTGCTGAAACCAATATCTCCGAGTCGGTGGGCACCTCAAGATCAAAACGAGAGAGCTCCACGCCCTGGCAGTGCCAAAGTTCATCTTTGGCCTTTAAGACCGTTTGGCCTTCAATTATAAAGAGTTGATCGATCGATTTAGGGGCCTCCCAGATCATGGTAAACTCGAGGCCATCATATGACCACAGCTTCTGGCCATCGTGAAAAAGCAAACGCTCGTTAAGCTCATCATAAACTACTTCATCCAGGACAGGAAATCGCTCCAATCCGTAGGTCTCAAACTCATAACCATCGTAGCGTAAAAGACCGGCCCCTTCCGAAGCCATCCATAAAAATCCGCCCGGCCCTTCGGTAATGGCATTTATTCGAGCGGTAGGTAAGCCTTCTTCTAAGCCAATTCTCTCAAATGTGAAGACCTGTCCGTTTAGCGCGGAAACGCTTAACAGAATGGTTATAAGTGATATAAAACAGCTTTTCAACAGGACACTAGCTAGTTTCGTTTCTGCCTCTAATGTAACCTTAAGATGTATAAAATCATAAGCCTATTGATTATTAGTAGCAGTGTGCTAGCGCAAACCGATGTACAATCCATGGCCTTGGGTGACCTCTATTTGGCCAACCCCGCCCCATGGTCACGCTTCAGAAACCCCACTACTTTCAATTCTCAGAAAGGCCTTTTGGTCGGAGTAGCACAATTTCGAATGCCCGGCCTGGCAGAACTGAGCCAGAATCAGCTGGCCTTTAACCATGCCACCGAAAGTCGCAATTATAGCCTTAATTTAGAACAGTTCGGCAATGCTTACTATCAAGATAACCGACTAGAGTTAGCTTTAGGCTTGAAGCTAAATAACGCTTGGCGCTTGGGCCTAGGTTTGATCAACCGTCATTGCTATCAAGCAGAGTTTGGCAGCCAATTTAAGTTTTTGAGTCGCCTAAATCTCAGTGGTCTGCTCAGCGCTAATTGGCAGTGGCATCTGCAATATTTACACGATTTTGCTGCGGCTCGTTTAAGTGAAGCCCGAGTCGAAAGTCGGTGGGACCTGAACGATAAGCTAAAGCTGATGGCTGGAGGGAACATCCATTTAATGGGTCATTCGGCCCTGGCCATCGCTTGGCAGTATCGCTTGGTAAATAATCTATACCTCCGCCAGGGCTTCTCCGGCCCAGGTTTAAAAATAGACGCCGGCTTAGGATTCAAGTTTCAGCACTTTAGGGCTGACCTTGCTTTCCGCTATCAAAAAAACCTGGGTAATTTAATTGGCTTAGGCTTAAGCTACCAAAAGCCATGAGCGGTCGCACAGTACTGCTTTTGATCTGCTGCGCTTCTACCCTTTTCGGGCAAAATGAGCTAGAAGAAAATTTAGAGAACCTCGTAAATCTTGGTCAAAATGTAGACCTACAAAGCCAGATCGAGGCTCGAGAAAAGCTCCGTGCCCATGGTCTTGCAATCAATTTTGCCAAACGCGATGAGCTCATGGCTAGCGGCTTATTCGACATCTTTCAGGTAAATAACTTGCTACAATACCGGGAGCGAAGTGGCTATCTGTTCTCCCCAGCCGAATTAATGCAGGTTAAAGGCTTCGACGCTGAGCTGGTGCATGCGCTAGAACCACTACTCAACTTCAGTATAGAGAATCCCAAATTAAAACTTCACCGGCCTTGGGATCTAGATCACAACAAACATCAAATCCACTGGCGACTGGCCCGTGACCTCAATGAACGGCAAGCCTATCGCAGTGGTCATTACGCAGGAGATGCTTGGGAAAGTCGTTTCCGTTATCGCTATCGAAACGGCCGTAAACTAGAACTGGGACTATTACTGCAAAAAGACCCCGGAGAAACCTGGCAATCCGAATCAAACTTCCTGGCGCATGATCACTCTTCTTTTTTCCTGAGTATCAAAGAGCCATGGCAGTTTGAGGAGATCATCATTGGCGACTTTCAGCATCAATTTGGGCAAGGGCTCAATTTAGGCAGTGGAAGAGCCTTCGATAATAGTCTACAAAGCGGAGACCTTCAAAGTTACTCTCGTGGCATTAGGGCCTATGCCGGTAGCGATGAAAATCTCTTTTTTAGGGGCATCGCTGTCTCGAAAAGTTGGCAGCATTTTAGCCTGATCAGCTTTCTTTCCGCCAAGCATCAGGACGCCAGGCTCAGTGAAGGAGACTCATTAGTGGGCGAGGTATTAATTAATAGTGGTCTTCATCGCAGCCCAAGCGAAATAGAGCAAAAAAATGCTTTAACGCTTTTTAGTAGCGGGCTCGATCTTGAATTTGAAAATCAAAACTGGCAAATCGGCTTACTTTATTTTCTGGAAAAGAGAAGTCTAAAAGAAAGCAATAGCTCTCGGCCAAATCATAGGCTGGGAGCCCACTTCAACTATCTTTTCGATCAATTCAATGCCTTTGGAGAGATCGGTAGTTTAAATTATCAAAAACCCTCCTTTTGTTTAGGCATTCAATTACCTTGGACAGAGAGAATAAGAGCAGGTCTCAGCTTACAAAAGCTTCAAATAGAGGAGCAAAACCGATGGCGTAATAACCCCCTATTCCTTCGCAATCGCGCAGGAGAAAAAAGCATTAATGCCTTACTATGCATTAAATGGAATTACCACAGTAGAAGTAGTTTCAAAGCCCAAGCTTCACGACTAGAGCTCCCAAGTTATGGCATCAGCGGACCCAGTGAAGACTTGCGTTTAAAGGCCATCCATCGTTGGGCTTTCTTGGGCAATGAGTTTGAGCTGATGAGTCAATGGAGAGCCGCCTTTCAATACGATGGGCTTGTCGAGCAAAGGGAACTTGGCTTCAGGCAAGAAGAAAAGGCTCAGGTATCTTTCAAACTGAAGCGACCCTTATCCAAGCGATGGCGGCTGAAAAGCAGGGTAGCCCTGAGTTACAGCAAAGACCCAAGTCCTAGATACGGAATGCTTTGGTTCAATCAATTAAGCGGTGAAGTTGGCAAATGGCAAATTCACTTCGCCTTATCCTTGAGTGATATCGAGAACTGGGAGAACCGCATTTATCAATATGAACAAGATCTCGCCCTATCCTTCTCGATCCCGGCCTATTATGGACGAGCGACCAGATCCTTTTTAATGGTAGAACGAAAACTTGGAGGATGGATCCGTTTTCAAGTAAAAGGTGACTTTGTATCTTTCCATGACCGAAATAGGATAGGGTCCGGTCAGTCAGAAATTGACGAACCTCACAAATTTAAACTTAAGTCACAACTAATCATTAAGTTATAAAATAAGTAAGGCTTTAAATTATTTGACTTTTGAATCTTTTTTGATTATTAATTTGCAAAAAAATTAAAGCATGTTATCCGAAAAATTAGGTACTGCCCTTAACAAACAAATTAGCGTAGAAGCCGAGTCGTCTCAAGTTTATCTAGCCATGGCATCCTGGGCCGAAGTTCAGGGCCTGGAAGGAGTTGCCTCCTTTATGTATGAACAATCCGATGAAGAGCGTCAACATATGCTTAAACTGGTGAAGTTCGTAAACGAAAGAGGTGGCCACGCTCAAGTAGCAAGCTTAAAAGCTCCCAAAGCCGATTTTGGCACTTTTAGGGACATGTTTCAAGAATTGTATGAGCACGAATTAAAGGTTTCGGCCAGCATAAACGAATTGGTGCACATTGCCTTAGAGGAAAAAGACTATGCCACCCATAATTTCCTACAATGGTATGTAGCAGAGCAAATCGAAGAAGAAGCGGTGGCACGTACCATCTTAGATAAAATAAACTTGATCGGAAACGACAAAGGCGGTCTCTACCTATTTGATCGAGACATCAAGCAGCTTACGGTAGAAAGTGCTGCTTTCGACAGCCCGCAATAAAGACATGATGAAAAACACTTATTTCGACTTGATCGATCAGAGCTACTACTTCCCCCAGGAAGGCTTCGATCTGCGCGACGGGAATCTGACCTTCCACGGAATTTCACTGAAGCATCTTATCGACAAGTACGGAACCCCTTTCCGCTTCATTTATTTACCGAAGATCGGAGATCAGATCAAAAAGGCTCGAAATTTATTTAATCGCGCCAAGAAACGCTCCTCCTATCGCGGAGACTATGAGTTTTGCTATTGCACCAAATGCAATCACTTCTCGCATGTGGTAAGTGAAGCGCTCAAGCACAATGTAAACCTCGAGACTTCTTCGTCCTTTGACATCGATCTCATCCTGAACCTTTACAAAGAGGGCAAATTCAATAAGGATCGCTACATCGTAAACAACGGATACAAAACCGATGATTACCTGCAGAAGATCGTTAAGATGCATGAACTGGGTTTCGAGAACATTATTGTAGTACTCGATAATATGAGCGAGTTGCAACGCTTAATGCAATTTGCCGGTGACAATAAGATCAAGATCGGACTCCGTATGGCGATTAATGAGGAGCCTCAATCGAGTTATTACACTTCCCGACTAGGCATTCGCCACAATGAAATGCTGGATTTCTTCGATAAACACATCAAGGACAATCCGCAAGTAGAACTTAAAATGCTGCATTTTTTTGTGGATAGCGGCATCAAGGACAGCTTATACTATTGGGGTGAATTTTCACGCGCTTTAAATCTTTACATCGAATTAAAGAAGAGAGCCGACAGCTTGAGTCATTTCAATTTAGGCGGTGGATTCCCTATTCGCAATAACCTTGGATTCGAATACGACTACGAATATATGATTCGTGAGATCGTTCAAAATATTGGGGAAGCTTGTGACGCAGAAGAAGTGCCACATCCCAATATTTTTACCGAATTCGGAAAATATACCGTAGGCGAATCAGGAGCGATCATTTTCAAAGTACTGGAGCAGAAAAAGCAAAACGACACCGAGAATTGGTATATCATCAACAACAGTTTAATGAATACCATTCCCGACGCTTGGAGTATCCACGAAAAATTCATTCTTCTACCCATCAATAAATGGGACAAAGAATATCAAAGAGTGAATATTGGCGGCATCAGTTGTGATCATTCGGATTATTACAATTCGGATGAGTTGAACCAAGAGGTAATGCTACCTAAATACGAGGGCAAGGAAGATGAAGAACCGCTTTACTTGGGTTTCTTCCATACCGGCGCTTACCAAGATGCTATATCCGGATATGGTGGCATTAAACATTGCTTGATTCCCTCCCCTAAACATGTGATCATCGATCGCGACGAAAAAGGAAATATCGTCGATTACGTTTACCGCAACGAACAGTCGGCGGAAGAAATGTTTAAACTCCTAGGTTACAAATGAGAACTTACGCAGGCGTTGAAGAACACTGGGGAGAATACCAAAGAGCCAAGGTCCTCTTGCAATCGATTCCCTACGATGGCACGAGTACATGGGGCAAAGGAGCCGACCAAGGCTTTGATGCCTTCTTGGAAGCCACCGAAAACATGGAGGTCTACGATATAGAGACCGATTCGGAGGTATACAAGCAAGGGGTACACTTGCTTGAACCAATTGGGGAAGATAGTTCGCCGGAAGCGGTATTTGAAGCGGTGTACGTGAAAACCAAGGAATTATTGGCCAGTGGTAAATACCTCACTTTTTTTGGCGGAGAGCACAGCATTAGCATTGGGGTGATCAAGGCCTTTTATGAGCACCACAAAGACCTCAGCGTTTTGCAGCTGGACGCACACGCAGACCTTCGTCCAGAATACCACCGCAGTAAATACAACCATGCCTGTGCGGTATACGATGCCAGCCAGAATTGCAATCTAGTCCAAGTAGGTATTCGCAGCATGGACCAAGAAGAAAAGCAGTATATCCAAGAGGGCAATTGTTTTTACGCCCATCAAATGTGGGAAAACGACCACTGGATGGATCAGTCCATTGCCCGTTTAAGTGATAAGGTTTACCTCACTATCGATCTAGACGCCTTTGACCCATCAATTATGCCCGCAACCGGAACACCAGAACCAGGTGGCATGGAATGGAACAAAACCTTGAAATACCTGCGCAGGGTCTTTCGTGAAAAGGAAGTAGTGGGCTTCGACATCGTTGAGTTGGCGCCAGAACCAGCTCACAAAGCCGCCAATTTCTTAGCGGCTAAACTCTATTACAAACTTTTAAGCTACAAATTCGAAGATGGAAAATAAGGGACCGATCGGCCAGTTTATGTTAGAGCATTACAAACATTTTAATGCTGCAGCATTAGTAGACGCCGCTAAAGGATATGAGCAACACCTTGCCGATGGCAAAAAGATGATGATCACCCTAGCCGGTGCGATGAGTACCGCCGAGCTGGGGAAAAGTCTAGCGGAAATGATCCGTCAGGATAAAGTGCAGATCATCTCTTGTACCGGGGCCAATTTAGAGGAAGACCTAATGAATTTGGTGGCCCACAGTCATTACGAGCGGGTACCGCATTACCGGGACCTCACCCCTCAAGAGGAATGGGACCTATTAGAGCGAGGTTTGAATCGGGTGACCGATACATGCATCCCAGAAGAAGAAGCCTTCCGTCGCCTGCAAAAACACATATTTGAGATCTGGCAGGAGGCCGAAGCCAAAGGAGAACGCTATTTCCCGCACGAATA
>CBFHJH010000005.1:88647-93286 GCA_965656185.1 Croceimicrobium sp.
TACATGTATAAACTGCTCAATTCGGGAGTTTTAGAACAGTATCATGAAATAGACCCTAAAAATTCTTGGATGTTGGCTGCCGCTGAAAAGAACCTTCCGATCGTAGTGCCCGGCTGGGAAGACTCTACCATGGGTAACATATTCGCATCTTATTGTCTAAAGGGTGAATTAAAGACCAGCACGGTAAAATCAGGAATAGAGTATATGACCTTCTTGGCCGACTGGTATACCGAAAATGCGGGTAGTGAGGGTATCGGATTTTTCCAAATTGGAGGCGGCATTGCCGGAGATTTCCCCATTTGCGTTGTACCGATGCTTTACCAAGATATGGAACGCACCGACACTCCCTTCTGGTCCTATTTTTGTCAAATAAGCGATAGCACGACCAGTTACGGCTCTTATTCAGGCGCAGTGCCTAATGAGAAGATCACCTGGGGAAAGCTGGATATCAATACGCCAAAGTATATCGTAGAATCTGACGCCACCATTGTTGCACCTTTACTATTTGGTTACCTTTTAGGCTGGTAAACAAAATTATGGCAGAAGAAAAGATCGAAAACATTGAGCTGGCGTATCTCAAAACGGAAGATTACCTCAGCTTAAAACAGCTTATGCAAGAGGCCTACCCAGACATGGGCAGCCTGCATTGGAAAAAGCATGAAATCGAAAAGCTTATCAGCTTATTTCCGGAAGGACAGGTGGTCTTGCGTGTAAATGGCGATATAGCCGGCTGTGCCCTTTCGATCTTACAAGATTACGGTGTAACCGACCGCGCGCATACCTATAATGAGATCACGGGAAACGACACTTTTAAGACGCACAAAAAGGATGGCAACCTGCTCTACGGTATCGATGTTTTCATTAGCCCTAAATATCGGGGCTTAAGACTGGGGCGGCGCCTTTATGATTTCCGTAAAGAACTATGTGAAAGTTTAAACCTCAAGGGAATTGCCTTTGGCGGCAGAATGCCCTTATACCATCAGTATGCCAGGAACCTTAGTCCTCTCGAGTACCTCGAAAAGGTACGAAGCAAGGAAATTGAAGATCCGGTTTTAAACTTTCAATTCAATAATGACTTCCACGTCAAAAAGATCCTCAAGAATTACCTGGAAGGAGATGAAGAGTCCTTAGACCATGCCGTGCTAATGGAATGGAATAATGTCTACTACGAAAAGCCCAGTGGTAGTCCGGGTAGTATGACGCGAGTAATACGCGTAGGATTGGTGCAGTGGCAGATGCGACGCTACCGTGACTTGGACGAACTGATGAGCCAAGCAGAGTATTTTTTAGACTCTATATCAGGTTACCACTCCGATTTCGCCCTTTTTCCAGAATTCTTTAACGCCCCCCTTCTGGCGCCATACAATGAGCTTAATGAAGCTGAAGCGATCCGTAATCTAGCCCAGCATACCGATGAGATCGTTAGTCGCTTTAGCCGCTTGGCAATGAAGTACAATATCAACATCATCACAGGCAGCATGCCTTATATTAAGGAAGGGCGACTCTTCAACACCGGCTTTTTATGTCACCGTGATGGTAATTTAGACAGCTACGATAAATTACACGTTACTCCCGACGAAGAAAGAGTTTGGGGCATGGAAGGTGGACAAAGCCTGCGTAGTTTTGATACAGATTGTGGTAAGATCGGAGTATTGATCTGCTATGACGTTGAGTTCCCAGAACTGAGCCGCGTACTCGCCGAAGAGGGCATGGACATTCTTTTCGTACCCTTTCTTACCGATACGCAAAACGGCTACTCTAGGGTTCGCAATACCGCCCAGGCAAGAGCAATCGAAAATGAGTGTTATGTGGTCATTGCCGGCAGTGTTGGAAACCTCCCCAAGGTGAGCAATATGGATATCCAATATGCTCAGTCTATGGTATTCACTCCCTGTGATTTTGCTTTCCCCAGCACGGGCATCAAGGCGGAAGCCACGCCAAATACCGAGATGATCTTGGTGGTTGATCTAGACATCAACCTCCTTCGTGAGCTTAACGAATTTGGGAGTGTGCGAAATTTAAAAGATCGACGCCTCGACCTCTACTCGATCCAAAAGAACTTTAATTAGCGCGGGCAGACCAATATCCGGGAGGCAAACCTTGCGGAAAACGGGCATATTTTGAAATCTCCTGGTAAGGTAACTCCTTGGCGGTATAGGAGGCTTTGTCACTCAATGAGCCATAAGCCACGCCACTTAAGATCATGTTTACCGGCAGGCTAATGATGCCAAAAAAACCATGACTTAATGAAGCCAAGGCCAAAACCGGAAAGGACCAAGCCGGTCTGCTGGCCTGAAATAAATAAATCTTATACCATTCGATCCTATTGCGCTCCACAAAGCGGTAAGTTTCTGCGGTAGATTCTTTCGGATCGGCCGGAATACGTAAAAAAACGCCCGAGTCTTCTACCGCCAAGAGCTCACCTTCTACCGCTTCGATATCCTCAATATAGCCCTCGGCGTCGAAACTCATCTCCTTGAGATGAATTTCAGAACCAAACACATTTTGATGAACGGCCGTTGCCTCGGGTAAAAAATCGGGATAGGACCGACAAGATCCGAAAGCGAAAATCAAGCATATTAAGAGTGCAGGTCGTTTCATTGCTGACTTAAGTTTTGACTTTGAATCCGCGAAGACCAAAAAGTCTCCTCCATGTTCTGCTCATATTGTTTATAGGCTGCTGCTTCATCTTTAAGGTAGGCGGCAGGCGATCTAAACATCTGCCGTAGCTTCCATAGATTCTTTTCACTAAGCCACCGATCACGCATCCATTCCAAATAATAACCTTCAGATCTCAGGAATAGATCGTAAGACTTATGGGTGTCGGGTAAGCTGAAGTTGAGGCTAAAAACATCACCAGGAAGCGATGCCAAATGAGTGTCTTTTTGCTGTAATGCTTCTAAAGCGGCTTTCGCCGAAGTGCCATTTTTAGTGAGCTGATCCACTTCCAAAACAATGGGCTCGAGCTCTCTTTCCAGCTTTGCCAAAGCTAAGCGATCGATACGCCATAAACCTTTATTGAAGCGAAGTTTAAGCTTTAAAACACCCCTTTCCTTTCTGACCAAAGGAATGATCTGCCGATTGATCGCTATAGGACCTGTTTCGTATAAAGATCCCGCTAACTTCCACTCATCTTCCTCCCAGAAATAGAGCTCCAATTCACCCAGTTCCGATTTGATTCCCTGATCCATGGTTTCATAAAGGTCCTTGTCTCGTTCTATTTGGGCAAAGGTTTCTGCCACTTGATCACCCATATAACCCAAGGCAGAATAAATAAAATAGGTGGTCATCAGACTTTGCCTAAAATCTAACACCAAGGCCAAACTATCCTTTAGGTCACTAGCCCTGAACTCAAAAACAAGTTCTTCGCGAGACGCTAAATTGGAAGCATCGGCTAGAGAGAAATACTCCTGTCCATCCGCTTCCTTAAATTCGCTTAAGTTGTCCTCTGGGTTCAATAAGTTTCTTGGCCCTCTTAATTTAGAAACACTATAGAATTTTCCAGATCTAGTTTGAAACACTTGAGCCCCTTCTTGATGAGGTAATGCATAAAGTTCGATCTGCCTTAAAAGGTGACTTTCCAAAGCTTCATTCTTCATGATCAACTGAAACTGCTCTTCACGATAATCGTAGATCTTTAGATCATCGATATCTCCATATTCGAGGGAAGGCGCAATTGCATTGGAAAAGCCTTCGGCCCGCGACTGATGAAGGCTTTGGTCACCCTCTAAATAAAAGGTGGGACAAGAACCGAAACAAGCCTTAGGATTTACCAAGCACAAGGTGGTAAGGCCCGCGTTTACGATCGTTAAAGGAACTAAAATAGCTTCACCATTATCAGCGCTTAAAGGCTTATTCACCTCAAATATCGCCACCGAATCTACCGCTAAGCGGTATTGGTCGCGGCCCTTTTCGGAGCGATCAAAATCGTAACGGATGGCCCAGCCAGAAACGATGCGGTTGGCACTATCCACTTGCCAGTGCTCATCAAAAAGATAAACCTCTCCATTCTTTAAATGGGCCTTTAAAAAAGTAGGCCCCTCCAGACTCTCCTGTTCGTGCAAAGCCTCATTCATATTGTCGTACTGCCAACGGAAATACGGCTCCTTACAAGAGGAGCTTGCCCAAAAAAGCCCCAAGCAAATCAGAATATGTAGCTTTCTCAACACATTAATCTTTTCATATAAAGGTAAGGAATAATGAATCCTCGAGGGCTTTTAATGAATAAGAATAAGGCTACCTTAGCTCCATGAAAGGACTTAGCCTACTCATTTGTAGCCTAATCACTTTAGGCATTCAAGGACAAAGCAAATTCTGCGACAGCTTGCTATGGCAGAACTACCAGCATCGTTTAGCGCAGAATCAAAAATTTACCGACTCGCTGCACTCGCCATTGGAAGAAGCCGACCGCGGAAGTTTTTCGAGCCTCAACTGGTATCCGGTAGACACCAATTTCTTCGTATGGGCCAAGCTAGAGTTAAGCCCCAACACGGAGCCCTTTGAAATGCCCACCACGACCGATCGTAAACCGCGCTACCGGCAGTATGGTATTTTACATTTTCAATTAGCCGATAGCAGCTATAGCATACCGGTTTATCGCAATCTCCGACTGGCTAAACTTCCTCAATATCAAGATTAC
>CBFHJH010000005.1:93385-107814 GCA_965656185.1 Croceimicrobium sp.
CTCTTCTTCCCTTTCACCGATCTCACCAATGCCTTTGGCACTTATGGCGGTGGGCGGTATTTGGACCTTCGCATTCCGGAAGGCGACTCTATTTTGATCGACTTTAACCAGGCCTACAATCCATATTGCGCTTATAACGGTCGCTATTCCTGTCCTATTCCGCCCCCAGAAAACCACATTGACTTTAAAATCCAGGCCGGAGTGCGCTATGAGGTCAAGCATTGATTTATTTTAATAAATACTTGTCATTGAAATAATTAGTCGACCTTTGCAGCCAATTTAATTAAGCATTCCTTGTCCGATTTTCAGTCCCTGGGATTATCCCCAGAAATTTTACGAGCACTCGACGATCTAGGTTTTGAAACACCTAGCCCCATTCAAGAAGAAGCCATCCCTACCCTTTTAACCGAATATCCAGACCTAATTGGTTTGGCTCAAACCGGTACTGGAAAAACTGCGGCTTTTGGCCTACCTCTTCTCGAGCGCATCGACCCTGAGTACCCTCATACTCAAGCCCTAATTTTAGCTCCTACCCGCGAACTTGGTCAACAGATCGCCGGTCAGTTAGAGCTTTTCAGTAAGTACCTACCAAAGATCAATATCCTTCCGGTGTATGGTGGTGCCGCCATCACCAACCAAATAAAAGCGCTAAAGAAGACCCAACATATCGTAATCGCTACCCCGGGTCGTTTGATCGACTTGATCAACCGCCGGGCGATTCGCATCGATAAGGTAGAGTGCCTCATCCTCGATGAAGCGGATGAAATGCTCAATATGGGCTTCAAAGAAGATCTTGACACCATTCTTAGTCATACTCCGGAGGAGAAAATGACTTGGCTTTTCTCGGCTACAATGCCGAGCGAAATTCGCCGTATCGTAGCCCAATACATGCACGATCCGATCGAAGTGAAGGTGAACCAAGAACAAAAACTCAATCAAAATATTGAGCATCAATATGTAAGCCTTAACCATCATCAGAAGTCGGCGGCCTTAAAACGCTTTATCGACCTAGACCCAGAGATTAGGGCGGTAGTTTTCTGTCGCACCAAGATGGACACCCAAAACCTGGCAGAAGAACTGATGCATGAAGGCTACCAAGCCGATGCTCTACATGGTGATATGTCGCAAGCCCAACGCGACCGGGTCATGAAACGCTTTAAAGAACACAAGCTCCCGATCCTTATTGCCACCGACGTAGCCGCACGGGGAATCGATGTAAACGACTTGAGTCACGTTTTTCATTTTGCTCTACCCGATGATGCCGCCTATTATACCCACCGTGCCGGTCGTACTGCCCGCGCCGGAAAAAAGGGTATTTCTATGGTATTCGTAGGACAACGTGATTTTTCTAAACTCAATTTCCTGCAGTCTAAACTTAAGATCGATTTTGATAAAGTTCGAATTCCTGAGGCAGACGATATTGCTCAAACACGCTTAGAGCAATGGGCTACACGTATTTTGGAGCAAAAAACCAAAGGCAAGATTCCCGCCAACATCGAAGAGCAATTGCATACTTTGTTAGCCGGCCTTTCTAAGGAAGAGTTACTCAATAAACTTATCGCCACAGAGTTAGATAAAATTGCCCTAGAAGGTCAAGAAGATCTTAATGTAAAGCAAAAAAGCGGCAAAGGTGGAAAAGGCGGCAAACGAGGTTCAAAGCACGGAGGCAATAATGGCCCGAGCTTTAAAGCGAAACGCAAGCCGTTCAAACACGGACACAACCGTAAACCCGCTAAGCGAAAGCGTAGAAAAGATTAGAGCTCTTCTACTTTAAACCCGAGTTTTCGGCAATCGTCCCAAAAGCCTGGGTAACTTTTCTCTACTACCTCAGCATCTTCAATGATCAATGGTTGGAGCAGGGCTAAAGGCATAAAACCCATGGCCATTCGATGGTCTTGGTAAGTTTTTATTCGCCTTTCGGCGGAAGAGAATTT
Source organism: Croceimicrobium sp. (assembly GCA_965656185.1). Classification (GTDB taxonomy): domain Bacteria; phylum Bacteroidota; class Bacteroidia; order Flavobacteriales; family Schleiferiaceae; genus Croceimicrobium. The sequence goes on from CBFHJH010000005.1 coordinate 95,320, forward strand.
ACCGCGCACTAAAAAACTGGAGTCGGATATTTCCGGCTCCATCCCAAACTTCGCTAACTCTTGGCCAAGCGCTACTAAGCGATCGGTCTCCTTAAGCTTTAAGGTTTGTAAGCCCTTGAACTGGACCTGCTTGCCTAAAGCCGCATATGCCGGGGCAAGGCTCTGGGCCAGATCGGGATTGGCCAGTAGATTGATCTGCTTGGGCACTGGTGTGGAATTTGTCTTACGCAGGCGAATACCACTACCAATAAAGATCTGTTCTACACCAAGTGGAGCATAAAACTGCCCGAGCACCGAATCCCCTTGAAAGCTAATTTCTTTAAAACCCGGTAAGTATAGCTCGCCCTTTTCGGCTATTGCCAAGGCCGAAAACCAATAAGAGGCAGCAGACCAATCTGGCTCTACTTGGTAGTCATGCAGCGCTACTTTAATGCTTTGTTCCGGAACGCGAACTTCATCGCCCAAAATGACAACCTTAAAGCCCCACTGCCGCATGATGCTTGCGGTTAAATATATATAGGGAGCCGACACCGAGGCACCCTTGAATTTCAAGCTAAGCCCACCTTCTAAACGCGGCGCTATCATCATTAAGGCACTAATAAACTGAGAGCTTAAACTAGCGTCTATCCACAGTTCTCCACCTTTCATTTCAGTGCCTTCAATGCGTAAAGGAGGGTAACCTTCCTTACCTAAATACTCAACTTTAGCATCCAAACTTTTTAAGGCATCGACCAGAACTCCGATTGGTCTTTCATGCATCCGTGCACTGCCCTTTAAAACCCATTCCCCCTGAGGTTGCATCGCCAAAAAAGCGGTCAAAAATCGCATCGCCGTTCCAGCATCCTGCACGTCTATCTCCGATCTATGCTGGAAATCGTCTAGAGCATTTCGCAAAAGTCGGCTATCCCTGCTGTTCGATTCGCCCTTCAATTCTAAATGAGGAGCATAAAGGGCGCGAAGGATCAACAAACGATTGTTCTCAGACTTTGAGCCGGGTAAGGCCAAAGCCCCTCTTAAGACTTTGCTGGGATGACTAAGCCTCAGATCAGCCATTAGTAATGGTCATTAAAGCCTTCCACACCGCATCTTCGGTAACTTTTTGATCTACCACAGGCTCTCCGATCTTCTCTAATAAGACCAGGCGCAGCTCACCCGATCGGTTTTTCTTATCGCCATGCAGTAACTGTAAGAATGCGGCTTTATCATACTCCACCTCCGGCCAAAAGAATGCTTCGGCCAGGTAATTATAAGCCTGACTAAATTCCTCCTTACTGAGTTTAGTTTCCTGATAAGACAATAGTAACTCTACCTGCATCCCTAAAGCCACCGCATGTCCATGACTCAGTGCCAAGGGGGTATCCGAAAAATAGGATTCCAAAGCATGACCAACGCTGTGGCCGAAGTTCAGCACTTTTCGCAGGCCTTGCTCCATTTGGTCCTCGGCCACCACCGCTGCCTTAATAGCAATGGTTTCCCGAATAAGCTCCTCCTCAGGTAAACTGGAAATATCTTGACTTAAAATATTTTCCCAGGCCTTTCCTCCCGCTAATAAAGCGTGTTTGATCATTTCCGCATATCCGCTTTTTAGCTCCTCATCCGCCAAGCTTTGCAAGAAATCCGGAATTATGCCTACCATTTGTGCCTCTCGAAAAGCACCAACACGATTCTTATAACCGCCAAAGTTGATACCGGTTTTGGCCCCTACTGCCGCATCGGCCATAGCCAAAAGACTAGTAGGGAAGTTGATATGAGCAATTCCTCGCATGTAAGTGGCTGCCGCAAAACCACCAAGATCGCATACCACACCACCGCCTAGATTAACTATCAAAGAGTTCCGGTCCAAGCCCAATTCGCCAAAGGTCAACCACAAATTGGCTAAAACCTCCAGTGACTTCGAATCCTCGCCTGGTGGAATTTCAACTACCTCTACCTCAGGTAAGTCTACCGATAAGCTTTGCATGAAAGGAGCGTAACAAGCCTCATGGGTATTGGAATCTACCAAAAATGCCAATTTGGAAAAACGGCCTTTGTCGAGCAGATCCTCAAAGGCCTGAAAAGCTTCTGCACCGAAGAATACATTAGTTTCCTTGATCATTATTCAAAGGTAAGTTATCACTTAACACCGACTAAAATTAGTCTTTCGAAATGTAGCTCATATCATATTGTCAATTCCATATAGTTACTAACTTCGGACGAAAGCCATATTGTGCCGAATGTTTATCTAAGGTGTTGATATTGTGGAAGGTACTAGGCTATATAACCTCTCAAAAAGTATAAAGTCATGGTAGATTTCAATGATACCAAAACGGCATTCGTACTTAAAACGGATGCCCAGTTGAAAAAAGCGTCTTGGCTCTTTCGATTAGTAGCCAGCAAAAGCATGGTTGGGTTAGGAAAAAAAGCAGCCAATATGGCTATCCAGTTAGGACTACCTATCCGAACCGTAGTAAAACAAACCGTATACGATCAATTTGTGGGTGGTGAAACCATTGATGAATGCGAAGACATTATTGAAAAGCTGCACCAACAAAATGTTTATTCGCTACTCGACTTCGCCGTAGAGGGCAAGGAAACCGATGCCGACTTTGACGCAACTAAGGACGAGATCGTTCAAACCATTAAGTATGGCGCTAAACATAAAGCGGTTCCTTTTGCCGTTTTTAAAGCAACCGGCGTAGCCGCCTTCGATCTTTTGGAAAAATACAGCGCTGGCGAACCATTTACAGAAATAGAAAGCAGAGCGTGGACCCGCGCTAAAAACCGGATCGAGGAGATCTGTTATACGGCCAACAAATTTGGCTTACGCATTATGATCGATGCAGAAGAAACCTGGATTCAAAATGCAATCGATGAGTTTACGGTTCAAATGATGGAGCGCTTCAATAAAGAGCGGGTGGTAGTGATCAATACGCTACAGATGTACCGTAACGACCGTTTGGATTACCTCAAACACTCTATCGCAGAAGCAGAGCGTAAAGGCTATAAATACGGAGCTAAATTGGTACGTGGAGCCTATATGGAAAAAGAGAGGGAGCGCGCAGCTGAAATGGGCTACTCCGACCCGATCAACGCCAGCAAGGAAGCGAGTGACGAATGTTATAATGATGGCATGCGGATGGTCTTGGACCACATCGATCGTTGCCTACTAGTGGCAGGTACCCACAATGAAAATAGTGCCGAACTCTTGAGTAAAATGATCGAAGAAAAAGGCTTAGAGCCTAGCGACGAGCGAGTTTGGTTCAGTCAACTTTATGGTATGAGCGACAATCTTTCTTTCAACCTTGCGAAAGAGGGATTCAATGTGGTGAAATACTTGCCTTTTGGGCCAGTGAATGAAACCTTACCTTATTTGATCAGAAGGGCGGAAGAAAATACCAGTGCCGGAGGACAAAGTGGACGCGAATTAAGCCTCATCCACAAAGAGCTTAAACGACGGGGACTAGATTAGTAGGCCTTTAAAACTTTGGCGGTGGAGTCGCAGTTTTCGATTTCGAAAGTCTTTGGAGGCTGCTCCATTACTAGCACATATACATTGCAGGCCGAATCGCTTAGCCGAGAATTTTCGAAGTCTACCTTAGCGCGCTCTAAAGCAAGATAAAGTCCTGCGGTGTCGGCACCACTGTCCTTTAAGTCGAGACTAAGCTCGATATTCTTTTTCCGCAGATCGTATAGCACGCGATCGTTAGGAAAATAATTACATTGGATATCGCGGTCGCCAAAAATGAAAGCTACCATCAAAACGCCAAGGCCAACTCCTAATAAGTAGTAAAGCAATTTTCTTCCGAAGTGCATAAATCTTATTCAAAAGCGACAAAGGTAGAAGCCTTGGCTATTTTTTTAGCAACTTTGAAGAGATAATTATGGCGGAAGAGAATCTTAACAATTTAGAAGCGGGCGACCAGCACTACAAGGCTTTTGTTGGACCACCCCTCAAATACGACCTGCTAGGCGCCTTGCAGTTCAGCCTATTAGCCTCATGCGGATTACGCGCCGAGGACACGCTCTGCGACGTAGGTTGTGGCTCGCTGCGAGTTGGTAAACTTCTCATCCCCTATCTCAACAAAGGAAATTACTTCGGTCTAGAGCCCAATGAGTGGCTGATCGAAGAAGCTATAGAGAAAGAAATTGGCCAGGACCTGATTAATTTAAAGGCCCCCCGTTTCGGACATTCAGCAAATTTTGAACTAAGTCAATTCGCTCAAAAGTTCAATTTCATCATTGCACAAAGTATCTTTTCGCATGCTTCGCAAAAGCAAATCGAAAGCTGTTTGAAGGAAGCAAGACAATGTTTGAAACCGGAGGGGCTCTTCCTGGCTACCTTTATTTGGGGTAAGGATGATTACCAAGAAGATGACTGGGTTTACCCTGGTTGCGTAGCCTATCGGCCGGCCAGCATTCGCAAATTGGCTTGGGAGACCGCTGGTTTAAAGATGACTCCCACTAATTGGCCTCATCCCAATGGTCAGTCTTGGGTCATTTTCCATCTACCGGACAACGAGCTGGAAGCAGAGAAGTTAAGCCAGTATTCTCTCGATAAATTTGAAGCCGATGTGGTGGCTATCCCAAACTCTAAAAGAGGCTTAAGACATTATACCAATAAAATCGTTGACCTATTCAAAAAGTAGGTCGCCTTCGGCATAAGGCAAGTCGAACCATTCTCCGATCGACTGACTGGTTAAATTACCTTGGTACATATACAGCCCTCTCCTAACATGCTTCTGGCGATGCAAGACCTCCTCGATACCTCCTTTTTCACCGATCTCCAATAAGAGCGGACTCAAAATATTACTCAAAGAAAATGATGCCGTACGACTTACTCTCGAGGCGATATTCGGTACGCAGTAATGGACCACATCGTATTTTGAAAATACCGGTTTATCGTGACTAGTCAGTTCACTGGTTTCAAAGCAACCGCCTTGGTCGATGCTCACATCCACAATAACGCTGCCCGACTTCATGTTACGTACCATCTCATCCGTTACCACACAAGGAGTTCTGCCCCCTTCTGCTCGGATAGCCCCAATGGCCACATCGCAACGCATTAAGGCCTTCTCCAAAATTTTCGGCTGAATCACGCAAGTGTAGATCGGCGCATTATTGAGCATCCCTTGCAAACGGCGTAGCTTGGAGAGAGAGCGATCAAAAACCTTCACATTGGCCCCTAGTCCTAAAGCGGTCCGAGCCGCAAAGGTGCCTACGGTACCGGCGCCAATGATCACCACGCTGGTAGGCGGCACTCCCGAAACCCCGCCGAGCAAGAAGCCTTTGCCATCATTGGCATTACTCAGATATTCGGCCGCGATCAACACCGAGGTATTTCCCGCTATTTCACTCATACTGCGCACCACGGGCACAATCCCTTCTTCGTCTTCGATGTTCTCAAAACTAAGGGCCGTAACCCCTTTCTTCATCAGAGACTTGAAATAAGACTTGGTTTGAGTTTTAAGCTGCAAGGCAGATATCAAGGTTTGACGATGCTTCATCATCCCGATCTCCTCCTCACTCGGGGGCTCGATCTTTAAGATAATATTCGACTCAAATGCCTCTTTAGCCGAGTATACGATCTGCGCCCCGGCTTCCGAATAATCTTGGTCGGTGTAGTTGGCGCTTAGGCCGGCACGGCTTTCAATAATAATTTCATGACCGTGTTCCACCAGCAAATGCACTGCATCAGGGCTCAAAGCGATGCGCTTTTCTTGTAAACAAGTTTCGTTGGGAATACCGATATGAAGGTTTTGACGCTTTCGCTTCACCTCCAAGACCTCTTCCTGAGGCATGAGCTCGGAAGAAGAAAAACTGAGAAATTCGGGTTTACTCATGGACCGACCTTAAACTAATTTGGCGCACGCCATCGGCATCCGCAGTTAGGCTAATTAGCTGATACTCTAAGGGCAGTAAGTTACTAATTTTTTCGGGCCACTCCATAAATAACCAATCGCCATCTGCTAAGTATTCATCGTAACCGATCCCTAGAGCTTCTTCCTCATCTTCAATGCGGTACCAATCAAAATGGTAAATTTTCTCCCCCTTCCCTCCACGATATTCGTTCACCAAAGAAAAAGTAGGGCTGGTAACAGGATCGTCCACACCCAAAGCAGCACACATTAATTTTACCAGGGTAGTTTTACCCAAACCCATTCCCCCCTGCAAGAGAACCAAACCTCCGGGCATTTGCTGTACCAGAGTTTGAGCTAAAGCAGCCATTTCATTTAGATCAGCTGCCTGGTAACGCTTTTCATCCATAAGACAAATTTAAGCGCTTGTCTTTAGCTTTTTATCCTTTTCACTAGCCTTTCGGCTGAAGCGACACAAAAGGAATGATCATTTCCTCCAAAGAAATACCACCGTGCTGATAAGTGTTTCGGTAATACTTCACGTAATGATTGAAATTATTGGGATAGGCAAAGAAGAGATCTTCCTTGGCAAAGAGATAACTGCTATTGATATTTTGCTTCGGTAAGTGAATACGCTCAGGATCTTTAACCTCCATAACATCTCTTGGCTGGAAGGTCATGCCTCTACCACTCTTATAACGCAAGTTAGTATTGAGGTTGCGATCGCCAACCACCTTGGTGGGATCCACCACATTGATGGTTCCATGATCGGTGGTAAGTAAAACCGGGATATTCTTTTGAGCCAATTGGCGGAGCATATCCAACAATGGTGAGTTTTTGAACCAGCTTAAAGTAAGCGACCGGTAGGCCTTGTCATTATCGGCCAGCTCTCGGATTACCTTCATATCGGTCTTGGCATGCGATAGCATATCCACGAAATTATAAACCAAGACGTTCACTTCATTTTGTAGCAGATTACTCAAATTATCGGCTAATTTCTTGCCGTAATTATGATTGGTAACCTTCTCATAACCCACCGACTTAGAGCCATAGCCTAGGCGCTGCATCTGATCGCGAAAGAAATCTTCCTCGTAATTATTCTTGCCTTCATCGTCATCATTATCCTCCACCCATTTATCGGGGAAGCGCTGTTTTATTCCATCCGGCATAAGTCCGGCGAATAAAGCATTACGGGCAAATTGGGTAGCCGAAGGCAAAATACTGCAGTAGGTTTTTTCTTGATCGATGCTAAAATGCTTTTCAATTTCAGGTTGCAATACCTTCCATTGGTCGTAGCGTAAATTATCGATCACCACCAGGAAGAAAGGTTGATCCATTTCAAGACTGGGACGCACCCAATCTTTAACCAAAGTATGACTCATAACCGGTGCCTCGTCCGAATGCGCAAACCAATCTTCGTAGTTTTTCTCTACAAAACGGAAAAACTGGGCATTGGCCTCTTTTTTCTGAGAGGCTAGTATTTCATTGAGGCTTTCATCTTCTAGCTTATCCAGCTCCAGCTCCCAATAGGTAAGTCGTTTAAAAAGGGATTCCCAGCCTTCAAAATCACGTACCATCGCTAGGTCCATTCCTATTTGGCGGAATTCCTGCTGGTAATTACTCTGGGTTTTTTCGCTCACCAATCGACGGTTGTCGAGGTGTTTCTTTAGGGTCAGCAAGATCTGGTTGGGATTCACCGGCTTGATCAGGTAATCGGAGATCTGGGAGCCGATGGCATCCTCCATAATACTCTCTTCCTCACTCTTGGTGATCATGACCACCGGCAAGGTGCCATGCTTTTCTTTGATCTTCTGTAGAGTTTCCAGACCATCCATGCCAGGCATGTTTTCATCCAAGAAAACCATTTGGTAACGTTTTTCCTCCACCATGTCTAAAGCATCGCCACCATTATTGGCCGTGTCTACCTGATAGCCTTTGGCTTCTAAGAAGATAATATGTGGTTTTAGTAGATCTATTTCGTCATCTACCCAGAGGATTTGAATATTGTCCATATTTTCGTTTTCGGATTATGCCTTTGCAACAATACTACAAAATTGAGTCGCACAAATAAGCTTAAGATATTAAACGACCCGATCTACGGCTTCATTACAATTCCTAATGAATTAATTTTCGACCTACTGGAACATCCTTATTTCCAGCGTCTACGCCGAATCACGCAATTGGGTCTAACCTACTTAGTTTACCCAGGAGCCTACCACACCAGGTTTCACCACGCCTTGGGTGCTATGCACCTCATGCGAAAAGCGGTGGAAGTATTGCGCCAGAAAGGTCAGGCGATCAGTGAAAGCGAAGAGGAAGCGGTATACATTGCGATCTTGCTGCACGATATTGGTCATGGCCCCTTCTCACATGCCTTAGAAAACTCCATTATCCCTGGCATCGACCACGAGCAGCTTTCGGTTGCCTTCATGGAGGAGCTCAATGCAGAATTCAACGGAAAATTGAGTTTGGGGATTCAGATCTTTAAGAACGAGTACCCTAAAAAGTTCCTTCACCAATTGATCAGCAGCCAGTTGGATATGGACCGCCTCGACTACTTACGGCGCGATTGTTATTTCACCGGTGTATCAGAAGGTAAGATCAACACCGAGCGTTTGATCACCATGCTCAATGTAGCTGAGGATCAGATCGTCGTAGACGCGAAGGGAATTTATTCGGTCGAGAAATTCATCGTGGCACGACGCCTCATGTACTGGCAGGTGTATCTGCACAAAACTGTATTGGGGGCAGAATACTTACTCATTCAGATCCTAAAAAGAGCACGTTTGATCTATCAAGTGGGAATGCCAATGCCCTCTGTGCTAAGACCCTTTTTAAGCGGCCAAATACCCGCAGATCAAAAAGAACTGATCAAACTCTACGCACGCTTAGACGATGCCGATATTATGGCCGCTATTAAAGAATGGCAATATCATGAAGACCGCGCTTTAAGTCAGCTGAGTCGACGATTGATCGATCGAGATCTGCTAGGGGTGCGGATGCAAGAAAAGGCTTGGACCGAAACAGAGATCAAAGCTTACCAAAAGGCCGCGGTGGAAAAATATGGGCTGAATGATGAGGCGATCAAGTTTCTGATCTTCCAACAAAAGATCAGCAATAATGCCTACAACCCGGAAAAGGATCGAATTCAGCTTTTATACAAAGATGGAAGCTTGGTAGATATCGCTCAAGCGGCTGATCAGCTTAACATTTCGGCCCTTGCTAAACCGGTGATCAAACATTTTCTATTCTGCCCTAAATCTATCCTCAAGGCCTAGAAGCATAATTTGTAGTTTTGCCCCAATGGAATTTAGTGCTCAACAAATTGCTGAAATGCTCCAAGGGAGTGTGGACGGAGATCCTCAGACCAAGGTTAATAACCTGAGCAAGATCGAAGAAGGCAAGCCAGGAACGCTTAGTTTTTTAGCTAACCCTCAGTACACCAAATACATATACGAGACGGAAGCCTCCATTGTAATTGTTGGAAAGGACTTTAAGGCCGAGCAAAAGTTAAAGCCTACTTTGATCAAAGTGGAGGATGCCTATGCTGCCTTTGCTCAATTGCTAGAAGCTTATAATGCGATGCAAGAGCAGGAAGCTGGTATTTCCGAGCAAGCCATGATAGACCCAGGCGCCCAATTAGGAGAAGGGCTCTATATCGGCCCAGGCGTGGTAATTGGTAAAAACACTAAAATTGGAGCGGGCACTAAGATTTACCCGAATACTGTAATTGGAGACCACTGTTTAATCGGCGAAAAATGCCTCATTTACAGCGGCGTACAAGTTTATCGAGATTCCAAGATCGGCAATGAGGTAAACCTTCATGCTGGTGTGGTTATTGGCGCAGATGGCTTTGGCTTTGCTCCAAAAGGAGCTTCCTATACTAAGGTTGCTCAAATTGGAAACGTGATCATCGAAGATGGCGTAGAAGTTGGTGCGAATAGTACCATTGACCGGGCCACCCTTGGCTCAACCATCATTCGCAAAGGAGTAAAACTAGATAACTTAGTGCAAATCGCCCATAATGTCGAGATCGGTGAAAACACTGTCATTGCTTCCCAAAGCGGAGTAGCGGGCTCTACAAAAGTTGGAGCCAACTGCATGATCGGTGGGCAAGTGGGCATCATCGGGCACCTTCAAATAGGAGACCGAGTAAAGATCGCCGCCAAAACCGGAATTGCCAATAATGTTCCGGATGACTCTGTCATGCAAGGTAACCCCGGATTCAAAGTTTCTGATTTCCAGAAGTCCTATGTTTATTTCCGTAAATTGCCCCAAGTGATTCGGGAGCTACAGAAAAGCATCAAGAATTAATGAGCCTTAATCAACATACCATCGCCCAAGCGGTAAAGATCTCTGGAAGCGGCCTGCATACTGGAGCAGAAGTTAGTTTACACTTTAAGCCTGCGGCGGCAAATAGCGGAGTTACCTTTAAAAGGGTAGACCTCGCAGGTGCGCCAGAAGTGGCGGCCGTTGCCGGAATGGTTAGCACCACCGACCGCGGTACAACTTTACAAAATGGCGAAGCTGCGGTAAGCACCGTAGAACATGTATTAGCCGCCCTTACCGGATTGGAGATTGACAATTGCCTTATTGAAGTCGACGGACCAGAAATGCCTATAATGGATGGCAGTTCTTTACCCTTCGTGGAAATATTGGAGCAAGCGGGTAAAAGCGAGCAGGAAGAAGCTCGTAATTACCTCGAAATAAAGGAGAGCATTCGTTTTACAGATGACGATGGCGTAGAATTGATCGCCCTTCCTTCCGACCACTTTGAGGTTTCGGTTATGGTGGACTATGGCACTGAGGTTTTAGGCAGTCAAAGTGCACAACTGGAAAAGATCAGCGACTTTAAAGCTGAGATCGCCGCTTGTCGCACTTTCAGTTTTTTACATGAATTAGAGTTTCTCTTAGATAATGGCTTAATTAAAGGGGGGGACCTTAATAATGCCATTGTTTATGTAGATCAGGAAATGTCTGAGGCCAAACTGGAAAAATTAAAGGCGGCCTTTAACAAGGAGTCGGTTTCGGTAAAGCCAAATGGAATTTTAGACAATTTAGACCTACACTACGCCAATGAGGCGGCTCGTCATAAATTATTAGATGTAATCGGCGACCTGCGTTTGGTCGGTTTGCCGATCAAAGGAAAAATCATCGCCACTAAACCTGGACATAAAGCCAATACTAGATTCGCTAAACTATTAGTACAGAAAATGAAAGAGCAAAAGCAAAGTGCTGACATCCCAAAATACGACCCCAATGTGAGACCGGTTTACAATGTAACCGAAATCATGGGTATCCTTCCTCACCGTCCTCCCTTTTTATTGGTAGACAAGGTGATGGAAATAAGCAAAGAGCACGTAGTAGCGGTAAAAAGCGTTACCATGAATGAGCCCTTTTTCGAAGGCCATTTTCCAGGGGCTCCCGTAATGCCAGGAGTGCTTCAAGTTGAAGCCATGGCGCAAGCGGGCGGTATCTTAGCTTTAAGCACCGTACCCGATCCAGAAAATTACCTAACCTATTTCTTGAAGATCGACAATGTTCGTTTTAAGAAACAAGTAGTACCGGGAGACACTTTGATCTTCAAACTGGTAATGAACGAGCCAATTCGCCGCGGAATCGTCAAGATGACTGGTAATGCCTATGTTGGAGACAGCATGGTTTGTCAGGCAGACATGATGGCTCAAATCGTTAAAGAAAAGAACTAATATGAATCAACCCCTAGCATACGTCCATCCCAGCGCCAAGATCGCTCCCACCGTAGTGATCGAACCTTTTACCACCATTCACAAAAATGTGGTGATCGAAGAAGGCACTTGGATTGGCTCAAACGTTACCATCATGGAAGGTGCTCGGATCGGAAAGAATTGTCGCATTTTTCCCGGTGCCGTTATTTCGGCAATTCCGCAGGACCTAAAATTCGAGGGTGAAGATTCTACCGTAGAGATCGGCAACAATGTTACGATTCGAGAATTCGTTACCATTAATCGCGGAACCAAGGCTTTAGGAAAAACCGTTATTGGAGCTAATTCTTTAATTATGGCCACGGCCCACGTAGCACACGACTGTGTGATCGGAGAGCATTGTATCGTAGTAAATGGCGTATTGCTTGCCGGCCATGTAGAAGTAAATGACTGGGCCATTATTGGCGGACTGAGCGCGGTGCAGCAATTTGCGAAGATCGGAACACATGCCTTTGTAGGTGGCGGATCCCTAGTACGTAAGGATGTACCGCCCTTCGTGAAAGCAGCGAAAGAGCCCATTTCCTATTCTGGTATAAATTCTATTGGCTTGCGCCGAAGAGGATACCAGAATGAGCAGATCAATGAAATTCAGAACATCTATCGCATCCTTTTTCAGAAGAACTACAATGTAAGTCAAGCGATAGAAATTATCGAGGCTGAATTCGAAGCCACCCAGGACCGTGATGATATTCTAACTTTCGTTAGAAATTCGCAAACCGGTATTATGAAAGGATTCCGCTTGGATTAATGACTATTCGCTTCGAGCAAGCCAGCCGCACTTTTGGCGCCCAAATCGTATTTCAAGACCTAAACCTTGAGATCGAAGACGGTAGCCGCTGGGCCATTCTTGGAGCCAATGGAAGTGGTAAGTCTACTTTTTTGAAATGCCTCTACGGGGCGCTAAGCCTTAGTAAGGG